>JBGAOZ010000006.1:0-181772 GCA_044221545.1 Phycisphaerales bacterium
GGGGTTGGGTGTGGGGGTGTGGGGGTGTGGGGTGTGGGGGTTGGGCGTGGGGTGAGAGGAGTGGGTACGCTGTTGGCCCTTGGATTGAGTGTGTGCCCTGGCGCGCGGGGATAGCGGTCGGCGGGGCTGTGGGAATTCTCTGGAGCATGTCAATGTCGAACAACGTGGTGCGTCGGGCGTCGGAGCTTGCGTTCCTGGCGGGGATGGCGGTGTCGGTGGGGGCGCTGGGGGCCGATGGGAACCAGCCGGCGGGGACGATGATGCGTTTCCCTGACATCAGCGCGACGCAGATCGTGTTCATGTACGCGAACAACCTGTGGGTGGCGCCGCGGGAGGGCGGTTTGGCCGAGCCGGTGGCGAGCCCTCCGGGCGCGGAGGGATTCCCGCGGTTCAGCCCGGACGGGAAGCGGATCGCGTTCATGGGGAACTACGACGGCTCGCGTGACATCTACACGATCGCGGTGGACGGCGGGGTGCCGACGCGGGTGACGCACCATCCGGCGGGCGAGACGCTGTGCGACTGGACGGCGGACGGGAAGCTGCTGTTCCTGAGCAACGGGATCGCGGGTCTGGCGAGGCAGACGCAGATCTTCTCGGTGCCGGCCGAGGGTGGACTTCCGGCGAAGCTGCCGGTGCCGTACGCGGGGTTCGGGTCGGTGAGCCCGGACGGTCAGTGGCTGTGCTATGCGCCGCACGTGACGGACACGCGGACGTGGAAGAGGTACCGGGGCGGGATGGCGACGGACCTGTGGCTGTTCAGCCTGCGGAACCAGTCGGCCAAGAAGATCACGGACTGGGAAGGGACGGACACGCTGCCGATGTGGGTGCCGGGCGGCAAGAGCGACGTGGTCTACTACCTCTCGGACATGGGCCCGGAGCACCGGCTGAACATCTACAGCTACAGCCTGGGCGAGGGGAAGCGGGAGCAGCTGACGACGTACACGTCCGACGACATCCGGTGGCCGTCGATCGGTCCGGGGCCGGACGGCAAGGGCGAGATCATCTTCCAGATGGGGGCGGAGATGCGGGTGCTGGACCTGGGCACGCGCAAGGACCGTGTGGTGAAGATCACGGTGCCGGGGGACAAGCCGCAGGTGCGGGTGCGGACGGCGGATGCGTCGCGGCTGATCCAGGGCGCGGCGATCAGCCCGGCGGGCAAGCGTGTGGCGATCGAGGCGCGGGGCGACCTGTGGTCGGCGCCGGCGAAGGAGGGGATCACGCGGAACCTGACGGGGAGCAACGGGGTGTTCGAGCGTGATCCGGCGTGGAGCCCGGACAACAAGTGGATCGCGTATTTCTCCGACGAGTCGGGGGACTACGAGCTGTGGATCCGGCCGACGGACGCCAAGCCGCCGGAAGAGAAGAAGGACGAGAAGAAGGGCGAGGCGGGCAAGGGGGAGGAGAAGAAAGAGGAGGCCAAGAAGGAAGAGGCCAAGAAGGAGGAGGTCAAGCCCGAGCCCAAGCGTGAGGCACGGAAGCTGACGAGCATGGGGCCCGGGTTCAAGTACAACCCGGTGTGGTCGCCGGACTCCAAGCAGATCGCGTTCACGGACAACTCGGCGATCCTGCACGTGACGGACGTGGAGACGGGTCAGACCAAGGACGTGGACACGGACCCGTGGGGCGATCCTCCGTCGCTGTCGTGGTCGAGCGATTCGGGGTGGATCGCGTACACGAGATCGGACGAGGGGAGCCCGAACCACGGGGTGTGGGTGTACAACCTCAAGAGCGGCGAGAAGAAGCAGGTGGTGGCGACGATGTTCAACAACTCGTCGGTCTCGTTCGACCGGGCGGGTGATTTCCTGTACTTCACGTCGAACCGGACGATCAACAGCCCGGCGTACTCGGACATCGACCTGTCGTTCGTGTACGCGGGCACGGAGAACATCTACATGGCGCCCCTGCGGGCGGACGTGAAGAACCCGTGGCTGCCCAAGAGCGACGAGGAGGAGCTGAAGAAGGAGGACAAGAAGGACGAGAAGAAGGACGAGGGGAAGAAGGATGCGTCCGCGAAGGCCGACGACGGGGTGAGCGGGACGTGGGAGGGCAAGGCGACGGGCGGGGATGTTCCGCCCGACGGGGTGCCGTTCAAGATCACGCTGACGCTGCACGACGACGGGAAGGTGACGGGGAACGTGACCTCGGCGATGGGCAGCGGGGCGTTGACGGGCACGTACGACAAGGCGACGGGGGCGATCCAGTTCTCGATCGCGATCGGGGACGCGGTGGTGACGATGACGGGGACGATCAAGTCCGGCGAGATCACGGGTTCGTGGAGCGCGGGGGACCAGAAGGGCTCGTGGACGGCGCGGAGGTCCGCGGCGGCGGGCGGCGGGGAGGAGAAGAAGGACGAGAAGAAGGATGAGAAGAAGGACGAGAAGAAGGAAGTGAAGATCGAGACCGAGGGCCTGGAGGCGCGGAGCTGGCAGCTTCCGATCGCGCCGGGATCGTTCGGGCGGATCGCGGTGACGGACGACAACAAGCTGGTGTACGCGCGGTTCGGTGCGCGCGGGCAGCAGGAGCCGCCGGCGATCAAGATCTTCGATCCGAAGGACGACGCGAGGGAGGAGAAGACGGTGACGGGCGGCGCGGGGGGCTTTGCGCTCTCGGCGGACGGGAAGAAGCTGCTGGTGATGCGTGGGGCGTCGCTGACGGTGATGAACGCGGCGGCGGGGGGTGGTTCGGCGACCACGGTGCCGACGGGCGACATGCAGATGACGGTGAACCCGCGCGAGGAGTGGCGTGAGATCCTGCTGGACGTCTGGCGGCTGTACCGCGACTTCTTCTACGAGCCGACGATGCACGGGATGGACTGGAAGGCGGTGTACGACCACTACAGCAAGATGATCGACGACTGCGCGACGCGTGAGGATGTGAACTACGTGATCTCGGAGATGATCTCGGAGCTGAACATCGGGCACGCGTACCTGGGGGCGCCCGGTGACGTGGAGGGCCAGCCCTCGGTGGGGACGGGCGTGCTGGGGTGCGACTTTGACCTGGTGAAGAACGAGGAGGGGACGGCGTACCGGATCACGAAGCTCTACGAGGGCGCTGCGTGGGATGCGGATGCACGCAACCCGCTCAAGACGGCGGGGGTGGACGTCAAGGAGGGCGAGTTCCTGCTGGCGGTCAACGGCGTGAAGCTGGACCCGGCGCAGGACCCGTGGGCGGCGTTCGGTCACCGCGCCGACGAGGTGGTGACGCTGACGATCGGCAAGACGCCGTCGATGGGGCACGACACGCGGGACGTGCTGGTGAAGACGATGTCGGGGGATGGGAACCTGCGGTACCGGGCGTGGATCGAGCGCAACCGCAAGTACGTGGAAGAGAAGTCCGGCGGGAAGGTCGGGTACATCTACGTGCCCAACACGGGGACGGACGGGCAGAGCGACCTGTTCCGGCAGTTCTACGGGCAGCGGCACATGGATGCCTTGATCATCGACGAGCGTTGGAACGGCGGCGGGCAGATCCCGACGCGGTTCATCGAGCTGCTGAACCGGCCGGTGGTGAGCTACTGGGCTCGCCGGCACGGCAAGGACTGGGTGTGGCCGCCGGACAGCCACCAGGGCCCCAAGTGCATGCTGATCAACGGGCTGGCGGGCTCGGGCGGGGACATGTTCCCGTGGCTGTTCAAGCTCAACAAGATCGGCAAGGTGATCGGGATGCGGACCTGGGGCGGGCTGGTGGGGATCTCGGGGAACCCGGGGCTGATCGATGGGGGTTCGGTGACGGTGCCGGACTTCGGGATCTACAAGACCAACGGCACGTGGACGGTCGAGGGCCACGGCGTGGATCCCGATATCGAGGTTGTGGATGATCCATCCAAGATGGTGGATGGTGGGGATCCGCAGCTGGATGCGGCGATCGGGGAGATGTTGGGCGAGATCAAGGACCATCCGTACGTGAAGCCGGCGCGTCCGAAGAGCCCGGACAAGCGTGGGATGGGGATTAAGGAAGAGGACAAGTAGAAGGCACTTGGCACTGGTGAAATGCATGAGACCCCGGCGATAGCGCCGGGGTTTTTTCGTTTTGGGGGAGTGGCGCTGGCGCGTACGGGGGTGTTGGCATCGGCGGCGTGGGGTGGTGGGCGGCTCAAGCCGGGGCACGGGAAGCCCGTTGGAAACGGCCTGGGTGTGCGACCGGGCGCTTTTTCGGGGGTTTGCCGGCGCGTTGACCATCGCTGAAGCGATGGCCTACGAGCGGGCACGGCCGCTGAATCGGCCGTGGGGGGGGATCTGAGATTTGAGATCTGAGATCGGGGACATGAGGGCGTGTGATGGGAGAGTGTCGGGGGATGAGCGAGTTTGGATGTGGGGTTCGACCCCTGGCGGGGTCGATTGGTTGGGTGCGGACTGGACCGGGGGCGGCGCTCGCCGTGGCGGCTCGCGATGCCCCCGGCTGTCTTCTGTGTGGCCTGCGGCCACGGGTGGTGGTTGCGGGGCTCGGGGGGCGAGAATTGAAATCTGAAATTTGGCAGTGCGCAGTGTGCAGCGTGCAGGGGAGATTTCGGATGCGTGCGTGGTGGCGGGCGCGAGTTCAGCAGCCGGTTTCGAATTCCTGCACGAACGCGCTGAAGTCTTCGAGGTCGACTTGGCCGGAGCCGTTGAGGTCGGCGGTGGGATCACCTTGCTCGAAGGCGTGGATGAAGGCGATGTAGTCATCGACATCGACGAAGCCGGACTTGTCGAAGTCGGCGGGGCAGGCGAAGTTGGTGATGAGCGTTGCGTAGTCGCCGAGCTGGTCGGGGAGCTGGTCGGGGCCGAGGTAGGGGAGGCCGGCGTGCTGGAGGATTTCCTGCTCGGTGAAGGTTGGGATCTGTGCGTTCCAGGCGATGTTCGCGGCGGTGATGAAGTAGTTGGCGAAGATGGCCTGGAGGGTGGTGTGGGGGTGGACGCCGTCGTGGCAGAGGCCGGCGAGCGGGTTGGAGTTGGTGGGGGAGTCCGCGACGTTGAGGGAGATGGTCTGGCCGCCGATACGGAGCGTGTCGTGAATGTTGTCGTTGGTGCCGAAGATCGCGGAGAAGATGCCGTAGATGTCGACGAGGGGAAGCCTGCGGGCGCGGCAGAGGTCGCGGATGCCGAGGTTGACGCGGCGGACGACGGCCGAGACGCGTTCGCGTTTGATGGGGTCGGGGTACTGCTTGCGGGCGGAGAGGGCGATCGAGTAGTCGAGGAAGGTGGAGACGGCGAGCCGGGTGCCGCTGGCGGTGGCGGTGTTGATGATGGTGGCCATGTTGGAGAGGCGCGTGGCGATGTAGTTGTCGATCTGGGCCTGGGTCCAGGTGTTGTTGTAGATGTTGGTGAAGGCGGTGGAATTGGGGGCAAAGTCGTTGGAGCCGACGAGGAGGACGGCGTGGGTGACGCCGGAGGAGTATTGCGAGGCGAGCCCGGCGGCCTGGCCGCCGGTGATGACGGCGACGGTGCTGGCGCCGGCGCGGGCCCAGTTGTACTCGAAGAAGCGGCGGCGGGGCTCGCCCCAGGTGCCGTTGGGTTGATCGGCGGCGGTGGGTCCGAGGTCGATGTTGCGGAAGGTGTGGAGCTGCTCGAGCCAGTTGTGGGCGTAGCTGTAGGACTCTTCGGCGTACTCGTCGGTGAGGGAATCGCCCATGGCGCCGAGGGTGGTGAGCTGGGCGTGGGAAGAGGCGGCGAGCGTGCAGAGGAGGGAGATGGCGGGGCGCAGCGGGCGCATGGGAGAGGGCGGTGATCGGGGACCAATGACCAGGGACCAGTGAACAGTGACGGGACTGGTTCAGCAGCCGACCTGGAACTCCTGGACGAAGGCGGTGAAGTCTTCGATGTCGACGAAGCCCGAGCCGTCGTAGTCGGCGGCATCGGTGCCGAGTTCGAAGGCCTGGACGAAGCTGTTGTAGTCTTCGAAGTCGACGAAGCCGGACTTGTCGAAGTCGGCGAGGCAGGCGTAGTTGGTGATGTACTGGGCGTAGTCGCCGAGCTGGGCGGGGAGCTGGTCGGGGCCGATGTAGGGGAGCCCGGCGTGGGCGAGGATTTCCTGCTCGGAGAAGGTGGCGTAGCCGGCGTTCCAGGCGATGTTGGCGCAGGTCATCATGAGGTTGGAGAAGACGCCCTGGAGGGTGGTGTGGGGGTGGGCGCCGTCGTCGACGAAGCCGGCGAGCTTGTTGGAGTTGGTGGTGGTGTCCTTGGCGTTGAGGTCGATGTTCTGTCCGCCGAGGTGGAGGAAGGGATGGAGGGAGGCGTTGGTGCCGAAGATGGCGACGCCCAGTCCGTTGACATCGACGAGGGGAAGGTGTTTGGTGCGGCAGATGTCGGCGATCCCGGCGTTGACCTGGCGGATGACGGCCGAGACGCGTTCGCGTTTGGCGGGGTCGGTGTAGATGGAGCGTGTGACGGGGGCGACGGAGTAGTCGACGAAGTTGGCGACCCCGAGCTTGATGCCCGAGGGGGTGATGGCGTTGATGATGGTGTTCATGTTGGCGAGCCGGCCGTTGATGTAGTTGTTGATGGTGGACTGGGACCAGAGTCCGTTGTAGATGTTGAAGAAGGCGCTGGTGGTGGGTGAGAAGTCGTTGGCGCCGATGAGCAGGACGGCGTGGGTGACGCCGTCGGAGGCGTACTGGGCGGCCAGGCCGGTGTGCTGCCCGCCGGAGATGACCGAGGCGGTGGTGGCGCCCGAGCGGGCCCAGTTGTACTTGAAGAACTTGCGGCGGGGCTCGCCCCAGGTGCCGCCGGATTGTCCGGCCTGGGCGGCGGTGGGTCCGACGTCGACGGCGCGGAAGGCCTGGATCTGCTCGAGCCAGTTGTGGGCGTAGCTGTAGGTTTCCTCGGCGTACTCGTCGGTGAGGCTGTCGCCCATGGCGCCGAGCTTGGCGACCTGGGCGTGGGCGGGGGCGGCGAGGAGGAGGGCGAGGGCGGCGATGGCGAGGCGGTTCATGGGGATGTTGTACCGGGAACGGGGGGAGATTGGTAGTGGGAAGGGGAAAAAGGCACGGGGGCGGGGTGGGCAGCGGGGCTGCTGGGGGAGGGAAGAGGTAGAGGAGGTAGACACAGGCGGGACGCCCGTGCCACGAGATGGGGTAGTTGAAGGGGTGGACACGGGCGGGACGTCTGTGACGGGAGATGGGGTAGTTGTGGTGCGGGCGGATGCATAAAGAGCACCGGCCTGCTCGTGGAGCAGGCCGGTGCCGGATGTGGAGCGGGATGTGGGTTGAGATCAGCGGCGACGACGAAGAGCGGTGAGGGATCCGATGGCGAGCAGGGCGGCCGAGCCGGGCGCGGGGGTGACGCGGATCTCAGCGCCGAAGATGAGGCCCGAGATGCCGGAGCCCTGGTCGCGCTGGTACATGAAGAGTTCGTTGGCGCCGGTGCCGATGGCGCTGGTGATGTTGAGGTTGATGGCGAGGGTCTGGGCGCCGTAGTTGCCGCCGGTGACGGCGGAGAGGGCGGTGACGTTGCCGGAGGGATCACGGAGGTAGGCGCCGAAGGGGTTGGCGCCGCCGTAGGCCTGGTCGCCGAGGGTGTCGTCGCAGGCCCAGGCGATCGAGATGAAGGCGCTGGTGATGCCGGTGGTGGAGACGTTGAAGGGGACGCGGTAGAGGGTGGAGGAGACCAGTCCGAGGTTGGGATAGAAGGGGTCGGCGTTGTAGAGGCCGGTGCCGATCCAGCGGGCCTGGGGGTCGAAGGGGAGCGAGGAGGCCCAGGCGCCGTAGGGGTTGACGAGCACGGCCTGGTTGGCGGTGGTCGCGTTGAAGTCGGCTGCGGTGAAGGGGTTGGCGCTGAGCGGGCCGGTCGGCACGGTGTTGCCGAAGGTGATGGTGTCGTCGAGCTGGGTGGGGAGGCCCGGGAAGCCGCCGACCTGTCCGCTGCGGAGCGTGATGGTCTCGGCGGTGGCCAGCGGCGCGGCCGTGGCCAGGATCGCGAGCGAGATGAGGTGGACGTGGGAGCGGACGATTCTGGATGCAAGCATGTTCAATTCTCCTTCTGTGGTTACCTGCCGGTTCTGTACAGACTTGCCAGAGGGGAGGGAAAGCTTGCAGGGGAAGTTACGCAATTCGGGGAGAGCAATCGGCGGGCGGGGGGATGCGGATTCGTGCGGATTTGTGGGGGTTCGTGGGGGATGTAGACTGAGGGCATGTCACAACCGGGATTCGCGGCGCGGCGGGAGGCGTTCGGTCGGCTGCACGAGCGTGGGTGCTTTGTGATGCCCAACCCGTGGGACATCGGGACGGCGCGGGCGCTGGGGAAGATGGGGTTCAAGGCGTTGGCGAGCACGAGTGCGGGGTTTGCGTTTACCAGGGGATTACCGGATTCGGCGACGGCATTGACGCGTGAGATGGTGCTCACGCATGTCGGGGAGCTGGTGGCGGCAACCGATCTGCCGATGAACGCGGATTTTCAGTCGGGGTACGCGGTGGATGCGGCGGGTGTGGGTGAGAGCGTGCGGATGTGCGTGGAGTTGGGTGTGGCGGGGCTGTCGATCGAGGATGCGACGGGGGATGCCGATGAGCCGTTGTACGAGCTGGAAGAGGCGGTGGACAGGTTGAGGGCGGCGCGGGCGGCGATCGATGCGAGCGGGGCGGGCGTGGTGCTGACGGGGCGAGCGGAGTGTTTCCTGGTGGGGCACCCTGATCCGCTGGCGGAGTCGATCAGGAGGCTGGAGGCGTACGCGAGCGCGGGGGCGGATGTGCTGTTTGCGCCGGGGGTGAAGAAGCGCGAGGAGATCGCGGCAATCGTGTCGGCGGTGAGGCCGCGGCCGGTGAACGTGCTGATGGGGTGGAATACGGGGCTGACGGTTTCGGACCTGGCGGGGCTGGGTGTGAGGCGGGTGAGCGTGGGTTCGGCGCTGGCGCGGGCGGCGTGGGCGGGGTTTTTGCGGGCGGCGAGCAAGATCGCGGGGGAGGGGAGTTTCGCGGGGTTCGAGGAGGTGGTGTCGTTCGCGGAAGTGAATTCGATGGTGCGGGATGAGCGTGCTTGCGGGCGGATGTGAGGGGGGGTGCACCGGGCGGGGCGCGGGAGGGGCGTGCGGGTTGCCGCCGCGGCCGGCCGGCTGGTACAGTGGTGGCATGAACGGTGCGGGCGCGATGGCAAGGGCGGTGGTGGGTGCGGGGTGCCTGGTGCTCGCCGCGCTGAGCGGGGGCTGCCTGGAGCGGCGGGTGTCGATCACGACCGAGCCGCCGGGGGCGCTGGTGTACGCGAACGATGTGGAACTGGGGCGCACGCCGCTTGAGGCGGACTTTACGTACTACGGGACGTACGACGTGCGGGTGGAGCTGGAGGGGTACGAGCCGCTGCGGACCAAGGCCCGGGCGGATGTGCCGATCTACGAGATACCGCCGCTGGACCTGATCGCGATGGCGATGCCGTTCGAGATCGAGACGAACGTGAAGTGGCACTTCGTGCTCCAGCCGTCGGTCGAGAGCACGATGGATGCGAAGGACTTCGAGGCGGGGCTGATGGAGCGGGCCCGGGCGATGCGCGGGGAGGTTGAGCCCAAGCCCGAGGAGAAGGCGATGACGCCGGCGGAGAAGGAATCGCCGCAGACGGCCGCGGAGCCGCCGAAGTAGGCGCGTTGGCGAGCATGTGAAAAGACCCCCGGCGGGCGCCGGGGGTCTTTGTGTTTTTGGGGGGGCGTTGGAGTGAAGGCCCGGGCCGGTGCCCGGGGGTCTCTACTTGATGTGCTTGTCGAGGAACTTGACCATGCGGTCGTAGAAGAGCAGGCGGTTGTCGAGCTTGGCAAAGCCGTGGCCCTCGTCGGGGCAGAAGATGAGTTCGGGATCATCGCCGCGCTTCTGGAGGGCGACGGCGAGCTGCATGGCCTCGGCGACGGGGACGCGGGGATCGTTGAGACCGTGTGCGATCATCATGGGGACGCGGATGTGGTCGATCTTGTGGATGGAGGAGATGGAGGTGAGGAAGTCGGGGTCGGAGAGGGGCCCGTACTCGGCCTCGCGGAGTTTCTGGCGGTAGCCGCTGGTCTTCTCGAGGAAGGTCTTCATGTTGACGATGCCGACGATGTCGATGCCGGCGCCGAAGACGGGCTTGCCGGAGAGGTCATCCTCGACGAGGCAGGCGACGGACATGAAGCCTCCGTAGGAGCCGCCGTAGGTGGCGATCTTGCCGGGTCGGGCCCAGCCCTGGTCGATGAGCCAGCGGGCGGCGGCGACCCCGTCCTTGACCGAGTCCCAGCGTTTCTTGTAGTCGTCCATCATGAGGAAGGAGCGTCCGTAGCCGGAGGATCCGCGGACGTTGGGGAGCATGACGCCGTATCCCCTGGAGACCATGTACTGGATGACGGCGCTGAACTGGGGGCGTGACTGGCTCTCGGGTCCGCCGTGGTAGTTGAGCACGAAGGGGACGGGCTGGCCGGGCCTGGCGGAGGGCGGCGTGAAGACGAAGGCGGGGATCTCGACGCCGTCGAAGCTCTTGTACTTGACGAGCTCGGGGAGTGGGAAGTTCTTGAGGTCGATGCCGCGGGTGTCGGTGAAGGTGAGCTGGCGGGCCTGCACGCGGGCCTTGCCGGCGGCATCGGCGGGGACGGTGTAGCAGTAGGAGACGCCGGCGGAGCGGGCGTTGCTGAGGGTCCAGGTGAGGGTGCGGTCGCGGAGGTCGCCAAGGGCGACGACGCCCTTCTCGATGGGCGGGAGGGCGATCTGGTTGAGCTCGGGGAGCTTGAAGAGGTAGAGCACGCCGTAGCCGTCCTCGTTGGTGGAGAGGGCGAGCATGTCGCGCTGGGGGCTGATCTCGGCGCCGTCGAGCTCGAACCTGGAGAGGCGGTCGATGGGCTGGGAGACAGCGCCGGAGGCCAGATCCTTGACGAACAGCTGCCGGCGGCCGTCGATGACATCGGAGATCATGAGGAGCTTGGTCTGGTCGGGCATGAGGCCGACGGCGTCGTCGGCGCTGGTGGCGCCGGCGGGGACGCCGGGGATGTCGATGGCGAGGCGCTTGAGTTCGCCGGTGGCGGTGTCGAGCTGGAAGACGGAGGTGTCGGAGGAGCTGACGGTGTGCTGGACGAAGAGGGTCTTGCCGTCGCGGGTGGCGTCCTGGAGGGACCAGGTGCCCTCCTTGCCCAGGACCTTGGTGATCTTGCCGGTCTGGGAGTCGGGGCCGAAGTCGTAGCGGTAGATGTAGAAGTCGTTGGGGCTGGCGTCGTTGGCGGTGAAGTAGAAGCCGGAGGAGTCGTCGAGCCAGCGGTTGATGCCGTACTGGGCCTTGGGGTTGTCGGTGAGGGGGACGGCGGCGTTGTCGGCGCCCAGGAGGTAGATCTGGGTGTTCTCGTTTCCGCCGACGCCGGCGGTGAGGAGGATGCGTTTGCCGTCGGGGGAGACGGTGTAGTTCGAGATGCCGTCCTTGAAGTTGCTGAGGCGTTCCATGCCGCCGGCGGCGGCGTCGGCCTTGCCGGACTTGGAGCGGTAGAGCTGGTTGATGCCGTCGGGCCAGTCGACGCTGTAGAGGGTGCCGTCGGGGAGGATGGTGGGCTTGGAGGGCGTGCGGATCTTGAGGAACTCGTCGATGCTCGCGGCGGCGGTGGTCGCGGCGGTCGCGGGCTTGGCGGCCGGCTGGTGAGCGGCCTGGGCGGAGGCGCCGGCGCCCAGCGCGGCGGCGAGCAGGAGTGTGGCGGTGCGCAGCGGTCGAGTCGGGTTCATCGGGCGGCTCCAATCGGAGGGTTGGGGCGGGGCGTTTCCCATGTTCGCCCGGCCGGAAGATGTCAGCGGAAGATGATGAGCATCGCGATGGCGACGGAGAGGGCGATGGCGCCGGCGATCACCCACGCAGGGACCTTGTGGTCGGTGGTTTCGGAGAGGACGTGGCCGCACTTGTGGCACCACTCGGCCTCGTCGTAGATCTCGGCGCCGCACTTGGGGCAGGGCCTGGTTTCGCCTCCGAAGCGCTGGAGGTCGGACTCCTGCGGTCCTTCGTCGGCATCGCGGAATTCGCGTTGGCTGGGCATGGAGGGTCCGGGGCAGCAGGATCCTGAGCAGGCCATGGGTGATGGTAGGGGAGGCCCGTGCGCGCGGCGGACGCGGGTGGTGCCGGGGAGGTGGCGGCCCGGCGGGTGCGTGCGGGCCGGTGGGGGCGCGGGCCGGTGGGGGCAGCAGGTTGGTGGGGGGAGCGGGCGGCGCTCGAAACCCCTGCCCGCCTTGCGGCTGGGACAGGGGTGGAGGGAAATGAGGTGGGCTTCCCGGCACCGGAGGCCGAGAGCCCCCTGCATTGTCGGTTGTACCCGACGGCGCGAAAGGAACGGGGAGCATTTGCCTTTTTTCTTTGCAGGGAAATGCGGTGGGGTTCGGGAGCGCAAAGCACGCGTGTGCGGAGCGCAGAAAAGTGTCACCCGTGGGCGATCGATGCGCCGATGAATGCTGCGCTGGAAGCACCGCCACCGGCACGGGCCGGGGCGGAGGTGTCCTGGAAGGGAGACGCCGGCATGGAAGCCGAGTCCGCGCGCCGCGCCAAAGTAGAACAACTACTGGGGCTGGCGGGCACATACAAGGGCCTGAACCGTCGGCAGCTTGCCGAGGCGCTCGGGCGAGACCAGACCAAGCTCACGCCGCCTTCGGGGAATCCGAAGCTCGACTACCTCATGCGCCTGGCCGAGATCCTCGACTGGCAGGTGGGGGACGTCGCGGAGGCGATCTGGGACGAGATCGGCGCGGAGGCGTGGGACGGGGGCGCGCCCGAGGCGTACGCGGCGCTGAACGAGCGGGCGCGGGCGGCGCACCGCGCGGGCGACTACCCGGGGATGATCGCCGCGGCGCGGCAGATGTGGGCGGCGGCGGCGACCCCGCAGGAGCGGGCGCTGGCGATGCTGCGGGAATCGGGCGGCTGGGACGGGCTGGGGCGGTACGCCAAGGAGCTCGAGGTGCTGCGGCGGGGGCTGCTGGAGTCGCCGATCGAGAACGACACGAGGCTGCTGCTCAACGCGAACCTGGCCAACACGTACTTCACGCTGGGGCACCTGCTCGAGGGCCGGGCGATCGCCAGGGACCTGGTGGACCGCCTGAACGCCGAGTGCCCGTCGGCGCGGGTGCCGCGGGCGGCGCTGGCGTTTTCCTACTACGTGCTGGGGAATTCGTCGCGGAGCCTGGCGGCGCGGGAGCCGGGCGGGGTCGAGCAGCACGCGTCGGATTCGGTGAGCGCGTACAAGGCCTCGTCGCAGATGTACCTGTCGCTGGCCGATGAGTTCGGGAACAGCGCGTGGCGCGGGATCGCCAATACGTGCGCGGGCGGGATCACCGTGAACGAGGTGGAGCTGGGGCTCCGCAGCGCGGGCGGGGCGGTCGAGGAGCTGACCGAGGGGCTGGGGACGGTGATCGACGCGAACGACGGGCTGGTGGGGGACCGGCTGGAGAGCTACGGGTGGTGGTGCGTCTTTGGCTGCGAGGTGGCGCTGCGGCACCTGGGCGGCGCGGAGCTGGCGCGGTCGGTGGCGATCTTTACGAACAAGGGGTACGAGATCGCCGACCGGCTGAACAACTGGGCGATGCGGGAACGTCTGTTCACGATGGAATACATGCAGCGGCAGCGGTGCGCGGAGGCGGGGGAATCCCCCGACGAGTGGGCGATCGACCAGGAAGAGGTCAAGGTGATCGTGGGGACGATGGGCCGTTTCCCGATGTTCCGTTCGACGGGTTGGAAGATCCTTCAGTCGGCGACGCTGTTGGACGGACGTTGAGGAGCGGAGAGCACGCATGCAAACGAACAACGACACAATCAACAGCGCGTGGAAAGCTCGCGGGTGGAGCGCGCTGGGTTTGATCGCGGCGGCGGCCCTCCCGGCCGGCGCGCAGATGGGGCAGGGGAGCGGGGCCGGGTACCTCGGCTCGGACCAGGCTCTCGTCCGTGCGCACAACGAGCAGGGACGCACGCTCGCGGGGGACACGGGGACGGTCGGGACGGGCGGCACCGGCAGCGGCGCCGATTCGGCGCGGCGGGGTGCTGGCGGCGGCACGGGCATGGGCGGTGGTGGAGGTGGGGGGGATGATGGGGGCGGCAAGATCACGACCGGCGGCGGCGGCGGCGGCGGCACGGGCCAGGCCGGGGGCGGGCTGATCGACGGCGTGGTCGATGCGTTGGAGCACATCAACTCGGACCTCGACGCGCGGCGCAACGGCGGCGATGCTTCGTTCATCGTCGGCTCGACGCAGCGCCTTGCCTCGGACGATCGGTTGTGGAGTCAGGATGTCGGCCGGATCGGCAGCGGCGGAGGGAAGACGCTGTCGCTGAACGGCGGATCACCGGTCCCGGGGCCGGCGACGTCGATGGGGATTCTGGGCGGCGCTCTGGCGGTGATAAGGCGGCGGCGGCCAACGCCCGCGGCCTGATGCGGGAACTTGCCCGGGGTGTTCGCCGAGATTGCATCGCCGTCGCCGGCCGGGCCGGGCTGCCCGGGCCGGTGACGGTCCGCGGGGTGGTTCGGAGTGTGAAAACGCCCATTCTGGTGTTCGGGGGCCGTTGCTCAGGGGTCACGGGCGGGTAACAACTCCCGATCCGAGGAACCAAGGGGGGCGTACAGTCTTGCGTGGGTGTAGACTGCGTCGAATCCGGCCGATGTAACTCGACGCGGACGGCCTGACGAATACACACCGCGGAGAACGGGTTGTCCCGATGCCCGACCATGTGCCGCTGAGTTCCCCGACGGCAAGAAGCTCAGTTGCGCCATCGAGCCAGCGGGCCGGGGATATCGCTCCGATCGTGCGCACGCTCGAATCGGTGCGGCGGCGGGCGTGGGTGCTGCTGCTGGTGGGGGGGCTGGCGGGGATCGTCGGGATCGCGGGCGTGACGGTGTGGACGGCGGGGGTGATCGATTTTTATCTGCGCGGGCCCATGACGCTGCGTCTGGGGCTGTTGATCGCCGCGATCGCGGGGCTGTGGGTGCTGGTGCGCCGCAGGCTCGGTCCGGTGGTCACGTTCCGGCCGACGCTGACGGAGCTTGCGCTGCGCATCGAGGGCACGCAGGAGGCGGCACGGGCGGGACTGCGCGGGGTGCTGGCGTCGGGACTGGAGCTGGCGGGCCGGGCGCCCGATGCGGGGACGGACGGGGCGCGGGCGGGCCTTGCGGTGGACGAGGCGCTGGCGCGGTTCGAGAAATCAAGGGCGGCGGCGCAGGTGCTGCGGCTGAACAGCACCTCGCGGGCGCTGGGCCTTGCGCTGGTCTTGATCCTGCCGGGCCTGGTGATCGCGGCGTGGAAGCCCGCGCTGGCGGGGATCGGGCTTGAGCGGATCCTGATGCCGTGGACGGACGCGGCGTGGCCGAAGCGCACGGCGCTGGCGGATGCGACGGGCCTGCTGGCGCACTCGTCGCGGGCGTCGCTGCCGGTGCGGGCGGTGGTCAAGCACGTGTACGGCGAGGGCTACACGCCGGATGTGTGGGTGCGGTTCCGGACGGTCGTGGACGGCGTGGCGGGCGCGTGGCGGAGAGAGTTGCTGACGCCCCAGGGCAGGACGGCGACCTCGCCGGACGGGAGCCTGGAGGGCGACCTTGTGGAGCGGCTGATCGAGCCGGGCCTGGGAGAAGCAGGTCGGGGCGCGAGCGCGACCTCGCGGGTGGAGATGGAGTACGCGTTCTCGAGCACGGACGACCAGACGGAGGTGCAGAAGATCCGTCTGGTGGAGCCGCCGGTGATCGTGCGGGCGGACGTGGAGGTTGAACTGCCTTCGTACGCGGTCGCGCCGGCGCGGGCCGGCGGGACGGCGGCGGCGTTTGTTTCGGGCAAGCAGGAGCTGGCCGAGGGCGCATCGATCGCCACGGTCGGGACGGTGCTGGCGGGGTCGAGGGTCACGGTGAGGGCGGGGCTCAACAAGCCGGTGGCCGCGCCGCCGACGGGGACGGCCCGGCTGTTCTCCGGGGAGCCGCCGGTGGATGCGCAGATGAGCGCGCGGGGCGCGGAGTGGACGGTCGGGTTCACCGCCGAGCGGTCGACACGGCTGACGTTGCTGCCGGAGGATGAGTTCGGGATCTCGAGCCCCGCGGAGACGGTGGTGTCGCTGACGGTGTTGCCCGACCAGCCGCCCAGCGCGGCGGTGCTGACCCCCGCGCAGGACGAGGGTGTGCTGCCCACGGCGAGCGTGGGCGTGGTGGGCGAGGGCCGGGACGATGTGGCGCTGGCGTGGGCGTCGGTGGAGTACCAGTTGATCCGCGGCGCGGCCGGATCGCAGGGGGCGCCCGGGGCGGGGGAGCCGGCCGCGACGCTGGCGAACTCGGCGGATCGGCCGGGCGAGAGCGGGCTTGGGATCGGGACCGAATCGCGGGTGGAGGCGACGCTCAAGCTCGAGTCGCTGGGTGCCAAGGCCGGGGACGAGGTGGTGCTCAAGGCGCTGGCGAAGGATGTGTTCAGCCGGGCGGGCGCCGAGCACGAGGCGGTGGCGTCGTCGCCGCGGCGGCTGCTGGTGATCTCCGAGGCGCAGCTGATCGAGCAGGTGCAGAGCGAGCTGGCGGCGGTGAGGGACTCGGCGATCCGTCTGGACCGGGACCAGGAGGACCTGACCAAGCGTGCCGCGCAGCAGACGACGGGGCAGCAGGAGTCGGCGCAGCGGTCGATCACGCAGCGGCTGGCGCCGCCGGCGGAGCTGGTCGAGCGGCTGTCGCAGCGGATCGAGCGCAACGGGCTGACCGACCGGGCGCTGTCGGGGATGCTCAAGGACGCGGCCGAGACGCTGCGGGCGGCGGCGGAGGACTCGCAGAAGGCGGCCGAAGATCTCTCGCGGGCCGACCGCAAGACCGCCGCCGGGGAGGATCCGGCCGGGGATGCGGCGCAGGCGCGCAAGGACCAGGACCAGGTCCGGGACGAGCTGGGCCGCGTGGTGGGGATGCTCGACCGCGGGCAGGACTCCTGGACGGTGCGGCGCGAGGTGCAGCGGCTGCTGGGCCAGCAGAAGGAGCTGCTGGACCAGACGCGCGAGGCGGGGAAGGCGACGGCGGGCAAGGCGGGGGAAAATCTGACGCCCCAGGAGCGGGAGAAGCTCTCGGCGCTGGCGCAGAAGCAGCAGGACCTTTCGTCGCGGACCGAGGCGGCGATCGATTCGCTCGAGCAGCGGGCGCGGGCGCTTGAGAAGAGCGACCCGGGGCAGTCGGCGGCGATGAAGCAGGCAGCGCAGCAGGCCCGGGAGCAGAAGGTGACGCCCTCGCAGCGTCAGGCGGCGCAGGCGATCAACGAGAACCGGACGCGATCGGCCAACGAGCTGCAGGAGCAGGCGGCCAAGGCGCTCGAGCAGATGCTGCAGAAGTTCGACCAGTCCGAGAAGCAGCGCGACGAGGCGCTGCGGCGGGTGCTGGCGCAGCTGGTCGAGCAGATCGGGGCGCTGGTGGGCCAGCAGCAGGCGGCGGTGCAGGCGCTGGCGGACGCGGGGGCCAATCCGGGCGGCAAGGGGCTCGACGCGGGGATGATCGCCCTGCGCGGGGCGACGCTGGGCCTGGCCGACTCGGTGCGGGAGGGGGCGCGGGGGGCGCGGGCGATCGCCCAGCCGCTGGAGTCGGCGGCCGAATCGCAGGACCGCGCGATCTCGGAGCTGCGCGGGCATTCTCCCTCGGCGGAGAACACGCGGGTGCACGAG
Organism: Phycisphaerales bacterium; assembly: GCA_044221545.1. Lineage (GTDB taxonomy): Bacteria > Planctomycetota > Phycisphaerae > Phycisphaerales > UBA1924 > JAEUJB01. The sequence continues at coordinate 17,523 of JBGAOZ010000006.1, forward strand.
CAGGCGAGCCTGTCGAGGCTCAACGAGGCGCTGGACCTGGCGCGCAAGCTCGAGGACCAGGCCGGGGAGCGCGACCAGGGCCGGCAGCGCGGGGAGCTGCTGGAGGCCTACCGCTCGGCGCTCGAGGAGCAGTCGGTGGTGGCGGTCGAGACCGGGCCGCTGGTGGGCAACGCGCTGGACCGCCGGCAGCGGGCGACCGCGCGGGCGCTGGGAGAGCGTGAGGAGGCGCTGCGCGGCACGCTCGCGGAGCTGCGCAAGAAGAACGGGGACATCGACCAGACGGTGGTCTTCAGCTACGCGCACGACCAGCTGGACGTGATGCTCAAGCGGTCGGGAGATTCGCTGCGGGCCGGCGCGGCCTCCAAGGGCGTGCAGAGGGATCAGTCCTCGGCGATCGCGCTGCTCAAGTCGCTGGTGCAGGCGCTGGCATCGAACCCGCAGGTCGATCCGTTCCGGGAGGGGGCCGACGAGGGCGCCGACGAGCAGCAGGGCGGTGGCGGCGGCGGTGGCGGGGGCAAGCCCCCCAAGCTGATCCCCGAGATCGCCGAGCTCCAGGGCCTGCGCGGGCTCCAGGAGATCGCGGGGGCGCGCACGAAGGCGGCGTCGGAGTCGGGCGCGGACGCGACCGCCGAGGAGATCGGCGACCTCCAGAAATTCCAGAGGGAGCTCGCCGACAAGGCCAAGCAGCTGGTCGACCGGCTGAACAACCCCGAGGGCGACAAGCCCGCCCCGGGCGAGGGGGACCCGGGCAGGGAAGAGCCGCCGAAGGAACCGTCCAGGCCGGAGGATCCGGCGACGAACAAGCAAGGAGCGGGCTGATGAAACGCTTCGCACTTCTTCGGGCCGCGGCGCTTCATCGCGCGGGGATGGCGGTGGTGATCGCCGCGAGTATCGGGAGCGCCCGGGGCGTGGAACCGCCGGCGAGCGAGCCTCCCAAGCAGCCAGCGCCGCAGGAGAAGAACCCTCCCGAGAAGGACAAGGCTCCGCCGGACGACCGCGGGCTTCCCTCGCTGGACGAATCGCTGGGCCTGCAGAAGCCCCCGGCCGAGGGCGGGCCGGAGAAGAATCCGGGGGAGCCGGCCGACAAGTCGGAGCTGGAGAAGCAGCTCCTGGACGAGTCGCCGGGGGACGACCTCACGCAGGCGGTGCGGCTGATGGACCAGGTCGCGGCGCGGCTGGAGAAGGAGAAGGACACGGGCCTGGCGACCCAGCGGATGCAGGAAGAGGCGATCCGCAGGCTGGACAAGCTGATCAGCGATGCGAAGAAGCAGCGTCAGCAGCAGAAGCAGAAGCAAAAGCAGCAGAGCCAGCAGCAGCAGCAACAACAGCAACAGCAGCAGCAACAGAAGCAGAAGCAGGCGCAGGAGTCGTCGAACCAGAACCAGGACAACCGCGGCGAGGTGATCAACCCGGCCGCGCGGCGCGACGGGGCTCTGCGGCAGATCTCGCCGGGCGGGACGGCCGCGTGGGGCAACCTGCCCGAGCACGTGCGGGCCTCGCTCATGCAGGGTTTCAGCGATCAGTTCAGTTCGGTGTACCAGTCGATGACCGAGGCGTACTACCGCCGGCTGGCCGAGGAGCGCGGGAAGGAACATCGCGGCGCGGGGCCGGGGGAGTCGCGATGAGCTTCCAGAAGGAGTCGGTCCGGGGCGCAGCGCTGCTGGCGATCGTTCTGGCGTCGGCGGGGCTGATGGCCCAGCCGGTGCCCGGGCCGCAGGGTCCGCCGGCGGAGCGGGCGCCCCAACCCGAGGCACCCAAACCCGAGCCGGGCAAACCGGGTCAGGCCAAACCGGTTCAGGCTCAACCGGGCCGATCGGGACCGGACCAGCCCAAGCCCAGCGACGAGTCCAAGCCGGTAGCGCCGCCGGGCGGACCGGCGGTGGACAACGAGACGCGGATCCCCGGATCGGCGCAGAACAACGCGCTGGCGGATGAGATCACGCCGGAACTGACCGCGGCGGTGACCAAGGGCCTTGCGGCCATGGTCAAGAAGCAGCAGGAGGACGGTTCGTTCGGCGGTGATCGCTTCGGGCGAAGCGTGGCGATCACGGCGCTGGCGTGCCTGGCGTACATGGCCGATGGCAACCTGCCGGGGCGGGGTCCCTACGGGGAGCAGGTCTCCAAGGGTCTGGAGCACATCCTGGCCAACTGCGCCGAGAGCGGGCTGGTGGCGACCGACGCGACGACGGGCCCGATGTACGGGCACGGGTTTGCGACGCTGTTCCTCGGCGAGGTGTACGGGATGACGGCCGGGGGCGGGGATACCGCGCTCAACGCGCGGGTGCACAGCGCGCTGGTGAAGGCGGTGAGGCTGATCCAGGCGACCCAGAACAGCCAGGGCGGTTGGCGGTACAACCCGATCCCGTACGATGCGGATGTGTCGGTGACGATCTGCCAGGTGATGGCGCTGCGGTCGGCGCGCAACGCGGGGCTGGAGGTTCCCAAGGAGACGATCGACAAGGCGGTGGAGTACATCCGCCGGTGCCAGAATCCCGACGGCGGGTTCCGTTACCAGATGGACGCGGGTGACAGCCTGTGGCCGCGCTCGGCGGCGGGGATCGCGAGCCTGTTCTACGCGGGGATCTACGAGGACCCGGCGATCGATCGGGGTCTGACGTACGTGGCCGATTCGGCGTTCCCGGGCAAGAGCGACAGCAGCCGGGCGCACTATTACTACGGCCATTACTACGCGGTGCAGGCGATGTACCTGGCCGGCGGGAGCAAGTGGGCCGAGTGGTGGCCGGCGATCCGCAAGGAGCTGGTCGATCAGCAGACCAACGACGGCACGTGGAACGATCCGAGCATCGGGGACACCTACGGCACGGCGATGGCGCTGATCATCCTGCAGATGCCCAAGCGGTACCTGCCGATCTTCCAGAAGTGAGGCCCATGACGGAACGTTCATCCACGGCGGGAGCGGGGCGGCGCTGGGGCGCAGCGCTGGCGGCGGGGCTGGTCGCGCTGGCGGCCGGCGCGGTGATTGCCCGGCAGCCCACGACGAACATCGCCGCCAGTTCCGACCGGTCCGTGGCGCCGGTGCGCGTGCTGATCACGCGCGGCATGGAGCGAAGGCCGGTCCGGCTGGTGGCCTGGACGAAGGCGGGGCTGCTCGCGGCGCCCATCAACATCCCCGAGGAGCTGGCAGCGCAGGCGACCGGGGCACCGATCCCGGCCGATGAGGTGTTGGCGATCGCGGCGCCGGCCGAGGACATGCTCCCGGGCCTGGAGAGCCGCGGTGGGAGCGCGGGCCGGAACGAGGCGCGGCGCGGCGTGGCGGGAGAGCTCTCGCGGGTCGCCGTCGAACTGGTCGACCGGCAGCGGTACACCGGGGTTCTGCTGTCGGCCGCGCCGGTGGGAGAGAAGAGCCCGTCGGAGGCCGGCGGCAGGGCGGACGCCGCCGGGCGCGGCGCGGAGCCGTCGGTTCGGATCCGCAGCGGGTCGTTCGGGGAACTGAAGTTCTCGCTCGACGACATCGTGCGGGTGGAGATCCTGGATTCGCGCCCGGCCGCGCCGATGTTGGCGCCGGCTTCGAGGCCCGATTCGACCAACGACAGGGTCGTGCTCGCCAACGGGGATGTGCTGGAGGGGTTCGTCGAGGAGATCGGGGCCGAGGTTTCGGTGGCGCCGGTCGGGAGTTCGGGCGATGCGGCGGGCAAGGCGACCCGCGTGCCGACCGACAGGTGCCGGAGCATCGAGATCGCCAACCCGCAGCGGCCGCTGGCGGGGGCGGTCGCATGGCTGGCCGGCGGGGACGCGGGGCTCCAGGTGGTTCGCGTGAAGGAGTTTTCGATCGGGACATCGGGCGAGGCGTCGGTCCGCCCGGACCTGGCTGGCGTACAGGCCGCGTCGAGCATCGCGTCGGACTCGATCGTGGGGATCGCGCCCGACGCTTCGAAGTTTCTGCCTCTGGGGGACTTGGGGGCGCCCAGGTTCACTCCGCTGGCGGGCCGGCGCTGGAGCCAGCCGCCGCAGGTGGGTTCGGAGGGTGGTTCGCCCCTGGGCCTGCGTGACATCACGCTCCCGGGCGCGATGGCGGTGGAGTGGGATGTGCCCGAGGAGGTCTCGGCGATCTCGGGGTCGGTCGTGCTGCCTGCCAGCGCCCGGCTGTGGGGGGATTGCACGGTCTTGGTCGAAGCGGTCTGGGGCGGCGGCGCGCCGGCGGTGCTGTGGACCGGCCGGCTCAACGGCGATCACCCGCGATCGGATGTGAGCGCGGGGATGGCGCGGCCCGAAGCGGCCCGGGGCGGCGCGGTGCTGCGGGTGAGCGTCCAGCCGGGGCCGAGGGGGGCGATCCAGGACCGGGTGGTGCTGGAGGGGTTCATGCTGGTGCGTCGGGGGAGCGGCAAGTAACCCGGCGAGTTGGCGGATAGTGGGTTTGGCGTGAACCTGACGGCCGGATTGCCCCGTAGAATGAGGTATGAGCGCTGGGGAGAGGAATGCCGGCGGGATGGGCGAGATTGCCGACGGTGCCATGTGCATCCTGTGGCACCCGCGCGGTTCCCGGCCCGATGAGGAGCTCGTCGGGACGCTGCAGCGGCGAGGTTTTCGGACCATCCTGTGTGACAACGCGGTGGAAGCGACGGCGTGGATCTGCCGGACGGCGCGGGGCCGCATGGACGCCGCGAACCACGCGTCACCGGTCGTGCTGCTGATGGACCGGCCTGGACTTCTGATGGGCGCCGATGCGTGCAGGGATTCGGTTGAGCTGTACGCGCCGGCGTCGGTGTGCTGGGTGCACGATCCCACGGTGGCGCCGAGGCTGAGGGCGGCGGCCCCGGGGCGTGCGGGGCAGCCCGATGCGGCCGCGACACGAGGCCCGGCCGCGCCGGGGATCGCCGCGGCGCGTGGAGCATCCTCGGCGACCCGCGCACCGTTCGGAGCGCAGCACCTGCGGCTGACCGGTGACGATCGGCCGATGTCGGAGGTCAAACCGGCGGGAGGGGAGCCCGCGCCGCTTGGGGCCAAGGACCAGGAGGGAGAGGACGCTGTTCGATCGTCGGGCGCATCGCTGCGCAATCTCCTGTCGGACGAGGAGTTGGCGATGCTGCTGCATGGCGTGGACGCGGACGGGTCCACGGAACAGTCACCGGACGCGCCGAATCTGCGCGACAACTGAAGGACCGATATCTCCAACCCCGGTGGGTTTTGCTTGCGTCGGAGAGATCCGGCGAGAAGAGTATTGATACGTTCGCGACCCGAACCTCCCCCAGGAGGGAATGGATGGCTTGGGCCGAGGCGGTGGTGAGAGTGATCTTGGTCGGCAAAACCGGCCTGGATGTCTCATTGCGCCGGCAGGCCGGGATCGAGATGGTCCGGGCCAAGGGGGCGCTGGAGGCGATCGGAGAATTGGCAGAAATCAACGGGACGGAGCGATTCGGCCGTACCGTGGTGATCGTGGGTGAGGATGCCGAGCGCAGCGCGGCCGAGAAACTGGGGGCGTCGGAGGACGAACTGGTGGACGGACTGCGACTGGTCGACCCGCACGTGCGTGTGCTGCTGATGCTGACGGACGCCAAGACGCTCCCGACGCCGGCGGACGTGGCGGCGTACGACGGGTTCCTGACCCCGATGGCCCCCATCGAAGAGCTGATGCGCGTGATCCGCGGCGGGGCGAGCCAGACGGCCGGCGCGGGCGTTGAGATCAAACCGGGGGAGCCGGACGCGGGGCCGGGCGATGCGGCCGTGGTGACGGCCCTGCTGCGCGGCGAGGACATCGTGCCGCTGGCACTGCCGATGATCGAGAAGCGTCTGGGGGTCGGCTCGGTCAGGTTCACGCCCGCGGGGGATGCCGACCCGCCGCCGGGCGTGCCGGTGTGGGTGCCGGGCGCCGAGACGTTCGGGGTGCTCAGCGCGCCGGGGGCGGACCCGTCGGCCGTGGAACTCCACGCGGCGTGGCTCGCGGGCTGGCTGCGGCTCCAGCACCAGCAGGCCCAGCTGCGCAAGGCGGCGTTCACCGACTCGCTGACGGGCGCGTGGAACCGGCGGTACTTCGACCGCTTCCTGGAGACGGCCCTCGAGCAGGCCCGCGCCAACCGCTCGTCGCTGACGGTGCTGGTGTTCGACATCGACGATTTCAAGCGGTTCAACGAGCGGTACGGCCACGCCGCCGCGGACGAGATCCTCATCGAGACCGTCCGGCTGCTCCGGAGCGTGATCCGCCCGACCGATCGGGTCTGCCGCATCGGCGGCGATGAGTTCGCGGTCATCTTCTACGAGCCCGCCGGCCCGCGCACGCCCGGCAGCAGCCCGCCGACGTCGGTTGCGCAGATCGCCGGGCGGTTCCAGAAGCAGATCCGGGAGCAGAAGTTCCCCAAGCTGGGGATCGAGGCCCCCGGAGAGCTCTCGATCTCCGGCGGGATCGCGACGTTCCCGTGGGACGGCACGACGGCGGCCGAATTGGTCAAGCGGGCCGACGACCTGGCGTGCCGGAGCAAGCGCGAGGGCAAGAACGCGATCCACGTCGGGCCCTCGGGAGCCATGCCCCCGGCCGAGCCGGGACCCGGGGCCGAGCCCTCCTGAGCCGCGGCGGATCCACCGGTGTGTGTGCCCGCGGCGATACCATGGACTGTTGCGCTACGGGCTGATCGCCATCGACCTGGACGGGACGCTGCTGGACTCCTCCTCGCGGGTGAGCCCGGCCAACGCACGCGCTGTGCGGCTGGCCCGGGAGTCGGGCGCGAAGGTCGCGGTGTGCACCGGGCGGGGTCTGGTCGAGTGCAGGCAGTACCTGGAGGCGATCGAGCAGGTTGAGCCGGTGATCGTCGCGGGCGGTTCGATCATCGCCTGCCCGCGGACTTCCAGGACGCTGCACCGGTTCAAGCTCGACCAGAAGATGGTCCGGCACGCGGTCGACCGCATCCACCAGCACGGGTACCCGGCGCTGGTGCTCAAGGATCCGGTGGAGGCGGGGTACGACTACCTGGTGGTGACCGGTGAGGCCGATCACCCGCTCGACCCGGTGACACGGTGGTGGTTCGAGAGCATGGATGTGAAGGTGCGGTTCGCGAGGCACCTGGCCGAGGATGCCCATCCCGAGCACACCGTGCGGCTGGGCGCGTGCGGGATGTCGGGGGCGATGGCCAGGGTCGAGCAGGACCTGGTGGAGACCTTCGAGGACGAGGTGCACCTGTACCACTTCCCGGCGGTGGTGGCGCCCGAGCACGCGAGCACGACCAGCGACGGCCAGACGCTGCACGTGCTGGAGGTCTTCGACAAGAACGCCAACAAGTGGTCGGCGATCGAGGTGCTCGCGGGGATGCTGGGGGTGGAGCGCTCGCGGATCGCGGCGATCGGGGACCAGATCAACGACGTGACGATGCTCAAGGGAGCGGCGCTGGGCGTGGCGATGGGCAACGCGGTGCCGGCGGCGAGCGCGGTGGCGGACCGTCACACCTCCTCCAACGACCAGGACGGCGTGGCGCGGGCGATCGGGATGATGTTGAGCGGGGAGTGGTAGCGAGTTGTAGACACAGGCGGGGCGCCTGTGCCACGAGATGGTGCAGATCGCGGTGCGGGCGCCTATGCAGACTCTTGCACAGATCCGGGCGATGCTGGAAGAGCGCGGGCTGGCGCCGCAGCACCGGTTCGGGCAGAATTTCCTGATCGACCACAACCTGATCCGCAAGCTTGTCGGTTCGGCGGGGGTCGGCGCGGGCTCGCTGGTACTGGAGATCGGCCCGGGCACGGGGACCATGACCGAGGAACTCCTGGAGCGCGGGTGCGAGGTGATCGCGTGCGAGCTGGACCGGGGGCTGGCGGCGCTGCTGCGCGAGACGATCGGCGCCGGCGGCCACGCGGGGCGGTTCACGCTCGTGGAGGGCGACTGCCTGGAATCCAAGCGGGAGCTGTCGCGCGAGGTCGCGGGCCGGCTGGCGGGACGGGCGTTCACGCTGGTCTCGAACCTGCCGTACGGGGCGGCGACCCCGGTCATCACGACGATCCTGGGGAGCCATCCCCGGTGCGAGCGGATGTGCGTGACGATCCAGCGCGAGGTGGCCGAGCGGCTGACGGCGGGCCCGAGGACCAAGGAGTACGGGCCGCTGTCGGTGGTGGCGCAGGCGGCGGCGCGGATCCACACGATCGCGATCGCGCCGGCGGAGTGCTTCTGGCCGCGGCCGGATGTCACCAGCGCGATGATCGGGATCGAGCGCCGGGCGGACCCGCTGACGGGCGACGTGGCGGGGCTGGCGCGGGCCTGCCAGGAACTGTTCGCGCAGCGGCGCAAGCAGATCGGTTCGCTGCTGGGCAGGTCGTTCGACTGGCCGGCGGGGATCGCGGCGACGATGCGGGCCGAGGAGCTTACCGTCGAGCAGTTCGTGACGATGTCGGCGCGGATGGGAGATCGCGGGGCGTGATCAGGCGTCGGCGGGCTGGGCGGCGCGCGGCCTGGCGAGCGATTTCTCGACGGTGGCGGCGATCTCGACCAGCTCGGCGGTGATGCGGCGGACATCCTCGGGGTAGCGTTCGACGAGGTAGGACGCGGCGGTGAAGATCTCCTCGAACTCGCGCCACGCGGGCGTGGCGCCGATGAGCCGCTCGCCGAGGTTGATCCGGCCGCCGGGGTTCTCGAAGGGGTACATGACGCCGCCGACCTTGCGGCGGATGGCGTCCAGGCCGTCGCGGCAGGTGTCGGAGAGGGGGCGGAGCAGGCCCTTGGCCTGGTCGCGCAGGGAGGCCTTCTGGAGGGCCAGCGCGGCGATCTGGGCGCGGCCCAGGTCGATGCGGATCGCCTTGGCGTCGTTGTAGATTTCGCGGAGGGCGGCGAGCACACCGACCAGTTCGGCGGAGCGCTCGCGGAGGCGCTGGGCGTCGTCGATCCTGGCCTGGGCGCCCTTGGTGTGGAGGATGCGCAGGGCGGCGCAGGCGCGCGCCGCGCCGTGCTGGAACAGCTCGTCGATCACCATGGCCGAGCCGGCGAGCTCGTTGGTGGCGCGGTCCTTGAGGGGGGAGATTCCCATCAGCGAGCCGGCGGGGAGCTCGAAGCTCCTGGGGATCTTGCCCAGGCCGGACTGGAAGAAGGCCGGGGCCTGCTCGCACTTGACGAGGGTCTGGTCGGCCCTGGTGTACGCGTCGGTCTGGGTGCGTGCCGCGGGGGCCAGCTCGGCGATCCTGGCGCGGGCGGCCTTGAGGCGCTCCAAGCTCTTGCGCGGGTCTTCGGAGGGTTCGATCGTGGTGATCGGCAGGAAGAAAGGCCGCCAGGTGGGCGGCTCGATGCCCAGGTATCCCGCCATCCCGGCGATCCGGTCCTCGTGCCGGGCGGTCTGGGCGACGAGGGAGCCGACGGGGACGAAGGTGGTGGTGAAGACGCGGCCGCCGACCATGCCCTTGAAGAGGGCGTAGGAGGCCTTCTTGCTCGCGGAGGCAAAGTCGCGGAAGAGCGCGGTGGCGGGCAGGTCCAGGTGGTAGATGCCCTGCTCGTCGAGCTTGCGTGCGGCGCGCACGCGCGAGGCGGTGGAGGGGTGCCAGGCGAACAGGCCGGTGGTCGAGTCGTTGATCTCCTTGTCGATCAGGGCGCGGACCTCGGGGGTTGGGCGCCTGGCGCGGGCGGCGACCAGGGCGGACATGTCGTCGGGGAGCTGGTCGCGTTTCCAGTAGTCGGCGACGTCGGTCATGGCGCCGCCGAAGGCGTGCTGGAGCTCGACGATCCTGCGGAACGCGGTCTCGAATTCCCTGGAGCCGCAGAACCGGACCTCGTGGCGGTCGGCGTCGAACTCCATGCGGCGGGACATGTAGGAGCTGATGACGGCGGCGATCCACAGCAGGATGCGGATGACGATGCGCGAGATCCACGAGCCGATGGAGACGAGGATCGCGATGAGCTTGAGGAAGGCGTTGCCGTTGCCGCTGGCGGCGGCGGCGTGCAGGCCTTCTTCCCAGGCGTCGCGGTAGCACGAGGCGCGGATGAGCCAGTTTCCGAGGGTGGCGCTGAGGTACGAGGCGCGCATGCCCGCGCCCTGGGAGAAGTGGCCGAACTCGTGGGCGAGCACGCCGGCGAACTGGTTGAGGCTCATGCCGGCGACCAGGGGGGTGCCGATGGTCAGGACCAGGTCCCCACGGCGGAAGATGCTCAGCAGCCCGCCGCGGAAGGAGGCCGAGGCGTTGACCGAGCCGTCCAGGTCGATGCGTCTGGGGACCGGGGCGCCGATGAGCCGGCAGACCAGCTCGACGAAGGCGTAGACGGTGGGCTCCTCGAAGGGCTCGAGGGGGATGCTCTCGAAGCGCGAGCGGACCGGGATCAGGATCGGCTTGAGGAGGATGAGCACGAGGATCCCGCCGGCGACGATGGGGGCGATGTAGATCGCGATCGGGATGATCGCCGCGCGGCCGCGCAGGTGAGAGGCGGTGATGATGCTCCAGTCGTTGACGGTGTGGAGGTAGACGCCCCAGCCCACCGCGGCGACGATCGCGAGGTAGACGATCGGCACCAGGATCATCACCAGGGCGGCGAGCACCAGGCCGAGGGTGTAGGCGGGGGTCCGGCGGATCTTCTTCCAGGGGGCGCGGATGCCGGAGGCGAAGTCGACGCCGGCCAGGTGGGGGGCGAGGAGGGGGGCGGGTGACGGGGCGGCCCGCGGATCCGGCATGCCGGGGGATGCGGCTCCGGGCTCGATGGCGGTTGCGATCTGTCCGGACGGTTGTTGTGTTGCTTGCGAACTCCCCATCACGCACCTCCGGGGGGAGTTTAGAGCCTATCCGTAAACCTGTTTGAGCAGGATGATCGAGCACCCCAGGTGCAGGAAGCCCTGGAAGAGCATGGTGGACTTCTCGTAGCGGATGCAGAGCCTCCGGAAGTTCTGGAACCACGAGATCGTGCGTTCCACCCTCCAGCGACGCTTGTACCCGCGGAGCTTCCGCCCGTCCTGCGTGATATTCTCCGGCGTACGGCTCTTGCGGTGCGGGGCGATCAATTCGATGCCTTCGTCGTCGAGGTCCTCGTCGAGCGCCTCGGAGTCGTACGCCTTGTCGCCGATGATCCGCTCGGGTGTGTCCAGGGTGAGCATGAAGCTGAGCATCCCCTGCACCAGCGTGCTCTCGTGCGGGTTGGCGCTGCCTGTCGTCACCGCCACCGGCAGGCCCCGGGCGGCCACCAGCACCATGATCTTCACGCCCTTTCCCACCTTGGTCTTCCCCACCCCATCCCCGCCGCCCCTGGCCTTGCTGAACGTCGGGTCGATGAAGCACTCGTAGAGGCGGTAGCCCCCGCGCTGCTCGACCAGCTCGCCGGCGTCACGCATGATGTTCTCGAAGACCCCGTTCCGAACCCAGAGCGTGAAGTACTTGTGCACGGAGCTCTTGGACCCGAACTGACGGGGCAGATCCTTCCACTTGGCGCCGTTGTCCAGGATCCAGAAGATGCCGCGCAACGCCTGCCGCTTGTCCATCGCCGGCCGCCCACCCCGGGGCGACACCGACGCATCGGGCACACGCTCGGCCAGCCAATCCAGTTGTTCTTCCGTCAGCCGCATCGCCATGCGATGCTATTCGCGCCCGCACCATCAACGGTTGCGCGGTCTACGGATAGGCTCTACTAATCGCCGCAGAGAATTGTTGCGTGCGCGGGCGAGGTGGTAGAAAAAAGAGCCATCCGGGCGGATGGCTCTTTGAGCGCGGTGTACGAGGCCGTCTTTGGTTCAGCGACGGCGGCGGGTGGCGGCCAGCCCGGCGATCCCGGTCAGGACCGCGGCGCCGGGGGCGGGGGTCGTGGTGATGACACCCGTTCCGTCGGTGCCGAAGAGGAGCTTGACGTTGTTGATCTGCGACTCACCGATCCCGGACACACCGGAGAATGTGAAGGTCATGGAGTTCTGGATGAACGGGAACTGGGACCCGCCGAAGGAGACGTTGGTGCCGTCGAAGGTGCCGGCCGAGACGATGCCGTGGTTGGGGGAAGCGTTGCCGAGGGAGATCGAGCCGCCGTTGAACCGGCCGTTGAATCCGGTGGTGGCGACACCGTACTCGCCCAGGGGGGATCCGCCCAGGACATTGGTCCACGATCCTGCGAGCGCCGCGGACGAGGTCGAGCTGGTCTTGCTGTTCCACAGGAGGCTGCCGGCCGTCATTGCCGTGCCCGTGAGGCTGAGGACCGGAGAGCCGGGCGTGATGTCGAAGGTGACGCCGGTCAAGGCGTTGCCCTGGGCGGTGGTGCGAGGCGCGGTGGAGTTGGTGAGCACGAGCGTGAGCGTGTTGCCGGTGATGGTGAAAGTGGCCGAGCCGGAGGCATTGGCGCCGGCCTCCGAGTTGAAACCGGCGCCCGAGAACGTGACGGCGCCGTAGGCGTGCGGCGCGGAGATCGTTGCGAGACTGGCGATCGCGGCGATCACGGTGATGCGATTGGTCATGGGACTCCCTCTCCTGTTGCGGGGCCTGTGGCCCCTGTGCCCGACCGAGCTCGCCCGGGTGCGGAACACCATCGGGGAGCGATACGTATCCGTGTTGCTTGCAGGATCCCAGGTGCGGGTCGGGAGGGCTGTCCGCGATCGCCATGGTCGGCAATCGGCACGTACCCAACCTGAACCGATACTCGAGGATCAGCATTCTCGCATCAGGCGTGCCGATGCGCAACGAAACCGTTTGTACAGCTTGCCTTGTTCCCTCTTCCTCCTGTTGCGCGGGCGGACCGCGCGGCCTCCACTGGCAGAACATATTCGGCTGCGTGGGGGGATTCCAGCACAACCGCCGTGAAACACAGCGAATACCACTTGCGCGAGGTTCTTGGACCTGCTGCATGGAATCCGCGTGTCAACATGGGAAGTCGGCGGGACGTGGGGCCGCCGCGCCGGGTCCGGAATCCATCCGTCGGTTCGGGTGAAGAAAGGTGCCCCTCGCCTACACTTGGCCCGCTATGGGCTCCATCACCGTCAACGGCGTCACGTGCGGCTTCACCCAGGGCCAGACGATCCTCCAGGCCGCCAACGCGGCGGGGGTCGAGGTGCCCCAGTACTGCTACCACGACGGGCTGTCGATCGTCGCCTCGTGCCGCATCTGCCTGTGCGAGGTGTGGGCGCCCAACCCCAAGTCGGGCCAGCTCGAGCCGTTCATGGGCGGCAAGCTGATGCCCAGCTGCCAGCAGACGGCCTCGGAGGGGATGGTGGTCTACACCGACAGCCCCAAGGCGATCGCCAACCAGAAGGCGGTCATGGAGTACCTGCTGATCAACCACCCGCTGGACTGCCCGGTGTGCGATCAGTCGGGCGAGTGCTTCCTGCAGGACTACAGCTACCAGTACGGCCGCGGGGTATCGCGATTCCAGGAGCAGAAGGTCAAGCAGCCCAAGAAGGACCTGGGCAACCACGTGCTGCTGTACAGCGACCGGTGCATCATGTGCACGCGGTGCGTGCGGTTTACGCGTGAGGTGAGCGGGACGGGCGAGCTGATGGTGATGGGGCGCGGGAACAAGGAAGAGATCGATGTGTTCCCCGGGGTGCCGGTCAACAACGAGCTCTCGGGCAACGTGATCGACCTGTGCCCTGTGGGGGCGCTGCTCGACAAGGACTTCCTGTTCCGCCAGCGGGTGTGGTTCCTGAAGGAGACCCCGTCGATCGACGGGCTGACGGCGAGCGGGGACAACATCCGGATCGACCACAACGAGGGCCGGATCTACCGCATCAAGCCGCGGACCAACATGAGCGTCAATCGGTGGTGGATCACCGACGAGGTCCGCTACGGGTGGAAGTTCGTGCACAGCGAGGACCGTCTGCGGACGCCGACGCGGATGCAGTTCGGGGTGCCCGCGGAGTGCGATTTTTCGCGGGCGTACGAGCTGGCGGTCGAGGGTCTGGGCAGGGCGGTGGCGGCGGGCAAGCGGACGGCGCTGCTGGTGAGCCCGATGCTCCCGTGCGAGGAGGCGTACCTGCTGGCCCGGGCGGCGCGGGAGATCGATCCGAGGGTGGTCCTGGGCGTGGGGCCGGTGCCGGTAAGCGGGAAGGACAAGGTGTTCCCGCCGGGGGCGGCCGAGGGCGATCCGAGGGCGTTCAAGATGCACGCGGAGAAGGCCCCCAACGCCCGCGGGGTGCGGCGTGTGCTGGGCGCGTTCGGGCTCGTGCTGGAGTACGACGGGTTCCTCAAGGCGCTGGGCAAGGGCTCGGGCGTGAGCGACGTGGGCGCGGTGATCCTGACCGGGAACTACCCGAGCACGTGGGCGACCGCGGAGCTGGTCTCGGCGCTGGGGGGCAAGTTCACGGTGCTGATCGACACGCTGGCGGGCGAGCTGAGCGAGCGGGCGGACATCGTGCTGCCGGGGGCGACGTGGACGGAGAAGTCCGGGACGTTCGAGAACGCCCGCGGGATGCTGCAGGCGTTCGAGCAGGCGATCCCGGTGATCGAGCTTGCCAAGAGCGAGGGGCAGATCGCGATGGACCTGCTGCACCTGGTCGGGGTGGGCGGGCAGTACGAGAAGGCCGGCGCGACGCGGGCCTCGGGGTTCGACGCGGCGGCGGTGCGCGGCCAGATGGCGTCGGCGTACCCGGCGCTGGGCGTGTTCGCGACGGGCGTGTCGACGCCGCCGCCCCGGGCCGAGGCCGCGGCCGACATGCAGGTGGTGGAGCTCTGAGCGGGCGGGCGTGAAAGGAGTCGGGCGTGCAGTTTCATGACCGGGGCATCATGATCGGCGTGATCGCGATCCTGCTGGTCGGGGGCGTGGTGTTCACGCTCTGGTGGTGGAAGCTCGCCGACAAGTGGGCCAGCGCCGAGAACCGCCGGTTCAGGAAGCAGGGGCTGCGGGGCGGGCCGGCCGGGGAGGGGCCGACCCGGGTCGTGATCAAGGGGTTCGAGAAGCGTCCGCCGCCCTCCTGAGCATGTACGAGACCAGCCCATCGTCCGGGGAGAACCCGCCGCGGCCGGCGCCGCCGTGGCAGGAGCGGCTGCGCGACATCACGGACCTGATGCGGCGGATCAGCTCGATGAGCGATCCGCAGGACATCGTGAACACCTACGGCGGGCGCATGCGGGAGCTGCTCGGTCACGACGCGACCGTCTCGCTGTCGCGCCGGGGGCTCGAGCCGCCGTGGTACAGGATCACCCGCGCCGAGGCGCTGGGGGACCTGGACCCGTGGCGGAACCCGCAGAAGCTCCCGCTGTTTGATCGGGGGGTGCTGGGGCGGCTGATCTACGCGGAAGAATCCGCGATCGACAACGATTTCAGGGTCCCGGAGGACGACCCGGCGGCGGGGTACTTTGGGGGCGTGCGGTCGGTGATGGCGGTCCCGCAGTTCGACAACGGGCTGGCGCTGAACATGGTGGTGATCCTCTCGCGGCGGCCGGGCGCCTTTGATGCGCAGCAGCTCCCGCAGCTGACGCTGCAGGCGAACCTGTTCGGGCGGGCGACCAACAACCTGGTGCTCTCGCGGCGCCTGCGCGAGGCCTACGACGTGATCGACGCCGAGCTCAAGGTGGTGAGCGACATCCAGAAGTCGCTGCTGCCGCGCGAGTTCCCGTTCATCCCGTCGCTCAAGCTCTCGTCGGACTACCAGTCGTCGTCGCAGGCGGGCGGCGACTACTACGACTTCTTCCCGCTCGGGCAGGGCCAGTACGGGATCATGATCGCGGACGTCTCGGGCCACGGGACGCCGGCGGCGGTGCTGATGGCGATCACGCACGCGATCGCGCACCTGATCCCGGGCGGCCCGCACCCGCCCGAGCACGTGATGGGGTTCATCAACCGGCAGCTCTCGGCGCGGTACACGGGTGACAGCGGGTCGTTCGTGACGGCGTTCTACGGCGTGTTCGACGAGAAGCGCCGGACGCTGTCGTACTGCAACGCGGGGCACCCGTCGCCGCTGTGGAGGCGGGGCGGCTCGGCGGCGGTGGGGGAGCTGCCGGCCGGACGGTCGGGCCTCCCGCTGGGGATCTTGGCCGAGGCCGAGTACGCGCCCGAGGCCGTGGAGCTGGCGCCGGGCGACGTGCTGATGCTGTACACCGACGGCATCTCCGAGGCGCGCAACGCCGAGGGAGAGATGTACGGGATGGAGCGGCTGCGCCGGGCGCTGGGCCGCGCCGCGGCGCAGAAGCACCCGGTGCCGGTGCTGATCGAGGACCTGTCGGTGTTCTGCGGGCCGACCCCGCCGGGGGACGACCGGACGATGCTGGTGGCGCAGGTTCGGTGAGGGGGACGGCGGGGGGACAGGGTGAGCGCCGGCACTGCTCAGGACAGCGGATCCACGGACTTGACGGGTCGCTGCCCGCGGTGTGGGTTTGATTGCGCGGGAACAGCGCGGTGCTCGGAGTGCGGGCTGGTGCTCTCGCAATGGGAGTCGACCGCGGAGGCCCGGGGGCTGCGCCGGAGGGCCACGCGGGTCATCGCGGCATGCCGGTGCGCCGTCGCGGTCTACATACTGGGGACGCTCGGCGCGATGGTCTGGGTTGTGTACGCGGTCCGGATGGGCTCGCCCGCTCCAGCGACGGTGTTCCGAGTTTGGCTCGGGGTACCCGAGCTCAGTTTGATCATTGCGCTCGGCTGTGCCATGTGCATCACGTGGCTCGCGATCCCCCTGCAGGAATTCGAGGGCCTGGCGAGGCATGGGTGGGCGTGGAGCTGCCGCCTGATGCTCTTCGTTTGTGCGTTCCTCGTGACCTGGGAGTCGATGGGACGTCTTTCAAGTTCGTCGTCGCGGCCCCCATCGTGGCTGCCACGCTGCTCTGTCGATATCGCGATGGGTCTTGGCGCATGGATGCTGGTGGTTGCGTTCGCGCGGAGCGAACGGGTCTTTGCGGCGGCGCACGGGATCCCCGTGACGATCGGGCGCGTGCAACGCCCGGCGATCCTGATCGCTCTCGTTTCGATCGCCGGCGCGCTGATCGTGCAAGCCACCGCCGGCTTCGTCCATGTGGGTGCGATCCTCGCGCTGTGGGTGGCGTGCCGCTTCATCCAGACACGTCTGACGGAGATGGCACGGCCGTGACAAGGCCGGCGCACCCGGGCGGCTGTGCTCCGCGCTCGCCCCGTCATACCCTCCACCCGTGCACGGGATCATGCTTCCAATTCTCGCGTCGACTTCCGCCGGCGGGGAGCGGCTCTTCGTCGACCTGCTGGCGATCCTCGCCACCGCGGCCGTGGTCGCCACGCTCTTCAAGCGGATGCGGCTCGAGTCGATCCCCGGGTACCTGATCGCCGGGGCGCTGGTGGGGCCGCACGCCTTCAAGCTGGTGGCCGATCTGGAGGTGGTGCAGCAGATCTCCAGCCTGGCGATCGTGCTGCTGATGTTCACGATCGGCCTGATGCTCGAGACCAACGCCCTGAAGCGGGGCATGCTCTCGATCCTGGCCGTCGGGGTGATCTCCACGGTGCTGTTCGAGCTGCTGGCCTGGCCGTTTGCGATGCTCTTCGGCACGTCGGCGCCGCAGGGGCTGGTGGTGGCGATGGCGCTGTCGATGTCATCGACGGCGGTTCTGCTGCGGCTGCTCCAGCAGCGGCGGGAGCTGCGCCAGCCGCACGGGCAATTGTGCCTGGGGATCTCGATCGTCCAGGACATCCTCTCGGTGGGGCTCATGGCCGCGCTGCCGCTGATCGCCTCGTGGGACAGGGGCGCGTGGCTGGAGGTCGCGGCGAGCAACGGCAGGCACATGCACCCGGCGGCGCTCTGGGGCCTGCGCCTGGCGGCGATGGCGTGCGTGATCGCGCTGGGGCGGATCGGCGTGCCGTGGCTGCTGCACCTGGTCGCCCGCTCGGACAAGCGCGGGGGCGGCAGCGCGGAGCTGGTGCTGGTGACCTCCGCGGCGCTGGCCGTGGGGGCGGCGCTGGCGCTGGGCTCGCTGCGCTTCAGCCCGGAGATGGGCGCGTTCCTGGGCGGGTTCATGCTCTCGTTCACGCCCTACCGGCACCAGCTCGCCGGGCAGCTGGCGCCCATGAAGGACCTGCTCATGGCCGTCTTCTTCACGGCCGTCGGGCTCCAGCTCGATCCCGCGGCGCTGGTCACCGACTGGCCCAAGGTGCTCGCGGGCGTTCTGTTCCTGGTGATCGGCAAGTCGATCCTGACCGGGGGCATGGCCTGGGCGCTGGGGGCCAGCGGGTCGGTCGCGGTCCTTTCGGGCGCGTACCTGGCCAACGCCGGGGAGTTCAGTCTTGTCATCGTCGGCTCGGCGGCGGCCGAGGGGGTGCTCGGTTCCTCGGTGCTGGGGACCTCGATCGCGATCGTGGTGATCACGCTGATCATCTCGCCGCTGCTGACCGGTCCCGCGCAGAAGCTGGCGATGCGGGCCAGCGGCCTGCCGCTGGCGCCATGGATCCGGGTGAGCGTGATGCGGGCGACCCCCGCGCACCACGAGCCCGCCAGGCCGGGCGCCGACGAGACCGGCGGGGAGATGACCGACCCCGCGGCGCTGGAGCGGCACCGGGACCACCGGGTGATCATCGCGGGCTACGGCCCGGTCGGCCGGAGCCTGGCGGACCGGCTCACCAAGCGCGGGGTGCCGATCACGATCATCGAGATGAACCCCAAGACCGTGGAGAAGCAGTCGACCCTCGGCCTGTCGATCGTGTACGGGGATGTCACCAACCCGGAGGTCCTCGAGTCGGCGGGGATCCGCGAGGCCGATGCGCTGGCGATCACCGTGCCCGACGAGCTCGCCGTCATCCGCGCCTGCCAGGTCGCCAAGCAGATCGTGCCGGGGCTGTTCATCGCGACGCGGACCAGCTACCTGAGCCAGGCGATCCGCGCCAAGCAGATGGGCGCCGACAGCGTGACGGTCGAGGAGATCGTGACCGCCGAGGCGATGGCCGAGCTGGTGACGGAGCTGCTCGAGGCGCGCAAGAACCAGCCGTGAGCGGGGAGCGGCGGCCGGGCGGCGGCCCACCGGGGGCGCGGCGGGTGATTCCCCGGTGATGGGACCTGGTCAGCACCCGGATTCAAGGGCGAGCACGAGGGTGGTGAAGTCGTCGGTGTCGACAAAGCCGGTGCCGGCGGACAGCGCGAGGGCCGTGACGGCGCACGTGTGAGTTGTCGGTCGCATCGGGATCCTCCCTGATCTGATGGAGAAGGTCGGCAGCATGCCACGCAAGGTTCTTACTTCCAGTAGTTTGCATGCGTGTTGCCGCGCCGTTGACATCCGGCGGTATCCCTGGTAATTTGAGTGATCGTTCAACAGAAGTTGAGCGATCATTCAGGGTCGCGAACCGAGGGGTGGGCCGGGCGACCGGGAGGGTGCGGGGCATGAAACTGGACCTTGCGGGGATCAACTGGCTGGCGGTGGGGGTCGCGGCGTTGGCGACCTTCTTTCTGGGCGCGGTGTGGTACGCCGCGCTGTTCGGGAAGGCCTGGCAGCGGCTCAACGGCCACAGCGATGAGAAGCTCGCGCAGATGCGCCGGGCCAAGCCGCCGCACGTGTTCATGGGCGGCATGCTCGCCAGCTACGGGATCCTCTCGATCGCGGTGGCGATCCTGGTGGTCGGGTTTGATGTCCGCGGTGCGGGGGCCGGGGCCGTCCTCGGCGGAGTGCTGTGGGCCGGGCCGGCGCTGGCGATCGGCGTTACATCATGGCTCGCGTCGGACAAGCCGCCGGGGTCTACGCGATCGATCTGTCGTACCAGCTGGTGTACCTGGTCATGACGGGTGCGATCCTCGCGGCGTGGCGGTAGTGCCGGGGAATTGTGCAAGGGAGACTTCCGGATGGATCAGATTCAACCGACTGCCACGGGCGCGTGGGCCCGCGGGCTGTTTATCGCCGCGTGCGTCGTGTGCTTCCTGACGTTCGCGGCCCATTCGGCCGCGCACCTGCGGGGCCCGGGCGCGCCCCAGAATGACACCGAGCGCCAGCTGGTGGACCTGATGAGCAGCTACAAGATGGCGCTGCCGGGCGGCTCGCGGACCATGATGGAGCTGTACGGGGGCTTCAGCTGGCATTACGCCGTTTCGTTCCTGGGGATCGCGGCCGTCGGCGCGGCGATCCTGCCCCGGGCCAAGGCCGATCCTTCGCTCCTGCGGCTGCTTTCGATCCTCTTTGCGGGCACGACCGGGGTGTACCTGGCGATCTCGATCATGTGCTTCTTCCTGATCCCGACCACGTTCGCGGGGCTGGCGACGGTGCTGTTCATCGCCGCGGCGTGGGCGAGCCCCGGGCGTGATACGGGCGTTCGGGCCGCCTGAACCCGCTCGTTCGGGCGCTGTGACGGTGACTCGGGGCGAGCGGGAGGGTGCCCGTCGGGCAGAGTCCGTTGCTGGCCGTTGGGCGCGCTTAGACTCAGGCCCCCCCGGATCCGACGGCTCGCACCAGAGTGCGGGGCGGCCCGGGCCGGGGGCTCGGAGCGCTACGCATGGCCATCCTCATCAACGCCGACACCAAGGTCATCTGCCAGGGCATCACCGGGTCGTTCGGCGCGGTGCACACCCAGGGCTGCTATCTCTACGGGACCAAGGTCGTCGGCGGCGTCACTCCGGGCAAGGGCGGGACCAAGGACGCCAACGGGCTGCCGATCTTCGACACCGTCGAGCAGTCGGTCAAAGCGACCGGCGCGACGGCGACCATGATCTTCGTGCCGCCGGGGCTGGCCTCCGACGCGGTGCTGGAGGCGGCGTACGCGGGGCTGCAGGTGATCTGCTGCATCACCGAGGGCGTGCCGGTGCAGGACATGATCAAGGCCCGCGCCGTGATCGACGAGATGAACGCCTCGCGGGCCCTGGGCCTGACCAGCGGCCCGCAGATCGTGCTTATCGGGCCCAACTGCCCGGGGATCATCTCGCCCGGCCCGCGCACGAACATGGAATCGATGACGGGGGAGCCGGGCAAGCCCTTCACCAGCGCCGGGTGCAAGATCGGCATCATGCCCGGGTACATCCACACGCACATCAGCCAGAGCAAGCTGGGCAAGTCCGTGGGGATCGTCAGCCGCTCGGGCACACTGACCTACGAGGCGGTCTGGCAGACCAGCAGCCTGGGGCTGGCGCAGAGCACCTGCGTGGGCATCGGCGGGGACCCCGTGCGCGGGCTCTCGCACATCGACACCATCCGGCTCTTCGAGCAGGACCCCGACACGGACGGGATCCTGATGATCGGGGAGATCGGCGGCACCGACGAGATACTCGCGGCGGATTTCATTCGGACGCACGTCCGCAAGCCTGTCGCCGCGTTCATCGCCGGTAAGACCGCGCCCCCGGGCCGCCGCATGGGGCACGCCGGGGCGATCATCGGGGGCGCCGATGACACCGCCGACGCCAAGATCAAGGCCCTCTCCGCCGCCGGGGTTGCCGTCGCCCAGACGCCCGCGGACATGGGCGCCGCGATGATGCGGGCGATGAAGCTGGCGTGATCCGGGAGCGGGACCGATCCGCCTGCGCGGAGGCGTGATGGGCGCCTTTCTCGTCCGACCGCGGGAATCTCGCATTCCGTTGTCCACTCCGAGCGCCGATGACGCTTTGTGGGTGAGGGCTGGACCAATCCGGTTCCCGGCACATTCCAGAGAGGCAAGAGACATGAACACCCGCATCACGTCGGTGCTCGCGGCCGCCTGCGCCCTGTCCATCCCCGCGCTGAGCGCTCCCGCCGCGATCACCATCGGCGCCGAGGCCTTCGGCAGCACGACCCCGGCGATCGTCCCCGGGGACCAGTCGGAATTCAACGGCGATTTCCTGATCCACGCCAACCCGTCGGCGCCGACGACCGGCGACGGCACGGATGAGGCGACCACGTGGACGTTCAACCTGAGCGCCGACGCGAACTACGCGGCGTTCGCCACCTCGGGCGGGCCGATCACCTCGGCGGTCCTCACGCTGACGCTCACGCAGTGGTACCCCGAGGGGCCCGTGACCGACCTGGTCCGGCCGGTGGACATGTTCCCCAACATCGAGATGCCGCACTTCCTGACCGCGGGGCAGACCGGCTCGATCCAGTTCCAGCTGCTGGACTACTACGCGGCCGGCGATCTGTGGAACTTCATTCAGGCCAACGGCGGCACGATGCCCATGATCTACGCCGACGATGCCATCGTGTCGTACGCGAGCATCCGGATCGCCGCGGCTCCCGCTGCGCCGGTCGCGGCGCTGGGGATGATTGCCGCGGGCTGGTCCGGCCGGCGCCGCCGCTGAATCGGCGATCCCGCCGCCGGCGCGCGGGGCGCTGCCGGCGGGCACCACGAACTCACCAACCCCGCTGCGGCGTGGTCCCGACAGGGACCGCGCTGCGCTTGCGGTCGTGCCGCGATGAAAGACCGCGCGGAACCGCCCGCGTGCTCGCAGGGCGGTCTTGTTCCCGTGCTCGATGGAAGCTGCCCTCGGCGGCGTCCTGGCTCGGGCCGGGTGGGGCCAGGCCGCAGCCCGCGCTGCCATCAGGCCGCCCGCTTGTCCTTGCTCATCCCCGGCGGGGACTTGAGGGCGGCGTCCAGTTCTTCCACCAGCTTGGCCGCGCGATTCAGCGCAACGCCGCTGCGGATCGCCTGCACCACGTGATCGGCGATCACCGCGAGCCGGCCGCGGTACTCCAGGTTCGCCACCGACTCTCCCACCTCGTCCGAGTTCTCGAAGAAGTCATCCGGGAGCGGCTGCTTGAACTTCAGGCCCACGTCGTGCACGTTGCCCGCCACGTGCTCGCACCGGACCACGCTGGCGTCGATCTTGAGCACCAGCGTCTGAGTGGCGCCCACGAACATGAGTTGCCACACCACGCCCGGGTGCACGAACCCCCCGTGCAGGACCGACATCCCCCCGCGCGAGAGATCCCGCGGCGTGAGCACGAACCGTGTGACGTTCCGTTCCTCTGTCCCCACCTCCCCGAGCAGGCCGCAGCCGGCCGGGAACTGGAACCGGGTCGCCGCGCGCCGTCGCGAGCCCGAACTGGTGTTGTGCTTCTCGGAGACCAGCTCGGCGAGCTTGCGGCGGTCCTCCATCGACATCTTGAGCAGATCCTGTGGAACCGTCGTTGGTTTCAACATAGTGCCCCCGGACATTGAACGGCGAATACCGGTCCCCGTACTTTCGCTTGGACGGAATGTCGGCGATTGTGACGGATGCTCGCAGCGGAAATCTCCAGACCGGCACCGATCGCGCGTTCTTGATGGTCCCTCCGGATTGACCCCGACATCCGCGCAAGGCGGTGTCCGTGATCCAGTTCGCACGACTACCCAGTCCCCGTGACGTGCTCCATCGGTCTCGCGGAGTTCCTCGGCGTGGAATCCAGGGCAGGGAAGGCGCCGCGGCGCATCGCCCCGGACGCGTCCTGCCGGCACAAGCCCCCCGGCTTGCCGGTGCGGGCTGACTGCTGTCACCCGGTCGCTCTCTTCCGCCGATGAATACCATCCCCGCGCAGCACGACCCGACCAGAACCCAACATGCACGTACTCCTCCTCAATCAGGCCTTTTATCCGGACGTGGTCGCCACGGCGCAGCACGGCAAAGACCTCGCCGACGAGCTGGTGCGGCGTGGTCACCGCGTGACGGCGATCGCCTCGCGGTCGATCTACGGCAAGTCCGGCGCGGTCCTGCCCAAGCACGAGCTGGTGCAGGTGCCCGGGGGGACCGCCCCGATCGACGTGCAGCGGGTCGGGGCGAGCATCTTCGGTAAGGCCGGGTACGCGGCGCGGATCGCCGACTTTGCCTTCTTCCACCTGCTCGCGTTCGCGAAGGTGCTGACCTGCGACCGGCCGGACGTCGTCGTGAGCTTCACCACCCCGCCGTTTATCGGACTGGTGGGCATCATCAACCGCTGGGTCCGCGGCAGCAAGGCCGTGTACTGGGTGATGGACTTGTACCCCGATCTGCCGGTGGCGTGCGGGGTCATGAAGCCCAGGGGGCTGAGCACGCGGTTCTTCGAGCGGGTCAACCGGTTCATCCTCAAGCACTCGGATGTCAGCGTGGTGCTGGGCCGGTGCATGCGTGATCGCGTGCTGGACAAGGGCACGCCCGAGCCGGGCGTGCGGATGATCCCGATCTGGTCGGACACCACCGGCATGGACCCGATCGAGCCGAGGGACAACCCGGTGCGGCACGCGATGGGCATCGCCGACGGCGATGTCGTCGTCATGTACTCGGGCAACTTCGGCATCGGCCACGATGCCCTGACGATCTGCCGGGCGATCGAGAGGCTCCAGGGCGAGAAGGGGCTGCGGTTTGAGTTCGTCGGCGGGGGCAAGCGCCGCGGCGAGGTCGAGAAGTACATCAAGGAAAAGGGCCTCTCCAACGCCCGCTGGCACGATTACGCCCCGCGCGAGAACCTCGGCCCCTCGCTCGCCGTCGGGGATGTCCACCTGATCTCGCTCAAGGAGGGCGTCGAGGGGATCATGGTGCCCAGCAAGCTGATGGGGATCATGGCGGTCGGCCGGGCCTCGATCTTCGTCGGCAACCCGACCTCGGAGGTCGCCCGGGTGCTGCTGGAGACCGGCAGCGGCCTGGTGGTGCGCGAGGGGGACGATGCCGGGCTCGCCGAGGCGATCCGCAGGCTCGCGGGGGACGCGGCGCTGCGGGACTCGATGGGCCGCAACGCCCGCGCGGCGCTGCACGGGCGGTACGACGCCCAGACCGCGTGCAATTCGTGGGTCGAGCTGCTCGAGCAGGTGGTGGGCGGCCGATCACCGGCCGCGGCGGTTGAGTCGACCGTCCCGGGAGTGCGTTGAGCTTTTGCGAGGATCTCCGATGAGCGCAGTTGCCTCTCCCAAGCCGGATTCGAGCAAGCCCGACGCGGGCCCTACCCCCACGAATGAGGCCCCTACGAACCAGGCCCCCGCGAACCAGGCCTCCACGGGCGGGCACGCGCCCGCCAAGCCGCCGATGTACACGTTCGGCGGCAATGCGTACATCCCCGCGGGCACGACGCCGCGGACGGCCGCGCTCAAGAAATACG
The DNA here is from genome assembly GCA_044221545.1 of Phycisphaerales bacterium. Classification (GTDB taxonomy): domain Bacteria; phylum Planctomycetota; class Phycisphaerae; order Phycisphaerales; family UBA1924; genus JAEUJB01. The sequence goes on from JBGAOZ010000006.1 coordinate 42,279, forward strand.
TCTTCATCCAGGACGATCCGTTCTTCCTCACCAAGGTGCTCGACAAGTACCTGCGCGAGTTTGCGGACTCCACGGCGGGCATCAACGTCCAGCCCAACACGCAGGGCAAGCGCACGGTGGTGCAGACCGCGATGGACCTGCTCAAGATGTACGGGTTCTGGTACTTCCAGTGGAAGCTGCGCAACTTCCTGTGGGCCAAGGTCAAGGCCAAGTTCTTCAACGGCCTCCTGGGCTCGACGAAGCGCTGCTACACGGTTGCCTCGGTTGCCAAGAAATACGGCGTGCCCGTGCACTACACGAGCGATGTCAACAGCGAGGAGTTCCGCGAACGGCTGGCGAAGCTGGGCGTCGAGTTCATCGTCTCGATCTCGGGGACGATGCTGTACAAGAAAGCCCTGCGCGAGCAGACCCCCTACGGCATCGTCAACTGCCATGGTGCGCTGCTCCCCAAGTACCGCGGGCTGATGCCCAGCTTCTGGACGCTCGCCAACGGTGAGGCGGAGGGGGGCGTCAGCGTGCACTTTGTCGATGCCAAGCTCGACAACGGGCCGATCGTGGTGCAGAAGCGCTACCGGATCCACGCGCACGACACGCTCGAGGACATCATGGCCCGGAGCAAGGACCTGGCGGCCGAGGCGATTATCGAGTGCGTGCGGAAGGTCGAGGACGCGGCCAGGCGCGGCGTGCCGCCCGAGGCGATGGCCAACCCGGAGGCGGAGCTGAGCCATTTCTCGATGCCGACGAGGGCGGATGTGGAGCGGTTCCGGGAGCACGGGCATCTGTTCTTCTGAAGGCCTTCGTGCCGCGGGGTGCCATCACATCGCCCGTCGGGGCGCAAGGTTCGCCGTGGGCAGATCATGGGGCCATCGGTTAGGATCTGTCTGTGAAGCAGCGACCCCATCCCGTGATCGGCCTCATTCGTGAGTCCAAGAGGGCGGTGGTGATGCTTTGCGCTGCGGCCATGATATCTGTCGGCCAGCTATTCCGCCTCTTCCCAGCAGCGCCCAAGTCCACGGCGGATTGGGTGCAATTTGCTACAACTACCGCCATAACAATTTGCACCGCGATCGGCTGCATCTGCAGCTGCTTCCTTTTGAGAGGCGCCAGGCGACAGGTTGAGTCCCACATTCGGGATCGATGCACGCGATGCGGGTATGACCTCGCCGCATCGCCGGATGTAATTGTGTGTCCCGAATGCGGTGTCAAGGTCCCGACGCGCTGAGTGGAACAGGTCGGCAACTGTGCTGTGCAGCGAGCGGTCAATCGTTCCGGCCGCGAGGTCTCACCGTTACCACCACCCGCTCCTTCCCCTCGGTTGTGATCTCCACCGGCAGGAACGCCCGCACCACATCGAAGTTGGTCTTGGTGTGGCCGGTCAGCCGCGTGGTGGTGAACGAACCCCCCGCGCCCAGGGCGAGCGGCACGATCAACTGATCCGCCATGTACTTGCCCACCGGCGCGCCCCACTTGAGGTACTCGCGCAGGTCATCGATGGCATCGCGGGCCACCGCCTCGGCGCTGCGGGCGATCTCGCCGATGCCCGAGAAAACTTCGGTCACGTGATCGAAGCCAAGCTCCAAGATCACCGCGTTGCCCGGGCCGAAGGCGGGCGTCGGCCGCACGATGCAGGTCGGATCGACCGGCCAGCGGAGCTTCTCGCGCACGGTGTCGAGCTCGCGCAGGGCGATCGCGTCCGAGAGCTGCGAGATCAGCACGCTCGCCCGCTCCCGCGTGATGTTCCCGCGATCGTGGAGCTCCAGCGGGGCGGGGATCGCGGCCGGCGTGATGTCAACCACCACGCGCCCGCCGCCGGCCGGGTAGAAACCGTGGCGATCCAGCCGCGCGGCGATCCCGTGGCCCATCTTCGCGAGCACGGGGGCGAGGGCTCGCTCGAAGAAATCGAACGTCGGCGCGAACTTGGCGTGCGTTCCGCCCTCGACGGTGATGCGTGAGGGGCCATCGGCGCGCAGCAGCGGCGGCAGGACCGCCTGGAGGACCATCGCGGTGCTGCCGGCCGTGCCGATCGGGAAGGTGTACTGCCCGCTGCACACCGGCCCGGGCTCGAAGGTCAGCTCCATCGACCCCGTGTGCGCGCCGGTGACCCGGGCCGAGCAGATCGCCGCGACCGCCTGCACGCTGGTGAGGTGCTGACGCATCAGGCCCGGCTTGGGCCGTCGGGCGCGGATGTTGGAGATCCGGAAGGGCCTCCCGCTCGCCGCCGAAAGGGCCAGCGCCGACCGGAGGATCTGGCCCCCGCCCTCGCCCTGGGAACCGTCGATCTGGACTGTCGAAGTGCTCATGGTTGGATGTGCTTGCGGAGCGTAGTGCCCGCGATCTTTCGTGGAAACGGCCCGCGGGGCGTGTGTGCCGCGCGGGCGATGTGGGAGATCGAGCCCTTCGGGCTCTTCTCGGCTCCGTTGACCCGGTGCGGGTCAGTCCAGGAATCGCACCTGGGGAGCCCCGGGCGCTTGGGCCTCGGTATTCATGACGACCCGGTGCCATCCCGCGAGCCGGATGGTCGCGTGGTCGGGGTGGCGGATGCGGCCGCGGACGTAGGCGATCACATCCGCCGCCATCTGCCGCCAGTTCCAGCGCCGCGCTTCGGGCGTGCGCTGGAGCAGCCGGGAGTAGGCCTCGGCGGAGATGCCGCCCGGGTGGCGCTGGCAGACCCATACCGACTGGCCGCCGGGCTTCCGGAAGAGTTCATCGACCAGGTGCGGCTTGCTGCCGTTGCCCCGGCTGATGGGCTCATCGCGGAGGATCTTCCACGCCGGCGCGGAGATGTCCCGCGCGGGCACGAAGAACCACTCACCCTGGCGGATGTACGCGGTGGTCCGGCGCCTGAGCCGGTCCTTGCCGCGCACGCCCAGCCGGCCCTCGAGGGCCTGGACGTCCGGGGGCTTGAGCGCCTGGATCGCATCGCGCACGCGCGCGGTGCTCTGGCCCGGAACGGCGGCGACGAACCAGTGGCGTTCATCGTGGCCGCAGAGGAACTTGCGCTTGACGGGCTGGCCGGGGTCCTGGGCCAGGACCAGGATGTGCCGGAGGGACGGATCGACATCGATAACCCTGGCGCGGATATCCCGGCCGAGGGTGATGTCGAAGAACTCGCCGTGGCGGTCGCTCAGCACGTCGAACGCGACCGCGCGGGCCCCGACCGCGGGAACGACCCGCGCCCGGGCGCCGATGCGAGTGAACTGCTGGACAATCTGGTTGCCATCCATGATGGTGTTCCCTGCCCGCGGGCGCGCGGAGTCTCCGCGGCCGCCCGGGGGCGAGCTGGTTGGATCGCCGCGCGGAGTGGTCCCGGGACCGACCGCGCGGCGATCGAGAATCAGGGGTAGTTGAGCGTGTTCGCGTGGCGATACCGGCCCGGCCCCGGAGGGCGGGAACGTGCGGCGAGTGGTCGCACGCGAGCGCGGCCCCGTTGGATGTGCGGGGGAGCGCCGGTTATCGAGCGGCGGGATTGAGGGATGTGCAGCGTTGGTGCATGGTGTGCCTCTTGGTATGAAGACTACTCAGATACTCGTCGGTTTCAAGCGGGTTCCGGGAAACACGTGGTTCGTAAGCGATTTCAGGGCGTTGGCGCGACGATCGTGTGCGCGACGGAGCCTCATTCAGTCATCGGCCTTGTCCCCATCCTTGATCACGAACCGGGCCTCGAGCCTGGCGACCTCGCTGGCCAGGCCCGCAACCTCGACGCTCTTGAGCACTTCATCGAAGTCCTTGTACGCCCGCGGCGCTTCATCGATCGGGTAGTTCCGGCAGTTGGTCAGGATGTCCCGGTCATCGAAGGACTTGTTGATGAAGGCCTGGTCGAGGGACTTGCTCGCCGCCGTCCGGCTCATGCGGCGGCCAGCGCCGTGGTTGACGCTGTAGCACGAGAGCTTGGCGCCGGGCTCGGCGACCATGATGCTCGAGCCGTCCTGCGGGTTGCCGGGCAGGAGGATCGGGTGGCCGGTCTGGTAGAACGGGGTCTCCTTCAGGGCATGGTGGCCCGCCGGGAACGCCCGGGTGGCGCCCTTGCGGTGCACCCAGGCGGGCTGGCTGTCGACGATCTCGCGCCGGGCGATGTTGTGGCTGATGAAGTAGACGAGCGAGCCGGTGATGCCGGGGATGACCTCCTGGAAGGCTTCGAGTACGAGCGCGTTGATGAGCATGTGGTTGACGGTGGCGAAGTTGGCGCCCAGGGCCATGTCGTCGAGGTAGTCGTTGGCCTCTTCGGAGCCCAGGGGCGCGTAGACGAGCTGGCGATCATTGCCCGGGAGGGGGATCGACCACTCCTGGAACTTGCGGTACATGCTCTTGAAGTGGATGTCGGCGAGCAGGGCGCCCCAGCCGCGGCTGCCGCAGTGGGAGAGGAAGGCGGCGTGGCCATCGCGCAGGCCGAAGACCTCCGCGGCGTTGAGCGCCTTCTCGGATTCGCGCACGCGCACGATCTCGCACTCGCCGAAGTGGTTGCCGCCGCCGTAGGAGCCCAGCTGCCGCATCTTGTCGTGGAAGACCTGGTAGTTGTGCGGGTCGTGGGTGTGGTGATCCACGCGAGCGAGCAGAGCATCGACGGTGCCGTCGTGGCCGGTGTGCGCGGAATCCTCGCAGCGGGTTGCCCACTGGGGCGGGATCCCCAGCTCGTTGAGCACACCCGCCGAAGCGCCCTCGGTCACGGCCCGCCGGCCCAGGTCCGCGCTGACGTAGCGGCCCTTCCTGGCGTGCCGCTGGCCGCGGCCGGCGCCGGTGGGGGTCCGCTCCCCGATCGCCTCGATCAGGGCCCGCCGGGTCTTCTTGTCCTTGAGCTGGCCCTCGGGCAGGTCCAGTTGCAGGAGGCTCATCGAGCACTTGATATCCACGCCCACGGGACCCGGGTAGATGTGCGTCGGGGAGACCAGCACGCAGCCCACCGGCGCGCCGTAGCCCACGTGCGCATCGGGGTTGAGGACGATGTCGGTGACGCCCGGCGCCAGCCGCGAGTTGATCGCCTGCTGGATGCAGTTGTCATCGAACGTCTGGCGGATCGCCGGCGTCCCGATTACGGTGATCGGCTTGCCGTAGGACTTGCCGGCGTGCTCGACGGGGATGAAGCCGGTCGCCTCGCCGGTCTCGATGATGCGCTTGCTGATGGACTTCTCGATCGTGCCGCTCATGGTCCGCCTCCCGTCGTGTTCGGGCCTTTCATTGGCCGCCGTGCCGGGGCGGCGATCCGCCCTCGGCACTTCCGCACGCCGTTGTTCCCGTCGAATGTACTCGGGAGGGCAGATTGCAACGCCCGTGCCACCGCCGCGGGTTCGCCGGGAGCGGCCCACGGGCACGCGCGGCCTTGAGCGGCTTCGAGAGTGTATACCACAGTATAAGTATCTATACTACAGGATCATGTCCAAGCCCCGCGTCGCCTTCGGGTTTCTCGGCACCACGCTCGATCTGGGCAAGGGCCCGCAGCGGTGGGAGCGCTGGCGGCCCACGATCGGGCTGTGCCAGCAGCAGGATTGGGTTGTGGATCGCCTCGAGCTCATGCACCCCCCAAAGGTGCTGGATCTGACGGCGATGATCCGGGCGGACATCGAGCGGATCAGCCCGGAGACGCAGGTGCGGGCCTGGCCGACCGAGCTGAAGGATCCGTGGGACTTCGAGAGCGTCTACGCGGCCCTGCATGATTTCGCGAGCCGGTACCCCTTCAAGCCCGAGCGCGAGGAGTACTTCGTCCACATCACCACCGGCACGCACGTCGCCCAGATCTGCCTGTTCCTCCTGACCGAGTCGCGACGTTTCCCCGCCAAGCTCGTCCAGACCGGGCCGGCGCCGCGCAACGCCGACCCCGCCGGGACGGTCCGCATCATCGATCTCGATCTCTCCCGCTACGACACGATCGCCGCGCGCTTCGGCCGGGAGCTCAAGGACAACGTCGCGGGCCTCAAGAGCGGGATCCCGACCCGCAACTCGGCGTTCAACGTGCTCGTCGAACGCATCGAGCACGTCGCGGCGCACTCGACCGAACCGATCCTGCTCAAAGGCCCCACCGGGGCGGGCAAGAGCCGGCTCGCCAGGCGGATCTACGAGCTCAAGCTCGCGCGGCACCAGGTCCAGGGCGCCTTCGTCGAGATCAACTGCGCCACCCTGCGCGGGGATGCGGCGATGTCGGCCCTCTTCGGGCACAAGAAGGGCTCCTTCACCGGGGCGCTGGCCGACCGCCCCGGCCTGCTCCGCGCGGCCGATGGGGGCGTGCTGTTCCTCGATGAGATCGGGGAGCTGGGCATCGATGAGCAGGCGATGCTCCTGCGCGCGGTGGAGGAGAAGCGGTTCCTTCCGCTGGGCGCGGATGCCGAGGCCTCCAGTTCCTTCCTCCTGATCGCCGGGACCAACCGGGACCTCTCCGATCGCGTCCGCGACGGCGCGTTCCGCGACGACCTGCTGGCCCGCATCAACCTGTGGACCTTTGCGCTCCCGCCCCTCAAGGACCGCCCGGAGGACATCGAGCCAAACCTCGACTACGAGCTCGCCCAGTTCGAACGACGCACCAACCGCGTCTGCCGGTTCAGCAAGGAGGCCCGGGAGCGTTACCTCGCGTTCGCGGCCTCCCCGCGGGCGCTGTGGGCGGGGAACTTCCGCGACCTGTGCGCCTCTGTCACGCGGATGGCGACCCTCGCGGTGGGCGGCCGCATCTCGACCGATGTCGTGGAGGAGGAGGTTGCCCGGCTCCTGGCGGCGTGGGGAAGCGATCGCCGGGGTATGGACCCGCGGGCGGATCAGTCGGAGGATTCCGGGATCCTCGCAAGTCTGCTGTCGGCGAGCCGGCTGGAGCAGATTGATCCCTTCGATCGCTGCCAGCTCGAGGCCGTGGTAAACGTCTGTGCCCGCAGCGATTCTCTTTCGCATGCTGGACGGCGGCTTTTCTCGGTCTCGCGCCAGAAGAAGTCCAGCATCAACGACGCCGACAGGCTTCGTAAGTACTTGTCCAGATTCAATTTATCATGGGAGCAGGTCCGCCGTGAACAGGCGGACCGGTGAGGTATACGCTTTACCGATCACAGACCGAACAAGCGGGCTATACTCTCGCTCCCTGGCGGGGCGTGTGGGTCGCCCGGGGGAACACCGAGGAGTCGATCGATGACATGTTGCAACTGGCGTTGTTCGGGGCTGATCGCGATCACCGGCGCGGCGATGATCGGGATGACGGCGTTCGCGCAGCCGGAGAAGAAGCCGGCGGGGCTGGAGAAACCCGCGCAGAAGACCAATCAGCCCAAGGAGGCGGCCAAGCCCGCGCCGCAGGATGCCAACCAGCAGGCGATGATGGAGGCCTGGATGAAGGCCAGCACGCCGGGCGAGTACCACCGGCACTTGGATGCGTTCGCCGGGGAGTGGGACTGCAAGCTCAAGATGCAGGAGGCCCCCGGTGCCCCGATGCAGGAGAGTTCCGGCTCGATGAAGAACGAGTGGATCCTGGGCGGGCGCCAGCTCCAGCAGTCGTACAAGGGTGACTTCATGGGCATGGACTTCGAGGGTCGCGGCACCTGGGGTTACGACAACGTCTCCAAGAAGTACCAGGGCACGTGGACCGACACGACGGTGACGAGCATCATGACGACCGAAGGCACGTGCGACGCGTCGGGCAAGGTGTTCACCATGACCGGCGAGTTCAGCGACCCCATGGGCGGCAAGGTCAAGCAGCGCCAGGTCATCACGGTGAAGGACGACAACACGCACACCATGGATTTCTACATGACCGGCCCCGACGGCAAGGAATTCAAGTCGATGGAGATGACCTACACCCGCAAGGCCGGGACCTCCAGGCCGGCGCCGGCCGTCAAGCCCGTGCAGGTCAAGCCCGCGGGCAAGTGAACCGCTCCGGCTGGCATCGCCGGGTGTGAGGGAGATTCGATTCAACATGCACAACAGCGCGGGCTTAGGCCCGCGCTGTTTTCTTTGGCATCCGTGTCGCGCGGTGCCTCGTGACGGCCCGCGAGCCCGCATCAGTCCTTCACACCCTTGACGCGTTCGGGGTCGGTGTACTTTTCCAGGGTCTTCTCGATGTCCACGCCGTGGATGTTCGCCAGCGTGCACAGCCAGGCGAGCACATCGGCGAACTCCTCATCAAGGTTGGCGCGCTGGGCGGCGGTGGGTGGGGGGGACTTGCCGGGCAGGTTGTTCATGAGTGCGGTGGAGAGTTCCCCGACCTCCTCGATGAACCACATGAACGTGCCGGAAGTCCCCCGGGCCGAGTCGGTCTTGTAGTAGCGGTCGCGGATGAGCTGCTGGAAGGCGGAGATGGTGATGGGCCGATTCGCAGGAAGTGGCGTGGGGCTGGGGGTGGTCATGCGGGAAGAATACGACACGCCGCTGCGCGGCTCGGGAGCGGTCTCAGGATCGGACGCCGGCGCGCTACCGATCCCAAGCCTTCAGGTCCACCACCGCGTGCGCCGGCGATAGCTGCCACGGCAGGAGCGCCCGCGGCCAGGCGCTCCTTACACCGCGGCTGTCGGTGCGGTCGATCCCCAGGCGCAGCGTCCCGTCCCGCTCCAGGCACCCCGCGGGGACTGTCACGATCGCGATCCACCGCGTCTGCTCCCGGATCGTCCGCACTTCCGCCTGGAACGAGCTCCCGGAGGGGTCATCCTCCCGCGAGCTGGCGCCCGTCTCCTCGATCCGCAGCACCATCCGCGGCTCGGACCGGCCCCCGAAGTGCAGCCGCAGCGCATCGGTCATGATCGCCGAGGCGTCCGAACTCGCCGAGCCCGCCGGATGATCGCATTGGACGTAGAGCGTCCACCGCACCGCGCTGCCGGCGGCGAGCCGATCATCTGAGCGTTCCCTGTACAGCACGGCCGCCGTCGACCAGCCCCGCTCGACGGCCCGGCCGTGGGGACCCAGGAACGTCTCCAGGGTCAGGTCCGGGGCCAGCGGCCCGATCGCCAGCGACGGGGGCTGGGCCCGGATCGTCGAGATGTCGATGCGCAGCCGCTGCTCGAGCTCGCCGGCGTGCATCGCCAGGATTGCCGTCGTTTCCGGGCTCTCGCCGGGGATTCGGTCCTCGCGCACCGCGTCCCGGGGGATCGCCAGCGGCATCTGGATCGCCGCCGCCGGGCCGATGGGCACCAGCTCGGGCCGCGGACCGATCTCGTGCTCCCGCGGGTCCAGCCACGATGCCGAGGCGAGCGTGGGCCTGCTCCCGAGGTTGAGCATCCCCAGCCACATCACCGGGAGGTTCCCCGCATCGTCTCTCTCGGCGGCATCGTCGATCACCCACGCGTGCGCGGCCGGCTGAGCGTCGAGCCACACCCGCACCCGCGCGGTCCGCACATCCGGGCCGATCCCCGGGTCCAGGAGGTCCGCCAGCAGCGAGTCCAGGTCCGACTGTGAAGCAGGCCAGACCGGCGCCACCGTCCCGCCGAAGAACGTCGCCACCGCGCAGATGCGCGCCGAGAGCTCCCGCGCCAGCGCCTTGTCGGTGCGGGCGAGCGTCGACAGGCCCACCGCCCAGCGGGCCTCGTACTGCGCCGCCAGGGCCTCGAGCACCGGGTCGGCAAACCGCCTGGGCTCCCCGGCGGGAACGGGGACATCCGCCGCCGGGTGCAGGCCGGTGGTCAGCAGGCGGTACCGCCATCGCCGCACCGGGCTCAGCCGCTCCGACACCGTGAGTTCCTGCACCGAGCGCGATTCGCGCAGCGATCTGGGGATCGCGGGCTCGAGATTGGCATCCGGGCTCGAGGCGAGCACGAGCGGCGATGGGAGCCAGTTGGTGCGGATGCGGCGCGGCCCGATCACCAGGTCGTGCCCGGCCGCATCGTCGGGAATGTCGACCGCGAGCACGAGCATGGTGAGGCCCGCGCTGCTCGGAGGCTGGTCGAGCGTTCTCCAGCGCCCCGCCGGGGGGAGCCAGCGGCTCGGAGCGGCGGGAAGGCCAGAGGAGGGGTCTTCGGGTCCCACGGTGATCCACCGCAGCACGCTGGTGAGCGGGCGACCATCGTCAAGTCCAACCTGGACGATGCCCGGCCGGATAGGTCGGTCGGATTCGGAGTCCGCGGACCGGACGGGCACGATCAGGGTGAGCCCCGTGACAGCATCGATGCGGGATTCGATGGGCTCGAGCGGTCCCGAACCGGGCTGGGAATCCGCGATCACGCGCCGATCTTCCGATGACGAGAACATCCCGCACCCGGGCGCCAGCACTGCCAGCAAGGCCACCAGCCCGGCGCCCGCCCGGCGCCACCGACCGCGGATTTGTCCCCTGTTCGTGTGCATCAAAGGCCGCCGGATCTCCCGCTCGGAACTCCGCCCCGATCGCATACCATTCCCGGATGAGTGTACCTCTGGTTATCCTCTGCCCCGGACAGGGCGCCCAGGTTGTCGGCATGGGCAAGGCGTGGTTCGATGGTTCCCCGGAGGCCAAGGCGCTGTTTGCCCTGGCCGACAAGCACCTGGGAACCCGGCTTGGAGCCCCCCTCTCGGGACTCTGCTTCGGCGGGCCCGCCGACCGGCTCAACCAGACCGATGTTTCGCAGCCGGCGATCTACGCGACCTCGATGGCCTGCTGGAAAGCCCTGATCGCCGGGCTTTCCTACGGCAACGGCGAAGCTCCCCTGGCGGCCACCGCCGGGCTCTCGCTGGGCGAGTACACGGCGCTGGTGATCGCCGGCGCGATGTCCTTTGAGGATGGGCTGGAGCTCGTGACCCTCCGCGGCCGGGCGATGCAGGATGCGGCCGAGACCTCCAAAGGCGGCATGGTCGCCCTGATCGGCGCGGATGAAGCCCAGGCTCTAGAAGTCTGCGACAAGGCCCGGGGCCAGGAAGTCCTGGTCTGCGCGAATTTCAACGCCCCGGGGCAGATCGTGCTCTCGGGGCACTCGACCGCCTGCCAGCGGGCCGCCGAGGTTGCCGCCGGCTCGGGATTGCGGGCCACCGTCCTCCCGGTCGCCGGCGCCTTCCACTCGCCGCTCATGCAGCCCGCGGCCGATCGGCTCGCCGCCGCCCTGGAAAAGACCCCCATCAGCGCCGCGCGAATCCCGGTGTATTCCAACGTCACCGCCGAGCCGCACGCGGCCGACCCGGCCTCCATCCGCCTCCGGCTTGTCGAGCAGCTCACAAGCCCGGTACGCTGGTCGCAGTCCTGCCAGAAGCTCGCCCTCTCCGTGAAGGCCGAGTACCACGAACTTGCCCCGGGAAAGACTCTCGCCGGGCTCATGCGACGGATCGACAAGAACATCAAGGTGGTTACCCATGATGAGCCGTAACACAACCCGCCGGACGATTGCCGCGACCGTGATCGCGGGGATGGCCTCGGCGAGCAGCCTCTCGCCTCTTCTGATTGCCTCGGCGGGCCTGCTCGTGGGCATCACCGCGTGCTCGAAGCCGCCCGAACCCCCGCCCCCCGCGCCGCCCCCGGCCCCGCCGCCGCCCAAGCCCGAGCCCGTGCAGATCGATCCACTGCGCCAGGCGATGAAGGTCGATGCTCGCGTCCAGTTCCCGCAGGAAAAGGCCCCGACCAGCGAGGACCTGGCCCGCGGCATCCTCACGCTCGCCGATGCGCTGGTCCGCGGTGATTCGGCCAAGCTCCAGGGAATGCTCGACCCGACGGCGAACACGGCGCTGGCCAACCTCACGAGCTCCGGGGAGTGGGAAGAGTCTACCGGCAAGATCGAGGCGATCCGCGTGGTCCGGGTGAACAGCTCGGGTGAGGGCGGGCTGGTCACGCTGGCGATCCAGGACCCTGACGGGGCGTACATCCTGAACTGGTCCGCGACCAAGAGCGGCGAGCGGCTGGTCTTTGCCGGCGCACCGGCGGCCGATGGCGTCAAGCCTCGTGCCAGCGACTGGGACCGGCCCGGCCTGAGCCTGGACCCGAAGCTCGCGAGCTCTGGACCGGCGCCGACGGAGCAGTCCGCCGATGGAGACTCCGCGAGGAAGAGCGACGAGCCCAAGCAGGAGAGCGAGGACAAGCCCAAGGAAGACGACGGCAACACAACCCGTCACACGCCCGCCGGCCCGGTCAAGATCCCGACCAAGGGCCCCGGGGGCGGCTGAACCGGCCCGCTCTGAAGATTGATCTTTCGATGAAACGCGAGGCCCCGGGCCTCGCGTTTTTCTTGCATCCGCCGCCCGCGTTGGGCCTGCAAAGAGAAAGTACACTCCCGCCATGGCCAGGCCCATCCTGTACTACACCTTCGGCAACCACATGCACTGGGTCGACATGCAGTGGCTCTGGGGGTACGACGTGCTGCCCGGATCGGTCGATGACATGCTGCGGCTCATCGAGGCGACGGGGGCCCGCGGCAACGTCAATTTCGATGCGATCGGCTACGAGAAGATCGCCGCCGAGTGCCCGGAGCACCTGGAGAAGCTGCGCCGTGCGATCGCCGAAGGGAAGGTCGAGCCCGTCGGCTGCTCGTACGGGCAGCCGTACGGCCTGTTCCACGGCGGTGAATCGAACATCCGCCAGCTGAGCTACGGGGTGCGCACGACACGCAGAATGCTCGGTGTGCGCCCACGAGCATTCTGGGAGGAGGAGTTCTATTTCTTCCCACAGCTCCCGCAGATGCTCGCCCAGTGCGGGTACACGGGCGCGTGCCTGTTCTTCCAGTGGACGTGGCACACGCCCGAGATTCCCAAGGAGCCGTGCTCCTTGATCCTGTGGGAGGGGATCGATGGCACGCGCCTGCCGACGCTGCCGCGCAACGACCTGAACGTCCACCAGTGGCCGGAGGATTTCGATGGGCTGCTGGACAAAGTACAGGGCAACGGGCATCAGGCATCGGGCATTGGTGAACGGCCTGATGCTCGCGGTCCTGGATCTTCCTCTGATGCCCAATGCCTGATGCCCGATGCCTTCCCTCCGGCGATCGTGCAATGGCTGGAGTTGATGCCCAGCAAGGACTGGATGTGCCGGAGCGAGGTGTTGCTGCCGCGGCTGAAGGAACTGATGGCAGATCCGCGATTCGAGATCCGCCCGCGCACGGTGTCGGCCCTGATCTCTGAATTGCTCGAATCGTCGCGAGCGGCGGAAGCGGCTCAGAGCCGCCCCCTTCAGGGGGCGGTCCCCACGCCACCATCGATCCCCATCCGCCGCTACTCGATGGACGAAGTCTGGCACGGCATGACCCTGGGGAAGAACGCCGATCGGCATCCCCGAGCCTCCTGGGTTGCCGAGCACCACCTCCAGCTGGCCGAGTCGATCTCTGCGTCCGTGTCGCTCCTCGGGCGACCGTTTCCGAGTTGGGACCTGTATCCGACCTGGGAACTCGACAACGCCTGGCAGATGTGCCTTGCCGCGCAGCACCACGACAATCACGAATGCGAAGGCCTGTGCGGCTTTGTCGGCCATCAGCAATTCGACGCCGCGATCGCCGCCGTCACCGAAGTGACCGCGCGTGCCTTCCGCCTGCTGAGCGACCGTGTCGGCGGCGTCCCGATCTTCAATCCAGTCCCGTGGCCCCGGACGATCGCTCTGCCCAGCGGTGCAACCGCCCTGCTGCCCCCGCTCGGCCATGCCGTCCCCGGCGCTGCCACCGGCCAGGGCCCGCGCACCAACATCCTTCGCAGGGGTTCGCTCTACACGCTCGAGCGCGGCCCGTTCTCCGTGGAAATCGATGCCGACCATGGCTCCATCGTGCAGATCAGGACGAAACACCGCCCCGGCGGGATCCTGAGCCCCGGCCAACGCATCTTCGGGAGAACCCGCCGTGTCGGCGGCGTTGACCCTCCGTTCAAGGTCAGGGGTGTGGAGACGCCGACGCCCGATTCCCTCACAATCCTGTTCGAGCCCGAGGATCCGCCCTCGTCGTCCGTCGAACAAGATGGCGCCCTCCACCTCGTGCACCTGCGCCTGGCGCCCGATGCCGATGCCGTCGACGTCGAGATCGGCCTCGACCGCACCGCCCGGCTCGATCCCGGCTTCCGTGGCGCCCTGCGTGCATCGGTCGCGATCGATGGCTGGCGCTCCGTGCGATCGGATTCCCCTCTCGCAGCGCTGGATGTCCAGCGCGGCTCCTCCGGTCGCCGGAAATACCCCAGCGGCGACTGGATGACTTCGCCGCAGTGGTTCGAGGAACTCTCGGGAGCATTCACCTCCCGCTCGTTCGTGGACCTCGTCCGCGAAGACGGAGGGGGCCTCCTGGTACTGCACACCGCGAGCCAGCAGTGGTTCAAGCACGAAGATCGCGTCGAAGTCATCCTCGACGCCTACGACCCTTGGGACGAGCAGCGCGATCAGCACGATCCCATGCTCTTGGCGGGCTATCGCCTCCTGCCCCACGAGGGTCTCCGTGACTCGCAGCGCATCGCGCATGCAATGGAAATGCGAGCCGATACGGTGAACACCATTTCGTTTGATCGCGAGGCCAGGCCCCTCCCAGCCCGCGGCGGACCGGTCCCCGTCGGTGGCGGAACCTCCGATCACCCCGCCGTGGAGCCTCTGTTCGGCCCCCTCTCTCTCGAGAACGCCCCCAACGTCCTCGCCCACGCCTTCTTCCGCGAGTCCATGAAATCCGGGGAGCACCTCCCCGACTGGGCCGGTCACCGCATGGCCCGAGACTCCGCCAGCGCCTGCACGCACCCCTTTGTCATCCGCCTCGTCGAGTGGGACGGCCAGCCCGCACAGGTCACCCTCAAGCTCGCCGGCCCGGTGGCGCTTGCCGCCAAAACCAACCTCCTGGGCGAGGTCCTCAACGACGGTCCGCCGCGCGGCGGCGAGCCAAACCCAACCGGCTCCGCCGAGCCCGGCTGGTCACCCCTCGACACCGGCTGGCTCACGGTTGAGCCCGCCGATCCGCCCGACTGGGCCGTGGTCGACGGCAAGCCCATCGAACTCCGCGGAAGGCGCATCGAGTGGTCCCAGGTCCGCTTCACCATGCGCCCCCGCGAGATCGCCACCATCTACGCCGACATGATGCTCGGCCGCAAGGAATTCCGGGACCTGGATGCCAAACGCGAAGTCTGGGCAACCGTGCACAGGACCGAGCCCAGCACGTAGACTGCTCGCCCCAAGTGCAGGTGATTTCCTCCCCCTGACTTGCTCACTCGCTTCCCCCTCTCTCCCTATCTCCATCGATGCCTCCCGCTCCCCCTCAACTCTGCATCCTCGGCTCCATCAACATGGACCTGGTCGTGCGAGCGCCACACCTGCCCGCGCCCGGCGAGACGCTCCTGGGCGGCCCGTTCGCCACCCTCCCCGGCGGCAAGGGCGCCAACCAGGCGGTCGCCGCCGCCCGCACGGGCTCTCTCATCCGCATGATCGGCGCGGTCGGCGATGATGCCCACGGCCAGCAGATGCGAGAGACGCTCGCCGCCGACGCCGTCGACTGCTCCGCCATCTCCACCCGTCCGGGCACACCCACCGGGATCGCCATCATCACCGTCGGCGAGGATTCCGAGAACACCATCGTGGTCGCCCCCGGCGCCAACGCGACGCTCGGCGAGCCCGATGTGCTCGCCGCCCGCGCGGCGATCACCTCCGCCGATCTCCTGCTCATGCAGCTGGAGGTCCCGCTCCACACCGTCACCCGCGCTGCCCTGCTCGCCAAGGAATCCGGAGTCACCGTCGTCCTCAACGCCGCCCCGGCGTGCAAGCTCCCCTGGGACCTGCTCGCCGCGCTGGATGTCCTGGTCGTCAACCAGTCCGAGGCCGCCACCGTGCTCGCCGCGGCCACCATGGGCGCCGATGCCGCCGAGATCGCCCTATGGAGCCCCGAGCGGCAGCTCGAGGGCCTCGATCGCCTGGGCATCCCCTGCATCATCATGACGCTGGGCGCTGAGGGTGCGGCGATCTCGCACCGGCGGAGCGTCCGTCGCATCTCCTCGTTCCCCATCACCCCCATCGACACCGTGGGCGCTGGCGATGCCTTCTGCGGCACGTTCGCCACCCGCTGGGCCGAGCACCAGATCTCGGGCGCGCTCGATCCCGATGCGATCGCCGACGCGGCGACCTGGGCGTGCGCTGCCGGGGCCCTGGCGACCACCAGGGCGGGGGCGATCCCCTCGCTGCCCGCGCGCGCGGAGGTGGTCAAGCTGCTGTGCGGGAAATAGCTCTTCAGAGCCCACCACGTCAGTGGTGGGTCGAGCGACCATCGCCCGCCCCGTGCTCGCGTGAACTTCCCGACCGCCGGATGAATCCGGCGGCTCCGACCGGCGCCTTTGGAGTCAATGATCCCCCGTGCCCAGCCCCGATCCTCAACGCGAACTCTCCCTCTCCGGCCCCTCGTGGCGGATCTGCCCCGACCCGCTCAACCGCGGGATCTCCGAGAAGTGGGGGGGGCAACCCCCCGAAGGTGAGCCCTGGTCTCCGGCAACCGTCCCCGGCACCATCCAGCACTCGCTCGGCCCCGATTTCCGCGGGGTCGCCTGGTATCGCCTGCAAACCCAGCTCCCCGCGAGCTTCTCAGACCTTCACTCCGATGAGCGCCTCCGCATCCGCTTCGACAGCGCTGCCACCGATGCCCGCATCTGGATCAACGGCCGGTATGTCGGCCGGCACCTGGGCGATTTCATCCCCTTCGAGTTCGAGGCGACCGAGGCGATGCTCTCGCGCGGCGGGGAGATCGATCTGGTCGTCCGCATCGACCAGGTGCACGCCCCGCGTCCTGCCAAGGGAGTCATCACCGAGCACGGCCACATCGGCAAGGGCTTCCACGATGTCCTGAGCCTCCAGCACGCTGGCCTGTGGGGCGATGCGACGATAAGAAAGACCGGCAACATCTCCATCCGCCCCAACGGGATCGCCGCACGAACTGACCCAACGCGTCGTACCGTGACCATCGCACTGGAACTGGGTGAGTGCTCCGCTCCTGGACTCGCGCCGTTCCACATCCTTGATCCCGCCGGCCAGACGGTCGCCGCGGGCGTCATCGAACTCACGATCGGCCAGCGGCGAGCCGAGCAGACCGTCGAGATCACCCACGAAATCGATGCGATTGCAGCACCGTTCAGAGAACTCGGCGCCCCACTGCCCATCAATCGCGACCCGTCAAGGGAGCCGCCCCTGCGCCTGTGGTCCCCCTTGGATCCCGCCCTCTATACGCTCAAACTTGATGTGGTACCCGGCGATCGCTCCGAGAGATGCTTCGAGAGTTCCCAACTCCGCTTCGGCCTCCGCACCGTCACTCTCGGCGGCCCGCGCAACCGCCAGGTCCTCCTCAACAACCAACCCATCCAGCTCCGCGGCATCCTCCATTGGGGCCACGAACCGCAACACATCTCGCCCGCCCCATCACCCGGGGAAGTCCGCGCCCAGTTCACCGAGCTCAAGCTCCGAGGCTTCAACTGTGTGTGCCTCTGCATGGTCTACATGCCCGAGTACTTCTACCAGATCGCCGACGAGATGGGCATGCTCCTCTGGCAGGAGCACCCCGTCTGGAAGGCCCCCATGGGCGATGAACTCCTCCCCGAGTACCAGCGCCTCTATTCCGAGTACTTTCGCCGGGATCGCCAGCACCCCAGCATCATCCTCGTCAGCGGATCCTGCGAGCACGAGATGTTCAACCCCGCGCTCGCCGATTGGTGGTGGAAGAAAGCACAGGAAGAACTCCCCCGCACCCTCAAGCAGGTCCAGACCGCCTTCTTCGCCTGGACCGACCCCGCCCAGACCGATCTCTACGACGAGCACACCTACGACAACTCCGGCCGCTGGATCGACTACCTCGCCGATGTCCGCGCGGCGATCGATGCCCTGCCCCAGCCCGACAAGCCCTTCATCATGGGCGAAACCGTGATCAGCAACGCCTGGCCCGACATCCCCGCACTGCGCCAAGCACAGCAGCAACACCGCAAACGGCATCCACTCGAACCTGCCGCCGCCGCCGGCGCCGCCCCGCCCGCATCCCCCTGGTGGATCACCCGCGGCCTCGATGAATGCGAGGCCCTCGAACGCCAGATCTCCGACCGCTGGGGCCCCGAGACCCTCGCCCGCTTCCGCCTCCAGGCCCACCGCCACAACCTCAACCTCCGCAAGTTCCAGTGCGAGCTCCTCCGCCTCGACCCCGCCAACGCCGGCTGGGTCATGAACCACATCCGCGATGTCCCCGCCTGCCGCTGCGGGTTCATGGACGATGGGGGCCGCTGGCGCTACGAGCCCCACGAGCTCCGCGCGTTCCTCTCCGATGCAGCGATCCTCCTCAGCACCCCGCGCCATCTCCGCGGCTTTGCCGCCGGCCAGCCCCTGCACGCAACCCTCGGGATCGCCAACTTCTCCGCACGCGCCGTCGATGCACAGGCGGACGTGGCGATCATCCTCGCCGGCCGCACCGTCTCCGAGCTCCAGCTCCCCCTCCGCGCCAATCCCGGCCAGACCGACTCTGTCCCCGCGAGCCTGGGCATCTTCTCCGTGGATCGCCCCTCCCGCCTGACCGTCCGCGCCTCGTGCGAAGACATCCCCGACAACGAGTGGGACCTCTGGCTCCTGCCCCCGCACGCAGGCTCCGCCGACCCCGTGCTGATCTACCGGCTCCCCGTGTTCGCTCCCGAACTGGAGCCGGAGTTCGAAGAGCGCAAGTACTCCAGTGGCTGGGGCCTGCCCTGCCGCACGTGGCGCCCGCGGGCCCAGTTGCCCGCCGAGTTGTTCCCCGGCGCCGCCCAGTGGAACCCCGGCCCGGCGCCGGAAAGCGCGGTCATCGTCACGCACCGCCTCACCGCTCCATTGATCGAGCACATCGCCCGCGGCGCTCGCGTCCTGCTCCTGGCCTCCCGCGCTCTGGGAGGGCTCAACGCCAGGACCACCATGCTCTGGGCCGGTGTGCCGCTGGTCATCGAGAGCCCGGCGCCCGACTGGCCCATCCACGCCGGCGAGAGCGCCTGCATCGTCGATCTGCTCCACCGCGATCTGACCGGCCGGTACCAGCGCACCGTCCCGACCCAGGACATGGGGATGGCCGACCTGGTGGATCCGATCATCCGCTTCCTCTCCACGCACGACTCGGGAATCCCGCGCATCCACGATGCCCTGTTCAGCGCCCGCATCGGAAGCGGCTCGCTCACCGTCTCCTCGCTGGACCACTCCGAAGACGCCGGCCGCTTCATGCTCGCCCGCATCCTCCGCCACGCGGCCCGCGCCCACCCCCCGGACCGCGAACTCCCCGCGCGGATGCTCGATCCCTGGATCCACAAGTAGTTCGCCCGAATCCGCGGCCGCGATCACGGGCGATCCGAACCCAGAACCCTCCGCATCCGCTCCCGCTCCGCCCGCAAACCCATCGCTCTACACTTGTCCCCAATGACCACCATGACCGCCGCGACCACCATCCGCTCGCTGATTCCCGCCGAACTCCCGGCACTGATCGCGATCCGCCAGGACCTGCACGCCAACCCCGAACTCTCCTTCGATGAGCACCGCACCTCCGGCGTCATCCAGCGCGAACTCTCCTCCCTCGGGATCGTCTTCAAGGCCGGCTACGCCAAGGGCACCGGCGTCGTCGGGTACCTCCCCGCGACCACGCCCGAGGGCAACTCCCTCCCCTCCATCGGCCTCCGCGCCGATATCGATGCGCTGCCCATCGAGGAGTCCACCGACCTCGCCTACGCCTCCTGCCGCAAGGGCGTCATGCACGCCTGCGGGCACGACGGCCACACCGCCATCCTGCTGGGCGCCGCCCGGGTCCTCTCGCGGCTCGCGCACCGCCCCCGCCCCGTCACCTTCGTCTTCCAGCCCGCCGAAGAGTCCGGCGCCGGCGGCGAGCACATGTGCACCGAGGGCGCGCTCAATGGCGCGGCCGGCGGTGGCATCGGCAACCCGCTGTCCATGATCTACGGCCTGCACGGGTGGCCCACCCTCAACCTCGGCCAGGTCGCCAGCCGCGTCGGGCCCATGCTCGCCTCGGTCGATGATTTCATCGTCGATGTCCGCGGCGTCGGAGGACACGCCGCCTACCCCCACCTGGCCAGCGATCCCATCCTCGCCGCCTCCCACATCATCACCGCCCTCCAGTCGATCGCCAGCCGGAACATCGGCCCGCTCGAGAGCGTCATCTGCTCGGTCTGCATGATCCACGCCGGCACCGCCAACAACATCATCCCCCAGACCGTCCGCTTCCAGGGCACCATCCGCACCCTCAAGCCCGCCCTCCGCCTGCTCGCCAAGGAACGCTTCTACGCGATCACCGAGGCCACCGCCAAGGCCCAGGGCTGCCGCGCCGACATCCACTGGCACGAGAGCTACCCCGTGACGATCAACGAGCCGCAGGCCACCCGCCGCTTCTTCGAGATCGCCCGCACCGTCCTGGGTCCCACCCGCGTGCTCGAGGTCGACCACCCGACCATGGGCGGCGAGGACTTCTCGTACTACGGCAAGTACATCCCCACCTGCTTCTTCTTCCTGGGCCTGCGCCCCGAGCGCACCAGCGAATACCCCACGCTCCACCAGCCCGACTTCAACTTCAACGACGATGCCCTTCCCGCGGGCATCGAAGTGATGTGCGAGCTGGCCTTGAGGTAGCCGCCCGCCCGCGGCCCACCCTCCACACGCCCGGCCCCCACATGCCCGCCCCACAGGACAAGCCACTGCGACTGCTCATCGTCTGCCCCTCCTGGGTCGGCGATGTCGTCATGGCTACCCCCACGCTCCGGCTCGTCCGCCGCTCGCTCCCCGGCTGCTTCATCGGCGCACTGGTCCGCCCGGGGCTCGACGAACTGCTCGACGGCTCCGACTTCTTCGACGAGACCCACATCGCGCGATCCTCCGGCGTCATGGGCCCCAAGTTCATCGCCGCCAAAATCCGCCCACGCCGCTACGACACCGTCCTCCTGCTCACCAACTCCTTCTCCACCGCCCTGATCGCCAGGATCGCCGGGATCCCGCGCCGTATCGGCTACGACCGCGATGCACGCGGGCTGCTCCTGACCGATCGCCTCCCCGCCCCCACGCGGGCCGACGGCTCCTACGCGCCGATCCCCGCCATCGAGTACTACCTGCGCCTCGCCAGCGAGAGACTCCTCCACCAGCCCACGCCCGAATGGTCCACCGGCAGGTTCCCACTCGAGCTGTTCACCACCCCCGCGCAGGAGGCCGCCGCCTCCGCGCTCCTGGCCCGCGCCGGGCTCGACGATGCCACGCCGATCGCCGTCCTCAACCCCGGGGGCAACAACCCGGCCAAGCGATGGCCCGCCGACCGCTTCGCCCAGCTCGCCGCCCATCTCGTCGAGGCCCACGCCCTGACCGTCCTCATCAACGGCTCGCCCACCGAAACCACGCTGATCAATGAGTTGATCGCCGCCGCCCCCGCCCCGGTCCGCCCGCGCCTGGTCCCGCTCCCGCACATGGGCATCACCCTGGGAGTGCTCAAGGCGATCACCCGCCGCGCCCGCCTGATGATCACCAACGACACCGGGCCACGCCATATCGCCGCCGCCTTCGGCGTCCCCCTGGTTAGCCTCTTCGGACCCACCGACCATCGCTGGACTTCCATCCCCACCCGCCCCGCCGGCCCCGAAGCCCTCCTGCTCGCCGATCCCACCCTCCCCGACTCCGAGCTCGCCAACGACCATCCGCAGCGCTGCCGGGTCGACCGCATCCCGCTCTCCGACGTGATATCCGCCGCCGATCGGCTCCTGAACGGGTCCAAGGGCCCTGTCACAGCCCGCGCAGACTGGCGAACCCTCCCCCAACCCCTTCAGGGCCCATCCCCCGCGGAACCGGCCTCATCGCCTTGACCATCCGGTCCGATCCTCTAGCATTGCTTCCTTGGGCCGGCCTTCCGGGGCCGGCCCGACAATTTGAATGCCCACGTGAGTGGAACGGCCCTCCGGGACAGCCCGAAGGTGCGACTGGGGGCGTAGCTCAGTTTTGGTAGAGCGCTTCCATGGCATGGAAGAGGTCACGAGTTCGAGTCTCGTCGCCTCCACTTACGGACGATCGCCGCGGCTCAGGCCGCGGCGATTGTGCTTTTGGCCTCGGTCCGATCGCCGTCCTGCCCGGCGTCCGCAACGCCTTCCAGCCCTCACCGCGGGGCGCCGGCCCGGCCCCGAAGGGGGAGATCACAGCCCGCTCGTTGGACCCGTCACGGGCATGATCGCCGCCGCGAACCGCGCCCCCAAAGCGCGCGACCCGGCTCGTCACACGGATCGATCCAGCTTCGCGATGCCACCCTTGACTACGCACGGCGCGCGGCCTGACCTCGCGCGCCGGCCCTCATCCGTGCAGGCGGGGTTCTCCGCTCGCATGCACGGGCGTTGCTCTAAAACGCCGCGCCCCAACCGACGTTTCGAACCGCCGACCAGCGCGCGCCGATCCGGCGCCGTCACCAGCGCGTGAACGAGTGATGCGCCGGCGGCCGCCGATCGCCCCCGCGCCCGATCACCTCTCCCCCAGCCACCAACGCCTCTTCATCGGCGCCGGTTTGTTGCGCTCCAGCCCCTCGCGCACCGTCGTGATCGCCACCGCCGGATCGTCCGTGACCGTCAACAGCTCCGCGTCACCCGGGCTGATCGTCCCCTGCTCCACCAGCCCGTTGATGAAATCGATCATGGGTCGCCAGTAGTCCACGCCCATCAGCACGATCGGGAAGTTCCGGATCTTCTGCGTCTGCACCAGCGTCAGAGTTTCGAACACCTCGTCCAGAGTGCCGAACCCCCCGGGGAAAACCACGAAGGCGTACGAGTACTTCACCAGCATCACCTTGCGCACGAAGAAATACTTGAACTCCACGAACCGATCGACATACGGGTTGGGCTTCTGCTCCATCGGCAGGATGATGTTGCACCCGATCGATCGCCCGCGGCGCTCCCGCGCGCCCCGGTTGGCCGCCTCCATGATCCCCGGGCCTCCGCCGGTCATCACCGTTAGACCAAGGTCGGCGATCCGCGCGCCCATGTCCCTGGCCATCCCGTAGTACCGGTGGTCGTCCTTGAACCGCGCCGATCCGAACACCGTCACGCACGGGCCGACAAAGTGCAGCGCCCGAAACCCCCGCAGAAACTCGGCAAATATGCGCACCGCGCGGTGCAGTTCCGCAAGCCGCCCGCGCGGCCCCTCCAGGAAATGCCTCGACTCGTTCGTGGAAGGGTTCTTCCCCCACCAGCCCTGTTCACCCGCGACAGGCGCTGTGCGCGGACCCGATGTCAGCGTCGGGGCGATCTGGTCCAACCGGATCACGGGATTGCTCGGTTCGGCCATAGACCCAAAGCATATTGCACCAAATCGGAGCGAATGGGCTCTGATTGCGCTGGAGCGCAACTGCACGCGATCTATTCGCGAAAAGTTGCGGCGCGATGGGTGACGCTCGTACACTGAGTTACACTTTCGCCTGCTCTCGTGCTCGCGATGCTAGCCTTAGGAACGGCTGTCAGCATGAAATCTGGTCCCAGTTCAGACTCCCAGGGAAACGCGGCGGGTGCCATTCCATCTTCATGGGACGCCGCAGCGCGCATGCTCTGGGATGCCCTCGTGCACGATGTTGCCGCCGAAGTCCTCCTCCTCTCAACCCAGGGGAAGATCCTGTTCGCCAACCCGGAGGCCGAGGCCTTCTTCCAGACCGAACGCGGCGGACTCGTCGGCGCTCAGTACCGTGACCTGCTCCCCGAGGCCGTTGGCGCCGAACGGCTCGGGTACATCTCCGAGGTCGTCCGCAGCGGAAAACGCCTCGTTGTCGAGGGAGTTATCAAGGGCTCGTGGAGACAGACTTCCATACGGCAAATCTTGGGCTCTGAGCCGCATGTGCTCCTGGTCAACCGCGCCGGCGCCACCGGATCGGTTGCCCCCGAACGTCCCAAGGACCACGAGCCCGCGCCGCGCGGAGATCGCCTCCGCGCCAAGAACGATGACCTGGGCGCCCTGGCCGCTCTCACCACACGCGAACGTGAGATCCTCGCCCTCATCGGCCGCGGATTCTCCACCGTCGAGATCGCCAAGAACCTCGGCCGAAGCGTCAAGACCATCGAGTGGCACCGCGTCTCGCTCGGCAACAAGCTCGGGGTTGCCAACCGCGTCGAACTCGCCCACATCGCCCTCCGCGCCGGCCTCGCGCAGATCGAAACACCCCCGATCAAGCCCCAAGGCGCAGAGCCACGATCATCTAAGCCCGAGCGCAACTGAGCCCCTCGCAATCTCTCCATTCCCAGGGATTAGACTGGGTTAGTATGAGCCCACCACCTCATACCTAAGGAAAATACTGGTTGCATTGGCGCAATTCACCCGGTAGCCTGTCGCTGTTGAGAATCTATTCTCAGCAACGCTGAAATAGGAGCCGCAGCTTCCAACCGTGACCCGCCGCACCTTCCACAGCTTCAGACCGTCTTCCCCAGTGACAACTCTGGGCCGGTGGTGGCTCGGCTTCGTCCTGACGCTCGCGGTGATTCTCGGACTGCCCCTCGCCACCGCGAGCCACCAAAGCCAGCATCACCGGACCGTCGTCGCCGCTGCCAGTGTAAACACTGCGTCAGTACTACCCGGCAATCCGAATGACCACCAACCCGCGGGCGATGGTCACAAGAACGATTCGTGCGCGATCTGCTTGGATCTGCTGCTCGCCAAGCTCGCCGGCGCCGGCATGGCCTCCGCGGCCCTGGTGGTGGTTGGCGCGATCGTGTACGCGTGCGATCCGGTCGTAAGCCAGGTCCCGCGAGCGCCGCGGTTCCATTCTCCTGCCTGCCCGCGCGGTCCCCCGGCGCTCTAAGCCCAGCGGGATCTGTGGTGGTGCCGCCACCGTGCGCATCGGACCAGCGAGCGCTGATCCAGCCAGGGTGAGCCGCGATCCGGCCCTCATCCCGCAGCGCACCGCCCCCAGACACCATCCCGCGAGCACGCGTCCCGTGCGTCGCGGCGCGGTCTTCACCACGACATCCCATCGGCCCGGCGAGCCGCGGCGGCTCGCCGGTCCTTGCCGTCCCTCCTCCGCGCGGTTCCCTCCGCGTCCATCGCGATGATGGCGCGGCGTCCGGTCCGGCGCGGGGCACGCGAGGGCGGCGCCCGCGCCCGCCGCGCGGGGAGTCACCAGAGTTTTCAAGGTGCCCCATGAGGACCCGAGCCCGTTGCAGACCTTCGGCGTTCACGCTGATCGAGCTGCTGGTCGTGATCGCGGTCATCGCGCTGTTGATCGGGATCCTGCTGCCGGCCCTGGGCCGGGCGCGACAGGCCGCCAAGGCGGCCAAGTGCCTCTCCCAGATCGGCCAGCTGGAGTTCGCGCACACGCTCTACATCAACGCCTACAAGGAGTACTTCATCGACGCGGGGCTCGCCCACGGCGGCTCCAACTCGCTCAGCAAGGTCAAACGCGCCTGGCCCGTCGTGCTCTCGGAGCTCTACGGCACCCCGCTGGTGCTCCGCTCGCCAGGCGATACCAGCACGTTCTGGCCCGTCGGCCAGGGCGGGAGCAGCACCAAGCCCTCGCTCGAACAGATCATCGAGCAGATCGACGCCGGGGGCAGCCCGGATGTCTCCAAGATCTCCCGATGGACCAGCTACGGCATCA
Source organism: Phycisphaerales bacterium (assembly GCA_044221545.1). Taxonomy (GTDB): domain Bacteria; phylum Planctomycetota; class Phycisphaerae; order Phycisphaerales; family UBA1924; genus JAEUJB01. Next base: position 67,649 of record JBGAOZ010000006.1, read on the forward strand.
ACAACTGGACCAGCCGCACGGTCAACCCGGGCCTGGATCGACTCGAGCCGTTCGACAGCCTCAGGAAGATCCAGTTCCCTTCCGAGACCGTCCACTTCCTCCTCATGACCGAGGGCGCCGATGGGAGCGACTTTGCCTATTCAGACCACGTCCACGCCGAAGGGTGGAGTGATTCGGGGAACCCGCCGCCCGTGGCGGCCCACGAGGCGGAGATCGCGGCCTGGGGCGGGCCGCCCAAGACCAACGCATCCCTTTCCAACTACGCCTTCCTCGACGGCCACGCCCTCACGCTGCCGTTCGAGAAGGTGTACAGGACGTATCAGCACAACAAGATGTACCCCAACGCCAAAGAGCATTGATCGCCGAGGGGAGAGCCCGTTCAGAGTTCACCGGGGCCCGCCGCCCACTGCGCCGGCCCCGTCAACGCCGGAGACCGTACCGATGAGATGTTCCATCTTCACCACCGCCTGCGCCCTGAGCACCGCCTGCGCACTGGCGGGCCCCGCCCTGGCCCGCCCCCACGCCGGCGACATCCTGCTCGAGCTCGACTACCTGAACCGCATCCGCACCGGCCTGGCCGACGAGGACACCGGCGAGCCGTTCCACAACATCCGCGTGTTCGCCGGGGAGTTCATCTCCAATTTCAACAACGAGCCGGGCATGGACTCGGAGGTGGGGGCCTTCCCTTTCCCCGGCACGATCGGCTTTGACATCCGCAAGGCCCTGCGCAAGTGGGACGGCGCCACCTTCGACACCATCCCCGAGGAGCGCATCCACATCCAGCTGGGCAACCTCGGGCCCGTGCAGACCCCCCTGACCGACCAGATCGTCCCGGGATTCGCGATGCAGGTCGCCTCCGACGGCGAGTTCCATCACCACATGGGCTTCACGCTCGAGGGCCCCGCCTCCGACGGGCTCTACCTGATCGAGATGGAGCTCTGGAGCGGCGACGGGAGCCTCGGGACCTCCCTGCCCTGCTGGATCGTCTTCAGCCAGAACGCCGCGGCCGAGGATCACGACGCCGCGATCGCCTACGTCCTCGCCAACCTGGTCGGCTGCCCGAGCGACTTCGACGGCTCGGGCTTCGTCGACACCGACGACTTCGATGCCTTCGTCCGCGCCTTCGAGGCCGGCGACTTCACCGCCGACATCGACGGCACGCAGTTCGTCGACACCGACGACTTCGACGCGTTCGTGCACGCGTTCGAGGCCGGCTGCTGAGCATCGTCTTCCTCTCCGCCCCCGCCGGCGCAAGCCGTCGGGGGTGATTCACGCGGCCCCGGGAAGGTCCCGGGGCCCGTCCACGGGCCGCGCCGCCCGGAGGCTCGAACCATGCCAAAGGCCTTCTCACTCATCGAGCTGCTCGTCGTGATCGCGGTCATGGCCCTGCTCATCGGCATCCTGCTTCCCGCCCTGGGCACCGCCCGGGCCAACGGCAGGCTGGCCGTCTGCCTCGCCAACATCCGCACGCAGGGCCACGTGATCTTCGCCTACGCCGACGACTTCAAGGAGGCCCTCCCGCCGCGCTCGGTCTCATGGAACCGCCTCGAGGAAGACAACCAGTACCACTGGTCGACCTGGCACATCAGCCGATTCCTGGCGCTCTACGAGGGCCGCCCGTTCACCGACGAGGAGAACCGCTGGCCGCCCACCGGCGCCTGGCGCTGCCCCGAGATCCCCGCCGACCAGGACGCCGCGCATACCACGCACCTGGCGACCGTCCACTCGGCCGCCAACCAGTGGATCTTCAACTGCGCCGCCGTCGACGACGAGTCCCGGGAACAGTCGGTCATCTCCGAGGCCCTGCCGGGCTGGGAGCAGGCCGCCGCCGGCTGGCACCACCTGCACGCCATCCAGTTCCCCGACCTGCTCGCCGCGATGCTCGACGCCCAGACCTTCTACTTCGCGATGCACGAGCACCGCCACGCCCGCGAGGCGATCGGGCAGAGCTGGCAGGCCGTGACGGGCACCGACGTCGACAACCAGGGCACCCACACGCGCCTGGCCCGCCAGCCGTGCGTCTATTTCGACGGCCACGCCGACGCGACCCGCATGGACGCGACGTACTGGAACGACTCGCTCAAGAGCTATTCGCCCCCCGGCAACGCCGCCGCGCCGATCGACCTGTACGACCGCGAGGTGCGCCGCCTGATCTGGTACATCACGGTCAAGTGACACCCGCCGGGATTCCGCCGAGCACGAGGGAGTTTCTCATGAGCACGACCCAACCGCGCCGGGCCGACCGGCGGCACCGCACGCGGGCCTTCACCCTGATCGAACTGCTCGTCGTCATCGCGGTGATCGCCCTGCTCGTCGGCCTGCTCCTCCCGGCCCTGGGACGGGCCAGGGCCACCACCAGGGTCGCCGCGTGCCTGGCCAACATCCGGGGGCAGGGCGACGCGGTGCTCATGTACACGAGCTCGTACAAGGAGTCGATGCCGCCGCGCTGGATCGCCATGACCACCGCCGATGCCGACGATCCCGACGCCGGCTTCTGGCTCATCAACCGCGTCCTGTCGAACTTCATGGGCTCCCCGATGGAGAAGCCCACCGTCGGATTCCCGCCCGTCACCGGCATGTACCGGTGCCCGGAGATCAAGCCCGACCAGGACGAACTGTGGCGACGCTCGCACTCGGGCTACATCCACGCCGCCCCGAACCGCTGGCTCTTCAACTACCTGAACGTCAACAAGGTCACCGGCACCATGAACATCTTCGGCGACATGCTCTCGGGCTGGTCCGACCGCTACGGGCCCAGGTTCTGGCGGCGCATGCCCCTGCTCTGGAGGCCCGCGAGCATCGCGACGCTCAGCGACAACGTCGCGTACTGGTACGAACCGCACCAGCACTACGAGGCCCGGGAGGCCGTCGGGCGCGGCTTCGAGATGGTCCGCCTCCCGAACGAGGCCGGCACCGACAACATCGGCGCCCACGACCGGCTCGGGGTCCGTCCCGCCGCCTACGCCGACGGCCACGCCGCGACCCTCCCGGTCTCCAACGACTTCTGGACCTCCGGCGTCGAGACCTACTACGCGGCCGGGTCCCCCAGCGCCGAGGGGTACCAGCTCTCGGCCCCCGAGGTCTCCGCCTTCATGTGGTTCATCGGGGCCCGCGACAGGCCCACCGGCGACTGAACTCCCCCTCCGGACCGTCCCGCGCCCTCGGGATATCGTCGACCCGCGGCGGGTGAACAATGGACCGGGCCGGTGTGCGGCGGCTCGATGGAGTGCACGATGGGTTCAGAAACTTCAGGCGGCCCGGCCCTCTCGATCCGCGGGCTCGCGTTTTCGTACCACCCGCCGGCGCCCGGCGAGCCGTGGACCGTCGATGTCGCCGCCCTGGACGTCGCGCGCGGGGAGCAGGTCCTGCTCACCGCAGGCTCGGGCCGCGGCAAGAGCACCCTCCTTCAGTTGGTCGCCGGCCTCATCGACCCGGCCCGGGGCGCCGTCGAGATCGCCGGCACCCGCATGCACGCCCTGCGCGGCGCCGCCCGCGATCACTTCCGCGGCCGCGCCATCGGCATGATCTTCCAGACCTTCAACCTCCTGCACGGCTTCTCCGCGCTCGAGAACGTCATGGCCGCCCTCATGTTCTCGGATATCCCCGCCCGGGAGCACCGCCAGCGCGCCGCGGCCCTGCTCGCCCACCTGGGCATCGACCGCATCCACGCCGACCCCGACCGCCTCAGCGTCGGCCAGCAGCAGCGGGTCGCCGTCGCCCGCGCCGTTGCCTGCGATCCCGTCCTTGTGCTCGCCGACGAGCCCACCGCCAGCCTCGACCCCCAGAACGCCGCCACCGCGATCGAGCTCATCCAGGCCATCTGCCGCGAGAAGAACGCCGCCCTCCTGTGCGTCAGCCACGATCCCTCCATGTCCGCCCGCTTCGAGCGGCGCGAGTCCCTCGAGTCGCTCGCCGGCGCCGCCGCCACCTGAGCTTGGGACCCGGCGGCGAGCCCCTCGGCTCAGCGCCGCCCGGCACGGGTGATTTCCCTGTTCTGACACCCGCGATCCGGCGCGGCACCGGGAGCGCGTTCCAATTCCTACGCTCAGAGCGTGAAGGGTTGGAACCTCTTCCGCGGGAGGGTCGATGGCTGATCCGGGAAAGCAGGCACTTTGGGGCGGGCGGTTCGAGGGCGCTTCGGACCCGCTGTTCAGGCGGTTCAACGACTCGCTCCCCTTCGACTACCGCCTCCTGATGGAAGACATCGCCGGCTCGATCGCATGGGCCCGCGCCATCCACCGCGCCGGCGTGCTCTCGGATACCGAACTCACCGCCCTGCTCGCCGCGCTGGCCGAGCTGGCCGTCCAGGCCCAGACCGACCCGACCGCGCCCCTGGGTTCCGGGCAGGAAGATGTCCATTCCTGGGTGGAAACCCGGCTCATCGAACGCGTCGGCGACCTGGGCAAAAAACTCCACACCGGCCGCAGCCGCAACGACCAGGTCGCCACCGACCTGCGCCTCTGGACCCGCGCCCAGATCGACCTCCGCCGCGAGGAGATCGCCGGGCTCAAACGCGCCCTGATCGGACTGGCCCGCCGCCACATCAACTGCATCATCCCCGGGTACACCCACCTCCAGCGCGCCCAGCCCGTCATGCTCGCCCACTGGTGCCTGGCCTACGTCGAGATGTTCCGCAGGGACGACCAGCGGCTCGCCGACGCCCGCCGCCGCGCCAACGTCTGCCCCCTCGGCTCGGCCGCGCTCGCCGGGACCGCCTACCGCATCGACCGCGAGCTGCTCGCCGCCGACATGGGCTTCGACAGCCCCACCGCCAACAGCCTCGACGCCGTCAGCGACCGCGATTTCGTCGTCGAGACCCTCGGCGCCCTGGCGATCCTCGGCGTCCACCTCTCCCGGCTCGCCGAGGACATGATCCTCTACTGCACCCAGGAGTTCGGCTTCCTCGAGCTCTCCGACGCGGTCTCCAGCGGCAGCTCCCTCATGCCCCAGAAGAAAAACCCCGACGCCCTGGAGCTCATCCGCGGCAAGTGCGGCCGGCTCGCCGGGGCCCACGCCGCGATCCTCACCACCCTCAAAGGCCTCCCCCTCGCGTACAACAAGGACATGCAGGAGGACAAGGAACCCCTCTTCGATGCCATGGACAACGCATCCATGTGCGTGCGCATGGCCGGCATCGTGCTCGCCCACACCAAGGTCCGCGAGGAGGTCACCCTCCGCGCCGCCCGCGGCGGGTACTCCAACGCCACCGAGCTGGCCGACTACCTGGTCTCCAAGGGCGTCCCGTTCCGCGAGTCCCACGACACCGTCGGCCGCATCGTCCGCGCGGCGATCTCCGCCGGCACGCCCCTCGAGCAGATGGGGCTCGCCGAGCTCAAGGCCTTCTCGCCCCTGATCGGCGAGGATGTCTACGAGTGCCTGGCGATCGAGTCCTGCCTGGCCAAGCGCGAGATCACCGGCGGCACCGGGCCCGGGGCTGTCCAGCGGGCCGTGCACGAGGCCGCCCGCCGCCTGGGGATGTAGCGCCGCTCCCCGCGCCGCCGCGCGTGCGGATATGATCCGGGCGTGACCGATCGCCGCGCAGTCATCGCCGCTCCCCGGGGTGCCGAATGGCGCACCACCCAGGCCTCCAACGCCCCGCCCGGCGCGGCGCAGGGCGCTGCACTGCCTCCCTGGAACCACCCGCACCTGCTGGGCCTCCAGGGCATGGACTCTGCCTCCCTGCGCGCCGTGCTCTCGTTCGCCGCGGCGATCCCGGCCGTCTCGGGCTCGGCCGCCGACCAGGTCCCGCGCCGCGATGATCTCCGCGGACGCACCGTCGCCACCCTCTTCTTCGAGGACTCCACCCGCACCCGCACCAGCTTCACGATCGCGGCCCAGCGCCTCGGCGCCGATGTCGTCGACCTCTCCGGTGGCACTACCAGCATCAACAAGGGCGAGACCATCGTCGACACCGCCCTCAACGTCGAGGCCATGGGCGTCGATGCCATCGTCGTCCGCGCCCGCCAGGCCGGCGCCGCCGCCATGGTCGCCGACCGGGTCCGCTGCGCGGTCATCAACGCCGGCGACGGACGCCACGAGCACCCCACCCAGGGACTCCTCGACATCCTCACGATCGCCGAGGCCCACGGACGCGCCGACACGGGCGGGAGCTTCGACCTCTCCGGCCTCAGGATCGCCATCGTCGGCGATGTCGCCAGCTCACGCGTCGCACGCTCCGGGATCGCCGGGCTGACCGCCCTGGGCGCCACGGTGCTGGCCGTCGGCCCCGCGGGGATGGTCTCACCCGCCCAGCGCAGCCTCGGCGCCCCCGGCCTGGTCGAGATCTCGCACGACCTCGACGCCGTCCTCCCCGACGCCGACGCCGTCATGATGCTCCGCATCCAGTTCGAGCGCCACGGTGACGCCAGCGCGTCCGGTGGTGGGAGTGGGGGGGAAAGGGCGGTCCCGGGTGTCCTCGCCGCCAGGAAAGCCAGTGTGCTCGCCTCGGTCCGGGAGTACCGCGCCGGCTACGCGATGACCGCCCAGCGCGCCCGGTGCCTCAAGCCCGGCGCGATCGTCATGCACCCCGGCCCGATGAACCGCGGGCTTGAGATCGACGGCGAAGTGGCCGATGGACCCCGGTCCGTGATCCTCCGCCAGGTCTCCAACGGCGTCCGGGTGCGGATGGCCGCCCTGGCCCTCTGCCACGCATCCCAGAAGGGCCGATAGCCGGCCCGGCCCCGGTCCCCGAACACTCTCAACATGCCCCGCACCGTCGGGCGATACTCCCTGAGCATGTCTGCCGCCGAATCACTCACCCACGCCCTCTCCTTCGACATCGAAGACTGGTTCCACATCGTGGAGGTCAGGGCCGTCGAGGATCCTTCCCTCTGGCCCGCGCTCTCGGCCCAGTCCTCCCTCGTCGAGCGCTACACCGACCTCATCCTCAGGATCTGCGACGACCACCAGACCCACGCCACCTTCTTCATGCTCGGCTGGATCGCCGACAGGCACCCCGCCCTGGTCAGACGCATCCACGACGCCGGGCACGAGCTGGGCACCCACTCCTTCTGGCACCGCAAGGTCTACGAGCTCACCCCCGACATCTTCCGCCAGGACATCGCCGACTCGCTCCAGGCCATCCGCGCGGCCGTCGGCAGGGACATCCCCATCCACGGCTTCCGCGCCCCCTCCTTCTCCATCACCCAGGGAACCGAGTGGGCCTTCGATGTTCTGATGAACCAGGGCATCACCTACGACGCCAGCCTCTTCCCCGCCGCCCGCGGCCACGGCGGCTACGCCTGCCCGCCCGGCATGCACACCCTCACCACGCCCGCCGGCCGCAAGCTCCCCGAACTGCCCATGAGCATCGCCCGCGTGGGCGTCGGTCCCCTGCGCAAGAAGATGTGCTACTGCGGCGGCGGGTACATGCGACTGCTCCCGCTCCCCCTCATCCGCCAGGGCCTCGAGCAGGAGGCCGCCGCAGGCAGGCCCACCGTCATCTACCTCCACCCCCGCGACTTTGCCCCCGACTGCCCCAAGGTCAAAATGCCCCTGCACCGCTGCTTCAAGTGCTACGTCGGCACCGCGAGCACCGAGGGCAAGCTCCGCGCCCTGCTCAGAGACTACAAGTGGGGCACCTGCCAGCAGGTGCTCGGCCGCGCCCCAGGCTGACCGGAGACCTCCAGGTCGCCCCGCACGCCCCGCACCGCCCCCATACCGGCATCGCGAGCAGGTTACTTGCTCTCGGGCGGGAAGATGGTCTTCCAGTCCTGCTTCATGTCCATGACCGTCCACCCCTTGGCCGCCGCCTCGTCGAGGCCCTTGTCGAGACGGGCCAGGCCCGGCTGGCGGTCGTAGGCCCACTCGCGCTCGGCATCGGTGTGATGAACGTAGAGGCAGAAACGCGGGCCGCTGCCCGCCGCGGTCCACTGGAGCATCTGCAGGTCCCCGTCGGAGTTCCCGAACGCGGCGATGGGGCGACGGCCGATGTGCTCCTGGATCCCCACCGGCTTGCCGCCCTTGTCGTCGTTGAAATCGAACTCGGGGAGTTTCAGCAGGACCGGGCCGCTCTCGCGCATCTCGAACTTCATCTTGATGCTCGATCCGATGACCTGCTCGGGCGGGATGCCGTAGACCTTTTCCGCGAAGGTGCGCATGAACTCGATGCCGCCGCCGGAGACGATGTAGTTCTTGAAGCCGCTGGCGCGCATGTACGCGAGCAGTTCGATCATGGGCTGGTAGACCATTTCGGTGTAGGGGCGCTTGGTGGTGGGGTGCCGGGCGCTCGCGAACCAGTCGTTCACGACCTTCTCGAACTCGTCGGTGGTGAGCCCCGCGTGCGTGGCCATCGCCATTTCGATCAGCGCGTGCTCGCCGCCGCCGAACGCGGCCGCGACGTCGCCCTTCAGCACGGAGGCGAAGGGCTCCTTGTCCTTCCACTCGGGGTGCTGCGGCGCGAGGGCCTTGATGCGGTCGATCATGTACGCGCCCTGGAACGGGAGGGGCCGCTCGGCCCAGAGCGTGCCGTCGTTGTCGTAGACGGCGATGCGCTGCGGGACGGGGACGAAGTCGGGGCCGCCTTCCTTGGTGACCCTCGCCACGAAATCGAGGATCGCCTTCTTGTGCGGTCCCTCGTTCCATGAAGGGAGCGGATCGGCAGAGGCCGAACCGGTGGCCGCGGCCGAGGTCCACAGCAGCTTCTGCGCCGTCCCGAAATCGCCGAGCTGGTAGACGCTGACCGAGCGTGCCTTGAATCCGAACGACCTGAACGGCGCGGCCTTGAGTGTGTCGAGGTGCGCGCGGGTGCCGACGCCCACGGTCACGTGCGGGTTGTACTTCTTGCCGCTGGAGTTCGGAACAAACCCGGCCACGTAGTCGACCAGGCCCGCAACCATCGCTCCCCCTTCAGGCTTGGGCACGAACGCCGCGTCGGCGCCTCTGTCGGCGGTGTGCGGGGCGATCGCGTCGATCAGCTTCTGCTGGAACCGGAGCATGTCGGCGGTCGGTTCGACCACGATCCCCGCGACGCCCATGTTCCCCGTGGGGATGTCGTAGTACCCCGTCGCCTTCAATTCCCACGCCGTTGGGTTCTCATCCTTCGACACCTCCGCGACGGCCGCGTATACCTTGCCCAGGTCGCCGGTCCGGACGAACCGCTGGACCACGGTGATGTGCGGGGCGTGGCTGGAGTCGAGGGCGAACCCCTTGGGATTGTCCGCGAGCATCAGGGCGTTGGCTGCCTTGGCGTGATCGATCATCACCGCATCAGGGTCGGGCAGGATGTCGATCGCCGTCACCGCGGGCGCGGCGGCCGGGGCCTGCCCCAGCGCGATCGCCGGACACAGGAAAGCTACGGCGCTGGCCGCGGCGGCGAGAAGGGCGCGACGGGTGAGAGTCAAGGAAACACTCCAGGATGGCGAAACGGAAATCCGCGCGAATCCGCCCCGCCGCCTTCCGGCGGCGCGAGCGGGTCTTGTCAATGCGAAATCAACCGTAGAGGTTGGTGGTGGTGGTGGTGGGGGTGGGGGTCGATCACTTGTCGCCCGCCGCCTTGCTCATCGATTCCAGCACCGCGTCCAGCGAGAAGCTGCCGACCTTCTGGCTCGGCGGGAACTCCTTGAACGTGCCGAGGAACCCGGCGACGTACTGCTGGGCGGGGACCAGCACGAACGCGTGGTCCACCGTGTACTTCCAGTCGGTCCAGCCGTGCTCTCCTTCCTCAAAGGGGTCCGCCCGCAGGTTGATCACCCGGGGGAGCCGGAGGGGCACGAAGGGCTCGCGCCAGACGTCAAAGCCGTGGGCCCGCTGCTCGGCGAAGACGATCTTCCACTGGTTGTAGCGCAGGCCCACCAGCGAGCCGTCGTCGTTGAAGTAGAAGAACTCGTGGCGCGGGCTGGGGGACATGCCGGCCAGCGCCTCGGTGACGTTGTAGCCGTCCAGGTGCACCTTGAAAGTCTTCTCCCCGACTTTCATGCCCTTGAGCAGTTGCTCCTTGACATCGGGGACGCCCGCGGCGGCCAGCAGCGTGGGCAGCATGTCCTCGTGGGCGAAGATGTCGTTGTTGACGGTGCCCGGCTTGATGACGCCGGGCCACCGGATGGCGCAGGGGACGCGGTAGCCGCCTTCCCAGTTGGTGTTCTTCTCGCCGCGGAAGGGCGAGGTGCCGCCGTCGGGCCAGCTCGCCTTCTCCGCACCGTTGTCGGTCGAGTACATCACGATGGTGTTGTCCTCGAGGCCGAGTTCCTTCAGCTTGTCGAGGATCTGGCCCACCTGCCCGTCGTGCTCGACCATGCCGTCGGGGTAGGTGCCCAGGCCCGTCTTGCCCTGGGACTCTGCCTTGAGATGGGTGTGGATGTGCATGCGGGTGGAGTTCCACCAGAGGAAGAAAGGCTTGTTGGCCTTCTTGGCCTCCTCGAGATACTCGAGCGTCCGCTTGGTGACCTCCTCGTCGATCGTCTCCATGCGCTTCTTGCCCAAGGGGCCGGTGGACTCGATCTTCTGCGTGCCGTCCGGGTTCGCCCAGCAGTGGAGCACGCCCCGCGTCTGGTACTTCTTGATCATCGCCGGGTCCTTGAAGTAGTCGGGGCTCTCGAACTCCTCCTCGGCGTTGAGGTGGTAGAGCGAGCCGAAGAACTCATCGAACCCGTGCGCGGTGGGCAGCGTCTCGTCGGCATCGCCCAGGTGGTTCTTGCCGAACTGCGCGGTCATGTAGCCCCGGGACTTGAGCAGCTGCGCGATCGTCACGTCCCGCGCCTGCAGCCCCTCCTTGGCTCCCGGCAGCCCGACCTTCAGCAGGCCCGTGCGGAAGCCCGACTGGCCCGTGATGAAGCACGCCCGCCCCGCCGTGCACGACTGCTGCCCGTACCAGTCCGTGAAGTTCGCGCCCTCCTTGGCGATCCGGTCGATGTTGGGCGTCTTGTAGCCCATCATCCCCTGGTTGTTCATGCTCACGTTCCAGTACCCGACGTCATCCCCCCAGATGACTAGGATGTTCGGCGGCTTCTTGCCCGCGGCGGGCTGGGCGTGCGCCGGCAGCGCCGACACGCACGCGGCCAGCACCGCGAGCACGCCGGCAAAGAGCCGGCGGGCATGGAAGAAACGATGGAGATGCATAGATCCGTCCTTTCGCGACGATCAAACCGCTCCGCGCCAAGTGGAGCAATCAAGCTACCCACCCCGCCGCCGTCGGGCGGCGGGGCGGCAATCCAAGATCCTCGGCACCTACCGCTCCCCGCCGGGTCCCCCACGCCGTCCCGACAGAGCCGCGCCCCGCGATTGACCCGCCGCGCTGCGTTCACCGCCCCCCGCGGGCCAGCTACTTTCCCCCCGCCGGCACCACCCTCACCACCTTGTCCGGCTCGTTCAGGACCACGTAGATCGCCCCGTCCGGCCCGCACACCACATCCCGCACCCGCCCCAGGTTGTACAGTATCTCCTCCCGCTCCGCGAGCACACCGTCCTTGCACCGCAGCCGCTGCACCGTCTTGCCCGCCAGCCCGCCCGCAAGCAGGTCCCCCTTCCACTCGGGGAACACCCCGCCCGTCGAGACCGTCAGCCCGCACGCCGCGATCGAGGGCAACCACGCGTGCACGGGCATCGCGATCGCATCGGAATCCACCGCCTCGGAGTCCGACGCCAGCGACGCCTCCTTCCGGCCGATCAGGTCCGGCCACGGGACGTTCCAGGGGTTGCCGTTGTAGTTGATCCCGAACGTCACCACCGGCCACCCGTAGTTGCGCCCCTTGCGGATCAGGTTCAGCTCATCACCCCCCCGCGGACCGTGCTCGGTGTCCCACAGGTTCCCCTCCAGGTCGAAGCACAGCCCCTGCGGGTTGCGGTGCCCGAAGCTCCAGATGCTCTTGTAGATGTCCGCATCCGAACTGGCCGCCAGCGGGTTGTCCTTCGGGATCGACCCATCGTCCCGCACCCGGTGCACCTTCCCGTTGGGCCGCTTGATGTCCTGCGCCATGTCCTGGCGCCCGCGCTCACCGATCGTGAAGAACAGGATCGTTGGATCGTGGGGGTCGAACGCGATCCGCGAGCCGTAGTGCACCCCCGGCGACAGGTAGTGCTCCGGCCGCGCCTGGAAGACCACCCGCTCGTCCTTCCACACCCACCCCCCGCCCTCCTTGGCCGCCAGCCTCCCCCGGATCACCTTCGTCATCGCGACGTCCTTGCCGTCGCGCACCGCCCCGTCGGAGTACGAGAGGTACACCCACTGGTTCTTCCGGTACTCCGGGTGCAGGCAGATGTCCATCAGACCCGCCTGGCTGTCGTTGTGCCCGTGGAAGACCTCCGGGGTCCCCTCCACCGCGGCGCTGAGCCTGCCCTTGGAGAGCTCACCCTTGGAGAACGTCAACACCCGCAGCCGCCCATCGCGCTCCGTCACCAGCATCGCCCCCGAGAGCGGCTCCTTGGCCGGATCCCCCAGATCCGGGATGAACTCGACCGACCACGGGACCGACAGCCCCTCGCCGACCACATCCTCGACCCTGTAGTCCGCCCGCCGCGAGTGGTACACCCCCTGCTCGGCCTTCGGGCCTCCGTCGTGCCCCCGGTACTCCTCGTTGCGGAACTCGCTCAGCCGGTTCACCACCGCCCAGATCTGCGGGCCCTTGAGCGTCTTCTCGAAACTCTCCACCCCGTAGGCCCCGTGGCCCGTCCTCACCGAATCGAACATCTGCCGCGCCGTGCGCTGGCTCTTGAACGGATCGTCCAGCAGCGACTTGGCCTTGTCACTCCCTTGCCCGTGGCTCCCGTGGCAGCTGGCGCAGTTGGTGTTCCAGAGCTCGTCGACGTTCTGGCCCAGCGCGGCCGGGGCCGCGATCGCCAGAATCCCCCCGGTCAGCAGAGTTCGCACGGCGGTACGGGCGTGGTGGTGAGTCATGAGGCACATGGTACCGGCAAGCCCGGACCTCGATCTCCCCACCCCCACCCCCACCCCACCCCGCCCCACCCCCACAACTCCCGTTCTCTCCCATGCCCCGCCCCCCCCCGCATCCCCACCGGCCGATTTCCGCCCCCGGCCTGCAATGCTCCGCATCCCGCCGCGATATGCTCCCGACCGCTCCCGCGGCCGTTCGCGGGCGTGGCAAATCTGTCCGTGGTACCGGGGATTGTCAGGAGCCTTGCCGATGAACTCTCGTCCGATCGATGCTGTCGCGGCTGTTCCTCACGGCGGCCATCCGCGCCGCTGGCGGAGCGCCCGCGCCACCCTCGCCGCGATCTGCGGCTCGGCCCTCGTCATCGGCGCCTCGGCGATCGTGATCGCCCAGCCCGCCTCCGATCCGGCCGCGCCCAAGCCCGGCCAGCCCGCCCCCGCCCAGCCGGGCGAAGAACGCCGCGAGCGCGGCCCCGGCCGCGAAGGCCAGGCCGAGCGCCGTCCCGATTTCCCCAACGTCGAGGCCGCCATGAAGTCCATGCGCGGCGGCATGCGCGCCCTGCGCGACATCGTCGACAAGCCCGAAAAGAAAGACGAAGCGCTCGCCGCCGTCGGGGTCATGGAACGCGCCTGCGTCGCCGCCAAGGGCATGAAGCCCCAGGAACTCAAGCCCGGCGCCTCCCTCGACGACTACCGCAGGGGCCAGATCAAGCTCATGGGCATGTTCCTTGAACTCGAGACCCAGATCATCGACGGCAAGGGCGACCAGGCCAAGGCCACCCTCCAGGCGATCGCCAAGTACCGCGACGACTCCCACGAGAAGTTCGGTGGCGAAGAAAAGCGCGAGGGTCGCCCCCCGGGCCGCCCCGGCGAAGCCCCGCCCCCCGGCGCCCCCAAGCCCCCCGAAAACCGCTGATTCCCGCCCAGCCTCCCCGCCTCCCGCAGCCCCGACCCCGTCGGGGCTGTTTTCATTCGCCGCCGCCCCCCCGTGCCGGCGCTCTCCCTCGCACGCCCGCCCCGGATATGCGATACTGATCGCCGGGATGCAAGGTCGGCGGTGGTGGGCCGCACGATGGTCAGCGTCGGCGCCCGCGCCGACCCACCAAGGTCCCGTTCGCCGGGGTTACCAACATGGATCAGGCCAACCAGACCGGAGAGCCCAGCGCGCCCAACGCTCCGAGCACGCCCTCCGTCCCCACGACCACCGCGCTGCTCCCGGCCGATTCTCCGCGCTGGCCCCCCATCCCCGCGTTCCTCTTCCGCTTCATCTTCTCCTACGTCCTCATCTACGACCTCGAGGCCTTCCTCGGGCTGGTCTGCTCCATCCCAAGCCAGCTCGAAACCTGGATCTACTCCGCGCTCAACGCCAAGCCCCCCCAGAGCGGTCCCTATTCCGACCTCCCCGTCAACGCCCTCCAGGAAATGTGGCACAAGCTCATCCCGGCCCTCTGGTCCAAGGTCCCCGAGACCTGGAAGCTCGGCGAGGCCGCCAAGCAGATCACCATCTTCCCCAACGGCAGCGGCGATACCACGTACAACTACGTCGAGGTCGCCGTCTACGCCATCATCTCCCTGCTCGCCGCCGCCCTCTGGACCGGCCTGGACTTCCGCCGCCGCAACTACGCACGCCTCCACGGCCTGCTGCGCATCTACATCCGCTACGTGCTCGCCTTCGCCATGATCGGCTACGGCATGGCCAAGGTCATCCCCCTCCAGATGCCCGCCCCCGACGCCTACCGCCTCACCGAGTGCTACGGAGACTCCTCGCCCATGGGCATCCTCTGGGCCTTCATCGGAGCCTCACCCGCCTACAGCGTGTTCGCCGGCGCCGGCGAAACCATCGCCGGACTCCTGCTCTTCTGGCGCAAGACCTCCACACTCGGTGCCATCGTCGCCTCGGGAGTCATGGCCAACGTGGTCGCCCTCAACTTCTGCTACGACGTCCCCGTCAAGCTCTACTCCTCCCACCTCCTCCTCCAGGCGATCATCCTGATCGCCCCCGACCTCCCGCGCCTCGCCACCCTCCTGCTCACCAACCGCCCCGTCCCGCCCGGACGCACCAGGCCCCTCTGCGCTCGCCCCTGGATGCACTACACCTGGGGCACGCTCAAAGGCCTGCTCGTGCTCGCCTACATGTCCCTCCAGGTCGCCGGCGGCATCGAGTCCTACCACACCTACGGCGGCGGCGCACCCCCCGCACCCCTCTACGGCCTTTACACCGTCGAGGAACAGACCGTCAACGGCCAGGCCCTCCCCCCCCTGCTCACCGACGCCGCCCGCTGGCGCGAGATCATCATCGGGAACTCCTACGCGATGTACAACAATGTCGGCACCATCCGCGTGCGCCCCATGGACGGCGCGCCCAGGATCTACTTCTACAAGCTCCACGCCGACACCGCCACGATCGCCATCACGCCCTTCGCCCCCGGCCTCAACGTCACCACCGTCACCGACGAGCAGCTCGGCCGCAACACCCTCAACTACACGCGGCCCGACCCCGCGCACCTGGTCATCACCGGCCGGCTCGAAGACCAGGACATCACCCTCACCCTCAAGAACAAGCCCCTCAACTCCTACCTCCTCACCAGCCGCGGCTTCCACTGGATCAACGAATTCCCCATGAACCGCTGACCGAGCGCTCGCATCCACACCCACAACCACGCATCAATTCCCCCTCCGCCCCCTCCCCGCATCCTCTGCGCCCTTTCTCCGAGCCCTCCGCGTCAATGGCCTCCTCCTCTAACATCTCCCACCCCGCATGCCCCCCCCGCAACCCCATCCTCTTCTACGACGGCAACTGCGGCCTCTGCGCCGCCAGCGTCCGCTGGTGCCTCGACCGCGACCGCACCGGCCTCCTGCGCTTCGCGCCCCTCCAGGGCGACACCTACGCGAGCCTCGACATCCCCGGCAAACCCACCGACCTCGACACCATGGTCCTGTTCGATGACGGCCGCCTGCACGTACGCAGCGATGCCGCGCTCCGCTCCATGAAGCTTGTCGGCGGCCCCTGGTCCGCGCTCGCCGCGCTGGGCGGGTTCTTCCCCCGCTTCCTCCGCGATGCCGTCTACAACTCGATCGCCAGGCGCCGACTCGCCTGGTTCGGCCCCTCCGACTCCTGCAAGCTCCCCACCCCATCCGAGCGCCAGCGCTTCCTGCCATGAAGCAATCAAGCCGCGCCCGCCCCGCTCCCCCCAGCGCCGCCGATCCCACATCTCAACTCTCAACTCTCAACTCTCAGATCTCCGACCTCCTGCCCTCACTGCACCCTGAACGAATAACTCCCCGACTCCACCTCCACCGCCAGCTCATCCCCCACCTTCTTCTGACCGCGGATCCCGGCCGCCTGCTCCAGCGACTTCCCCCCCTCGGTCGCCGCCGCCATCCCGGGCAGATACACCGTCGCCGTCGTGTTCGCCGGGATCAGCACATCCAGCACGTACGCATCCTTTTCCTTGCGCCACGAGCAGTCGATCCGCCCGTACATCGAGCGGTACCCGCCCTTGGCCCACGTCATCCCCCCGCCCGGCCGCGGGTGGATCACCGCGTGCTTGAACCCCGGAACCTGCGGGTCCAGGTCGATCCCCAGCACCGTCGAGTACATCCACTGCCCCACCGAGCCCAGCGAGTAGTGGTTGAACGAGTTCATCCCCGGGTCCTGGAACCCTTTCTCCGCCGTCCACCCGTCCCACCGCTCCCAGATCGTGGTCGCCCCGTTCTTCACGCTGTACAGCCAGCTCGGGAACGTGTCCTGCAGCAGCAGCTTGTACGCCACGTCCGTCGCCCCCACCGATGTCAGCGTCGGCGTCAGGTGGCCCACGCCCACGAACCCCGTCGTCAGGTGGTCCCCCTTGGCCCGGATGTCCGCGACCAGGTACCCCGCGGCCCTGGCCCGCAGCTCCTCCGGCAACAGGTCAAAGTCCAGCGCCAGCACGTAGCACGTCTGCGTGTCCCCCTTGATCCGGCCCTCCGGCGACACGTACGCCGCGTTGAACGCCGCCCTGATCTTCTCGAACAGCTCCCGGTACTTCTCCGCCTCCGCCGCCTTGCCGATCGTCCCCGCCCACATCGCCATGATCCGCGTGCTCTCGGCGAAGTACGCCGTCGCCAGCACGTCCTTGGGCGTGTCCGCCCCGATCGCGATCCAGTCCCCGTACCCGCTCGCCGGCCGCAGCAGGTTCTCGCTGTGCGCCCTCAGGTACTCGATCCACCTGGCCCCCGCATCAAAGTGCTCCCGCAGGATCCGCGTGTCCCCGTACGCCCGGTAGATCGTCCACGCGCAGATCACCCCCGCATCGCCCCACGCCGCCGTCCCCGACCCCGCCGCCACGAACGGAGACACGTCCGTGAACGCCCCGTCCGGACGCTGCGCATCGTCGATGTCCCGGCACCACTTGGTGAAGAACCGCGACACATCCATGTTGAAGGTCGCCGTCCGCACGAAGATCTGCGCATCGCCCATCCACCCCAGCCGCTCGTCCCGCTGCGGGCAGTCCGTCGGCACCGACAGGAAATTCCCCCGCTGCCCCCACACGATGTTGCTCTGCAACTGGTTCACCCGCGGCTCCGAGCACTCGAACGTCCCCGACGCCGGCGTGTCGCTCTGGGCCACCATCCCCGTCAGCTCCCCGACCTCCACCGACGGCGGGAACGTCACCTCCACGTACCGGAACCCGTGGAACGTGAACCGCGGCTCGAACGTCTCCCCCGCCCCGCCCTTGAGCGTGTACGTGTCCGTGCACCTGGCCCCGCGCAGGTTCGTCGTGTAGATCGTCCCGTCGGGGTTCAGGATCTCCGCGAACCGCAGCGTCACCGTGTCCCCCGCCCCGCCCTTGACCCCCAGCCGCGCCCAGCCCACCATGTTCTGACCCAGGTCGAAGATCACCTGGTCGGCCCGCGGCCGCGTCGATGCCCTGGGCCTGAGCTGCTTGACCACCCGCACCGGACCGTCGCACGCCGCGACCATCCGCGGCGAGAACGTCCCCACCTGCACCGCCCCCCACGCCGAGTCGCTGTACCCCGGCGTGTCCCACCCCGGCAGCTCGCGCCGCGCATCGTAATTCTCGCCCATCAGCATGTCCGACTGCAGGATCGGACCGGCCGACCCCTTCCACGACCCGTCGGTCACCACCGTCGTCCTCGTGCCGTCGTCGAACTCAACCTCCAGCTGCGCCATCACGTGCGCCACCGGCCCGTAGCGGTGCGGGCCCCCCAGCCCCACGTGCCCCGCGTACCACCCGTCGCCCACGATCATTCCCAGCGCGTTGGCCCCCGGGTGCAGCATCCCCGTCACGTCGTACGTGTGGTACTGCACCCGCGCCCCGTAGTCCGTCCAGCCCGGGTTGAACCGGTCGTCGCCCACCCTCCGCCCGTTGATGTGCATCTCGTACAGCCCCAGCGCGCTGGCGTACAGCCGCGCCGACTTCACCGGCTTCTCCAGCGTCACCTCCTTGCGCACGTGCGGGCACATCCCCAGCACCGGCTCGGGCTTGAGCGCCCCCCACGGATCCTCGCCGAACCCCGCGATGTCCCGCGACGCCACCCACCCCGGGCCCGCCACCGCCGTTGTCCACCCGTCGCCCACCTTGTCGGTCACCTTCCACGCCGCGTCGGTCACCAACCCCACCGTCCCGCCCGACGCCAGCGTCACCTCCAGCCGCGCCACCAGACCCGCCGCGTGGTGGTCGTTCGTGCACTTGAGCGCCAGCGCGTGCCTCCCCTCACCCAGGAACTTCGAAACATCCAGCGTCCGTACCTGCCGCCAGCCGTCCTTCACCCGCGGGCTCGCCCCCGCCGCCTGGCCGTCGATGAACAGCTCGAACAGGTCGTCCGCCGTGATCGTCAGCCGCGCCGACTTCACCGCATCCCCCCGGGGGATCTCCACGTCCCGCCGGAAGAACCGCTCACCGGGCGGCGCTGCCACCGGCGGTCCACCCTCCGGGTACCAGATCCACCGCGCCCCCGCCAGCGCCTGCGCCGGATCCCCCGCCCGCGGCGCCATCCCGATCCAGCTCCCCCGCCAATCCTCGGGCTCGACCAGCCCCATCTCCCACGTGCTCACAGGCCCGCTCCCCGTGTCGTCGTGGTTCCCCCACACCTGCACCTTCCAGTACACCTTCTGCCGCGATGCCAGCGCCTTGCCCCCGTACTCCACCTGGATCGACTGGTCCGAACGCACCACCCCGCTGTCCCACACATCAGCCATCCCATCCACCAGCTTCTCAGGGCTGCTTCCCGCCAGCACCCGGTACGCCACCTGCGACTCCCCGCGCGTCGGTGATTCGATCTCCCAGCTCAGCCGCGGCGCCGCCACGTCGATCCCCATCGGATCCGTTCCGTACTCGCAACGCGGATTGGTCACCCTCAGCTCGCCGATCGCCGCCGAAGCGCACAACGCCAGACACACGGTTGAAAGCCCTGCGTGCATCGATGTCTCCAATGTCCGTTGCGTGAACGACCCGAACCCCGCCCATGGCCCCGGCACGATGCCGGCCCCGCAGACGATACGCCGCCAGCCCCCGTCCAGGACCCCCAACCCCCAACCCCCAACCCCCAACCCCCAACCCCCACTTCCACTTCCAGCCCCCAACCCCTTCCCCCCCGCCCCGTCAAGGCTCCGGCGTCACCCGCGCCCGCTCGGCATCCTCCAGCGTCAGGCCCGCCCGCTGCGCAATCTCCGCCAGCTTCACCCGGTCGTCCAGCCGCAGCTTCTTGCCGATCGCCCCACGGTGGTTCTCGATCGTCTTGTACGAGCGGTGCAGCGCGTGCGCGATCTCCTTGAGGCTCAGCCCCTGACCGATCAGCGCCAGCACCTCCAGCTCACGCGGGCTCAGCACATCCAGCGGCCCCAGCTCCACGACGTCCGATTCCACCACGTCCACCCCCGGGTCCGTCGTCGCATCGGCCTCCCAGTCCCCGCCCACCCGGTGCGTGATCGTCAGGAACCGTTCCGGTACCGCCGCCGGCGGACCATCCTCCCCGTCCATCACATCCTCCGGCTCGGCGTCGATGTGCTGGATCCACGTCACCTGCTGCCGCCCGCGCCAAATCGTCCGCATCATCACCGGACGCCCCGTCTCCTGCACCTGCTTCATCACCCTCAGACGCTCGCCCACCCACCTCGGATCATGCAGGTCCCCCAGGTTCTTCCCGATGTACTCGCTCGCTTTGGCATCCTTGCCCTGGAAGATCCTCGCCGCCTGCTCGTTGAGCCACAGGATCGAGCCGTCGATCCCGATGATCCCCACACCCGTCGTCGGCTCCCTCACCAGCGCATTCCACACCACCCGGCCGGGCAGGCCGCCGTCGATCGGAATCTCCGCGCCCGTCGGTCCTTGGACTGGTGTACTCATGTGTCCCTAGTCTATCGCCGCCGCGGTCCCCCGCCGCACCCGTCCGGACCTTCCCCTCCGGACTTGCGCTGCTCCCTCTCCGACCCTCACCCCGCCCCCCCCGTCTGGTAGCATGCGCACCATCAGGGACCGTTCCGCCGATCGCCCCGCTCGTGGACCGCGCGGCCGACCCGGAACCAGGCACCACGACTTCGACGAGCCCCGCACGCGGCACTCACACCCCCGCGCGCCCTCCGCCCAGGAGTGCACCGTGCCCATCCGCCCCACCCATCGCCCCCGCGCCACCGCCGTGCTCGCCTGCGCCCTCGCGCTTCCTCCCCCGCGCGCTCGCCCAGCCGGCCGGCCAGCCCGCCCCGAAGAAGCCCTCTCCTCAACATCCATGAGCGGCGCGCCCCGCACCTCGCTCACCATCGGCACGGTCGCCGGCGAGGCCTTCAACCGTCCCGCCCCCTATGCCCGCTGGATCATCGACCAGTCCCGCCGCGCCATCGACGCCGTCACCGGCGACTCCCCGCTCCACGACTGGATCGAAACCTCGCGCAACATCAAGCTCATCGGCCAGGCGATCACCCGCTACGCCGACCAGCACGCCGGAACTCTCCCCCCCGACTTGGGCGCCACCTTCCCCTACACCCCCGATGTGCTCGAGTTCGCCAAACCCATCGCCCGCGTGCGCCTGTACCTCTCTCCCAAGTCCCGCGACGCCGCCGACCTCCCCTGCCATCTCGATCCCTCCGCGATCCCCGCGTGGCTCAACGAGCACGCCTCCCTCGGCTACCTCGCTCCCGTCGGCCTGACCCTCGTCGTCGCCAGGAACTCCGGTTGCTGGATCCTCCTCCACACCGCCTCCACCGACTCCTACCGCGTGCTCTCGCCCGACGGCGATCACGACCTGGAGATGGCCGCGTTCTACAGCCCCCAAGGGGTCGCCAGCCTGGGACCGCGCCCCTGGATCGACCAGCAGATTGCGCAATCCCGGCAGGCGCTCGCCGACGCCGCCAAGCCCCCGCCCGCCCTGAAGCCCTGACCCACCCCGTACGGGCCCCTGCTCGCCGCGGCGATCCTGGCTCACAACATCCCAATTCCACTCAGAACAACAGCGCCCCCCGATCGCTCGCCGATGAAATACCCTCCCCGCCTCGGCGTTAGGCACTTGGCGGGCGGCTGAGGCCGCCCCAAAGCTCGGGGGATGGTCACCTTCAAAACGGGAGTTTGAGCATGCGCTCGTTGAAATGTCTGTTCGCAACCCTCGCCATCGGCGCCGTCGCCACGACCGCCCTGGCGCAAGCACAGCCCGCACAGCCCCCCGCGCCCGGCCAGCCCGCCGAACGCCCGGCCCGCCCCGCGCCCGGACGGATGCCCCAGCTCTCGGCCGAGAAGCTCCACGCCGCCTGGGAACTCCAGGCCACCGGGGTCGCCAAGCGCCTCGGCGTCGAGGATGCCAAGGTCAAGGACGTCGCCAAGGCCTACGCCGAGGCACGCACCAACCAGGAAGCCGCCATGGAGAAGGCCCGCAAGGACATGGAGTCCAAGCGCGACGCCGGCGGCGCTCAGCCCGGACCCGGCGGTGGTCGCGGCGCCGAGGCCCTCAAGGCCTTCGACGATGTCAACAACGCCGAACGCGCCAAGCTCCAGAAAGCCCTGGCCGCCTTCATGATCGAAGAGAAGGCCGCCAAGGCCGCAACCTCGCTGGGCACCTTCAACCGCCAGTGGGACAACTTCGCCGACACGATCGCCGGCTTCAAGCTCGAGCCCGCCAAGCAGCAGGACGCACTCAACGCCATCGAGGACTACGTGGTCGCCCAGTCCAAGCTCCGCGGCCAGGTCCAGGGCGGTGATCGCGAAGCCATGCGCAACTCCATCCAGGAGGCCCGCAAGAACCTCTCCGACTCCCTCAAGAAGGTCCTCACCGAGGACCAGCTCAAGCAGTTCGAAGCCTCCATGGGCGCCGGCATGCGTGGCGGTAGCGGCGGCCGCGGCCCCGGTGGTGGGGGTGGGGGTGGGGGTGGTGATGACAAGGGCGGCGGCGGGAAGTAATCCGCTGCGGCCCGCCGCGCGGCCCCGCGCGGCGCTCCTGATGCTCATCTCACGCGGCGCTGGCACCCACCAGCGCCGCGTTTTCGTTTGCCGCCCGCGTGATCCGGCGCCGCGGCCTTACCGCCCCCGCGCGCCCGCTGGCCTCCCGGCGCCGCGCTCTTTCAGCCCCGCCGTGCGCTCGCGGGTCTTCTTGCCCTTGCTCCCGGCGACCCCCGAGTACCCCGGGTGCCCGCCCTGCGTCCGCGTCTTCTGCCGCGCCGGCTTGGCTTTCTTGATGACCCGCGGCGTTCCCAGCACCGACAGCTTCTCGCCCCGGTGCAGCGCCCGCACCGCCTCGAGCACCCGCGCGGCGTGCCCCGGCGTCTTGACCGCATCCCACCGCCGCGCCACCTTCCCGTCCGGCCCGATCAGGTACGTCGTCCGCACCATCCCCGTCACCTTCTTGCCGTACATCGTCTTCTCACGCCACACCCCGAACCGCTCGCACACCGCCGGGCCTCCCCCCGCGGGCGCTCCGTCGGCCAGCAGCGTGAACGGCAGCGCGTGCATCGCCGCGAACCGCGCGTGCGAAGCGCTGTCCTGCGGGCTCACGCCCAGCACTACCGACTTGATCTTGGTGAAGTCGGGATGATGGTCCCGGAACTGGCACGCCTGCGCGGTGCACAGCGGCGTGTCGTCCTCGGGGTAGAAGTACAGCACCACGGTCCGCCCGCGGTAGTCCGACAGGCGGTGCGTCTTGCCCGCCTGGTCCTTGAGCGAGAACTCGGGCGCTGCGCGGCCGACGTCGATGAGCGGCATGGGCTTCTCCTTCGCGTCCGGCGCCCCGCGCCGTCCGCCGTGCAGTCTAGGGCCCCGCCGCGCACGACCGCTTCACCGACCCCCGGCGCTCACCAGGCTCGCCGCGAAATCGAACGCATCCGTGTACGGCGCCGGGCCCGGCTCGGTCAGGTTGTGCCACGTCCAGTTCAGGTCGTGGTCCCCGTCGGCGTAGATGTGCACCGTCAGGTTGGTCTTCCCGGCCTTCTTGAACGCCTCCTGGGCCTCGCGGACTCCCTCCACGCGGCAGGCCCCGTCGAGCTCCCCGTGGAAGATCCCCAGCGGGACCTCCAGCGCCAGCAGGTTCTCCACGTTCGGCGGCGCTTCCCACCAGTCCAGCAGGTACGCCGAGCTCAGGTTCAGCAGGTTCTTCCACAGGAACTCGTCGTTGCGCTCCTCCACCGCCTTGAGGATCATCTCCAGCCTCGGCTTGTTCAGCCGCGCCAGCTCCTCCGCGCCGATCCTCCCATTCCCGTCCCCGTCGATCATCCCGAACGGGATCGCCGCCGCCACCCGCGGATTGCCCTTCGCAAACTCGTCGTACTCGGCCCTGGTCAGCTCACCACCCCGCGCCGCCGGGATCAGGTGCTCGATGTTCCTCCAGGGCCCCACCGAGTTCTGCCACACCACCGTCGCATGCGCGTTGTCCGCCGCGTACCCCATTATCACCACGCCCACGACTCCGTCGCCCGAACGCTTGGCGAGCATCGGCGCGATCCGCGTCCCCTCGCTGGAGCCCATCAGCACGATCGCCCGCGCATCGATCTCCGGCCGCAGGCGCAGCTCCGCCATGCCGCGCTCGTAGTCATCCAGCATCACCGGGATGGTCGCCCCCGAAAACACCTCCCGGTCCACCTTCATGAACGGAGGCTCGGACGTCACCGTGCACCCCCGCTTGCACATCCTGCACAGCGCGATCCCGCGCTTGGCAAACTCGCCCGCGTGGTGCTCCATGAACCTCCCGACCTGCACCTTCCCCTCCGCATCGGCGTACCTGAACGCGTTGTCGTACGTTCGCGGCCCCGCCCCGTGGATGTAGAACACCACCGGCACGCGCCCGCTCGCCCCCTCGGGCACGCTCAGCTTCGCATCGATGTCCATCCCGTCGGCCGTCCTCACGGTGAACACCACATCACGAACCCCGCGCGCACGTGCATCCCGCAGCGCAACGGTTCCGGTCTCCGGCGGCTCGGCCCCACCACGCGCAACCACAGACCCCGCGCCCACCAACATCGCGCCAAGCACAACCGCTCTCCAACCAGCCATGACCGCTCCCTTGGTTGACCAGCCCCATCCTACCCGTGCCCAGAATCCCCCGCCCTTCGACCCCTCCCTCGTCCAATCCGCCCAGCTTCCAAGCTCTGACCGCCTCCTCGGTCAGCAAGAATGGCCCGATAATCGGGGCCGATCAGACGCCTGAGGCCCCACTGCCGGGGCAATTCCCCTATTTCTGGACATTTTCAGCCGGTTAAGTCATTCTATGTAGAAAACTACATAGATACCTTGGTAGAATGCCCATGCCGACAATCGATCGCTTATGCGCGCGTTGCCGGCCGGGCCGTGTTCGCCGACAGGGGCGACCCACGGATCCCGTCGCAAGCCCCCAAACCCAGGAGTCAGAGATGAACAAGAGTCTGCCCGCGCTGGCCGCGATCCTCGCGCTCGCCGGCGCCGCGCACGCCGCCTCGGTCAAGGTCGAGATCTTCGGCGTCATCGAGTACAACCAGATCAAGAACGGCTCGCTCGCCAAGACGATCGTGCACGCCGGGGACGCCGCGTCGATCTCGTTCCTGCTCGATTCGAACGTGTACATGAACGACCCCGACGGGCTGCCCACGCGCGGGTACTCGATCGACCAGCCCTCGTTCACCGCGACCTTCGGCCCCTCGTCGCTCGGGCTGGCCAACCCCTTCCCGGCTGGGGATCCGATGTTCATCCTGCGCAACAACGACCCGGCGGCCGACGGGTTCTTCCTCTCGACGGGCACGGCCTGGGATGCGCCGCTGGCGATGAGCGAGGATGGGTTCTTCGGCCCGTTGGGCTGTCACTTTGCGGTCGGCTACCTGGGCGACACGCTGACGAGCCTGGACATTACCGACGCGGTGGGCACGTACGACTACGACGGCCTGACGAACTTCTACTGGTCCACCGACGACGGCGGCATGGACCCGATGTGGATCAACATCGACCACATGACGATCTCGCTGGTTCCCGCTCCGGCGACCCTGGCGCTGCTGGCGCCGCTGGGCCTGCTGCGTCGCCGGCGCTGAGTCGATCCCTCCTCTCATCCACGCGCGACATCGCGCGGGAAGCAGGGCGACCGCACGAGAGTGCGGTCGCCCTTGTGTTTCTGAGGGGTGCGCGGGTTGTGCGGTCGGGAGGGTCATCTCCTGCGGCGGCCGGCGAGCAGGGCGCCGAGCATAAGGAGCCCGGCGCCGGGCGCGGGCGTGATCGCCTGGGTACTGTCGGTGATCCAGAGGTTGTCGATGATCAGCCCGTAGGATGTCGTCGGGTCCGAGCCCGGGAGCGAGAGGCCGCGGAAGACCACCAGGTCGAGGAACCCGGGCTGGTTCCAGGCGGTGTCGATCTCGTTCATCCAGGTGCCCTGGTAGTTCACGCCGATGATGCGGCCGGTGAACTGATCGACCTCGATGCCGGCGTGGTACCAGTGCCCGGCGAGCACGGGCATCACGGGGAGGCCGGGCTGGGCGTTGCTGGCCATCTGGTCCTGGTACCAGAAGATGGAGGCGGGGTCGGCCTCCTCGTACGTGCGGTTGATGTCCATGAACCAGAAGGCGTTCACGGTGTCGTCGACGCGAAAATCCAGCTCGACGGCGAGGTACCGCAGTGAGCTTGGGGCATCGAAGACACGGCGGACTTCCTCGCCCCAGCCGTCGCGCGCGGCGACCCGGAGGGCCTTGGTGCCGTCGGTCTGGACGACCAGCCCGTCGGTACCGTCGCCGCCGACGGTCCAGCCGAACTGGCCGTGGACGGTGTCCAGCGCGTAGTCCTCGAAGCCGGTGGCGAACAGGACGCCGGCCCGGGACGGGTCCGAGCCGACCGCGACCAGGGCCGCGGCGGCGAGCAGGCACGGTGCGTGCAACGACTTGGTCATGTGCTCTCCCCTTGCGAAAGTCAGCATCGCCTCCGGCGTCGGTCAAGACGAAAATGGCCGAGCCGGCCAATATCGGACTTCTCTATCTTCTTTTACGCGGAGAGGGGGCGGGAGGTTGCGGCAAAGGCGGATCCGTGCGGCGCGGAGATGGGGATCGGGTAGAGGAGCGGCTCGTGCGCTGACCGGCGGGGGCGGGTGGGCGCTTGCGGCGGCGCGGTGGCTCAGCTCTTGAGGTTGACGTACTGGAGCGGGATGCCCAGGGCCGAGCCGTCGAGGAGCTTCATGACGGCCTGGAGGTCGTCGATCTTCTTGCCGGTGACGCGCAGTTCATCGCCCTGGATGGAGGCCTGGACCTTCATGCCGGTCTCCTTGATGAGCTTGACGATCTGCTTGGCCTTTTCCTGCTCGATGCCGTCGTTGATGGTGATCTCGACCTTGGCCTTGCCGGCGAGCGCGTGCTCGAACTCGCCCCACTTGAAGGTCTTGAGGGGGATGCCGCGCTTGGAGACGGCCGACTCGAACATCTCGCGGACGCCCTTGAGCTTTCCATCATCCTCGGTGACGATCTTGAGCTTCTTTTCCTTCTTGTCGAGGGTGAATTCGACGGGGACACCGCGGAAATCAAAGCGTGCGGCGATCGCCTTGCGTGTGTTGTTGAGGGCGTTGTCGAGTTCGGGGTAGTTGGCCTTGGAGACGATGTCGAACGAGGGCATGTGGGTGTTCCGGTGGTCGGGTGTGCGTTCGCGGACAGAGGCGGATTATTGCAGTGCGGTTGGTGGGGGAGAGGGGAAGCAGCGGAGTTACGGAGTGATGGAGTGGCGGAGTGGGTGGGTCGGTGCCGGTGCGTGGAGTCTTCTGTGGATCGGCAGCGCGCTGGGTTCAGGGCAACCGGACCGGGTGGGAGGGGGGAGGGGGGGAGCGCGTGGGGGGTGCGCGGGTGAGCGAGTGAGGGGGTGGAAGAAGGGGTATCGGTCGGGGTCGGGGTCGGGGTCGGGGTGGGGGTAGGGGTATCGGTGGGAGCGTCGTGGGGGTTGGCGGGGTCTTTGTGGGTGTGGTGGAGTTTGATGATGGCGGTGGCGGCCTTGCGGATGGTTTCGGACTGGCGGTGGGAGCGGGATTCCTCGGCGACGATGTTGGTGAGGGCGGTGACGGCCATGAGCAGGGCCTCGGCGGTGCGGACGCGGGCGCGGGTCTCGGCGATCTCGAGGAGGCAGCGGGTGATGTGGCGGGCGTGGTCCTGTGCGAACCAGGCGGCGAACGTGGTGACGGTGGTGTTGTTGATGGAGAGGACCTGCTCGGTGGGGAGGTCGGTCTTGAAGAGGGTGCCGAAGATGCCGTTGATCTGCTCGCGGGAGTAGATTGGGGCGGGTTCGTGGATGTTGGAGGGGATGAGCGAGGAGATGTCGGCGAACGGGGTGAAGGGTGGTGAGGTGGTGAGCGAGTGGGTGAGGGAGTGGGTCGTGGGGGTGGTTGTGGGGGTAATTGTGGGGGTAATTGTGGGGGTAGTCGTGGGGGTGGGGGATTGAGGACCGTTGGCGAGCGGGTGGGTGGTCTTCATGCACCCGAAGTTACTTTGCTCGGGCGTGAGCGCAAGGGGATTTTGATTGAAAATGGGCGTGAAATGGGCGGAGCGCCGCGTATTTGCGCACAGAAGTGGTCATCGGGCCGGAGTTGTGGTGCGCACGAGGGGGTTGGGGGCGGGTTCTGGCGTGCGGCGAACGCCCTCGCTGGCGCTTCGGGCTCGTTCGTCCGGGCGCTCGTCATGCTCGGGTGTAGGTGGCGGTCATGAAGCGGTGCCAGTGGCCATCGTCGCCTTGGATTCGTGACCAGAGGAGTCGGCGATCGGGGCCTTGGAGTTCGATGACATCCTGGTAGGTGGCGAGCTTGGCGGGGTCCTGGAAGCTGGGGCCGGTGGTGGTGAGGGGGAGGATTTTCTGCGTGGCATCCAGCTCCCCCTCGTAGATGAACATGTTGGCCGTGATGGTGGCGATCCACGAGCCGACGAAGCGCTTCTTGGCGGGGTCGTAGCCGATGGTCATGCGTGATTCGGAGATGCCGCCGTCCATGGTCGCGGGGATCATGCCGCGACCATCGAGGATGAGCCAGAGATCTCCGAGCATGGAGACGCGCTCGGTGCCGGAGCTCTTCTGCGGCGGCTTGTCGGGCCCGGCGCTGCACTCGACCTCGAAGGTCCAGTCGCCGATGAGCTGGCGGAGCCATTGGTGCTGGGGTGTGGGCTTGCTCATCATGAAAGGGGTCCTTTCAGAACGGCGGTGTGGTGGTGCGGAGTGCGGCGATGTTTGCGGCATCCCCCCGGGGTGCGAATTGTAGTGGCGGGGGGCGGATGGTTGGGGTGTGTGGTTGCGCGGGCCGGGGCAGAACCAGGACACCGAGATCGAAGTGATCTCGGTGGCACGCCGACGGATGGTTGGGGTGCGTGGTTGCGCGGGCCGGGGCAGAACCAGGGCACCGAGATCGAAGCGATCTTCGGTGGCACGCGCAGCGCGGGATCGCGCCGACGGCGGGAATGCCGGGTTTTCCGGCGGAGTATGATCGGTCCGGGAATGCGGACTATAGTGTCCGTAAATCACTTGACCGCGCCCGACGGGTGGGCGGTCGCCGACTCGCCGTGGCGCCGAAAGGAGCCAGTGCTATGTCGACGATCACCAAGGAAGCGGACCTGGCGGGCCCGGGCATCGGGACGTACGAGGAGATCGAGCGGATCCTGCCGAAGGACTACGTGCCGCTGCTGACCCCGCGTGAGACGCAGGAAGCGATCTTCGAGACCAAGCGCTACATCGCGGACAAGCTGTGCAAGGCGCTGAACCTGATCATGGTCGAGGCGCCGCTGATCGTGGACAGGTCCAGCGGGGTGAACGACTACCTCGACCGGGACGGCTCGCGCACGCCGATCGATTTCCACATCACCAACGACTACAACAAGCACCCGATCGATGCGCAGGTGGTGCAGGCGGCGACCAAGTGGAAACGCGTCGCGCTGCGGCAGTTCGGCATGAAGGCCGGGGAGGGCCTGTGCACGGACATGCGGGCGGTCCGCAAGGACTACTTCCTGGACCACGACCACAGCGCCTACGTCGATCAGTGGGACTGGGAATTGGCGATCCAGGAGAAGGACCGCAATCTCAAGTTCCTGACGGATGTGGTGCGGAAGATCTGGAAGGTGATCAAGGGCGCCGAGACGCACATCCTCAAGGAGTTCCCCAAGCTCCGCACGCCCAAGTACCCGGAGCTGCCGGCGCAGCTGACGTTCATCCACGCCGAGGACCTGCTGGACCGCTTCCCGGACAAGCCGCGCAAGCAGCGGGAGACGGCGATCCTGCAGGATCACCCGGCGGTGTTCATCTACGGGATCGGCTGGACGCTCAAGGACGGGTACCCGCACGAGATGCGTGCGGCCGACTACGACGACTGGGTGAGCGAGAC
The DNA here is from genome assembly GCA_044221545.1 of Phycisphaerales bacterium. GTDB lineage: Bacteria > Planctomycetota > Phycisphaerae > Phycisphaerales > UBA1924 > JAEUJB01. Next base: position 97,233 of record JBGAOZ010000006.1, read on the forward strand.
GGTCTCGGCCGATGGCCGGCCGATGCACGGGCTCAACGGCGACATCCTGGTGTGGAACCCGGTGACGCACCGGCGGCACGAGCTCTCGTCGATGGGCGTGCGCGTCACGAAGGACACGCTGAAGCTGCAGCTGAAGATGACCAAGCAGGAGGACTTCCTGAAGCTGCCGTACCACCAGATGATCGTGAACGACCAGATCCCGCTGAGCATCGGCGGGGGGATCGGGCAGTCGCGGACGGTGATGTACCTGCTGCGCAAGGCGCACCTGGGCGAGGTGAGCGTGACGGTGTGGCCGCAGGTGCTCAAGGAGATGTGCGCCAAGCGGAACATCCGCGTGCTCGAGTAGGGTGAGCGTGGCTGTTGATGGGCGAGCGGCGCGTCACGGACCCCTTCTGCGTTGCGGAGGGGTCCGTGAGGCTTTGGGGTGGAGGGGGCCAAGGCGGGACCAAGACACCGAGATCGAAGCGATCTCGGTGGCACGTTGGGTCGGTTGAATCTCGGTGCCACCTGCCACGTTGGGTCGGTTGAATCTCGGTGCCACCTGCCACGTTGGGTCGGTTGAATCTCGGTGCCACCTGCCGCTGTTCGAGCGTGCGGTGGTGGATGGGCCTGCGCGAGGGGGAAATCGAGTGCGATCCGCCGCCGGGAAGGCCGCAATCGTGGGTGAACTGGAAGGGGTTCATGTGATGGGGATCGAGAAAGAACCAAGACACCGGGGTCGCAAAGCCGACCCCGGTGGCACGGCGCGGAGGCCCATGGTTTTGATCACGGACCCCGGTGCCACCTGCCGCTGCTTTGCATGGACGCCCGGGGCGCGATCTGGGATCATCGTGGCATGAGCGAGCACGAGACTCCGCGCGGCTGGAAGCCCAAGGTCATCCAGCAGCTGCGGGGGTACTGGCTGATCGTTGCGTACCTGACGCTGGTGTTCGCGGCGTTCACGCAGTATCGCCGGCTGGTGCTGGCGATCCACGGCATCGAGTACGGGAACTACCTGATCGGCCTGGTGAAGGCGATCGTGCTGGGGAAGGTCCTCATGCTGGGGGATGCCCTGCGGCTGGCGCGCGGGATGGATCGCCGGCCGCTCATCTACCCGACGCTGTACAAGACGGTGGTGTTCACGCTGTTCCTGCTGGGGTTCACGGTCCTCGAGGATGGCATCAGGGGGCTCTGGAAGGGTGATGGGTTCATCGGCGGCATCCGGGAGCTCTTCTCGACAGGCCTGCACGAGCTGGTGGGCAGCCTGCTGGTCATGTTTGTCAGCCTCATCCCGTTCTTTGCCTTCCGGGAATTGAGCCGGCTGCTGGGACCTGGAGAGCTTGCGGGTGTTTTCTTCTCGGCGAGCAGGCTGGAGAAGTGGCACGCGGGCGCGGCGGAGCGGGGTGGGTGAGCTGACGCTTGCAGGTGATTCGGGGCAGAACCAAAGCACCGAGATCGAGGCGATCTCGGTGGCACGTCAGGTCGGCCATTTCTCGGTGCCACCAGCCGCTGGGCCTGCTGGGGGCGGGCGTGCTTCGTGGAGCGGGAGTCCCTCCACGACGCCTGAGCTTCGCGGGGGCGTTGCACGCGGTCCGTCACGCGGCCCGTGTCAATCCGCGCGACCGCGTGCTGCGCGGACGCCTGCGTCGTGCTGTGATCGACGCGTACCGGCGACGCGCCGGCAAACGAGCCTACCGCTGGCCGCACAAGAAGAGCCCGCCGCCGCCCGGTCCGCCCGCCATCACCGCCGCCACACGCGAGCAAGTCCGGGCCGCAAAGGCACTTCGAGCTCGCTCAACGGCCATCTAGTTCACGGCGTTGGGTGGCACCCGCCAGAGTTCTACGGAATGATCGCACTGGACGCAGTACGCAGTGCTCGGATCGCTCGCAACAAACTTGGGCTTCTCTTTGCCGCTTCGGACGGTGCCCACTTCGTAAGGATGAAAGACTCCATGATGAGCGTGTACTCGGGACCCCGATCGGCGGAAGTCCCCGCCTTGGGCACCATTCCTTCTCGAATTCCAGGCTTGGTGGACTTTGCAGAGAGATTGACCAGCGTCCGCTTGGGGTCTTTCTCCTTGTCCGGCTGCCGTGGGAACTTCGCAGGTGAGACAGAAAGATGAGATCCGAGTTGGACAGCATCTGCAAGAAACCATGCCTCCAACTCACGAACACTAAGACGAAGAATGAGATTCGAATGCCGGCCCTTGATTCGTTTGCGCAGCTTCGGACCAACGCAGGTGTCCTCATCGTGGTCCCCGAGAGCTAGCACGAGTCCACAGTGCTTGGCCGCCTCGTTGTACCTGTTGATCGAGCGCCAGAAAGCGTCTGCACCGCCAGCATCGCGGGACGCACCCTCGATGCGCACTCCAAGAGACGTGGCAAGGCGCTCGGCAGCGACCCGATCCAAGAAGCCTTCAGCCCAAATCATCGCCAGCGGGCGCATCACGCCGCATCCCCAAACAGGCTCATGGTCTTAGTCCTGGTGAGAGGCTGAGCGGCCTGACCGGCTGTCAATCCAGATCGCATCGCCTTCTCCACGACTGGAAGTCGCGCCGCGGGCTTGATCTCTGATCCACCCTTGTCCGCCGGAACGATCAAGAGCAACTCTTCAGGAGCAATGCCGGGGTCAGCAAGAATTTGTTCACTGTGGGTCGTGATCAAGACCTGCCGACCTCCGCCCTGCCTCTGCATTCTGGCGATGAACGGAGCGAGGCGCTCGAGAATGCCAGTGTGGAGAGACCATTCAGGCTCTTCCAGAAGTAGTGGCCCGGCGTCCTCCTGGAGGGCCCAGAGCATTGCGATCAGGCGCAGCGTGCCGTCGGAGAACTGCGACTCCCGTTGCCTAACCGCGTTTGGTCTCCAATGTTTGAAGCCCACTGCCAGGTGGGGACGCCCGCGCTTGTCTACCTCTAGCCGGAGCTTTTCAAAGCTCGGTACAGCCGTCTTGAGAACTCGCTCAATTGCCCGAAGACGCGTGGTCTGCTCGCCTTTGGGGGTCTGGCGTACCTGTTCGAGCAGGTCTCTCCCGAGTGGATCCTGGCCTGGATAGACCTGGGGGCTTGTTTGCCCCTCTCGAATCAACTGAGGCACGAGGTTCATGAACCGGATCGAACGGAAGAATTCCGCAATGACACGGAACTCCTTGTTCGCCGCCACCTGCTCGATTGCAGTCTGGTGCAATCGCTCCGGATCGGCTTTGTCCTGGTCTCCGGGACGGGTGAGCACATTCTTGCCACCTCGCTCGACGGTCTCTGACTTCACGAGTACTTCCGTACTCTTGGTCGAAGGCGTGTCGAAGGCTAGGCGGTACACCCACTTGACGTCCGCTGAGTCTGTCATGCCCACTTCGATTTCCACCGCACTATTCACCGTGGCATGCAACGACCGCAGCTTGGACATTCCTTCGCGCAAAGAGACAGCCTTGGCAAGTCCGCCGCCCTCAGTCGTGAGGTCGTGGAGGAAGCGAAAAACCTCAAGCAAATTGCTCTTTCCACTTGCGTTTGGGCCGATGATGAACACCCGCTCCGCTAGGGGAATATCCACCTTCTTGAAATTCTTCCAAGACTCCAGCTTGAGAGACGAAAAACACATGGGCTTTGGACTGACATCAGAGCGACTACTCATGTCAACTCCTCAAGGCCTCGACCTACAGCTACAGAGGCTTCCCTTAAGCACGCTTTCGCTTGGGGCTCATTGTGATTAATTCATGTGCTTGATAATCGCATCCCCGAACTCCGAGCACTTGAGCTTCTTGACGGTGGTATCCCCCTCGGCCTTCATGAGTCGCTCGAAGTCGTAGGTGACGGTCTTGGCGCTGATCGCGCCGTCCATGCCCTTGATGATGAGGTCGGCGGCCTCGGTCCAGCCCATGTAGCGGAGCATCATCTCGCCCGACAAAATCACGGACCCCGGGTTCACCTGGTCGAGGTTGGCGTACTTGGGGGCGGTGCCGTGGGTGGCCTCGAAGATCGCGTGGCCGGTGATGTAGTTGATGTTGGCGCCGGGGGCGATCCCGATGCCGCCGATCTGGGCGGCGAGCGCATCGGAGAGGTAATCGCCGTTGAGGTTCATCGTGGCGATCACATCGAAGTCCTTGGGGCGGGTGAGGACCTGCTGGAGGGTGATGTCGGCGATCGAGTCTTTGATGAGGACCTTGGACTTCCACTTGCCATCGCCGTGGGTGGCGCCGATGGAGGAGAGGACACCTTCAACCTCCTTGACGATCTTGGCCTTCTGGTCGGGGGTCATCATGTCGAAGCCGGGATCGATCATCTTGGCGTTGGCGTCGGCGGTGAGGCCGGGGGTGGAGTCTTTGTTGCCGAGGATCCAGGATTCGCGCTCGGTGATGACATCCTTGCGGAAGAAGGCGGTGGCGACCTTGTACGCCCAGTCCTTGAAGGCGCCCTCGGTGAACTTCATGATGTTGCCCTTGTGGACGATGGTGACGCTCTTGCGTTTCTCCTTGAGGGCGTAGGAGATCGCCGAGTGGAGCAGGCGTTCGGTGCCGAGGTAGGAAACCGGCTTGATGCCGATGCCGACCTGGAGGGCGACATCGCGCGGGGGAGCGCCGACGGCCTGGAGGGCGGCCTGCCAGTCCTGGCTGGCCTTGAGGGTGCCGAAGCGGATCTTGGTGAAGTCCTTGGGGAAGTTCTGCTGGATGAAGTCCAGGAGCTTGGCGGATTCGGGGCTTCCGGCGGCGTACTCGATGCCGGCGTAGATGTCCTCGGTGTTCTCGCGGAAGATCACCATCTCGCAGTCCTGCGGGCGCTTGACGGGGCTGGGGACACCCTTGAACCAGCGGACGGGGCGGAGGCAGACGTAGAGGTCGAGGATCTGGCGGAGCGCGACGTTGAGGGAGCGGATGCCGCCGCCGACGGGGGTGGTGAGGGGTCCCTTGATGCCGACGAGGTACTGCTTGAAGTTGGTGAGGGTGTCGTCGGGGAGCCAGTTGCCGGTCTGGTTGAAGGCTTTTTCGCCGGCGAGCACTTCTTTCCAGTGGATCTTGCGCGAGCCGCTGTAGGCCTTCTGGACGGCGGCATCGAAGACGCGGACGCTGGCGCGCCAGATGTCGGGGCCGGTGCCGTCGCCCTCGATGAAGGGGATGATGGGATCGTTGGGGACGTTGAGTCGGCCGGCGGACATCGAGATCGAGGTGGGCATGTGGTGATTCCTGAGGGTCGAGGCGGGGCCGGGTCGCGTGTAAGGACCGGCGTGGGTTGAAGGCTTGGACGGGCCGTTGGGAGGCCCGGCACGGTACGCAAAAACAACGGGTAGGCTAGGTCGGCAAAGTGGGGAATGCACCCCTGGTGTGTCGATCAAGTAGAGGAATCACCTGCGGGAATGAGGGTCGTTTTTCTAAGTGAAACTCGATACGTTGGGTGGCTGGCGAACCGGGTTCCCGGCGCCGTTGGTGGGATCAGGAGTCGAGTGGATTGCAACCTTTCGGGGAGCACATGACGCGTGGGAGCGGGCGGTGGTTGCCGCTGCTGCTGGCTGCGCTGGGGTTGGTGGGGGTCGCGGGGTTGGTTGGGGTGCTGGGGGCGTGGGGGGTTGGGGAGAAGTCGGGCGGGGTGCCGGCGGGTCCGGCGCCGGAGGGTGGGGGTCGGGTGGGGGGCGCGGCGGGGAGGGCGCTGCACCTCCACTTCAAGCGTGATCACATCGTGGTGGGGTTGCCAGCGCCCGAGCGGGTGCGTGGCCTGCTGGAGGCAACGCCCGAGGGGGTGGACGGGCTGGCCAAGCGGGTGACGCAGGAGGCGGCCGAGGCGGTGGGGTTCACGGTCGAGTTCAAGGAGCTGGGGCGGGAGGATGTGATCGCGGCGCTGGTGTCGGGCGAGGTGGATGTGGCGGCGCCGATCTCGATCATCCAGGAGCGGCTGGAGACGATGGTGTTTACCTCGCCGCTCCTGGTGGCGCGGGGGGCGGTGTACTCGCGGCCGGGCACGCGGGTCGCGGACACGGCCGAGGCGCTGGGAAACGAGCGGGTCGCGGTGGCGCTGGCGGGGGTGGCGCACCAGTGGTGCGTGGAGCGGGACCTGCCGTGCACGGCGCGCGAGTCGCTGCTCGCGGCGTTCAAGATGGTGCTGGCGGGCGAGGCGGACTACGCGGTGACGACGCAGATCGTCGGGCGGGTGACGCTGGCGCAGACGGGGATGACGCTCGAGGAGCACGAGCTGCGGGACGACCGGTTCTGGCGTGCGTTCGCGCTGGCGACCAGCCGCGAGAACGCGACGCTGATGTCGGACCTTGACAGCGGGATCGCGCTGCTGCGTGACAACGGTCGGTTCGGGCAGCTGTACGACCAGTGGGTGGGGAAGTACCAGCCGCGGCCGGTGCGGGCGATGATCTCGCGGGAGCAGGTGTTCTGGTTCGTCGGGGTGGTGGGGGTGGCGTCGCTGGTGGCGGTGACGGGGTACGCGTGGGTGCAGCGGCGGCTGGCGCAGCGGACCAGCGCGCTGCGGGCGAGCGAGGCGCGGTTCCGGGTGCTGTTCGAGGGATCTCCGGACGGGGTGATGATCATCGACCCGCGGACGATGAAGCCGATCGAGCTGAACGTGGCGATCGAGGGGCTGCTGGGCCGGTCGGCCGAGGAGCTCAAGGGGATGACGGTGGACGGGTGGTGCGCGGAGTGGGAGGACCCCGAGCACCAGAAAGTGATCAAGCGGGTGCTGGAGACGCTGTCGGCGGACTACGACAGCAAGGTGAGGACGGGTGACGGGCGGGTGCTGGAGGTGCGTGTGCGGATCCGCCCGATCACGTTCCAGGGGCGGACGCTGATGCAGGCGATCCTGCGGGACATCACGGCGACCAAGCGGGCGCGGGAGGCGGCGGAGCGTGAGCGTCGGCTGTTCCTGGAGGGCCCGGTGGTGGCGTTCCGGTGGCAGAACTCGACGGGCTGGCCGGTGGTGCACGTGTCGGAAAACGTGTCGCGGCTGGGGTACGCGGTGGAGGACCTGATGGCGGGGCGGGTCTTGTACTCGTCGATCATCCATCCGGACGATCTGCCGCGGGTGGCGTCGGAGGTGGCGTTGAACCTGGAGTCGGCGGCGACGCACTTCTTCCAGGAGTACCGGGTCCGGCACGGGGACGGGCGGTGGATCTGGCTGTCGGACTACACGACGGTGGTGCGTGACGCCTCGGGCAAGGCGCAGTACTTCGAGGGGTACGTGTTCGACTCGACGGCGCAGCGGACGGCGGCCGACGCGGTGCGCGAGAGCGAGGAGCGGTACCGTGCGATCGTGGAGAACATCCCGGCGCTGGTGTCCTCGTACTTCGTGGGGCGTGACGGTCGTCCGCAGCTTCGGCTGAAGAACTCGCGGGAGGCGCAGTGGCAGGCGATCTTCCCGTGGCTGCGGGTGGGGGAGGACTACCGGCACACGATCCGTCCTTACATCCACCCCGACGACGTGGACGCGTACGACGCGGAGGTGGCGCGGGCGCGGCGGGACAAGGACCGATTCGAGATCGAGTTCCGGCTGATGTCCAGGAGCGGGGAGTACCGGTCGCTGCACTCGCGGTGCATCGCGCTGGTGGTGGAGAACGGGACGCTGTGGCAGTGCATGCTGGCGGACGTGACGGAGATCCGGCGCGCGGCGGAGGCGGCGCAGCGGAGCGAGGAGCGGTACCGGGAGATCTTCAACCGCTCGCACGACGCGATCGTGGTGTTCCGCCCGGACGGTGAGCTGATCCTGGACGCCAACGAGCGGGCGCTGCGGCTGTACGGGTACACACGTGAGGAGTTCGTGGGCGGCTCGCTCGCGATGGTGTCGGCGAGCCCCGAGCGGAGCGTGGCGGCGATCGAGGAGACGGTGCGGACGGGGTCGTACTCCGACTCGGCGTGGACGCAGCGGCACCGTGACGGGTCGGTGATCCGCGTGGACGTGGTGTCGAGCCTGATCGAGTACAAGGGGGCGCCGGCGATCCTGTCGTTCAACCGCGACGTGACGAGCAAGCTGCGGACCGAGTCGGCGCTGTCGGAGAGCGAGCAGCGGTACCGGAGTTTCGTGCAGCACAGCTCGGAGGGGGTGTGGTGCATCGACTTCGGTGAGCCGGTGCCGGTGGACCTGCCGGCGGAGGAGCAGATCCGGCGGTACTACGAGTGGGGGACGGTCACCGAGTGCAACGACGCGATGGCGCGGATGTACGGGCTGGAGCGGGCCGAGCAGATGGTGGGCCGGCGTCTGGACCAGATGATGCCGGCGGGGGATCCGTCGAACATCGAGTACCTGAGGGCGATCATCGCCAACGGCGGCCGGATCGACGGGGCCGAGTCGCACGAGTTGGACGTGAACGGGAACCCGAGGATCTTCGAGAACAGCGTGCTGTGCGTGGTGGAGGACGGGCGGGTCTTGCGGGCGTGGGGGATCCAGCGGGACATCACGGCCAAGAAGCTGGCGGACGCGGCGCTGGCCGATGCGCGGGAGCGCCTGCGGGCGGCGGTGCAGAGCGCCGACCTTGGGACCTGGACACTGAACCTGTCCACGGACATCCTGGACGGGGATGCGCGGTACCTGAGTTTCTTCGGGCTGCCGGCCGAGGCGGCGCGGGTGGAGATGTCGAGGCTGCGGGGGATGATGCACGCCGACGACCTGGCGGCGGTGTCCGAGGCGCGGGAGCGGGCGGCCTCGGAGGACGGGGTGTACCGGGTGGAGTACCGGGTGTGCCTGCCCGACGGGCGGGTGCGGTGGATCTCGTCGCGGGGCGCGGTGCAGCGCGGGGCCGGGGGCGAGCCGGTGCAGATCTCCGGCGCCTCGATGGACATCACGGAGGCCAAGCTGGCGGCCGAGGAGCGCGAGCGGATGGCCGAGCAGCTGCGCCAGGCGCAGAAGCTCGAGAGCCTGGGGGTGATGGCGGGTGGGATCGCCCACGATTTCAACAACCTGCTGGTGGCGATCATGGGCAACGCGGGGCTGGCGCTCAAGTGCCTTCCGGCGGAGGCCGAGGCGCGGCCGAGCGTGTCGCGGATCGAGCAGGCGGCGGCGCGGGCGAGCGAGCTGACGCGCCAGTTGCTGACGTACGCGGGGCGTGACCAGGCCGAGCCCGAGCCGATCGACCTGTCGGAGGTGGTGCGGGAGATGGTGGAGATCGTGGAGGTGTCGGTAGACCGGTCGGCGATCCTGACGATCGAGCCGGCGAGCGAGCTGCCGCTGATCCACGCCGACCCGACGCAGGCGCGTCAGGTGGTGATGAACCTTCTCTCGAACGCCTCGGAGTCGCTGGAGGGGCGGGCGGGGCGGATCCGGGTGCGGACGTTCAGCCGGGAGCTGGGGGAGAAGGAGCTGTCGCAGCTGCACACGCAGGGGTGCGCAGCGCCGGGGCTGTTCGCGTGCATCGAGGTGAGCGACACGGGCTGCGGGATGGACCCGAAGGTGCGGGCGCGGATCTTCGAGCCGTTCTTCACGACCAAGTTCACGGGTCGCGGCCTGGGGCTGACGGCGGTGCTGGGGATCGTGCGGCGGCACGGGGGCGCGATCGGGATCGAGTCGATGGCGGGGCAGGGGACGACGTTCCGCGTGTACTTCCCGGCCTCGACGCTGCGGGCGGCGCCTCCGCGGCCGGCCCAGCCGGCGCCCTCGTCGACGCCGCGGTCGGGGACGATACTGGTCATCGACGACGAGGCGATGGTGCGGGACGTGGCGCGGATGTGCCTGGAGGATGCGGGGTTCCGGGTGGTGGCGATGCCGGACGGTCCGCAGGCGATCGACCACGCCAGGGACGCGTCGCAGCAGTTCGACGGGATCCTGCTGGACATGACGATGCCGAGCATGTCGGGCCCGGAGGTCTTCGCGCAGCTGCGTCGCCTGCGGGGCGTGGTGCCGGTGCTGCTGACCAGCGGGTACGCGGAGGAGAACGCCGCCGAGCAACTGCTCGCCGAGCCGAAGGTGGGGTTCATCCAGAAGCCGTACCGGCCGGTGCAGCTGGTGGAGGCGATCCAGCAGTTGATCGGGACGTGAGGCGCGCAGTGGGGGGGCGTGAGGGGGGCGAGCAGCGGGAGAGGAATGCCCCGGCGTGGAGGTGGGGGGGCGCGCACATTCCGGGCGAATCCGCGGACGTGGTCTTCGGAGCGGTCAGGCCCGGTCAGGTGTTGGGGCGTCTGGCGGGGTTGGATGCCGCGGAGCGCGGGCCTGATCGACGACCTCCGGATCGCGCTGGTCGGTCTCGTGATAGTTCAGGCGGGCCTTGGCGTAGCGCTCGGGGGAGACGTTGAGGTCGGGGGTGATGCCGCGCTGGTGCTGGGCGTGCAGGTGCTTGAGGAAGGGGACGCACCACTGGCAGCCGGTGCCGGCCGAGAGGCACTCGGAGATGAGGGAGGCAACGGGAGGGTTCTCGCGGGCAAGGTACGCGCGGATCTTGCGGAGCGGGACGTGGAAGCAGAGGCATACCTCGTCGTCGGGGTCCATGAAGGAAGGGTAGGAAGTAGCGGACAGCGAGCAGTGAACAGGCGGAGATGCCCGGATGTCTCTTTCTGTTCACTGATCACTGATCACTGATCAATGATCACCGGTCACTTCTCCTGCGCGTACAGGCGTGCGGCGAGCACCTTGCCGATGTAGAGCTCGTGGTCGGCTTCCATGTCGAAGTGGCGGACGACTTCGCAGTCGATGGCGAGCAGGGCGCGCTTGATGATGGGGGCGCCGCTGACAAGGGTCTCGACCGGGAGCGAGTCGAAGGCGTCGGCCTCGCGGTTCATGGAGCAGAACTTGCGTGTCATGAGCTTGTCGCTGGGGTCGAGCAGGCAGAGGGCAAAGTGCCTGCTGTCACGGATGATGGGCTCGATGCCGTGGCCCTTGCGTGAGGCGACGCAGACAAGCAGGGGCTCCACAGCGCACGGCATGGCGCTGCGTGCGGTGGCGCCGGCCTTCTTGCCCTCGAAGCAAGCGGTGATGATGTAGGTGCCGCCGGGCATGAGTGCCAGAGCGCGGGCGACCATGGACTCCGAGGCGCCGATCATCAACTGCTCCCACCCTTCCGCACGGTGACGGTGGATCACACACACAAGCAGCAAGCGTGAACGCTCGATCCGCGGCGATCGCCGCGGGGGACGTGTTGCAGTCTATCGAAGTGGACAACTTGTGTTGGAGGTGTGGATCGGCGGTGGATGATGGGCTCAAAATGACCGCTCAGAATACGAACATGCGGATTTCTTGAATGAGAACCAGAATTTCGTGGCTTGAAGTGTCGAAGAGTGTTGCAAAGTGTGGCAAAGTGGAGGATAATCGCTCGCATGTCCGACGGCAGAGAGGCCCAGTTCCATGCCCTTCACCGGATCGTCCGACATCACGATCGACGCGAAGCAACGCCTGGCGATCCCGGCGAAGTATCGCTCGCTGATCGACCCGGAGAAGGACAAGGCGTGGTTTTGCGTGCCGTGGCCGGGCGGGATTCTTCGGCTGTACAGCGAGACGGAGTTCACAACTTTGGCGGGTCGGTGGGACCGGACGCTCACGCCCGGGGCCGAGCAGGCGGAGCTGGAGGCCGAGCTGTTCGGTTTGGCCGAGCGGATCGAGATGGACTCGGCGGGTCGGATCACGATCCCGCGCGGGCTGCTCGATATGGTCGGGCTTGGGACGGAGGTCGTGGTGGTCGGGGCGCTCAACCGGCTGGAGGTTCGGGATCGCTCCAAGTGGGAGTCGGGAAAGCTGGATCGTTTCGCGAGGCTTCCGGGCCTTGTGGAGAGGTTCGAAGCGCAGCGCCGCGGCGGTGGGGGCGGGTGATGAGGGTCTGATGCGGTTCGCGCGGGCGCGGGAACGTGCCGGTGCGGGATTGAGAATCGGGTTGGCATTCGGCGCGGCGGCCATCCACCACCGGCCGGCGCGGGAAGGGTCGAACGCAGGACGCGTGGAGCCGTTTCTCGGATGTCGAAGGCCAATCCGGGCCGGGCAAGGACGCCCGGCCATGAACAACCGCGGGCCCGCACGGAAGCGGGTCCGGCCCCGAGCCCACGCCCTGATCTCCGGCGTGGGATGCGTTCGGGCCGCTGCATGATGCGGCGACCCGTGCGGCGGCGACTGACGATCGCTCGGATTCGGGGCATAGGCGAGGTGTCCGGATGTCGAGAGCCCTCCGGACACATTGATTCCACCTCCCGGCGGCGGGGATCCACCACCCACCACCCCGTCGCCCAAGCCCGCCCGCGAGCCATCGCGGGCGGGCTTGTTTTTTGGGCCGGCGAATCTCGGGGAGCGGGGCGTGGGGGTCGTGTGTGCGGGGATCGTGGGTGTGTGGGGGGGAGGCCAAAAAGGCAAGCCCGCGGGTTCCATTTCCCGCGGGCGGCCGGCACTCTCAGTCCTCGGGGGGACTCGCGCGCCGCTTCCTTGCGGCGAGCCCCACGTGTGAGGCATGTAGGAGACCGAGGGGTGATCCGGTACGGTGATCCGGCCTGTTCGGAGCCGGGTCTCCGCCGTGGATTTCCCTTGTTACTTCTTGAGGGTGATTTTCACCTTGGTGACGGTGCCGGGGGGAGCGATCGCCTTCTCCTGTCCGCGGCCGACGGCGGGCTTTCCGGCGGCGACCAGGTAGCGTCCGGGGGGAATGGGGGCGAATTCAAAGTGGCCCTTGGGTCCGGTGTGTGTGATGCGGACGACCTTTCCATCGGCGTTGATGAGGCGGACCTCGGCGGCGCCGACCGGGGCGCCGTCGGTGGTCTGCACCATGCCGGCGATCGCGGCGGGCTTGGGCGCTTCGGGCCCCGCGGCGTTCGCGACGGGGGAGAAGGCCGCGAGCGCCAGGGCGGCGACGATGGCGATCAGGGACCAGACGTTGAGCGAGAATTTCGACATGCAAGGCTCCTGTCCAGAGGACACGTACCGGAAGGTCTCTCCGGAGCCAACCCAACCCGAGATCCCGTTGGCTACACGTGCGCGGTTCTGGCCAACCTTCCGGTCCAACCCGTGTCGGGAGGATCAACGCCCGGAGCGGTGGGCTATTGCGTGCGCCTTGAGAGACTTGTTGGGCGAGGGGAGAAGCGGCGTGCAAGCGGCCCGTAGCGCGGCCCGTAGCGCGGTCTGCATCGCGCCCTGTATCGAGGTCTGTATCATGGCGCGATCTGGGGGGTTCATTGGGGTTGGTGGGGGATCGTTGGGGTTGGGCGGGCGAGTGGGATCGCGGCGGGAAGGTCATTGCCGATGGAGCGAGCGGATATCGAGAACCTGCGGGTGCACGCGACGCCGGGGATCCGCGTGCGGGAGCGGCTGTTCCGCGAGTGGTGCTTCCTGCGGGCGGTGGTGCGTCATCGCGGGCTGAGCGTGCTGCTGCTGGGGGTGGTGCTGTGGGTGGGCTCGGAGGTGCTGGGGAGCGACTCGATGTCGGCGGGTGGTTCGCCGAGCGGCACGTTCGACCGGATCTACGCGGCCTGGGGGTTGATCTTCGGGCAGACGCCGCCGGGGAACCTGCCGACCTCGTTCCTGGGGCGGGCGATGCTGTTCCTGGTCCCGATCCTGGGTCTGACGGTGATCGTCGAGGCGATCGCGGAGATCGGGTCGATGGTGCGCGACCGTCGGGCGCACGAACATTCCTGGTGCACGATCATGAGCCGCTCCATGCAAGATCACATCATCATCGTCGGGCTGGGGAAGCTGGGCTACCGGACGTTCCGCATCCTGCGCAAGCTCGGGCACCGTGTGGTGGTGGTGGAGGCCAGCGAGCAGAACAAGTTCCTCGAGGAGGTGCGGGCCGACGGTTCGGCGGTGCTGATCGGGGATGCGCGGCGGGACCAGCTGCTGCGCGAGGCGGGGGTGGAGCGGGCGCGGAGCATCGTGCTGGCAACCAACGACGACCTGGTGAACCTGGAATCGGCGCTGGATGCGCGGCGGATGAACCCCCAGATCCGGGTGGTGCTGCGGATGTTTGACCAGCAGATGGCCGACAAGGTGCGCGAGGGGTTCAACATCAAGACGGCGATGTCGCAGTCGTCGATCTCGGCGCCGGCGTTCGCTACGGCGGCGATCGAGCCGTCGATCGTGGGGAGCCAGATCGTCGCCGACGAGATCGTGGTGACGGTGCGGTGGTCGGTGGAGCGTCACCCGGGGATTGCCGGGCTGTCGGTCTCGGACCTGCTGGAGCGGCACGCGGTGAGCGTGGTGGAGCGGACGCCGGCGGGGGGCGTGCGGAAGCTGTTCCCGCCGCCGCAGACGCGGATCGAGCGCGGGGATGAGCTGCTGCTGCAGGGCGCGCTGGAGACGCTGACGGCCCTGCGCGGGACGGCGTGAGCGGGCCCGGCGCGGCGGGGCGTGTGAATCGGGCGCGAATTGCCGGTGAATCGTCGGCGCGGGGCTGGCTGCGAGTGTGAGCGGCTACTAACCTTCCGGCGTGGAAGAGTCGATGTTCGCCAGTCCGGTCTTCTGGCCGATCCGCGCGTTCGGGGCGCTGGTGAGGCTGGCGATGCGCGGGCCGATCGCCGACGCGGTGCGTGACTTCGGGCGGTTCACGCGGTTTGCGTACTGGGCGATCCGGGGCGTGCCGGCGGTGCAGACCTGGTCGCGGGGTGCTCGGCTGCGGTCGCAGATGTACTTCGTGGGGACGACGTCGGTGCCGGTGCTGATCATCACGGGTTCGTTCATCGGGATGATCCTGGCGATCGAGGGGTACCTGCAGTTCGCGGCGATCGGGCAGGAGGGGCGGTTGGGCGGGGTGATCAACATCTCGCTGACCAAGCAGATCGGCCCGGTGCTGGCGGCGGTGATGCTGGCGGGGCGTGTGGGGTGCTCGCTGACGGCCGAGCTGGGGACGATGCGTGTGACCGAGCAGCTGGATGCGATGCGAGCGATGGCGGCCGATCCGATCCGGGTGCTGGTGATCCCGCGGGTGCTGGCGTGCACGGCGATGATCCCGATCCTGACGGTGGTGTCGAACCTGTGCGGCGTGATGGGCGGCTGGTTCATCGTGACGAGGTACTTCCACTCCGACGCGACCACGTACTGGCGGTACACGGCGGAGTTCGTGGCGTGGACGGACCTTGCCAACGGGCTGGTCAAGTCGGTGGTGTTCGGGCTGATGATCGGGCTGATCGCCTGCTACAAGGGCTTCCACTGCAAGCCGGGGGCCGAGGGTGTGGGCCGGGCGACCACCGATTCGTTCGTGACGAGCTTCATCGCGATCATCATCTCGAACCTGTTCCTGGCCAAGGTGCTCAACGACCTGGACCTGATCTACCACGGCGGGCTGATGCGGAAGATCTTCAGTTGACGGGGATCGGCGGCGGACTTGGCGAGGCGCCCGTCGGCGCGGCACGCGGGTTGCGACAGGTCCGGATAAGTGCGGGGGGTCGGGGTGTGCGGGGCGGGTGCGGAGTGGGCCGACCCGAACGGATTCCTTGATGCGATGGGGTCCGGGCGACCGAACGTATCAATAGAGACATGAGCATCATCGGCACCAACACCGCGCAGTCGGTTGCGGGCCTGGGACAGGCCGAGCGGATCGTGACGCGCGACAACGCCAAGAAGGATGCCGACAAGGCGTCGGTGCGGCGCGCGGTGAAGGACGAACTGGACCTGGTGGTCTCGAACACCCAGAGCGCCGATGCGGTGCGGTCGTTGAAGGGAAACAAGGAAGAAGAGACGCGCGAGGACAAGCAGGAGCACCCCGGGTACACCAAGCAGCCGCCGGGACAGGGCGCGGCGGGGATTGATGTGGAGGCCTGAGGTCCGCGGGGGGCGTCACCGAACATCGCGATGCACGGCGGCACCGGATGTTGTTGTCCGGCGGCTCGTGTGGAGCGATGTTCGTTCCAAAATCCGAGTACTCTGCAACGCCCGCGGGAGGTCGCGGGTATGCACTGCAGAGAGTCCTGACCGAGGGCAACGGCTGCCCGCCGGGGACTCCGGGGAGTCGCCATGAAACACGGTGTCAGGGGATTTGCGCTGGCGGATGCGGTTGCGGGGACGGTGGTGCTGGGGGTGCTGGGCGTGATCGCGCTGGCGGTGCCGCCGGGGTGGCACTCGGGCGGGCAGGCATCCGGGCCCTATAAGCTGGGCAAGTTCGGCGAGGTCGGGGCGATGTACCAGAACGACAACCACGGGTACCTGCCGATCGTGCTGACCTACCGGCGCGGGTTCGCGAGCACGGGCACGTCGGGGAGCCTTCAGGGGTGGACGACCTGGAGCGCGGGGGGGAAGAACAACAACGGATGGTGGGCCGGCAGCGGCGGGGGAGCGTTCGACGTGGAGGCGGTGGACCGGCCGCTGACGCAGTACCTGTACCCGGGGGTGTTCACCGCGCCGCCGCCGCCGGCGACGCTCCCGGCAAACTCACCGGAGCGGGCCAGGCAGGCGGACATCTGGCGCGATGCGGGGGACCGGTGGACGTACCAGCGGACCTGGCCGGTGCGGAATACGACGATCTCGTGCTACGACGATGTGGGGACGAGCTACCACTGGTCATCGGGCTGGTACACGCAGGTCGCCAGGGCGCTCAATCTCCAGCTGGCGGATGCGTTCAACAACGGGACGCAGCGGATGGCCCAGGGCAACGGCGTGACGCCGTCGCGGTTCGTGTGGTACACCGACCAGCACATGGATGTGATCATCAACTCGTCCAGCGCGGGCTTCCAGCTCACCAACGGGTACGGGGATGTGAACAAGTCGGCGATGCTATTCATGGACGGGCACGCCGGGTACCAGAACGTGATCCCGGGGAACAGGAAGGCCTCGTACGCGAACGCGGAGTACTCGGCGATCTTCGACAATCTGCCGAACCCGGGGTTCTAGGCGGGCGGTCGGGGAACGGGGGAGTCGCGAGCGTCATCGGCCGCCGGTCACTCGTCGGCGAACAGGCCCCAGGCGTTGGAGGCCTGGGGGTTCTGGGCGTTGATGGTCCCGGTGCGGATCGCCGCGGAATTGGCCCTTCCGGGGGATGAGTAGGAATCACCGCCCGCGCCCAGGTCGAGCAGGGCGCTGAAGGAGTAGAGCTTCCACTCGGGGAAGTGATATTCGTTGCCGCCGCCCTCGCCCTGCGCGGGGGCGTAGGCGCTGTAGCGATCAGCGCCGCCGAGGTCCAGGAGCAGGCCGATGGCCTGCTGCGCGGCCGAGCCCTGGGAGAGGCCGCCGGCGCGGTAGCCGTCGTTGCCCTGGCGATCGATGAGCATGGCGATCGACTGGTCCCACGCGGCACCCTGGCTCGCGGCGGTCATGCTCCAGTAGGAATCGTCGCCGGCGTCGTCGGCGAGCAGGCCGACGGCCTGGTGGGCGGCGGCTCCCTGGGAGTAGCGGTTGCCGTAGTAGAGGTCGTTGCCGGCAAAGTCGTGGAGGATGCCGATGGCCCAGGCGTAGCCGCAGCCCTGGGAGAACTCGCCGGCCTCGTAGCGATCATCGCCGCCGAAGTCCCAGATGGCGCCGATGCCGCCGTGGGCGTAGCCGCGGACGCCGTAGCCGAACCCCTGCGACATGGAGAGGTAGACCGCGGGAGTCCCGTAGGCGGAGGCGAAGCTGGGGCCGTTGGCGCGGTAGAGGTCGCTGCCGCCGCCGTCGATGATGGCGCCCAGGCCGCGCGGCCCGCCGACGCCCTGGGTGAGCTTCTCGCCGATGTAGACATCGTCGCCGCCAAGGTCCAGGACCAGGCCCGCGCCGTAGTAGCCGGCGCCGATGGACCAGCCCGAGGCCGGGCCGGTGTTCTCGTAGCGGTCGGCGCCGCCGCGATCGATGAGGATGCCCAGGCCCACCAGCCCGGCGCCGATGGAGAACTCGCCGGTGGAGCGGTAGATGTCGTTGCCGGCGTGGTCGTCGAGGATGGAGAGGCCGAAGACGCCGGTGGCCGGCCCGCAGAAATCTCCCTGGGCCTCGTGCACGTCGTCCCCCGCCAGGTCGACGATGGCGCGCACGAGCACGCGGCGCTTGACGGTGCTCGCCGGGGCGCCGTTCTCGCCGGGGATCGCCTGGTCGACGTAGATGTCACCGGGGAGGTAGCGGTAGGTGTCGTTGCCGCCGACGTCGTAGACGCGGGCGAGCTTGGACATGTCGTAGGTGTTGGGGCCGGGACCGCCGACGACCAGCGGGCCCTCGCCGGCGGCGCCGGGCTCGAAGTAGAGGACATCGCCGGTGACGGCGGCGCGGATCTCGGGCGGGACGTCGGTGCGCGCGGCGTCGTGGGCGTGGGCGGCGCCCAGGTCGGTGAGCGACTTGTGCGCGGCGGCGAGCAGGTCGCACAGGTGCGAGAGGACGGGCTGGATCTGGGCGCCGCGGCGGATCGCGGCGAGGTTGGACTGGGCGCGGTCCCCGGTGCCGATCGCGGCGTCGTCGCGGTGGTTGCGGACGAGGGCCTGGGCGTCGGCGAGCGCGGCGGCGTACCCGCCCACGCCGCTCAGGGGGCTGAACCACGCGGGCAGCCGCATGACGGCGTCGGGGAGCATGGGGTTGTCGAGGGCGAGGTTGATGAGCGGCGTGATCTGCGCGGGGTCGGCGGTGAGGGCCTGGCGCGCGGCGGCGGCGAGCGGCTTCTCGACGGCGTCGAGGCTGAGCGGCCGGCGGAAGGCGTTGACCAGAGCGGGGAGCTGGTTGGTGTCGGGGGTCTCGCCCTGGAGCTTGGCCAGGGCGGGAGTGAGCGCGGCGAGACCGCCCTCGGCCTGCGAGGCCTGGAGCTGATCGGCGCGGGCGAGCAGCACGCGCTCGAACTCGCCCTCGGCGGCCTCGGGGATGTTCTCGTTCTCGCGCCTGGGTCCGCCGAGCGTGCCGGTCCAGCGGGCGCGGGGCTCGAGCGAGAACGTCGCGGTGAGCGGATCGCCCGCGGGATCCCCGTGCGGCACGGCGGACATGGGATCGGGGGCCTTGGATCGCCTGTAGACCAGCGTGATCGGCGAGCCGGGCGGGAGCGATGTCAGCAGCTGCTGCCACGCGGCCGACGAGGTTGGTTGGCCGTTGATGGTGACGACCAGGTCTCCGCGCCAGATGGAGGGCGAGCGGAAGCCATCGCCGTTGAGCGGGCCGGGCCCGACCCCGGCGATCACGGGCCCTTCGGGCGTGTCGCGGATCGTGAAGCCGGCGTACGCGGGCTCGTGCGGGGGAGCGGGCTGTGGAGTGGGTGCGGGTGGAGGAGTGGGGGCTGGAGCAGGTGTGGGGGGGGTGGGGGTGGGGGTGGGGGTGGGGGGTTGAGGTTGGGGCGCGGGCTCGGGGGGTTGGGGGACTGGCTGAGGAGCGGGCTGAGGTGGAGTTGGTTGTGGCGCGGGTTCGGTTCCGGGCGCTGGTGGGGTCGCGGGCTCGGGCTTGGGCTCGGGCTTGGGCTCGGGTTTGGGTTCAGGCTTGGGCTCGGGTTTGGGTTCAGGCTTGGGTTCTGGTTTGGGTTCGGGCGGAGGAGCTGTTGGAGGAGTCTGCGGCGCGGGGGTGGGTGAGGGCTGGGGAGGAGTTTCCGGTTTTGGTTCCGGCTTTGGTTCTGGCTTGGGTTCCGGCTGGGGCGCTGGAGGAGTTGGAGAAGGTTGCGGCTGAGGCGGCGTCGCGGGCTTGGGCTCGGGCTTGGGTTCGGGCTTTGGTTCTGGCTTTGGTTCTGGCTTGGGCTCAGGTTGAGGAGCGGGCGGTGTTGGCGATGGTTGCGGAGCTGGAGAAGGCTGCGGCGCCGGCGGCGTAGATGGCTGTGGTCCGGGCTGGGGCTCGGGCTTGGGCTCGGGTTTGGGTTCAGGTTTGGGTTCAGGTTTGGGCTCGGGCTTTGGTTCCGGCTGGGGCGTGGGCGGCGCGGGTGTTGGTGAGGGCTGGGGCTGCGGCTGGGGGGCGGGAGGCGGTGGAGCGGGTTCGGGCTTGGGTTCTGGCTTTGGTTCTGGCTTTGGTTCTGGTTGGGGTGCGGGAGGGCTGGGCTGTGGAGCCGGCTGGGGCGCCGGTTCGGGCGCGGGCTGGAGTTGGGGCTCGGATCGCGGCTCAAGCGGGGCTGGTACGGTGCGGGCGCGTCCGGGAACTCCCAGCAG
The DNA here is from genome assembly GCA_044221545.1 of Phycisphaerales bacterium. Classification (GTDB taxonomy): domain Bacteria; phylum Planctomycetota; class Phycisphaerae; order Phycisphaerales; family UBA1924; genus JAEUJB01. Next base: position 117,091 of record JBGAOZ010000006.1, read on the forward strand.
CAGCGGGATCCCCGCGAGCAGGGCAACGGTGGCCCTTGCCGATCGCACGCTCCATACCATCATGCGGCAGGTGGTTTGCATTCCGGTCCGATCGTACATCCTCGGGAGGCCGACCGCCCGGGAGTGGCCGATGGCGGGCCGACCGCATCGAGCGATGAGGACAACCATGGCGCTGGCCGATTCCATCACCGACGGAACGACATCGCGGCGGTCCGGGCCGCTGTGCGAGGAGCCCAAGCCCGCGGCCGAGCCGGCCCCTGCCCCCGAGCCCCCCGCGAGCACGGCGGTCGCGGAGCGCCCGGCGACCACGCCGCGGAAGACTCCGCCCAAGCAGCTGCCGCCGTACCGGGTGCTGCTGCACAATGACGATCACAACAGCATGGAGCACGTGGTGGACACGATCGTGGAGCTGACGCCGCTGGCGCAGACCCGGGCGGTCCTCTCGATGCTCGAAGCGCACTCGCGGGGTGTGTCGCTGCTGCTGGTGACGCACAAGGAACGCGCGGAGCTCTACCAGGAGCAGTTCCACAGCAAGGGCCTCACGGTGACGATCGAGCCCGCGGAGTGATCGAGCCAGGGGAATGATCGAGCCCGCGCTGTGAGTGAGCCCGGGGAATGACCGAGCGCCGGGGGCGGCGTGTTCGCGGGCCTTCCTGCCATTCGATGCGCCGGTGTGCAAGCAATCCGCCGCCTTGCCGGGGCCGGTGATCACCTATCGGACGCGCTGAGCGGGATCATCGCGAATTGCCCTGCGACCGATGCGGGCGTTGTGCCGGCGAGCACTTCGCGCCCTTGTCGGGTGCATCTCCCCATGGAGGCGCCGCGAAGCCCGATGCTGGTGCTGGAACGGTGGCCCGAGTTTTTTTCCGGACCTGCATCGGTCCGGCGAGCCGCCGCGGAGCACCTGCCCTTGGGGGCGCCCGGCCGGGTTGGCCCGGGCGCTGCCGGAGGCGGTGTCGAAGGGATGTTGCATGAGCGGCGATCGCCGGTCGGTCAAGCGTGCGGGCAAGGCCAAGGGCAAGGGACTGCGTGACGGCGCGATGAGGATGGGTGACCTGCTGGTCCACATGGGAGTCATGACCGAGGACCAGCGCGACCAGGTGCTCGAGGCCCAGAAGCAGTCGCCCAAGCCGTTCGGGGTGCTCGCCGAGAAGATGTTCGGCGTGAGCCCGTCGGATGTGGAGCGGGCGTGGGCCAGACAGTTCGCGCAGCTGGCGGCGACCATCGATCCCCGCGCGCTGGAGGTTCCAGCGGAGGTGAGCGCGGCGATCAACCGCCGGCAGGCCTGGCAGTTCCGGGTGCTGCCGCTGGAGCTGCGCGGGACGGAGCTGGTGGTGGCGACCACGGAGGAGTGCCTGCCGCGGGCGATGCGGTTCATGGGCTGGCGCGTGGACCGCCCGGTCTCGTTCGTGCTCGCCGAGCCCGAGCAGCTGGGCGAGGCTCTGTGCACGCACCACCCGATGGGCGGGATGCGGGCGTCGGATGTGCGGCTGGCGCCGTGCTCGACGTGAGTGGAAGAGGTAGGGAGACGAAGAGATAAAGTGACGAAGTGAAGGAGCCACGAAGCGATCGTACGACGGCCGCGTGTCGGGCCGGTTCGATCAAGAGTCCCGCGCCGGGTCACTCCGTCGCTTCGTCTCCATGTCTCTATGTCTCGTCGCACACCGCTAATTCCAGCTGCACCCCTTGGGCCAGTTCTCGGGGTGCTGGGAGCAGGCGCGGTCGATCAGGGTGCGCAGCGAGCCGAGCTCCCGGAAGATGAGCCCGGCACGGATCGCCGGGTCCCCCTCGGCGAGCAGGCGGTAGCGCAGCTCCGTGTCGTTCAGGAGCGTGAACGACACCAGCTCGAGCACGGCGGTGGTGGGGATGTCGTCGTTGCGGACGTACTCGAGCACGGGCTTGGTGGCGCGCAGCTGCTTGAGGGAGGTGTGCGTGAGCAGGTCGTCGAGCCGGGAGCGCGCCGGCTGGAGGGTCTCCTGGTCGGTCTCCGTGTCCCCGATGGGCTCGAGCATCGCCTCGCGGAAGAACTTGGTGTCGCTGGCGGGCAGCTCGTACAGCACCCGGGCGCGGCAGACGCCCTGGAGCAGCAGGCTGTACCGGCCGTCGGGGAGCGATTCGTGCTGCACGATGTGCCCGATGCACACCGCCGGCCGGATCGCCGGCCTGCCGTGGTAGTTCTGCTTCCAGCTCTTGCCGCTGAAGATCGCCATCGCGAACTGGCCGGAACCGTCGAGCGCGGCGGCGACCATCTGGCGGTAGCGGGGTTCGAAGATGTGGAGTGGGAGGACCTGCTGGGGGAGGAGGGTGACCGAGTCGAGGGGAAAGAGAGGCATCGGCCGGCCGAAGTGCACTTGGATTGACGAGTCTTCAGCCACGAAAGCAATAGTAGCCGTTGGCGGATCGCCCCATCGGGGCGAAGCAGCCTCCGTCAGCCTGCGGCGCGGCGTGGGCTCGGGGGCGGTTGTCGTGCGCGAGGCAAGTGCTGGATCAGCTCCGGCGGCGACGAACGGCGGAGATCACCATGAGCGGTACCAGCGCGGTTGCCGGCGCCGGGATCGGCGCGCTGCCCAGGTCGCCGAAGACCGCGTTGGTCACCGCGCCCAGCACGGTCACCTGCCCGGTCGCGATCGAGACGTTGTAGAACGTCGAGCCGCCGACGGCGATCACGCGGCCGTCGCTGCTGATCGCCATGCCGTCGAGCGTGTGGCCGACGTCGGCGACCAGCGTGAGGTTGTTCAGGGCGTGGTTGACGCGGTAGATCTGTCCCGGGGACGCGGCGGCGTAGAGCTCTCCCGCGTAGCCCACGAGATCCTCGAAGGCCGGCGCGGCCCCGGAGAAGTAGTTCGAGGCCGAGCCGCCGTTGGGCTGGAACGTGTAGATATTGTTGTTGACCGGTCCGTTGCCGTACCAGGCATCCTCGGGTCCCTCGCCGAACGCGCCGGCGATCCCGTGGTAATCGGCGACCTTGGTCCAGGACTGGGTCTGCGTGTTGACGACGAACATGCCGGTGAGCGTCTCGGCGAACAGTTCGTCGGCGTTGGGCCCGCGGGCGAGCACGCCGACCTTGCGGGTCGTGTCGGCCAGCGGTGTAGCGGTCAGGGCGTCCAGATCGATGCGGTAGATGCGTCCCTCGCTCAGGCGACTGGACCCATAGACGATGCTCGCGGCGTGGACACAGGGCGAGCAGGCCATGGCGACAATGATCGCCGACGCGAATCCCCGGATCGTGTGCATGCGGTAGCTCCTTGAAGAGGAACATGTACCCGTGCGTCGGGGCATCGGTTGCGTTTGAATGGAAAGCCCACCGCAGACCTGTGTTCTGCCACAGGCTTTCGGGAACACTACGGTCGCTCGTATCCGCTATTGAGGGGGCGTGGCGCGGAGGGGATCGGGCCGGAACAGCTTGGTGTCCAGCGCCCACTGCTTCTCGGTGAAGTTGCCGCCGGCCTCCAGGCCGGGGGAGCCCTCGGAGCGGGTCGCGGCCAGCGACATGGTGGTCTTGGCGTCGAGGTTGTCAAGCTGGGCGACCAGGATCGCCTCCGGGGTCGCCGGGATCTTGGCCGCGCCGAATTCCGGCAGCGAGTGGTGCGAGAGGATGATGTGCTGGAGGACGGTGAGCGTGCCGGGGGGGAGGCGCTGGCCGGTCTCGCGCATTATGTTCTGCACCTTGTCGTGGAGCATGATGGCGCCCTCGACGATGTGTCCGATCAGCTCCCCGCGATCCGAGTAGGAGAACGTGCGGTCGTAGACCAGCTCGCGCGTCTTGCCCAGGTCGTGCAGGAAGAGTCCCACGAGCACCAGGTCCCGGTTGATGCCGGGGTAGAACGGGCACACCACGGCGGCGAGGTTGCAGAGCGTCAGCGTGTGCTCGAGCAGCCCGCCGAGGTAGGCGTGGTGCATGCTCTTGGCCGCGGGGCACTGCTTGAAGGCGGTCATCAGGGTCGCGTCGGCCAGGTACGTCTGCACCAGCGCCTTCATCGCCGGGTGCGAGACGGTGTCGAGCAGCGCTGTCAGCTCGGCCCACATCTCGGAGACGGGCCGCTTGGAGCAGGGCAGCAGGTCCCGGATCTCCTCGGCCGTCGGCTCCACGCCGTCGATCGAGTGGATGATCAGCTGCAGCTCACCCTGGTACGGCTGGGTCTCGCCCTCGAGGTACACAAACCCGTCGGTGGGGAGCCGCCGGAACGTGATCTCGTCGATCGACCACATGCGGGCGGGCATCTCGCCGGTCTTGTCCCCGATGATGCACCGCAGATAAGGCTTGTCCTGGCGGGTCTTGCCCATCTGGGCGTTGGAGATCGCGAAGATGCCGCGCACGCGCTCGGCCGGGCCGTGCTCCCGCAGGAACTTGCGGGGCTGGACCGGTGCATCGGAGCCCGAAGGCCCTGGAGCCGTTCCCGGAGTGTTCGAAGGTGCAATCGTGTTCTCAGGCATCGGTGATCATAGGTAGCGGGCGCGGATCCTCAGAAACCGCCCGGCGTGCCTGCCACTCCGGCAGCCGCACACCGGGGAATTCGGCCGCGACCGGCCGCGCACACCCCTCCGGGCTCGTTCCAACGCCCCTCTCGGCCCTCCGATCCCGCCAAATCGTGGCAACCTTCTGGCTCGCGCGCTGCTCTAACACGGTGGACCCGCGGAGGGCCCGGCAACGGACAGGGCAGGGGGCTTTGAGTGCCGCTTGCCGACGTTCAAGGCCAGACCCGCGGGTCAGGAGCAGTTGCGTGCAAGTTTCCCAGACCAATGTCCTTCACCCGACCAGCGCGACGTTCGATGAGCAGGTCGGCAAGTCGAGCCTGCCCGTGCTCGTGGATTTCTGGGCCCCCTGGTGCCCGCCGTGCGTAGCGCTCAAGCCCGTGGTCCAGCAGCTCGCCGGCGAGGTCGCCGGCAAAGCCAGGATCGCCTTCGTCAACGTGACCGACGAGCCCGAACTCGCGGAGCGCTTCGGGGTGACGAGCATCCCCGCGCTGATGGTGGTGGCGCAGGGCGCGGTGGTGGATTCGTTTGTCGGCTACACGCCCAAGGAAGCGCTCCTGGACCATCTCCGGCCGCACATGCCGGCCTGACCATGCCGTCCGAAACCGCTGCCCCGGCCCGGACCGAATTCCGGGCCCGCCGGCCGTTCGACCGGCACAGAGACGGTGTGGGTGAGGGGCCTATCGCAACGAAGTCTCTGAGAGTCAACTGGGGTATTTGCCCAAAGTACTGAAGTTCCTCACAGAGTTGGGCGGTGAGGTGTTGACCGCATGTCCCAGATCGTAACGCCTTGTCGGATCACGTCTTAAACCGCCTGAGACATACCGTGCGATTGGGTTATGCACAATTGGTCAACAGGAACGCTGTGGAAGTTGACGCCGAGCTTCGGCGCGCCGATGGTGACCGAGACCGAGGTATCGATGGTGGTCGATACGTGGGGTGCCGGAAAGCGATCTTTCGCCGGGCTTTGGCGTGGTTTTGCCCCAGGGGGTCATGCGGGGTATTGACCTGGCATGCCGGGTTCGGCCGGTCACGCCGGGGCCTGGAGGGCGGCGGCGAGCAGGCGGTGGAAGTGGTGCACGCCCTGCTCCCGCGTGGGCGAGTAGCGTCCGCGTTCATAGAAGCGTGACCGGGTGCCGCGCTGCACGGCCTCGACGACGGCCTCGTCCTCGCGTTCGACGCGATCGAGGCCCGAGCCCGCGCCGCGATCGAGCCTGGATTCATCCCAGACGTACGAGAGGAACGAAACCTTCGTGAGCGCCACGCCCAGCGGGCGGACGACGTTGATGGAGACTCCCCAGGGGTAGAAGTTGAACATGGTGTTGGGGAAGAGCCAGTAGTAGTACGCGGCGATCTGCTTGCCCTGGTCGGGGCTGGAGTCGGGGAGTTCAAAGACATCCTGCGCCGAATCCGAGGCGATCCCCAGCTGGAGATTGCTCAGCGGGTAGAGCTCGGTGCTATAGGTGCCGTAGTCGAGCACGGCGTTGAGGCTCGCGTGCACGAAGGGGATGTGGAAGCCCTCGAGGTAGTTGTCGCAGTAGAGCGCCCAGTTGGCGCGGACGAGGTAGTCCCGGCTGCGCGTGGGTTCGAAGCGGGCGCGGTCCATGGGCATCCAGCCGACGCGGGCCTGCATGTCGCCCACGAGTTCCTCGAGCCGGTGCGCGGGCCGGATGGAGGCGAACAGGAACTTGCCCAGCGCGGTGGTGGGGCCGGGGGTCTCGAGTGAGGCGGTGCGCGGGAAGGTGCCCAGGGGCACGCGGGAGAGGTGGTCCGAGGGCGCGGGGAAGCCGGCGACGTCCTTGAACTCGGGCATGTACCGGCAGGTGCCGTCCAGATCGAAGCGCCGGCCGTGGTAGCGGCACGTGAGCGTCTTCTCGTGGCCGCCCTTGTCGATGAGCGTGGTGCCCCGGTGCGTGCAGACGTTCGAGAGGCAGTGGGCGCGGTCCGAGAGGTCCCGCGTCAGGAGCAGGGGCTCGTCGAGCGAGCCCTCCAGGAGCGTGACGGGGTGGACCTGGGTCGGCACCTTGATCGCGTCGCTGTCGGCGATGAACTGCCAGGAGGCCGGGAAGAGCCGCTCGAGCAGGTGCTGGTAGATGCGCGGATCGGAGTAGACCCAGGCCGGGAGCGTGGAGGCGCTGCGGATATCCGGGTCGATCTGGAACGCGGGGAAGTCCGATGGTGTGTGCATGGGGTGGCCGTCCCGGTCGGCCGGGTGTGGAGGTCCCCGGATTCCCCTATCATTGCACGCATTGCACGGCCGGGGGCGGATCGTGCGGCGCGACGTGGTGCGCGCCGGGCCTTGTGGCGGGAAGTCAGACGAAGGGGCGCATGCGGTTCCGGAACAAGCTGCTGATCCTGATGGTGAGCCTGACCCTGGTGAGCAACGGCGTGCTCCTGGGCGTCACGGCGTGGCGGTCCAAGTCCCTGCTGCTGGAGGAGATCCGCAGCAAGGTGCTCTCGATCGCGGCGACCACCTCGAAGCTGGTCGGCGCCCAGGAGCACGAGTCGATCACGACGCGCCAGGATATGGACGGGGCGGCCTACGGCAAGCTCGAGGCGCTGCTGCGGACCGTGCGGGATGCCAACCGCCGCGGTGACATCCATGTGAAGTTCGTCTACACGCTGCGGCCCCTGCCGGGTCGCCCGGGGGTGTACGCGTACGTGGTGGACGCCGAGGAGCGCGGCAGCGCCGGCAAGTCGGCGATCGGCGACGAGTACACGCCCAAGGACCCGGACCAGCCGCCGATCCCGCTGGACCGAAACGACCTGCAGGTCGCGGCCGACGAGTACGGGACCTTCCTGTCGGCGACCTCGCCGATCCGGGACGCCGCGGGCACGCCGGTGGCGCTGCTGGGGGTGGACGTGGCGATCGAGGAGGTCCTGGCGAGCACGCGGCGGCTGCTGTACATCGGCCTGGGCGGGATGCTCTGCGCGGTGGGCGTGGGGGCGGCGCTGGCGGTCGTGCTCTCCCGCCAGGTGTCCCGCACGCTCGAGGCGCTGACCGGCGCCGTGGAGAAGGTCGGCGCGGGGGACCTGGATGCCCGGGCGGCGGTCTCGGGCAACGACGAGTTCGCTAAGCTGGGGAAGGTCTTCAACGAGATGGTGCCTCAGCTGCGCGACGGGCTCAAGCTCAAGGAGAGCCTGGCCCTGGCGATGGAGGTCCAGCAGGCGCTCTTGCCCTCGAGCTCGCCGACGGTCGACGGCCTGGAGATCGCCGGGCGGAGCATCTACTGCGACGAGACCGGCGGGGACTACTACGACTTCCTCGAACTCTCCAGCGTGGCGCCCCAGACGCTGGCGGTCGCGGTGGGGGATGTGACCGGCCACGGGATCGCCGCGGCGCTGCTCATGACCACCGCCCGCGCCCTGCTGCGCGGCCGGGCCAACCAGGAAGGCAGCATCGCCCACCTCATCACCCACATGAACCGCCACCTGGCGCGCGACTGCCAGGCCGGGCGGTTCATGACCATGTACTACCTGGTCATCGACGCGGCGAACCGCAACCTGCGGTGGGTCAGCGCGGGGCACGACCCGGCGATCGCCTACAACCCGTCGACCGATGTCTTCGTGGAGCTCGCCGGCGTGGACATCCCGATGGGGCTGGACGCCGACTGGGAGTACCAGGAGTTCGACCGCGACGGCTGGATCGACGGGCAGGTGCTCGTCATCGGCACCGACGGGATCTGGGAATCACGCGACCCCAAGGGCCGCATGTTCGGCAAGTCCGGGCTGCGGGAGATCATCCGGACCAACGCGCGGCGATCGTGCGCCGAGATCGCCAAGGCGATCACCGACACGCTGGGCCGCTACCGCCAGGGGCGGGCCCAGGAGGACGATGTCACCCTGGTGGTGCTCAAGTTCGTTCCCAGGTCGGCGGCGCAGGGCGGGGCCGGGGCCGGCGCCCCGTCACCGGCGGGAACAGGGCCGGCCCCGGAGCCGTCGGGCGGCGCATCGCCGGGCGCGGCGGCCTGAGATCCCGGGCGACAAAAGGGGCCGGGCTTCTTGCCCGACCCCCAATCCAGCGGCATCGATGGAGGGACCAAACATCGACGTTCGCTGAGACTCTCTTTCCCCCGCGGGCGGCCCGGCGGGGCGAACACCGAAAATCCAAAGGCCCCGGCCCGCGTGAGTGCAGGCCGGGGCGCGGGTCGTCTGCCCCGTCGCGGCGGACGACGGGGCTGGGAGTTGCTCCGACCGGCCCCGGACCGAAAAGTCGGTCACGGAACAGGCGGATCCGTCGGTTCGCCCGCCCTTGGCGGCCCCGGGCGAACCTTCAAGCGGGCCCCCCGCCGGCTTCCACCGGCGGGGCCCGATGAGTCGCCTTAGTCGTACAGACCGGAGATCGTCGGCGGGTCGACCGAGCGCAGCTTCAGCGTCGTCTCGATGCGGAAGTTGGACTCGACGGTGTGCCGCTCGGCGTGGAAGACCTTCAGCTGGTAGACCTGCCCGTCGTTGAGCCAGGTCAGGCGGTCCAGCTCCAGGGTCTGGGCCTTCTTGGAGTGCACGCCGCCCAGGTCGATCACCAGCTTGCCGCCGATGAACACCCACACGTCGTCGTCACCCGTGAAGTTGAAGACCGCGCCCTTGCCCTTCTCGTACACGAACTGCGTCTCCACCTCCGTGGTGAAGTGGAAGTTGGACATCTTGCCGGCCGAGTTGTTGGCGTAGTTGCCGTACAGCTCGCCGTTGATCGGGAAGAAGCCGCCCAGCGACTTGTATGGCTCGTCGGTCGCCGAGTCGAACACGTACCGGTTGCTGTTGGCCTGCCGGTTGAGCGTCAGCGAGATCACCTTCGACACGTTCACGCCCGCCACGTCGCGGTACCACTGGTTGAACGTGTCGTAGCTGGTGAAGCCGTTGCCGGTCTCGCCGCTCACCAGGCTGCCCTTGTGGTCGCCCTTGGAAGAGTCGTACGACGCGGGCATGATGTTTTTGTTGGCCGAGTTGGTGTACTCGGTCGAGATCTTCTGCCCGCGCAGGCTCGCCGGGACCGGCTTGCCGTCCGAGCCCAGCGTCGCGGAGAGCAGGCCCACGTTGGTCGTGCCCATCATCGACTCGAAGTCCTTGTGGCCGCCGGTCTGGGACTTGGCCTTGAAGTCCCGGATGGTCGCCGACAGCTGGATCGACGAGGGCAGGTTGGAATACGCGTCCGGGTCGGTCGCGGCGCCGCAGAGGGCGGCCGAGCCGGTGATCACCGTGCCCGCGACCCCCGCGATCAGGACCGAACTCAGACTGGAACGCTTGGTGCAGAACATGAAAGGCGCCTCCGTGTAAACTCCCTGAAGCCCGCCACCACGCGGCGGGATCGAACAACCCGAACCGAATGTCCAATTCAGGCCGGGGGAGGCAAGCCGGTGGCTCGCGAATCGGCGCCGGGGGGTGGGTCTGCGCGGCCCGGAACGGGGGGAAACCGCCCCGGGACCGGGAACACAAGCCGGACAGGCCCGCGGGCCGATGTATGATCGGACCGGTCCGCGCCGATGCCGATGGGGCGTCCCGCGGCCCGGACCGCTCGCGTCACGAGAGAGAACCGCCCGGCCCAGGGAAGGGGCCCGGCCCGACCGCACGGAGGTTGCGATGGATACGTTCCTGATCGAGGGCGGGCGTCGGCTCGCCGGCCGGCTCCGGATCAACGGGAGCAAGAACGCGGCGCTGCCCCTGATGGCCGCGGCGCTGATGTCGGATGACCCGGTGGTGCTCAAGGATGTCCCCGACCTGGCGGATATCCGCAACATGCTCCGGCTCCTGGCCGAGCTGGGCTGCCACAAGACCAACGAGGGCGGGCCCAGGGGGGTCATGTGCCTGCACAGCACGGACACCTCCAACAGCCACGCGCGGTACGACATCGTCAAGACGATGCGGGCGGGCATCTGCGTGCTGGGGCCGCTCCTGGCCCGGCGGGGATACTGCCGCGTCTCGATGCCCGGGGGGTGTGCGATCGGGGACCGGCCGGTGGACCTGCACCTGCGCGGCGTGCGATCGCTCGGGGCCGAGGTGACGATGGAGGCCGGGGACATCATCGTCAAGAGCCCGCCGGGCGGGCTCAAGGGGGCGACCATCTTCCTGGGCGGGCCGTTCGGGTCGACCGTGCTGGGGACCGCCAACGTCCTGTGCGCGGCGACGGTCGCCAAGGGGCGGACCATCATCGAGTCGGCCGCGTGCGAGCCGGAGGTGGTCGACCTGGCGAACCTGTTGATCAAGATGGGGGCCAAGATCACCGGCGCGGGTGGGCCGCGGATCATCGTCGAGGGTGTCACGCAGCTGGGCGGCGCCGAGCACACCGTCATCCCCGACCGGATCGAGGCCGGGACGTTCATGATGGCGGCGGCGATCACCAACGGTGATCTGATCCTGGAGAACTGCCCGACCGATGCGCTGCTCTCGACGATCGACCGGCTCAACGCGATCGGGGTGGAGCTCGAGGCGATCGAGATCCTGCGGCCGGCGGGGTTCGTGCCCGATCCCCTGCGGCAGGTGGTGCGGGTGACCTGCGGGCGGGTGATCAAGCCGGTGGAGGTGACGACCCAGCCGCACCCGGGGTTCCCGACGGACTTGCAGGCTCAATTGATGGCGCTGTTGACGCTCGCGGATGGCAACTCGGTGATCACCGAGCGCATTTTCCCCGAGCGATTCCTGCACGTGGCCGAATTGACGCGGATGGGGGCCAAGATCTTCCGTCAGGGTCCGACGGTCATCGTCTCGGGCGTGCGGCAGCTCAAGGGGGCGCCGGTGATGGCGAGCGACCTAAGGGCCTCGGCGTGCCTGGTGCTCGCGGGGCTCGCGGCCGAGGGAACAACGATGGTCAACCGCGTGTACCACCTGGACAGGGGGTACGAGAAGATGGAGGAGAGACTGGGGAACGTGGGGGCGAGGATCCAGCGGGTGAGTGAGAAGGAAGCGGGAGGGGAGTAGGCGGGCCAAGACGATCGACGAGCGGTGCGCGGGGGGCGGGGGGCGGGAAGACGCGGCGGTTCATGACCGGATCGATGGCGGTTGAGGACCCGCGGACAGGCGCGCGGCGGTTGACAAGAAGCCCATATTTTGCGGCACATTCAGTACAAAGCGCGCACAGAAAGTGCTATGCGCCACGGTGGCCCAGGATCGATCCGAAGGCCTCGGGTGGACCCGTAGACCCCCCCGCCACACGACGCCGCAGGAGGGCGCTAAACCCGGTTTCCGGGCATGTCGCGCTGTGTGCGCACACGCCCGGTCGTGAAACCTCACCAGTCCGGGCACTATCGCCGGAGAGCGTGACCCTGCATGGCTATTGGGCAGCGCGATCGGACGGCGATCGCTACTGGTTGGTCGTCTTCCGCGCCTTGAGCGTCACCGTCACCGTGACTTCCTTGCCATCGCGGATAACGACGATGTCGACCTTGTCGCCGGGCTCGGCCTTCGTGAGCAGGGGCATCCAGGATTCCACCGTGGTCAGGGCCTGGCCTCCCCACTTGATCATGCGATCGCCCTTGAGAATGCCGCCCTCTTCAGCGCTGCCGCCCTTGGTGACATCGCCGACGAGCACACCGTCGTTGGCGGCGTAGTCGCCGGGCATGATGCCGAAGGAGACCTTGGCGCGGGCCCGGGGTGCCGGTGCCTGGGCCGGGTCGGTGGTTGCGGCGGATTCCTGGCTTGTCGCATCACCGTTGTACTCGAAGCTCTCCGCGCGGGTGGCGCAGGCCAGCGCGATCTGGTCGACGAGTTCGACGATGCGGGCTGCGCCGCTGGGGTTCAGGGTCTCGGCGGTGTCCTTGGGGGAGTGGTATTCCTCGTGGAGGCCGGTGAAGAAGAAGAGGACCGGGATGCCGGCGCCGAAGAACGAGGCGTGGTCGGAGGGGCCGTAACCGCCGGGCTTGGGGGCGATCTTCAGGCCCGAGGAGTCGAGCATGGGCTTGATGAACTCCTCGAGGCCCTTGGCGGTGGCGACCCCGCCCAGCTCGATGGGCATGCCCTTGTCATCGTCGCCGCGGTAGCGGCCGATCATGTCGAGGTTGATCATGATCGCGTGCTTTTCCTTGGGAACGATCATGTTCTGGATGTAGTGGCGCGAGCCGTTGAGGCCGGATTCCTCGGCGGTGAAGCCCATGAAGAAGATGGTGCGGCGCGGCGTGCCCTCGGCCATCGCGGCGTACTCGGCGGTGAGCTTCTCGGCGAGCATGAGCATGCCGGAGGTGCCCGAGGCGTTGTCATCGGCGCCGGGGTGGATCTTGCCGCGGGCCTCGGGCCCGCCGCGGGAGCCGAAGAGGCCGTAGCCGACGTGGTCGTAGTGGGCGCCGATGACGACGTACTGGTCGGTGAGCGGCCCGGCGCCGGGGAGGATGGCGCCGACGTTGGAGGTGATGATGGGGTCGCGGGCGACATTGGTCTTGAGGGTGACGGTGGCCCCGGGGAGGTCGACGACCGAGCCCTTCTCGGTGACGGCGGTGAGGTCGTCGGCGAGTTTGCGGAGTTCGAGCAGGGAGCGGCCCTGCGGGTCGGCGGCCCTGACGAGCTTGTCGGCCTGGTCGGTGGAGAGCATCACGACCGGGACGTCGACGGGCTTGCCCGAGGGCTTGGTGCTCTCGAGGGTCTCGAGCTTGCCGGCGCGTTCGTCGCTGGCGCCGGGGGGGCTGACGAGGATGACGCCGGCGGCGCCGCGCTGGACGGCCTGGGTGATCTTGGGCTCGAGCGCGGCGTTCCACGACCAGCCGGAGGCATCCCACAGGCTCTTGCCGGCGTCGTTCATGGGCTCGAAGCGCATGACCAGGGCGATCTTGCCCTTGAGGTCGGTGTTGACGGGGTAGGAGGCGTAGCCGTCCTTGGCGATGTTGAGGCCGTAGCCGACGAAGACCAGCGGGCCGGTGATTTCGGAGCTTCCCGAGAAGCCCAGCACGGAGAAGTCGGTTCCCTGGGCGAGCGGCGACGGGGCGGGGGTGTTGATGATGACCGAGGCGTCCTTCATCTCGAGGTTGGAGCCGAAGGCGAACGACTGGCGGTAGGAGCTGAATGGGGCGCCGGGGTCGGGGGCATCGCCGTGGGCGGGGAAGGCGGGCTTGAGGCCCAGGCGCTTGAAATGGAACTCGATGTAGTCGGCGGCCATGAGGTTGCCGCGTGTGCCGGGGGCGCGACCTTCGAAGAAGGGGTTGGCCAGCGTGGTGGTGTGGCGGTGGAAGGTCGCGGTATCGGCGGCGAGCACGGCCTCGGGGGTGTGCGCGGGCCCGTTGTCGGGGCGTGCGGCGGCGAGCATGGCCGCGCAGCAAGCGGCGACGGGCCCGGCGAGCCGGAGCAGCGCCGGGAGACGGTTCGGGGCGAGATTCGGGGTCATGCGTGTTTCTTTCCGGTTGCCGTGCGGTGAGCGCGCACCCACCGTGCGCGGGCGATCGGTCCTGCCAGAATCATAACACGGTCGGGGGGCGATCCCGGGGGGATGCGGCAATCACCCGGCGGGGCCGCCGCGGGGCGGCAAACGGGGCGTGAATTGGGGCGATTGGCGGGGCGGGAAGGGTTCGAACCGAGGTCGGCGGGCGCTATCCTTGGCCGCTCTTGGTCGATGCCGGGGGTTACTCCGCGTCGGCGTACGCCGAGATCGTGCGGAGGAGTGGAAGAGGAAGCACCGGGGAATGTCGGAATCCGTTGCTGCCCCGGGGCCGCCCGTGGCAGTCCCCGCCCCGCACGCGCTCGCGTGCCCTGAGACTAAGAACCCATCCCATGACAACCATGCATACCCCCCCCTCAACCCCCACCCCCACCCCCACGCCCACCCCCACAATCACATCCACAACCCCTGCTTCGAACCATTCCAACGCATCGAGCGGCTTGCAGGCTCGGTCCTGCTGCGGCGGCACGTGCGGATCGAAGAAGGTGGCGGCGGAGGAGTGCGGTTCGATCCTCGAACCGTCGGACCGGTTCGTGCCCCGGCACCTGGGGCCTTCGGAGGCCGACCGGCGCGAGATGCTCGCGGCGCTGGGGTGCGCGTCGATGGATCAACTGATCGATCAGACGGTGCCCGAGGCGATCCGCACGAGGCGCGTGCTCAACTGCGGCAAGGGGCTGGGTGAGTTCGAGGCGATCGAGTCGCTCAAGAAGATCGCGGACCAGAACAAGGTGCTCCGGTCGTTCATAGGGATGGGGTACCACGACACGATCACGCCGGGGGTGATCCTGCGCAACGTGATGGAGAACCCGGCGTGGTACACGCAGTACACGCCGTACCAGGCGGAGATCAGCCAGGGGCGGCTCGAGGCGCTGCTGAATTTCCAGACGATGATCAGCGACCTGACCGCGCTGCCGCTGGCGGGGGCATCGCTGCTGGACGAGGCGACCGCGGCGGCCGAGGCGATGGCGATGTGCTTCTCGGTCGCGGACGGGCGCGACGGCACGAAGCGGGCGTTCTTCGTGTCCGATGAGTGCCACCCGCAGACGATCGCGGTGTGCCGGACGCGGGCGACCGGGCTGGGGATCGAGCTGCGGACCGGGTGCGTCTCGAAGATCGACTATTCCAAGGGTGATCTGTGCGGGGTGCTGGTGCAGTACCCGACGACGGACGGGCGGATCGTGGACCCGACGGCGGTGATCACGGCAGCGCACGCGGCGGGGGCGCTGGTGGTGATGGCGGCCGACCTGCTCGCCCTGACGCTGATCAAGGCGCCGGGCGAGTGGGGCGCGGACATCGCGGTGGGCTCGGCGCAGCGCTTCGGGGTGCCGATGGGCTTCGGCGGCCCGCACGCGGCATACATCGCGACGAAGATGGAGTACGCCCGCAAGATGCCGGGGCGGATCATCGGGGTTTCGAAGGATGCGCAGGGGAACCAGGCGTACCGGATGGCGATCCAGACGCGTGAGCAGCACATCAAGCGCGAGAAGGCGACCAGCAACATCTGCACGGCGCAGGCGCTCCTGGCGATCATGGCGGGGTTCTACGGGGTGTACCACGGTCCTGAGGGTCTGAGGCGGATCGCGCGGCGGATCAGCGCGCTGGCGAGCGTGCTGCAGGCGGGATTGAGGAAGCTGGGCCTGGCGGCGCCGGGCGTGGTGTTCGACACGGTGAGCGTGGAAGTTCCCGACGCGGACCGGGTGTTGGCCGAGGCCGAAGCGCGGGGGTTCAACCTGCGGCGCCTGGGCAGGGGCACGGTCGGGATCAGCGTGGACGAGACGACGACGGCCGGCGAGGTTGATGCGCTGCTCGCGGTCTTCGCGGGCGGCAGGCCGGCGCCGACGGCGGCGTCGATCACGGCCGATCCGGCCGCGCGGCCGGGCGGGGTTTCCGATCCTGCGCTGGCGCGCGGGTCGGCGTTCATGACGCACCCGGTGTTCAACACGTACCACAGCGAGACGCAGATGCTGCGGTACATCAAGCAGCTGCAGGACCGGGACCTGTCGCTGGCCGATTCGATGATCTCGCTGGGCTCGTGCACGATGAAGCTCAACGCGACGAGCGAGATGATCCCGGTGACGTGGCCGCAGTTCGGGCGGATGCACCCCTTCGCGCCCGCCGCGCAGACGGCGGGGTACCGGGCGATGTTCGCGCAGCTCGAGGCGTGGCTGGTAGATATCACGGGCTTTGCGGCGGTGAGCCTGCAGCCCAACGCCGGCAGCCAGGGCGAGTACGCGGGGCTGATGGTGATCCGGGCGTACCACGCCTCGCGCGGGCAGTCGCAGCGCAACGTGTGCCTGATCCCCGACTCGGCGCACGGGACCAACCCGGCGTCGGCGGTGATCGCGGGGCTGGAGATCGTCGCGGTGGCGTGCGACGAGAAGGGCAACATCGACGTGGGGGACCTGAAGGCCAAGGCGCAGGAGCACAAGGACCGGCTCGCCGCGCTGATGGTGACGTACCCCTCGACGCACGGGGTGTTCGAGGAGTCGATCAAGGAGATGTGCGAGATCGTGCACGGGTGCGGGGGCCAGGTGTACATGGACGGCGCGAACATGAACGCGCAGGTCGGCCTGACCAGCCCGGGCGAGATCGGCGCGGATGTGTGCCACCTGAACCTGCACAAGACGTTCTGCATCCCGCACGGGGGCGGCGGGCCGGGGATGGGTCCGATCGGGGTTGCCAAGCACCTGGTGCCGTTCCTGCCGGGTCACCCTGTGGTGAGCCCGTTCGGGGAGGGCGGGGCCCAGGGGGAGAAGCACATCGGGCCGGTTTCGGCGGCGACCTGGGGCTCGCCGTCGATCCTGACGATCAGCTACATGTACATCGCGATGATGGGCTCGCGGGGGCTGCGTGACGCGACAGAGGTGGCGATCCTGAACGCCAACTACATGGCCCGGAAGCTCGAGGGGCACTTCCCGGTGCTGTACGTGGGCAAGAACGGGCGGTGCGCGCACGAGTTCATCCTGGACTGCCGGCAGTTCGAGAAGACGACGGGGATCAAGGTGGATGACATCGCCAAGCGTCTGATGGACTACGGGTTCCACGCGCCGACGATGAGCTTCCCGGTCCCGGGCACGCTGATGATCGAGCCGACCGAGAGCGAGGACAAGGGGGAGCTGGACCGGTTCTGCGAGGCGCTGATCGCGATCCGCGGGGAGATCGCGGCGATCGAGCAGGGCAAGTCCGACCGGGTCGACAACGCGCTGAAGAACGCGCCGCACACGATGCAGGTGCTGATGGCCGACTCGTGGACTCACAAGTACTCGAGGGAGCAGGCGGCGTTCCCGCTGGCGTGGCTGCGGCGGAGCAAGTTCTGGCCGAGCGTGGGGCGGATTGATAATCCTTACGGGGACCGCAACCTGGTGTGCTCGTGTCCGCCGGTGGGCGCGTATACCTGATAAGCGAGGGAGCGGGGCGGTCGGGGTCCGGCTACGAGGACCGGCGCGAGCCGAGCCACTCCACGCCGCGCTGCGCGGTCAAGAAGACCAGCACCAGCCCGCCGACGATGATGCGGGTCCACCAGCTGCTGACATCGGTGATCGCGGCCTGGAAGGCGATCAGGGTCTGGACGAGGCCGAAGATCAGGACGCCCAGGAGCGTGCCGGTGACCGAACCGACGCCGCCGCGCAGGAGGGTGCCGCCGATGACGACGGCGGCGATCGCGTCGAGCTCGGTGCCGCGGGGCTCGGCGGGGTTGCCGGACTGGTTGTAGAGCGTGTACACGACGCCGGCGAGCGAGGAGAGCAGGCCCGAGAGGGTGTAGACCAGCACGCGGGTGCGGGCGACGGGGACGCCCATGAGGCGGGCGGAGGTCGCATCGTCGCCGACCGCGTAGACGGAGCGTCCGAAGCGGGTGGAGGAGAGGACGAAGCAGGACACGGCGAACACGGCCAGGAGGATGTCGACGGTGAGGGGGATGGAGATGCCGCGGGGTCCGAGGGGGATGCGGAAGGAGAGGGAGTCGTTGAGGGTGGTGGCGATGAAGTCGTGGTGGATGCCGATGGACTGGGGGTGGATCCAGAAGGCGATCCCGCGGGCGAGGAACATGCCGGCGAGCGTGACCATGAAGGCGGGGAGTTCAAAGGCCTGGATGAGGGCGCCCTGGGCGGCGCCGAAGGCGGTGCCGAGCAGCAGGGCCAGCGCGATGGCGAGGGCGGGGTGCGTGCCGGAGGTCTCGACGAGCTTGGCGATCAGGATGCTGGTGAGCGCCATGACGCTGGCGACGGAGAGGTCGATGCCGCCGGAGAGGATGACGAAGGTGGCGCCGATGGCGGCGACGCCGAGGAAGGCGTTGTCGACCAGGAGGTTGCGGACGACGGCCCAGGAGGCGAAGCGGTCGTAGGTGAAGGCGCCGAAGAGGAAGGCGGCGATCAGGACGACCGCGGCGCCGAGCATGGGGATGTGGCGGGGCGCGACGGGGAGCTTCACGTGCCGGCCTTCCTTCCGAGGGCGGCGAGCCTGGCGCGCAGCACGGGGGAGTAGAGCAGGCAGACGGCGAGCACGACGAGGGCCTTGGGGGCGGGGGCGATGTCGGCGCTGACGTTGCGCATGTAGAGGGTCTTGGTGAGGGTCTGGATGAGGATGGCGCCCAGGACCGAGCCGACGAGGGAGAAGCGTCCGCCGCTGAGGGCGGTGCCGCCGAGGACGACGGCGAGGATCGCGTCGAGTTCGAGGAACATGCCGGCGTTGTTGGCATCGGCGGCGCGGATGTAGGAGCAGTCGATGAGCCCGGCGGCGGCGGCGCAGAGCCCGCAGAAGCAGTAGGCGAGGATCTTGACGGCGCGGGCGGGGACGCCCGAGAGGTGCGCGGCCTGGGCGTTGTCCCCGACGGACTCGACGAACAGGCCCAGGGCGGTGCGGCGCGAGGCCAGGGTGGTGGCGGCGAGCACGACGGCGAGCACGGTGACGGGGAAGGGGAGGCGGGCGAGCGAACCGTTGCCGATGTAGGTGAGCGTGGGGTTGTGGAAGGTGATGATGCGGCCGTCGGTGATGAGCTGGGCGATCCCGCGGCCGGTGACCATGAGGATGAGGGTCCCGACGATGGGCTGGAGGCCCAGGAGGGTGACCAGGGCGCCGTTCCACGCGCCGGCGAGCAGGCCGATCGCCAGGGCGGCGGGGATCGCGGCGGCGGGGCTCCATCCGGTGGTGACCATGGTGGCGGCCAGGGCGCCCGAGATCGCGACGACGGCGCCGACGGAAAGATCGACGCCGCCGGTGGCGATCACGAGGGTCATGCCCAGGGCGACCAGGCCGACCTTGGAGCCGTGGTTGAGGATGTCGATGAGGGTGCCGTAGAGGCGTCCGTCGCGGACGTCGATGGAGAAGAATCCGGGCGTGAAGCAGAGGTTGAAAAGCAGCAGGAGGGCCAGGGCCAGCGCGGGCCAGAGGAGGACCAGCCAGCGCGGCCGCGAGCGTGCGGTCGGAGGGGTCATGGCGCGTGCTCCGGGGCGGGGAGGCCGTGGGCGGGCGTGTGCTGGGCGATCGCGGCCATGATCTCCTGCTCGTTGCAGTGATCGCCGAGCAGTTCGGCGACCTGGCGGTGATCGCGGAGGACGACGATCCGGCGGCAGATGCGGGCGAGTTCCTCGAGGTCCGAGCCGACGAGGAGGACGGCCATGCCGCGCTGGCGGAGGGCGCCGATGAGCATCTCGATCTCGGCCTTGGCGCCGACGTCGATGCCGC
Organism: Phycisphaerales bacterium; assembly: GCA_044221545.1. Taxonomy (GTDB): domain Bacteria; phylum Planctomycetota; class Phycisphaerae; order Phycisphaerales; family UBA1924; genus JAEUJB01. Next base: position 136,598 of record JBGAOZ010000006.1, read on the forward strand.
GGGTGGGCTCGTCGAGGATGAGCAGGCGGGGTTCGGTCGCGAGCCAGCGGGCCAGGAGGACTTTCTGCTGGTTTCCGCCCGAGAGGCTCGAGACGGGCGTGTGCCCCGAGGGGGTCTTGATGCCCAGGGAGCGGATGAACCCCTCGGTGAGGCGGTCGGCCTCGGCCGCGGGGATGGGCCGCAGGAGGCCGTTGCGCGCCTGGAGGGCCAGGAGGATGTTCTCACGGACGGAGAGGTTCGGGATGATGCCCTGGGCGCGGCGATCCTCGGTGGTCATGGCGATCCTGCGGCGGATCGCGGCCCTGGGCGAGGCCAGGCGAGCGGGCGAGCCGTCGATGAAGAGCGAGCCGAGAGTGGCGCGGTCGGCTCCGAAGAGGAGGCGGGCGGTTTCGGTGCGTCCGGAGCCCAGGAGACCGGCGAGCCCGACGGTCTCGCCGGCGCGGATGTCAAGGTCGATGCCCTGGACGGATCCGGGGCGGCCGAGGTTCCGCGAGCTGAGCACGGGGGCGGGCTGGGCGGCGGGGAATTCGTCCGGGAGCGAGCCGGGCGCCTGGCTTTGGGTGGTGGTCTGGGTGGCGGGGGCCGAGTATTCGCGGCCGATCATGAGGCTCACGAGGCGCATGCGCGGGAGCGACCGGGGTTCGTACTCGCCGACCAGGGTGCCGTCGCGGAGGATGGTGATTCGGTCGGAGATGTCGTAGACCTGGTCGAGGAAGTGGGTGATGAAGATGATGCCCAGCCCCTGATCCCGGAGCCGGCGCATGATCGCGAAGAGCTGTGCAACCTCGCCGCGGTCGAGGCTGGAGGTGGGCTCGTCGAGGATGAGCAGGCGGGCGGAGACATCCAGGGCGCGGGCGATCGCGACGAGCTGGCGGACGGCGATCGAGCAGTCGGAGAGTTCGCGCCGCGTGTCGATGCGGACGCCCAGGCGATCGAGGGCGGCGGCAGCGCGGCGGCGGACGAGCCCGCCGCGGATGCGTCCGAGCATCCAGGGGCTGGTGGGTTCGCGTCCGAGGGAGATGTTCTCCTCGACGGACATGTGCGGGATGAGGTTGACCTCCTGGAAGACGGTGCTGATGCCGATCTGCTCGGCGTGGCGCGGGGAGGCGGGGCGTACGGGGAGCCCGTCGAGCGTGATGGAGCCGGCATCGGGCGTGTGGACGCCCGAGAGGCACTTGATGAGGGTGCTCTTGCCCGCGCCGTTCTCTCCCATGAGCACGTGGATCTGGCCGCGGGCCACGGCAAAGTCGACGCCCGCCAGGGCGCGGACGGCGCCGAAGCGCTTCTCGAGCCCGCGCACGCACAGCAGGGGGGCGATGGTCGCGGGCGGCGGAGAGTCCGGGATGGCGGGGTCGTGGGGCATGAAGGTGACCGGGATGCGGGCCGCATCGTACTTGATGGCTCCGCCCCGCGGGGGTTGAGGGTCGCCACGGCCCGCGGCGGCCGGGATCCTCGCCGGGCGGGCGGCGAACCTCCGGGGCGGGCGCAACTATGGTCCGTGCGCTCCGAAGCACGGTGTGACAGGAGCGCGGGGAGGTTGGCATGTCCCGGCCCGGTGACGATCGAGTTCCGGAATCAGCCCAGGGAGAGGTTCCGATCACCGATCGGACGTGGATCCTCTCGTGCCCGGCGTGCGGGCGATGGAAGACGCTCGCCGAGGCGGGTGGTGTCCGCATCGGGGCCCGGTCGGTGGGCAAACGAATCCTGGGCTACTGCTCGGGGTGCGGCGGGTTCGGCATGTTCAGGCTCGAGCGGCCGGCGCAGATCCCGCACGACCATCTTCAGAAGATGGTGTCCGAGCGGGAGTCGGGCTGAGGGGTCGAGAGTCGAACGGATCCGGGGGCGGGCTACCGGATCGGCTTGCACACCAGAACGCCCGCGTGGTCCTGGATCGCCGCGCTTGAGACCGGTTCGGGAGCCGGGGGCGCCGGAGGGGGAGCACTGGCGGGGCCGGCGGATCCGGCGGATCCGGCGGGGCCGGCGGATCCTGGGGTTGATTCGGGCGCTTGCTCGTCCCACTTTGCGGGAGCGGCCGGGGAGCCTTCGTGGGACTTGGCCTTGGCCTCGGCGTCGCAGGCGCCCTTGACCAGGGCGACCAGTTCGCGGGATTCGAAGGTGCGGGCCGGATCGCCGCCGCGGGAGTGTCCCGGGCCCAGGGGAACGGGCGCCACGATCAGCATCCAGCCGCCTGGCTTGAGGACGCGCCAGAGCTCGGCGATCACGGCGCGTTCATCGTCACCGTCGCGGATGGCATCGAGCGAGACGACCAGGTCGAACGCGCCGTCGATCTCACCGGCGAGCGAGCCGAGCCAGCCGAGCTCGAAGGCGGCGTTGGGCGCGGCGTAGCGGCGCTGGGCGTAGCGGATGCTCTCCTGGTCGCGGTCGACGGCGACCACGGCGCCGCTGGGCCCGACGGCGTCGAGGAGCCAGGAGGCGCCGTAACCGGTGCCGCAGCCGAAGTCCAGGGCGCGCATGCCGGGGCGGAGGCACTGGAGGGTCATCTCGTAGCAGGGGAGCAGCCGCGGGTCCATGAGGTCGGCGTAGATGCGCCAGCCGGTGCAGTGGATCTCCTGGCGCTCGCCGTGGCCGAACTCGGCGATGAACTGCTTGGAGCCGGTGCCGCGGCGGGAGAGGGCCCTGCGGAGGGTCTCGGCGCCGGTCTCGGTGTAGCGGACTCCGTCGACGACGGTGGAGCGGTGAAGGCCGAAGGCGGCGCGGAGGCGGTCGAGCACCTGCGATGTGCGGCGGATCGCCCGCACGGAGAGGGGCGCACCGTTCACCCGCGCGGCGGTGGCGGCTCGCGATGAACTCTGGCTGCTGGCGGGATTGTCCGATCCCTCCGGGTGCATGGTCTCTCCAGATGTTAGCGGGCCGCAGCGCCGCTCCAGAGCGTGGGGGCCATGCTATCTGCCGGTTCGTCGGGTGGCGCGGCGGCCGCGTGCGGGGGGATTCGGGCGGGGTCGGGCCGGGGGGAGAGCCCGATCTCGACCCAGCGCGTGGGGCGGTCGGGCCTGGCGATCGTGAGCGCGTAGGGGGAGCCCTGGTGGAGCGCGGCGACCAGGTCGGGGTGGTTGCACTCGCGCGAGAGGTGGAGCAGGACGACGTGCTCGCGGGGGGCGATGCGTGCGACCGCCTCGGCGCACTCGTGGTTGCTGAGGTGTCCGCGGCCGCCCATGATGCGGCGCTTGAGGAAGGCGGGGCGTGAGGAATCGGCCTGCATGCGCGGGCAGTAGTTGCTCTCCATGGCGAGCACGTCGACGCCGGACATGGTGCCGACCAGTTCGTCGGTGACGCGGCCCAGGTCGGTGGCGAAGCCCAGCGAGGCGCGGCCGGAGCCGCCGGGCCCGACCGAGAATTCGAAGCGGAACGAGGCGACCCCCAGTTCGTCGTGGGACATCATGCCGACGCTGATGCGCACGCCCGGTGAGAGCGTGATCCGGTCCCGGAAGGGCTCGGTGCGCTGGTAGAGCATGCCCTCGCTCTCGGCGCGGCCGAGGTGGCGCTGGTGCATGCGGACGGTGATGTGGCCGGGGACGCGGCCGCCGCTCCAGCCGACGTGGCAGTGGTCCCGGTCCAGGTGGGTGAGCAGGATGGTGTCGACCTGGGAGAGGTTGGTGCCCACGCCGCGGAGCCAGTTCTTGGTCTTTTTGGGGGAGAGGCCGGCGTCGATGAGGCAGGCTCGGACGGCGCCGTTCTCGCGCCAGCGCAGGACCGAGCAGTTGCCCGAACTGCTGCTGGCGAGCACGCACAGCGACGCCTCGGTCACGATCGCGCCGGGCGGGGGTGAACTGCCTGGGTCTGTGTCGCTTGGTGCCATGAGCGGCGGTCGCGCCTGGGAGGGGAGTGTCACTCGGCGAGTTCGTCGCCCTCGACGGGGATCGCGGCGGCGTCCTGCCCGCGGCGCAGGCGGTGGAGGATGGGCGCAAACAGGCGTGGGGGGCGCCCCGGACCCGGGCAGATCCCGCGCTTGCTCTGGCGGACGAACTCGGCCATCTCGACGACCGGCGGGCAGCCGGCGCCGATCTGCAGGAGCTTCTCGATCATCTCGGCCCTGGAGAGGTTGCCCGGGCGGAAGGCCTTGCGGAACGCCTCGTCGAGCAGCGTGATGTGCTCCCGGGGCATCCCCGACCGGCGCAGGCCCACGCGGTTGATCCCCTCGATGCGCTGGCGCTCGGGGACGATGCAGAAGGGCGGAACATCCATCGACACGCCCACGCCGGCGGACATGAAGACGAAGCGCCCGACGCGCACGAACTGGTGGATGCCGACCATGCCCGAGAGGGTCGCGTTGTCGCCCACTTCGGCGTGCCCGGCCAGGCCCGAGTAGTTGACCATCACCACGTCGTTGCCGATCCTTGAGTCGTGGCCCAGGTGCGAGCCGACCATCATCATGCAGCGGTCCCCGACGGTGGTCGGGCGGTCGGGCTTGGTGGCGGCGTGCACGGTGACGTGCTCGCGGAGGATGCAGCCCTTGCCGATGCGGACGCCGGGGGTGGGGTCTCCGGGCTTGAACTTCCAGTCCTGGCCGGGGAAGCCCAGGCAGCAATTGGGGTAGATGGTGGTTCCGTCGCCGATCTGGGCGGGGCCGCAGACGTAGACATGGCCGATGAGGCGAACCCCCGCCCCGATCGTGACATTGCCCTCCACGACGCACTGGGGGCCGATTTCGACGCCATCCCCGAGGATGGCCTCGGGGGAAACGGATGCGGAGGGGTGGATCTTGGACATGGGAGGAAAAGGTTAGGACGCCCCCGCGGGTTTGTGGGCCGTCGGGCCTGTCCGGACCTATAGTTTCCTCCTTGGTCGGGCCCGGTTCGCGGGTCCCCATTTCCACATGGAGCTTTCAGACGATGGGTCATGATCCGCTCGATACCGTGATCGGTGTTTCCGATGCCGCGCCTCGGGACACGCAGACCGCCTCCAAGCACATCTCCGCCGCCCGGAAGCTCGACGCCGGCGGGGACAAGCGGGCGGCGATCGCCGAGTATCGCCGCGCCGTGGCGGCCGATCCGGAGAATCAGGACACGCTGTTCCACCTGGCGTACCTGCTGGACCTGGTCGGGGAAGAGGATGAGGCGCTGGCGCTGTACGAGCGTGCGTGCGATCGTCCTCCGGCGCCGATCAACGCGCTGATCAACCTGGCGGTGCTGTACGAGGACCGCAACGACTTCGTGCGGGCCGAGCGTTGCCTGCGGCAGGTGCTGGACACGCACCCGAACCACCCGCGGGCGCGGCTGTACATGAAGGATGTGCAGGCGAGCCGGGAGATGGTGGTGGAGGAGGAGCAGGACCGCGACGCGTTCAAGCGCAAGGCGATGCTCGACACTCCCGTGACGGACTTTGAGCTCTCGGTGCGGGCGCGCACGTGCCTGAAGAAGATGAACATCCGCTCGCTGGGCGATCTTCTGAGGATCACCGAGGCGGAGCTGATGAGCTACAAGAATTTCGGGGAGACGAGCCTGCTGGAGATCAAGCGGATGCTCTCGGCCCGCGGCCTGCGTCTGGGCCAGGGGCAGGAGGATGCCCAGCGTGCGGCACGGCGGGCCCTGATCGAGCAGTACAAGGGCACGGGCCAGGAAGCGGTGCTGGGCAAGCCGGTTTCCGACCTGCAGCTTTCGGTGCGGGCCCGCAAGGCGCTGTCGTACCTGGCGATCCAGACGCTGGGAGACCTGGCGAGCCACACCGAGGCCGAGCTGATGGGCGTGAAGAACTTCGGGGCGACCAGCCTGAAGGAGATCCGGGAGCGGCTGACGGAGTTCGGGCTGAGCCTGCGGAAGCTGGACAGCTGATCCGGGCCGGAGATCCTGGGACATTGGAATGCAGCACGCTCGCGATCGGCCGCCCGGTCGCGAGTTTTCTTTGCGAGATCGCGGGGCGGGCGCGGGGCCCGGCGGTCGGTTTCAGCACCCGGCCGTGAACCGCTGCACGAAGAAGATGAAGTCCTCGATATCGACGAACCCGCTCTCGTCGACATCCGCCGAATCATCGCCGGCCTCGAAGGCGGCGATGAACGCGGTGTAATCGTCCAGGTCGACAAAGCCGCTGCCGTCGAACTTCGCGGGGCACGCGGCGGCGCTGAGTTCCTGGTCGAGCAGATCGCCGAGGTACGCGACGCCCAGGGCGTTGGGGTGGATGCCGTCGGCGAGGTAGGTCTGCGTGTCGAAGTCGGGTCCGCCGGTGATCTGGTACATGTCGAGGTACGAGACGTTGGGCCGCTCCTGGGCGAGCGAGTAGAGGGCGGCGCACAGAAGGCCGTTGATCTGGTCGGTGTAGACGGTCTTGTACTGCGAGACCAGCAGCCAGCGCGGCGGGGGAGCGCCGAGCATGTTGATGACGCGCTCGTGGCGGTCGAGGATCGCCGCGACGTCGGCCTTGAAGACCGCGTTGCCGCCGTACTCCAGGTCGTGGGCCTCGAAGAGCGACTGGTTCTGTCCGAGCCAGACGATGATGTGGGTGGGCGGGTCGGTCGCGGCGTAGTACTGGCGCAGGGCCTCGTCGGTGAAGCGGTCGGGGTCGGCGTGGTCGACGGCGGTCCAGCCGTTGTTGGCGATGAACTGCATCTGCACGCCGTCGGGGATCTGGGCGCGCACGCGGGTGCCCAGGAGGATGAGCGTGTTGGAGCCGGTGCGGGATTCGTCGGCGTCGCCGGCGGCCCGGAGCCGGATGCCGGGGCTGGCGGTTCCCGTGCCGGTGGCGCGGTCGATCCAGACGATGCCGGCGGCGATGTGGTCGGGGCGCTGGTAGAGGCCGCTGGAGATGATCTTGAAGGCGCGCATGCCGGCGGCCTCGAACATCGACATCTGCGTGAACCCCTCGTACATGATGAGCCGCGCATCGACCGCCGCGCCGGAGGCGAACGGGTTGCCGCGCTTCATGTTGACGAGGTTGGGGCCGGCGATGTAGGAATCGGAGATTGTCGCCGTCGGGGGCATGTCGCCGCCCCAGATGGTGTCCCTGGCGCGCACGGGGGAGATGCTCCACTCGCCGGTGGAGAAGGTCTCGCCGGGGTCGCGGATGACATCCAGTGATCGCGGGCCCTGCGCGTTGGTGTAGCCGACCTGCGCGTTGGTGCTGTCGGCGTGCAGGACCCACCCGTTGTAGGGCAGGTCGAGCCGGTCGCGGTAGGCGACCTGCATGCTCATGGAGTTGTTGGTCGCGTTGATGGAGTCGCCGAGGACCTCGAGCACCTGCTGGCCGGCCGGTTCGTAGAGGTGGCGTGAGAACGCGCCGAGGCGGTAGCTGCGCGGAGGTGCTTCGGGCGGGAGGTGTGCCGCCCGGGCGGTCGCGGCGGCCGATATCAGCACGCACGCCGCGGGGAGCAGGAAACCTGGATTCTGATGGGGCGGGTTCAGTTCGGCCTCGCTTTCGATCGGTTCGGATGCCCGTCCATGCCAGACGGTACACGAGGAAACGCCGCACGGATCCGCGAAGGAGTCCGCCGCGACCAAAATGAGCGAAGCACGCGAGATCCGACCGGTTGGTCACCCCGGCGTGGCGGGATCGCCGGCCGCTCTCAGCGTGCAGGGGAGCGCCGGCGTCGGGACGCCGCAGCGCCCGCCGCGGCGAGCACGAACGACCCGGAAGACGGCACGATGCTGATCGTCCCGGTGTCTCCCGTGGGACCCTGGAGGATCTCAAAGTCCGTGACGTCGGAGCCGCGGAACGCCGTGAACGAAGTGATCTGGTTGGGGTCGCCGTTTGCCATGCCGTCCATGATGCGAAGGGAGATCCGGCGCTCGATAGGCGTGGAGTGCAGCAGGACGGCGAACTCGTAGATGTAGGCCCAGTGGGGATCGCAGAAGTCGCAGTTCGCGGGTGTCTGGTTGCTCGCGGAGATCCCGGCGTTGGGGCTGTCGCCCTGGTCCCCCTTGGCATCGATCCGCAGCAGGCCGCCGAGTTCGAAGACCTGCTGCGACTGGCCGCCGAAGTCAAAGCCGGGGAGCCGCCCGTCGGTCGCCGAGCCCTTGGCGGGCGAGAGGTCGATCGCATCATCGCCGCCGAAGTCCCAATCGCCGGGCGCGGAGGTGATGTTGAATTTCGCCGAGCGGAACCCTCCCCAGTACTCGTCGGGCACTCCGGCGAGCACGCGGACGTAGAGGATGTCGCCCGGCGCGGCGGTGATGTCGTCGGTCCAGAGCGCGTCCCAGCTCGGCGCCGTCGCGAACTTGAGGGTCAGCGTGCCGCCGGCGAGCGCGGCGGGAGCGATGGCGCAGGCCGCGATGCCGATCGCGCCGGGCCCGACGCGTGATCGCGCCCGGCGCGGGGAACGGAGGGTGGGGAGTGTCATTTCAGCACCCCTGCTCGAAAAGCTCTACGAAGGTGGAGAAGTCCTCGAAATCCACGAAGCCGCTGTCGTCCATGTCGCTGGAGGCGTCCCCCGCGTCGAAGGCATCGACGAAAGCGCCGAAGTCCTCAACATCCACGAAGCCCGAGCGGTCGAAGTCGGCCGGGCAGCCGACGACCATCTTCATCCGCGAGTTCATGACCGAGGCGAGGTACATCGCGCCCTCGGGGGTGGGGTGGACCCCGTCGGCGAGCCACGACGGGTCGAACTGCTCCCCGCCGGTGAGCGTGTAGAGGTTCAGGAACGAGACGTTGGGGCGCTCGCGCGAGATCTGGTAGAGCGAGCGGGCGAGCAGTTCGAGCGTGTGGCGCGGGTAGCCCGCCTTGTAGGTGGCGACCAGGAGCCAGCGCGGGGGCGGGGCGCCCAGCGCGGCGATCGCCGCCTCGTGCCGCTGGATGACCTTCTCGATGTCGTGCTTGTACACGGAGGGGTTGCCCGCTTGGAAGCCTTGGGATTCCTGGGGCGTCTGGTTCTGCCCCACCCAGAGCAACGCGTGCGTGGGCGGGTCGGTGGCGGCGTAGTACTGGCGCAGCGCCTCGTCGGTGAACTTGTCTTGGTCGAGGTGGTCGGCGGCCGTCCAGCCGCCGTGGGCGATGAACTGCATCTGGACGCCGTCGTGGATCCGCGCCCGGAAGCGGGCGCCCAGCAGCAGCAGCGAGTTGGCGCCGGCGGTCGATTCGGAGGTCAGGGGGTCGGAACGCAGGCGGATGCCCGGGTTGTTGAGCCCCGGCCCGGTGACCCGGTCGATCCACACGATGCCGTTGGAGACCGGTTCGGGCCGCGTGTAGGCGCCCGACGAGTAGTCGTTGCCGCCGCGGACTCCCACGGCAACGAACCCGGCCATCTGCGCGGGGCCCTCGTACATGATCACGCGGGCATCGACGATGGCGCTGGAGGCGAACGGGTTGCCCAGGCGCATGTTCCAGAGCTGCGAGTTGAGGATGTAGCAATCGCTGAGCGTGCCGCCCCAGGGCACATCCCCGTTCCAGATCGATTCGCGGGTCCGAACGGGGCTGATCGCGTGCAGGTCGTTGGCGAACCAGGCGCCCGGATCGCGGACCTCGTTGGTGTCCATCGGTCCCTGGGCGTTCATGTACCCGATGTCGATGTTGCCGCTGTCGGCGTGCACGACCCAGCCGTTGTAGGGGACTTCCCAGCGGTCCCGGTAGCCGATCTGCATGCTGGTGGGGCGGTTGGGGGCGTTGATCGAGTCGCCGATCACCTGAAGGACCGTCTGCCCGTGCGGCTGGTAGAGACCCTTGGCGAAGGCGGCGAGCCGGAGATCGGACGGCGCGGCGATCAAGTCCAGGTGGTCGGCCAGGAGCGGGTCGGCCTCGATGGCCGCGGGCTGGGGCGCTCCGATCGCCGACGCGGCGATCAGCAACAAACCGGCCGGACTCAACCACCCACACCGCATCGGGCAACTCCGGAAGGAGCGGGTCCACAGGCGACAGCGCCGCATCGGATCCACCTGCTCGGCGCGGAGGGGGACTGCGCGCACCGCTTGAGCGCTCCACCGCAAACGTACCACGTGATCGCGGTTCGTCCGGCAATCTGGGGGGAAATTGAGTCGGTTGGCGGGGAGCCACCCGAACATCCGCCTGCCGGGAGGATGGCGACTCCGTGCGAGCCCGTGGGGCGGCGTTCCGCGCGTGGCGGGGGCCGTCGCGGGGAGGTGTGGTAATCTGGGCACTTCTCGTCACGTCGCGTACAAGGGGGTCCGGTTGGCCGACGTCTTCATTTCCTATTCCCGAAAAGATGCGCAGGTCGCCCAGCGGCTCAACCAGGCGCTGACCGCGCGGGGCAAGGATGTCTGGATCGACGCCGAGGACATCCCGCCCACCGCCGAGTGGATGGGGCGGATCAAAGATGCCATCGACGGGTCCAACACGGTGATCTTCCTGATCAGCGATCACTCGGTGCGATCGAGCGTCTGCTCCGAGGAGATCGCCCACGCGCTGGAGCGGCAGAAGCGGCTGGTGCCGGTCTCGCTGGGGGTGAGCGACGACTCGCTGGTGCCCGAGCCGCTGCGGAGGCTCAACTGGATCGCCGCGGGGGCGGCGGACGCGATCGACACGCTGACCTCGGTGCTGATCCAGGCGATCGAGACCGATCTTCAGCACGTGGATATGCACACGCGGCTGCTGGTGCGCGCCGCCGAGTGGGATGCGCACGGCCGCAACGCCAGCTACCTGCTGCGCGGCTCGGACCTGCGCGAGGCCGAGCGATGGCTGGGCGGGTCGGGGGGCAAGCAGCCGGCGCCGACGCGGCTGCACACGGACTACATCCACGGGAGCCGCGCGGCCGAGACGCGGCGGTTGCGGATGCTCTCGTACGGCTCGCTGGTTGCCGTGGCGATCTCGGTCGTGGGGGCGGCGATCGCGTTCTACCAGCGGGGCGTGGCGCGGGACCAGACGGGCCTGGCGCGCATCGAGGCGGACACGGCCAGGCTGGCCAGCGATTCGGCGAACAGAGCGCGGCTCGCCGCCGAGCAGCAGCGCGACGAGGCCCGCCGGCAGACGCGGATCGCCAAGTCGCGCGAGCTTGCCGCGGTGGCGCTGTACCTCCCGCAGCAGGGGCCCAAGTTCCTTCCCCGTGCCGCCCTGCTCGCCGCCGAGGCTCTCAAGCGCGATGATTCGGTGGTCTCCGACCGCGCGGCGCGGCGAGCGCTCGCGCTCCTGCCCCGGCCCGCGGGGCGTTTCCGGCCGCCCGCGAACGCGGGCATCGAGAAGCTGGCGATCAGCCCCGACGGCCGGGTCGGCGTGGCGGGGATGGTCGCCGGGAGCATGCTGGCGTTCGATCTGGCGACCGGCAAGACGCTCGCGACGCTGCTGAACAAGGAACCGCTGGGCAGCGCGGCGTTTTCACCGGACGGGAAGTTCATCGCCGTCCCCGGCCGGCCCAGCAAGCTCTTCCGGACTTCGGACTGGACGGAGGTGGCGCTGCCGGCGGAATTGCATGGAGACCTGGTCTTCTCTGCGGACTCGGCGCGCCTGATGGGGGCCACGCAGCGCGGCACGGTGCTGGTGCTCGGGACCCAGGGCCTGCAGCAGCTCGGGCAGGTGCAGTGCCCGGCGCGGCCGAGGCTGTGCGCGTTCTCTTCGCTGGGGTCGGGGATCGTGACGCTGCTGGCGGGCGAGGGCCGGGAGCCGCCGAAGATCATCGTCTGGAATCCCGCCGACGGTACAAAGGTGCGGGAGAAGGCGTGCGCGGGCGCGGGGGATTGGCTGGCGATCAGCTCGGACGGGCGGCTGGCCCTGGAAGCGCCGTACACGGGGAGCGGGCACGTCTGGAACACGCTGGACCTCAAACCGGTGCTCACGCTGCCGGCGTTGTCGCAGACGGCGAGCAGCAAGGCCGTGATGAGCGCCGCTGGCGCGGTGCTGGCGATCACCGGCGCGGACAGGGCCGTGCACGTGCTGGGCGTGGCCGACGGCCTGGAGCGGTGCATGATCGCGGGCCCGCAGGGGTTCAACGGGATCGCGATCAGCGCCGATGGCTCCCGGCTGGCGACCTGCTCGGAGGACGACACCGCCCGGATCTGGCGGACCGAGGGCGGGCGGGAGATCGCGCGGGAGACTCACTCGGACTACCTGGACGACGTGGCCTTCACGCCGGACGGATCGACCGTGCTGACGGGGATGCGGGTCTCGGGCGACGCGAGCGTGGTGATCGCATCGGGAGCCGCCGACGGGATCGAGCAGGCCGGATTCCGCCACGGCGCGATCAACCAGGGTGTGGTCTCATGGAGCGGCGATGGGGCATCGGTCACCGTGACGCACGACACGGGATCGACGACGTGGGAACTGGCCACCGGCCGCGTCACGGCGAATTCCACCACCAAGGAGCCCGGATACGAGGAGTACCAGCGCACCGAGAAGGCTCGCAAGCGGGTGAGCACGGAGGCCGTCGAGCGCTGGTGCAGGGCGGCGGGCACGACGCCCAAGGAGGCCGGGTTCAACGTCGATGAAGATTCGGCGATCCTGAGCCCCGACGGCAGGTACCTGGGGCAGAGCACGCCGCACTTCTACGCGCGGGTGCTGGACTCGAGGGCCAAGGACCCGCAGATCGTGCGGGCGGTGCACGAGGCCAACACGCCCAACGTGATCGCGTTCTCGCCCGACTCGACGCGGTTCGTGTCGACGTCCAAGGACCCGCTGCGCTCGGGCTCGCTCCTGCAGGTCCACGAGCTCCCGTCGGGGCGTGAGCGCACCAACATCGACCTGCCCTTCGGCGTGTGGTCGGTGGCCTTCAGCCCCGACGGCACGCGGCTGGCCGTGTGCGCCGATGACGGGCTGACGCGCATCTACCTACTGCGTGCCGAGGACCTGCTCGCGGAGCTGCACCGGCGGCTGCGGCGCAACCTGACGGACCTGGAGTGGAAGCTGCACCTGGGCCCGGAGCCGTACGCGCCGACGTTCCCCGACCTGCCCGTCCCGCTCGAGGCCGACGTCCTCATCGGCGGGTTCGAGAGCGATCCGTCGATGTACACCGCCGAGCAGATCAAGGCCCGGGAGGGCCCGGGTCAGCGCCGCTGAGCGCGGCGGGCGGCGCGGGGGGTGGGGGGCGGACCGATCCGGCGGCGCCGGTCGGGGGGCCCGGTGCGCAGGAAAAAGCCCGCCGCTGGGGCGGGCTTGGCGGTTCGATTCGGCCGGGCGTCGGTTCAGCGGCGGCGGCGGGCGATCAACAGGCCGGCCAGGCCGGCCATCCCGAGGGCGCCGGGGGCCGGAACGAAGTAGACGCCAAAGACGTTCTCGCCGGGGCCGGCGAGTGTTTCGAGGCCCGAGCCGTCGGTGTTCATCTGGTAGAACCCGGCGGTGTTCTCGTCGGTGAAGACGAGCTTGTCGGTGTAGGGGTTCCACTTGGCGCCGCCCAGGCGCGGGAACGAGGCGCTGACGGGCAGGAGCATCTGCACGCTGCCGTTGATCCAGTTGCCGCTGCCGTCGAGCTGGGCCTTGTAGATGCCGGTGCGGCCGTCGACGAAGAAGACCTCGCCGGTCGAGGGCTTGATGTCCACGGTGCGCACGAGCGTGAGCTTGGAGCCCAGGCCGGTCGCCGCGGTGTCGGCGAAGTTCACCAGCAGGGATGGGCTCGCCGCCTCGGTCCCCGTGTCGTAGTTGAACTTCCAGATCGTGCTGGCGGGTGAGTCGGGGAACGAGTAGTCGTTGTCACCGCCGTTGACGCACGCGACGTAGTACTGGTTCGAGGCGTACGGGCTGTTGATGATGTCGTTGGCCGTGATCGGCTGGGGGAGCGCGTCGAAGGGGTCCTGGTTGAAGGCGGTCGCCGTCGCGCCCGTGGCCGCGTCGACCGAGAGCAGGCCGCGGACCGGGTTGACCGGGTTGTACTCGCTCTGGCCGTTGTTCACCGTGACCAGCTTGCCGTTGGCCGTGTTGTACTTGAGCGTCGTAGGGTTGGCCAGCGGGAACCCCTGCTTGACCGTGGAGTGCGACGCGGCGCCGAACAGGTTGTCGACACGGTAGATCGCCGACTTGTTGTTCCCCAGGTCGACCGGGAACTGCCCGGCGGTGACGTAGAACTCGCCGGAGGGTCCGCGATCAATGCCGCCCAGACCCTCCGAGGCCGAGCCGGGGATGGTGTACAGGGTCGAGATCGCCCCGTTGTTGCAGTACTTGATCTGCATGTTGGCGGTCGTGTAGACGATCTGCCCGACGCCCGCGCCGGCGAACGGGGCCAGCCCCGCGGTGATCGCCAGGGCCACCAATGCACCACGAACAGTCATGTGTCTCATGCCGTACCTCCTCTTTCCTGCGTGTTTTCGATTCCCGAATCCACACCCGCACGCGGGGTGCACGCACACGTGCGACTTCAAGCGGGGAGAGGCCCTTCCGGACCCCGCCCCGTCAGGAATCGGAGCAAAGGCAGACGGTTCAGGCGCGGCGGCGACGCATGGCGGCCAGGCCGGCGACACCGACCAGGGCCATGGAGGCGGGCGCGGGGACAAAGTAGAAGCCGCGGGCGCCGGCGTTGGAGGTCACCAGCTCGAAGCCCGAGCCGTCGGGGTTGATCTGGTAGATGTTGCCGGAGGTCTCGTCGGAGAAGACGACCTTGTCGGTGTACGGGTTGTACTCGATGGCGTCGGGGCGGTTGGCGTTGACCAGGTCCTGGAAGACCAGGCTGATGCTGCCGAAGCTCCCGTCGGGGTTGAGCTGGACCTTGAGGATCCCGTTGAGGGACTGGTTCTGGATCGTGAGGGCGGCGTTGGTGATGAACATCTCGCGCGTCGAGGCCTTGATGGTCGTCGAGCGGGCGAAGGTCACCGGGGCCGAGAGGTGGGTGAAGCTGGTGTCGCCCAGGTTGGCCATGAGGGTGGGGGTGCCGGTCATGTCGCCGGCGTTGACGTTGTAGTACCACAGCGAGCTCCAGGGCGAGTCGCTGGAGGAGAAGTCGGCGTTGCCGCCGTTGATGCAGGTGAGGTAGTAGTCATTCCCGCCGGCGTAGGGGTTCTTGGTGATGTCGTTGGCGGTGTAGACCGAGGGCCAGGTGGTGGGAGCGCCCTGGGCGTAGGAGTTGACGTCCAGGCCGGTGTCGGCGTGCACGGCGCGGACGCCGCGGTGGACCTGCGAGTCGTTGCCGTACTCGGACTGGGCGTTGTTGACGTAGAGCACGTTGCGGGTCGAGCCGTGCCAGGCCATCCCCGAGGGGTTGGCCATGTCGAAGCCCTGCTTGACGGTGGTGACGGTGGGCACGGCGGCAAAGACGTTGTCGATGCGGAACATCGCCGACTTGTTGTTGTTGACGTTGACCGGGAAGGGCCCGTTGTCGACGTAGTACTCGCCCGTGGGGGCGCGGAGGATCTCGGCCAGGCGGATGTCGGCCGCGGAGCCGAAGCCGCTTACGAGCGTCGAGACGGCGCCGTTGTTGTAGTACATCACCGAATCGGTGACCTTCGACGTGTACACGATGTTGCCGACCGCCGCGGCCGACGCGACGTTCGCCGCGCCGGCGAGCAGTGCGAGAAATACCAGGTCCCTGCGCATGTCTGTCTCCTCAGGCTATGAGAGGGGCTGTCCTGTTTCTCAGCCCCGACCTGCCCGTTCCCATGTGGCCCGGCTCCGGCCGGGCAAAAGCCGCGGGACGGCGGTTGCGCCGCCCCGCGGTGGAGTCGCGTTCAGAGGACGAAGGATCAGCGACGCCGGCGGCCGAGCGTCAGGCCGGCCAGGCCGACCAGGGCGAGCGAGCCGGGGGCGGGGACGAAGTAGAAGCCGCGGCAGCCGACGCCGGCGACCACGAGCTCGAAGCCCGAGCCGTCGGGGTTGATCTGGTAGATCGCGCCCGAGGGCTCGTCGGAGAAGACGACCTTGTCGGTGTAGGGGTTGTACTCGATGTTGTCGGGGCGCAGGGCGTTGACCAGGTCCTGGAAGATCATCGAGATGCCGCCGAACGAGCCGTCGCCGTTGAGCGTGATCTTGAAGATGCCGTTCATCGACTGGTCCTGGCTGTTGAGGGCCGCGTTGACGATGAACATTTCGTTGGCGGAGGACTTGATGGTCGCGTGGCGGACGAAGGTCAGGGACTTGGCCAGGCCGGTGACGGAGGTGTCACCGAGGTTGACCATGAGGCTGGGGGTGCCCGTCATGTCGCCCGGGTTGACCTGGTAGTTCCACAGCGTGCTCCAGGCCGCGTCGTTGGGGACGATGGCGCTGCCGCCGTTGATGGAGACCAGGTAGAAGTCGTTGGCGCCGCCGTAGGGGTTCTTGAGCACGTCGTTGGACGTGCGCGGGCTGGGGATGTTGACGACCTGCTGGTACGAGCCGACATCGACGCTGGTGTCGACGTTGACCGCGCGGACGCCGCGGTAGACCTGGGTGTCGTTGCCGTACTCCGACTGCGGGTTGTTGGCGTACACCACCGTGCGGTGGCCGTTGTACCACACCATGCCCTCGGGGTTGGCCATGTCGAAGCCCTGCTTGACCGTGCTCACGCTGGGGACGGCGGCGAACACGTTGTCGATCTTGTAAAGGGCCGACTTGTTGTTGCCGGTGTCGACCGGGAACGGCCCGCTGTCGACGTAGTACTCGCCCGAGGGGGCGCGGAGGATCTCGGCCAGTCGGACATCGGGGTCAGAGAAGCTGACCAGCGTCGACGTGACGCCGTTGTTGTAGTACATGACCGCGTCGTTGGTCTTGGACGTGAAGACGATGTTGCCAACCGCCGCCGCCTGAGCCCCGGCTGCCAAGCCACAGAGCGCAAAAATCGATACCACAGTTCTCTTGTTCATCTCGAATACTCCTCGTGCGGGACCTGTTTCCCGCACCTAAACCCCTGACACCTATGGGAATAGAGCACCTGTTTGCTCGTTCCCGGAAATAAGCCATCCGGTGTCGTCACCGGAAGATGTGACTCATGGGCCTTGTTCTGGCGAACCTCCCAACACGGCCCTCTCTCCTGTACGCAGCGCGCCATATCCGGCGTTGCCAACTCCCCTTTCGAACGCGTGAGAAACTCGGTTTTTGAGCCTGCCGAGCCGATTTCTCTGCGCACGATCCCCCTGGACTTCCTGGGGGAACCGCGACCAGAACGCCTCGGTCGGCGGTCACTCACGCGTTTTTGTCATTAGTTCTTGCCAGATGCAGCCTTACGGAACGGCGAGATTCTCTCTCGACCGCCCGAGCCCCCAAAACTCTCCTCAACGGCGATCCGGCCACGATGGATCGCCAGTCTCCCGGATTTGGAGAGTCGCATCCTGCCACCCTCCAACTCCATGGACGCATGATAGTCCCAAAACCGCCAATGAGGAACCCGAACGTTCCACTATTATGGTTGCCTATTCTCACCATTCTTCAAATTCTTAGGATGGAAGACGGGTTCTGTGCGGTCCGGAGCATCCCGAGCGCCGACCGTGACACTTCGGGGGGTGGCGTCTACACTTCGGGCCTTCAAAGTCGGGCTTGTAGCTCAGCTGGCTAGAGCGCGCCCCTGATAAGGGCGAGGTCGTTGGTTCGAGTCCAATCAGGCCCACTGACGGCGGGGTATCCGGCAGGATGCCCCGTTTTTTTTCCAACCCGCGGGACCGGTCCGCCCGGGCGTTTCCCGAGGACGGCGGGTTCGGCGGTTCCACCGCCCGCGGTTATGATCCCGCGGGATTGCCGACTTCTTTCCGGCGGCCCGAGCGGGCTAACCCGGGGTTTGTCAAGGGGAGATCCATGCGTATCGACATCGTGGGCCGCGACATCGAGATCACGCCGGCGATCCGCCAGTACGGAGAGCAGAAGGCCTCGAAGCTGCCCCGGTATTTCGACGGGACCCAGCAGATCACCATGACGATCCACCGAACGCACGCCCACCACAGCCCCGAGTACGCGGTGGAGGTCGTGGTGGACGTGGAGAAGCACGAGGACTTCATCGCCCACGGCAAGGGGGCTGACCTGTACGCGATCATCGACGAGACGGTCGAGAAGAGCGCCCGTCAGCTCAAGGACTTCAAGGAGAGGCTCAAGGACCACTGACCCTCGCCGGGGCCTTCGGCCGGCCCCCTAAGGAGCGGTTTCTTGCTCAAGCTCACGGACATCGTGACCCGCGCCGCGATCGTGGCGCCGCTGCGTGGAAAAGAGCGGGACCAGGTGGTCGCCGAACTGGTCGACGCCATGGTCGCCTCGGGGATCGTCGACCCCGAGTCCCGGGAGCACCTGTACGTTCGCGTGCTGGACCGGGAGCTCAAGAGCACGACGGGATTCGGCAAGGGCGTGGCGGTGCCGCACGCCAAGGACGCGCGGATGAAACGCATCAGCGCGGCGATCGGGCTGAGCCCGTCGGGCGTTGAGTTCAACTCCCTGGACCGCCAGCCGGTGTACTCGGTGGTGCTGCTGATCTCCCCCGAAGACAAGCCCAACGAACACCTGCGCGCGATGGAAGCGATCTTCAAGCACGTCGGCAGCGATGTCTTCCGCCGGCTCCTGCGCCAGTGCCAGAACCCCGCCGAGGTCTGGTCGCTCCTGCAGGAAGCCGACACCCAGAAATACGCAGGCTAAGAGCCACCCGCCCGCCCAGCATCCCCGCAAGTCCCGCCGCGGACTTGCCCCGGTGCCCGGCGGGCCCGAACGCCGATCCGTTCCCCTTCCGCACCCGCCCGTCCCCCGCCCGCCCCCACGCCCGTCCCCCGCCCGCCATGTCCAACCGCCACGAGGTCAAGGTCACGATCGTCAACCGGCTCGGGCTGCACGCCCGGCCGGCGATGTCGTTCGTCGACGCCGCGAGCCTGTTCAAGAGCGAGGTCAAGGTGTGCCGCGAGGACACCGAGGTCGATGGCAAGTCCATCATGCAGATGATGATGCTCGCCGCCGGGCAGGGCACCGAGCTGGTGATCATCGCCGAGGGGCCCGACGCCGAGGCCGCGTGCAGGGCGCTCAAGGCGCTGGTCGACGGCGGGTTCGAGGAAGAATAAGCGGTCGGTTCGGATCGCCGGGGGACCGTACGGCCCGGCGATTTCCGGTGCGGTGCTCACCGCGGCCACGTGCGATGCGCCCCCGGAATGAAACGGGCCGCGCCCGGGATGAGCGGGCACGGCCCTGTGCGTGCATGGGGCCTGCACGTGCATGGGGCCTGCACGTGCAAGGGGGTTGTCGAGCTCGGAGGTCGTTCCCCGCGATCCCCGGGCGTGCGAGGGTTACTCCCCGAACTTGCGGGCGAGCCTGGACTTCTCGATCGCATCGAACTCCGCCGCGCCGAGCCTGATGGGCCCGACTTCGACGACCACCTTCCGGATCTTGCCGGTGAACGCGTTGCGGCCCTCCTTGTAGTCGTCCGACACGGCCGTCTCGCCGTCCAGACCGACGTCCACACCTTCATCGGCGGAGAAGAAGCCGCCCTGTGTGTGCTCGATCTTGCCCTCGGCGACCTTCTTGCCGTTGATCAGGATCGTGCCCGTTCCGCCCTTGCCCATGCCCGGGCCGTCGTACGCAAACTCGAAGCGGATAGTCGCCTTGCCGGGGGGGAGGGCCTCGGGCGAGACGATTTTGAAGGTCCGCAGTCCCAGGAAG
This sequence comes from Phycisphaerales bacterium, assembly GCA_044221545.1. Classification (GTDB taxonomy): domain Bacteria; phylum Planctomycetota; class Phycisphaerae; order Phycisphaerales; family UBA1924; genus JAEUJB01. The sequence continues at coordinate 155,942 of JBGAOZ010000006.1, forward strand.
TTGTACGCGTAGGCCGGCTTGCCGTCCTTGAAGTACAGGCTCCAGCCGCCGAACTTGCCCGCCTGGGCGATGATCACGCCGTTGGCCCCGCCCTTGGGGACTTCGATGTCGGCGGTGATCGTGCTGGAGCGGTTCTTGACGTTGAGGAAGACATTCTCGGTCATGCCGACCATGCCTTCATAGACCGTCAGGGACGTGCGGCCGGCCATCAGGTCGGGACGCCCGACCAGCTCGGCGCTCATGCGCTCGAAGACGCGGTCGTCCAGCGGCGTCACCTGGTTGGCGATCGCCTCCCTCATGAACACTTCCTGCAGTTCCTTGAGCTTGGCGGGGTTCTTCGCGGCCAGGTCGTTGGCCGCGCTGAAATCCTCGTCAACGTGGTAGAGCTCCCACTTGTCCTCGAGGAGCGGGTGGGCCGGCGTGCGCTCCCAGGGGGCGCGGTGGACGGTGTTGGCGAGCCAACCGTCCTGGTAGATGCCACGGTTGCCGAAGATCTCGAAGTACTGTGTCTTGTGCCGGTCCTTGGCCTTGGCGTCCGCGAACGTGTAGAGCATGCTCACGCCCTCGATGGGGATCTGCGGCGTCCCGTTGACGATCTTGGGCTCAGGAATCCCGGCCGCCTCGAGGATGGTCGGCGCGATGTCGATCACGTGGTGCCACTGCGAGCGGATCTCGCCCTTGGCCGGGATCCCGTTGGGCCAGTGAACGACCAGCGGGTTGCGGCACCCGCCGTAGCTTCCGGCGACCTGCTTGGTCCAGGTGAAGGGCGTGTCCCCCGCCACGGCCCAGCCCGCCGCGTAGTGGGGATACGAATCCGGTCCGCCCAGCTGGTCGTAGTGCGTAAGGATCTCCGCCACGCTCTCGGGCACGCCGTTGAAGTAGGACATCTCGTTGAACACGCCGTTCGTGGTGCCTTCGGCGCTGGCGCCGTTGTCACCGGCCTCGTAGAAGATGAGCGTGTTGTCGAGCTGGCCCTGGTCTTCGATCGACTGGATGAGCCGGCCGACCTCGGCGTCGGCGTACTCGCCGTACCCGGCGAAGACCTCCATCTGGCGTGCAAAGAGGCGCTGCTCATCGGAGTTCAGCGCGCTCCAGTCCTTGATCGCCTCGGGTTTGGGGGCGAGCTTGGTGCCCGCGGGAACGACGCCGAGCTTGATCTGGCGGGCCAGCGTCTCCTCGCGGAGCTTGTCCCAGCCCTGGTCGAACTTGCCCTTGTACTTGTCGATCCACTCCTTGGGGGCGTGGTGCGGCGCGTGCGTGGCGCCCGGCGCAAAGTAGATGAAGAAGGGCCTGTCCGGGGTCAGGGCCTTCTGGGCGCTGGCCCACTGGATCGCCTTGTCGGTCATGTCGGTCATGAAGTGGTAGCCGGGATCCCGGGGCACCTCGACGCGGCTCATGTCCTCGTAGATCGCCGGGGACCACTGGTTGCTCTCGCCGCCGATGAACCCGTAGAAGTGGTCGAAGCCCGAGCGGGTCGGCCAGCGGTCGGTCGGGCCCGAGGGGCTGACCTCCCACGCGGCGGTCTCGTGCGACTTGCCGAACGCGGCGGTGCTGTAGCCGTTGAGGCGCAGCATCTCGGCGACCGGCGCGACGCTGTTGGGGCGCTGCCCGGTCTGCCCGGGGAAGGCGGTCGCGGTCTCGGTGATCGAGCCCATGTTGTTCACGTGGTGGTTGCGGCCGCTGAGCAGCGCCGCCCGCGTCGGTGAGCAGAGGGCTGTGGTGTGGAACTGGTTGTAGCTCAGGCCGCCCTTGGCCATTCGCTCCAGCGTCGGCATGTGGATGGGGCCCCCGAAGGCGCTGGACTGGCCAAAGCCGAAGTCGTCGATGAGCACGATCAGTACGTTGGGCGCTTTGGCCGGGGCCTTGACCTCGAACCGCGGTGGGGCCTTGGCCTTGCGGGCGTCGAGTTCGGTGACATGCACCGGCTTGGGCTCGGGGATCGGAAGCACGGAGCGGTCCAGCCCGTCGGGCGGCGCGACTCCTGGGCTCGCAAGCGCGCCGGCCGCGGACAGCGCGCAGGCCAGCGATCCCGCCATGATCGAGTTGCTGCGGACGGACTTCATGACACAGCCCTTTCTCACTTGTTGTGGTTGTGTGGCCCGGTTCGCACGAGCGCGAATCGGCCAATCTACTTGGGAACAGGAACGTAACGCCAAACCGAAGCCCCAACTGGGGGTCGTCGTCGAGCGACTCAGCGTAGCAGCGGCCGCCCAGGAAAAACTGCACGGGCTGGTTCCCGAACTTGAGAACCTGACTGGCGATCAGGTTCAGCGGCACGGTCCACTGCTTGCCGGTCCAGTCGTAGGTGCTCTCGGAGTTGAGCGTCAGGGTCGTGCCGGTGTGCCACGTGTAGGCGACGAACGGCTGCACGAACGTCGCGCTGACGTCCGCGTGGTCATCGCTGTGGGTCAGCGTTGTGTCCGGTGCGTCGGTAACACCCGGGCCCGACTTACCCAAGCGCGATCCGCCACGGCAACGCGCCCCACGTCTCTCGGGGTGGTTCAATGCCTCCCGGGTGGCGATGGACTGGGCTCCGGCACGCGATTCGGCCGTGCGACCGTCCGGCCGCCACCCCGTTCCAGGTTTGATCGTGCCGGCGGTCCGATTCAATCCTTCATCTGCTTGAGCTCATCCCGCAGGATCGCCGCCAGCTCGTAGTTCTCCTGCTCGATCGCCTTGGCGAGCCGCTCACGCAGCTCGGCCGTCTGGCTCACCGGCAGCTTGGGTACGAGCGAGTCGCGCATGGAGCGGAGCATCTGCACCTCGCCCGACATGTCGAAGGCGTTGGGCTCGTCCCCCAGGTCGAAGTGCTTCTTGAGCGCTTCGAGCGCCTCGTCGATCGCGTAGAGCGCGGCCTTGGGCTCATCGTTGTTGATCGCCTGGCTCGCCAGTGCCCGGGCCCGCACCATCAGGATGTACGGCCGGAACTGCTCGAGGAACTCCCGATCCGATTCATCGGCCGCGTGGTCCCGGCACAGGTCCAGGACCCTCAGGTTGCGGGTGGTGTCCCGGATCACGCCGTGGTAGTCCTCCAGGGCCATCATCGCGACGTAACGGTGGTAGTACTGGACGGCCTCCTCGCGGAGCGCCTGGCAGTCGTCGGAGGTGAGCTTGAACTCCGCGGGCTTGGCTTCCTCGTCGCCCTTGCCGTCCTCGGGCTTGCCATCCTCGATCCCCCCCTCTTCGGAGCGGGTGGGCTCGGGCCGGGACTCATCGTGCGCGCCGCGGATCTCCGGACGACCCTCGGGCCGGCCGTCGGGCTCGGACTCGTCGAGCTGGTCCTCGAAGTACTCCAGGAGGCTCTCGTACCCCATGGGCTTGGCGCCATCGGGGCGGCCGGCGGTGAACATCTGGAGGACACCCAGGTCCAGGCGGACCTGGATCCGCTCTTCGCCATCGTCCCCGATAATCCGGCGAGCATTGATCTGCTCGGGGTTATAAGCCCACCCCGCGAGGATCGCGGAGATGTCCGCGCCCTTTATCGGCTCCGCGGGTTTGGATGAGGAAGTCTCCTCGGTGGCCTTCTCGTTACCGGCCTCGTGCGCACCACCATTTGGCGTGCCAGTCGAAGATTGCGGGTTGGCCCGGCGGCCGCGTTTGCCCTCGTCGGCCGGCCCGGAGTCGCCCGTGGGCGATCCCCCCGGTGGTGGTGGGGGAGGCGGGGGAGGTGGAGGAGGTGGGCGGTCGTCTGATCTCATCAACGGTGGAAGTGTACGGAGACGCTCCCGCCTGGATATCGGATCGGCGTCAAGAGGCTGTCAACTGACAGATCTCCAAGGAATGTGCCTCACCGCCCCTCCAGACCGCGCAGAAAATAAATTCGACACTTTCCTTGCACTCCCACCAACCCGTGGCACCTTGCCATGCGGAGGATAGTGCGAGAGTCCCCCTTCAAGAGACAAGGTCTCGCAGACGATGGAACCCAAGGACGGGTTCGAGCGGATAGTTCGGAAATTGGCCACGCTCGTGGTCCAGTTGCGGCCGTGCGCCGCGGAAGGCGGGTAAGCGTGAGTCGTCTCAGTGAGGCCCGTTCGGCCCCCAGGAATGTCCAATCGGACCTTCAGCTCTACCTGCGCGAAATCAACCAGACCGCCCTGCTCTCGGCCGACGAGGAAAAGCAGCTCGGCTGGGCGATCATCAACGACAACTGCGCAGCGTCCCGTGACCGCATGGTCCGGGCGAACCTCCGGCTGGTCGTCGCGATCGCCAAAAATTACACGAACAGAGGCCTTCCCCTCCAGGACCTGATCGAGGAAGGGAATATCGGTCTCATCCGCGCGGTCGAGGGGTTCGATCCGGCTCAGGGGGCCAGGTTCAGCACCTACGCCTCATGGTGGATCAAGCAGGCCATCAAGCGGGCCCTGATCAACGCCAGCCAGCCGGTGCACATCCCGGCGTACATGGTTGAGTTGGTTGCCAAGTGGAAGGTCGCGTTCCGCAAGCTCGAGCAGGAACTCGGGACCTCGCCCTCCCTTGCCGAAATGGCCAAGGCGATGGAGCTCCCCCTGCGGAAGGTGCGGATCATCCGCCGAGCCGTCAAGGCCTTCCAGACTCCGGCACAGGAGGCAAGCAATTCCTCCTCCGGAATGTCCGGTTTGGCTGATATGCTCGCCGACACCCGCAACGGCGCCCCCGACGACTCGGTCCTGCGGTTCGAGGAACTCACCGTCCTCCAGAGGCTGCTGGACTCCATCGACGAGCGCGAGGCACGCATCCTGCGGCTGCGCTTCGGACTCGACGGCGAGCCCCTGACGCTCAAGCAGATCGCCGACGAGGTCGGGATCAGCCGGGAGCGCGTGCGGCAGATTGTTGACGAGGCCCTGACCAAGCTCAACGAGAGGCTCAACGACGAGCGCCCGACCCGCTTCTACAACGAAGACGGGGAGGAAGCCGCGTCGGACGGCGCTGATGTTCCGGTGGCCTGAGGATCTCGGGTGAGTCGAGCGACAGCGCCACGACTTGCCGGGAAACGGGCCGAGCGATCCTCTCTGATTCCCCTCCTGGGGTGGGACCAACAAGCCCGGCCGGACCTCCGGCCGGGCCTTGTTTTTGGACCGCCGATCGGGGCATGCAAGTGCGGGCGATCGCAGCGCTCCGGCCCGCGGCCCGCGCGGGGGCACGGGCGGACATGCGACCGGCCCGCGGGCGAGGGCACACGGCGGCGGAACTGCTACCATCCGCCGCCATGAATCCAACCAGCCCTTCACGGGCGCGCCGGAAGGCTCGCTCTGTCCTGTTCGCGGCGTGCATCGCCGTCTGCGGCGGCGTGCTCTGGCCCGCCGGGCCGGCCCGCGCCGATGAGTTCATCGACCGCGTCAACGCCGGGTTCGCCGCGGTCAAGCCGGAAAAACGCAGCGACCTGGTCATCCTGCCGCTCCTGGCCAAGATGGATGCCCCGCCGCGCGCCCTGGAGGATGCCGAGCCGCTGCTGCTGGTCGCCCCCGACCAGGCCGCGTGGGTCGACGTCAAGAAGTGGGTCGAGGGGCCGAACCAGAAGGCCCTGATCGATGCGCTCTACAAGGTCACCGAGGCCAAGAGCTCCAAGGACTCGATGGTGTTCGCCCAGCCCTACGGGGTCGAGGGAATCTCTCCCGAGCTGGTCAATGAGAAGATGTACACGGAGCTGGGCGACCCGCCGCTGCTCGCGGCCGCGAACATCCAGTTCGGGAAGGGGCTCTGGAGGCTGCACCTGCTGGCCCAGGCCGAGTCGATCCGGCGGGCGAACGAGGGGGACGTCATCGGCGGCATGGAACTGCTCGCCCGCTCGGCGTTCTTCGGTCGCCAGCTGGCCGAGCGTCCCTTCTTCCGCGAGGTGACCTTCGGGTACACGGTCATGTGGCAGTCGATGGAGCGCATGCGCGACATCGCCTACTGCGATTACAGGGACAAGAAGGCGCTCCAGAGCCAGGCGCAGCTCTCCAAGCTGTCCGAGCTGATCGGCCGCATCGAGGAGGATCGCGGCGTGTTCGAGATGGGGCGCCTGCCGTTCCCGATCGGCAACCGGGCCGCGGCCGAGCAGCTGGTCGCCCGCGTGATGCAGGAGAAAAACGGCCCCAACCACGAGACGTTCGCGACCACGATGGCCCGCATCAAGGTCGGCGGGCGTCCGCTGCGCCTGTTCGGCGAGGCGGGCCGCTGGCAGACCGCGATGACCGTGCACGGTGACTCGTACGCGACCACCGAGCAGCTGGGCAAGCTGTACAGCGACTGGGAGTCACGCTGGCGCCTGGACCCGTTCGATGCGCGGATGCTCCAGCCGTTTTACTACATGAACCTGGACCGGCAGAGGTACTCGGTGCTCGACGCCTCCGCGCCGGACATGAGCGAGCTGTTCGTGTGGCGGCAGTTTGTCGCCTGCCAGATCGTGGGCACGCGCCACGCGCTGGCGGTGCTCGGGTTCGACTACGCCAACAAGGGCTGGCCGCCGCTGCTCTCCTCGGTGCGTCCGAACTTCATCAAGGCGCTCACGGCCGACCCCTACAACCCCAACCGGGCCAGGGGCCAGCAGCCGCCGCTGAACTACTTCGTCCCCATCCGCGACGCGGTGCAGGCGAACCAGCGGGCCGAGAAGCAGCCCCACGAGATGACGGTGTTCGTGCCCGACGGCTCGAACTTCACCCTCAAGCTCAGGGACGACACGTTCGTGCTGTACTCCACCGGGCCCGACGGCGGCAACAACGGCGCCGAGCGGATCCAGTACACCCGCCAGGTCGTCCGTGACACGGACCTTCTCATGTGGCCCCCGGTCTGCTCGCTCTGGCGCCAGCACCTCAGGGACGCCGGGACGCTCAAGTAGCGTGCCGGCGGGGCACCCGCAGATCCGATCGCCGATCCGCCGCTGAGCGCGCCGGCGACCACGATTGTCGCACAACTCTCGGCAGGGCCGTCATCCATGACCGACCAGATCCACAAACTTGTCATCGTCGGTTCCGGACCCGCCGGCTGGACGGCGGCGATCTACGCGGCCCGGGCCAACCTCGCCCCGGTCTGCTACATCGGCTTCCCCAAGTCCGACCCCGGCCCGATCCTCCCCGGCGGGCAGCTCATGCTGACGACCGAGGTGGAAAACTACCCGGGGTTCCCCAAGGGCGTGCGCGGGCCCGAGATGATGCGGCTGTTCCAGGAGCAGGCCGAGCACTTCGGGTCCACGGTCATCGGGGAGGAGATCACACGCTGTGAGTTCTCCGCCGATCCGATCGCGTCCCCGCACGTGCTGCACGCCTCCGGCGGCGGCCGCGTGCCGGCCCGCGCGGTGATCCTCGCGACCGGGGCGACCGCCAACTGGCTGGGCCTTCCCAACGAGATGCGCCTGGCGACCCAGGGCGGGGGCGTCTCGGCGTGCGCGGTGTGCGATGGAGCGCTCCCGCCGTTCCGCAACCAGCCGCTGGCGGTGATCGGCGGCGGTGACACGGCGATGGAGGAGGCGACCTACCTGACCAAGTTCGGCTCGGAGGTGTACGTGATCCACCGCCGCGACTCGCTGCGGGCCAGCAAGATCATGCAGCAGCGGTTCCTCTCGCGGCCCAACGCGCGGGTGATGTGGAACAAGGCCGTCGAGGATGTGCTGGGGGACAAGCGCATCACGGGCGTGAAGCTCAAGGACACCGTCACCGGCGAACTCTCGACGCTTGAGGTCAAGGGCCTGTTCATCGCGATCGGGCACACGCCGGCGACCGGGTTCCTCAAGGGCTCGGGCGTCGAACTCGACGGCTCGGGGTACATCCACCTCAAGCACCGCAACAGCCACACGAACCTCCCGGGCGTGTTCGCCGCGGGGGATGTGGCCGATGCCCACTACCGCCAGGCGGTGACGGCCGCGGGCATGGGGTGCATGGCGGCGCTGGATGCGGAGAGGTGGCTCGCGGCCAAGGGCGTGGACTGAACCGGCCCGTTGGGGTCCCGATTCAATCGTCGTTGTCGTGCTCGCCCCGGTGCCCGGGCGCCGGCGCGGTTTCCGGCGACGGTGCAATCGCCCCGGCCGTCATCTCGGCCCGCACCCCGAACTCGTGCACCAGCCGGCCCCCCTCGTGGGCGGCGTTGAGCAGGACAAGCGAACCCGCCGCATGGAGCGCCAGGTATACGGTCGTCGTGACGAGGCAGACCCTGCGCGGGATGATCGCGGCCGATCGCACAGCGATGAGCGTCCAGACGCTCAGCACGACGGCCAGGACGATGAAGATGTTGCGGGCCGTTTCGGCCAGCTCCTCGTGGCGTTCGAGTGTCGCCCGGGCGGCGGCGAACTTCTCCGTGCCCTCGCCCGCGGCATCCCCGGTTGCGGTCGCCAGCAGCATGCTCGCCGTGCCCACCAGCACGACAAGGCACGCGGAGATCGCCAGCCCGGCGGAGCGCTGCTTCCAGAACATCCCCAGCACGATCAGGAGCGGCGCAACCACGAGCAGCGCGATCGGGAAATGGACGATGATCGGGTGGAGGCCGTCCCAGCCGGGCAGCGTTGGCAGGGTGAACATGGGTGGTCCTTTGTCGAGGCGCCGGGTTCGATCGCCGAGCGCACGCGCCCGAGTGCGGCGCCCGTCCACCGGCATTATTGAGTGTCGAGAGGCCGGGATTTCGGCATTCGATCGCCGTGCGGCCACATGAGAGCGAGACTCATTCACCGCGGGCGCCGTGGTGCGGGACTCAGATGCTCGCTGATTCCAGCGGCGTGTCAGGCCTTGAACAGCTCCCTCAACCACGCCGCATCCGCCTCGGTCATCGGAGGATCGATCGCCCCCTGGAGATTGCACGCGGCCTGCCGCTGGTTCCTGAACCCCGGGATCGCCGAGCACACGTTCGCGTGCGAGAGCACCCACCGCGAGGCCATCGAGGACAGCATCGCCGTCGCGTCCGCCGCGCCGGCTCCCAGACGAGCCCTGGCCTTGGCGAGCTTCTCGCGCACCGCCCCGAGCGTCTGGGCGTTGAAGTCCTTGCGGCTGCCGCGGTAGTCACCCTCCTCGAACTTCGGCGGGCTCGCCGGGTCGAACTTGTCGAGCAATATGCCCTGGTCCAGCGGGCCGAAGGCCACGAAGACGCACCTGTGCCTGGTCATCAGCTCCTGCATGCGGCCGCCGGGCCGGATGTACTCGTCGTAGCGGAGGTTGGCCTTGTTCTGGAGCACCTGCGGCCTCAGCACCGGGATCGCCCGCTCGAATTCCTCGACCGTGTACGCCGACTGGCCCACCGCGCGGACCTTGCCTTCCTTCACGAGCGCGTGCATCACGCCCGTGGCCTCCTGGAGGTAGTCGTGGTCGGGGACGATGTTGCCGGCGGCGTCGTACCCCTGCCCGACGTACGAGCCGTGGTGGTAGTAGTAGATGTCGATGTAATCGCTGCGGAGGTTGCGGAGCGACTGCTCGCACTGGTTGCGGATGTGGCGCGGGTCGAACGCGTGGATCGCCGTGCCCTTGAAGTGGCCGGTCTTGGTGGCGATCACCTGCGAATCGCGCTTGACCGCCAGCTTGCGGAAGCACTCGGCGAGCGTGCGCTCGGCGCGACCGTTGCCGTAGATATCGGCGTTGTCCCAGTGGTTGACGCCGCCGTCGAGGCCGGCCCTGATGCCGGCGAGCACATCGGCCTCGTTGACATCGGCCCACCCGATGGGCTGGCCGCTGGAAGTGGACCAGTTGGGCCCGCCCATGGTCCAGCACCCGAAGCCGATTTCAGAGACCTTGATGTCCGTTCCCGGGATGTTGCGGTAGCGCATAAGGGAGAATAGGAGGAGTGAACAGTGAACAGTGAACAGGGGAGGAGGACGCCGAATCTCGGAGCCATCGGCTTCAGCGGAGATGAGCCGACATCCGCAGCGTTCGCCGTTCGCCGTTCGCCGTTCGCCGTTCGCCGTTCGACGTTCGACGTTCGCCGTTCGACGTTCGCAGTTCGCAGTTCGCTGTTCACTGTTCACTTCCCGTACCATCCCTCCGTGCCCGAACTCCCCGATGTCACCGTCTATATCGAGGCCCTGCGGCCGCGGATCGTCGGCCACCGTCTCCTCTGCGCTCGCATCCGCAGCCCGTTCGTCCTGCGGACGTTCGATCCGCCCGTGGAGGCGATCGAAGGCGAGGCGGTGCGGTCGGTGTTGCGCATGGGCAAGCGGATCGTCATCGAATTCGATGAGGAGCTGTTCGCGATCGTTCATCTCATGATCGCCGGGCGATTCCGGTGGTCCGATGGTCCCCCGCGCAAGGCCAGGACCGACTCCTCCGCGGCTGCGGTGGCCGCGAGCCGGCCCGGGAGGGCGTTCTCGGGGGGCTCGAAGATCGATCTGGCCTCTTTCGAGTTCGAATCGGGAGTGCTCACGCTCACCGAGGCGAGCCAGAAGAAGCGGGCGAGCCTGCACATCATCTCCGGCCGCTCTGCGCTGGTCGAGCACGATCCGGCGGGCCTGGATGTGCTCTCGTGCACGCCCGCGCAGTTCATCGCCCGCCTGCGAGCCGAGAACCGGACGCTCAAGCGGGCGCTGGCGAGCCCGAGGCTGTTCGATGGCATCGGCAACGCCTACAGCGACGAGATCCTGCACGCGGCGCGACTCTCGCCGATGCAGCTCACGGGCAATCTCGAGGATGATGAGGCAGCACGGCTGCACGCCGCAGCGCGGGACACGCTGCTGGCCTGGACGGCGCGGCTGCGGACCGAATTCGGCCTCGATTCCGGCCCCGGCCGGTTCCCCGGTCCCGGCCAGATCACGGCCTTCCGCCCCGACTTTGCGGCACACGGCAAGTTCGGCAAGCCCTGCCCCGCGTGCGGCACAAAGATCCAGCGCATCATCTACGCCGAGAACGAGTGCAACTACTGCCCGCGCTGCCAGACGGGCGGCAAGGTGCTCGCCGACCGCTCCATGTCGCGGCTGCTCAAGGACGATTGGCCGCGGACGGTGGAAGAGTGGGAATCGCAGCAATGAACGCCTGATGGTTCGCCGGCGCCGCGCTGCGCGAAGTCACATCACGGCGCATTCACGAGGGAGGTTCGCACATTCCCCGTGTTGTGCGCATCATGCCTGAACATCGGCCACTGGTTCGTCTCCGATGCCTTGCCCGCGAACCCGCCCAGGCACACCGCCGCGCCGAAGCGCACCACCGGCTTGCCATCGGTGCGTTCCTCGTTGCCGCCGACGACGAAGAAGACATCCAGCAGCCCATCCCCATCCAGGTCGCCGATCACCGGGCCGTGGGAGGACTGCGAGACCTTCTTGCCCTCCCCGCACGCCCCCGAAGCGTCGTACTCGTAGAGCTTGGCGCCGTCGCGGGCATCGAGCACGCGGAAGAGGCCATCGCCCGTCAGGTACGCCAAGTCGGGCTTGCCATCCCCGGAGAGATCGGCGATCGCCACGCCCCGTGTTACCGAGTCCCACCCTTCCTTTGGTGTCACATCCCCCTTCCACAGGATCTGGCCCTTGCCATCGATCGCCGTGATGTGCTCGCACGTCGCGATGCACTCATCCTTGCCGTCCCCGTCGATATCCACGATCGCCGTCGGGGCCATGATGTACCGCTCACCGGGCTCGGCGATGAAATCGGGCTTGCCTGCGGCATCTACGCTGTACACTTTGCCGTCGTAGCTGCCGAAGACAAAGTGCGGCCTGCCATCACCCAGGGGGTTCCACACCGATGGACCGTGGTAGATGTGCTGGCCGGTCTTGACCTGCCAGAGTTCGTGCCCGTCGGTCCCATCGACGACGTGCATCGCGTTGTCACCCTTGAAATTCCCGCCGATGAAGTCCGGCGTGCCATCGCCGTTGAGGTCCATCACGATCGGGCACGACTGCACAGCGCCGGGTGCGATCTTCAGCGACCGGATCACCGACCCGTCCGAGGCCTTGAGCACGTGCAGCTTGCCCTTGAACGTGCCGACCACGATCCCCACGGTCCCCGCCGAATCGACCGGCCCGACAAACGGCGGTGTATCTATGCACTCGCCATCGCCCAGGTAGGTGTTCCAGATCGCCTTGCCGGAACCGGCATCAAGCGCCAGCACCCGGCACCCGCTCGAGCACGGCACGATCAGGGCGAGCGGGCCACCCCCATCCCCACCCCCACCCCCGTTCCCGAGCCGTGCGAACCGGCACGAGGCGTCATAGCAGTCGTCCCGCTTGGAGTCCGGATCGTGGTAGGACCAAAGCTCCTTGCCATCCGCGCCGCGCAGCACACGCACCCTGGCATCCCCGAAATACGAAGCGAACGCGACATCCGGCCTGCCATCCCCGTCCGCATCCGCGATCGCCGCGCCCCCGAACGAATGCGAGCCGGTCTTGAGCGTCCACTTGACCACCGGCGCCTTGACCGCCGATGCCGCTGCGGATTCCGGAGGGCCGCCGACGGCCAGGAACGCCACCATCATCACCGTCGTCAGCATCGCCATCTCCTCGAATGATCTTGTTTTCACCAGTGCCCAGTGCCCGATCCCCGGAGCACTCTTCTCAGTATCCCGCCTTCACATCCACGCAGTTCATCAGCGGCTCGCCCGCGCCGAACCGCCGGATGTTCTCCTTCAGCAGCGTCCAGCGCCGCTGGTCGGTCAATTCTCCCTCGGCCGCGACGTGCGGCGTGATGATCACGTTCTTGGCCTTCCACAGCGGATGCTCGGGCGGCAGCGGCTCGGGGTCGGTGACATCCAGGCACGCCCCGGCGAGCCGGCCGTCGTTCAGCGCGGCCAGCAGCGCCGTCGTGTCGACGATCTTCCCGCGCGCGATGTTGATCAGGTACGCCCCCCGTTTCATCGCCGACAGCATCCCCGCGTCGAACAGCCCGGCCGTCTCGGCGGTCAGCGGCGTGCAGATCGCCACCACATCCGCGCCCGGGATCATCTCCCTGAGCTGGTCCGGCTTGCCGACCCTCTCGACGAACTCGGGCGCGGGCGTGTCGCTGCGCCGGGTCGCGATCACGTGCATCCCCATGCCGTGGGCGCGCTTGGCGATCTCCGTGCCGATCCCGCCGATGCCGACCACCAGCATCGTCTTGCCCTCGAGCACCACCGGACGGGCCGGCGGGTCCTGGTGATCCCAGCGGGCCTCCGACTGCGCCCGCGCGTAGTAGGGGAGCTGACGCGTGAGCGACAGCAGCATCGCCATCGCCTGGTCGGCGATCGCCGGGCCGTGCACCGCGCGGTTGTTGGTCACTACGAGGCCGGGGTTGTCGGCGATCCCCTTCATCGGCACCAGCCGGTCGACCCCGGCGCTGGGCGCGTGCACCCACGTGAGCCTGGAGGCCTTGGCGAGGAACTCCGGAGAGACCAGGCTCGCATCGACGCCGTCGGCCTCCGCCGCGCGATCGACCGCGCTGCGGCGATCCAGCCCCCGCACGATCTGCACGTTGGGGGCGACCGCCTTGAGCTCGGCCAGCTGCGCGTCGGAGATGTCGGACGCGAAGAAGACGAGCTTCTCCTTCGAGCCCGCCGGGATCGCGTGGGCGATCCGGGCGTTGCGGAGCGTCCCGATCGCATCGGCCGAGTCCGCGGCCGGCTGGCCAGACCACGGCGACCCGCGGGCCGGACCTGTCAACAGCGACCCGGCGACCAGCACCAGCGCAGCGCCGGCCAGCATCCACGCCCTGTCGGCTGTAGGGATTCTCATGCGGGCAGGCTACCTGCAATCCGCCGTCGGCACAATCGGCCTACCGCGCCGATGGCAGCGCCGGCTCCACGTAGATCAGGTGATGTCCGGGATCAAAGACCATCCGCCGCGTCCCGAACACGGACTGCCCCGCCAGCCCGTCGATGCCACCGCCCAGCGCTTCGTTGGTCCCCTCGAAATAAGGGAATCGCGGCGCCCGGAGCACCGGGATCACCCGCGACGGCCCATCGCCGATCTCGACCCGTGACGTTCCCGTGAAGATCGCGAACGTGCCCCCCTCGATGTCCATCGCCCGGCTCTCCTCATCCCCCGGCCGGCCCGTCTCACCGATGAGCAGCATGTGCGGCGAACCCGTGTCCCACATCAGCCGTCGCGGCCTCCCATCGGCGATCAGGCGGATGATGATGTGCCCCTCGATGTCCTCGTACGGGATCGAACCCCACCCGGCGATCCCCTGCGGCATCCCGCGGTGGTACCGCGTGATAGAGCGATTCGCGGGGTCAAAGTCCGTGACCGCCCCGATGAAGAAACTCGCCCCCAGCACGCCCACGATCGGCGTGATCTCCCGGAGCCCGGGGTCCTCCGCATCCGTGCTGATCTCGTCGTCAGCCGCGAGGTTGCGGCCCGGAAGTTCCAGCGTTTCGCACCCGAGGCGCACCTCGCCGGCGACCGGCACGTACCGCTCCCCGTCCCGGCCCAGGTACAGGAACGTCAGCGCCGAGCCCGTATCGATCGCCAGCCACCCCGGCGCGCCGTGGCGATCCACGGGCACCACCATCCCGCCGATCTCCCCCGATCCCGGTTCGGGCCGCGTGGTGAGCGTGAGCCGGACGGCGCTCACCTCGCAGCCCCCGGATCCGCTGGGAGCCGCGCTGCGGTCCACCGATCCATGACCGCACGCCCCCGCGAGCAGACCGGCGAGAATGGCAAGCACTCGCATCAAGGCAGGCTCCCGCCCCAGAACGGGCACTGGCCGAGGCTCGGCTTGATGCCGCAAGCCCGGCCCTCACGCCAGGATGTACAGGTTTCACCACGACCCTCACGGCAGCGAGAAGAACCCGCCGCCCATGTCCTTGAGCTTGCCCTGCCGGGCCAGTTCATCCCACACCGGCCGCGGGAACTGGTTGGGCGGCTGGATCCCCATGATGTCGGACTTCTTCCCCGACGTCATCGGCCTGCCCGCGCCCAGGTGCGATTCCTGGTCGAGCTTCATCAGTTTGATGCGTTTCTTGAAGGCGCCCAGGGCCCGCTTGAGGTCTTCTTCGGGGATGCCCGAGGGTGGGGGGATCGGGGCCGGGGTGGCAGAGTCAGTCATGAAAGCAGGATAGTGGAGTTCGGATGCGAACGGGATGACGCCTTGGGTGACCCAGCTCTCAGCACTCCGAACCCGCCTTCCGATGCTCCGATGCTGTAGCTCCCTACCTCCACCCCCCCTTCACCCACCGCAACTGCTCCTCACCCACCGCCCCCGCCTTTCTCAGGCTCGCCCCCAGCTGCCCCGCGTGGTGCTGCACGTGCCGGACGCCGTACACGTGCAGTTCGGCCCGCGAGAACGGCAGCCACGGGAAGCCCGAGGGGCCTTCCAGGCTGGAATCGGTCTCAGCGCCCGGTCCATCCCCGAGCACCGCTCGGAGCTTGGCCCGGCACACTTCTGTGTATGCGAGCAGCTCATCGCGCGTGAAGGTGCGGCTGGGGTACTCATCTTCGAGTTCGGCGATCCCGCGCGGGTGGAAGTTGGGAGCGCCCGCCGGCCTCGGTCCCTCGATCGCCGCCTTGAACTCCTCGTTGCTCGGCGACAGGTAGCAGTCCACGAAGCACAGCGTGTGGTACGCCACCTGCCAGAACGGGTACTTGGCGATCAGCGAGCCTGGGCCGTCCCAGCACCGCTCCGGGCACGCCGCGATGCACTCCCGCAGCGCGCACAGCGCCGCCTCGTACTGCGAGAGCAGGACCGGTTTGATCGCCAGCGCCATAGCCCGTTCTCCGTGCCCGGCGATGCCCACCGCCCCCGCCCGGCTCCCAAGCGTACCGACACTCCCCGGCCGGGCGGAAGCCACGCCCCGCATCGCGTACCATGGCCGCATATGCCCCCCGCCACCGCATCCCGATCCAAGCGTCCAGCCCGCAAGCCCGCCAAAACTACGGCCAAGCCCGCCAGGAAGCGATCCGCCGCGGTCGGCCAGACCCGCCGCTCGGCCCCCGACGCCGCGCAGCTCCCGGCCATCGCCCCCCCCGCCGAAGCGCCCCACCCCGCGCGGCTCGCCGGGCTGCGTGAGATCCTCGCCGCCCAGGGCCTCTCTCACATCCTCATCACCGACCCCCGCGATGTCGGCTACCTCACCGGTTTCCTCGGCGGCGACAGCTACCTGATCGTGCCCGCCGATTCGACCTCCAAGCCCGTCCTCATCAGCGACTTCCGCTACCAGGAGGAGCTCGCGCACTTCGAACCCCTGGCTCGCATCGTCATCCGCAAGACCACCATGATCCCCTGCGTCGCCGAGACCTTCGGCGCCGAGGGAATCTCCCGCTGCGGTGTGCAGGGCGACCACATGACCCTCTCCGAGCGCGATGCCCTGCTCGCCCAGATCGAGCAGGTCTCCGGTTCGTCCAGCCCCGACCGCCTCGTGACGACCAGGGGGATCCTCCTGGGCATGCGGCGGATCAAGGACCAGACCGAGATTGCCCACATCCGCCGGGCGATCCAGATCCAGCAGGCCGCCCTGATGGAACTGCTCCCAACCATCAAGCCCGGCCAGACCGAGTCGGCGATCGCCGCCCGTCTCGAGGCCGCGATGAAGACCCGCGGCTCGGTCGAGCCCGCCTTTACCTCCATCGTCGCCGCCAAGGCCAACAGCTCCCTCCCGCACTACCGGCCCGCCGACGCCCGCACCGCCCGGGGCAACGCCCTGCTGATCGACTGGGGCGCGATGTGGGAGGGCTACCGCGGCGACATGACCCGCACCTTCTGCCTGGGCAAGTGGCCCTCGAAGCTGCGCGAGATCTACCGGATCGTCCTGGACGCCCACATCCTCTCGGCCGATGCCCTCCGCGCCGGCCGCACGACCGCCGAGATCGACAAGATCGCCCGGGACCACATCGCCAAGTCCGGCTACGGCGAGTACTTCGGCCACGGCCTGGGCCACGGGATCGGGATCAACATCCACGAGGAGCCCCGCCTGACCCAGCAGGTCGCCCCCTCGCCCCTGGAGGCCGGGAACGTCCTGACCATCGAGCCCGGGATCTACCTGCCGGGCGTCGGCGGCGTCCGCCTCGAGAACGACTACCTGGTCACGGCCACGGGCTCGGAGTGCCTCTGCACGCTCCCGATGCACATCGAATGGTCGACGTTGGGGTAATGTCCGTGTTTCCCTTCCGGCCCGTGATGCCGGCCCGCGCGCGTGATACGCTCTACCCCTGTGCCCTCCGCGCTCCGGGGGGGTAGACCGTTCTTCAGCACGCTCACATCCCGTTCTGGGTGCTTCATCATGATCGATACCAACAAGCTCAAAGAACTGGTCCAGCTGATGGTCGACAACGACCTGACGGAACTGGACCTTCAGGATGAGAAAGAAACCGTGACCCTCAAGCGGGGGACCGGCGGCCTTCCCATGATCCAGCAGGCGGCCATGTACGCCCCGGCGATGTCCGCGGCGCCGGCCATGGTCCCCAACGGCTCCCCCGCGGCCGGCGCTGCCAAGCCCGCCGACCCGACCGCCGGGCAGGTGGCGATCGAGTCCCCGATGGTGGGGACCTTCTACTCCTCCCCGAACCCCGATGCCGCTCCCTTCGTCAAGATCGGCCAGCACGTCTCGGCCGACACCGTGGTCTGCCTGATCGAGGCGATGAAGGTCTTCAACGAGATCAAGGCCGAGAAGGCCGGCGTCATCGAGCAGATCCTGGTCAAGAGCGGCCAGGCGATCGAGTTCGGGCAGAAGCTGTTCCTGGTGCGTCCGGCCTGATGGCCGGCACGGTGAACGCGGCGGTCTCGGCGCGAGCGATCCGTTCCCCCGCCCTGCTCTTCGCCCGCTCTGCTCCACTCTTCCTGTCTTCCTCTCAGCGCCCTCGGCGACCTCCGCGTTAAGAACATTCCCCCGAGACCGACCGCATGTTCAAAAGAGTCCTGATCGCCAACCGCGGCGAAATCGCCCTCCGCATCCTCCGGGCCTGCCGGGAGCTGGGCGTCGAGACCGTCTGCGTCTACTCGGTCGCCGACAAGGACGCCCCGTACCTCCGCCTGGCCGACCGCGCCATCTGCATCGGGCCCGCCCCCGCGCGCGAGAGCTATCTCAACATCTCCCGCCTGATCGCCGCCGCCGAGATCGCCGATGTCGATGCGATCCACCCCGGCTACGGCTTCCTCTCCGAACGCCCCGACTTCTCCCAGGCCTGCCGCGACTGCAGCATCGAGTTCATCGGCCCCTCGCCGGAGGCCATGGCAAAGCTCGGGGACAAGGTCGAGTGCAAGCGCACCGCCCGCGACAACGGCGTCCCCGTCTTCCCGGGCTCCGACGGCGCCATCGAGGAAGAAGAAGAGGCCGTCCGGGTTGCCGCCAAGATCGGCTACCCCGTCATCATCAAGGCCTCCGCCGGCGGCGGGGGTCGCGGCATGAAGGTCTGCCACAACGAGCTGGCCCTGCGATCCAACCTCCGGATCGCCAGCCAGGAGGCCCAGGCCGCCTTCGGCAACGGCGCGGTCTTCATCGAGAAGTACCTCGAGTTCGCCCGCCACATCGAGATCCAGTGCCTCGGCGACAAGCACGGCAACGCCGTCCACCTCTTCGAACGCGACTGCTCCATGCAGCGCCGACACCAGAAGGTCATCGAGGAAGCCCCCAGCCCCAACATCGATCGCCGCCGGCTCGAGAAGGTCGCCGAGGCCGCCGCCAAGATGGTCCGCTCGGCCAAGTACTCAGGCGCCGCCACCTGCGAGTTCCTGATGGACGAGAAGGGCGACTTCTACATGCTGGAGGTCAACACCCGCGTGCAGGTCGAGCACCCCGTGACCGAGCTGATCACCGGCGTCGACATCGTGAAGATGTCGATCCTGGTCGCCGCCGGGGAGCGCATCGGTTTCAAGCAGGGCGATGTCAAGATCCACGGCCACGCGATCGAGTGCCGCATCAACGCCGAGGACCCCGCGCAGAACTTCCGCCCCAGCGCCGGCAAGATCACCACCTACGAGACCCCCGGCGGCCCGGGCGTCCGCCTCGACAGCCACGTCGTCCCCGGCTACGTCGTCCCCCCCAACTACGACAGCATGATCGGCAAGCTCATCGTGCACGCCGACACCCGGGCCGACGCCCTGGACCGCATGTCCCGCGCCCTGCGCGAGTTCCGGATCGACCCGATCAAGACCACCATCCCCCTGCACCAACGCCTGATCGACGACGGTGCGTTCCGCAAGGGCGGGGTCGATATCAAGTACCTCGAGCGGCTGCTGAAGTAGCCGGCGAGCACGCTCCGGACGAACTGCGAACCCGGCGATCGGCCCCCGGGCAAACCCGGCCCTGAAGCAAGGCCCGCGAACAACGCCCGCAAGTAAGGCCCGCGAGTAACGCCCGCGAACAGGACCCGCCAACCAGGCCGCAACGGTGCGACCGCACGCGGTGGTGCTCCGATGCATCGGCGCGCGGGCGGCTCCCGGGACCCGCGTTGCACGGCGGCACCGGGCCTCGGCGCCCACCCGCCCCGCCTCCCCGCGAGCACCGCGATTCAAGCACATTTCCCTGTACGGCCGGGATCATCGCGGATCTAGCATCGCGTTTCAGGTGCTGGAACGCCGGAGAGACGGTTCGCCTTTTTCAGGAGTCTAAGCAATGCGCACATCCATCGCGTACAGCGTGAGTTGTCTGCTCTTTGCCGCCGAGTGCTGCGCCGCGGGCGAAGTTACGTTCTACACCAACCGCACCACGTGGCTCGCGGCCGTCGGCGGGGCGGCCAACGTCGCCGAGTGGCGGTACTACTCCAGCGTTCTCGACGCGGCGGCCGAGGTCTCGGGCAGGCCCGTCGTCGACCAGGACATCGGTGGCACGCTGACGTTCGCCGATGCCCCGATCCCCTTCACGCTCCGCTGCATGGAGGACGGGGCACACTTCATCCACCGGGATTCGGTCCTGGGCTCCGGAGTCGTTGAGGGTCTCTCCATCGGCAGGTCGAACATCCACGAGAACGACGACATGGAGATCACCTTCACGTCCGGGTGCGTCCGGGCCGCGGGAGTCTTGTTCTTCCAGAACAGCGCCGAGACCGGGGAGCAGGTCCGCGTCTACGACACCGCCGGCGGC
Source organism: Phycisphaerales bacterium (assembly GCA_044221545.1). Classification (GTDB taxonomy): domain Bacteria; phylum Planctomycetota; class Phycisphaerae; order Phycisphaerales; family UBA1924; genus JAEUJB01. Next base: position 175,787 of record JBGAOZ010000006.1, read on the forward strand.
CTGCTCGCCACGTACTCGGGCCTGCCGGCGTTCATCGGGATCGTCTCCTCCACGCCCATCGGGAAGATCGAGTTCGACGAGGCCGTGGGCGCAGACGACATCGGCACGACCGGCATCGACATCGTCGACTGCACGGACCCCGCCGCCGTCCGCATCTTCTCGAACAAGGACGACTGGCGGCTCGCGGCCGACAGGTTCGGCACGCCCGAGGGTCTGCCCGTGACCGACTTCGTCCTCTCCGCATCCACGCTGGCGGACTCCGACGAACTGACCTCCCCGCCGGCCAACGACGCGAACCTCGGACGGTCACTGACCTTCTCGTCCTTCATCCCCGGCTTTGCCCTCCGGATGGTCCAGCCCGAAGCACAGTGGGTCTTCAACGACGCGTCCTGGAGTACCACGTACCGCCCGTTCCTGTGCGTCGGCAGGGCCAACCTGTACGAGGACGATGACTTCTACGTCGATGTGACAGGCTGCACGCCCGCGGTGGGCATCGAGCTGTTCGACAACACCACGATCACCGACGAACTCGTCCTGGTGTACGGGTCGGGGGGCGGGCTGCTGGGCATGCTGGAGGCCCCGGCGACGGCAACCAACAAGTTCGGGTTCATGGGCCTGATCTCGGCCGCCCCGATCGCGCGCATCGAGTTCGACGAGGACAGCGCGGACGACGACATCGGGCTGCGCAACGTCTCGTTCATCACCGCGATCGCCGCCACCCCCTCGGCCCTTGACATCTGCCAGGGCGGCGAGGGCTCCCTCATGCTCGCCGCGGCGATCGATGTCTCGAACCCCCGCTGGCGCAAGGACGGCGTGGAACTCTCCGACGGCCCGACCGCCTGGGGGTCCGTGATCTCCGGCGCCACGACGCCCATGCTCACCATCGGGCAGGCGACCCTCGACGACGCGGGGCTGTACGATTGCCAGACCGACTCGGCGTGCGGACCGACCGACGCCGTGTCTTCCCTTGTCCGCGTCTGCCCGTCGGACTTCGACTGCTCGGGCTTCGTGGACACGGACGACTTCACCGCCTTCGTGCACGAGTTCGAGCTCGGCAACGACAGCGCCGATGTCGACCGCACCGGGTTCGTGGACACCGACGACTTCACGTACTTCGTGCTCGCCTTCGAGTCGGGCTGCTGACTACCTCTCCGGCGGCACGGGGCTCCGGGCCGCGTGCCGTCGGTATCTGCTCTCCGCGGGCTCGGGCATCACCAGCCCCACGGGATCGCCCCGGCCGCCGCGCCGGGATGCATCGGCGCGGCTCGGTCAGGTCCCGGCCGCGCCGCACCGCCCGTCGCGATCGCCGGCGCTGCGCCGGCACGGCCGTGATTCAAGCACATTTCCCTGTGCGGCCGGCGTGCCCCCGCCTCTAGCATGAATCCGGTGGCGACGGAGTGCCGGAGCGCATGCTCGCCTCCCACCAGGAGTACAACCCATGCGTACTTCCATCGCGTACGGCGTGACATGCCTCGTGTTCGCGGCGCCGTGCATCGCGTCGGTCGAGGTCAATTTCTACACCAGCCGGGCCCAGTGGCTCGAAGCCGTCGGCGGGCCTTCGTACGTGGCCGAGTGGTCCTTCCACCCCGCCGTGCTCGACGCCGCGTACGAGGTGCCGGGCAGGCCGGCGGCTGATGCCGACCTGGGAAACACGCTCACCTTCGGCAACGTTCCGCTCCCGTTCACGCTCCGGTGCATGCAGCCGGGCGCGCACTTCATCTACCGGGACGTCCATCTCAGCCCCGCGATCCGCACCGGGCTCTCCATCGGCCGGGCGGGCGTGCACCACGACGACGACCTGGAGATCTCGTTCCCCGACGCGTGCGTGCGCGCGGCGGCGTTCCACACGTTCCATTCCGGGATGGAGCTGGGTGAGCAGGTCCGGGTCTACGACATCGACGGGTTCCTGCTCAAGACCTACCAGGGGATCCCCGCGTTCCTCGGCATCACCGCGAACACGCTCATCGGGAGGATCGAGATCGACGAGGACCCCTCCGGGGATGACATCGGCACGACCGGCATCGAGGTGGTCGACTGCTGGTTCCCCGCGGCCGTCCGCGCCCTCACGGACAAGGAGCAGTGGAGGCACGCGGCCGACATCTACGAGACCTCCGATGGACTCCCCGCGAACGACTTTGTCCTCTGTGCCGAGGCGCTGGCGGGCGCCGATGAGTGGAGCACCCTTCCCCCCTGCAACGCGGACATGGTGAGCACGCTGTCCTTCCTGTCGTTCACCCCGCCGTTTGCGCTCCAGACCCTGCAGCCCGGGGCCGTCTGGGTCTTCGACGACTCGGCGTGGTCCAGCGCGTACAGGCCGCTCTTGAGCGTCGGGAGGTCCAACGTGCACGAGGACGATGACTTCGTGGTGTACGTGGGCGGCTGCACCCCCGCGGCGGGCCTCGAGCTGTTCGACAACACGACCATCACCGACGAGGCCGTCATGGTGTACGGATGGGAAGGGCAGCTGGTAGGCATGCTGGAATTCCCGGGGACCGGGAGCGACAGGTTCGCGTTCATGGGGGTGATCGCGCCCTGCCCGATCGACCGGCTGGAGTTCGACGAGGACACCGGCGGGGACGACATCGCGATCCGCGATGTGTCGTTCCTGGCGCCGCTGGCGGCGACGCCCGCGAGCCTGGACGTGTGCGAGAACGGCGAGGCCTGGCTGACGCTGGCCAGCGCGATGGAGATCTACGACCTCCAGTGGCGCAAGGACGGCGAGCTTCTCTACGACGGGCCCACCGAGTGGGGCAGCTACATCATGGGCGCGTTCTCGCCGACGCTGGTGGTCTTCGGGGTTTCCCAGCCCGACGCGGGCCTCTACGACTGCCAGGTCCAGACGATGTGCGGGACCATGGACTCGGTCCTGGCGGCCGTCCGGGTCTGCACGGCCGACTTTGACTGCACGGGCTTCGTGGACACCGACGACTTCACGGCCTTCGTGATCGAGTTCGAGATGGGCAACCAGAGCACGGATGTCGACGGCTCGGGGTTCGTCGACACCGACGACTTCACGTTCTTCGTGCTCGCGTTCGTGGAAGGCTGCTGAGCCTCGGGCCCGGCGCACGGCGGGCCGGGCGCGCGCGGGGCCTTGGTTATCCGGGCGTTGCGGATGTCCGCGTCTGTGCGCACGGGAAGTGATTTGGCAGGAAAGGCCGTTTCCCGCCCCGCTGCGGGGCGTCTTGCCGGGAGGTCCCGAGGGCCCACCCACCCCGCCGGAATCGATCCTGGGGCATCCTGGCGCATAGCACTTTCTGTGCGCCAATCTTGCGTGTCGGGGCGGGATTCTGGCCGCCGGGCGCTTGACCTCCGGGCGGGGTCGGCGCCGGGCGGCGGGGTTCTAGAAGTTGACCGGGATCCCCTCGTCCTTGAGCTTCTGCATGATCTGCTGGAGTTCGGCCAGCGCGCGGTCGAGGCGGACGGCGGCGTCGCGGATGGAGTTGTAGAGGTCGGGGTTCTTGGCGAGCTGCCCGAGGGTGCCATCGCCGGCGTTGACGCCGACGGCGATCTTCTGGATCTCGGAAGTGGTCTGGTCGATCTTGCGGAGGGTCTCGGTGGTCTTGGCGGTGAGTTCCTCGGCGGCGTCCCCGAGCTTCTTGCCCTGGGTCTCGATCTGCGACCGGGCCGAGTCGGAGGTGGTCTTGAGCGATTCGGCGGCGGTGCGGATCGAGTCGGTGGTTTTGCGGACGTCGTCGAGGGCGGTCTTGGCGCGGGAGGCGATCTCGCGGGCGTCGGCGTGGAGCGACTCGTCCCCGAGCCACTTGTTGGCGCTGGCCAGGGCGGTGTCGATGCGTTCGACGGTGCTCCAGATGTTGGGTCGCTTGCCGGCCTCGACGTCGCTGACGGTGCGGGGTTCGAGGAGGTCCTCGGCCTTGGCGGTGATGACGGAGATGCGTTCGGCGGCGTTGCCGAGCTTGTCGATGGGGGCGGACATCGCGGTCTCGACGCGGCGGAAGAGGCTGTCGACGGTGTGGGTGCCCGGGAGGGTCTCGTTGCTCTGGACGAGGCTGGCGGGGTCGAGCCTGGTCCCCGGGGGGATCTGGAAGTCCAGCACGGCGTCACCGACGAAGCCCTTGTCGAGGTAGAGCTGGAAGTTGCGCGGGACCCTGGCGTCCCCCATGACCTTGACGCGGACATCGACGCCGTGGTTGGGGTCGTCGTAGGCGTTGGTGATGGAGACGACGGTGCCGATGCGGACGCCCTGGAGGGCGACGTCGGAAGTGGGGCGCAGGCCGGTGGCCTGGTCGACGCGGAACTGGAACTCGTAGGTCTTGGCGAACACGTTGCGGATCTCCCCGAAGATGAAGAGCAGCGCGCCAAGGACCACGACGCCGGCGAGGGCGACCAGTCCGGTGAGGAAATCTCGGGCGGCGCCTTTCATGAGCGGGTCCTCGGCGCGCGGGCGCGGTGGGGAGGCGTGGTCGGCGTGGCGGGTGGGGTGAGGGGTATGGGGGGGGTCATGGGACGGCCTCGGAGAGGGGCGGGGCCTGGTTGATGGACATCGACTCGGTGGAGGTGTCTTCCTCGCGGTCGTACTGGCCCAGGAGGAAGTGCTGGACGTGGGGGTTGGAGCTGCGTTCGAGTTGGGCGAAGGTGCCGTCGGCGATCACCTTGCCGTTCCAGATCATGATGACGCGGTCGGCGACCTTGCGGGCCGAGACCAGGTCGTGCGTGACGACGACGCTGGTGACCTGGAGCTTGCGTTTGAGCTTGATGATGAGTTCATTGATGCCGTCGGCGCGGATGGGATCGAGCCCGGTGGTGGGCTCATCGTAGAGGACGACGCGGGGCTGGAGGACGATGGCGCGGGCGAGCGCGACGCGTTTTTTCTGGCCGCCGGAGAGCTGGGAGGGGAGCTTGTCCTGGACGCCGGCCAGGTCGACCATCTCCAGGGCAAGGGCGGCGCGGTCCCTGCGTTTTTCCTCGGGCCAGTCGGTGTGCTCGATCATGGGGAACTCGAGGTTCTCCTCCACGGTCATGGAGTCGAACAGGGCGCCCATCTGGAAGAGCAGGCCGACCTGGAGGCGGACGGGCTTGAGCTCGCGTTCCCCGAGCAGGTCGACGCGGTGGCCGTCGAAATGGACCTCGCCGTCGTCGGGCCGGAGGAGTCCGACGATGTGCTTGAGCATGACGGACTTGCCGGTGCCCGAGGGCCCCAGGACGACGGTGGTCTGCGAGGGGTAGATGTCGAGGTCAAAGCCGTCGAGCACGCGCTGAGTGCCGAAGGACTTGCAGACCCCAACCAGGCGGATGAGGGCGTCGGGGCCGTTGACGGGGGCGGCCGCGGCGCCGGCGTCGGGCCGCGGCCTTGGTGCGCTGCCGGGCGGCGCGTTGGAACCCGTGCTGGACATCGCGGGAGTACCCTTTCCTCCGATGAGCGGCAAGACCGAGAGTGGAACGGGCAATGGTATTCCGCCGGGTGGCGGGGCTCTGAAACGCACGCTGATCCACCGCGGGGCCAAGTTTGACTTCGAGCAGGTGGAGTACACGGGCTCGGACGGCCGGCCGCTGCGCCGCGAGGTGGTCAGGCATCCCGGGGCGGTGGTAATCCTGCCGGTGCTGGGCCCGGCCGGGGGGCCGGGGGCCCGGATCGTGCTGATCCGCAACTGGCGGGTCGCCCCGGGCAAGCAGCTCTGGGAGCTGCCGGCGGGGACGCGCGAGAAGGGCGAGCCGGCGGGAGTGACGGCGGCGCGGGAGCTCGAGGAAGAGACGGGGTATCGCGCCGATCGGCTGGTAGAGATGGGTTCTTTCTATACCTCGCCGGGGCTGTCGGACGAGCTGATGTGGGCGTACGTGGCGACCGGGCTGTCGGCGGTGCCGCAGCGGCTTGAGGTTGATGAGCGGATCACGGTTCACCCGACGCCGCTGGTGGAGGTGATGGGGATGATCGAACGCGGGGAGCTGATCGACGCCAAGTCGATGCTGGCGATCCTGTGGGGGATCCGCAAGGGGCTGCTCGCGGGCGCGGATTGAGGGGGCGGTGGGG
>JBGAOZ010000040.1:0-25346 GCA_044221545.1 Phycisphaerales bacterium
CCGCGTATTTGCGCACAGAAGTGGTCATCGGGCCGGAGTTGTGGTGCGCACGAGGTGAAGCGGGTGAGTTGAGAGGAGCGTGGTGGGGAGGCCCTTTGCTTGCGCCAAGGGCTCGACGGGGCTCGTTGAGGGTGGTCAGCAGCCGTTGGTGAAGGCCAGCACGAAGGCGGTGAAGTCGTCGGTGTCGACGAAGCCGGAGGCGTCGAAGTCGGCGTCCTGGGTGCCGTTGATGAAGGCGAGCACGAAGTCGGTGAAATCGTCGGTGTCGACGAAGCCGGAGTTGTTGAAGTCGGCGGGGCAGTGGACGGTGAGTGTTGCGGGGGTGCTGATCGCCGAGCCGCAGGCGGTGGTGACGGCGACGTCGTAGGAGCCATCGTCGGCCTGGGAGAGCTGGGTGATAGTGAGGGTGTCGGTGGTGGAGCCGGAGATGATCGAGCCGGAGGGCGTAGGGCCGTCGGTGAGGGGGAGGCCGGCGAGGCGCCATTGGTAGGTGAGGGGGCCGGCGCCGGCGGCGAGCACGGAGAAGACGGCGGTATCGCCGGGGATGGCGGCGAGCGAGGCGGGGGAGGTGAGGAAGGCGGGGGTGCAGGGTGCGAGCACGCAGGCGTGGTCGAGTCCGCTGGCGGTGGTGGCTCCGACGATGTAGCCGGCGTTGCTGATCTCCTGGGCGTCGGTGAGCGTGGCGGTGGGGGGTTGACCAGGAGGGTCTTGAGGTCGATCGCGGTGGGTGAGAGCGCCGGCCAGATGACAGCGCGGAAGAAGCTGGATTTGAAGCTGACGCCGACGATTTCATTGGCGTCGTTGATGGCGAGCGCATCGTCGCTAGAACCGGAGGAGCTCAGGCCGTTGAGCTTGGTGATGACGGTGCCGGTCCAGAAGGCGGCGTTGGAGGTGGCGGAACTGGTGCTGCGATCTTCGGAGCTGCCGCAGGAGATGCCGGCGGCGTTGATGTCGTGGATGGTGCCGTGGCCCTTGAGCGTGCCGTCCCAGGTGGGGAGCATGAACTGAGAGCCGCCGGAGACCAGGGCGGGGCGGAACCACTCGAAGTTGTCGACGGTGATGCGGACGCGGCCGACCATCTGGCCCGCGTCGTTGATGCCCTCCATCGCGAAGCCGGCGAAGTTGCACTGGTAGCTGAGGAACGCGGGGGTGGGGAGCGCCGACGAGGAGGTCCAGATGGCGCCGTCGTCTGACTGCGGGCTGTTGGTGCATTTGAAGGTGTTGAGGCCGACGATCTGACCGGAGGAGTTGATGGCGCTGGCGATCCCGTTGGTGAAGGTGGTGTTGGGGACGGGGCCGGTGATGTCGACCATGGCGCCGCCGTGCCACCAGAAGGCGTGGGGGCGGCCGGTGGGCGAGTGCTGGAAGACGCCGACGATTTCGCCGGCGTCGTTGATGGAGAACGCGCCGGCGGGGACGCCCGATGGGCTGCTGCCGTTGAGGGGTCCGATGTCGGTCAGTGTGCCGGTGGGGAGGTCGTAGAGGAAGGCGCGCCAGTCGGTGGTTCCGACGCGGACGCGGCCGACGACCTGGCCGAGGTTGTTGACGCCGTAGGCGTGGGAGACGACGCCGCCGGGGGGGAGGGGGATTGAGGTGTACATGTACGTCGTCTGCGCCAGGGCCGGCGCAGCGCACAGCGACACCGCCGCCAGCGCTTGCGTGAGATTGATCATGTGGGTTCTCCCCGTGGTGCGCTGCGTGGGCTTGCCCGATTTCCCCGCGATCCACGAGACCGCCCGACTCCCGTCCCTGTGCGCGATGCCCGGCCGCGTGCAGCGAGGCTCCAGCGTACTTCTGGCGGGGGTCCGACTCAAGGGGCGTGTTGGGCTTTGGGGGGGGCGTGCGGCGGAGTTTGAGGCGCCTGCGGGCGAAACTCCGGTTCGGGATTGCCGAGAAAGGCAGGAGGGGCGGCTGTCGGTGCGGGCGGTCGGTGCGGCGTTCACCTGAAGGGAGAATGAGTCATGCGGATGCTGATCAGCACGGCGTTGATCGTGTGCGGGCTGGTGGTGTGCGGTCTGATGCTGGGAGGGTGTGTGATCGTGGTGGATCACGAGGATCACTGGCACGATGCGGATGATCGGTCGGAATCGCCGTTTATCGGGGTGCACCTGGCGGGGGTGTCGGAGGCGACGGCGAGCCAGGCGGGTGTGAGCGCTCCGCGGGCGTGCCTTATTGCGGGGATCACGGCGGGCTCTCCGGCGGAGCGTGCGGGGCTGCAGCGGTTCGATGTGGTGACGGGGATCGATGGCCGGGATTACGCGAGCGAGTCGGCGCTGCGCGAGGCGATCCGGGGCCGGAAGGCGGGGGAGGAGATCAAGCTGACGGTGGTGCGCGGCGGGAAGGTGCAGGAGATCGCGGTGGTGGTGGGGGAGAGGTGAGGGAGTTCAGGGGTGGCGGGCGTTGCGGCGGCGGTGCAGGGCGGCGGGGAGGAGCAGGAGCGTCGCGGCGGGGGCGGGGACCTGGACGGCGTAGAGGGCGCTGGATTCTGCGCCGGCGGAGTTCTTGAGGACGACCAGGAGCGAGAGGTTTCCGGCATCGTCCCAGCAGACGGGTCCAGCCGAGGCGCCGATGGAGCCGAGGGGCTCGTTGGAGCCGCCGCCGAGGGTGAAGCTCGAGACCTTGAGGCCCAGGAGGGTGTCGCCGGTTTTGAGGATGGGGACGAGCTCGTTGGTGGCGTTGAGGTAGGCGAAGGCGGCGTAGGTGTCCTGGGTGAGGTTCATGCGGGTGATGAAGACGACATCGCCGCGCGTGTTGATGTCGGCGGCGCTGCAGAGGCCGGCGCGTTCGCCGGGGAAGCCGGGAGTTTGGTTGAACTTGAGGACGGGCTCGGCGGAGCCGTCGGGGTTGTAGAGGACGAGCGACTGGCCGCCCTTGTTGCCGTCGGGGTAGGGGAGGAAGTAGTTGACGGAGAGGAGCAGGTGCCCGGCGTTGCTGGCGGCGAGCAGGCCGGGGGAGTGGTTGTGGGCTTCGGGGATTCCGGGGACGGGGTCGGCGTAGGCGAGCACCTTGGTGAGGGGGCCGGCGGGTTTGCGGGCGAACACTCCGGGGCCGAAGGGTGAGCCGTCGGGCTTGAGGATGTCGGCGGTGAAGGCGGTGTCGCCGGGCTGGTTGTTGACCGAGGCGCGCAGGCGTGCGAAGGAGTACCCGGGGAGGGCGGGGACGGCGTCGGTGTCGGCGGTGTCGACGATGGGGGTGAGGGCGCCGTCGGCGTTGCGCTTGTAGTAGGCGCGGTAGTCCTTGTTGTTCATGCGGAACTTGGCTTTGAAGTAGGCGTTGGCGTCGGCGTCGAGGCCTGGGGTGTAGATGTCGAAGGGGATGGCGATGTTGTCGTAGGGGACCCACTGGGCGGTGGGGTGGTTGGGGACGGGCATGGTGGAGTCGACGATGCGGTGGCGGGATCCATCGGCGCGGGTGAGGTAGTAGCCGTAGCGCTGGGTGTTGTTGGCATCCCTGAACTTGGCGCCGTAGCTGACATCGCCGACGGAGTTGATGTTGACATCGAGGAAGGCGCCGCTGGCGAGGCCGACGGCGGTGAGCCTGGCGGGCTGGTCGTAGCCGGGGGCCTGGTCGCCGTCGCGGGCCATGACGGTCCGGGAGCCGTCGGGCCTGGCGACGATGACGGCGGCGGCATCGCCGGGGGTTCCATCAACGAGCCTGCCGATGTAGGACATGACGCCGGGCTGGGCGCCGCCGACGACGCCCCAGAAGACGTTGGAGGTGAAGCCGTCGACGGGATCGCCGGAGCGGACGTAGGGCTCGACGGCGCCGGTGGCGCGGCGGTAGACGAGCAGGTCGAAGAGGGTGGCGGAGGCGTTCTTGCCGCGGGCCCAGAAGTAGATGTCGCCCGTGGGGTCGTTGGAGCGGGCGCCGAGGAAGGGAGTGGCGGGGTCGTAGGTGTAACCGTCGCGGCCGGGGAAGGCATCGCCGCCGCGGGCGATCAGGTGCATGTCGGGGACGGTGCGTGCGGGGGCGGGGAGTGCGCCGGCGAGGCAGGTGAGGGCGAAGGCCAGCGCGGGGGCGAGCGCGGGGGTGAGAGTGTGGGCATGGGCGCGCGTGGAGGTGCGGCAACGCATGAGTACGGCTCCTGGGTGGAGAGTGTGCCGAGGCCTGTGATCCGCGCGGTGTGCGGAGCGTGCGGCGATCGGTCGGCGGCCCTGGTCCTATACGGGTGTGGTCCGGGGCGAGCCTTGGTGCGCCCGCGTGCCATGGTTGGGCGGCGCGGGGGATCCCACGTGGGCACGGTACAGGCGGGCGCGGGGCGAGTCAACGGTGGGGAACCGGAATTAGTACGAATCGTACTATAGGACGGGGCGGGGTGTGCCGCGCGGGGCCGGTGGGCTTGTCCGGGGCGCCGGCAGGGCTGGAAAGGGGCGTGCGGCCGGGTGGTGTCGCGTTGGGCGGTGGGTTAGACTGCGCACGCTTGGGCTTCCGGGCACTGGATCGTCGGGAAGAACCGGACTTCGCGACGGTCGGGTTGCGATGTGGAGAAGACTCATGGGGCGCATGGGCGGGCGAGCGCGGCGTGAGGGCGTGGGGTGTGGCGGGCGTGCGCGGGACCGGCATCCACGGGGCGGGGTGAGGCGGCCGGGGCTGGTTGCGCGGCGGTCGGCGGTGATCGCGGCGGCGGTGCTGGCCGCGCAGGGTTGCGTGAGTTCGGCGCCGGCGACCTGCCGGCGTGCCGAGCCGCTGAGTGAGCTCGCGCGGGAGCGGATCACGGAGGTCAGGGTGGTCGCGGGATCGGCGAGCGAGTCGAGGATCCTGGATCCCTGGCGCAAGAGCAACGCGGCGGGTCGCGGCGCGGCGGCGGGGGCGGCGATCACGCTGGGCGCCGGGATGCAGGGGGCGGGGGAGACGTACGGCCTGTCGGTGCTCGCGGGGATCGTGCTGGCGCCGGCGGGCGCGGTGATCGGGGCGATCGCGGGGGTGGCGGCGGCCAAGTCGGACGCGGAGGCTCAGCGGGAGATGGAAGCGGTGGTGGAATCGGTGAAGCTGGTGCATCCTGAGCAGGACATCCCGGGGCGCGTGTGCACGCTGGTGCGGACCGAGACGCGGCTGCGGGTGAACATCGCGCCGGCGAGCGGGGTGGGGCCGGGGAGCGGGGCGGGGGCTGGGGGCGCGGTGCTGGTGTTCGGGCTTGAGGGCTATGGCCTGCGCGGGTCGGTTCTGGAGCCGAATCCCGACATGAGGCCGTTCATCACGATGCGGGGCCGGCTGGTGGATGCGGGGAGCGTGCTGTTGATCCACGAGCTGGTGTGGGATCGCGAGGCGGATCCGCGGAAGCTGGATGTGTGGGCATCGTCGCGCGAGGACCTGAGGGCGGAGTTTGCGCGGATGAGCGGGGACATCGCGCGGGCGGCATCGGACGAGATGTTCAGACTGGTGGTGGTGCCATGAGGGGAGCGGGCGTGGTGCGTGGTGCGGCGATCGCGTCAATGGTTGCGTCGATGGCCGGGTGCGGCAGCGGCGTGAACGGGCTGCGGGCGGTGACGACCAACGAACCGGCGGGCACGCCGGCGTGGACGGTGGTGGTGGACTCGTCGGAGCCGGTGCTGCGGTGGCAGGCGTTCCCGCGGGAGGCGGATGAGCGGGTGTTCGGGCCGCGGGCGCGGGAGCGGATCACGAACGTGCGGTACGACTTGAAGCTCTGGCCGCCGGGGAGCGCGGGGACGTGGTGCGCAGCGCCGACGGTGGTGGAGGGCCTTGCGCGGCCGGAGTACAGGCTGGGGAGCTCGGGGATCGGGCAGACGTTCCGGTGGGCGGCGCGGGCGAGCTTTGACCTGGATGGGAAGCCGCGGGTGACGCAGTGGACGGGGATCGGGTCCCGGCCGTCGGTGTGGGATTCGCCGGTGGATCATCCGATGGTGAAGGTGGAGGATCGTGGGGGTGCGAAGAGCGGGGGGAAGGTCGCGGGGGTGTGAGGGGCGGGTGGGTGGTGAGAGTGGAACCTCACGGCACACGGGTTCGGCTCCGGGCAGCCGAACCCGTGGCACGATGGGGGTGCGGGTCGTGCCAGCGGCCGCGCTTCTGCAACCGCCTGCTGGAGACGAGAGCCAGGACACCGGGGTCGGCTCGGAGCGGCCGACTTCGGTGCCACGTCGGGCGTTGGAGTAGATCTCGGTGCTCCCCGTCCTGGGCGGTGGCGGGGTGGAGGCTTGACCCTGCCCTGTGCAACGAGATCCGGAACATGCTTAACCGCAGGGCCGGTCGAGCATGCCACACGCGGTCAACGGGGTTGTCGCGGGCACCCGGCGCCGACGCGCCGCCAAGAGCCCGCCAAGTCCCAGGATCGATGCCGCGCCGGGGGCGGGGACAGCCGGCGCCAGGTTCCACACGAAGACGCTGTTGAACTGCTGCGGGCCCGTTGCTTCAAGTGTGAAGGAGAGCTCTCCGCGCATGCGGTAGTCGCCGGGCATCAGGAGTGTCGGGCCCGAATACGGCATCAGGAGATCTATCACCGTTCCCGACGGCGTGAACGTGCTCCCGTCCCAGGTGCCGCTCTCCAGCAGGGCGAGCGACCACGGCGAGACCTGACAACTGACGGTGTATCCGTGACCCTCCATCGGTGACGAGACATGAAGCACATCGCTCAGGCTCGCGTTCATCCAGAGCGTCCGCGTGCTCGGGTCAGGCTCGCCGGTCGCCGGGATCTGGCCGGTGTAGCCGAGCTCGAAGTTGTGGTTCAAGCCCCAGCCGCCGTACGGCACGGGATCGAAGAAGTACGCATCGCACCCCCCGTGGACCTGGCCGGCGTCGATATAGATGTGCGAGTACGAGTGGTCGTTCACGACGGGGTTGACGATGGTGTCGAAGTGGCGCGAGTCGGTCGTCATCCCGCCGATCGGCAACCCGCCGGAAAACCCGAAGTCGTAGCTCAGCTGCGTGTCGACCCAAGTCATCTGCGCATTTACCGCGGAACTCGCCGCCAACGACCCCAGAATCGCCAGAACGGAAGCCAACGCGCTGTGACGCCGCGACGGGTGCGGGTCTCTCTCCTTGTGACACGCGGTGCTGTCGCGCTGCTGCCTCTTGGCGGCGGCACACCAGATGGAATGCCCGAGCTTCGTTCGATTTGCAAGATTCATTCTGCATCTCCTATGTATGGACATCAAGTTACTACGGCACTGGGCACCCGTCGCCGGCGTGGCTTGTCGGCCCGGGATTTCCAGGTTGATACGCCGCGCACGACCGCCGAGTGCTCGCGATCGTGAGACTGCCGGCAATCCCGGGTGGAGCATGATTCCGAGCGTGAAACCTCCACGCTCCCATCGATACGCGGGAAACACGCGGTCGAATGGATCCCCCTCGCGGAACTCTCTTTGAACGATTCCCCTTTCCGAGATGCTCGAGTCGAACACGCCACGATTGCTTCTGTATCCTCCCATACCCCGCTGGAACATGCAAGCCCCGTTTGCCGGTGCCACCCAACGCCGTGAACTACGCGCGTATTGAGCGAGTTCGAAGTGCCTTGGAGGCCCGGACTCGCCGCGGTGTGGCGGCGGTGATGCCACTTGCCACCACACGCCAGTCGTCTGGTATCGCCACGACGTGGAGGAGTTCACGGAGCCGGATGCCGCCTGCCCATGTCACCCGCCGTTGAGGGGATGAGACAGGGTCAGGCGCGGGCGGGCGCGGGTTGAGCATCTTTCCGCGCGATCAGGTTTCCCGGCCGCACCAGACCCAAGGTGATGATCATCACCACCTTGGTTCCGAAGTCCGAGCTGGCCCATCGGACACTTGTGCAGCCGCCGGCGCGGAGTGCCGCGGCGTACTGGCGGATGTGGTGGATGTCCACGATCAGGGCGGTGCCGCCGGGCTTGAGGACGCGGCAGATCTCGGCGATCGCATCAGCGCGGCCGGGCGCTGAGTAGATGTTGTGGATCGCGTTCATGGAGAGCACGGTGTCGAAGGACCCGTCGGGGAACGGGATCTTGCGCATGTCGGCGGTGTGGACCTCGACGCGATCGGCAACGCCTTCGAGGCGAGCGTTCTCCAGCACCGCCTCGGGCCGGTTGCCGGAGAGGTCTTGCTGTTGCCACAGGTCGATCCCCGCGGCGCTTCCCCCGCCTCCCGCGGTCAAACGCTTGGCTGCGCCGATGAGCAGCAGTCCGCGGCCGCAGCCGACATCGAGCACGCGCTCCCGGCCGGTCCAGGTGAGGAAGTTGAGGAGTCGCTCGCGCTCGCGGACCTTGCCGAACTTGCTGTCCAGGGCCATCCACGCGCCCATGAGGCCGAAGCCCACGCCCGCGCTGATGCACATGGGGGCGAGCTTGTAGTTGATGGAACCGAGCGTGAGGAAGCCGGACCAGAGGTGGGTCTTGAAGGCGAGGAAGAGGAGAAACCCTATGGCGGAGGCGATGAAGAGGTTGCGGACGGCGCCGGGGGCGTCGATGCCGTAGTCGGGGGTGGGTGTGGGTGTGGGTGTGGGCGTGGGGGAGGGCGATGGGGGGGATGTGTTGGGCATGAGCGGGGCTCATGTTACCGGAAGTGGATGGGTGGTGGGCAGGGTCAGAGAGCCAAGAGCATCACTTTCTCAGAGCAGAAAGTGATGGCATGGTGGTGATGCCACCCGCCCAAGACACCGAGGTCGGCTCAGAGCAGCCGACCTCGGTGGCACGTCGGAGTTGGTGATTCTGGATGCCATCTGTGCACTGACCCCGTGAGTTCCGGAACATGCTCAACCGCAGGGCCGGTTGAGCATGCCACCCCCGGTCAGTGGGTTTGTCGCGGGCACCCGGCGCGGCGCATCGGGGCTCACGACGCCGCATTGGGCTTTCTGCGCGCTGCTTTCCAGGGGTTGCGCGACGAAGCGTCGCTTCACCCCTGGCTACATTCGTGCGCCCCTCCGGGGCGAAGAGTCGGAACCTCGCTTGCGCATCGGGTTCGTACTCGGCGAGGAGTTGGACCCGCGCTTGCGCGAGGGGTTCGTGCGATCAGCCGCCGGCGCTCCCCTCGCCTCCAGGCAGCGTCATCGACCACGGATCCAGGTACTTGTCGATATCGCCCTTGGTGATCGCATGGCCGGCGTTGTCTTTCTGGCCGACGACGGTTTCGTAGGCGAGCTGGCGGACGGTTTTGCCTTGTTTGAAGGCTTCCTTGGCGAGCGCGGCGGATTTGTCGTAGCCGATGATGGGCACGAGGCTGGTACACATAGCCAGGGAGCCTTCGATCAAGCTCTTGCAGCGGTCCTCATCGGGCTTGAGGTCCTTGAGGAGGTTGCTGTCGAACATCTCGCAGGCGTGGGAGAGGAGGTGGATGGAATCGAGGAGGGAGTGGGCGAGCATGGGCATGGCGACGTTGAGGTCGAGGAGGGAGCCGATGCCGCCCAGGGCGCCGAGGGTGATGGCGGTGTCGTAGCCGATGACCTGGCAGCAGGTCATGATCATGGCCTCGCAGATGACGGGGTTGACCTTGCCGGGCATGATGGAGGAGCCGGGCTGGACGGCCGGGAGGATGAGTTCGCCGATGCCGCAGCGGGGGCCGGAGCCGAGCCAACGGATGTCGTTGGCGATCTTGGAGAGGCTGACGGCGAGGGTCTTGATGTGGCCGGAGGCTTCGACGTATGCATCCTTGGCGTGCTGGGCCTCGAAGTGGTTCATGGCCTCGCGGAAGTGGATGCCGGTCTGGTTGGTGAGATCGGCGGCGACCATCTTGCCGAACTCTTCGTGGCAGTTGATGCCGGTGCCGACGGCGGTGCCGCCGATGGCGAGCTCGCCGAGGGTGTGGAGGGCGCGGTGGAGTCGTTCCTCGGCGTGGCGGAGCTGTGAGGCGTAGCCGGAGAACTCCTGGCCGAGGCGGATGGGGGTTGCGTCCTGGAGGTGGGTGCGGCCGATCTTGACGACCTTGTCCCAGGCGATCGCCTGGGATTCGAGGCGTTCGGCGACCCGCTGGACGGCGGGGAGGAGCTGGTTTTTGATGGCGATCGCGGCGGCGATGTGCATCGCGGTGGGGAAGGTGTCGTTGGAGGACTGTCCCATGTTGACGTGGTCGTTGGGATGGACACCGCCCTGCTTGATCCACTCGGGGTCTTTGGAGCGGCCGATGGGCTGGTGCTTGCGGACGCAGACGAGGTTGGCGATCACCTCGTTGGCGTTCATGTTGGTGGAGGTGCCCGAGCCGGTCTGGTAGATGTCGATGGGGAAGTGCTTGGGGAGACCGCCGAAGGCGGGGAGGCCATCCTGGATTTCGCGGCAGGCCTCGATGATCGCGTTGGTGCGTGATGCGTCGAGGCGGTTGAGGGATTGGTTGGTGCGGGCGCAGGCGGCCTTGAGGATCGCGTAGGCTTTGAGGATGCCATCGGGGACGGTGCGGCCGGAGACGGGGAAGTTGAGGACCGCGCGCTGGGTGGAAGCGCCGTAGAGGCAGTCGGCGGGGACGGGCATTTCGCCCATGGTGTCTTTTTCGAGGCGAGTTTGGGAGGTGGGGGTAGTCATGGAGGGAGTGTAGGGGAAGGCACTGGGCATCGGGCACTGGGCACTGGGGGAAAACAGGCGAGCGAAAAGCGGCGATGCGAACATTCAGACCAGGAGATGGCGATGCGGAAACTCGATGCGGCGTGGCTGGGATTGTGCGCGGGGGTGTGCGTGGGCGTGGTTGCCGGGTGCGGGTTGGCGCAGCCGGGTGGGGAGCCGGGGCCGTATCGGGAGAAGTATCGCCCGCAGTTTCACTTCACGCCGGTGAAGAACTGGATGAACGATCCGAACGGGCTGGTGTACTTCGAGGGGGAGTGGCACCTGTTCTATCAGTACAACCCGGAGGGGGATCAGTGGGGGCATATGAGCTGGGGGCATGCGATCAGCGGGGATCTGGTGCACTGGGAGCACTTGGCGGTGGCGATCCCGGAGCGGTTGGGCGGGCGCGGGGCCGATGGCCAGGACATGAAGGCGGAGATGGTGTTCAGCGGGAGCGCGGTGGTGGATGCGGGGAACACGAGCGGGTTTGGCGTGGGCGGGAAAGTACCGCTGGTGGCGATCTACACGGGGCACCGGGATGGGAACGAGAGCCAGTGTTTGGCGTACAGCGTGGATCGGGGGCGGACGTGGAAGAGGTACGAGAAGAACCCGGTGATCGACATCGGGCTGTCGGACTTCCGGGATCCGAAGGTGTTCTGGGATGCGAGGCCGGAGGACGGGCGGGGCGCGTGGGTGATGGTGGTTGCGGTGCCGAACGAGCGCAAGGTGCGTTTCTACGGATCGGGGGACCTGAAGAAGTGGGAGGTGCGCGGGGAGTTCGGGCCGGCGGGATCCACGGCGGGTGTGTGGGAGTGTCCGGACCTGTTCCCGCTGGCGGTGGAGGGGAAAGGGCAGAAGAAGTGGGTGCTGATCGCGAACGTGAGCGGTGGTGCGCCGGCGGGTGGGAACGGGACGCAGTACTTCGTGGGGGAGTTTGATGGGAGGGCGTTCGTTCCGGAGGGGTGCGAGGGCGGGAATGGTGTCGGGGTGAAGTGGCTTGATTACGGGCGAGATTTCTACGCGGCGGTGACGTGGTCGGGTGGGCCGGCGGGTGATGATCGGCGGATCCTGCTGGCGTGGATGGTGAGCGGGGAGTACGCGGGCGCGGTGCCGACGCACCCTTGGCGCAGCGGGATGACGGTGCCGCGTGAGCTGATGCTCAGGGAGGTGGCGGGGGAATCACGCATCGTGCAGAGGCCGGTGCGGGAGCTGGAGAGGTTGCGCGATGTGCACTGGGATGTGGGGAGCGCATCGGGCGATTCGATCGCCGCGGTGAACTCGCGGATGCGGGAGAAGAAGGTGGAGGGTGAGCTGCTGGAGATCCGCGCGGAGTTCAAGGTGGATGAGAAGGGCGGGGCGGGGGCCGGGGGGAAGTTCGGGATCAAGGTGCGAGCGGGGAAGGACGAGGGGACGGTGATCGGCTACGACCGCGCGGAGGGGCGGCTGTTCGTGGATCGCACGCGGGCGGGGGAGTCGAGATTCAGCCGGGGTTTCCCGGGGGTGCACGGCGCGGAGATGAAGGTGGTGGATGGGGTGGTGAAGATGGATGTGTGGGCAGACCGGTCGAGCGTGGAGGTGTTTGGTGGAGGGGGTGGTGGTGAGGTGTCGATCACGGACTTGGTCTTCCCGGATGCGGGGAGCCGGGGGGTGGAGGTGTGGGGTGAGGGGGAGGGTGTGGTGGTGCGGAGGATGGAGGTCTGGACGCTCAAGTCGGCGTGGTGATGGGGAGGGGGTGGGAATCGGGGAGGGGCGCGGGGGGATTTGGGATGTGCAATGGGTGGGGTGGTGGATCGTTGGGCGTGGGGTCGCGTGGTGCGGGTTCACAGCGGGAGTGCGCACGTGAAGTCTGATATCTCGATTGGATGCGGGCGTAGGTGGTGGGCGAGCGTGTGCGTGGTGGCGGGGTGCGCGGTGGGGGCGGTGGGGGCGCCCGTAATGGCGCGGCAGCAGCCCGCGACCGAGCCAACTCCTCGACCGGCTTCCGAGCCGGTTCGTCAGCCGGGGGGCCATCCGTCTGGCCATCCGTCTGGCCAGCCGTCGGGGGCGCCGCAGGAGGATGTGCTGCGGGGTCCGAAGGTGGAGGACGGTCCGGCGCGTCCGACGCTGGTGAAGCGGGATTTCGGCGATGCGCTGGTGCGGCTGGACGAGCGGCCGGAGGCGGCGGCGATCGAGCTGCTGGGGCTGAGCGATCAAGAGCGTGCGGCGTGCGATGCGGTGTTGAAGGAGCGAGCGGCGAAGGTGAGCGCGTTTACGTTCGATCATTATGAGCAGTTTCAGAAGATCGTGACGGCGCAGAAGGGCGGGTCGGGCGAGGAGGCCAGGCCGCTGATCCGCCAGCTCGCGGGCGAGGCGCGGGACTTGCTGGATCCGCCGCTGAAGGAGCGGATCGCGGGGGTGATCGGCGCGGAGAAGCGCGCGGAGTTCCTGCGGCTGGTGGGGGAGTATGACGATGCGCTGATGCGCGAGGGACCGGTGGGGAGCCGGGGAGGCGATCCGGAGGACTCACCACAGAGGCGCCAAGAGCACAGAGATGAGCAGGGCGCGGGGGAGCAGAAGCAGGGGGAGAGTGGGAACGAGATGAAGCAGAGCCCGCCGCCGCGCGAGGGTCGGGCGGGCGGGCCGATGGCGGGGATGCGGGTGGAGGTGCGGCTGCTGCTGCACGAGATGGGCGGATCGTTCAAGTCGTTCGTGGAGGACCGGCGCGAGCACATCGATGCGCTGATGAGGGCGGTGGAGGCGACCCCGGAGCAGGAGAACAGGATCCGCGGGATGATCCGGGAGGCGGCGGCGGAGTCGAAGTTCAAGCCGACGGCCGAGAAGCGGGCGGAGATATTCAAGAGGATCATGGACGAGCTGACGCCGGAGCAGAGGGTCAAGGCGCGCGGGATGGTGAGGGAGAAGTAGGGCCCGGGAGTGGCGAGCCCGCGCGGTCTGCCGCTCGATCGGTCGGTCGCGGTGGTGCGCAGCGCTCACCCGTTTGTGGTCGGGGGCGAGCGGTCCTGCCGGAGGTTGAGTTCGAGCAGCCGTTCGATTTCCTGCACCAGGGCGGCGGGCGTCGGGTAGCCGGAGGCCAGGAGGTGCTGGGCGACCTTGTACTGGCCGGGCATGTCGAATTTATCGATAAGCCTGATGGGGACGAGGGTGTAGTTTCCTTCGTCGGCCTTGACGATCATCTGCTGTAGTTCGGCGGTGCATCGCGGGCTCTCGAAGTAGTCGGGGGAGAGCAGGGCGACGCCGACCTGGCTTTCGTCGATCTTCCGTGAGATCGTCTGGAGCCAGTCCTTGCCGGCGGGGATGGACACGCGGTCCTGGAAATCAAAGAGGCCGCTGAAGCGGGTGCGCAGGGCGGCGGCGATCGGGGCCGCGGCCGGGGTGTCCTTGGAGCGGTAGCTGAGGAACACGCTCTGCGGTCGGCGGTTGGCGAGCTGGAAATAGGCCTCGGCCTGTTTCGCGGAGGCGAGCAGGACGGCCGGGTGCTCGATGATCTGCAGGCGTCGCGCGGTCTGGGCGGCGGCGTCGGCCGCGTCGGTCCAGCGGATGATGTCCTTGGGGTAACCGGCCTCGTTCGAGAAGATGGTTCCCTCGAGGGGCGACGGGTCGCTGGACTCGTGCAGGTACCGGATGGACGGGATGCCCTGGGCGTGGCACCACTGCGCCAGGCCGTAGGGGTCGTCCTTCCCGGAGATGTCGACCAACACCATGCCCGAGGTCTGGAGCATCCCGAAGAACTCGGCATCGACACCGGGGGGCCAGGGTGCTCGCGTGAGCTTGATCCCGAGCTTGCGGAATTCGGCGGTGATTACGTCGCGGACCTGCGGGGTGTAACGGTCGTTCTCGGGGAGCAGCATGCACGCCGTGCGCGGGGCGACGCTGTCGAGTTCGGCGGCTCGCCAGTGGATGAAGCCGTCGATGCGTGAGAAAAACCTGTTCATCGCGTCGTTGAGGCGGTTGGCCGACTTGGTCGTCGGTGAGTTGAGGATCTCCTGCGTGACGAAGGTGACGATCTCTATGGACGGCGGGGATTCGATGATCCCTCCGTAGCGGTGATCGGCGAAGATGATCGCCGGGCACCGGGAGCGAACGGCCAGGTCGATCTCGAGCCGGAAGTACCGGGAGGCCTTCCGAAGCGCTTCGGGGCTCAGCACGTCCGCGCCCGGGGCGATGCCGGCATCCTCGTCGGGGCCCGGAATCGGGTACACGCCCACGAACGCGTCGGCCGTCCGGATGCGTTTTTCCAGGCGTGTGACGCAGGTGGGGATATCGCCGCCCTCGACGAAGAGCTGGAGCTCGCTCTGGGCGCGCAGCACGTCCAGGAAGTACAGGTTGACGGCCGGCGAGCGGTAGCGGTGGCTGAGGAAGATCTCGATCTTGCGAGCCGAGGGTGACATGATGTCGCGGGCCGGCCGTTGGCTTGAGCGGGAGCTCGCGTGGGGCCCATGATACCCGATTGCGCGGCCGACTTGGGGGCGGGCCCCGGAAGGTGCCCGGGGGAACGCTGTCTACTGCGCATTGAGCATGCGCCGGATGGTCGCGGGGCTTTCGGGCTGGCCGGTGCGGCAGGAGAGCAGGGCGGTCTGGCCCAGGGCCAGCGCGGCGGTGATGTCGGCGGGGGGCTCGGGGAAGAGGGAGTCGGCGAGCAGGCGGCGGAGGGAGTCGGAGATCGCCGCGAGGCAGTGGTGGGAGTAGGGCTCGGATGGAGCGGGGCCTTGAGAACGGCTCTGGGATCTGGATGAGCGGGAGCGGGCGGTAGAGGTGGTAGACACAGGCGGGACGCCTGTGGCACGAGACTTGGCAGGTGTGTACCGGGAGCGTTTGGGGCGCATCTCGTCGAGCTTGCGTCCGGTGGCGTCGAGCCACTCGAAGCCGTCGTCGAAGAGGCGCAGGCGACCACCGCCGATCGCGGGGTGGGCGCTGCCGTCGGCGTCCTGGGTGGGCGCAGCGCCCGGGCCGATGAGCGTGGTGGTGTTGTTCCAGCGCGCGGCCTGGTTGCTGAGGGTGAGGGCGGCGCTGCGCTGGTTGGGGAAGCGGAGGTTGGCGGTCATCGTGCCGTGGAGGCCGCGGAGCGTCTCGCCGGGGCCCGCGGGGATCGAGCCCAGCGACGGGGCGGGCACGAACGCGGCGTCGATGGTGTCGGGCTCACCGATGAGCATGTGGATCAGGTCCATCGCGGCGAACAGGCGGGCGCCCAGGGATCCCTCGGCGGGGAGGCTGAAGGACTCGTGGGTGAGGGCGGCGATCGGGCCAAAGGCGCTGAGGAGTTCGGCGGCGGCGCGGAAGGGGGCGGTGTAGCGGTTGAGGGGGATGAAGTGGACGGGGGTCGCCTTGGGCCCGGTGGAAGCGGGAGTCCAGTCGCCGGCGACCGGCGCGAGGGCCGAGTCGGGGATGGGTTCGAGCGTGGCGATCTTGAGTGCGGTGGGGGGCAGGCTCGCGAAGTTGAGATCGGGCGGGGTGGCGATGAGCAGGAGCTGGGCGTGGGGTTCGACGAGCTCCTTGCGCAGGTCGTCGACGGGGGCGCAGTCGAGCATGCCTGCGACGGTGGTGGTCTGCCCGCGGGAGGGGGAACCGGCGCCGGCGATCGCCAGGTCGGAGGCCAGCGCGATGGCGCGGATGAGCCCGACCTGGTGGGGCTCGAGCCAGGCGATCATGGATGAGGCGCCGGAGGCCATGCCGCATGGTAGAGCAAGGGGCGGGGCGGGGAGCGGACGGCGCCGAGGTGGCGGCGCTGGCGCGGGGCGGGCGGGGTTCGGTCCGCGGCCGCGTCGGGTACTATTTGCGCGATTTGAACCCCCGGGAATAGCGGTTGCCGGGATGTTCCTGCTTCCGCCTGCCCGTTCACCGCTCTGTGCGGATCCCCATGCCCAACGAAACACACAATCCGAATCTCCGCAGCTGGGTGGAGTCCGCGAACGATCCCGCGACGGACTTTCCGCTGCAGAACCTGCCGCTGTGCTCGTTCCTGGTCGAGCACGACGGGCATGCGCACGCGCATTTCGGGGTGGCGATCGGGGACCGGGTGCTGGACCTGGCGAGCCTCTGGGAGGCGGAGGTGTTTCCGTCGGGAGAGGGTGAGCTCGAGGAGGAGCTGGCCGAGGCGCTGCCGTACCCGTACTGGTCGGGGCTGCTGGACCGGCCGGACCTGCTGGCGCTGTTGAGGCGCGAGGCGCAGGCGTTCCTGCTGGACGGGCCGGCGGGCGGGCAGCGTGTGCGGAGGCTGAGGCAGTCGGCGATCCTGCCGATCGCCCAGACGCGGTTCCTCCCGCCGGTGGGGTTCCTGAATTACACGGACTTCTACGCGTCGATCCACCACGCGAGCACGGTGGGGGCGATGTTCCGGCCTGACAGTCCGCTGCTGCCGAACTACAAGCACGTGCCGATCGGGTATCACGGGCGAGCCTCGTCGATCGTGTGCTCGGGGACGCCGATCCGCCGGCCGGCGGGGCAGCAGTCGCCGCCGGAGGGTGAAGCGGGCGCGGGGCCGGCGTTCGGGCCGTGCAAGATGCTGGACTACGAGCTGGAGGTCGGGTGCCTGGTCGGGCGCGGGAACGACCTGGGATCGGCGATCCCGGTGTCCGAGGCGCACGAGCGCATCCTGGGGCTGGTGCTGCTGAACGACTGGTCGGCGCGGGACATCCAGAAGTGGGAGTACCAGCCGCTAGGACCGTTTTTGGCGAAGAACTTCGGGACGACGGTGTCGCCGTTCGTGGTGATGCGCGAGGCGCTCGAGCCGTTCGCGGCGCCGGGGTGGTCACGGGGGAGCGGAGATCCGCAGCCGCTCGAGTACCTGCGGGACGAGAAGGATCAGCGCGGCGGGGGGTTCGACATTACGCTGGAGGCGCACCTGCGCACGGCGCAGATGGCCGAGAAGAACTTGCCCGCGCAGCGGCTCTCGCGCGGGACGTTCAAGGACATGTACTGGTCGTTTTCGCAGATGATCGCCCACCACACCGTCAACGGGTGCAACCTCCAGTCGGGGGATCTCTTGGGCAGCGGGACGGTGTCGGGCCCCGATGCCGGATCGCGCGGGTGCCTGCTCGAGCTGACGTGGGATGGGATGGATGCGGGGAAGGCAAGGCCGCGCCGGGCGATCGAACTGCCGACGGGTGAGAAGCGGGTGTTCCTTGCGGATGGTGATGAGGTGATCCTGCGCGGGTGGTGCGAGCGCGAGGGGTTCAGGCGGATCGGGTTTGGGGAGTGCGCGGGGAAGATCGTGGATGGGGGCGGAGGCCCGGGATCTGAGATTTGAGGTTTGAGATCTGAGATCAGCACCTCCACCGGAATTCTTTGGCTCGCGGTAGTGGATTGCGTGCTGGGCGCGCGGTGTTCCCAGTGGCCGGGGGCCGTTGGAACCCGAAGTTTCTCGGTACCTGCTCTCAATTCCGGCAAAAACGGAGGCCTTGCGGCATGCCTTTTGTTTGGCGGCCCCGGCCGCTATCCTATTGGTGCAATTCCCACCGACTGGAGCGACAATGGCGACGCAGTGGTCTGATTCGATCGTGGTGGCTGAACTCGAGGATGAGCCGGGGCTCTCGGAGGAGCTCTCGGGGCTGTTCGACCGGGCGAGCAAGCTCGGCAACGACAAGGTCCCGAACATGGTCCTGAACTTCTCCCGGGTGACGTACATCAGTTCGTCGAACCTGGCCCAGTTGCTGCGCCTGCGTAAGCGGCTGACGGAGGCGACCAAGCAGATCCGGATCTGCTGCGTGTCCGACGAGGTGTGGTCGGTGCTGCTGGTGACGGGGCTGGACAAGGTGTTCCGGTTCTCTCCCGATGTGATGACCGCGCTGGCGGGTCTGCAGCTCGAATCCGAGCGGACCACCAAGGGTTGAACACGGCGGGGCGGCGGGGGAGTCGCGTGGGTTGGGGGTTGTGAGCGGGAGTGGTTCGCCGGCGCCCGGGTGTGGGAGCGCGGGCGTGTTGAAGCGCCGGCGATGAGCATTCTGAATCCGACAGGAGCCGTGACGGTGGGGAGTTCCCCGGTGGGGTCCGGAGTTTCTCCGGGCGCGGAGCCGCGCACGCCGGTGGCGCAGCTGATCGATCTGCGCAAGACGTATTACAAGCCCGACGGCTCGGTGATGGTCGAGGCCCTGCGCGGGGTGAACATCTCGATCTTCGCGGGCGAGTACGTGGCGATCATGGGGGCCTCGGGGTCGGGCAAGTCGACGCTGATGTACCTGCTTGGTTGCCTGGACCGGCCGACGTCGGGCCGGTACCTGCTGGACGGGCGTGACGTCGCGCAGATGGGGGACCAGGAGCTCTCGCGGTTCCGGGGGCGCAAGATCGGGTTCATTTTCCAGTCGTTCAACCTGATCCCGCAATTGACGATCGAGGAGAACGTCGAGGTGCCGCTCTTCTACCAGGGGCTGGAGAAGTCCGTTCGGCGGGCGCGGGCGATCGAGGCGCTCAAGCTGGTGGAGCTGGACAACCGCGTGGGCCACCGGCCCAGCGAGCTCTCGGGCGGTCAGCAGCAGCGAGCGGCGATCGCCCGGGCGCTGGTGACCGAGCCGCTCGTGCTGATGGCCGACGAACCGACGGGGAACCTGGATTCGGAGACGGGCGCGGCGATCCTGCGGGGCTTTGAGAAGCTGCACGCTCGCGGGATGACGATCGTGATGGTGACGCACGACCCGGCGATCGGTCGGCGGACGGGTCGGGTGATCCGGATGAAGGATGGGGATGTGGAGACGGATGTGGCGCAGGAAGGGGTCAGGGGCTAGCGGGTGAGGGGTAGGGGACGGGGGGATGTGGCATTACCTATACTCGCGCCCCGCGGTCCGGGGCCTTCCGAGAGGTCGCCGGGCCGTGCGTGACACGCTGGTCCCCCGGAGTCGCCCGTGCCGTACACCATCCGTCCCGAAGAAGGTCTGACCGTTGATGCCGACAACAT
Source organism: Phycisphaerales bacterium (assembly GCA_044221545.1). Classification (GTDB taxonomy): domain Bacteria; phylum Planctomycetota; class Phycisphaerae; order Phycisphaerales; family UBA1924; genus JAEUJB01. The sequence goes on from JBGAOZ010000040.1 coordinate 19,333, forward strand.
CAAGTACGTGGCGAGCCACGTGGACACGGGTGACCGCTGGATCCTGAACTTCGGGCCCCAGCACCCGGCGACCCACACGACGCTGCGGCTGGTGCTCGAACTGGACGGCGAGCGGGTCGCCCGCTGCACGCCGCATATCGGTTACCTGCACTCAGGGTTTGAGAAACTCGGGGAGCACCTGGACTACAACCAGTACGTGACGATCGTGTCGCGGATGGACTACCTCTCGCCGATCCACAACGACATCACGTGGCACCTGGCGGTGGAGAAGCTGTTCGGGATCGACATCACGCCGCGGTGCAAGGCGCTGCGGACGATCATGAACGAGCTGATGCGGATCCAGAACCACCTGCTGTGCGTGGGCGCGGCGGGGCTGGACCTGGGGGCGCTGACGGGGTTCCTGTACGCGTTCAACCCGCGCGAGAAGATCTACGACATCTGCGATTTCATCTCCGGCCAGCGGTTCCACTCCGACTGGACGCGCGTGGGCGGGCTGATGCAGGACCTGCCCGACGAGGAGGTCTTCAAGCGCATGGTCAAGACGTTCCTGCGCGACGAGCTTTCCGGGGCGATGCGCGACGTCGAGGGCCTGCTCAACCGCAACCGGATCTTCGTGGACCGCACGCAGAACATCGGGGTTCTCTCGAAGCAGGACGCGATCAACTGGTCGGTCTCGGGCCCGTGCGCGCGGGCGAGCGGCGTGAAGCGCGACCTGCGCAAGGACATGCCGTACCTCTGCTACGCGGACAACTGGGACGGGCAGGGCGCCGAGGCGGTCAAGTTCAACGTGCCGATCGCCACCGACGGGGATTGCCGGTGCCGGTACCTGGTGCGCATGGAGGAGATCCGCCAGTCGGCGGCGATCATCGAGCAGTTGATTGACAACATCCCCGGCGGGCCGGTGGACACGTTCGCCGACTCCAAGGTCGTCAAGCCGAACAAGAAGGATGTCTACGGGTCGATCGAGGGGCTGATCCAGCACTTCGAACTGATCATGACCAACCGCGGCTGGAAGGCCCCGATCGCCGAGACCTACGGCGCCAACGAGGGCCCCAACGGGGAGCAGGGGTTCTACATCGTCTCGGACGGCGGCCCGCGGGCCTGGCGCGTCAAGACCCGGCCGGCGTGCTTCATCAACTACGCGATCATGCAGAAGCTGACCGAGGGGCACATGCTCGCGGACATCGTGGCGATTCTGGGATCGATCAATGTGGTGGCGGCGGAGCTGGACCGGTAGGGATCCGGAGGTCCGACGAAATTGCCGATCGCTGCCGTCGGCACGTTCGCAAGCCCACGCACTCACCCCGGCTTCCTGAACTCCGCGATCACCAGCCAGCCCCAGTTCCGCTTGAGCCAGGGGTCCATGAACGTCGGCAGCGGGCGGATGTACTTGCTCTTCATGTGCGAGACGCTGAAGCGCGTCGGCTCAAGGCCGCTGGCGCGGAGCATCCGGGCCAGTTCGGTCTTGGAGAAGTGGCGCTGGTAGTAGCCGTCGGTGAAGAAGCCCTGCACCGACTGCATGTTGTAGCCCTTGAACATCAGGCCGTGGCCGATCAGGCCCTGGAGGCCCCGGACCCAGTAGCGGATGCTGTACTTGTAATAGACCATGATCAGCCCGGTGCCGCCGGGCTTGAGCACCCGCCCGACCTGCCGGAAGCACGCCGAGGTGTCCTGGCTGTGGTGCAGCACGCCCCAGGCGAACACGTGGTCGAAGGTGTTGTCGGGGAACTCGAGCTTCTCGGCGTCCATGCGAGTCAGGCGCATGTTCAGGTGCTGGGCGGCGGCGTTCTCGGTGGTGATCTTGATCGCCTGCTCGGTCAGGTCGACGGCTGTGTGGTCGGCGCCGCCGCGGGCAAACAGGCAGGAGGCCGCGCCCGCGCCGCAGCCGATCTCAAGGGTCTTCTGCCCCTTGAAAGCGCCGAAGTTGAAATGCTCCTTGAGCCACGGGTTGCCATCGAGGTAGTCGCTCTCGAGGCGAGAGAAGCCCTGCGGGTCCTTGACGCCGCGGTCGGATTCCTCCCACGACCTGTACGTCATGGGGAGCGTCTCCCACCAGAGGCGGTTGCGCTCCTGGCGGTCGGTCGTGGATTGCTCGGCGACCTCGCGGGCGCGCACAAATGCGTTGTTCATCAATGCTCCCCCGATGCGGGATCGTCCGGAAGGCCGACGGGACGTCCGCGAGCGCTCGCGGACATCCAAGCCTAGTCGCGTCCCCGTGCGCCGGGCGGTACAGTCTGGGACCGGCGTACCCGGGACCATCCGGGGGCACGGAGGCGGGCCACCACGACCGAAACACGCATGCAACAGCTCAAAGCACTCATCCACGACGTTCCCGACTTTCCCAAGCCGGGGATCGTCTTCAAGGACTTCACACCCCTGCTCGCCGATCCGCGCGGGCTGGCCCTGGCCGTCGAGCTGATGGCAAATCCGTACCGCGGCCTGGGCGTGGACATCGTGGTGGGGGCCGAGTCGCGCGGGTTCATCTTCGGGACCGCGATCGCCCAGGCGCTCTCGGCGGGGTTCGTCCCGGTGCGCAAGCCCAAGAAGCTGCCGCGCGGGGTGCACGCCGTCGAGTACACGCTCGAGTACGGCACCGACCGGCTGGAGATCCACAACGACGCGATCGCCCGCGGCAAGCGTGTGCTGCTGGTCGACGACCTGCTCGCCACCGGTGGCACGCTGCGGGCCTGCTGCGAGCTGGTGAGCAAGACGGGGGCGAGCATCGTGGGGATCACGGTGCTGATCGAGCTGGTCGCGCTCAAGGGCCGGGAGCGGTTCCGCCACTTCGGGGAGCTGCACTCGGTGATCCAGTACTGAAGAAGGCGCCGGGAATCGAAGAAGGTACCGGGCATCAGGCACTGGGCACTGAGGAAAGGCAATGGAGCCATGGGACGAACCGGCGTGGAAGGACGTCCGGTCACGTCATGGGTCGGCCGAAGGTGTGGCGCTGAGTGCGAATCTGCGCGGGGGACGGTGGCTCACGCCGCTGCATGCTGCCCAGCGCCTGATGCCTGATGCCTGATGCCCAGTGCCTTCAAAAACGACAAACCCCCGCCCGGTGTTCCCGAGCGGGGGTGCTGGTTTCAGTCTCGAATTCTCAGACCTTCAGGAGCAACCGCGGCTTAGCGGCGGCGGCGGCCGGCGGCCAGACCACCCAGACCCAGGAGGGCCAGGCTGCCGGGGGCCGGGACGGTCACGTGGATGTTGCCCACGTCGCCCGTCTCGCCGGCGATCGCCGTGCCCGAGGTCGAGCTGGAGGTGTCGTAGGCCTTGAAGGAGGTGATCTCGTCGGGCGAGCCGTTGATGCCGTCGCGGATCATCAGGGTGACGTCGCGGTCGGAGGCGTTGCCGCTCAGGACGACCTTGAACATGTAGACGGTCGCGACCTTGGAGGTGTTGAACGCGGTGCCCAGGGCGCCGGGGGTGTTCTGCGAGGTCGAGATACCGGCGTTGACGTTGTTGCCGGTGTCGCCCTTGGCGTCGATGCGGAGGCTGCCGGCCGACTCGAAGGTGACCTGCGTCTGACCGCCGAAGTCGAACCCGGCCAGGCGGCCGTCGGTGGCGCTGCCCTTGCCGGCGGACATGTCGATGGCGTCATCGCCACCCAGATCCCAGCCGCCGTTGGTGCTGATGATGTTGTACCGGGAACCGGAGATGCCGTACGCGCTGTCGGGGATGCTCATCCGCACACGGACGAAGACCGTCGTGCCGGGCGTCACCGAGATGTCATCGGACCACACACCCGCGTCGTTGCCGTCGAGGTTGAACGACAGCGAGAGGTTCGGGGCCGGACGAGCGGCGGCGACGGTGGCCAGACCAGCGACAGCGACGAGACCGAGAGCCAGCTTCTGCATGACGAATCTCCTTCCAACAAAGTGGACTTGTTTGAGTTCGGATGGCGAGGGCTTCTGTTGTCCTCGCGATCATCTCACCCACGTGGAATATGAACTATGCCGGAGATTCCGCCAGCGGAGTTGGGGAAAAATCTTCCGACTGCAACGGATCGGCCGCGCGTGAGGATCGTCACGGATGCATCGGCGCACGGCGATGCTCGCCGGGTGCGCAGGCTGATTCCAGCGCCGCCGCGGCCTGGCCCGGTGAGCCGCCCGCGTTGCGAGCCATCTTGCGTTCGGAGTCCTCCCGCGCAAAGGCGGGGCTTTCCAGGCCTCGACGCCGAGCTTCATCTCTGTGAGCGCCCGTCGTGCGTCCAGACCGATGCGTTCGTGCCGGTCGCCGGCGCTTGGCTAGATGGTGAAATGGGCGTAAATAGCATGAATGGGTAGTTTGGAGGATTTCTGGAGCTGCGGAACTGAAATCTCCCCGATGCGGTCGAGCCCGGGGAACGTCGGGTCAGGCAAGTCCGCCCGCGCTAGGTGATACCACCTGGTTCAACTTATCGGACGTGATAGGGCTGAATTAGGGTACCGGGACGGCCGGAAACGGAAATACCGGCCGGGAAGTGCCCTCCGGGAGGCGGATTTTCCAACGTTGAGGAACCTCGGTCTGGAAGCGAGCGAATCGGATCCAGTCCAGTGGGAGCGCCTCCCACGGGACGGGATGCGCAGTTCGACTGCGTCGGTCGATCGGAGGTCCGGTCGGCGGGTCGCAATGGGCTGTGCGGCCTTTTCGGTTGGCGCGGGCGCCTAGCGGCGCATCGGGCCGGCTTCTTGATCGGTGTGCTGGCAGATGTGCGTTTGCCGGGCACCGTGTTGACAGCAGATTCGTTCGCACTCACAGGTCCCATCAGGCTCTTCGCAAGATCAGGAGATTGAGATATGAAGAATGTTCTGGGTATCGTCGCCGTGGCCGGGCTGGCCGCTACTGCCATGGCCCGTCCGTCCCCCAACCTCACGCTCGAGTTCTCGACCGATGATTCGGTCTGGACCAGCGACGCGATCGTCGCTCCCGGCGAAGACAAGGTCTTCGTCCGCGTGATCATGAACATCCCGGAGAGCTACTACGGCATCTCCGGCGCCCGCTACAACATCACCTCGCTCGCGGGTGATTGGGACCTGGGTGGCAACGACTCGATCGACCTGACCCCCGGTAAGGGCAGCGCGACCGACGCCCGCCTGGCCGGCTTTGACTTCGGCGGCCAGACGCAGGTCATCTTCGAGTCCGGCAACCAGCTCCGGATCGACGCCAAGGGCGACAACGGCAACAACCCCAACGCCGGTATCTCGACCTCTCAGAATACCCCCGGCGCCCTGGGCACCAACTTCAACACCAGCAAGTCCGCGGTCGTCTACAAGTTCGCGGTCATGCTCCACGCGGCCCACGTCAACGGTGACGAGATCACCCTCCGGATCATGGACGGCGGCGCCAACGGCTCCCCCGACCAGATCACCTCCTTCAAGGCCTACGAGACGGCCGCCTCGACCGCCGGCGTTCAGCTCGCGGGCGAGACCGGTGACACGGGTCACATCACCTTCACCCCGGCTCCCGCCTCCCTGGCCCTCGTCGGCCTGGCCGGCATCGCCGCGGGTCGCCGCCGCCGCTAATCACGGTCGTCGGTACGACAAGTACGCAGGACTTCAAGCCGTCGCCGGGGCAACCCGGCGATGGTCTTTTTTGGAGAGTCCGTTCCGCTCTTCCCGGCCGCTCAGCCGGGACGGGCATCGCTCTGCGGGAGCACACCATGCAGCGGATCCTCGCTCTGGCGGGATTCATCGCACTCACGGCAGGAGTGGCCAGCGCCGGTGATCGCCCGGTCGGGCTTTCGCTCCAATTCACCCTCGATCCCACGTTCGGGTCACCATGGTCCGACGACATCGAGGCGGCTGCTGGCGGCACGGTGTTCGTGCGGGTGGTGATGACAATTCCCGACACGGCCTACGGGATCGCCGGTGCACGGTACAACATCGCGTCACTGCCGGGGCAATGGGATGTTGCGGGCGATGACCGCATCGATCTCACGCCCGGCAAGGGTGTCGCGTGGGATGGCCGGCGGTCGTACTTCGACTTCGGGGGCCAGACTCAGCAGGTCTTCGAGGCCGCCAACCGACTGCGGATCG
>JBGAOZ010000041.1:0-25419 GCA_044221545.1 Phycisphaerales bacterium
CACCGCCCCCACCGCCCCCACCGGTCACAACCGACCGGCACCGACCAGCACCGGACCGGCCGCCTACTGGTCCCCGCCGGCGTTGGAGACCGTCCCATCCTGCGCACCGCCCTCGGTGTGCGGCGCCTGGACCTTGGTCGGAAGCGACCCGGCGGTCATCACGTGCGACGGCACGAAGAACCCGCGGAACCCGGTGTAGAACCAGGCCCACGCCGTCACGTACTTGTCACCCCCAGCCTGCTCGACGGTCTGCGTACCGGCCTGCGTGCCCGCCTGATCGCCGGCCTGAGTGCCGGACTGACTGCCGGCCTCGTTGCCGGCCTGAGTGCCGGCCCCATCGGTGGTGGTAGCCTGGCCCGGAGCCGTCAGCTCCGAGAGCCCAGCGCTCGAAACGCTCCCGTCGGGATTCGCCGGATCCGCCCCGGCCCGGCCGTCGGCCTGCCCCTCCTCCGAATGACCCTGCTCGGAATGGCCCTGCGCATCCTGGACCGCCTGCGCCGAGTCCTGCGGGGGCTGAACCTCCGAGGGCGTGATCATCACCGAGGACTCGACATCGGGCGTCGTACCCTGGCCCTGCATCTCGCCGGCGGCCTGGTTCTGCGGGGTGCCGTCGGTCTCCGGCAGCGTCTGCGCCGGGGACTGCGAGTTCTGATCCCCGCTCGCCGGGGCCGTCGCGTCGCTCCCGGGCTGCGCCGGGGGCTGGCCCGCGCCGCCCGAGTCCTGCGGTCCGGGATTCTGCGGGCTCGAGTCCGGGGTCGCCTGGCACTGCGGCCCGGCCGCGGGAGTCCCCGCGCCCGGCGTGCCGGAGCTGGGCGTCCCCTCGATGTTCGGGGTCGCCGTCGCGTTGGGAGCCTTCTGCTCGCTCAGGCCCTGGTCCGTCGGCGCGCCGCCCGGAGCGCCCGAGGGCGACAGGCCCGAGGCCGGCGCCGCGGCGCCCTGCGCCGAGGCGTGCGGCTTGGTCACCGACTCGCCGTCGATGATCCGGTTGAGCATGCTCCGGCCCGGCCACTGCACCTTCTTGTTCGAGAGCTTCTCCCGCAGCGCGATCGCCTCGGGCTGGTTGTGGTTCATCGAGAGCGATTGCTCGATCTTCCAGAGGGCCTCGTTCTCCTTGCCGTCGTCGGCGAGCTTGCCCGCCTCCACCAGCAGCTGCCCGCTCATCTTCTCGCGGCTCCAGGGCAGCAGGCTCTCGCGCGAGCCCGTCCGCGCCTTGTCCACCAGGTCGCTGCCGCGCTCGCCCTGCATGACCAGCACCTGGTCGCTCACGATCGTCGGCGTGATCATGAAGATGATCTCGTTGCGGTTGGTCGCGTCGTCGTGCCCGCGGAACGCCGCCCCCAGGAGCGGGATGTCCCCCAGGAACGGCACCTGCCGCCGGCTCGACTCGGTCGACTCGCGGAACAACCCGCCCAGCACCACCGTCTGGCCGTCGCGCACCAGCACGTTGGTCACGATCTCGTTGGTGATCTCGTCGGGGATCGTCACCGCCGCGCCCGTCGCGTCCTTGGCGTCGCGGATCACCGCCTCCGACACCGCCGGCTTGAGCTCCAGCCGGATCACGCCCTCGTTGGTCACGAACGGGCGGAAGTACAGCTGCGTGCCCGTGTCCAGGAACTCCACCGACTGCGTTGTCGTCGTGTCCGTCGACGTCGTGTTCAGGTAGCCCACCTTGCGGCCCACCAGCACCCGCGCCGGCTGGCGGTTGAGCGCCAGCACCTTGGGGTTCGAGATGATCGTCGTGTCGCCCACCTCGTCGAGCATCTTGATGAACACCGCCACGTCGCCCTCGGTGAACCCGATCTTCAGGTCGCCGGGGCCCGACGTGTTGCCCGGGCCCGAGACGATCGCCCGGCCCTCGCCGTCGGCCCCAGGGATCGGGATGTCCCCCGAGCCCAGCGTCTTGGCCTTGCCCGAGATCAGGCTGTTCACCGCCGACAGCGGACCGCCCGAGCCCGAGAAGTCCGTGAAGTTCAGGTCCCCCAGCACCGCGAAGTCCACGCCGAAGGCGTTGGCCTCGTTGAGCTGCGTCTGCAGGATCGTCGCCTCGACCAGCACCTGCGCCGGCCGCGTGTCGATCTCCCGCACCAGCCGCTCGATCTCCGCCACGTTCTCCTCGTAGTCGTACACCACCAGCATCGCCTCGTTGGCGAAATCGTCCTGGCCGACGGGCGTCTTCTCCGGGATCGCGAACGTCGACGTCTTGCCGTTGGTCTTGATCTGCCCGCCCTCGGAGAGCAGCGCCTCGACGAACGCGCCCGCGTCCACCGCGTTGAGGTAGTTGAGCTTGATCACCTTGGCGATCCGCGTCCGGCTCGCCGCCTCGATCTGCTTGAGCTCCTCGAGCGTGTACACCTCGATGCGGTTGTTCCGCTCCATCCAACCGAAGCCGTTGGGGTGCAGCAGCGCGTCCAGCGCCTCGTAGAACGTCACGCCGTACAGGTTCGCGCTCACCCGCGCGTTGACGCTCTTGGTCGGGATGATGTTCCGTTGGCTCTGGATCGACAGCAGCTCGAGCACCCGCGTCAGGTCCTCGTCCTTGACGTGCAGGTCCACGATCTGGTTGGCGTCGACCTTGATCTCGCCCCCGTTGGTGTCGTCGTCCTTGCCCACCTTCTTCTTGGACTGCTCCTGCACCGCCTTGTCGCTCACCATCGACGACGCCGCGCCGGCCGTCGAGCTCCGCGGCGGGGCCACCCCCGCGCCCTGCGGGTGCGCCGGGGACGCCGGCCCGCCCGCCGCCGCCGGCTGCCTGGCGCCCGCGGAGCCCTGCCCCGGAGCCGCCCCGGCGCACAGCGCCAGCGCCAGCGCCGGTCCGACCCCCGAACGCCCGACGCAGGCCAGCGCACGCGAGGCCAGGGAATACCGCGATGTCTGCCGAGTGGTCATCACCGAACACCTCGTTTTTTTCGTTCTGGAAGGTCCGAACACGTCCCCGGGGTGAACGCCCTGCAACACCCGGAGCACCCGCGCCGACCGCGACACACGCACGCAAGAGGCCGGGCACACGGGATTTGTCGACGATTCAACCCGCCGACTTTGGGCCGAATACCAACCCCCCGCGAGGTTCTGGGCCGCCCACGCGCCCGCGCACGCAGCGCCCCCGGCGCACAGCGCACCACGCCCGCCCCGCGCTCACCCCGCGCCTGCACAGGCCACGTCCCAGAACTCCCCCGCCGCGCTCCACCCCCAGCGCACGCGAACACCCCGCCGCACGCGGCAGGGTGTCCATGGTCCTGTTTCACGCTCGCGCTGAATTCACCGCGCCGGCGCAGCGGCCGGGCCCGAGGATCGAACCCCCGACGCGCCCGGGGCCCGCGCTGGTTTCTGATCCCCGCCCGCCTCGGGCGACGCCGGCGCCCCCGCGGCGCCCCGCGGTGTGCCCTCCTGGCGCGGCCGGTCGCCCTCGCGCGGCAGCACCGCGCGGGCCTTGGGATCGGCGTACACCGACCTGGGCACGTTGCTCACCAGCCGCAGCTTGGCCCAGATCAGCACGCCGGCCAGGGCGCCGATCCCCGCCACCAGCGCCACGTTGACCCGTCTCCTGCGCATCGGCAACGCTCCCTGCACGCTCAACCGCCCGTCGACTCGCTCGAGTTCGAGTCGTCCGTCGACGTCGCCGTCGTCCTGGTCACCACCACCCGGCCCGTGTACGCCTCGACCGTCACCACGAACCGCTGGCCCGAGCCCGTCAGCTCGACCGTCCCCGTCGGCGCCGCCGCCGTCCCCTGGGGCGCATCCACCGGCGCTCCCATCTCGTCGAAGTACAGCGTCGAGCCCTCGTTGAAGTTCACCCCCGTGATCCGAGCATCCCCGAAGTCGTGGCCCCGGATCACCGTCGTCCACAGCGTGTCGGTCTCCGGCTCCAGCTGCGAGCCGTTGATCTCCACCACCGACCACGAGCCGGCCTCCTGGTCGAACACCACCGCCCGGCCCTTCTGGTACGCCAGCGCCTCGGACTGCACCTGCGTCAGGTCCGAGACCACCGTCCGCACCGCGGCCTGCACCCGCAGCACCCCCACCGACCCCATCGACGGGATCACCATCGCCGTGGCGATCCCCAGCACCGTGATCACGATGAGCAACTCGATCAGCGTAAACCCGCGGCGGACGTTTGGCATGTCAGTTCCCGCTCTTCTCGCCCAGCCTGGCCTCCAGCGCCTTGGGCAGCTTCATCTCCGGCATGTCCGTCACCTTCACCGTCAGCCCCTTGCTGATGACCGACTCCAGCCGGTCCAGCCGCTGCGAGATGTTCCGCAGCTCGGCGATCATCTGCTTGCGCTGGTCCGCCGGGTTCACGCGCCCGTCGGTCGGCTCGTCCTCCAGCGACTTGCCCGCCGAGCTCCCCGGCCCCGAGCTCACCGACCGCACCTGCGCGGAGGCCTCCGCCGGCCCCAGCCCGCCCCCCCGACCCGCCGGGCCCGCCGCCCGGTCGAGCACGAGAAAGCCCAGCAGGATCGCGATCACGGTCAGGGATCCGTTCGAGTTGGTGCGCGGCCCGGTTGTGTTGGAGTGTGCGGTCAGCATGGATCCTCCATCGGCCCGCGGCCCGCGGGTCATAAGACGGTCCGACAATTCGCGGCGCCGCCCACGCCCCCCGCGCTCAGGGCATCAGCGGCTGGTCCTGGTCGTCCAGGCCCGAGGCCCACACCGTCGGGTTGGGCTCCGAACCGCTCGGGGCCCGATAAATCCAGCCGTACGCGTCGGTGAACGCCGAATCGGCCGTGTCCTTGAGCACGATCATCGTCGCGTTGTCCCCGCCCACCCAGTGGTTCACCGGCGAGCGCCGCAAGTACCCCAGCGTGTTGAGCTCCCCCCACGTCCCGTCCCCGGCCGAGATGCCCGGGAAATGGTTGTTGTGCTGCAGCCCGTACACGTCCAGCGCATCACGCAGGTGCCGGGCCTGGTCGATCGTCGCCCGCAGCTTGGAATCCTCCGTCGCGTGCGAGAACTGCGGCACCACGATCGCCGACAGGATCCCCAGGATCACCACCACGATCAGAATCTCCACAAGGGTGAAGCCACGGTTCGATTCCCTCATGGACCCACCTCCAGGCGCGAAGCCGGCCGCTGCCGTCACGGCAGCGGCCGGTGAGAAGTGTCCGTCACACGACGAATCAGACCGCGCCGGGCGTGATCAGGCCCGTCGCCTCGTCGAAGTTCGTGGCGCCCAGCGTGTCCCACTGGCTGTCGCCGTTGGAGTCGATCAGGTGCCAGCCGTTGGCCGCCGGGTCGGTCCCCACGCTCGACTGACCGTTGTACGGGTTGACCGGCAGGGCCTTGATGTACCCGTCGCCGATCATCGAGCCGGCCGTCGACGAGTCACCCCAGCCCGCGCCGCCCAGGTCCGGGTACGCGTTGTTCCGCGCCCGGTACAGCTCGATCTGGTTGTTCAGCGTGTCCAGCTGGGCCTTGATGTTGCCCGCCTGCGCGTCCTGCGTTGCGTTGGTGAACTGGGGGACCACGATCGCGGCCAGAATACCCAGGATGACGACCACGATCAGGATTTCCACCAGCGTAAAGCCCTTGCGGATCGTTCGACGAATGCTCATGCGTGCGGCTCCTTGCACCTTAGATTCCAGGCCCGGTCCCTGCTCAACGCCCGGGCCGGTACAGCTCGACGGGGGGCCGCGACACTCGCGACCGATGCCCCAAACGCGACGCCGGGTCACTCATCCCGGCCGTCACCACCGCTGGCGCCTCATCACTCCACAGCACGCGAGACACCAGCACCGGTTTCAAACCCCGGCACTCCAGAACATCGGATACGCCGCCGCCGACGTTGACCTCCGGACCACCAACATCGCACCAATATGCGCGGATATGACGTCTGCACGCGCCGCGACGCGGCCGCACGCCCCCCGCGTGCCCGCCACAGTGCCGATAACCCCATCCCGCGCTCACGCCCCGCCCTCATTCCAGGGAAATCTCCCCGCCCCGAGCGCCCCCGAGCCCGCCCCCGCTCCGCGCAGCCCCTTCCCGAGCCCGCGGTTCCCTTCAACCCCGTGGGCACGCTCCCCGGGCCTGCGCCATGCGCCAGCCGATCCCCGCCCTTGTAGCCGGGACCCGGGCCTGTACAATCTCCACGTCGGTTCGTTGGCGCGGCTCGGGTCGGATCCTTCGTATCCGCTGCTCTCCACCCTCGTGGACGAACTTCGAATGCAACAACTCGGCGGGCCACATACCGGCTCTCGCAACGATCCGACACGGATCCAGGAAGCCGAGGCCGCCCTCAAGTCGCTCGCCCCCGCCACCCTCCGCACCGTCATCCGCGTCATGCTGTTCGCCGTCACCATCTGGGCCGTCGGCGTCGTCACCATCTTCTTCAACAAGCCGCTCACCGGCGCCCTGGTCGCCTCCCTGCTGGTCGCCACCCTCATCTCACGCTGGCTCCTGGGCCGCGGCAGCACCTTCTGGGCCAGCGTCGTCCTGCTCTCGGCCTGGTGGACCGCCTCCGTCATCGTCGTGGTGCTCTCCGGCGGACTGCGCTCCCCCGCCCTCCACATGCTCCTCATGCCCACCATCGTCGCCGCCCTCATCATGGGCCGCGCCGCCCTGGGCATCGCCATCGGCTCGATCGCCCTTGTCTGCACCGTCCTGCTCACGCTCGACCTCGAGGGCATCCAGCTCCCCGTCCTCCTGCCCGGACCCCCCGCGGCCCTCTGGCTCAACCACTGCGTCAGCCTCATCGTGCTCGGCGTCGTCGTCCGCGACACCGTCGTCGGGCTGGGCGCCTCGGTCGCCCTCGCCCGCCGCGAGGTCGAGGCCCGCACCCAGGCCGAACGCTCCCACCGCGAGAGCGAGGCACGCCTCTCGGCCGTGATCGCCAACTCCCCCAGCGTCGCCATCCAGTGGTACGACCAGGAAGGCCGCGTCGTCCTCTGGAACCACGCCTCCGAGACCATGTTCGGCTTCTCCTCCGCCGAAGCGCGGGGCAAGACCCTCGACCAGCTCATCCACACGCCCCAGGAAGGCCGGCAGTTCCTCGAGCTCCTCCAGAGCATCGGACGCACCGGCGAACCCTTCGGCCCCGCCGAGTTCTCCTTCCGACGCCGCTCGGGACAGACCGGCGTCTGCCTCTCGACCGTCTTCCGCATCCCCGGCCGGGACGACACCCACTGGTTCGTCTGCATGGACGTCGACGTCACCGAGCTCAAGAAAACCCAGGAGCAGCTCCACCAGGCCCAGAAACTCCAGGCCATCGGCCAGCTCGCCGGCGGGGTCGCCCACGACTTCAACAACATACTCACCGTCGTCGCCGGCTACTGCGAGATGCTCCTGGCCCTGCTCCCCCACCAGGACGGCCCCGCCCGCGCCGCCGTCGCCGCCATCCAGGACGCCGGACACAGGGCCTCCATGCTCACACGCCAGCTCCTGGCCTTCGGCCGCCGGCAGATCGTCGAGCCCCGCATCATCGACATCAACCAGGAGACCAGCGGCATCGAACTCCTCCTGCGCCGCATGCTCGGCGAGCGGATCGCCGTCCAATTCAGCCTCCGCGCCGACCACCCCGCCCTGCGCATCGACCCCGCCCAGCTCCACCAGATCCTCCTCAACCTCGCCGTCAACGCCCGCGACGCCATGCCCGTCGGCGGCCGGCTCATCATCGAGACCCGCAACGAGCCCGCTACGCCCGCCGCTCGCGACGGCGTTCCATCTCGCCCCGAGCCCGACCACGCCGAGCACATCTGCCTGGCCGTCTCCGACACCGGCACCGGCATGACCCAGGAAGTCCAGGCACGCATCTTCGAACCCTTCTTCACCACCAAGGGCCCCGGGAAGGGCACCGGACTCGGGCTCGCCTCGGTCTACGGCATCGTCCAGCAAAGCTCCGGACACATCTCCGTCACCAGCGCCCCGGGCGCCGGCACCACCTTCGTCATCCGCTGGCCGCTCGCCCGCGGACCCATCTCCCCGCAGCTCAACGGGGACGAGCACGCCGAACCCCTCGGCGGCACCGAGACCATCCTGCTCGCCGAAGACGACTCCACCGTCCGCTCCCTGGTCGCCACCGCCCTGCGCAGCGCCGGCTACCACGTCCTCGAATCCCAGACCGGCGAGCAGGCCCTCGAGATCGCCGGCTCCCACCAGCACTCCATCGACCTGGTCGTCACCGACGTCGTCATGCCCGGCCTCAACGGCAAGGACCTCGTCGCCCGGCTCCACCAGACCCTCCCCTCCACCAAGGTCCTCTTCATGACCGGCTACGCCGACGACGAGAGCCTCCACGACGGCCTGGTCGCCACCTCCGATGCCTTCATCCACAAACCCTTCAGCCCCCGCGAGATCGCCGCGAAGGTCCGCCAGGTCCTCGATTCCAGGCCCGGCCCCGTCAACACCGCCGCCCAAAGCTGACCCCCCTTCCCGCCACCCCGAGAAGTACCGCCTCGGATCGGGCCGATACAGTTGGTCAATGACATCGATCCTCTCCTTCCTGACCACGGCCGGAGACCTGCTCCTGGTCGTCCTGGGGTTCAGCCTCATCGTTTTCCTCCACGAGCTCGGGCACTTCCTGGCCGCACGCTGGGCCGGCATCCGCGTGCTCACCTTCGCCCTGGGCTTCGGTCCGGCCCTCCTCTCCTTCCGCAAGGGCCTCGGCTGGACCCGCGGCAGCTCCGAACGCAGGTACACCGAGCTCCTCCGCGCCCAGGCCGAGGGCACCCACCCCGCCGACGCCGCCGCCATCAGCCCCACCGAATACCGCCTCAACTACCTCCCCTTCGGCGGATACGTCCGCATGCTCGGCCAGGACGACCTCGACCCCTCCGCGATCAGCGCCGCCAGGGACAGTTACCAATCCTGCGCCGTCTGGAAGCGCATGGTCGTCATCTCCGCCGGCGTCGTCATGAACCTCATCTCCGCCGCCGCCATCTTCGTCCTGGTCTTCACCATCGGCCTCAAGACCGAGCCCGCCAAGATCGGTGATGTCCAGACCGGCTCGCCCGCCCAGCTCACCGCCGCCGGCAACGCCGCCTCCCTCGGCGTCACCGACACCGGCCTCAGGGCCGGCGACGTCGTGCTCGCCGTCAACGGCCAGAAGCCCAACTCCTTCAACGACCTCGTGCTCGCCACCGCCATGGCCCGCCGCGGCGATGCGCTCGATCTCGAGATCCAGCGCGAAGGCATCCCCCGCCCCCTGGAGTTCTCCCTCACGCCGCGCCAGAGCACCATCACCCACCTCCTGGACATCGGCGTCGGGCCCGCGATCTCCGCCCGCCTCCTCGACACCAGGAACGCCGACGAGGCCGCCGAGGCCCAGGCCAACCTCGCCAAGCTCGGCCTCCCCGGCGTCAAGCCCGGCATGACGCTCGTCCGCATCGGCAAAGACACACGCATCCGGTCGGGCCACGACCTCGACGAGGCCGTCCGCCGCTCCAACGGCTCGCCCATCGAAGTCGAGTTCGCCGGCGACGACGGCACGCACGTCACCGCCACCATCGCCACCCGCGCCGAGCTCCAGCTCGACCTCATCGTCCGCAGCGACCAGACCGTCGTCCCCCAGCACCACATCATGGGCCTCACGCCCGTCATGATGGTCAAGGAGGCACAGGAGCCCGCGATCAAGCAGGGACTCAAGGACGGCGACATCTTCGCCCGCCTCGGCGGCGTCGAGTACCCCAGCACCGCCCAGGGCATGCAGGAGATCAAACGCAACAAGGGCAAGAAGGTCCCCGTCGTCCTCCTCCGCAAGGACCCCGCCGGCGCCTGGGCCGAGATCTCCCTCGACGTCGAGGTCTCCGGCAAGGGCACCATCGGCTTCTATGTCGGCGAGACCGACGACCAGAACGCCCTCCTCTCGCTCCCGCCCGGCCAGCTCCGCACCGCCGTCGAGACCACCGCCGGCCCCAAGGACTTCCGCCCCCCCGCCGCCGATGTCATCCAGCAGCCCGGCACGCGCATCGTCGCCGTCAACGGAATCCCCGTCGAGAACCTCTCCCAGGCCCGCGACCTGCTCCGCACCGCCGCGATCTCCGCGCTCGCCGAGACCCGCCCCGGCGCCAAGGCCGTCCTCACCCTCGAGCCCCCGCGCGCCGCCGGCAAACCCAACGACCCCCGCGCCTCCGTCCAGGCCACGCTCGAACTCGCCGCCCCCGACCTCCGCACGCTCGCCGACCTCGCCTGGACCGCGCCCGTCGGCTCGTGGTACTTCGAGCCCGAAGAAATGACCCTCCGCGCCTCCGGCCCCGTCTCCGCCCTGGGCCTGGGACTCGCCGAAACCCACCGCGTCATGATGACCACCTACATGACCTTTGCTCGCCTCTTCCAGGGCTCGGTCAAGGTCGAGCACCTTAAGGGACCCGTCGGGATCGCCCACATCGGCACCCGGCTCGCCGACCGCGGAATGGTCTGGCTCCTCTTCTTCATGGCCCTCATCAGCGTCAACCTCGCCGTCGTCAACTTCCTCCCCCTCCCCATCGTCGACGGCGGCCAGTTCATCTTCCTCCTCCTCGAGCAGCTCCGCGGAAGACCCGTGCCCATCCCCGTCCAGAACGCCGTCACGCTCGCCGGACTCCTGCTCATCGGCTCGGTCTTTCTCGTCGTCACCTTCAACGACATCAAGAACCTCCTGGGCATGTGAAGCCGCGAGCGAGCAAGGGAGTGAGCGAGCAAGGGCCAAGACCCGCACGACTCGCTCCCCACCGTCCCAACCCGCCACCCTCGCCCGCGTTCCCCTCTCACTCGCTCACTCGCTACCCCCATATCCGCTCCCCAGTGCCCCCACTCTCCCCCGATCTCCTGGGCCTCTCCCTCCTCCTGGGCATCGGCCTGGGCGTGCTCATCACCACCGTCATCGGCCGCACCATCTACATGCTCACCCACCCGCTTCGGCGCACCTACGCGTCGATCGCCGGCAGCTCCCGGCCCGGAGATCCCTCCGAGATCCCGCCCCCGCGCGGCCCGCGCCCCTACACCAACTGGCCCCTGCGCTCCCGCGGCCGCGACCTGCCCGTCTGGGACATCCCCGCCGAGAACCCGCGCGGCCCGGTCATCATCTTCACCCACGGCTGGGGCGACTCACGCATCGGATCACTCTCCCGCGCCGCCGAACTGCTCACCTCCGCCTCACGCCTCATCCTCTGGGACCTGCCCGGACACGGCGAGGCGCCCGGATCCTCCGCCCTCGGAACGCACGAAGTCCAAGACCTCCTCAACCTGATCGCCAAGGTCCGCGAGCCCGGCGTCGAGATCGTCCTCTTCGGCTGGTCCATGGGCGCTGCCATCTCGATCGCCGCCGCCGCTCGCGATGTCAACCACCGCAAAGCCCGCATCGCCGGGGTGATCGCCGAGGCCCCCTTCCGCCACCCCCGCACCCCGGCGCGCAACATCCTCAAGTCCCGCAACCTCCCCCACACCTGGAACCTCATCCCCGCCATGTGGCTCCTCGGCCTCGAATTCCGCATCGGACCCACCTGGCGCGGCCACGGCGGCTTCGACACCGTCACGCTCGCCGCGCGACTCGACTGCCCACTCCTGGTCATCCACGGCGCCCTCGACGAGCACTGCCCCATCGAAGACGGCCGCGAGATCGCCGCCGCCGCCAAGTCCGGTGCCATCGAGGAACTCCCCACCGCCGGGCACCACGGCATCTGGACCAATCCCCAGCACACCACCCAGGCCCGCGCCGCCACGGAGAAGTTCCTCCGCTCCCTCCGCGCCCCCTAGCTCCCCCCACCTCCCCCCTCAGTCGCTATCCCCTCTACCCTTTCCCATGGCCCCTTCCCCCACCGTCGACACCGTCATGGCCACCGAGCGCGCCGCCTCTTTCACCAAGCGCTCCATCAAGGTCTCCGCCAAGCTCTCCGGCCTCGCGCTCGCCCTCTCCATGCTCGACCTCACCACCCTCGAGGGCAAGGATTCCCCCGAGAAAGTCCGCGCCCTGTGCCGCAAGGCGATCCTCCCGGATGCCGCCAACCCGGAACTCCCCAGCGTCGCCGCGATCTGCGTCTACCCCTCGCTCGTCAAGATCGCCAAAGAGGCCCTCGGCTCCAGCAGCGTCAAGGTCGCCTCGGTCGCCACAGGTTTCCCCAGCGGCCAGTTCCCCATCGAGGTCCGCCTCGATGATGTCCGCCGCGCGGTGGCCGACGGCGCCGATGAGATCGACATGGTCATCAACCGCGGCGCCTTCCTCGCCGGCCGGTACGAAGAGGTCGCCGACGAGATCCGCAGCGTCAAGAAGGCGTGCGGCGTGGGGGGCGCTCACCTGAAAGTCATCCTCGAAACCGGCGAGCTCGAGACCCTCGACAACGTCCGCAGGGCCAGCGACCTGGCGATCCGCGCCATGGCCGATGTCGACGACCAGAACAACACCCCCAACACCCCCGACTTCATCAAGACCAGCACCGGCAAGGTCCAGCCCGCCGCGACCATGCCCGTCACCCTCGTGATGCTCGAAGCTGTCCGCGACTGGTACCTGCAGACCGGCCGCATCGTGGGCGTCAAGCCCGCCGGCGGCATCCGCACCGCCAAGCAGTCGCTCCACTACCTCGTGATGGTCAAGGAAACTCTCGGCCACCTCACCGCCGACAACTCCTGCCCCTGGCTCACCCCCACCTACTTCCGCTTCGGAGCCTCCGCCCTCTGCAACGACATCCTCCGCCAGATCGCCTGGCTCAAGAACGGCCACTACATGGCCGCCTACGACTTCTCCGAAGCCTGATCCCCCTCATCCCTACGCCAACTCGTGGCACTGGCGTCCCGCCTGTGTTTCTACACTTCCTGCAACGCCTGTTACCTCTCGCTCGCGGCTCCTCTTTTTCTCGCCCGCCGCGCCCCGGGACCGTGAAACGGGCCCGCGTTGGTTGCCAGAGGCGCAGCCTCTGGTACCCCCCGCTCGCATCCACTTCGCCCGTGGAATGGGTGAGCGGAACTTCCCGCCCACAACGACCCGTTGGCAGGCTCTGATATGCTGCGCGCACCGCATGCCCCGCCGAACCGCCGTCATCTTCCGACTCTTCCTCTGCCTTCTCTTGGGCGCACTCACCCTCGCCCTCTCCATCTTCGCCGCCGCCTGGCACCACGCCCGCGTGCCACAGAGATTCTCCGCGCTCGTGCTCCGCGCAAGCGATCCCAAGCCCCCGTGGTACTGGCCCCCGCCCCCCTCATGGCCCGCGCTCGCCGACCAGATCAGCGCCAACCGCACCGTCGGCTATGCGCACGGAACGGCCACCTCCACCCCCGAACCGACCGCGGTACAGAGCGTCGTCGTTCTGACACACATGCAGGAATGGATCGGCGTCGGCTGGCCCTTCTACTGCCTCGAATACCGCTTCGACGATGAATCCGATGACCAGGTCTGGGCCACCCGACTCAAGGGTCTTCTGACCCTCAGCGACCACCGCGATGCCTTCCTCCTCAATCCCTCCTGGCTCGTCCAAGGCGGCACCTCCCGCGCCGCGGCCCTCATCCCCCTCACCCCGCGCTGGCCCGCCCTCCTCCTCGACCTTGCAATCTTCACCACCCTCTGGCTCTCCCTGCTCGTGATCCCCCAGGAACTCCGCCGAGCCCACCGCCGCGCTCGCGGCCGATGCCTCCGCTGCGGCTACCAGCTCAACCAACTCCCCACCTGCCCCGAATGCGGCGCACCAAGCCCAGCTCCCCACCGACCCGCATCAACTCCATGACCTCGCCGCGCCCCAAACTCACCCGCCTCTTCGCCGCCTCCCGCGCCGCCCTCTGCACCCTGCTCGCCATCCTCACCACCGCCCTGCTCGCCTTCCTCCCCGCCTACTTCCAATCCATCCCCGCGCTCCACTCCTCGCGCACCGCCACATCCAAGGGCCCCAACCTCCGCTGGCTCTGGACCCCGCGCGCCCAGTGGCCCACCAACCCCGAGTCCATCGTGCGAACCGGAACGATCGGGTACCGCCAGGCCACGGCCGTGTCCTTCCCGGACTCCGGTCGCTGGCACAAACAGTCAACCACCGCCATCGGCCTGCCCTTCGCGCTCGCGATCAACCGCGAGGACAGCTACCAACCCTTCACCCGCCCCTTCAGCGGCGCCCCCAGCTTCATCAGCCTCGCCGATGATGGCAGGTCCCTCTTCCTCAAACCCGCCACCACCAACCAGACCCTCATCCCCCTCACCCCCTACCTCCCCGGCCTGCTCGCCGACCTCTTCCTCCTCACCGCGCTCTGGTACGCGCTGCTCACCGCGCCCACCATCCTCCAGCGCCGCGCCCGCCGCGCTCGCGGCCAATGCCCACGCTGCGGCTACGACCTCCAACAACTCCCCACCTGCCCCGAATGCGGCCGACCCAACACGCTCCCGCCTCCCCCCGGCCCGTGAAACGGGCACGCGTTGATTGCCAGCAGCGCAGCTGCTGTCAACGCCTCCGCACTCGACTCGCCCATGAAATGGGCGCGCGGATCTTCCGACTCACCAACATCCGCGCAGCATGAGGCTCGCCGATATCCTTCCCCACATCCCCATGCGCATCCCCCGCCGAATCCTCCTCATCCTCGCCTCCCTCCTCATGGGCGCCCTCACAACGATCGCCATCTCCTGGCACATCGCCGCCCGCGGCTCGCTCCACCGCTTCACAGGCCAGTACACCCACCCCGCCGGACGCTTCGATCTCTCCATCCTCCTCTGGAACTCCTGGCCAACGCCCCAGCAGATGCGTGTCATGCCCGGCACCCAACGCGGCTACGAGGTCCGCGGCATCGACTTCTCCCTCCCCGGGCACGAAGGTGATCGCGAAGGCCAGCGCCTCCTCACCCTCTGGTCCACACGCTTCGGATGGCCCATGCACGCCCTCGAATCACTCGAGGTCTACGCCCCCGCCGGCAACGAACAGGCCAAGCTCGCCACCGACGCCTTCACCCGCCACTTCCCCCACGGCGGCGCCCTCCAGATGCCCGCCGCCCTCATCCAGCCCACCCCCGGCGCCACCTCCCTCCTCCCCGCCTGGCCCATCCCCCTGGGCTTTGCGATCGACACCGCCCTCTACGCCACGCTCGCCGCCACCCTCATCTCACTCCCCGGCATCCTCAAGCGCCGCGCCTGGAAACGCGATGGCAAGTGCCTCCACTGCGGCTACGAGATCGCCAACCTCCCCACCTGCCCCGAGTGTGCCACGCCCGCTCAACGCACACCCTGAAGCGCGCCCAAGATCGTCTCCCCTCTACCCCATCTCGTGGCACAGGCGTCCCGCCTGTGTCTACCTCATCTACTACCCGTCAGGTGCCCAACTCAAGCACACCCACGCTCGGCCGCCCCTTTCTCAAGCGCCTCGCCCCCTGCACCCTCCTCGGCGCCCTCACCCTCGCCCTCACCATTCTGGCGGCTGCGTGGCATTACTCCCGCACGGCCCCGACCATTCCCATCGATCGCTGCGGCCCAGAAGGCGATCCGCCGAGCCCACCGCCGCGCCCGCCACGCCTGCCTCCACTGCGGCTATCAGCTCAACAACCTGACCACCTGCCCTGAGTGCGGAACTGCTCGCCCCGCGCGCCGACCGCGCCACCAACACCGCGCTGATCCCCCACGCTACCTGCACCTGCACAACTCCACCACCGCCAGCGCCGCCTCGGGCTTCTCCCCCGGCACCAAGACCGTGATGTGATCCCCCGGGTTGAGCTTCAGCCCACCCGTCGGCACCAGCTCGCGCCCCCCGCGCTCCACCCCGATCACCAGGCACCCCGCCGGCAGCCGGCACTCGCGCACCAGCTTCCCCTCCATCTCCGACCCGCGCTGGATCCCCATCACCACGTGCCGCGGCTCGCCCGCCGGCGCTGCCCCGCGCGATTCCAGGTCCATCTCCAGCAACGCGTCGTACAGCGGCCTGTCACGCATCCGCTCGGCGATCAGGTACGACGTCAGGCACACCACCGCCAGCGCAAAGAGCTGCTCGTGGTTCCCCGTCATCTCCAGGATCAGCACGATCCCCGTCAACGGCGCCCGCACCGACGCCGTGAAGAACCCCGCCATCCCCAACACCGCAAACGCCGCCGGGTACCCCGCCGCCCCGGGCACCAGCATCCCCGTCACCTTCCCCAGCATCAGCCCGCCCACCGCGCCCATCAGCAGCATCGGCGCAAACACTCCCCCCGGCGCGCCCGAGCTGTAGCTCAGCACCGTCAGCACGAACTTCGCCCCCAGCAGCACCGCCAGCGCCCCCAGCGAGTACGTCCCCGCCGCGCTCAGCATCGCCTCCGCCGTCGCGTGCCCGCCACCCACCGCCCCCGGGACCCACCACGCCGCCAGTCCCACCGCCATCGTGATCAGCCCCGTCAACAGCCACCCCGGGATCGCCCGCACCCCCCGCGCCCGCCGCTGTGCCGACACCAGCGCC
The DNA here is from genome assembly GCA_044221545.1 of Phycisphaerales bacterium. GTDB lineage: Bacteria > Planctomycetota > Phycisphaerae > Phycisphaerales > UBA1924 > JAEUJB01. The sequence goes on from JBGAOZ010000041.1 coordinate 16,293, forward strand.
CGGTTGAACCCCACCGCGACCAGCCCCATCACCACCCCCAGCACCACCACCGCCGGCAGCGCCCACAGCGGCAGCGCCGGGAAATTCGTCACCTCGAAATTCGGCAGCTGACCCGTCATCGCGCGCGACACCACCACCGCCGCCACCGAGGCGATCAGCGCGCCCCCGTACGTCAGCGGCGAGAACTCCCGCTGCAGCTCCTCGAGCACGAAGATGAACCCCGCCAGCGGCGCGTTGAACGCCGCCGCCAGCCCCGCACCCGCACCCGCCGAGAGCAACTGCGGCAGCGCCCGGGAATCGAACTTCAGCAGGTCGCTCATCGCCTGGGCAATCCCCGCCCCCATCTGCACCGTCGGCCCCTCGCGCCCCAGCGACAGGCCCACCCCCGTCCCCAGCACGCCCCCGATGAACTTCACCGGCAGCAGCCACCGCCAGCGGACCTCGCGCAGGTGCAGCAGCGCCCCCTTGAGGTGCGGGATCCCGCTCCCGGCCGCGTCCGGCGCATACCGCCGCGTGCTCCAGCCCACCAGGCTCCCCACGCCAAGCCCCGCCACCGGCAGCACCGCCCACGCCCACCACGCCGCGTGCGGCGCTGCGTGCAGCGCGCCCAGCACACGCTCGCGCAGCGACTCGGCGTAGAACAGCGAGAACTGGAACAGCACCGCCAGCACGCCCGCCAGCACGCCCACGATCGCCGCGCGAAGAAAGTGCTCCTTCCGGCCCGCACGCCGCCGCTCCACCAGAGAGTGGATCGCCGCCTCGCGCGTCACCACCCCGGAGGCGCCCCCCTCCGCCGCGCCCGCCGCGGCACCCTCCACCGCCGCCTGCTCGACGGCACGCCCCGGTCTCTCTTCGCTCACGGATCCCATGTGACTCCCCAGCGTACTCACCCCCCGGCACACGGGCCGCCGCCCTTCCCATGCCATTCTTCTATACCTGCGATTCCACCCGCGCCGCCCGCACCCCACCGCAATTCCCCGCCGCCCGTACCATGACCCATGCAAGTCTCCGGGCGCAAGCTGATCGCCATCTTCTCCCTCGCGATCGCCGCCTCCCTCGCACTCCTCATCACCGCCAGCCGCATCCTCGGCCGCGGCGGCCAGACCCCCTCCTCCGGCGCCCCCATCACCGTCACAGGCACGCTCACCACGGGTTTCGCCGGCGGCTGGATCATCGTCCCCAAGGACGGCGAGCCCATCGACGCCGATGTCTCGGCCGTCCGGGCCGCCGCGACCGCCCTCCAGCTCAAGCCCGTGATCGCCCACGGCCACTACGCCGACTCCCACGGCAAGACCGTCTTCATCGTCACCGACCTCCGCTAGACTTCCACCTACTGGAGAACCGGCGATGGGCAAGCAGGCAAACGGCCATGTCAACGGATCGGCCCCGGACGCGGTGATGCTCGCCGGCACCACCCCGCGCCGCCCCACACCCACTCCCACCCCCGCCGGCTCCTGGGACTACGCCCCCGCGCCCGAGACCGTCAAGGTCACCATCAAGCCCCGCTACGGACACTTCATCGCCGGCCGCTGGGTCGAACCCAAAGCCGCCAAGGCCGCCGATCCCTACTTCACCACCATCAACCCCGCCAACGAGCAGCCCCTCGCCCAGATCGCCCAGGGCTCGGACGCCGATGTCCAGGCCGCCGTCAAGGCTGCCCGCGCTGCCCTCCCCGCCTGGTCGGCGCTCCCGCCCACCGAGCGCGCCAAGTACATCTTCCGCATCGCACGCCGCGTCCAGGAACGCGCCCGCGAACTGGCGATCCTCGAGACCATGGACTCGGGCAAGCCCATCAAGGAGTCCCGCGACGTCGATGTCCCGCTGGTCGCCGCGCACTTCTTCTACCACGCCGGCTGGGCCGACAAGCTCCAGTACGCCTTCGCCGGCGCCTCCCCCAGGCCCATCGGCGTCTGCGGACAGATCATCCCCTGGAACTTCCCCCTCCTCATGGCCGCCTGGAAGCTCGCCCCCGCCCTCGCCTGCGGCAACACCGTCGTCCTCAAGCCCGCCGAGACCACGCCCCTCACCGCCCTCCGGCTCGCCGAGATCCTCCAGGAAATCGACCTCCCGCACGGCGTCGTCAACATCGTCACCGGCGACGGCCGCACCGGCGCTGCGCTCGCCGGCCACCCGGGCCTCGACAAGATCGCCTTCACCGGCTCCACCGAGGTCGGCAAGAAGATCGCCAAGTCCGCCGCTGCCCGCGGCACCAGGCTCACCCTCGAGCTGGGCGGCAAGAGCCCGCACATCATCTTCGAGGATGCCAGCCTCGACCAGGCCGTCGAGGGCATCATCGGCGGCATCTACTTCAACCAGGGCGAGGTCTGCTGCGCCGGCTCGCGCCTCTTCGTCCAGGAATCGATCCTCCCCGAGGTCATCCGCAAGCTCACCATCCGCATGGCCTCCCTGCGCGTCGGGGATCCCATCGACAAGAACACCGACGTCGGCGCGGTCAACAGCCGCGCCCAGCTCGACCGCATCGAGCACTTCCTCCGCGTCGGCCCCCGGGAGGGCGCCCAGCTCCACGTCGCCAGCGGCGATGCCCGCACCCACCAGGGCGATCCCGACTCGGTCGTCGAGTTCGCCACCCGCGGCGGCCTGCCCACCAAGGGCTTCTACTGCCGGCCCTGCTTCTTCACCGGCGTGCAGCCCTCCCACACGATCGCCCGCGAGGAAATCTTCGGCCCCGTGCTCAGCATCATGAGCTTCCGCACCCCCGACGAGGCCATCACACGCGCCAACAACACACCCTACGGACTGGCCGCCGGCATCTGGACCGACAAGGGCTCCAAGATCTTCGAGATCGCCCGCCAACTCAAGGCCGGCGTCGTCTGGTGCAACACCTACAACAAGTTCGACCCCGCCTCCCCCTTCGGCGGCTACAAGGAATCCGGCTTCGGCCGCGAGGGCGGAGTCCAGGGCCTGCGCGGCTACGTGAAGCTCTGACTCCTCCACCCCATCTCGTCCTGCACCCCCAAGCCCTGCATCCCTACCCCATCTCGTGGCACAGGCGTCCCGCCTGTGTCCTACACCCCCTGCACGCCCCCCCGGGAGCCGCGACCGCACATCTGCCAGCGCGTCCCAGTCTGCCCGCTTCGGACTGATACGGACGCACCGATGTCGCCTTGTCGACCACAAGCTCGAACATGGTCGCGAACGAGAAGCAGTGTGCGGAACAAGAGGCAGAACAGGATCCACGCCCGCGCGCCAGCGGATCACAGGCTCCCCTGTGGCTCTTCCTGACACCAGCAGATCGCCGCCCGAATTCTGGTTTTCACTCGCCTCGTACACACGCTGGGAGTTCGTCCCCGGTGCGGCACCGGTCGGGCCTGACGATCTCCTATTCGTCGGATGTAAATGACCAATCATCAATCACTTACAACCGCGCGGCGTCGTTAGGTTTGGAACTGCTAACACGCTGTTCCGTACCATTATTCAGCCTGCTTCGGGGCCCCGAAGGCGACGGCAACGAACGGACCTCGGCCACCGGCCAAGGACAACCGTTCGCGACTCAAAACACGGGCGACAGCGCCCAAGCGGAGACTCGACGAGTGGCAAGCACGATGAATACGTTCAAGTCCGGCACACCGGCCCCCCAGGATGGCTTCTATGTCTTCCATTCCTATGCCGATGGGAGCACCACGCCGCCCCCGCCAACCGATCAGCGCAGCAAGACGTTCACGAAGGGCCAGACCCTTCCGCAGATCAACGGCCGCGATGTGCTCTGGGAGCTCAAGCGGTCTTGATCACACCCTCGCGCGGTGACTGACGACCCGGGGCCGGCCAACGCCGGCCCCGTTTCATTCCTGCCCGCTCTGCACGGCCATCCCGCGCCGATGACCGTTTTTGTGCGCCAATTTCGTGACATACCCCCAAATCCCCGCCCTCCGCGCTCAACTCACCCTTGCCTCGCGCTCCCGTAACGCCGATCGTGGGAGACATGCACGCCACCACCACAACCCCCACCACCCCCACCCCCACCACCACACCCACACCCACACCCGAACCTCTCGACGATCACGCCGTCTCCCAGGCCGCCTTCACCATCCTCACCACGCTCCTGAACTCCGACAGGCACACCCACGACGCCCTCGACAACTCGCCCGACGCCGTCCTGCTCACGGCCCAGATGCTCGCCGACCCCCGCGCTCTCCCCCACCTCGCAGCGCTCGCCCACCTCACCGAACTCCGCGCCCGCACGCTCGCCGCCAATGCCGCGCTGCTCGCGATCCGCGCCCTCACGAAGATCGCCCAGGAATCCAGCCAGGGCCCCGCCCACTCCGAGACCATCCGCAAGGCCGCCACCTCGCTCATCCACCTCAACGAGTCCCTCCACAAACCCCGCGCCGCCCACACCCCCGCCCGCTCCCCCGCGCCCACCGCTCCCGTCACCTCGACCACGCACGCCCCGTCCACATCACAGCCCGCATCCCACCCCGACCTCCAAGTCACCCCCGCCACAACTCCTGAAACAGACCGCACAACAAGCCAACACACAACAACGCCCCGCCGCGACCACACCACTCCAGGCCGCGCAGCAAACGGCCGCGCAGCCAACAGGCCCGCGCCGCCCATCGAAACTCCCCCACGACGCGATCAACCGATCAGAAACCCCCGCGCCGAACCGGCCCACCTGACCACCCGCGCCGGCTCCGCAACAGATCGCTCCCAGGTCGCTCGCCAGTAGATAAGCCAGTCGACAAGCCAGTCGACAGCCCAATCGACACGCTAGTCGACACGCCCGCGACCTGGGCCCCGCCCAGCGCCACCGACCAAGCCCGCGATCGCTTCCATCCGCACTGCCGATCGCGCACCTTCACTCCAGAGCCGGCAAGCAGATCCCCGATCCGGCCCCGCTCCCGCGATCTCCCCGCTCATGTGTACCGCCTGGCCGGATGCTCCCGCAGCGCCTAGCTCCTGACCGCATCCCACCCCGCCTCGATGTGCTTGGGATCGACATCCTCGAACACGCCGCACGTGCCCGCGTGATCCCCGGTCGGCAGCACCAGACGCATCTTGCCCCCCACCACCTTCTTGTCGTGGGACATCAGGTGCAGGAGCCGGTCGTTCGCGGGCAGGCCGCGCATCCGCGCCGGCAGGCCGGCGCGCTGCAGCGCCGACTCGACGGCCGCCGGGACCGCCGCCGAGCACAAACCCGCCGAGCCGGCGCAGTGCGCGGCCGCGTGCAGGCCGATCGCCACCGCCTCGCCGTGGTGCAGCGGGCCGCCGGCGATGTTGTCGTCGGGAGCAAGGTGCGCGAGCGGCTCGATCGCGTGCCCGAACGTGTGCCCGAGGTTGAGCAGCGCCCGGCCGCCCCGGTCGGCCGGCAGTTCCTCGCGCTCGTCGGAGCCCACCACGGCCGCCTTGATCGCGATGTTGCGGGCGATCAATTCGCTGAGCGTTGCGCGATCACGCGCGGAGATGGCCGGGATCGCCGTCTGCGTCCAGCCGAACAGCGCGGCGTCGGAGTGCGGCGCGGGCAGGCCGGCGGAGATCATGCCGTGCTTGATGCACTCGGCCAGCCCGGCGCGGAAGTTCCGCTCGGGGAGCGAGACCAGCGTGGCGACGTCGGCGAGCACGAGCACGGGCTGGTGGAACGCGCCGATCAGGTTTTTCTTGAGCGTGCCGGCGTCGCCGTAGCGCGCGGCCGGTCCGGGGCGGGGCATGCCGTCGGTCGCGGCGCTGATCAGCAGGTTGACGCCGGTTTTTCCGCCCACGGAGGCATCGACCATCGAGAGCAGGGTCGTCGGGCACTGCACCACCGGGACGCCGCGCCGGTACACCGCCGCCGCGAACCCGGCGAGGTCGCCGACGATCCCCCCGCCCAGGGCGATCACGGGCTCGAATCGCTCGTGCAGGCTCGCGGCGAGCAATCCCAGCACGCGGTCGAGCTCCCCGATCGACTTGTGCACCTCGGTGGCGGTGAGCATCGCGGTGGAGACGGTCAGGCCCGCGGAGCGCAGGGAGCCCAGGGCGGTTTCGAGCGTCGGGAGCGGGAGCCCCGAGTCGTGCACGACGAACGCGCGGCGCGGGGTGCGCGGCGCCACCGCGCGGAGGGTCATCGGCCCCAGCTGCGCGAGCAGATCGGCGGAGATCCTCGCCTCGTAGGTCGCCGAAGAGGTTCGCACATGAACGGTTCGCACGGCGGGATGACCTCCATCGCACGGGATCGCCGGCGGGGACCGCTACAGGCCGGCGCGGTTGCGCGTCACCTGGTCGGGGCGCTCCCACTCGACCCGGGGGGCATCGTGCCAGAGGGTTTCCAGGTCGTAGTGCAGGCGGGTGCTGGGCTCGAAGAGGTGGACGATGACATCCACGAAATCGACGACGCCCCAAGTGCTGCGGGTGTCGACGGAGGTGCGGAAGGCGGGGAACCCGCGCTGGTCTCCGAGCTTGGCGGCATCGTCGAGCACGGACCGGATCTGGCGGTCGGAGGTTCCCGAGCCGATCAGGACGTAGTCCGAGAGCTGCGAGTGGCCGCGCACGTCCAGGGCGATCACGTCCGTGCACTTGTCATCGTGCAGCAGCCGCCCGAGCTCGATGGTGAAATCGACCGCGCTCTGCGGGCTGGTCTGACGCTTGGGGGGTCGGTTTTCTTCCTGGACGCCGGGGATAGGTGCTTTGCGCATGCTCGCGGAAGGATAGCCTTGTGAGAATGGAAAAGGGCACGCCGAGCGTGGATGTGGTGATCGCGACGTTCCAAGCGCCGCCGGAGCGGCTGGCGCGGAGCATCCGATCGGGGCTGGCGTGCCCGGGGAACGCGTCGGGGCGGGTCATCGTGGTCGATGATGGCGGGGAGCCGGCGGTGGATGCAGCGCGGGCCGGCGGGCTGCCCGATCGCGTGGAGGTGATCCGGCAATCCAACGCGGGGCCCGCGGCCGCGCGCAACACCGGGCTGGGCGAATCGAGGGCAGACCTGGTGGTCTTCATCGACGATGACGATGAGCTGATCCCCGCGGGCGTGGCGGCGATGGCCGCGCTGGTGGGGCGGCTGGGCGCCTCGGGCGCGGTGGGGGCGCGGGTGAACATCCTGCCCGATGGACGCGAGGAGCTCAAGGAGGTCCCGCCGGAGTGGGCCGATCGCGTGCTGCCGCACCCCTCGCACGTGCTGCGGCCGATCGGGCTGTTCGGGGCATCGGGGGCGATGGTGACCCGCGCGGCGATCGCGGCGGGAGTGCGGTTTGATGAGGGGTTGAGATTGGGCGAGGACCGGGACTTCCTGCACCGGATTGCCGAGCACGGGGGCCTGGGGGTGTCGGTCAAACCGGCGCTTCGTGTGGCGATCCACGAGGGCGGGGCAAACCTGAGTTCACCCGCGCACTACGCGCGGCGGATCCGGGATCACGTCGTGGTGATGGAGCGGTACCGGGATGAGGTGGCAAATGGGCACCTGCGCGAGGCGACCCGGTGGCTGATCAACGCGGCGGCGAAGGCGGGTGTGGATGGGGAGTCTTGGGAGTTGCTTGTGGGGGCGGCGAGGGCGCGCGGGTGGGGAGTGCCGGTCAAGGCGCGGATCCGGAGGGCGATCCGGTGATGCTCCGCCCGCGAGGTGCGGCGTGCGTACCGTCGGCGATGCGAAGTGATGAAGAGTGGATGGAAGTGGCGATCGGGCAGGCGCGGGTGAGCATCCGGGCGGGGCAGTCGCCGTTCGGGGCGGTGATCGTGCGGGGGGACGAGCTGATCGCGGCGAGCCACAACGTGGTGTGGAAGACCACCGACCCGACCGCGCACGCGGAGGTGACGTGCATCCGGGAGGCGTGCGCGAAGCTGCGCGGGATCAAGCTGGGCGGGTGCCGGATGTACACCACGTGCGAGCCGTGCCCGATGTGCGCGGCGGCGATCCACTGGTCGGGGCTGGAGGGTGTGTCGTACGGGGCGACGATCGCGGATGCGGAGCGGGCGGGGTTCAGCGAGCTGCGGCTGGCGTGCGAGCGGCTGCTTACGGAGGGTGGGAGCCCGGTGCGGGTACGGACGGGGCTCTTGGGTGCGCGGTGCGCGGAGTTGTTTGAGGAGTGGAAGAGGGCGGGGGGGAGATCGTATTGAGCAGGATGGGCCGGTAGAAGGGGTAGGACGTCGGAGAGGGGCATCGAGAGTGGTGCGGGGGCTTGTATACTGCGGTGGATGGGAGTTCACTCCGGTAAAGCATGGGCGCGGGAGGTGTTGGTTGTGGGGGTGCTGTGCATCACAGGCCTGGTGGTCGCCTATGAGCTGGCGAGCTGGTTTGATATTGATCGGATCTGGCCGGCGAGCGTGGTGATGCTGGTGGGTGTGGGGCTGGTCGTCAAGGGGCGGTGGTGGGATGTAGCGCGGGGGAGGGTGCGGTGTCCGGGGTGCTGGTATGACATGGGCGGGGCGGTGAGGGCGGTGGCGCGGGTGTGCCCGGAATGCGGGCGAGCGGTGGAGTCGGAGGAGGATCTGAAGAGGTCGCGGCGGAACTGGTTGGTGTTGGTGGCGGGGATTGCGATGTTCGTAGGCGGGGCGGGCTGGGCGGTGGTTGAGGATCAGGGTGCGATCGTGGCCGTGTCACCGCGGGCGGCGCTGGTACTGGGCGCGGGCGTGTACGGGCCGGCGTGGGATGAGCTCAACAGGCGGGCGCAGGTGCCGGGGTTCGTGCTTTGGGCCTGGGAGGCGAAGCGGCTCGGGAAGTTGGCGATCGCGGAGATGCGGGCGGACGCGAGCGGGGGCGTGGCGGGGAAGTTCTGGCAGATGAACGTCTTTCCGCAGCTCTCGCTCGAGGCGCGTCTGCATGCATATGGGGTCTACAGGCCGACGTTGTACATCCATGAACCCCGCGTCGGGGCCATGCTCGAACGAACCATCGGCACGCAGATTGAGGAAGCGGAGAGGGTCATCGACGGATGGTCCGCGAGCGTTGAGCCGGCGAGGGTGTACGTGGTAACCGAGTGGAAGATGGTTCGGAAGAGCAAGTAGTTCGCGCTCGTATATGCTCTTTGCATGACGGCCGAGGGTCGACATCTTGATGCGATGGACCGGCTGACGGCGTGGACGATGTGCGTGGCGGCGGCGGGGATTGTCGTGGGGCTGACGTTCGCGTTCGGGGGGGTGCGGGCGGGGGTGCTGTGCGCGGGGGGGCTGGCGGGGGCGGGGGTGGCGGCGCGGGGGCATG
>JBGAOZ010000042.1:0-24256 GCA_044221545.1 Phycisphaerales bacterium
GTGGTGGGGGCGGCGGCGCGGAGGGCGCGGCGATCGGGCGGGAGAAGGTGCTGGGCGACCTGGACCGTTCGCTGATGATCGTGCTGCAGATTGCGTTCTGGACGCTGGGGGTGGGGATCCTGCTGGGGGCGTGGTGGGCGGACCACTCGTGGGGGCGGTGGTGGGGGTTCGATCCCAAGGAGACCTGGGCGCTGGCGACCTGGATCATCTACCTGATCGTGATCCACCTGCGGTACGCGCAGACAGGCAATAAGCCGCTCAAGACGGCGTGGCTGAGCGTGGTGGGGTTCGGGGTGATGCTGTGGACGTATTTCGGTGTGAACCTGCTGCTCCCGGGGTTGCACGCGTACGCGTGAAACGGGCAAGAGGGAATCCACGCGGCCGGGAGAAATAAAACACGATGTCCCGCGGTTCTGGAACTCGGGAGCGAGGTGGTTGGGTATCCAGGCCGCTGATCGACTCGGCAGGGGGCATCTGGCATGGATTCGTATTTCGAGGGGGGGGATGTTCCCGAGCTCATCGGCCATTGGCGGCTGGAGAAAGTGATCGGCAGCGGCGGGATGGGTGTTGTGTACTTCGCGAGGGACGTGGATCCCGAGTACAGCCACAGGCACGCCGCGGTCAAGATCTTCAAGCCAAGCAGCGATGGGTTCGAGAAGGTCATCGCGACCGCGATCATCTCGGGCAAGGGCCTGGCGAGCATATTTGAGACCGGGACCTTCACGGACCGCGGCGGCCGGTCCCGGCACTACATGGTGATGCAGTTCATCAACGGGGCGAAAAGCCTCACGGCGTTCGCCGACGAGAACAGGCTTGGTCTGCGCGAGCGGATCTCGTTGCTGCTCCAATTGGCCGAGGCCGTGGACACGCTCAACGAGCTGGGGATCGTGCACCATGACATCAAGCCGTCGAACGTGCTGGTGGACGACAAGGGCACGGTGTACCTGACCGATTTCGGGCTGGCGCGGCTGATTGTCAATTACGATCCGGCGGCGCCGGGGTTCACGCTCGACTACGCGGCGCCCGAGCAGCTCGATCCTGGCCCGTCGATCGTGCTCAAGAAGTGCGACATCTATTCGTTGGGCGTGACGGCCTACCAGCTGATCGAAGGGCGCCTTCCGCGTCAGAGCGGGGAGGGCCTTCGGCCGCACGAGTGGGCCGGACACATCAAGGTCACCGACGCTAGGCCCATGGGTGCGCCCTCCTTCGTGCGGGCGTGGGTGGTGCGGGCGATCTCGCCGAACCCCAACGATCGTCAGGAGACGGTCATGGATCTGCGCCGGCAGATGGAGCGGTCGATCAGTCTGCTCGGGCGGGCGCCGCTCCTGGCGGCCGTGCTGCTTGCAATCGCGGCGGCGTGCTCGCTCGGCCTGGCGGGGATCCTCGGCGGTCAGGCGACTTCGCGCTGGACGAATCTGCGCGGCTGGTGGGAAACCGCCGTGATGAGTGGTCCCGGTGGCGGCCTGGATTCCCCCCTCCAAGCGGTCGCGATCATTCTGGTCGACGAGGTCGGAGTGAGCCGGGCCGATCGCGGCATGCACGCGAGGATGTGCGCGAAGCTGTCCGATTCGGGTGCGAAAGCGGTCGGGATTGACTTCATCTTCCAGAACGAACGGCCGGGGGATGACGAGCTGGCCGCCGGCTTCGATGCCCTGAGCGATGCGGGGATCGGCGTCGTTCTTGCCGAACGCAGCTGCTCCAGGGTGGGGGGAAATCCCGTGCTATCGCCCAAGTTGCTCGGGAAGCACGTCGAGACCGGGTTCTGCGACTTCGGGGGCTTGATCGACGCCCCTTCGGTGGCGCTGCCCTTGCTGTGCCCGAACGACGGCGTGTACGACGAACCGAAGTCGTTTGCGCTGGCCTTGTACTTGCGGGCCGTGACGCCGCGAGCCATGTCGTCCGCGCGATACGCGGCGGAAACGCGTTCGATCGATGTGGACGTGTGGTCCCCCGACGCGTCTCGGCCGGGCGGGCGAGTTCAACTCGGGAGATTGCAGCTGCCGAGCGGGTTCGACGTTGCCTCGTACGACTCGACCGCGGGCTTCCAGTTGCCGGGCCTGGCCGATGGACGGTCCCTGCCCTTGCTGTACGGAGGTGTGTCGTCGCCGCAGTTCTTCCGGCCGGCGACCTACGACTTCAACGACGTGCTGACATGGTCGTCCAAGCAGCTCAAGGACGCCTTTGCCGACAGGGTTGTGATCGTCGCTCCGGATCACTACGGGACCATCGGCGGGGCGCGAGTCCTTCTTCCTTCCATTCATGCGACGTTCGTGGAGCAGTTGATCGCGGGAAGACTGACGACGGCCTCGAAGGGGAGATTGCCGATCGCCTCGGCCGGATTCGGCGCGGGGACGGGCATCGCGATCTGCCTGGCGGCGTGCTGGACGGGGAGCCGCGGGTGGGCGCATCGCGGGACCCGCACGATGCGGCCGGCCGTGGGGATCGCGGTGTGTATCGTGAGCGCCGTCGGGCTCTTGCTATACTGGCTGGCGATGGCCGCCTACCGCCGGCGCGGGGACTTTGTGGATCCGTCGGATGCGGTGATCGCGATGCTGTTGACGGTAGTCACGGGGGTACCCCTGGTGGTGTGGTCGGGTGTGTTCTTCCGGGTGCCCACGCGCAGGAGACCGAAGACCGCAGCGGAGCCGACGGTCTAATGAGCCGCCCGGATCGCGAGTACTTCTCAACTTCCGCGGAACGGCTGGCGCGGCGGCTGCTCGGGGCGTCGCTGGTGCGCGTGTTCGCGGACGGGGTGCGGGTGTCGGGCCGGATCGTCGAGACCGAGGCGTACTGCGGGTTCCCGGACCGCGGGTCCCACGCGTACGGCGGGCGGCGGACGGCGCGCAACGAGTCGATGTACGCCGGGCCGGGGATCGCGTACGTGTACTTCACGTACGGCATGCACTACTGCGTGAACGTGGTGTGCGGGATGGCCGGCCGGCCGCTGGCGGTGCTCTTGCGCGCGATCGAGCCGGTCGAGGGGCTCGAGCGGATGCGGGAGCTGCGCGGTGGCGGCCGAACGGGAGCGCGGCAGCGATCCGAGCGCGATCTTTGCAGCGGGCCGGGCAAGCTGTGCCAGGCGCTGGGGATCGACCGGAAGCTTGATGGCATCGACCTGGTCGAGAGCGAGGAGCTGTTCCTGGAATTGCCGGCGGTCGGGCGGCGCGGGGAGGGCCCGGGGTTGGGGAGGATCCGCCGGACGGCGCGGATCGGGCTGGGGAACGCGGGCGAGTGGACGCACCGGCCGCTGCGGTGGCTGCTGTGGGGCAACCCGTTCGTGAGCCCGGCCCGAGCGCCCGCGTCGAAGGTCGCGGGCGGTGGGAGGGGTAAAGTCCGGTAATTCGATGCGGGCCTTGCTCGGGATGGTGAGCGCCATCTATCATCTGCGGCCTTGTCCGGGAGTGAGAGGGGTTGTCATCGACAACGGACGGTGAGGCAAGAGGAGCGATCCGCGTGCCCGAGCAGGTCCAGATCGACTGGGACAAGATCAAGAGCAAGTTCGGGCACATCACGCCCGAGGCGTTCGAGTTCGTGCGCCAGGGCCTCTCGCACACCGTGCAGACCATCCACGGGGATGTGCCTCCCGACGACGACACGCGTAACGTCTCCGGCCAGCAGCTGTGCCTGGGCCTGCGGGACTTTGCGATCAAGCAGTACGGCCTGCTCGCCAGGACGGTGCTGGACCGCTGGGGCATCCGTCGGACGGACGACTTCGGCCGGATCGTGTTCGCGATGGTGGACCTCGGGCTGATGCGCAAGACCGAAGAAGACAGCCTGGAGGACTTCCGGGGCGTGTACGACTTCGAGGAAGCGTTCGCGCGGCTCGACGGCTCAATCATCTGACGAGCGAACAGCGAACAGCGAACAGCGAACAGCGAACAGCGAACAGCTTACCGGTGAGCGGTGGCGGTGTGGCGCGCCGGCTTCGTGAGCGCATCGTGCGAATGTTCGCGGGCAGAGCCGCACTCGGGGCACGCGGGCGACCCGTTGAGTCCCTCGAGGTTGTAGCCGCAGTTGGCGCAGAGGACCGCATCGGTTTCGGGGGACTTGTCCTGGGGCTTGAGGCGGTGCTGGGCGATCAGCATGAGCACGGCGCCGCCGATGGCGATCGTGCCGCCGATCCACTGCGGGAGCGTGAGCTTCTCCTGAAAGAAGAAGAACGAGCCGATCGAGACGGTGATGGGCTGGAGCTGGACCACTCCGGCCGAGACCGCCAGGCCCAGGCGCGAGATGCTCGCGAAGTAGAGGGTGTGTCCCAGGCCGATCCCGATGATCGCCGAGAGCATGAGCAGCCAGAACTGGCCCTCGGGCAGGCTCCAGGCGGTGGCGCCGTGGTGTTCGCCGAGGATGAGCATGAGCACGACGATCGCCGCGGCGGTGTACTGGCTGACGGCCGCGAACGCGGTGAAGGGATGGAACCCCTGCATCCACTTGCGGACGCTCAGGCCGTACGCGGCGTAGAAGAGCCCTGCGCCGATGGAGATCGCGACTCCCCAGGCGGTGCCCCCTCCCAGCCCGCCGGGCTGGAGGAGCAGGGTCGCGGCGGTGCCCCCCATGACCATGGTCATGCCCGCGAGGTAGCCGGTGGTCCTGATGACGCGCCGCTCGGCGGGGAAGAGCAGCGCTGCGCCGACGGTGAGGAAGATGATCTGCAGGCGCATGCTGAAGGTCATCAGCCCCGGCGTGACCATGTAGGGCGCGATCGCGAAGGCGACCTGGGCGATCGTGTTGAAGATGCTGGGCACGAGCGCCGCCCGCCACAATCCCGTGGGCAGGTTCCTGCGCCACAGGCCGAGTACCAGCACGGGGGCCCACAGCAGCGCCGAGACGCCGTAGCGCCAGCCGTTGACGGTCCAGGCGTCGGTCCGGTGCTCGCCGTGCGCAAAGTGCCACAGGAACAGCGGGATGCTGGTCCAGCCCAGCAGCGTGAGCAGGATCATCACCGTGCCCTGGGTGCGGGCCGCGGCGGCTGCGTTGTGGGTGGTCGACACGCGTGGTTCCCGGCGCGGGAGATCCTGCCTGTGTCCGGGGTCGAGCGCAGGTCCCTCGCGGGCGGGAGTGTAGGGAGCGAGGGAGTCCGCGGGCCTTGTCAGTCGCGCGCACGGTGCAGGTACTTCAGGAACTCGCGCATGATCTCGGGCCCGGGCCGGGGCCGGGGCGGCGGGGGCGCGGTCTTGGCCCACTCGAAGATCATCGTGAGGGGCACGGTCTTGACGAGCACCTGCGTGGGCTTCTCATCGAACCGGCAGGCCGCCAGCGAGGCGTGGTAGGGGACGGTGACCCCGTCGATGTCCTCGAGCGTGGCGCAGCGGGCGGCGGGCGAAGTGACGAGGTACTCACGGCAGAGGATGGGCCGCTGCGGGTGGATGCTGCACGATTCATTCTCGAGGAACGGGCACGGGATCCACAGGCGGAAGTACTCGGCGCCCACGGTCGTCATCCGCACCTTGGGGTGCGTCTCGGGGTTCATGAGCCGGTCGCGCAGGCCGGCCTCGTCCAGCCGCGCCGCGGCGGCGGCGAACCGGCTCTTGACTTGCGTGCGGCGCGGCTCGGGCATGGACTCGACCAGGTCGATCAGCACCCGCGCCTCGGTCTCGGAGATCGGCACGAACTGCCGGCAGCACGCGCCGCACCCGGCGCGGCAGGAGACCGACCGGCCCTCACGCTCGACCGCCTTGATCGACATGTGGATGATCGCCTCGGCGATCCCCTGGAAGGTCGGCAGCATCTCCCGGGGCGCGACCGGGCCCTCGGGCACTGGGACACTGGCGCGCAGGGTGCCGCCGAAGACGGTGATCTCGACGGGGATGTTCTGGGTCGTGGGCATCGGGCGCCGCGGGTCGGCCGGCGTGGGCCGCGGGAGGGTCGGCGGGGGTTATTCGATGAAGACGCCGGCGATCGCGCCGGTCATCCAGCAGGACAGGGCGCCGGCGACCATGGCGCGGGGGGCGAGGCTGGCGAACTCGCCGCGGCGATCGGGCGCCATGCCGCTGAGCCCGCCGATCTGGATGGCGATCGAGGGCAGGTTGGCAAAGCCGCAGAGCGAGTAGGTGGCGATCTGGGCGGCGCGTGGCGAGATGGTGCCGGCCTGGATGTGGGCTCCCAGCGCCTTGTAGGCGACGAACTCGGTGGCGATCACCTGCTGCCCGAGCAGCGAGCCGAAGGTCCCGCAGTCGTCGGCGGGGACGCCCATGCACCAGACCAGGGGCTTGAAGATGAACCCGAGGATGTTCTGGAGCGTGAGGACGGGGACGCCGTGCTCGGCCCGCCAGGCGGCAAACGCGGTGGTCTTGGAGATCGCCTCGAGCGGGTAGTTGATCATCGCGAGCAGGGCGACGAAAGCGACGAGCATCGCGGCGACGTTGAGGGCCAGGCGCAGTCCGTCGGTGGCGCCCTCTGCGGCGGCGTCCATGACGTTGCGCGCGGTGGAGGGGATCGATTGGAGGGAGCCGAGGGATTCTTCGGGCGTCTTCTCGGTCTCGGGCAGGACGATCTTGGCCATCATCAGGCCGGCGGGGGCGCTCATGACGCTGGCGGTCATGAGGTGCTTGGCGAACAGGATCCTGCCCTCCTCGGTGTCCCCGCCGAGGATCCCGACGTACGCGGCCAGCACGCTCCCGGCGATCGAGGCAAAGCCCGGGACCATGATCGCCATGAGCTGGGAGCGGGTCATGGCGGGGATGTAGGGCCGGACGGTCAGGGGCGCTTCGGTCTGGCCGAGGAAGATGTTCGCCGCGGCGGCCAGGGCCTCGGTGCCGGTCACGCCCAGGGTGCGGCGCAGGACCCACGCCAGGGCGGCGACCACCGGCTGCATGAGGCGCAGGTAGTACATGACGCTCATGAGGCTGGCGAAGAAGACGATGACCGGGAGGACCTGGATCGCAAAGACGAAGCCGTAGGGGTGCTGGGCGTCGGGCTGCTTCTGCGCCAGCTCGTTGAAGAGGAAGCGCGTGCCCTCGTCGGCGAACGAGATGACCTTGGTGACGCCGGCGGCGAACCAGTCGAAGACCGAGACCACCGGGGGGAAGCGCAGGAACAGGAACGCCAGCAGGGCCTGCATGCCGACGCCGACGAACACGATGCGCGGCTTGACCCGGCGGCGATCGAGCGAGATCGCGAACGCCAGTCCGACGAGCACAACGATGCCGATGAGGCCGGTGGGGTGCATGTTCCCTTCCAGATCCGCCGGGACCGGAAAGGGCACAGCCTACCGCATCGCCGCGACCAGTGCCGCGAGCTTTTCGGGGTCCAGGGCGCCGCCGGTGCGGATCCCGGAGCACAGGTCGATGCCGTAGGGCCCGACCGAGTCCAGGGCCCGGGCGACATTGCCGGGGTTCAGGCCCCCGGCCAGGAAGACCGGTCGCCGTGCTTCGCGGACGATCCGGGCGCTGAGGTCCCAGTCGTGGGTGCGGCCGGTCCCGCCCAGTTCCTTGACCGCCGCGCTCGGGCGGCCCGAGTCGAGCAGCAGGGCATCGACGTGAGACTCGAGCCGGAGCGCTTCACGCACGGAGTGCTCTCCCTGGACGTGGATCACCTGGACGATCCTGACCCAGGGCGCGGCGTGCCGCAGCGCTGCGTACGCGCGCGGGTCGACCGCATCGACGAGTTGGACGGTGTTGACCGCCGTTCGCAGGACGTGGTCGACGATCCCGTCGGGATCCGTGCGCGAAGTGAGCAGGAAGGTCGCGATCGGCGGCGGGCAGTGCGCGGCGATCTCGGCGATCTGCTCGTCGGAGATCGGCCCGGGCCCGCTGGGCATGCGGGCGACCAGCCCGACGGCCGAGGCGCCGTGGGAGATCGCCAGGTGTGCCTCGGCGACCGACTGGATGCAACAGACCTTCAGGCGTGCTCGCATGGTTCTCGGTCCAAGGGAGCGCCGCGGCGGCGCTGCCCGGGGGAGGTCCGCGGATGGTAGAGAGGCCATGGCGGGTGTACGCTGGGATCATGAACCCGCCGGCGCCGCTGCACATGCTGTTCGAGGAGGCGCCCGCGAGGCTGTGGGGGGCGGCGGTCTCGCACCTGTCCCGTCAGGCGTCGGTGGTGATCGGGATCACGGGCCCGGTAGGATCGGGCAAGAGCACGCTGGCGCGGCTGCTGCACGCGTGCGTTCCCGAAGGGTGGCGCGGTCCCATCATCGCCACGGACGACTACCTGCCGGACTACGAGGGGATCTCGCCCCTGGAGCGCGATCTTCCCGAGCATGCGGACCTGGCGGGCCTGGCGCGAGATCTGGCGCTGCTCAAGGCCGGGCGACCGGCGAGCGTTCCGGTGTGGTCGTTCAAGAGCCACCGGCGCGAGGGCGTGCGGGAGGTGGGGCCCTCGACGGTGGTGATCTGCGAGGGGATCCATGCGCTGCACGCGATCCCGCGGGCGCAGGTGGACCTGCGTGTGTTCGTGGATGCGCCGCGGGATGTGCGCTGGAGCCGGTGGGAGGCGATCGAGCGGCTGGGGGAGCGCGGATTCGGGGTCGAAGCGGCGCGGGTGCACTTCGACACGATCGCCGAGCCGACGTTCGAACGCCGGGCGGAGGAGTACCGCGGGCAGGCGCACGTCGTGGTCCTGAATCACGGTACGCGGTGATTTCGCGCAGGTCGGGATTCCCTTTCCGCGCGGTTTGCGGTATAAGTCGATCCTCCCCGGGGCGATAGGGAGATTCAGCATGTCACAACCCGTGGTTTACCCGGTCCGCGAACTTCGTCTCTCGGCGCTGCTGTGCGCGGCGGCTCTGGCGGCCCTGGGATCGGTGGTCCGGGCCGGGGACGACTGGTCCAACGCGGGGGGGAACCAGGGCCGCAACGGGCAGAGTTCGCGGTGGGGCCCCGACGCGGGGACGGTCCTCTGGAACAACGGGCCGAGTTCGATCATCGCCTGGCAGCCGGTGATCGAGGGCCGGCGGGTCTTCATGGTCCGCCAGACGGGCTTCCCTCCCGAGCCCAACTCCGACAAGTCGCGCATCTACGCCCTGAACCTGGACACCGGCGCCGAGCTGTGGCACCGGGACATCCCGTTCCAGACCGGGGACTGGACGACCTGGGTCGCGGGCGTCAAGGACGGGCGCGTGCTTGCCTCCCGCGCCGGCAACGGCGCTTCGGTGAAGGCCTGGCTCTACGCGCTGGACGCGGCGACCGGCGCGATCCTGTGGCACAGCGTCGACAAGATCGATGCGGGCGCGTACGACGGCGTGGTGTTCGCGGACAACGGGGACCCCGTGATCGCGAGCTTCACGAAGATCTGGCGCATCCGGGCCAGCGACGGCGTCACGGTGTGGACCGCCGGCCGGGTCGGATCGGTTTCGGGAGAGTGCGGCGGGGCGATCCACGGCAACGCGATCTACGTCGCCGACGCGGTGGTGGGCGGGCACGCGATCAAGAAGTTCGACCTGGCCACGGGCGCGTTGCTGTACCAGAGCCCCGTGATGTCCGGGTTCACGATCCAGAACACGCCGATGGTCGGGCCCGACGGCACGATCTACCTGTCGCGCACGCAGAACAACGCGGGCGTGGACTATTTCTACGCGATCAACGACGACGGCGCGGCGATGACGATCCGCTGGTCGACCCCCGCGCAGTGGTCGACCAACAGCGAGTTCGCGGTGGCGCCCGACGGGGATGTGTACATGTTCGCGCCGGGGAAGCTGCTGCAGAAGCGCCGGGCGGCCGACGGGAGCATCGCCGCGCAGTACCCCACGCCCATCGACGCCGACTCCTTCGCGCCGCGGATGGCCGTTGATGTGGCGGGCAACGTGTTTGTTTCCAACGGCGCTTTCAGCAACGGGGCGATGTTCACGTTCGACAAGGACCTCTCCCTGCTGTGGTCGACGGCGGTGACCAACATCAACATCGGGGGCCCGGCGATCGGCGCGGATGGAACGCTGGTGCTCTGCGGCAACGGCACGCGGGTGACGGCGTACCGCGTCGACCACTGCCCGGCGGACTTTGACCACAGCGGGTTTGTTGACACCGAGGACTTCGATGCGTTCGTGCACGCGTTCGAGGCGGGCACGGACGATGCGGACTTTGACCACAGCGGAGTTGTCGATACCGAGGACTTTGATGCGTTCGTGCACGCGTTCGAGGGCGGGTGCTGAGCACAAATCACCGGGCGCTGGGCACGAGTCACTGGGCTCTGGTCTCTGGGCTGTGGGCACTGGGCTGTGGGCACTGGGCACTCGCGAAACGTGAGAGCGATCGGCAGGTTCGTGAGCAGCCTCGGCGAATCCGCGTCCGGTGTTAGCGTGATGTACGGAGGCCAGTTGGATTCCTGTGAGGTCCGCGAGGGCGCTGATGCCGGTCGTGGCTCACCTCCCGATCCGGCGGACAAGCGAACCTCGCGCCTGACCGATGAGTATGGAGAAAGCCCGGGCGGTTCCTTATCAGACCCGGCCGGGCCCGGACCGTACCATCCCGATGCGCCGAGCCACGGAAGGCCGGGCCGCAGGAGAAGAGACCCATGTGTGGAATCGTGGCCTACGTCGGCAGCAAGCAGTGCCAGAACCTCCTGCTCGAGGGGCTCAAGCGTCTGGAGTACCGCGGATACGACTCGGCGGGGATCGCGACCATCGACGGCGGCAAGATCCGGGTCGTCAAGACCATCGGCCGGGTCGCCAACCTCGAGGACAAGCTCGAGGAAGTCGGGGGGATGCGCGGCTCGATCGGCATGTGCCACACGCGCTGGGCGACCCACGGCGGGGTGACCAACCCCAACGCCCACCCGCACACCGACGACAAGTCGGGGATCTGCCTGATCCACAACGGCATCATCGAGAACTACGCGGTCCTGAAGACCTACCTCGAGGAAAAGGGCCACAAGTTCCAGAGCCAGACCGACACCGAGGTGCTCGCGATGCTCATCGGGGAGCTGTACTCGCCGGCCGAGGGCGTGGACCTCGAGGCCGCGGTGCAGGCGGCGCTGCGCGAGGTCACCGGCGCCTACGGCATCGTGGTGATGTGCGAGAAAGAGCCCGACACCCTGGTGTGCGCCCGCAAGGGAAGCCCGCTGATGGTCGGCGTGGGCAACGGTGAGTACCTGGTCGCCTCCGACGGTTCGGCGATCGTCTCGCACACCTCGCAGGCCTTCAACCTCGAGGACTACCAGGTCGTCAAGCTCACGCCCAAGGGCTTCCGCACCAGCACGATCCACAACGTGCCGGTGACGCCCAAGGTCCAGCAGCTGGAGATCGAGCTCGAGAGCATCGAGCTGGGCAGCTACTCGCACTTCATGCAGAAGGAGATCTTCGAGCAGCCCAAGTGCCTGGCCAACACCTTCCGCGGCCGCATCGACACCCGCGACGGCAAGGTCGTCCTCGGCGGGGTGGCCGCGTTCGCCAAGGAGCTCACCAAGGCCCGCGAGGTCATCCTGCTGGGCCAGGGAACCGCCCTGCACGCGGCGATGATCGGCGAGTACCTCATGGAGGACCTGGCCAAGGTTCGCGCGGTCGCCGAGTACGCCAGCGAGTTCCGCTACCGCAACCCCATCATCGAAGAGAACACCGTCGCGATCGCCGTCAGCCAGTCGGGGGAGACCGCCGACACGCTCGCGGCCCTCATCGAGGCCAAGGACCGCGGCGCCCTGGCCCTGGGCGTCATCAACGTCGTCGGCTCGACCATGTCGCGCGAGACCGACGCGGGCGTCTACCTCCGCGTGGGGCCCGAGATCGGCGTGGCGAGCACCAAGGCCTTCGTCGGCCAGGTCGCCGTCCTCACGCTCGTCTCCATCTTCATGGCCCGCCGGCGCTTCATGTCCGCCGACCAGTGCGCCGAGATCCTCAAGGCCCTGGAGACCGTCCCCGACAAGATCGCCCGCATCCTCGAGCACGACTCGAAGATCGCCAAGGTCACCGAACGCTACATCGACCGCGAGAACTGGCTCTTCCTCGGCCGCGGCTACAACTACCCCACCGCCCTCGAGGGCGCCCTCAAGCTCAAGGAGATCAGCTACATCCACGCCGAGGGCATGCCCGCGGCCGAGATGAAGCACGGCCCGATCGCCCTCATCAACGAGGGGATGCCCGCGGTCTTCATCGCCAACAAGGGCCGCCAGTACGAGAAGGTCATCAGCAATATCCAAGAGGTCAAGGCCCGCGGGGGCCGCATCATCGCCGTGGCGACCGAGGGCGACGAGCAGATCAAGAAGCACGCCGACGATGTCTTCTACGTCCCCGAGATCCCCGAAGCGCTCAGCCCGATGCTGACGGTGATCCCGCTGCAACTGATGGCGTATCACGCGGCGGTGCTCCGCGGGCACGATGTCGACAAGCCCCGCAACCTCGCCAAGAGCGTGACCGTCGAGTAACCGCCGCGATCGGCGCGAACGGTCGCGGGCCCTCCGCGTCGCCGCTCGATCTTGTGCGCATCGTCCGGCGATTGCCGTCTGTGGCCGGTACGGCCGGAGAAATGCCGGCCTGGTCTTTCTGATTCACTCCAGCCACCGGCGATCGTCCGACGGTACGGGGGATGAACCTACTCCGGCTTGAGCATCACCACGCGGAAGCCGATGTGCTGCGCGCTGGGCACGGCGGCCGGCGTTCGTGCGCGGTTGGCCGACCGGGACGCGGCCGGAGAATTGCCGAAGCTCGAGCCCCGGACCATCCGCCACTTGGCGGGCCTGGATCCGGCCGGGTCGGTCGCCGCCGAACCGGGGTAGTCCCAGTACCAGTCCATGCACCACTCGCGGACGTTCCCGAACATGTCGTAGATCCCCCAGGGGTTGGGCTTGAAGCTCGCGACCGGCGCGGACGCGACGTAGCCATCATCGAAGGGGAAGTAGTTCACAAGGCCGTCATCGGCGCCCTTGGCCGCGATGTCGGCCGCGTTCCCCTCCTGCTGGGCCTCTTCCGGGGTGGTGCCCCACGGCCAGATCGTTGTCGAGCCGGCCCGGTAGCAGTATTCCCATTGCGCTTCGGTCGGCAGGCTGTACCGGGCGCTCTCCTGTTTCGACAGCCACTCGCAGAACGCCGCGGCGTCGGTCCACGACACATCCACCACCGGGTGCCGCGCGGTCTGCCCGAACACGGCGCTCTTCCAGCTGTGGCCGCGGACCTGCTCCCAGCCCTCCGCGGTCCAGCGGTCGCTGAACCCCGAGCGTTCCGCGTCGGTGATGTACCCGGTCGCATCCACGAAGGCCTGGAACTGCCCACGGGTCACCTCCGTGGCGCCCATGTAGAACGCCTTGGAAATCGTGCAGTCGAAGCTGTTCTCGATCTCCTCGCGGTACGGTTCTCCCTCGGGACTTCCCATCCGGAACGTGCCCGGGGCGATCCGCACCAGCTTCATGCCCAGCGAGTTGGTGATCAGCGGCGCCTCGGGCTTGGGATGCGCGTCGACGGTCGATGCGTCGTCGATCCTGGGCGGCGGCTCCCGGTCGGGGGGCCGGACGGGGGGCTTCGTCGTCCCGGTCTGGGAGCCCATGACCAGCTGCAGCGTGCTGTCGATCCACCGGCGCATCGCGAACGCCACGACGGCCACCACCAGCAGGGTCACGATCGTCGCGCCGAGCTTGCCGGCCCTGGTTCCCAGCCACCGGCTCACCACGTCCACAGCGCCCGGGTGGGGCTTGGCCGCCTGCAGGAGCGGCGGACGGACAGATGCCGGTCGGGTCTCCTCCTGCTCCCTGTCGGGCGCGCGCGGCGCGGAGGGCCGCTGGGCGAGCATCGCCCGTACGGCGTCGGTGATCGCCGCGCCGTGCTGCTCCACGCCGCCGTCGTGGATGCTCATCCAGTGCGACGAACTGAGCAGGAACCGCAGGGACGCCGAGAGCGGCTCGCGGTCCAGGCGGATCGGCAGGATGAGCTTCTTCAGGCTGGTGGCGCACTCCAGCTCGCGCTGCACGAATTCCGAGCCGTTCGAGGCGCGGCTGACCAAGACCGCGAGGATCGTCGTGGCCTCGATCGCCTCCATGATCGCCTCGGTCCACTCCGATCCCGGCCGGACGTCCCTGGGCGCGATCCAGCAGCCGATGTCCGCCGCCTCGAGCCGGCCGCAGACCTCGGTGGCGAGCCTGGAATCCTCGACGCTGTAGGAAATGAACACGCGGTGAGGCATCGAACCCCCGGTTGTCGATGGCTACGCAGCCTACCCCGCGGCCCGATCCCGTGTCAAACCCCTCCGCAGAGCCGGAGCAGCCGTGCGAGCCCGCGATGCAGCCCACGCGGGAATCCGAGCGATACCGTCAACATTGCATCGGGGGGGGCGCGAACCGGTCGGGCGTTCGCGTCGTTATCCTCCGATCATGCCCGGCTACATCCACGGCACCGCGCCCGACGAGCAGCAGCGTCTGTCGGCCCTCAACGACCTGCTCAACGCCCGCACGCTCGAACAGATCCGGCCCCGGCCGGGGGAGCGCGTGCTCGACGTCGGCAGCGGGCTGGGTCAGCTCTCCCGCGAGATCGCCCGCGCGGTCTCGCTTCCCGGCGGCGATCCCGTCGGCGCGCCGGACGTGGTGGGCGTCGAGCACAGCGCCGACCAGATCGCCGAGGCGGTCCGGCTGGCGCGGGCGGCGGGCGAAGCGCACCTGGTCGACTTCCGCCACGGCGATGCCGCCGACCCGCCGCTGTCCGCGGAGGAGCGGGCCTCGTTCGATCTCGTGCACGCGCGGTTTGTTCTCGAGCACGTCGAGGACCCGCTGGCCGTCGTGCGCGCCATGGTCGCCGCCGTCAAGCCCGGCGGCCGCATCGTCATCTCCGACGACGACCACGACGTGCTGCGGCTGTACCCCGAGCCCGCCGGCGTGCGCGAACTGTGGAACGCGTACATCCGCCTGTACGAGCGCAACGGCAACGACCCGCTGGTGGGCCGCCGCCTGGTGTGGCTCCTGCACGCCGCCGGCGTCCGGCCGGTGCGCAACACGAGGGTCTGGTTCGGCGCCTGCAGCGGCAACGGCGAGTTCGAGCCCATCGTCTGGAACATGGTGCACATCCTCGAGGGCGCGCGCCCCGCGCTGGCCGCCCACGCGCTGATCGGCGAGCCGGAGTTCGATCGGTCGATCCAGGAGTTGCGCCGGTTTGCCGGGCGGGACGATGCGGCGGTGTGGTTCGCGATGGCGCTGGCCGAGGGCCGTGCCGCCAGCTGACGGCCACGCGCAGGCCTCCGGCGAGCCGGGGGATGGTCCGCCCGAGGTTATCGGCCGCCGGCCGCTGTGCTTGGCGCAAGGCGGACGATCCGCACAAGTCGCACTCCCGGACCGACGATAACGATCCTGTGACGCACCCAGAACCCCCAGACGGCCGTTCCCGCGCACTCCGCACCTCCCTCCCAGGCGGCTCGGTTCGCCCGGTCGTTCTGGCCGACACCAGCTGGGTCAGCCCACCGGCCTGGGAGGCGGCCTCGCGGCGCCAGCACGAGGTCGCGGCGTCGGGGGGTTTCCCGCGCACCCGGCGGCTGGTCCTGAGAACCCTCCACCGGGCGGACCGCGAGGAGTTCTGCCGAGTGATGGCGATCAGCCGGGAGCACCTGCGCCAGTGGATGCCCATCCTCGCCGAGCGCGAAACGCCCGAAGCCTGCTTTGAACGCGTCCTGGGGGTCTTTGCCGAGGCCGAGCAGGCCCCGTCGGCCTGGCGCCGGATCGCGTTCGACCACTCCGGCCGGATCGCCGGCGGCTGCTCGCTCTTCTCGATAAACCGAGGCCTGTCCATGGACGCGTCCATGCACTGGTGGGTCAGCGCCGACGCCGTCGGCCGGGGACTGGGCACGGAACTGGTCGCCGCGGCGCTGGGCCATGCGATCGCCGATCTTCCCCATGGCCTCGGCTTGGTCACCGTCCGGGCCTCGATCCATCCCCACAACACCGCCAGCATCGCGCTGGCGGAGAAGGTCGGGTTCGGGCGCCTCGGGAGGTCCCGCCAGCCGGTGCTGGTCGGGGACCGGTGGGAGCGCCACGAGCACTTTGAGTTCCGAGCCCCGATCGAGGCTCAGCGCGAGACCTCGGAGGAGGCCGGCGGGGCGCTCTGCGGAGTGCTCGTCCCCGCGCGCGCCCCGTCCCCGGGCTTGAACATCCCCGCCAGCGGCTGGAACGTGCCGTCGCGCGCCACCCGCAGCTGATCGCTCGCCAGCAGGTAGTTCAGGATCGCCACGCGCAGGTCGGTCTTGGCCTTGTCACGGTTGTTGCGCGCGGTCAGGAGGTCTTCTTCGGCCTCCAGCCGCTTGCGGGTGTCCAGCTCGTCGGACTTGAGCAGCTGCTCCTCGCGACGCTGCTCGGTGATCTTCACCTGCTGCTCGGCGAGCTGGAGCTGGAAGCGGGCCAGGTCGATCCCACGCAGCGCCGCCCGCACGGCGACCACCACCTCGTCACGGAACCGTTCGTACAGGCGCTGGGTCTGCTCGTACCGGATGATCGACTGGCGGACCTGCAGGCGCTCGATCTCCCGGTCCAGCGGGAGCCCGAACGTCACGCCCGCCGTGTAGCTCAGGTCCTCCGGGTCGAACGCCGCGCCGCCCTCCCGCGCGTCGGGGTCGGTCGGGATGTTCACGTTCCCGTTCAGGTCGAGGTTCGGGAGCAGGTTGTTGCGCGCGTTGCCCACGGCCCGCCGCGCATCGGACACCTGGTCGCGCTGGTTCTGCAGGTCCAGGCGGTACTCCAGCGCCGCCCGGGTCGCGGCCGCGATCGTCGTGTCGGGCTCGGGAAGCTCCAGCGTGATGGGTTGCACGTCGACCATCGAGTCCAGCGAGAGCCCCAGCCGCACCCGGAAGCGATCGAGCTGCAGGATGTACTGTTCCCGCAGGTTCGCCAGCGACGCCACGCCCGAGAGCACCCGGTTGCGCGCGTCGTTGAGGTCGAACTGCGCCTTGCGGCCGGCGTCCACCAGCGCCTGCGTCTGGCGCTCGAACTCCCGCAGGCTCTCGATCTGCTGCACCTGGTTGGCGATCTGCGATCGCGTCTGCACCAGGTCGAAGTAGTCGCTGGCGATCGACACCAGCAGGATCCGGCGCGAGCGCTCAAAGGTCCGCGACTGGTACACCAGGTCGCGCTCCGCCTGGATCAGGTCCTCCTGCGCCACGTCCCCCGCCCCGCGCAGCAGCGGGATGTTCCCGTTGAGCACGATCGCCGACGACTGGCGGTAGCGCCCGGTCGCCTGCTCCCGCAGGTGCTCGGTGGCGTTCCACACCCACCGGGCCTCGAGCTCGCCGCCGGCCGGCAGGCGCTGCGTCACCCGCAGCTCGTTGATCAGGTCGACCGCGGACTGGTAGCTCCCGTCGGTCCCGTTCCCCGAGGCCACCACGCTCGTGTCGTTGAACAGCCGCGGGCCCCAGCGGTGCCGCTCGATGAGCAGGCGGATCGCCGCGAGCACGTACTCCTCTTCCGAGGTCTTGAACTCCCGGGCGCTCCGCTGCGCGAGCCGGAACGTCCCTTCCAGATCAAGACTCAGGAAGGGCTCCCGTGCCCTGGGAGGCTCGGCGGGCCGCGTGATCCCGGAAATGTCCGCCCCCGCGGAACTCGCCGCGTCCGCCGGCGATCCGCCGACCGCCGTCGGAGCGCCGGCGTTCGCACCCGTCGCGGCGCCCGCAGCGCCGGATCCCGACGGCCCCGATCCAGATCCAGCGTCCGGGGGCGCATCGGGGTTCAGTGAATCGCTGGCCGGTGTCGTGATGCCCGCGGCGGCCTCCCCGAGCACATCCCGGGCATACTGCTCCAGCCGGGCCGCGACGTCCCGGCTCTCGCTGTTGGGAAGGAAGGGCAGGTCATCAGCCGCCGGGTTGGTGCTCGGTGGGTTCTTCTGGAGCGAGTCCGGGTCGGGGTGCTTGCCGAGGGTCACCCCGGCCATGTCCCGGGTGGGTGCCAGAGTCTCCCTCCCCAGGATCGCGGACTGCTCCCGGATCACATCCCTGAGCTTGGCGTCGTAGGCCTCATCCGAGGCGCAGCCTCCCACGGCAACGACCGCGCAGGTTAACAGGACAATAAAGACATCAATTCGAAACAACCTGTGGTGTAAATGAGATGCTCCCATCCACCGTTCCAATCGGTGTTTGATCGTTTTTTGAACGGGCATCGAACGGTATTTGATGCTGTTCGTCAAGCCTTTGTTGAGGATGTGGGGGGGGTGATCTATGGTTATGGCTCGATTTGCTTCGCAGGGATGCGTCCTGAGTGTACCGGCGGGTGGCTGTTCGTGTGAAGTCTCGAATGGCCGCCGCGGTCCGTACCGACCATCACCGGCGAGGTGGGGGTGGGGGTTGCCGGACCGGTGTGGGTATTGCCCGGGTCGCCTTGTTGAAGGGAGCGTACCAAGCAAATGCCCTCGGTGACATTCGACGGTCGCAGTTTCCTTCTCGACGGCAAGCGCATCTGGATTGTGTCCGGGTCGATCCACATCCATCGGATCCCCAAGGCCTCCTGGGCCGACCGCATCCACGCGGCCAAGCTCGCGGGGCTGAACACCATAGAGGTTCCGATCTGCTGGGCCCGTCACGAGCCGCGGGCGGGGGCCTTTGATTTCGACGGCGAGAACGACCTGCGTCATTTCATTGAGCTGCTCGCCAAGGCGGGCATGTGGTGCATCCTGCGCCCGGGGCCGTACATCGGCGAGGGGTGGGACCTGGGCGGGATCCCGCCGTGGGTGCTCGAACTTCCCAAGGTGCAGCTGCGGGCCAACAACGGCCCGTTCCTCGAGGCCTGCTCGCGGTACCTGGGCGCGGTGGCCGATCGCGTGCGGTCGCTGCAGGTGACCAGCGCGGGCGCGGGGGGCCCGATCCTGCTGGTGCAGAACGAGTCGGCGTGGAACTGTTCCCACGCGGCGATGGCGCTGGGGTACCTCGGGGAGCTCAACCGCTACCTGCGCGAGGGCGGGATCACGGTGCCGATCATCAACGCCAACAACCTGTGGCAGAACGTCGAGGGCGAGATCGACTGCTGGACGGGCACGGAGCACATGCTCCCGGCGCTAAGGCAGCTGGCGTTCGTGCGCCCCGACCAGCCGAGGATCGTGATCGACTTCCCGATGGGGGAGCCGGCGACCGTGGGCAGCGAGCAGGCGACCGACGAGTACATCCGCGGTGGGGTCTCCCAGCCGCTGGACGCCTGGAGCGTGCAGCGCCGCCTGGCCGAGATCATCGTGGGAGGGGGCCAGTTCAACATCCAGCCGTTCGCGGGCGGGGCGAGCCAGGGGTTCTCGTCGGGGCGGCTGCCCGCCGGGCCGGCGGTCTTCGTCGGCCAGTCCAACGAGCGCAACGGCCCGGTGACCCAGACGGGCGCCGCGGGCGCATCGTTCAACGCCGTCCGGCGGATCTCGACGTTCGCGTCGCGGTTCTGGCGCGTGCTCTCGAGCCTCGACCAGACCTTCCAGCCCGTGGCGCTGGACACGACCACGCCGCGGGCCGACTCGGCCAAGGGCGGCCGGGGCGTCAAGCCGGTGGGGGACTGCGCGCAGGTCTCGATCGTGCACGCGATGGGTCAGCAGGGCGGGGTGGTGTTCGTGTTCGCCCCGGACCCCTCGCGCACGGGCAGGGCTCCTGCGCCGCAGTCGGTGGTGCTGCTGCTGCCCGACGGATCGACGCTCCCGGTGCCGTTGGGCCACCAGGCGGTCTCGTGGTGCCTGCTGGATGCGCCGCTGGGCGGGCGGGCGTCGCTGGACTACTGCAACCTCTGCGCGCTGGGCATCGTCGGCAAGGTCTTCGTCTGCTACGGGCCCGCCGGGGCCCGGGGCATGCTCTCGATCAACGGATCGGGGTTCGAGGTGCCGGTGCCGACCGGAAGATCGCCCGTGATCGAGGAGCACGAGGGCATCCAGGTCGTCGTCTGCAACGAGGACCACATCGACCACGTCTACTTCACCGACGATGCGGTGTACATCGGGGTCTCGGCCGTGACCGCCGAAGGGAGGCCGGTCGGCCTGCCGGGCGTGAAGAACTCGATGCGGATCAGCTCCGAGGGCGTGTCGAGCACGGTCAGCGCCGAGCAGCCCAAGGCGCCGGTTGCGGCGGGTGACAAGATCCACGTCTCGGCGTGGTCGACAGCGCCGCTGGACGACTACGTCGGCGGCACCAGCGCCCGCTACGCGACCATCAAGGGCCCGGCGGACCTGACCGCCTTGGGCGCTGCGTACGGGTACGGGTGGTACCGGGTCTCGATCCGGCCCGGCTCGGCACGGCGCGTGAAGCTGGCCTTCCCGCACGTCTCGGACCGGGTGACGGCGTTTGCCGAAGGGGCTCCGCTGGGGGTGCTGGGCGTGGGCATGGGCTCGTCGCGGCACCTGTCGATCGGGCTCAAGAAGCCGTCGACCGACCTGGTCTTCCTGGCGGGCAACATGGGCCGGTTCAGCGAGGGCGATACGCTGGGAGAGCGCAAGGGGATGTACGGCCACGCGTGGGAGGTCGAGCCGCTGCGCACCGGCAAGCCCAAGGTCGTTACCGAGGACCCGATCGACATCCTGTCCTTCCGTGCCCCGGTGTGGGACGTGCGCGAGGGCGACACAACGATCCCGGAGCGCATCGTCTGGACCATCCAGCACCGCAACAAGTCCTCGATCCTGATCTCGCTGCGCGACAAGCGCGGCCGGGGCTTCATGGGGCGCGGCCTGCTGCTGCTGGACGGCAAGCCGATCGACATCATCGAGTACGGGTTCCCCGACCAGATCCTCATCGACGGTGAGCAGGTCACCCGCGGCAACCACACCATCGGGGTGGCGCTGTTCCCCGACACGCTCGAGGAGGAGTTCGGCGGGGATGTGCAGGCCGCGGCCAAGACGCTGGACGACCTCGTGAGCTTCGAAGAGGCGACCGAGGCGCTGACCGCCAAGGCCGACTGGAGCTTTGCCAAGTGGGAGCAGCCTCCGGCGTCGGCGTACGGACCGCCGGCCAAGGCCGCGGGCGCGGGAGCGCCGGCGTGGTGGCGCTGCACGTTCGATTACGCGCACGGCGCACCGCCGGTGTCGATGGAGCTCTCGGGCCTGTCGGCCGGCCAGGTGTATGTCAACGGCCACCACGTCGGGCGGTACTTCCTGCGCAAGGGCGAGCAGGCGCGGATCCTCCTGCACCCCAGCTGGCTGCACGGGGGCAAACACAACGACCTGGTCGTCTTTGACGAGCAGGGCGCCTCCCCGGCCAGGGCTGTGAAGCTCTCGTACGAATCGGGCCCGGCCCCGATCACGGCCCGCAACGGCTGATCCGTGGGGCGGGCTCGCGAGGGCATGGCAATTGGGGCGCATGGGGGCGGGATCGCGCCGGGCGACCGGCGCCTATGGTGCCGTATGACAGCAAAGGGCTTGGGCGAACGCCCCGGTTTCCAGCTCGCGGCCTCGTTCGCGGCCCGCCAGCACCGCCACCAGCTGCGCAAGGACGGCAAGACCCCCTACGCGGCGCACGTCTTCAGGGTGGCGCTCACCGTGTCGCACGTGTTCGGGCACAACGACCGGGGGACGATTATCGCCGCGCTCCTCCACGACACCATCGAGGACACCACCACCGACTACGAGGACATCGAGTCGCGTTTCGGCACGGTGGTTGCCGACATGGTCTCGGCGCTCACCAAGAACATGTCGCTGCCCGAACCGGAGCGCGAACGGGAATACGACCGCCGGCTCGCCGCGGCCGACTGGCGTGTGCGCCTGGTCAAGCTCGCCGACACGTACGACAATTTCTGCGATGCGATCGACACCGACGAACAGCGCTCGAAGCTCGCCGACCACCTGGACAAGTGCGAGCGGGCGGTCGACATGGCGCGGGGCGACGCCCAGGCCCGCCCGGAGGTGGCGCGTGCCATCGGTCTGATCGAGGAGTTGATCGCGCCCTACCGGCGGGGCTGAGCGGCCCGCGGGAAGCTGTTGCGGATCTGCTGGTTGGCCAGGAACTTGGCGAGCTCATCCCGGCGGCTCTGGAAGGTCTGGATCCGGGCCAGGAGCTGGTTGAGCTGGTCGGGGCGCGTCGAGGCGGCCTGGCGGTGCAGCTCGGCGATCGTCGCGTCGAGCTGGCGGATCATGTTCTGGATCTGGGCATCCCCGGGATCCCGGGCGGCCCGCTGGCGGCCGGTGTCTTGGTACTGTCCGCCGGCGAAGGGGCGGGCCGATTCGGGCCCGCCTCCGCGAGCCGAGCCGCCGGAGGTGAGCTTCATCTCGGCGCCGCGGGTGCGGGGATCCTCGGCGGGCGTGGCCTGGGCGTCGGTGAGGCGCCAGGCGCCGGCGGCAAACTCGCCGTCGAGAACGGCGCAGCGCTCGGCGATATCCAAGTGCTTGCGGGCGACCCGGACATCCCACGCATCATTCTTGTCGGCCTCGGTGATCTCGCGTGTGGGCGCATCAAAGCGTCGCTGCTCGATCAGGAGCGGATCGTCGGAGCGGTTGAGCTGCTCCTGGCTGCCCATGCGGACCTCGATGTCGATGACCTTCTCGTCGCGTTCGACCTGGAGGTGGGCGATCTCGCCGGGGTCGTAGGAGAGGATGTGGGACCGCATCTCCTGCTGGTCGGAGACGCGCACGCCCTCGAAGCTGATCACCGCATCGCCGGGCCGCAACACGCGGACGGAATCGAAGCCCTCGACGGTCTTGTTGATCAGGGGTGGCTCGATGCCGCGGAACCCGCCGCGCTCCGCGCTGAACTGGATGCCCAGCGCCGCGCGGGACGAGCTGCCGAATTTCAGCCGGGCCAGCGTCCCCAGCCGGGCGCGCTGCTCGGGGTCCAGGCCCGGGTTGCCCATGCGGGCCTCGAGGTCGGCGAGCGTGACATCGTCCCGGACCTGCAGCGCCTCGTCGGCGGCGGCGCGGTGCGTGAAGTCGGGGGATCCCAGGTCGGCGATCAGCTGCTCGATGCCCGGACCGTCCACCGGGGGCGCACCCGTGGCGGCTCCGGTCACGATCCAAGACAACAGCAGGGCTGTCCACCCCGATTGAAGCACTCCAGCCTTTCCTGTTCTGCGGCCCAACCGCGTGCGCGCATCGCGTGTCATCGCACCGTTCTCCGGACCCTTCCGGACTTTCCCCGGGAGGAATCATACCGGGGTATGGCGTCCTGCGGATGAACCCCGTTTCATTCGCGGAATTCCACGGCTTGCGGGCGGCACGGCGCGCATCGAACCGGGCCGGGCAGGATGCCGGTTCGCGTTCTTCCGTTTGGTTCATGGACGGGTCGCCGGGTCGACTACTCGACGTTCTGGGCCTGTTCCTTGATGCGATCGATGGCGCCCTTGATCTCGACGATCCATCGGGAGGTCTCGGCATCGGGGGACTTGCTGGCGATCGTGTTGGCTTCGCGGAGCATTTCCTGGGCGAGAAAATCAAGGGTGCGGCCGACCGGGCGGTCTTCGACGGCCGAGAGGAGGACCTGGAACTGCTCGAGGTGGCCTCCGAGGCGGGTGACTTCCTCGGCGATGTCGGTGCGTTCGGCGTAGACGGCGATCTCGCGGATGAGATCGACGGCCTCGACGCGGGCGTCGTGTCCCTGGAGGAGCATCTCGATGCGTGACTTGAGGCGCTGCTCGTAGTCGGCGACCACGGCGGGGCAGCGGACCTTGATCTTGGCGAGCCTCTCCATGATGAACTGCTGCTGCTGGAGGAGTTCGTCGACGAGCATGCGTCCCTCGCGCTCGCGCATGGCGATGAGGGCGTCGCAGGCCTTGCTGAGGATCTTGGTGAACGAGGCGCGGGCCCTGAGGAGCCGCTCTTCTTCGTCGGCGGGGGGCTGGAGCACACCCGGGAGCGAGAGCAGGGCGGCGACGTCGAGCTTGATCTCGCCGCCCGAAACCTGGGGCATGGCGCGGAGCTGCTCGATGTACCGTGCGAGGGCGGCCTGGTTGATGGTGTACGCGGCCGAGGCGGAGGAATCGTTGCTGGAGGCGATGAGCGTAATGGTGCCGCGGGTGAGCTTCTGCCGCAGCAGCGATTCGAGCTCAGCCTCGAGGCTCTGGAAGGCCTCGGGGAGGCGGATGACCCCCTTGAAGTACTTGTTATTGAGGGAGCGCAACTCGACGAAGTAGTGAACCCCGTCGATCTGAGCGGAGGCCTCGCCAAAGCCGGTCATACTTCGGATCATGCACGTTTCCCGATCACCCCCGCGCCAACAGCAGCCCCTTGGTACGCGGGAGTGTACCCGGGGTGGGCCCCGGGCACCGGGAGGACCCCGGCGGCAGGTCTACTTGGGACTCTCGGCCGGCTTGGGCGGCTCGGACTTGGGCGATTCGGGCTTGGGCGATTCGGGAGTCGGCGGATTGGCTGGCGGCGGATTCTGCGGTTCGCTCTCGGGAGTAGGGGCTGTCGTGGGGGCCGGCGTGCCGGCCGGCGGTGTCGCGGGGCTGGTCGAGGGTGCCGTAGTGGGCGCTGTTGAAGGGGCTGTGGGGTTGG
>JBGAOZ010000043.1:0-23924 GCA_044221545.1 Phycisphaerales bacterium
CCAACCCCCTCCCCCCTACCGCTCTCCAGGTGCGTCCACACGCCTCAGGGCAGGCCGTCTCCATCCCGCCCTCTGGCTCCACGAGTCAGGTCTCGATGCGATACTCGAGCTTGTCGCCCGAGGTGATGAACTGCAAATGGATCTGGTTGGCGTTGTCCACCTGGATGTACTGGTCCCGGCTGCCATCGGCCGCGATGTAGTCGTTGAGGCAGGTCGCTGTGCCGAACATCACGTCGCTGGCATTCGTCTGCGCCCCCGGCGTATTGGCCGTGGGCGCCATGAGCTTCACGGCTCGGCATGGCGTGTTGGGCAGGACCTGATTGTCCACCGCAGTGCCGGTGCTGGTCAGCGTTCCGCACACGATCGAAGGCGAGGCCTGATCCACACTGGCAGTTGCACCGGCCATGGTCTGTCTCCTGGAGAAGCGTCGTCCTGCAACCTAGTCACCGTCCGCGGCTGCGGCCGAGGCCAAACGGGGAGATGCTCGCCCCGCCGAGCCCGATCCTGGCGAGCACCATCGTGTTGGTCATGTCCACGGCCACGGCCTCGCCCTGCCCGTCGTGGCCTTGGTGCACGCCGTCCCATGTGAGCCGCGTCGAAGCGGCGGCCGAGCTGGTGGGGATCTGGTACGAGGGCGTCTTGGTCGTCTTTTCGAGAATGGAGTCGTTCCACGCCCCAACGCTCGCGGGCTTGGCCCCGGGTCCGTACAGGGCGGTGTCGCTGATCTGCGCCGCCGGGAAGCGAGAGCGGATCTCATCGTTGAAGTCGTCCACAAGGTCCATGCGGGTGGCGTTGAGGGTGGGCGTCACCCATCCGCCGGAGTTCGCCGCCGCCTCGATCGTGTTGAACACCACGCTCACGGGAATCCCCGCCGTCACTCCGGCCGCGATGAGCCGGGCTTCCAGCTCCTCGAGATCGTCCACGAAGTCCGCGGCCGTCGCCGGCGCTGCGCCGGTGATTCCCGCGTCGTTGATGCCCAGCCGCACGATCACGGTGAT
Organism: Phycisphaerales bacterium; assembly: GCA_044221545.1. Taxonomy (GTDB): domain Bacteria; phylum Planctomycetota; class Phycisphaerae; order Phycisphaerales; family UBA1924; genus JAEUJB01. Next base: position 999 of record JBGAOZ010000043.1, read on the forward strand.
GCCCGTGATGGTGTGCCCCGGGAACATCTTCGAGAAGTCGCAGAGCGTGGCCACTCTGTCGGCGGTCCCGGTGTCCACCCACCATGCGGCCGTCGCGCTCAGAATGCCCACGGTGTCGGCTACGGCCAACCCTCTGGCCCGCGCCGCCATGTATCCGGCGCGTGACCTGGAGCCGAAGCCGAAACAGCCGGCCGCGGTCGAATCGCCCAGGTAGACGACGGCCTTGGTCTCGGTGGTGTCGCCCATCCCCTCGCCGACCTGCTGGAGCAGCCACTCGGCGAGGTTGGGGGCCTCGCCCGTGAACGACAGCTCGTCGTTGATGAGGGCCGCCCCGCGCACGGCGCCGCGCCAAGCGCTGTTGGCGACCGATCCGCCCGGCACGATGCCGAGCGTCCAATACCCAAAGGTCGTACTCGCGGCGGCGGAGAAGGTTCCGATGGTGGTGATGGCTCCGGTGGCGCGGGTGTAGATACCCACCTTGATGGCCGTGGCGCTCCCGGTGATGACCAGTAGTTGGGTCGAGGCGCAGGCGCGGTGGGTGCAGACGTTCTCGGTGGCCCCGAGCGTCGGGCCGGTCGTCTGGATCATCCACTCCCGCCGGCCGTTGATGCAGACGCGGAACGAGTCGGTGGCGGCGTTGGAGAGCGTGACCGCGCACGGCCGAAGGACCTCGGGGGCGGCGTCCACCGAGGTCGTGCTCTGCACGTTGAACACGGTGTTGAGCGCGAGGACGAGCGTGAAGTCGCGCGACGAGGGCAGGTTTGCCGCGAACGCCGAGCCGTTGTAGCACCCGCCGCCGCCGTAGGTGTCGGAGGTGAGCAGCGCAGCGGCGTGCAGCCCGCCGAGGTCATCGATGACCAGGCCGTTGCCCGTGGCGGTGCTGAGGCTCGCGTTGGACGCCGAACCGGTCATCGCGGTCCACGCGGCGATGTAGCCGTTGGCAACCCCGGCGTCGGCCAGGCCGAAGGGGTTCTCGCCCTTCTCCGTCGAGGTGGTCGCGGTGTTGGGCAGTTCGGCGGGGCGCAGCACGCGCCACGCGGGCGAGCCGGTCAGGGCGGATGGGGCGATCGCGGTTGGCACGGGCATGGTTCAGTTACTCCACGCGGCCAGGGCCGCGGCAAGGTCGGCGAGGCGGGGAAGCGAGGGGGCGTCGCCCCACACGATGCACGGGCCGCGGGTCGAGGCCCGAATCCCGTTGAACGTCGAGGCGATGGGCGCGGCCAGGTCGAAGTGCGTCCAGACTTCCTGCCCAGGATCGAACGACGCCGGCGCCATAGCCGCGATGGTGGCGATCCGCACCCGCTCGTCGGGCGTGGCGCCGTTCGAGTAGTACCACACGTTGTGCTTCTGCCCCGGCGGCATCTCGCTCGAGGGCTGGAGGCGTCCATCCTGGCGGATCATGGGTCGGGCGGGGGCCGCTGAGGCCGCGACGATGAAGTCGCCGGCGAAGCCCGCGGCGCGGAGCCAGGCCGCGGCGGTGCGGTTGATGACCGAGCGCAGCTCGTAATCCACCGCGGGCCACACCTCGGCGAAGTCCGGCGAGAACTGATCGAGGGCGGCGAGCAGTTGCTGGGCGCTCCAGCCCCGCATCCGCGGCGGGAGCCGGTCGTTGAGTCGATCGCGGAACCGCGCCGAGCGGATCAGGGTCGTGCACGCCGCGGCCACGCTCGGGTCGCTCCCGCCCCACCAGTCGAGGCCCAGCTCGCCCAGGGCGTCGAGGTAGACCACCAGTTCGCCCGTGAGGCCGGCCTCGCGGACGAGGTCGTAGGTCCGCCGCGTGGCGTCGAACTCGCGTCCGACCCAGTGGATTTCAGGGAACGTGTAGGCGTACCGGAAGTCGATCGCCCCCTGCTCGTAGAAGTCCACGATCTGGCCGACCGTGAGCCCAACCATTTTCCGGTTGTTCGGAGGGCCCTCCATCCGCCCCACGTTGACGAACCGCCCGAAGTCGTGCCGGAGCAGGTGCCGCGGGGTGGTTCGGCTGCCCTCCTGGGCCTGCCAGTACCGGATCGCCGCCATGGTCGAGGCCGTCGGGTCCTCGTACACCACGCCCTGCACGATCGGGCAAGCCACGATCGGCCCGCCCGGCACGCAGGCGCGATGCGACATGGCTCCGTCGACCTCGGCGTAGATGGCTGGCTTCTGGATCGGCACGGGTGCTCCTGGAGCAACCTAGCCGTGTCGGAGTCATCGGTGGGCCGTGGACGCCGGCTCTGACGTGCTCGAGCCCACCCACCGCTCCACCGCCTTGCTCCCCACCGCTCCAACCGCGGCGGAGATCGCCGCCACTATCGCGGCCAACCCGAGCTTCTTGGGCAGGCTCCACCGCTTTTGCTCCTGCTGCCGCTCCCGCTGCCGTCTGGCGGAGCATTCCCGCTCGTGATTGTCGATCCGCTCCTCAACCTTGAGCACGCGGGTGAGGAGGCCTGGACGTAGCTGCGGGTTGTACCGATCGCCGGTCACGGCGCGGTCGAGCTTGCTCACGGTGTGATGGATCGACTTCACGGCCTCCATGAGGTCTTCGGGGCAGGCTTCGTATCGTTCATCCGGCTGCGGGGGGGTGTCGTCGAGATCCATGCGTGGGCGTCCTCGCTGAAGGGTGCGGGGGTGTCCAACAAATCGAACTCAGGCGAACTTAACGCCCGCGCGGATGGCCCGCTCGAGGATGAGCGGCTTGTCCGGGTCGTCGGCGTGCTTGTCCAGGTGGTCCTTCAGGGCGGTGGTCGCCGCGGCGTTGTTGGCGACGGCCTCCATGACCTCGTCGAGGGCGGAGAGATTCGCGGCCGCCTTGGTCTCCAGGGCGTTGATCCGCATGGCGGCGCTCTGATCGAGCTGTCCGGCCGCCTTGGCCTGCTTGAGCCGCTCCAGCTCGGTGAGCAGCTTGGGGCCCGCCACGCACGCCACCGCCGCCAGGACGGCCACGGTGGCTAGGGCAGGATTCCACGCGGCGAATAGGAACGCCCCGCCGGCCAGCGCGAAGCCCATGGGCACCTTGATCCCGATCTTCACCCCGATGGGCAGCAGGGCCGGCCACATCATCGGTACGACCACCAGGGCCCCGGCGATGAGCTCGCACACGACCCCGGCCCAGAACCACGGCGAGGACCAAATGGACGCCGCGGCGGCCTCGGCCTCGGTCTTGGAGTCGTTGTTGCCACCCCTCGAGCTCGCCTCGTCGCCGAGCCTTGCCTCGGGGGCGTCGCTCTTCACCTGCTGCTTGAGATCCCCGCCGGTGCTCCTGGCCCCGGCGCCGGATCCCGCGGCCTTCTTGGTCGTGGTGGTCTGCTCGAGGTCCACGTCGATGCCGTTGGCCTTGGCCAGCTCGATGAGCTTGGGAATGTCCTTGGGGCTGATGCTCAGTCCGTCTTGCCCGCAGGCAATGCGGGAGCAGCAGGGAGACAGGAAGGCGACGGCACCGATGGTGATGGCGGCGACGAGCCTGAGGCGAGCGGGGATGAGCATGGGGGCTCCTTGGAGATGAGACGCAGGCGGATGCGCTGCGAGGTGTCCGGAGGCTCGACCGCGACCGGCGCCGGTGGCGCCGGCGGGTGGGACTGCTTGATGCTCAGACGCGTCCGGCTGGTCGTGCTCGAGGCCTCGGCGTGGCCGGGGATGATCTCGGTCTTGGCCTCGGGCGTGCAGCCCCAGGGGCCCATGGCGACCAGGAGCAGGCAGCACAGCGCGATAAAGGTGCGGGTCTTGAGCATGGCGGCCTCGGTGCTGGCAACCTAGGCCGGGATCATCCGTCGCAACCGCTCACCCGCTCGGCGTCGAACCGCCGGACCTGCCCTCGCACCAGGACGTCGTACCACACGCCGTAGTGGGCGGTCTCGATCCGGTCCACCAGCAGCCCGAGGACCTCAATGCCCCTGGAGGGCATGACGCAGACGACGTCGCCCCGGGCCATGGTGGCCGACCGAGCGCGTCGGGCCCGCATGGCCAGGAGCTTGTGGTTGTGCGTGAGGATCTTCTCTATGGTGAGGGCTCCGTCCGTGGAGCAATGTGTGAGCTCACATCCCGATCCGCGCCATCCAGTCCGCCAGGCGGTAGTGCCCGGTCTGCCGCTCGAGCAGGCCGCCGGTCACGAGCGGACCGATGGAGTTGTTGAAGTGCCCGCCGTCGGACTTCAGGGGCGGATCGCACTGGGCCCCGATGGAGGCGCGGTCCATCCACTTGCCGCGGTGCGCGATCAGCACCTTGAGTATCCGCTGCTGGGTCCCGTCGAGCATGCCCAGGATCCGATCCCGAGCGGCCCGCGCCGTGATGGCCCCCTGGGTCGCGGCGGCGCGGCCAGCCTCGGAGAGCTGGTAGCCGTCAGAGGTGCGCTGCAGCAGACCGCTCGTGACCAGCGGACCGATGCTGTTGTTGAAGTGGCCGCCCGTGGGCTTCACGCCCGCCCACCAGCCGAGCTGGTTGCGTGAGGGCCAGAGCCGAGTGGTGGCGTGGATGGCCGCACACGCGTCCAGGAGACGCCGCTGTGTGCCGTCGAGCTTGAGGCCGCCCGCGGCGGCGGGCCGATTCCCGCCGCCGGTCGGAGCATCCATCGGCTTCCGAGCTTCCGCCTCGCGCATGGCCCCGGTCCCAGACGCGCGCCGCACATGAACACCGTTTGCCGTCTGGAGCGTCGGTGTAGGGCATGACTCGACCGGCCGGACGATCTCCGGCGCGGGCACTGGTGTGTCTACCGCTTGCCGGGCGAAATCCGTGGCCGCCCGGCGAATGTCGTCCGCCACCCCCTGAACCTGCTGCGCGTGGTGCTCCATCGTCCGGACCAGATGTCTGATCCGCTCCCGCAACTCGGCCACGTGGTTGCGATCAGCCTCGAGGTCCGTCATGGCGTGCCCGTAGTCCGAGCGGAGCTCCTCCAGCTCGCGTTGCAGGCGCTGCACCGCCGGGTCTTCCGCAGAAGGGGTATGCGAGTTCAGTGCATCCGACAGTTGGGCCTCGAGCTCGTGCACGCGGTCGCGGAGCTTCTTCGGGTCGTTCGCCTCGGCGTCCTTCACCGCCGCGTCCAGGGCCCGGACGAGCGTGGCCGTGTCGATCGGGGTGGGCTCGATGCCGGACCGCTCCTCCCCGTGCTCGGGCGTCCGCATGGAGTCGTACGTCTCGATCGCCGGCCACTCCACCCGCTGCGGATCCCCGTGGTCGGGGCTCCAGAACCAGCCCTCCGCACCCTTGCCCATGGCGCGGGCCTGCTTGCCGCCGCGGAGCGTCGGGAACGTCTTGGCGATTTCCCGGGCCTTCTCGGGGTCCTTGGACTGCATCCACTCCTGCACCGCCTTGATGTCGTGGGGCAGGGTGAGCTTCATGCACCCCACCGCGCCCATCTGGCCCCGCACGTCCGTGTGGATCGATGCCGGCCGCTGGCTGATGATCCAGAGCCGGATGCCGCGGCCGCGGCCCCGCTTGGCGATCCGGGCCACGGCGCTGAGGCAGTGCGTGGCCTGGCCGGTCGCGCCGCTCATGGGGGCGAACTCGTCGGCCTCGTCCATGACGATCGTCAGGGCGGAACGGCAGTCGTGGTACACCACCTTGGCAAATGCGTGCACGAACCGCCGCATGGCCTCCGGGCCCAGTTCCGACAGGTCCACGATCAGACGGTCCGACGACTTCACGATCATCGCCCCAAGCGACTCGGCGAAGGCCTCGGGATTCTCCTCCGGGATCTGGAGGCCCTGATCGGCGTGGGGACCGCCCACGATGATGAACGGGTAGGCGGGCGTCTTGCCGTCCGCGGCCAGGCGGATCCCCCACCAGTCCCCCTTGGGGTCGATGATCACGATGGGGGAGGACCGGGCGGCCTTGGACCTGAGCAGCCGCTCGACCAGATGGCGGGCCGAATAGCTCTTGCCGCTGCCCGTGGTGCCGAACATCCCGATGTGCTGATCGAGCGCGGCGTCGGGGATCTGCTTCGTGGTGGTGGTCATGCGGAACTCCGTGCAAGGTGGGCTTCGCTGATGGCGTCGAGTGCCGATGGAGGCACTGCGGCGATCACCCTGGCCCAGTTGATCCGGTACGCGCCGGCGCGTCTGGCCGCCGGCGCCGGACCGCGGTAGGTCACGATCTGACGCTCGAAGAGCACGTTCAGGGCCCGCTTGCCGGTGTCGTGGCAGCAGCTCGCCATGTCCGAGAGGGCCTCGATGGTGATGGGCCGACCGCGGCTTGCCAGCACCGCCAGGGCCATGGCCTTCTGGCAGTGACCGCTGACGGTGTACCGATCCGAGCTCGACCGGCCGGGGGTCGTGCAGAATCGGGCATGGCCCAGCGCCAACACCCGCTGAGGAAATGTGAAACCGTGGATTTTCATGCCGACTGTCTCATGGCTTGGGCGGGCTGGGCCACGACGATGGGATCTCGGGTGATGTTCTTGGCGATGGCGTCGAGCAGGTCCTGCACGTCGGTGCGCTTGCCACCGGGATCGAAGTCGAGCGGCACGGCCCGGAGCGAGTGGCCGTGCGGGAGCTTGAGCACGCGATCGAGGACCTGATCGGCGGTGATGACCGACGAGTGGTTCGGCCTTCCGATCAGCACGGCGATCTCTGGGAACGAGAGCGTGGTGTAGATCCGGCACAGGCGGGTGATGACCCGCCGGGCCCACACCACCCGGGGGTGTCGGGTCCGCCCGGACAGATCGCGATAGTCCACGGCCATCGTCTGGCACACCTCCATCCTCACGGTCGAGGCGATGACGGGCCGGCGGATGATGGCGATGGTCGGCGCCGGCGCGACCGGCTCGGGCGGGGGCGTGGGGCGTGGTCGCGGAATGAACTTCTTGCGGTCCGGAGGCGGAGTCTCCTCTGCGGGTGGGGGGGGTGGTGGAACGGTCTGCTGGCGCTGGATCTTCGTGGCTTTCACGGCGCGGCCTTTCGATGGATGATGCGGAAGCCGTCGGCGGACTTGAAGCTCGTGAGGTCGTCGGGGCCGCCCATGGCGACCGCGTCCTTGATGAGCTTCGACACCTTGAACGATGAGAACTTCTTGCCGTCAAGCCGGATCCGCTTGGGCAGCGGTCCCAGCGCGCTGATCGCCGAGAGCAGGGCGGGATCGGTCCCCTTGCGGCCGACCGGCGGGAGCGGGCCGTCGGCCTGGAGCTCCCATCCGGCGCCGGAGACCGTCGGAGCAGAACCGCCACTGGTGGGGGGGGGTGGGGGTTGGGGGGCTGGTGCGGCGGGCCGGCCGACCCCGAGCTCCTGGCGGAGCGCGGCGGCGGATCCGGGCTTGGGCTGGGCGAGGACGCGGGTCTGGGTGGTGGTGATCGCGGGCATGAGCATGGTCTCCGTGGGGTACTTCAGGCCGTTCAGACGGACGGACACGACGATCAGGGCGAAGGACAGATCCGAGAGCGTGAAATCGCCCATGGCGTGGGCGTCGACGATGCACGCCGCCCAGCACGACGCCAGACGGGCCTCGGGGATGGTGAGGAAGTAGTGCCGCAGGTCCTCCATGGCGATCGGAGCGCGGTCGATGTCGGCGACTCCACCGCCGCCGCGGAGCAGCGACGAGGAGCTGTGGTCCGCGAACCAGCGATCGAAGACGGCGTGCGGGTTGGGGTCATTGAGGTTTGGCATGAAGGGTGAGTTGGGCGGGGATCGGGGCTGGCTGGACGAGCACGCGCGGCATGACCTCGATGCTGATGCGGACGCCGGGGTCGAAGCCGACCGAGCAGTACCACTTGCTCACCGGTCCGGAGAAGACGACGCAGTCGTCGGTGTACACGCCCGCCTGCTTCATGGCGTCGAGGATGGCTTTCTCGACGTTGTCCTTGTCGGGCTTGGCGGTGTGCGGGATGGCGGAGGTCGGGATCGGGCCCTCGAAGATGTGGCCCTTGGGGAACTTCTTCTTGGCGTGGTACTCGCAGCGGGGGAAGAACGCGTCGATCGAGATCCGCAGGGCCGCGCGGATCGGGGCCTGCACCTTGCCGTAACAGGCCATGGCGATGCGGTTCTTCCACGGCTCGAGCTTGTCTGGTCCGTAGAGCGGCTTGCCGTTGGGCTTGGTGCCGATCTTCTCGCGGACCTTGGGCGTGTACGCGCGGCCGGTCGCTCGGACGAAGTCCGCCCGCGGCTGGCCGATGGGTTCGCCCTCGACGACGATCTCGATGACGCGGGTGGGCTTCATGAGTGCGGTCCTCCCATGAAGCTGGGGCCGCTGAGGATCATGACTTCAGAGACGTCGCCGTTGAGTTGGTTCTTGGTGCTCGTCTCGATCCACGTCCACCGCGGCGACGGGTACAGGGCTCGGATGAGCGCGTCGTCGCCGTATCGCACGACGACGCGGTATCCACCATCGCTGAGTCTCGCGAGCTCCGCAGCGAGCTTGCGGTGCTGGGCCGTGGTCATTCGATGGACGTACTCGTCGCCTGCACCCACCCACGGCGGATCGGCGTAGATGCCCGCTTTCCCCGGCCGCTTCGTGTCCTTCGCGTCGAGAGGCTTTAGCCGGCCGACCAGCTTGAACGCGTCCTCGCAGACGAACTGCCATCGGCCCAGTGTCTTGCCCCACGCCGGGAGCGACTCCACCGCGGATCGCCACCTGGTGGCACTGCTCCCGCCTCTGGCGGTGTATCGAACGGCGATCGACTGCGACAGCTCGCCGCCGCGGCCGGCGTAGCCGCCCCGGCCCATCCAGCAGCAGACGAAGTAGTCGGCCGCCCACTCAACGTCCGGCTCCGTGCTCGCCGCGCCCCCGTTGGCGAAGAGACCACCACCCGCCTCGTGCTCCCGGTTCAGGCATCGGTGCTGGGCCGCGGCAATGACGTCGGTGTGGAAGAGCAGGCGATCGACGCTGCGGATCATCCGCACCAGCAGGGCGTCATCGGCCACCACCCGCGCGAGGTTGATGATGTGCCGGTGCAGGTCCACCGCGACACCCGCCTGCGTCTTGATGTGGGGCAGTTCCGGCATCCCGCCGGCGAAGAGCACTCCGCACCAGTCGAGCTTGCCGAGCTCCGGGCCGATCCGGTCGGCGATCGACCTGCACCCGCCGAACCACGGGGCCAGCGCCTTGATCTTCATCTCGGGAGCCTGGCTCATCGTCGGTCCTCCGGAGTGCGGCGAATAGCTTCGGTCCTTGCGATGGGCACGGACTTCGGGGCGGTGATCGCCAGCTTCACCCGGCGGCCGGGGCCGAAGCCCACGACCTTGACCAGCGCCGATCCGACTACCACGGCCTCGCTTTCGCGACGCATGACCACGACGGTCCCGACCGGGCTGGGTTGAGTCTGTCCGCTCATCGCAATGCCTCCCGCTGGCGGGAGCCGTAGCTCCGCCGCTCGTTGTCCACAAACGCCGCCCGGCTCTCCGGCGGCACCGGCGGCCGGCGGATGATCCGGAAGCAGTCCTCCTCGGATGGGACCGGCACGACGATCCCGTTGGCGTCCACCAGGTGGCCCTTGTCCGACGCGGGACGATCCTCGCCCAGCGGAATCCCGAAGACCGTCTTCCACTGCCACAGGAACCACTTCCCGAAGTCGTCCGGGCCGGTGCGCATGAGCCACTGCCAGCCGCAGTTCTCCGGGGTGTAGCGGAAGACCTGCACGCCGAACATCTCTTCCTGGTTCTCGCCCAGGCGGATCTGGATGAGCAGGCTCGCGGCCTTGAAGCCCGGCTTCACGCCCTCGACGGCCTGGCCGATCGGGGGCACTTCAGGAATGAACAGCCCCGAACGGGCCCCGACGGCGTCGGCGATGACCTCGTAGAGCGGGTCGATCTTCGCGCCCTCGGGCGGCAGTGGAGCGATGAGCTCGAGATCCCCCACGTCGGGCTTGCGGCGGCGGACGCTGCCCACCACGCCACACGCGGGCGCGGCCATGTTCCAGCGGGCCATGAGCTTCACGGCCAGGGCGTCGGCGGTGGCGAGGGGGAGGCGGGGGCCGGTGCTCATCGCCCCACCGCCAATCCCGCCGCGCGGCGGGCTCGCAGCTCGGTGACCGCGGAGGCCATCGCCAGCATCCGCGAGGGCTCGGAGCTGGTCACGAACGCGCCCGGGCCGGCCCCAACGATCGCCGCCCAGCGTCCGGCCTTGGGCTCGACGGTCGCCAGGATGTTCTGGATCTCGTCGCCGGCGATAATCCCGAGGGCCCACTGCTCTCGCTCGGCGTCGATGCAGGCCCAGGCGAGCGTCTGCTTGTTGAGTGCGTTTGCCATGGGTGTCTCCGTCATGCGAACCAGACCTTCCGAACCCGCCGGCCCGTGACCGGGCAGGGAATCGACTCCACTTCCTTCAGCACGCCGTCGTCGATGAGCTCCGTGATTCGGGGCCGCGCGGCGTTCAGGTCGTCCGACCCCAGCAGTTCGCAGACCTCTCGGTCGGTCAGCGGCCGCTGGATCCGCTCGAGCACCTCACACACGCGGGCCTTGCCCCTGGGGACGTTGAGCATCCTCCAGGAGAAGAGCGAGTTCACGTGCATGTCGTGCCGGGCGTGTTTCACGGGTCGTCTCGTGTTCCCCCACCGCCATCACCCACCGCGGCCCCGTGCGGGGCTCGAGGCCGTTAGCCCCACGTGGCCCGTGATCTGAAGGTGAACCGCTCCACGGGGGCCCGATTTGGCAGCCGCGCCGGGCACAGACGCGGTGGAGTGGGATCGACCGGGATCCGCGAGAACCACACGAAGGACACCAGCCGCGCTCCGCCCCACATGGCGAAGGACCAGAGATACACGACGGTGTAGAAGCCGCCGAGCGGGATGCGCCGCAGATGGCTCACGGGCGAATCCCTCCCGGGTAGGTGTCGTCATGGGTGACCGCGTCGCCGTGGCGGGTCTCGCCGCGGCAGATCGGGCAGTCGCACCGCTCCTGGTCGAGGTTGTGCAGCTCGCGGGCGGCGAGGCGATCGCGCCACCACACCGCCAGGACGGTGCACACGCCCAGGACCCAGCCGAGGCACACACCGATGCACATCCAGAAGTTGGAGTCGGTCATGGGCGCCATGGCTCACACCTCCTCCTGGGGATCGATCTGGCCGGCGGCGTCCGCGGCCATGTCCTTGGCGGCCTGCTTGGCGTCGGCCTTCAGGTCGCGGGATTCAAAAGACACCGTCATGGGTTATGTACTCCGGAGATTCGCTGCGCCATAAGCACCAACTTGGCACGTTCGATGTCTGCGCGCGGTCCGATCGCCTGTCCGTTCTCTGGGCAATCAATGCCAAGCGCGACACACGCGGCACGCATTTCCTTTGGACTGCTGGCACGCAGGCATACATCCCACATCTGTGCATACCTGAGGAACCCCTCAATCACGCCCGCGGCCTGTGCAAACAGGGCTGCCTGATCGAGCAGCCCAAGTGACCTTGATTGACGCTCGTTGTCCCTTAGCCACTGCGTCAACACAAGCCGCCCAGCGCCATCCCCTGCACGCTCCCACATACCATCTCTCCACACCCCAACAAACGGACATTTGCGGCACAATGCCAGTTTTCCGCTCGGAGAAACCTCCAAGTCGTGCTTGCACAGACGCACCTTTTTCTCCGACTCGCACGTTGTACATAAACGCGAGTCGTCTTCTTCTTGGTACGTTCCACATCCCGCGCAGTGACCGCTCATCTGCAATCTCCTTTCAAGCCAGCGCTGCAAAATGCTCGCTCCGCCTCCTCCGTGGAGTACCCGTAAAAGTCCATGTCACACTGTGCGGCACGGGCCTTGATGACCTCCATTGCTGCCGCGTACCCGAGCCACCACGCCGCCCGCATCCCCTGTGCGTCGTACTGCGCCTCGTCGCTGCTTTCCCGACCCGCACAGCAGATGCCCGTATGCGGGTCGTGCGCGACGAACAGGATGCGGTCGCCAGGCAGCCCGACGTACTCAGAGGCGACAAACGGCGGCTTGACGGCGGCAAGTCGCTGGTTCAAATCCTCGACCTCATGGTTATCTGTCTCTGACATGTTCACTCCTGCTCCAGAATCGTGTCTTTTGACATAACCTGCGCAACGTCATTTGCATCCCGCGCCCATCGTCGCCTTCACCCGCTCGGACCGGCCGCGGTCGTCGGTGTCGTTCATCACCGACGCGATCGTGGCGGGGCTGGGACCGTCGGGTGCGGCGTCGGACATCTTCGTCTTCTTGACCTTCTTCTTTCCCGACGGCTTCTTCCCGGCCCTCGCTTTGGTGGGCGGTGACATCTTCGACTTCTCGGCCGCGGGCTTGGCCCTGGGCAGGAAGTCTTCGAGCTGAGGGCGCTTCGGCACGGTCCCGTCAGTGCCACCGCGGGCGAGATCCACGGCGTATTCCACCAGATCGTCGGCAAAGGCATCGACGCTGGCCTCAGCGTCTCCATGGCGGTTTATGGGTTCCTTCGCGATGATCTCGATGTCGTTTTCGCCGCCATAGATCGCGAGCCTGAGAAGCTCTTTGGTCCGAGCCTTGGCGACCAATTCCTTCTTGGTCGCTCGGCGTCCATCGACTCCGGCCAGGCTGGAGGCCTCGGCCGCCTCGGTCGCCCCCACTCGGTCAACCAGCATCCGCACCACTGGCTTCCCTGCTAGTTCATCGAGCAGGATGCTCCACGCCTTCTTCCTCCACGCTTGCATGGCCTCTCTGAGCTTGTCTAAGGCCTTCGATCGCGCCACCTGCTCGGGGGTCTCCTTAACGATGGTGGACTTCTTGCCCGGCGTCGAGCCCTTGGGCTTCTCGAGCTTCGAATCGATCCGCTCCTGCACCTCCTTGCGGAAGACGGTCGGCTTGACGAAGTTGTGCTTCTGGTTCGCCTGGTTGATGAGCTTCCCCACCACCGCGCCCCGCTCCTTGGGCTTGGCCTCCGCGGCCGCCCCCGCGATCCGGTTGCCCGCGCTGCGCATCGCGGTCTTGCAGGCGTCGGCCTTCACCCGGAAGCACGCCATGTTGAGGCACACGCCCTGGTTCTCGGCGTCGGTGGAGAAGTTGATGTCCGTCATGACCCCGTGATCGCCGCGGGCGCCGTGCTCGTGGCCCCGACCCTCGAACAGGCCGGTGCGGTTGCGGCTGTTGAACTCGCACCCCTGGCAGGCGGGCTTGCCCGCGAACTCGATCGTCAGGTCCCACGGCACCTTCGCCAGGCTGTTGAGCGTGCGGTTGATCCGCTCCTGGAGCTCGGCCAGCGGCCCCATCGGCTCCCGCGCTGTGTCCTCCCCGGCGGACGAGTCGATCGCCAGGTCGATGCAGGTGTCGGGATCCACCACCGCGGCCAGCGCCTTGAGGTGGGCGAGGCTCAGCCGGCCCGCCGCGCCCAGCTCCCGCACCCGCTTGGGCAGGCCGCCCACGTAGGCGTAGTCCCGCACCCACTGGAGCGGCTTGCCGAACCGCTCGGCCACCTTCGCCACCGCGGCCTTGCGGATGGCGTCCCGGGCCGGCGCGGCGAGCGTGGCCAGGTCATCACTGCTGGCACACCCATGCTCGGCAGCCGTCAAGGCCTCGGCCTTCGCCACCAGGTCGCCGATCACAAATGCCTTCTGGGCATCGTCCAGGTCCTCGCGCTGCAGGTTCTCCGCGGCCCGGATGTCGTCCTCGTCCGCGTCGGCCTCGAGCACAACGGCGGGGATCTGAATCCACCCAAGCATCTGGGCGGCCAGCATCCGGCGTTCGCCGGCGATCAGCACGATCGACTTGTCGCTGGGGGGCTTGGCCTTCCGCACGATGATCGGCTGCTGAAGCCCGACCGAGCCAATGCTGGCGGCGAGCTCCCGCACCCGGGCCATGAAGGCCTCGTCACGCGTGCGGTCGTTCTTGTTCACGACCGCAATCCCGTCGATCCCGATCATCGTGACCTTGATCTGGTCGGGCTTGGTGTCGGTTGGGATCGGGAGCACGGCGGCTGGCGCGGCGACGTTCTTGGACTTCTTCGACATGGGGATCTCCTGTTGGAACGGGCCGGGGCCGCTCTCGCGGGCCCGGACCTGCACGATGAGGTAAGAGATCAGGCGGGCATCTCGGCGAGCTTGCCGTCACGCACGCCGTACCAGGTGTCGGCCTTGATGCCGTCCTCGCCGACGTAGCCGACGGCGAGACGCCCGCGCTTCGCGGGCTCGTCCCACCACGCCACCGCCACCAGGCCGTTCTCCTTGGCCTTGGCGCGGCCGCCGTTCACGTTCAGCACACAGGCGTGGCCGGAGTACCCCGTCGCGGAGGCGTGGCCGTAGTTCCCCGTCGCGGAGGCGTGGCCGGAGTACCCCGTCGCGGAGGCGTGGCCGGAGTACCCCGTCGCGGAGGCGTGGCCGGAGTTCCCCGTCGCGGAGGCGTGGCCGGAGTACCCCGTCGCGGAGGCGTGGCCGGAGTCCCCCGTCGCGGAGGACTCCAGCTTCGCCGGCTTCGGGGCGCGGGCCTTGACGAACGCGATGGCCTCCCACCACTTGGCCGTGCACAGCACGACGGTGCCGCGCGGGAACTTCACCTTCTGGCCATTGTCGATGCTGACGATGTCCGCGGCCAGAACCTCGACGACGAGCCACTTGGCGTCGTGCCGCTTCGAGGTCATGCCGTAATCGCCCTGGGCCCAGAGCAGGCCGTGCAGCCCATTGCCGCACGAGGGCTTGGGGTCCCAGTCGGGGCACTCCACCGGCCCGCTCTCGGGCCACTGGAATCCGCCGGAGCTCTCGGCTTCGCTCTTCAGGTCCGGCCCGCACGTGCGGAGGACCAGGACGGTCTCGGGTGTGGTGGTGGAGCTGCTCACGCGACCACCGCCTTCCGGGCACCCTTGCCCTTGGGCTTGGCGTCGCCATTGCCGCGGAACTTGGCGAGCGCGTCGGCGATCGCCTTCTGCTCGCGCGGGCTCAGGCCGTCGATGGTCTTGAGCTTGAGGCCGTCGGAGAACACAAACCGCTCGGCGTGCCCGAGGGTGATCAGGCCGACCTCCTCGCAGGCGCGGGCGCCGCCGATGGTCACGCCCGGAGTCTCCGCGAGCTTGAGTCCCTGCCACTCAGCCTCGGGCTTGGAGGCCTTGCCGGCGGGAACCTCGACGCCGAGGGGATCGCCCTTGGCCTTCTCACGCTTGGCGGCGACGTCGTCGGGCTCGCCCACCTGCTTGCCCGCGCCCACCGCCTGGGCGGACCGCATGGCGTCGTCGTAGAGCGGGAGCGGGGCCGTGCCGTCGTCGTCGAGGATGTCGTCGATCTCCTTGTCCTCAAAGACCTTGCCCTGCGCGGCGCCGGTGATGAGCTTGTTGGACTGGCGGGCCAGGAGCTTCAGGCTCGATCGCTCCGACTTCAGCGTGAGCTCGACCTCGGCGAACGCCGCGGCGGTGTTCTTCCACTCGACGGTCTGCTTGGTCTGCGAGCCCATCCCCATCTCGGTGAGCTTGCCGAGGACCTCCGCCCGCGCGGCCTCGAGGTCGTCGATCTGCTTCTCGCAGTCCTGACCCTGCTGGGCGAGTTTCAGGATGGCGTTCCAGGTCTTGATGCTGGGCATCACGGGATGGGTCTCCTTGGGCATGACGGACTCCTTCTGCCGGCGGGGCCGGCGGTGGTGGTTGGTGCGTGGCGGTTACTCGTCTTCCTGCTGGGCGTACTCGGCCGCGGAGGGACCGCGCGGGGCCGACTGGGCCGCCAATCGCTGCATGGCCAGGATCCGCAGCCGCGCGATGCTCTCCATGCCGCTGGCCTTTCCTTCCGCCATGAGCTGCTGGGTCTTCGGGGGCTTGGGCAGCTCGATGCCGAACGACCGCGCCAGCCGCTTGGCGAGGCAGAGGGGCTTGTTGCCGGCGGTGCGATCGACCGCCACGCCCGCGGCCTCGCGCATCACGCGATCCACGGAGATCGCTCCGCTCCCCGCCAGCGGCTCGGCGAGGTAGTTCCACACCCCGAGGTGGCGGAGAAGCCCGGCGACGTCGCCCGCGTTGAAGGCTCGCTGCCCGAACAGGTCCAGGTCCGGCCAACCAACCACAGCCTTCGCGGATGGCTCCAGGATCGGCCTCTTGGTTTGAGTCTCTGTCTCTGTCTTTGGTTGGTTGGTCTGACGCGCGCGCGCTTCCCTATACGGGGCACAAGTCGACTGCACCGGCGTGCAATTTCTGTGCACGGGCGTGCAATCTTTTTGCACGCCCGTGCGTCCGGCGAACGACCAGCCCGGGAGCACGATGTACCGATCGGAGCCCTGGTCCGCAAGAAGGCGGCGAGGATGCTCCGTCAGTTCAGATCGTGCGTAGTACAGGTTCCGCGGGGCGTACCCCGTCAGGACCTGGAGCTGGCCGATGGTGGCGAACGCCTCCCCGCTCTCCTGGCGGAGCCGCAGGAAGGCCCCGAAGACGCGGAAGGCCCGATCCGAGAGCGACGCCATGACGCCCTCGTCCCAGAGCACGTTGAGCACGCGGTGCCAGCGGGCGTCGGATCCGCCGGTCTGGACGATGAGGGAGACGTGATCCGCGTCGGCGTTCGTGTGCAGGATGTGGGTGTGCTGCTGGCTCACAGCTCCGCCCCCCTTCTGGTCGCCGCGCCGGCGGCGCGGGCCTGGCGAGCCCGGGGCGAGATGGACCGGCTGGTGTTCATCCGCCGGCCGACGCACCGCGGGCAGTGGTCCTGCGTTCCGCCTACGGCGATCTGCGAGAACCACCCGGCGGCCGCCACCGCGCGCCGGCCGTCTCGTGCCGACCCGACGTTCGGACGCGTGGTGATCGCGCCGCAGTCGTCGCAGGTGATCGTGATGGTCAGGGAGACGCTCATCGAATCCCGACGTGGCGGCGTCAGCCGCGTGTCGAGAAAATCCAGGTCGGTGGTTGGGGCAGGCCCTCCTGGTCGGGCCCCGTATATGACGCCGTTTGTTCGACGCGCCGGTCGCTGCGAAACGGAGCCGGACTTCCCCTTTGGTGGCGCGGCGCACTCACCGTTGACGCCGCGGGTCAGATCAGAACGGGATGTCTTCCTCGTCGATGGGCTCGACGCCGATGCGGCCGGCCACCTCCTGGACCTCGCCGGTCTGGCGGTCGATGACCTCGGTGGGCGGGGCCGCGGCAGGCGGCTGCCACATCGCCTTGAACCGCTCGAGCGCGGCGGCGTCGGCCGGGGGTTTGACCTTGGGGAACGAGCGGCAGAAGCCGTGCACGGTCGGGATGATCGAGACGGGCCAGTCCGGCGGGATCTTCCCCGCCACCAGATGGCTCATGCCCGCCATGCTCATGTGCTTGATCAGGTCGTCGCAGGTTTTGCCACGCTCGCCAATCGCTCCGAGCATCGCCGCGGCCTTGTCGGCGCCCATCGGCGAGGCGTCGTTCGGGTTGGCGACGACTGGGGCGCCGCCGGCGAGCGCTGGCCGCGCGGGTCCGGCCGTCACGCCGGGAAGCGGACCGCCCTTGATCTGTCCGGCCATGCCGGTGATGTCGGTCTTGGGCGGCAACTGGGGGGGGGTGGCGGGGGGCTGGATGTCGATGTCGAAGACCCAAACGTTCTTGGCGTGGCCCGAGTCGCGATCGACGAAGCGCTGGTAGATGGGCCGAAGTCCGATCGTGCGACCGATCCACTCGTCGGTGTCGTCACTCTTCAGCACGCCCTCGATCATGCGGGCGAGCAGCGGTCCGATTCGAAACGGCTTCTTGAACTCCCGCGTGTGCAGGTAGTACGCGATCTCCGCGTCGCCGGGCTTCTTGCCGGCGAACGTGCGGTAGTCGATGCGTTCGATCGTGACGACCGACGTGCCCTGGTAGTACGCGGCCAGGTCCGCCGCATCGAGCGTCGCCTTCGGAAACATCTGCGAGAGCTTCATGTCGGGATCTCCATCCGGGCCGAAGCGGCCACGGCCCTCGGCGGCGTCGCATCCCTGCGTCGCCGCTCCCGGGCCGAGGTCGTCTCATCCCTGGACGTCGAGCCTGCCGGTCTGTGGGTGTCCGCAGACGTTCCGGCGGTATTCGCCCTGGCCGAGCTGCACCAGCACGACCGGAGGCTGGTCCGGGCATGGCGCATCGGATCCGAAGAGCGGGGACGTCTCGGTCCCGGTGCTCTTGAGATCGCTGGCCAGATTTTCGAGACAGCCCAGCGCGTCGCGGGCGTTGGAGTAGCGGTCGTGGTCGCCGAACTGTCGGCACCAGTCGCGCAGCCTCGCGATCTGGAGCTCGATCGCGTCGATCGCTTCCCTGAGTGTTCCGCGTCCCCCCGCCGACCCGCCGCCCTGCCCCGCGCCCACGCCGCCGGTGTCCATCCTCGTCATGGCCGACCTTTCACGCCGACGAGCAAGCCCTCAGTGCAACCAGCAGGGCTATGAGCGCGTCGACGACCGCTTCCGGCCCTTGCGGGCCGGCAGCGGCGGTCGCCTTCTCAGTGTCGAAGGTTGAAGCGGAGAGGGAGGGATTCGAACCCTCGATACCGTCCCGCGGCAACCTTCGATACTTGGGGCGACCATCGCTGCCGGCCCCTGTGGGCCGGCAACCAACCTCCTCGCCATCACGCGCAGGGTTGGGACCGCGAACGCGCGACGGCTCAGAGAATCGTTTCTTATGTGCGAGTGTGTGACTCGCGGTCCCAGTGGGATGAGTATCGCCATCCCGACCCGCCGCTGTCAAGTTTTTACGAGATTTCGGCGGCGGCTGTGGACCGGTTGTGGATAAGTCCGCCCTCCCGCCACCTCGCACCGGCATGAACTCCCGCAGTGCTTTGGCCAGGTCATTGGCTCGTAAGTCGCTGTAGGCCCCGAGGGTTAGGCGTGGGTCCGAGTGCCGCATGAGCTGCATCCGCACGTCCAGGGGCATTCCGGTCTTGCCGGTCTCGGTGTCGAGCTCCTTGCGGAAGGAGTGGAATCCGGCGTTGCGGCCCCGGTGATCGATCTTGGGCACGCCGGCCCGCTCCATGTCGGCGTTCAGGCAGTTGAGGCTCGGCACCGTCCTCCAGAGCAGCTCCTCGCCGGCGCGGTTGCGCGTGCCCGGGTGAGCGAGCTGGGCCCGAACGATCTCCACGGCGCGGTCGCTCAGGGGCAGGTGATCGAACTTGCGGTTTTTGCACCAGGACGGGTCGCACATGATGTGGTGCGGGGCCTTGTCGACGTGGATGTCCAGCCGCCGTACGAGCTTCATTTCGTTGTGCCGCAGCCCACACTCCCGGAAGAACTCGTAGCACCAGTCGCGGTTCGCGTTGGCGTTCGAGCATCCGCCCCGCTGGCGCTGCTGCTGGCAGATCCGCCGGGCCGCGTCGATGACGGCGTCGGACTCCTCGGGCGTGAAGGCTCGCACGCCGGTGCGGACCGTGCCGTAGATCGTCTTGACCCGCCGGGCCTTGGGTAGGCGAATGAAGGGGTGGCCGAGTCGCTCGCCATATCGCCGCTCCAGGAAGCGTCCGAAGTCGCGAAGGGAATCGACGGCGTTGTCGTGGGTCTTGGCCGACCACTCGAGGGTGGCCGAGCGGGTCGAGATCCAGTCCATGACGCCCGCGGGGGTGATCAGGTCGCAGCTCGCCACGCCCAGCGACTCGGCCAGCGCGAGGGCGGTGTTGTGACGGGCCCGGCTCGTGACGCGACTCATGCCCCGGCCGGCGAGGTCGACCTTGTACGCCGCGATGTCCTCCTTCAGGAGCCCGATCGCCAGCGTCCGTGCCGCCGGGGCCTCGGTTGTCACGCGTGGACTGTCGCCCGGGACGGAGTTTGCGTCCACAAATACGGCCCGAAATGCGCGGGTAATCACTGTCCCGATGTGCATGGGATTCTCCAGCTTGCCCAGAGTGACTGGCTTTCCGTGCCACTCGATCCGCGCGGCCTGCGCTGGCACTGCCGTGGTGCGTCGGAGTGGGGAGCGAGGCGAATCGGCCGAGTGTGACTGAACTGGTCGCCGGGCGCGACCGCTTTCAACCTTTTGCACCATTGCTCGTATGAGTCTGCGACGACCACGGACCGGTCCAAGAACACCGCGGCACGGAACGCCCGCCGGAGGGACCGATATGCCCGACACCGTTCCGCACCTTCGCGACCGCCTCGCCCCCATGATCCGCCGGAGAGGCATCCGGGCCACCGCCCGGCACGTGGGCGTTCACCACGCCATGCTGGTCGACTGGATGGCCAACCGACGGGACATCCCCGTCGAGGTCCTGCTCAGGCTCGCGCGGTGCCTGAAGCTGCGCATCCGCCTGGACGAAGCTCCGCGATACCCCGACGCCATGCCCGCTTTGCCGCCTCCCACGAAACGCGGGGACCACGCTGGCAGCCGCATCCCTCCAGGGCCCGCTTGAGCCTGGGCGTGCCCCACCACAGCCGGAGCGGCCAGGCCAGCAGCAGCCGCCGCGGCCACGGCACGCCCAGCCAGGTCTCGTCGAGCCACCGGACGCGGCCGCGGACGTCTGGGGTCATCCCGATGGGGCACCCGCCGGGCCGCCGGAGCGAGGCCACCGAGAGGATGCCCGAGCCGTCGCACGCGTGCTTGGCGATGGGCTCGCCGTTGAGCGTGCACGCGTGGAATCCCGACGCTCGCGCGTGTGGGCAGGTCATGCACACCATGATCGCAGTCCGGTCGATGTCGCGGACGGTGCAGCACGACTCCCGGGGAGGCTTGGGCGGAGCGCAGCGCCCCTTGCATGCGCCGGACGAGCAGGTCATTCTTCGAACTCCAGGAACGCCACGGGCGCCACGAGGACCGGCCAGATCCGCTGGCCCAGGGCCGCGAGCACCGCACCGCGGCCGCTCCCCCCGCCGGAAGACGCGCCGCCGGGGCAGCCGCCGCCGCAGAGCCCCAGGGGGCCGATTCGGATGTCGACCCAGTAGGTGATGGTCCACCGCTGGCCGGTCTGCGAGCCGGGCTCCCACCGCTGGGCGCTGTAGGTGAACTTGATCGAGAAGCAGTCCCGCTCGGTCGAGGTCGAAAGCACCTCGGTGTAGCCATCGGTCCCGGTGTGGGGCGTGGTCCACGGCCCACCCGCTGGGCAGTACACAAAGCCCGCGACCTCCGCGGGGATAAAGACCTCCGGGATGCAGTTGCCCGGCGGCGCGTGGTCGTGCTCGTAGGTGAAGGTCGAGTCGAAGGGCTGCGGGGGCACCGAGTAGTTCTGCTGCACCACCTCGTAGGTCGGGGTGGCGCCGGCGGGCTGCCCGGACCAGGAGACCACGCCGCCCTCCACGCTGCCGGCCACCGAGGCCTGGCTGGTGATGCGCTGGTGCGAGGCGTACGCCGGCGGCGGGACGATCAGGTCGTCGGTCACGTGCAGCTCGGCGAGCAGGTTCCAGTTGATCGAGAACGAGTAGTCCTGCGAGCAGCAGCACTCGAGGTTGGAGTTGGGGATCTCGCCCAGGCCGCAGTCCTGCAGGTTGCCCGCGTAGGTCTTCCCGCAGTTGGGGATGCAGGGCAGCGAGCAGCAGTCCTTCGGACTCGCCTGGTAGGTCGCGCAGTCACCGTCCGGGCACACAACCCCGCCGGCCTCGGCGATCTGCGCGAGGGTGAAGGTGGGCCCCTGCCGAACGTACCAGCCGAAGCCGCCGTAGCAGAACGACCCGCACGACTCGACGTCCGAGATCCTCACGTACAGCTCGTAGCTGGGCGGGTTGGCCTGGCGTGGGCAGAGCGTCGCCTTGTAGAACAGGTCGCACACCGTGCACTGAACGTCGTCGCACTCCGCGTTGAGGGTGCCGAACGTCCCCGGCGGCAGGAAGGTGGCCGACGGCGAGAGCGTCGTGGTGTCGATGACGTCGTCGGTGGGTGTGTAGCAGGCGTTGAGGTACTTGAGCTTGATGACGTCCGGGCTGGTGATGTCCCAGTCGCACACCCACACGTCCGTGGGCTGGTTGACGCACCGGAGCAGGTCGGTGTTCAGATCGCACCGGTGCCACCGGCGGACGGTCAGGCAGTCGGTGCCGGACCCGTTCTGCTTGACCTCGCGCACGCCCAGCGGGGACCGGAGATACCGGTTGGCGGCCGTGCGTGATGGGGTCAGGCTTCGCACGGGGGCGTCCTCACGAGTCGAGGTGGGCCCAGGCGCGGCCGTCGCGGTTGGAGTCCATGAGCTGGGTCTGCTTGCCGTTGGTGAGCAGGAACAGTTCGCTGCACAGCTCCGCGTAGATGAAGTCGCCCGTGTTGTAGTCCGGGGTGATGAGCTGGTCCTCGGTCACGCTGCCTCGGGTGGCCCGGCGCGCGGCGTTGCCCGAGTAGGAGTACGAGATCCCGGCGGCGTCGGTCTGGCCGTCGAATGGCGTCCGGCGGAGCGTCCAGGGCTTCACCACGTAGACGGTGATGTCGATCGCGTCCCCACTGGTGTCCACCGGGTTGCAGGTGAGGTAGTCGTCCCCGACGGACAGGACCTTGAGCCGGCGCCCGGTCGCCCGCTCCGGCGTGAGGGCCGGAGACGTTGTGCGGTAGCTCTCCCTCATCTGCTGGTGGTCGTTCATGCGTAGCCGGTCCTGACGATGGTGGCGGGCACGGGCTTCATGGTCCACTCTACCGAGGTGATCGGGGCGCCGATGCGCTGGCGGTTCTCACCCTGCACGATGGTCGACATGATCTGCCCGATCAGGTTGCCCCAGGGCTGGTGGCCGCGCCAGTCGAGCTGGGCCCGCACCCGCTCGTTGATGTACCGCGACAGCAGCCCGCACGCCACAAGAGCCAGCCGCGACGTGTCGTCGCGCAGGATGCGGTCCATGCCGCCCGAGTCCTGGAGCTTGCCGTCCGCATCCACACCCACGATCGTGCCGGCGAGCAGCACGTGGAGCTCCGCGGACTCATCGTGCACGACCAGAACGCTCCCGTCCCCGGCGTTCAGGCCCGCGGGCACCTCGTAGCTCACGCGGATCCGGTGGTCCGACTCGATGGCGATGGTGGCGATCGCGGTCTCGTAGTCGTACACGAACTGGGACCAGTTGATGACGCTGGTGTACTTCTCCGTTTCGCTCCAGTGGTAGAAGGCGAGCTGGTGGTTCGCGGGCGCGTCGATAATCACGCCCCAGTCCTGGAACGGATGCGAGACGTGCATCCCCACGTCCTTGGCCGACACGTATTTGGGCCGATAGATCGGGTCGTCGGGATCCTCGGGCCACTGCGAGCCCTCGAGGAACTGCTGGGGGATGAGCAGCCA
>JBGAOZ010000007.1:0-165765 GCA_044221545.1 Phycisphaerales bacterium
GCGTGGAGGGGTGGTGGGTCCTGGGGGGAGCGGCGGGGTGTGCGTGCTGTTTGTGGGGCATACGGGTTATCATGGGCCGCCGTGATTCACTTGGATCTGAGCAACCTCGCGTGGACGGTCCGGGCGGTGGGGGATCTCTCGCGCGTGCCCGAGGCGCTGCGTGAGCGGGTTGGTGCGCCGTTGCGGGCGGTGGTGCCCGGGTGCGTGCATGAGGATCTGATCCGTGGGGGCGTGATCCGGGATCCGCGGGTGGGGATGAACGAGGAGGCGTGCGCGTGGGTGGGGTGGCAGAACTGGCGGTACGAGGCCGAGTTTGACGTTGAGGATGCGATGCTCGGCCACGAGGTTGTGGAGCTGGTGTGCGAGTGCCTGGACACGATCGCGAGCATCGAGATCAACGGATTGGCGGTGGGTCAGACGGCCAGCGAGTTCATTCCGTGGCGGTTCGAGGTGGGGGCGTACCTGAAGAACCGCGCGGGTGGTGAACGCAACGCGATCGCGATCACGTTCAAGAGCCCTCTGCGGCACGTGATGGAGGAATCGGCGCGGCTTGGGGCGCGACCGGTGAACGGGGAGTACCCGTCGTACAACATGGTGAGGAAATGTGCGAGCGGGTTTGAATGGGATTGGGGGCCGCGGGTGGCGGGGTGCGGGATTGCGGGGCGAATGTCGCTGATGGGATGGTCGGTTGCTCGGTTCGATCAGCCGCGTATCGAATTGCTCGAGCACGGCGATATCGGCTTTACCAGCGACCTGCGACCGCCGACGGAGTGGGAGCAACGTGCTCCGCTGACGGTGGGGATCACCATCACCGATCATTCCGGCGCGCAAGTGTTTGCAGGCTCTCGCACCTTCGCGTCGCGTACGCGAGCGGTCGTCGGCGGGTTCTTCTCAGGTCTGGAACCATGGTACCCGCACACGCTGGGCGCTTCGGCGCTTGGTCGCTGGCGGTCGATCATCACGGCCGGCGGTCGGCTGTGCGATGAGTGGTCGGTGTCGCTCGGCGTGCGGCACGGCTATCACGTGGCATTTCCCGCTGATCCGCAGGTTGTGCCGGGAGTGCCTGTGGGGAACTTGGTCGTTAATGACCAAACGGTGTTTTGCCTCGGCGCCAACTGGATCCCCGAAGGACTCTTCCCGTCCGACCGTACGCCCGAGAAGGTCCGTGAGCGTCTCCAGGCCGCGAAAGAATGCGGGATGAACATGATCCGCATCTGGGGCGGCGGGCGCTACGAGCCGGACTGGTTCTACGACATCTGCGATGAGCTGGGGCTGATGGTGTGGCAGGATTTCATGTTCGCGTGCGCGTGCTATCCGGAGGAGGAGCCGCTGTGGTCGCTGGTGGAGGCCGAGGCTCGGCACCAGGTGGCGCGGCTCTCGCGGCATCCATCGGTGGTGCTGTGGTGCGGGGGGAACGAGAACCACTGGGCGTACCAGTCGTGGGGGGAGAAGGGTGAGGGGTTTAGGGCGCGGTTGAAGGATGGGCAGACGTGGGGGCACGGGTATTGGCACGAGCTATTGCCGCGCATCATCGCCGAGGTTGATCCATCACGGCCGTACTGGCCGGACAGCCCGTGGTCGGGGGTTGAGGCGATCCACCCCAACGACACCGACACGGGCGACCGGCATTCGTGGGATGTGAACTTCTGGGATGTGTGGAGCGGGGCCGAGCGTGGGGGATATCAGAAGGTTGTGCCGCGGTTCTGCTCGGAGTTCGGGCAGCAATCGCCGAGCAACTGGGCGACGCTCAAGGAGGCGGGGATCGTGCCGGGCGTGGGTGATACGGGCGGCTCGGAGAATGCCCTGGCTGGAGATCCGGGCTCGTCGTCGGGCGGGCCGGATGAATCGTGGTCCGCGAAGCTGATGGGTTCGATGCTCGCCCGTCGCCAGCGAGGGCCGGGGGGGAACAGGCGGTGGTATGACGGGCCGATCGATGCCACGTTCCGGCGGCCGCGGGACTTTGATGAGTGGCACTACGCCGCGCAGGTGATCCAGGCGCGGGCCCTGCGAGTGGGGGTTGAGTGGCACCGGTGCCACATGTCGGCGCAGGCGGCCGAGCGGCGGTGCGGCGGCGTGCTGGTGTGGCAGCTCAACGATGCGTGGCCGGGGCTCTCCTGGTCACTCATCGACTCGGCGGGGCGGAAGAAGCCGGCGTGGTACGCGGTGCGGGCGGCGATGCGGCCGCGGATCCTGTCGATCCATCGCGTGGATGGGGAGCTGGTGGTGTTCGCGGTGAATGACACGGGTGAAGAGTGGCGGCCAAAGGGGACCTGGGCCGTGCGGGGCTTTGGCGCAGAGGTGGAGGATGGGGACAGGTTCGACGGGCCGGTGATCCCGGCGCGGTCGGCCGCGCGGGTCGCGACGGTGGTCGGGAGCGATCGGCCCGCCCGGCACGCGGTGTTTGCGCAATGCGATGGGCTCCGCGCGGAGTTCTTCGAGCTTCCGGACCGGGAGCTGGAGTACCCGGCCGATCCGCTGCGCGTATCGGTCGATCGCGTCGAGGGTGGGGTTGAGGTGAGGCTGGAGGCATCGGCGCTGGCGCGGGACATCGTGCTCGCGGTGGATAGAGTGGATCCGGACGCTCAGTGCGAGGACCAGATGTTCACGATGCCGGCGGGGGAGCGGCGAACGGTTCGAGTGAGAACGGCGGTGACGGTGGAGAACTGGACCCAAGGGCCGCCGGTGTTCGTGCGCTGCGCCAACGGGTTGGGTGGCGGCGGAGAGGGCGGCGTGGCAGGTGGGCAAGTGAAGTAGAAGCGAAGGGGCGGGGCCGTCCGCCACGGTGGTGGCCCGGTGATGATCGAGCACCGACGTGGTGCCTCAGGGCAGGCCCGAAGTCGGTGGCACGGGCACCCGGCTGGCCAGCACCTTGTCGATCTTCGGCCCGTCGAGGTCCACCACCTCGAACCGCCAGTCCTTCCACTGCAGCAGCTCTCCGGTCCGCGGGATGCGGCCCAGCACGCTCATGACCATGCCGGCGAGCGTCGAGTACTCGCCCCCCTCCTCGTTGGGCAGGCCGTCGAGCCCCGTGAGTTCCTTGATCTGGTCGGTGGTCATCCCGCCGTCGAAGAGCCACGAGCCGTCGGCCCGCCGCACGGCGAGCGTCTCGCGCACCGTCTCGGGGGTCGCCGCCTCTCCGATGAGGGCCTCGAGCACATCGTTGAGCGTGATGACGCCCTCCACGCCGCCGTACTCATCGACCACGAACGCAAAGCGCGTCCCGGCCTGGCCGAAGCGCTCCGGCAGGCGGATCGCGGGGGTCGCCTCGGGCACGAACAGCGCCCGGCGGGCGATCTGGGCAAGGTCGATCGTCTCGCTCACCAGCGCGTGCTTGACCAGGTCCTTGACGTGCACCACGCCGACGATCTCGTCCAGCGAGCCGCGGCAGACCGGGAAGTGCGAGTGGGCGCTGGTCGCCACGGTGATGCGGATCTGCTCGATGCTCGCGTCGGCCTCGAGCCACTCGATCTCGGTCCTGGGGACCATCAGGTTGCGGACCTGGCGGTCCCCCAGCCGCAGCACGCGCTCGACGAGCTGGTGCTCGGCGGCGTGCAGCACCCCCTCCTCGGCGGCCTGCTGGATGATCCCGCGCACTTCCTCCTCGGTGACCTTCTCGGGCCGGCCGGCGGCGCGTCCGAAGGGCTTGCTGAGCAGGTCGGTCGAGAAGCTCAAGAACGAGACGACCGGGCCGCAGACCCGCGCCAGCAGCATCATGGGCAGGGCGGTGGCCTTGGCGAACCGCTCGGGGTTGCTGATCGCGATCCGCTTGGGGACCAGCTCTCCCAGCACCAGGGCCATGTAGGTGATCCCCACGACCGTGATGCCCGACGCGGAGGCGTGCGAGTAGGTGCGCATGAAGTCGAATCGCTCCAGCCAGACGCGCAGGTCGTCGGAGAGGGCCGCCTCCCCGACCATGCCGGTGATGACCGCGATCATGGTGATGCCGGCCTGGGCGGTCGACAGAAGGCGCGTGGGGTCCTCGGCCAGTGCCAGCGCCGCGGCGGCGCGGAGGTTCCCCGCCTCGGCCTCCTGCCGGAGCAGGACCTTCTTGGAGGAGAGGATCGCGATCTCGGCCAGCGACAGCACGCCGTTGATCGCAAAGAGCATCAGCAGGATGGCAAGCGCCACGCCATCTCCCCCTGCCGGTTCAGCCCATCGCCATGGTCATGAGGAACTCGGCGTTGGTCTTGACCTTCTTGAGCCTGGTGCGGATGAGCTCCATGGCCTCGACGACGTTCATGTCGCTGAGCACCTTGCGCAGGCGGTGGACCAGCTCGAGCTCCTTGGGGTCCAGCAGCAGCTCCTCGCGCCGTGTTCCCGAGGCCGGGATGTCGATGCAGGGGTAGATGCGCTTCTCCATGAGCTTGCGGTCCAGGTGCAGCTCGCTGTTGCCGGTGCCCTTGAACTCCTCGAAGATGACCTCGTCCATCTTCGAGCCTGTGTCCACCAGGGCCGTGCCGATGATGGTCAGGGAGCCGCCCTTCTCGATGGCGCGGGCGGCGCCGAAGAACTTCTTGGGCCGCTGGAGGGCGTTGGAGTCCAGGCCGCCGGTCATGATCTTGCCCGAGTGGGGCATCTCGGCGTTGTAGGCGCGGGCCAGGCGCGTGATCGAGTCGAGCAGGATGACGACATCCTGGCCGAACTCGACCATCCGCTTGGCCTTCTCGATGACGATGTCGGCGACGGCCACGTGGCGGCCGGAGACCTCGTCGAAGGTGCTGGCGACCACCTCGACGCTCTGGGCCGTGTTGCGGCGGAAGTCGGTCACTTCCTCGGGCCGCTCGTCGACCAGCAGCACGATGATCTTGACCTCGGGGTAGTTCTTGGTGATCGCCTTGGTCATCTTCTGGAGCAGCACGGTCTTGCCCGTGCGCGGCGGGGCCACGATCAGGGCCCGCTGGCCCTTGCCGATGGGGGCGACCAGGTCGATGATGCGGGCCTCGATCTCGTCGGGGGTGGTCTCCAGGACGAAGCGCTCCTCCGGGTGCAGGGGCGTGAGGTCCTCGAAGTTGGTCAGGTCGTGGATCTTGCCGGGGGCGAACCCGTTGACCGTATCGACCCGCAGCAGCGCGAAGTACTTCTCGCTCTCCTTGGGCGGCCGCACCACGCCGCGCACCACCATCCCGCGGCGCAGGCCGAACCGCCGGATCTGCGAGGGAGAGACGTAGATGTCGTCGGGACCGGGCAGGTAGCTCTGCTCGGGGGATCGCAGGAACCCGAAGCCGTCCTGCATGATCTCCAGCGTCCCCTCGCCGAACATCAGGCCCTGCTTGGCGGCGCGGGCCTTGAGGATCTTGAACGTCAGGTCCTGCTTGGAGAGCTGGTGGAAGTCGACCAGCCCTTCCTTCTCGGCGACCGAGTAGAGCTGCTCGAGCTTCATCCGCTGCAGGTCGCCGATCGAGATCGAGTCGGGGACCGCCTTGGGGTCGGCGCTCTTGGCGATCCGCTCGAGCTCGGCGGCCTCGCGTTCGAGCTCCTCGTCGCTGGGGAGGCTGTGGTCAAACTGCGGGCGACCCATGCCCCCGCCGCCCATCATGTGGCCGGGCATCCCCCCGCCCTTGCGCTTCTTGCGCTTGCGGCGGAATCCGCGATCACCCATCGGGTAGCCTCCTCCGCCACCGCCACCGCCCTGCTGGTAAGGCATGGAGCCGCCGCCCTGCTGCTGGCCACCACCGCCACCACCGCCACCACCTCCGCCTCCGCCTCCGCCTCCGCCCCCACCTCCGGAGCCTTCGCCGCCCCCGCCCTGGCCGCCGGGATAGCCGCCCGGGCCACCACTTCCACCCTGTGCTTGCGGGCCGCGATCAAAGTTGCGTTCACGGTCGGGACCCCGGTCCTGACCCCGGTCCTGACCCCGGTCTTGGCCCCGGTCTTGGCCCCGGTCTGGGCCACGGTCCGTGCCTCGGTCGGCGCTGCGGTCCGGTCCGCGATCGCTCGGGCGATCCGGCCGCGCGTCGGGCCTGCCTTCGGCGCGCTCCTGGCTTCGCTCCGGGGTTCGCTCGCCGCGGGGTTCGCCGCTCTCCTGGGGCGGCCGGGCCGGACGGCCCTCGCCCGAAGCGCCTCCCGGGTTCGACGGGGGCGGCGGGACGGCCTTGGGCTCGGTCACCGGCCCGGACTCTGCCCCGGATTCACGCGGCGCTTCGCGGCGCGGGGCGCTCCCTTGGCGCACGCGGCCGCGCGGCATGTCGGAGTGCATGGATCGGGGATCTCCCTCGGATGAACTAGTGGCCTTGCCCATGGGGACGTTCCTTGGCCGGTGGATGTCAATGAAAAGTGTGAGTTCGTGATACACCCAAGCCCGATGCGCGCGGCCTGCAGGATGGGACGGGAAACCTGGTCAGAACTCGCGGGGAGCAGGCACGCTCATCCACCGGCAACCGCCCTTGCAGGCTGCCGACGCTCGGACCCGGTCATGCGGTGGGAAAGAGAATGCGTCGTGTGAGACGCCTCGCAGGACTATATGCCGGCCGTGCTCCACGGGGAATCCGCCCATGCCCCGCTCACCGCCGCGCAGGTGGTCGCCTCGAATTTCGAGTTAAGTGCTTGAAAATCAAAGAGTTACAGTTGTTTGCGGTGGGGCGGCTCTCTCCGCCAGCTCTCGACCAGCCCCCGGACCTGCCGCTCGAGGGATTCGAGATCGCCGGCGTTGTCGATCACCGGCCCCGACCGGCGCCGCTTCTCCTCCAGTGGCATCTGCGCCCGCTCGCGCCGGTCCAGCTCCTGTTCATTCCACCCGCGCGATCGCACGCGGTCGAGCCGTACCGCGCGCGGGGCATCGACGAACACCACCGCGTCGCACTCGGCGTCCACGCCCGCTTCGAACAGCAGGGGCGCATCGATCACCACGATGCCGCCGCCCGACTCGCGCACGCGCTGGATGATCGCGGCGCGATCCTGGTGAATCAAGGGGTGCACCAGCGCCTCGAGCCGGGCCCGCTGGGCAGGATCGGCAAAGACGATCCGGGCCACCTGCGAACGATCGATCTGCCCGGCGCTGTCGGTGATGCCCGCGCCCCACCAGCGCACCAATTCGTCACGCACCGGCGGCCGCAGCAGGATCTCCCGCGCGGTGGCGTCGCTGTCGATCACGCGGCACCCGCGCGCCGCCAGTTCCCGCGCCACCGTCGACTTGCCCGAGCCGATCCCGCCGACCAGGCCCACGACGCTGACCTGCCCGACGCCGGCCGCTCCCGCGGTCCGCCCGCCCGGACCTCCCGCCGCGTCGATCGCGGCGCGGATCTCACGGGCGAGCTGGTCCGAACGCGCCATGTACGGCCACACCACCTCGGGCATCGCCAGGCTCGACACTCCCGCCGAGATGGTCCCCAGCCCGAACAGCCGCTGGCGCAGCGAGCGGTCGATCGCGAGGTACTGCACCTTTTCCAGGGGCAGGTCCGCGATCGCACGGCGGAGCACGCCCGAGGACCGGACGATCCGCCGGTCGGTGAGCACGTGGCGGCGGAAGATGAACGAGAGCGAGTCCCAGCACAGCCGCAGCAGCACCAGCAGCCACCACAGCCCCAGCAGCAGGCCCCACAGGTCGGCCAGGAACGTGCGGCCCGCCGACCACGCGGCCGCCAGCGCCAGCAGCATCATCAGGTACCACCCCGCGGGCCGCAGCAGGATGATCCACGGGCTGGGGCGCCGCGACAGGATGACCCTTTCCCCGGGCGGGAGGATCAGCTCCGGCACCCGGCCCGCGGGAGAGCTCTGCGGAGTGTTCGCGGCGGTGGTCACGGTCGGCTGCCGGGGGTGGTCCGCGGCGGGCCGGATGCCGCGGCGATCGCCTCGGGCTTGAGGGTCGCGATCTGCGGGTAATTGCGGTAGAAGCCCCCGAAGTCCAGCCCGTACCCGACGACGAACTCGTTGGGGATGTCGAACCCGACGTACTCGACATCCACCGGGCGCTGCCGCACGTTCTCGGGCTTGCGCAGCAGCACGCACGTGCGCAGGCTCGCCGGACGCTGCTCGGAGATCAGCTCCTTGACCAGGCCGATGGTCTGCCCGGAGTCCAGGATGTCGTCGATGATCAGCACGTGCTTGCCGCCCAGGTCGCGCGGCAGCTCCCCGCGGATCTTGGCGCCCTTGGACGTGATCGACGTCCCCGGGTAGCTCGAGACCGCGACCACGCGCAGGCTCAGGCGCAGCGGCAACTCACGGATGAGGTCCGCGGTGAGCACCAGCGAGCCGGTGAGGATCGGGATGATGACGACCTCCGCATCGGCGTCGGCCGCGCGGTCGGAGTTGATGTCCCGCGCGATGCGGTCCCCCATCTCGCGCACCCTCGCGGCGATCTGCTCCCTGCTCAGGAGGATGTGGTCGATCTCGGGGAACATGGTTCGGGGGAGTTTTAAGGTATGGCGCTGAGTCGTTGGGGTACGGCGCTGGGGCCTTGGGACGGCGGCTCATCGGGCCCCGCGGCCGGGGACCACCGTCAGACTACCAGACCCTTGATCTGACCCATGCGCCGGCTGTTCCAATAACGCTGCAGCGAGTCCTCGACGATCGCGAACGCCGCCTGGGCCGGCAGGATCTCGTCGACCTCGACGGACTTGCCCTCCAGGGCCTTGTAGTCCTCGAAGAACTTGCGCAGCAGCTTGAAGATGTGGCTCGGGAAGCTGCTGGCGACCTTGAACTCCTGGTAGACCGGATCCTGCATGAGGACCGCGATGATCTTGTGGTCGGGCTTTCCCTGGTCGATCATGGTCATCAGCCCGACGGCCCGTGCGCAGCAGAGGGTCATGGGCGGGATCGGTTCGGTGCAGTAGACCAGAACATCGAGCGGATCGTCATCTTCAGCCAATGTTTGAGGAATAAATCCGTAATTCGCCGGGTAATAGACGGCGGAAGACAGCACCCGGTCCAGCTTCAGCAGGCCCGACCCCTTGTCGAGTTCGAACTTGAGGTTCGACCCCTTGGGGATCTCGATCAGGGCCCTGAAGCACTCGGGCAGCGGCGCATCTTCCAAGCCGGGTGTCACATCGTGCCATGCATGAATCATGGCCTGGAGAGTAGGGAGGGGTCAGGCTGAAATGTCGGTTCGTATCAGGTTCGGTTCTCGAAACCAGATGCGATTGTGATTTGATAGATTCAAAGTTGGTTTCATTATCTGAATTCGCTATGCTTGGTCGCCGATCTTGGGGGGAGGGACCCCAAGCGGGGCTCTGGCGTCACCGCGGAGGCCGGTGCCGGTCACACCGGACGGCGGCGCGGATTTCCATGAGGACACCGGGCTGAATCTCCCCTCATACCGCTTGAACAGGTAGCAACCGCCGAATGTGTGGAATCGCGGGTCACGTGAGCCGGATCATCCGAACCAGCGGCCAAGTTGCCGCTGTTCGCGCCATGAACCGGGCGATGGTGCACCGCGGCCCCGATGGTGAAGGCGAGTATTCGGACGAACATGTGCACATCGCCATGCGGCGCCTGTCGATCATCGACCTGGCCGGCGGCTGGCAACCTCTGTACAACGAGGATCGGTCGCTGGCGCTGGTCGCCAACGGCGAGGTGTACAACCACGTCGAACTGCGTGCCGAGCTGGAGGCTCGCGGGCACCGGTTCTCGACGCACAGCGACTGCGAGACGATCCTCCACCTGTACGAGGAGCTGGGCCCGGAGTGCATCCACAAGCTCCGCGGGATGTTCGCCTTTGCGCTCTACGACCTGAAGAACAAGCGGGTCATGATCGGCCGGGACCGGATGGGAGAGAAGCCCATCTACCTGGTCGAACGCAACGACGAGATCTGGTTCTGCTCCGAGCTGCGGTGCCTGCTCTCGGGCGGGGTGATCCCGTTCGAGCTCGAGCCGGGCGCGATCAACCTGTACTTCCACTACAACTACGTGCCCGAGCCGTACACGGCGGTCAAGGGGGTGCGCAAGCTCCCCGCGGGCTCGTACCTGCTGATCGAGCTGGAACCCTGGCGCGTGACCGAGAAGCGGTACTGGCGGCTCTCCGATGCGCCGCCGGTGGAGGGGGATCCTCCGAAGCTGATCCGGGAAGAACTCGAGCGGATCGGCGACCTGATCATCCGGGCGGATGTGCCGGTGGGGGTGGCGCTTTCGGGCGGGGTCGATTCGACGCTGGTGGCGGCGCTGGCGGCGTCCCGGCGGCCCGGGCTGATCCACGCGCTGACGGTCGGGTACCCGGGCCGGCCCGAGCAGGACGAGCGCGGGCTGGCCGCCGAGACGGCCAAGCGGCTGCAGATGCCCTTCCACGAGGTCGAGGTCCATCCGCGCGAAGTGGTCGAGTGCTTCCCGGAGCGGGCGCTGTGGCGCGACGACCCGATCGCCGACCCCGCGGGCCACGGTTACTACTCGGTGTCGCGGCTGGCCAAGGAGCACGGCATCCCGGTGCTGCTGCAGGGCCAGGGCGCCGACGAGCTGTTCTGGGGGTACGGCTGGGTCCGCGATGCGCTGGAGGCTTCGTTCGTGAAGAACTCCACCGGCGGCCACCCGCGCCGCGGTGATCCGTACACGCGGATCTTGCCCAACGGCATCGGGCCGCGGACGTTCAAGGAGGCCGCCAGCCGCATGGCGCAGCGATGGCTGGGCTGGTCGCAGTCGCACCCCGACGAGGGAGCGCCGGCGGACCAGCTGATCTTCTACAACGGCAACGCCTCGTACCAGCGGGCACGCTGGCTGGTGCGGCGCATGTTCCCGCCGTCGTTCGCGGCGCAGGCGTTCAAAATGGACCCGGGCTCGGTCTTCCGGCGGCCGCGGCCGTGGAAGGACCTACCCGTGATGTTCACCGAGCTGATCTGCGAGACCTACCTGCTGGAGAACGGGATCGTGCAGGGGGACCGGCTCTCGATGATCAACTCCGTCGAGCTGCGGCTGCCGCTGTGCGACTACAGGCTCGCCGAGCTGGTCGTCGGCCTGCGCAAGACCCAGCCGGACCATCGCCTGCCGTTCAAGCAGTGGCTCAAGGCCGCGGCCAAGGACCTGGTGCCCGAGAGCCTGCGCAACCGCCCCAAACGCGGCTTCACGCCGCCGCACAAGACGTGGATGTCGCACCTCATC
The DNA here is from genome assembly GCA_044221545.1 of Phycisphaerales bacterium. GTDB lineage: Bacteria > Planctomycetota > Phycisphaerae > Phycisphaerales > UBA1924 > JAEUJB01. The sequence continues at coordinate 11,020 of JBGAOZ010000007.1, forward strand.
GACGCGTACCGGCTCTCGTTGGAGAACGGGTACCTCGTCGAGCACGGCGTGCTCGCGCCCGAGGCCGCGGCGGAGATGACCAACCACCGCTTCCGCCTGCCCATCTGGACCGAGGCGATCTACAAGACGCTGGTGCTGGAGTTCTGGTGCCGCGGCATGGCGGCGGCGGCGGCGAACAAGACGCAGATGTCCAGCACCCACCGCGTGCCGTTCGTGACCTCGACGTCCGAGTCTTCGCGCAGCCCGCAGAGCGCCCGCAGCGCGGTCTGAGCCCATGTGACGCCCGGGGGCGCCCCCTCCGGGAGGCGTCGTGGGCATCGTTGAGGGCGTCGTTGTGGGCACGAGGGGTCGAACCCGCCCGGCCGGGTCTCTATCCTGCTGGCCATGCTCAAGCTCGATTACGCCAACTGCCTGGCCGATCGCGTCGGTTCCCACGGGCTCGATCCGGCCCTGTTCGACCGGTCCGGGCAGCCCGCCCAGACCATCAGGGACCTCACCGCATCCCTGGCCCGCACCAAGGGCACCGGCTGGGAGCGCTGGCGGAACCTGCCGCTGGACCCGGTCCGGTCCGAGCACATCGCGCAGGTCCGCAAGGTCGCCGGCGCCTGCGCGGGCAGGTTCGAGAACATGGTGGTGCTGGGGATCGGCGGCTCGGCCCTGGGGAACATCGCCCTGCAGTCGGCGCTCAACCCCGCGACGTACAACCTGCTGCCGGCGTCGGCGCGCCGGGGGCCGCGGACGTTCATCATCGACAACGTCGACCCGGAGTACTTCGGCGGCGTGCTGGACTTCTGCGCGTCGAGCGGCGGCCTTTCCAGGACGCTGTTCAACGTCATCAGCAAGTCGGGGGAGACGGCCGAGACCGCCGCGCAGTTCATGATCATCCGCGAGGCGCTCAAGAAGGCGCTGGGGGCGGGGTACGGGGCCAACATCGTGGCGATCACCGACCCGGCGCGGGGGACGATGCGGCAGATCTGTGACCGCGAGGGCTTCGCGACCCTGCCGGTGCCCGACGGGGTCGGCGGGCGGTTCAGCGTCCTGTCGCCGGTGGGGCTGTTTTCGGCGGCGATGTGCGGGGTGGAGATCGAGTCGCTGCTGCAGGGGGCGGCCGACATGGACGCGCGGTGCTGCAAGGACGCGATCGTGGACAACCCGGCGGCGATCCTGGCGTTCCTGCTGGTCGAGCTGGGGACCACCAAGGGCAAGACCAACCACGTGATGATGCCCTACGCCAACTCGCTGTACCTGCTGGCGGACTGGTTCCGGCAGCTGTGGGCCGAGTCGCTGGGCAAGCAGGTCGACAAGACCGGCGAGACGGTGTTCGCGGGGTTCACCCCCATCAAGGCCCTGGGCACCACCGACCAGCACTCGCAGGTACAGCTGTACCGCGAGGGCCCCAACGACAAGGTGCTGGGGCTGCTGGAGGTCGAGCAATTCCGCCAGGAGGCGAGCATCCCGACCGGCCTGGGCGTCGAGGCGATCGCGTACCTCGAGGGCCGCACGATGAGCCAGCTGCTGGCCGCCGAGAAGCGTGCGACCGAGTACGCGCTGGTCGAGAGCCAGCGTCCCAACTTCACGATCACGTTCCCGAAGATTGATGCCTACCACGTGGGCCAGTTCATCTGGATGTGGCAGGTGGCGACCAGCTACGCGGGGCTGATGCTCAACATCGATGCGTACGACCAGCCGGCGGTGGAGCTTGGCAAGCAGGCGACCTTCGGGCTGATGGGCCGCAAGGGGTTCGATGAGCACAAGCGGGCGGTGGAGGGGACGCTGACCCCCACGACGTGGCGGGTGTGAGCGGCCGACCACCGGCCTGAACGATCGCCCGGGCGGGAGGTCTACCTGGGCTGGGCGATCATGGAGAGGTTCTCGGCCTGCCACGCGGAGGTCGGGTCCCAGCTGAACCTCTCGAGATCTTCGTTGTCGACGCAGTTGCCGTAGATGTTGATCTCGTCCCGGCCGGTGAACTGGGTGGTGAGCTCGCCGTGCAGCTGGCGGCCGACGAGCGTCGCCCGGCTGATGTTGGCCAGGAGCCACTGGTCGAACCCCGGGGCCCACCAGTACGCGACGATTTCGTCGGTCTGGTTCAGGCCGAGCACCGTCATCTGCCCCCAGCTGGTGACATAGGACGCGACCGACCGGGGTTGGAGCAGCGGGCCGCCGAACAGGTCCGTGAAGTTGCTGGCGACCCAGTCGCCCCCGAACTGCGGGACCCACCACGTCACGACGGTCGAGCCGTCGGGAGTGGTTCCGGCGATGTTGATCGCCGACCAGTCGGTGAGGAAGACGGTGAGGCGGCCCTGGTACGGCGGTGCGCCGGTGATGTCGCTGAGGTTGTTGGTGGTCCAGCCGTTGGTGGTGGAGTGCCACCAGACGGCCTCGATGTCGCCGGCGCCGTTGAGGCCGACGATGTTGAGGGCCCCCCACGCGGTCACGAAGGGCGTGAGATCTCCGCTGGTCAGTGGCATCGAGAGCCCGCGATCACGCAGGGCCTGGCCGAGGTTCTGGGCGCTCCACAGGCCGGTCAGGCCGTTGAGCTTGTAGAGGAGGATGTCCCCGCCCGGGTCGCGCCCGCCGAAGTACAGGTCGGTGCCGCTGGTGTTCACCGAATCCTGGAAGCTGAACACGCCGCCGCTGATGCCCGCGACGCCTGTCAGGGCGCCCAGGTCGCCGGGGATGAAATCCCCGGTCGACTCGTCGAAGAAGAAGACGATCAGCGAGCCGCCCGCCAGCACGGTCGCCCGCAGGTTGCCCGTCGCCAGGTCGAGCTGGACGTCCACTTCGCTCGCCGAGCCCGCCAGCGTGGGCGCGTACGTCGCCAGCAAGCCGGTCCAGAACCAGTTCTCGTCGTGGTCGGCGATGTAGACCACCGCCTCGCCGTCCCGGATCTGGCCGTACGCGGCGCTGACATCGAACGCCGGGGTCACGACCTGGGCGTCGCCGATGCGCACCGCGAGGCCGACGGCGCCGATCTCCGACGCGCTGACCTTCGCGCAGCGGGCGTCGTGCACGGGCATCAGCTTCATGTCCGCCGTCTGGTAGAAGCTCAGCTCCACATCGCGTGAGCCGATCACCGTGTCGACGATCACGTGCTCGGGCGTCAGGTGCCAGGCCGCGGCGCGGATCTGCCCGCCGTTCAGGGGCGTGTACGTCCCCGTGCCGCCCGAGAGAAGATCGAGAACACCCGCCTCGGCGACGTTGGCGCCCGTGAGGATGCCGTTGGCCATCGCCGAGTCCAGGCCGAGCACGACGCGGTACCTGCCCGGGACCGATTCGCTGGCGACGTTGAAGGCCTCCCGGGTCGCGGTGAAGACCACGCCGGACGTCAGAGACTCCGAGAGGCTCACGCCGATCATCGCCGTTCCGGCGGCGTTGAGGTACAGCCACGTCTGGGCCGACTCGGCGCCGGGAACGATCAGGCGGGCCTTGCCCCTGCCGTCGAGCAACTCCGCGATGCCCGAGAGCGGGAAGGACTCCAGCGTGGAGGGCTGGTACCCGTGGACTTCAAACGATGTTCCGCTCACGGTGATCGAGCCGTTCACCGACGTCCCGATCGCGCCGACCCCGAACTTCCATTGGTGCATCGAGAGGGACCACTGGCCCTGGAAATCGGAGATCGAGGCGGAGGCGGGTCGTACGACATAAAAGCTCAGCTCGAACCCCGCGCCGTCGTGGGCGAGCAGGTTCGGAGTCACGCCGATGTCGTGCCCGAAGAGCCAGCCGGCCTGGAACCCGTCGCTGGGGCGGAAGCCGGTGGTGTACTCGCGGTCCCAGTCATCCTCGGAGGGCGAGGTTGAGAACGAGCCGTCGGCGTTGAACGTGGTGAACTCGGGGTCGATGGTGACGGCCTGGGGGGTCAGCGCCGCGCTGAGGTAGGCGGTGCCGGATATCACGTCCGCGTCGTCGATGATGCCCTCGATCGCGGTGCCGTGCAGGGTGCTCGCGGTGGCTTGGACGTTGAGGACCTCTACCACGCCGACGCCGGCGAACATGGCGGAGAGGACCAGCCGCGGTTCGAGACGTTCCAGTGTCCACGTGTACGTGTTCACAAGACTGCCCTCCGGAGCGGGGGCGCTCCACGAGCACTCGGTCATCGTACCAGAGTTTGTGCTGGGTCAAGCGGAGGAGATGAGGCGGCAGGCCGCGGAGCCCGAGCCCTCCGTATGCGGGCTCGTGCGTCATCGATACCGGCCGGAACGCAAACGCCCGCGCGGGGCTGGGCGTCTACTTGCCCCCCGAGTCCTTGGCGTCGCCGGTGGGCTTCTGGGCCGGCGGGTTCTTGTCCGCCGGTTTGTCGCCGGCGGGCTTGGGGTTCTTGTCGGCCTTGTCCTTGAGGGTGCCGAAGTAGTTCTTGACGGCGCCGTGGTACTGGCGCGGGACCTGCATGGTGTCGAGCGCTTCGCTGGCGGCCTTGTCGCTGGCCTGCACGGCGTCGGAGAACTCGGCGCGTGATTCGCCGCGGATCTGCTCGCCCCACACCAGGCGGCTGCCGATGATCGGTCCCTCCTGCGTGTGGACGTTGGCCTTCTCCTTCTTCATCGTGTAGTCGGTGGGCGCGGCGTCGGGGCTGGGGCCCAGGCCGTGGCCGGGACCGCCGGTGCCGTTGCCGTTCTTGTTGGAGTCGCCCTCTTTCCACTGCCCGATGCCGGAAAACTGCGAGGGCTTGTCGCCGTTGCCCAGGCACTGGCCCAGCGCGGCCAGCTGGGCCTTGCACTCGCCCAGGGCCGCCTGCGCGGCCTCCATCTCCTGGGACATCTGCTCGGAGTCGGAGAGCTCGGACATCATGCCCTGCATCCCCTCCATGCCCTTCTGGTCCATCTTCTGGCCGCTCATGCCCTGGCCGGCCTGCTTGCAGTCGCTGGCCATCTTCTGGGCCATCTGCGCGGCCTTCATCTGGGCCATCGCCTGCTTCATGAGCTGCTGCTTCTGCTCGGGGGAGAGCTGCTTGAGGGCCTCCATGGCCTTCTGAAGGTCCTTGGGATCCCCCGACCCGGCCTTCTTGATGAGGTCCTTGGCCTGGTCCTTGGAGAGGCCCTGCTTCTCGAGGGCGTTCTGCATCTCCTTCTTGTCGGCGGCGATCTTGTCGAGCTGCTTGGACAAGTCCTCGAGCTGCTGCTTGGCTTTGGCGGCGTCCTCCTTGGACATGTCGCCCTCGGAGAGCTTCTTGGAGAGCTGCTCGAGCTCCTTCTTGGCGTTGTCGAAGTTGCCGCGGGCCAGCTGGCGCTCGAACTCGTTGAGCGGGCCGTCGGTGGACTGGCGCAGCTGGCGCATCTGGTCCTTGAGGGCCTCGATCTGCTGGGACTTCTCGCTGTCTTTCATCTGCGCGAGGCGGTCGGCGACGTCGGAGATCTTCTTGACCGCGGCGCGGCGGACCTCCTCGGGGTTCTTGAGCTCCTGGGCCTTGCTCGCGGCGTCGTTGGGGTTGTCGGGCTTCTCGTCCTTGAGCTGGACCTTGGCCTTCTCGAGCAGGGCCTCGATCTTCTGGCTGCGCTGCTCGACATCGGCCTTGGCGGCGACCAGTTCCTGCTGCTGCTTCTGGGCGTCCTGCTTCTTGGCGAGCAGCTTGAGGACGTCCCAGTTGGGGACGATCAGCCAGGCCAACACCAGGGCGGCCGCGGCGCCGAGCGTGACCGGCCACAGCCGCGGCGCCTCGATCGGCACGGCGTCACGCACCTTGACCGAGACGGCCCGCTGGCGGGCGGTCTCCACCACCACCTTGCTCCAGGGGTCCTCCCCGGCGCTGACGCAGATCGCGGTGCTGAGGCTCTCGCGCAGGCCGGCGCGCTCGTCAAGCTCGCGGGCGACCCCCAGGGAGTCCTTGCGCTTGAAGAGGGCCACACCCAGCGCGGCCATTACGGTCGCCGCGGCGGTGGAGATGAAGATGATCTGCCAGGGCCACGACAGCCCGAAGAGACGCTGGACGAACACGGCGACAAAGAGGCCGATCGCCGCGACCGTCGCGATCGCGAGCAGCTCGCGCAGGAATCCGATCACCAGCAGCCTGGTCCCCGCGGCGCGCACGACTCGGCGGATCTCTTCCATGATTCGTTCCTGCCTTCCGTACGTTCGGGCTCCCCCCGCGGATCGCCCCCGATGCCACCACCCCGCACAAGCCTATCAGCAGTCCGACGCAGCGCCCACGCGATGGTTCGCGCCCAAGGGCATCCCGGGGCGGATTCGGGCCCCGGCGGTTACCCTCTTGTTACCATCGGCCCGGCCCGCGGTTTCATTCCTTGAATACACCCGAATCCACCCCCAACATCGCGCCCTCGGCCGTTGACCCTCGCGGTTCCGGGGCCGACGCGGTGCCCCCGAAGCACGGGATGCCGAACAATCCCCGTTCCGGCGTAGATTCTGACATCCCGGTCCAGCGAGGGCTGGGATGGCTGCTCTCGGGCGGGTGGGTCGACCGGGAGGCGGCCGGCAGGGTGTTCGACGCCGATCCCTGGCGGGGCTGGTGGGGGCGGTGGCCGACGTACCTGTGCGCGCACCTGTGGTGCTTCTTCGTGGCCTGGCCCGTGAGTTTCGTCGAGGTCGCCGGGATCCCGCTGCTGGTCGCGACCCTGCTGCGCATGGGGCGGAACTACCGGTACATCCGCTCGATCGTGCTCCAGCCGCTGTTTATCGCCGCGGCGGTCTTCGGGATCGTGCAGTTTGCCAGCGGGTGGTGGACGCTCGACCGTCGCCAGTGGCTCGAGCAGGCCGGGTCGATCCGGTGGCTGTGGTCGCTGGGCGTGCTCTGGCCGTTCGTGCAGCGGCGCCGCGCGTTGCTGATGACGCTTGCCGCGGGGTTCCTCGTCGGCAACGCAGCGCAGCTTTCGCAGTTCCTGCACGTGGCGCTGGGATGGCCGACGCCGGCGTGGAACAGGGCGCCCGACCGCTACAGCGGGTGGTGGCCGCCGGTGGTGTGCGGGACGCTGCTGGTCGGGGCGCTGGGCCTGCACCTGCCGGGGGCGCTCCTGCCGGGCCCGGTTCGCGGACGCGTGCTCGCGGCGGCGGCGTCGCTTGTCGCGTTCGCCGGGATCGTCGCCAGCGGAACACGTGGAGCGTGGCTCGCCGCGGCCGCACTGGTGGTTGCGTGCGCCGGGGGCGTGCTCTTTGCCGCGCTGCGTGGGCGGCCTGGTTCCAACGAGTCCGAATCACGCCGGGGTCGGGCAAGGGTCCTCTTGATCGCCGCCGTGCTCGTGATCGCCTGCGGCGCGGTCGCCTGGAAGTCCGTCGGCGGGTCGGTGGTTCGGCGCTACGAGCTGGCGCGCCAGGAGATCGCCGCCGCGATCGAGAAGGGCGACTACACCAGCGACACCGGCGCGCGGATCGGGATGGCGGCCTGGGCGATCGACCTGTTCGAGCAGCACCCGGTCATCGGGGTGGGCGCGGGCTCGTTCAAGCCCGCCGTCGAGCGGATGCTCTCGGCGCGCGGGGTCGATCCGCGATCGCAGGCGATCCACGACCACGCGCACGATGCGCTGCTCCAGATCGCGGCGACCACCGGCCTGCTGGGGCTCGTGCCGGCGCTCGCGGTGATCGTCATCGCGCTGCGCAACGCGGCCGCCCTGGCGCGGGGGCGGTGCGGGTCGTCGGGGGCGATCGAGTGGGGGCCGGCGGCGGCGCTGGTCGGGCTGCTGCTGGTCAGCGCGTTCGACCCGGTGCACCTCAACGCGCAGACGGCGGCGATGCTGTCGGTGCTGCTGGGGCTGTGCCCCTCGTTCATCCCGGCGCCCGCCGGCGCGGAGCGATCGCCGCGCGCGGAGGCCCGGGAATGAACATCGTCGTGTTCGCCGAGCACATCCGTTCGATGCCCTGGTCGCTGAGCATCTGGTCGGCGCGGATCGCCCGCGGCCTGGCGCAGCGCGGGCACGAGGTGGTGCTGGCGTGCGACGGGATCGAGGATCCGGCGGTCGCGGGTCCGCTGCGGCTCCTGGTCCGGCGGCCGCGCAGGACGCTCCGCGGCGCCGATCCGCTGGGGCTGGCGCGGTGGGCCCGGCAGGTCCGCGGCCAGATGCCCGGTGCGACGGCCGTCTCGCTGACGCGGTACGTGCCCGCCGAGCTGTGGATCCCGCTGGGATTGGGGATCGTCCCGATGCTGGTGCGATCCGTGCGCACCCACCGGCCGGTCTCGGCGATCATGGAGGTTCTGCACCACCCTTGGGCGCCCCAGGCCCTGCTCGCCGAACGCCGAGCACGGGCCGGGCGCGGCCCCCGGGGCCATCACCCGGCCCGTCTGGGTGCGCTGACCGCACGCGACGGCGTGGCGGCCCTCGGTTACGCGAGCCACCTGGATGTTCCGGCCCCCGAAGAGTCCGCGGCCCTGCGCACGGAGGTTCGCCGGCTGCTGGGGATCCCGCACAGCGCGGTGGTGTTCCTGACCAGCGCGGTGCACACGGACCGCGCCGGACTTGACGCGATGCTCGGCGGCCTGGCGCTGCTGCGCGGTGGTGCGGCGGGGATCGATGGTGGTGGTCCGGACCGCGCGCCGGTGCTGCTGGTCGTGGGTCGCCGGACGCACACGATCCGCCGCGCCTGCGACCGGGCCGGGCTGGGGGACTCCGCCGAGGGCCGGGTGCGGATCCTCGGCGGGACGGGGCGGATCGACGCGGCGCTGGCCGCGAGCGATGCGGTGATCGCGTACGGCGCGAGGTCGGACCGCGCGTGCACGGGGCGGTTCGTCTGTGATGCGCTCCGGGCCGGCAAGCCCGTGCTCGCCGGCGCCGCGGCCGGAGGTGCGGACCTGATCCTGTCGGCCCCCGGGCAACCGAGGCCCGGCATGGTCGTCCCCGGGGACACCGCGGCCGCGTGGTGCGAGTGCCTTGCCGCGGCGTGCGGCGGACCGTGGCGCGGGATCGCCGGGGCGCAGGCCTCGCGGATCGGCGCTGGGCTCGGCATGGACCGGCTGGTCGAGCGGGTCGAGGCGATGCTGGCGCGGACCGGCGCGGACCGCGAGCGAGCGGGCCGAGGGTGATACCCTCCGGCATGTCACGGGAGCCGCTGTCAGCCGAAGAAGTCCGCAAGGTCGCGAGCCTGGCCCGGCTGGCGCTGAGCGACGAGGAGGTTGCCCGCTTCGGCGTGCAGCTCTCGGCGGTGCTGGATTACATGGAGCGGATGCGCGAGCTGGACCTCGCGGGCGTCGAGCCGCTGGCAAACGTCGGGGAGACGGTCAACCGGCTCGACGACGACGAGCCCGGGCCGACGCTCCCGGTCGAGGCGCTGGCGAGGATGGCGCCGCAGATGTTCGAGCGGTTCGTGCGGATCCCCAAGGTGCTGGAGGAAGGGGGCGGCGCGTGAGCCAGTCGGCCTCCAGCATCAGTTTGGCCGTGCGCGACGGGCGGGTTTCGGCGGAGGAGACGGCCCGCGGAGCGCTGGCGGCGATCCGGGCCGCCGAGGGGACGATCCACGCGTACCTCCAGGTCTTCGAGCACGAGGCGATCGAGCAGGCCCGGGCGGTGGACCATCGGATCTCGCGCGGGGAGGCCGGCGCGATGCCGCTGGCGGGCGTCCCGGTGGCGATCAAGGACAACCTGTGCCTGGCGTGGGGGCGGACGACCTGCGCGAGCAGGATGCTCGGGTCGTACGAGTCTCCCTTCACGGCGACCGCGGTGGCGCGCCTGATGGACGTGGGCGCGGTGGTGGTGGGGAAGACCAACCTCGACGAGTTTGCGATGGGTTCGAGCACGGAGAACTCGGCGTTCGGGCCGACGCGAAACCCCTGGGATCCGTCGAGGGTGCCGGGCGGCAGCTCGGGGGGTTCGGCGGCGAGCGTGGCCGCGCGGGGAGTTCCGCTGGCGCTGGGCTCGGACACGGGCGGGTCGATCCGCCAGCCCGCGTCGCTGTGCGGGGTGGTCGGGGTGAAGCCGACGTACGGGAGCGTGTCGAGGTACGGGCTGGTCGCGTTCGCATCCAGCCTGGACCAGGTGGGCACGCTGACGCGCGACGTCGCGGATGCGGCCCTGGCGCTGGAGGTGATCTGCGGGCACGATCCGCACGACTCGACCTCGGCGGTGCGCCCGGCCGAGCGGTTCGGCCGGGAGCTGGAGACGCCGGTGCCGGCGCCGGTGATCGGGGTGCCGCGCCAGGCTCGCGGGGGTGCCAACCACGAGGCGGTGAACGCGGCGCTCGAGCGTGCGATCGGCGTGTACGAGACGCTGGGCGCCCGGATCGTGGACATCGACCTGCCGATGACCGACCACGGGATCGCGGCCTACTACATCGTCGCGCCGGCGGAGGCCTCGTCGAACCTGGCGAGGTTCGACGGGGTGCGGTACGGGCACCGCGCCGCGCCGGTCCCTGGCGACACGCTCACGGACCTGTACCGCCGCTCGCGATCGGAGGGGTTCGGGGCGGAGGTCAAGCGGCGGATCATGCTGGGCACGTACGTGCTCTCGAGCGGGTACTACGACGCGTACTACACGACGGCGCTGAAGGTCCGGCGCAGGATCAAGGCCGACTACGACGCGGCGCTGGTGGGTCGCGGGTGCCACGCGATCCTGATGCCGGCGACAGCGGGCCCGGCCTTCAAGGTGGGCGAGAAGACCGGGGACCCCCTGGCGATGTACCTGGAGGATGTGTACACGGTGGGCGTGAACCTCGCGGGCCTGCCGGGGATCACGGTCCCCGGGGGCTGGGCGAGCGTGGAGGGCCGGGATTTGCCGGTGGGTGTTCAACTGGTGGGCGCGGCGTGGTCCGAGGGCGTCCTGCTGCGGCTGGCGCGGATGTTCGAGCGTGCGACGGGGTTCGGGGAGCGGGCCCCGGGCTGAGCGCGTCGCGTGGCGGGCGTGGGCAAAGCACCGGGTCCGCCGCTGGGCGGACCCGGGAGAAACCGTCCCCTCACGATCGGGACCGGGCACGAGGTTTATTCGAACAGGTGCCAGTGGGCCTGGCCCTTGGTCGCGTACAGGTTGGGGGCCTGGTTGTAGTACACGTTGGGGATGTAGTCGCGGATCTTGGAGTGCCACTGGGCGTAGGTGGCGTTGGCGGGGACTTCCTTAAGGGCCTTGAGGGCGTAGTAGGTGAAGGCGCCGTTGGGGCGGTTGTTGAACCAGGCATCGGCGCTGGTCTGGTTGTCCATGCACCCGGAGATGAGCATGGCGCGGTGGGCGCGGCGCTGGCGGCTGCCCCGGCCGGTGGCGGCCCTGGCGGTCGCGGGGATCTCAAAGTCGCGCAGGAAGGTGCCGGGGGGCAGGAAGCGCGACTTGACGACCTTGTCCCCGACATCGGTGGCGGCGCGGAACTTGGAGACGGTGCCGGAGTGGCAGGAATCGGAGAGGAAGATGACCTTGACGCCGGTCTTGGTCATGGTGAACAGTTCGTAGAGCTCGTCGTCGGAGAGATAGGCGCCCGCGCCGATGTCGCTGGGGCAGAGGACCTCGTCGCGTCCGTCGTCCTCGTCGCCGCTGACGTCGGCGACGTACGAGCCGTGGCCGGAGTACTGGAAGACGACGGTGTCGTGCGCGGCGGCGTCGCGCAGCAGCTTGCCGAGGGCCTCGACCATGTTCCGCTTGGTCGCGTCCCGGTCCAGCAGGGTGGTGACGGCAAAGCCGCGCTGCTGGAGCGCGGCCTTCCAGTCGTTGACGTCGTTGACGCAGCCCGACAGGTCCGAACCGGTGCCGGGGTAGTCGTTGATGCCGATGCACAGTGCGGTCTTGGCCATGGTCTTTCTCCCGAGTGAGCAGCGCGCAGCGCACGCGCGGCGTCGCTGGCTCGTGGAGAAACGCACGGCCGGATTGCACGGACTGAATCGAGCGGACCCCACGAGCCGACGAGCAGTTGCAGCTTACCTCCAGCGCCGCGAAGCGGCAACGCAAATGCGCGCATGTGCACGTATTTGCGCACAGAAACGGCTTTTGCACCGCGGATGCACACTCTTGTGCGCGCGCTGTGTGTGCATACCTCGTGCACAACTCAGGGGTTCGGAGGGCGTTATTGCCGATTTTCAGGCGATCGGGGACGCAATCACGAAGCCTTCAAATACGACTGGAGGAAATCTGCGACGCCTGCGGTCTGTTGTCGAACCGCATCGAGCAACTTCCATCTTTCATCTGTGCGAGGAAATCGCCAGAGCAAGTCACCTTCTGGGCTGACGAATTCATCGCTGACCTCGCGATGCGGAATAGACCTGTCCTCATCCAGCCAGTAGTCGTACTCGTTGAGCCTCACGAGCTTTCCGGCTACCGCCGCGTAGAAGACGGGCGACACTTGTCGTTCCTGGAGACCGGATTGCTGCCGCCGAGGTTTGCCGGCCTCGGCGATACCCCAGCCCAAGCTCCCTTCCGCGGTTTCGCGAACGAGCTTCTCAACGACAAGTTCCCATTGCTGATCACTGTTGTCAGCCACGGTTTCCTCCGGTATCTCTGTCCCGAACATCGGCAGACAGCTTCATTACGGCCTCGGACAATTCCAGCAGAGCGTCAGACAGTTTCTGCTTTGAGAGGAACGGATCCGTTCGGTCAGATGCTTGCCGCATGTGCGCAGCGAGCACAGCGAGTTGAGATGCGAGACTTGCTGGAAACGCCTGAGTGGAGGACTCGATCGTCCCGCGGCATCGTCGAGCTTCCACCCGCGCGTCTTCGATTCTGTCCTGCTTCAGGGCAGTTATGAGATTGGACTCAAATTTCCTCAGGTCGGACAGTGCTTCGCCGGCTCTGAGCCGACGTGCATGTTAAGTCCGCAATTGATCGAGTGACCTTTGATTGATCTTGCCGGCTCGAAAAGTGTAGATGGTGATCGCCAATCCGAGGATGGAAGCGACGCCAGCGGCAAGCGTGAAGGAATCGAGCGAAGCAGGCAGGAGCTCCATCAGCCGTCCTCCCTTTCGCCTGCATTCTACTGCCCTTGAGCGAGGCTGTAGCCTTTGACACCGTCGTAGAGGCGGAGGAGCTCGTAGGCGCCGATGGTGAAGCTCTCGGCGAGCCGGTCGAGGAGGGCGATCGAGCGGGCCTGGCCGAAGACTCCGGGGGTGACCGAGTCCTTGAGCTCGAAGCGGACGCGGTGGTAGTCGACGCACTCGGTGTAGACCGAGCCGGTGGGCCAGACCTGGGTGCCGCGGTTGGAGATGAGGGTGAGCTTGAAGGGGGTGTCGGCGCAGGCGCGCTGCATCTGCTCGGCGAGCGCGACGGGGGGGAGGGGTGAATCGAGGTAGACATCGCAGCCGACGACGTGGGTGACGACGTTCTTGAAGGTGCTGATGACCTGCTGGGCGGCGGGCTTGGGGGGGCGGATGTAGGTGGGCTCGTGCGGCTGGGGCGTGGCGGCGGCGGGGACGGACCTGGGGGTGCTGCCCAGGCGATCGATGATCGCGTGCACGAAGGCTTCGGTGCCGACGGGGGGTGTGGCGCGGTCGCCGAAGTCGCCGGTGTGGATGCCCGACTCGAGGGTGGCGAGCAGGGCGTTCTCGACGGCGGCGGCCTGGGAGCCCAGGCCGACGTGCCGGAGCATCATGAGGCCCGAGAGGATGAGCGAGGTCGGGTTGGCGAGCCCCTTGCCGGCGATGTCGGGAGCGGTGCCGTGGACGGCCTCGAAGATGGAGATGTGGGAGCCGATGTTGGCCGAGGGCGCAAAGCCCAGGCCGCCGACCAGGCCGGCGCACAGGTCGCTGACGATGTCGCCCTGGAGGTTGGGCAGGACGATCATCTGGTACTGCGGGGGCTTGATGACCAGGTTCATGCACAGGGCGTCGATGATGACGTCGGCGAGCTCGATCTCGGGGAAGTCCTTGCCGACGGCCCGGAAGCGGTCGAGGAAGAGCCCGTCGCTCATCTTCATGATGTTGGCCTTGTGGCCGCAGTGGACCTTCTTGAGTCCGAGCTTCCGGGCGGTCTGGAGGGCGAAGCGGTGGACCTCGTCGCAGCCGGGGGCGGAGATCAGGCGTTTGCACTGCACGACGTCGGCGGTGAGGCGGTGCTCGACACCGCCGTAGGTGTCCTCGATGTTCTCGCGGACGATGCACATGTCGATCGTCATGCCGGCGCGGGAGTAGACCGTCTGGACGCCCGGGAGCGTCTTGAAGACCCGGAAGTTGGCGTAGGCGTTCCAGAGTTTGCGGGCGGTGACATTGATGGACTTGCCGCCGCCGCCCTTGGGCGTTTCCATCGGGCCCTTGTAGAGGATGCCGCAGTCCTCGACGGTGCGGATCGCCTCGTCGCTCATACCGCGCGAGTTGCCCTTGGCGAACACGGCGGCGCCCATCTCGACGGGAAGGAAGTCGGCGCGTTCATGGACGCCGGCGGCCTTGAACAGCTCGAGCGTGGCGTTCATGATCTCGGGGCCGATACCGTCGCCCGGTGCGAGGGCGATCTTCAGGCGGGACATGCGGCAAGCTCCGGTTGGTCGGCTCCCCCCGGGCGGCCGGCGGGCCGCTGGAGAACCTCACTCGTGTTGGGGAACGCAAGGATAGACGATCGGGCGGAGATCCTCCCGAGATCGGCGCGCCGGGGGCGGGCGCGCGGTCAGGCCGTGGCGCGGCGGAGGCGGTCGAGGATCGCGAGCCACAGTTCGCGGTCCGGGCCGGCCGCGGGGACCGGCGGCGCTTCGACGGCGATCAGCGGCGGGTGAAGCGCATCGGCCTGGCGCAGCGCGCTGTACAGGCGAGCGGCGTAGGCGAGCGGTTCGGCGGGCATCGTGATGACGCGTGGGCGGTCGATGGCCTGGAACGTGAGCAGGACGGCGCCGGGGGGCTGTGCGAGCAGCTGGCCGGGCTCGACGAGCCGCGTGGGGGAGACGGGCGCGTAGTGCTGCTGGAGCATCCCCGGGCTGCGGAGGGGTTCGGTGCCGCGGGTCGGGGATCCTCCGGACGGCTCCGAGGATTCGACCTCGCGGCCGAGGACCGAGCGGATCTGGTCGGGGGTTACCAGTCCTGGGCGGAGCACTCGCGGGGTCGGTCCGGTGAGGTCGACCACGGTGGATTCGATGCCGCCCCGGCAGGGGCCGCCGTCGAGCACGTAGACCAGGTCGTCGTCGAAGGACTCGCGGACGTGCGCGGCGGTGGTGGGGGAGATGCGCCCGGATGGGTTGGCGCTGGGGCCGACCAGGGGAGCGCCGAACGCCTCGATGAGCGCGAGCGTGAGCGGGTGGTCGGGGCATCGCACGGCGACCGTGTCACCGCCGGCGGTGACGTTGGGCGGGATGCGTGGGGATTTGTGGAGGATGATGGAGAGGGGACCGGGCCAGAACGCGGCGGCGAGCGCGGCGGCCTGCGTTGTCCACTCGCGGACGGCCGAGCGGGCCATTTCGGGGCCGGAAACATGGACGATCAGGGGGTTGAGCGGGGGCCTGCCCTTGGCGGCGAACACGGCGGCGACCGCGTCCTGGTTGAGGGCATCGGCGCCCAGGCCGTAGACGGTTTCGGTGGGGAAGGCGACCAGGCGCCCGGCCTTGAGGCGTGAGATTGCGTGGGAGATTTCTTCGGGTCCTGTGGACATGGGAAGGCGGGTCGGGCCGGGGCTCGGGGCGTGTAAGGTTACTTCGATCGCCGGGCCGGGGCGCGGGGATTGAGGCCGCGCCGCGTGGCGCTTACGATGGGCTTGCCGCGGGGCTTCGGGCACGCGGAGAATACAACAGCTTCGGCGGATAGCCGGGGGCCCCGCCCCAACGTGAGAATCGACCATGCCATCGGATCCATTTGTCAGCCGTGAACGCAGCTTCGAAGAGGCGTATTTCCGTCAGAAGGATGCCGACCTGGTCGACAAGCTCCGGAGCGTCTTCCAGACCAAGCTCGAGAAGGAGTCGCTCCGCAAGGTGTCGGGGATCACCGACGAGGCGGTGCTGGACCGGCTGGTCAAGCTCAGCGTGCGGGGCGAGCTGCTCTCGGCGTTCAAGCTCTATCCGCTGGTCGAGATCGCCTGGGCGCACGGCAAATTCCAGAAGCACGAGGCCGACGCCGTGATCGCCGCGGCGATCAAGCAGGGCATGCCGGCCGAGGGAGAGGCGATCAAGCGGCTCCAGGAGTGGCTGGAGCGGGGCCCGACCGAGGACGGCCGGACGGCGTGGCGGATGTTCGCCGGGGAGCTCCGCAAGGCGCTGACGCCCCCGGAACTGGCAACGTTCCGCAACGACCTGCTGATGTACGCGCGTCGGGTCGCGGAAGTGTGCGGGGGCGTGCTGGGCCTGTTCTCGAAGATCAGCCCCGGGGAGCAGCGGGTGCTGGACTCGATCAACCGCGAGCTGACGCACTCCTGAAGCCCGGCTTCCCTTCCGGGCCGGCGCGAGGTCACCGGACCTTCCGGCGGCCGCGGGGTGTCCGGCGATGATGCTCAGCCTGACGCGGTGGTGAATTTCCTGGCCGTTCCCGGCAGGACGCCCAGGTGCTTCCAGTACTTCCCGGCCGGCTGGATCGCGGGCTCGTAGCGGGGCCACATGGCGCTGCCGGGATGGACGAAGACCATGTCGCGTTCGCACCGGACCCACTCGCGCGGGAGCGGGTGGAGCCAGAGGCGATGGCGGGCGCGGAATCCGCCGCGATCCATGGCGAACACGCGGTAGCCCACGCGGGTGAACATGTCCCACATGAGCTCGGGGGGCGTGCCGTTGATGTCGAGCAGCTCGGCGTTGGCCTCGGCGACCACGGCGGGGAGGCGCTTTTCGATGACCCTGGCGAGCCCGCCGATCGCGCGGACTTCGAAGCCCTCGACGTCGAGCTTGAGCAGGAGCGGGCGGGGGTCGTCGGCGTCGATCATGTCGTCGCCGCGGACGATCGGGACGACTCCGCCCGATGAGGCGACCCCGTGGTAGCGGTCGGGGATGGGACTGAAGGTCGCGGCGGCGAGGTTCCCGACCCCGGGGAGCTTGATCTCGAGTTGGCCGGGGGCATCGGAGAGCCCCATCATGTTGATTTGGACCTGGGAGAGCCCGTTGGACTCGACGTGGAACTTGAGTTCCTCGAAGATGGGCGGGAAGGGCTCGAACGACTGCACCAGGCCGGTCGTGCCGACCAGGCCCGCGGCGTAGAGCGTGATCAGCCCGATGTTGGCGCCGCCGTCGACGAAGCAGTCTCCCCGGCGCAGGCCCTGCTTAAGGACCGAAAGGATCTCCAGCTCGTGGTAGGAGCCGAAGTAGTACCAGATGCGGTGGTAGAAGTCGCGCGGGTTGAGGCGCACGCGGTGGCCGTGGAAGCGGTCGTGCATCTCGACGATCGGGGCGTCGCGCCAGTACTCGAAATCCTCGAGCCGGCCGTGCTTGGTGACCATGTGGCCGAAGCGGGGGAGTTCGCGGTGGGCGTACCACCTCAGCGCATCATCGCCGAGGCGCTGGGTGAGGGAGAGCTTGCCCTTTCGCCATGCGTTCCACGCGGCGGTGACCTCGGGGCTCAGGGTTCGCAGGGCGTTCTTGGCTTCGATCTGCACGGCGGGGAGGGTAGAAGCGTCGGGGGCGCGACGCGAAGGTGATTCGGCGGTCGTCACGGCGGAGGATAGCGCGGGCGGGTTGGTGTTGTGACCGTGTTCGCGGGCCCGACGGCACGCCGCGAGGCTACTTCGTCCCGATGCGGATCTTGAAGTTCTTGAACTCCAGGACGTGCCTGACCCCGGGCCGGCCAGCGCCCAGGCCCACGTACGGGCCGGGCTTCCACCGGTCCTGCGCCAGGGGGGAGCGGCTCTCGATGCAGGCAACGCCGTTGACCAGCACCTTGACCATCTCGCCGTGGAGTTCCACGCGCAGGGTATTGAATCCTTCCTTGATATCCGCGGGCATGGCCTCGCGGCCGCTCACGAACCCCACACGCAGGGCCGCGGCCTTGTCCTGGGTGTAGACCATGCAGGACTGCCAACGGTCCGAAGCGCCGCTCTCGCACTCCCAGCCCAGGACCACGGCGACGTTCTGCGGCTCGCCGCGGGCCTCGGTCTCGACGACGCGGAAGGCAACTTCCATGTCCCACTCGCGGCCGACGGGTTCGCGCAGGAGCAACATCAAGTTGAGCCCGTCGGACGTCGCCCGCACGCTGCCGTCGGTCCGGACTTCCCAGGCCCCGGCTCGGCGGATCCAGCCGGGAAGGCCGGGTTCGAACGGTACGGTCGCCATCTCGTGGGCGTCGGAGGCGGCGTGAACGATCGCGGCAAGCTCGCGCCCGCGAGCGGCCCAACGCTCGACCGAATCGGCCGCGCACAGCCCCGTTGCTTTCGCGAACATCGCCGCGGCGTCGGACCACTTGCCGGCCTGGGCCGACTCGAGCCCGGCCTGGAACTGCGTCGCCGCGGGGCCGGCGCGTACGCGGGATTCGCCGAGCACCTCCTCCGGGAAGACCCGGACCCTGCGGGCCATCGCCCCGTCGAAGGTAGCAGGCGTGAGCTTGGAGGAGGCCTCGCGGGAGTCGTCGAAGCGGCCGGCGCGGTACGCGATGCTTGCCAGCAGAGAGCGGTCCGAATCGGCAAGGCCGGCGTTGGCGGGGTGGTCGGCGGTGCCGGCGAGCACCTGCTTGGCGGTCGAGTACATCTCCTCGTCGGCCCAGGGCTTGCTGTAGCTGTGGATCTCGTCGCAGATCGAGAGGACGGCGTCCACGAACTGGGTGGGGATGCGGGTGTCGTAGCGCTGGGTCTGCGCGCACCACTGCCCGACGGCGAGGACCTGCTCGTAGCTGCCGCCCCATCGGGGGGAGCACATAAACGAGAGACGCTGGTAGCTCGGGCGGAAGTCGAACTCGGCGGTGACGGCGCGGCGGAACCACGTGATCATGTCGTCGCCGTCGGGGTCCCCGAGCTGGTGGGCGACCTCGATCATGCACGAGGCCGGCTCGGGGCGGCGCGGGCTGAGCGCGAAGGCCTTGGCGAACTGCTCCTTGGCGTGGGTGAGTTCGTCCCGGAACGTCTTGGCCCCTTCGGCGGTCACACCTGCGGTGAACCCGCGTCCCCGGCCGTTCCAGCCCTTGCGCTGGTGGGCGTAGGCGCGGAGCATGAGCTTGATCCACGGGTCGGATTCGGCGCACTGCTCGACCCGATCGGCGACCGACACGGCCAGCTCCTCGGGGAGGTTCTCGAGGATCTCGTGCTCAGCGAGGTAGCAGCGGTTGCGGAGGATCGTCTCGTCGGGGAGCGGGCGGCAGATCGAGGCGATCAGGGCGTCGGCGGCCTGCCGCCGGAGCGCCAGCTTGCCCGCGTCGTCCAGCGTGCCGGCGTGGTGGGTTGCGAGCCGGCGCACGAGGTAGACCACCGGGTGCGGGGAGTAGCCCGATCCGGAGAGGCCCGCGATGGCCTCCTGCATGAGCGCGGCCGCGGAGCGCGGGTGTGCATCACCGTCCACGGCCAGGGCGTGGATCGCCCGGACCAGCGGGTCCTCGCAGCCCTCGTCCAGCAGAGCGGCTCCCATCGCGGCCAGGCGCGGTTCGGGCGTGTTGCCGGCCTGCTCGCAGTCCCAATCGGCGTAGAGATCGAGCAGCGCCAGCACGCGGGTGTCCTGGGCCGGCACGCGCGAGGCGGACTGCTCGTACTGAGCCTTGAGGAGGCGTTTCTCGACGGCGGCCCGCTCCTTGTAGAACGAAGCGCGCGTGTACCGGTTGGATTCGGGTGACTTGGCGGCGGCGAGCACCCCGAGGGGATCTTCATCCTCGGCCTGCGCGTTGTTCTGGGGGCCCTGCGGATCTTCCGGCTGCTTCTCGGGCTGGGCATGCGGCAGCGGCGAATGAGACGCTCGGGCCAGAAGTGGGGCCGGAGCCGGCGGCGAACCTGCCCCGAGCCCTGTGTGTGCGAGCAACGCCAGAAGTGCGCAGCAGATCGTGGTCCGGATCATGGTGCGGAGTGTATCGCCCGCGCGCGCCAAGCCGGTTTCAGCAGCACGCGGCCCGAGGGCCCGCACACCGGCCGCCGCCTCGGAATCGACGGCCGGTGCGCAGGAACCCGTCATGCCTTCCAGTTACGGGATCTGCCGTCCCGGCCGGCGCGCGTTGCAGACGCACGCGATGAACAGGAGGGCCGCAGCGCCCGGCGCGGGGATGGACCGATGCCACAGGATCGCGTTGTACGTCCCGGCCTGGCCGTCGTAGGCGTAGCCGGCGACCCAGATATCGCTCTGCGTGCTCCTGACGCTATAGGCCTGTGAGATGGTGAAGTTTGCCGGAACGTACTTGCTCAGGTCGGTGAATGCCTGGGCACTGCCTTCCCACAACGATGCGACGCACTTGGGTTCCGATGTGACGGCCCAGCCGACCTGGAACCGGTTGTCGACCCCGAGCACCGACGAGTTGAACCACTCGGCGCGATGAAGCAGCGTGAACGATTCCGGGGTGCTGTGCCAGAGAACCGCCCGGTTGGTGTCGAAGGGGCCGCCGCTGGCAAAGCCCGCCTGTGTCTGGCCGTCGGGAGAGATCGTAAACGCATCCGATTCGTGGAACCCGGCCGGCGCTCCCAGACGCGTCCAGCTCGCGGCCGTTCCGGACCAGAATCCGGCGACCGGGAGGGTCCAGTCGTCGGGATTGACCTTGGCCCACCCGACCTGGCGTCCCCCGCCGATCGCGTACGCGGCGGCGTGCGCCGAGCCCGGAGGATTGAGCACCACCGCGGTGCCGGCGCTCCCGGACCACAGCAGTGCGCGGTCTTCACCGGCGTTGGTGGTGCCCAGGCCGACCTGATGAACGCCGTCGGTCCCCTGCGCGTAGGTCACCGAGTACCCGGCAAGGTGCAGCGACTTGTATGTCGTGCCGTTCCACACCGCGGCACGCCGGATGCCGTTGATCACGACGCTCCCGACGTGCTGGGAGCCGCTGCTGGCAATGATCGCGGACTGCTTGGCGCCCGCTGGGTTGAGGTCCACCGCGCTGGCTGGGTCGGGCGAAGTCCAGAGCGTCGCGTGCTCGAACTGCGACAGCCCCTGCATGCCCACGATGTTTCCGGGCCCGAGGCCGAACGCCAGCGCGTTGGACTGGCCAGGTGGATTCAGGACCGAATACGTCCAGTCCGATGCTGATGCCGGGGTCGGCGATCCGAGGACGGTCGCGATGAACGACAAGACAGCCAAGTGCCGCGTGAGCGTCATGAGAGTCTCCTGTATGTGCTGGGTCCTCGCGGGGGCCGGGCTCGGTGGTCCGGCGGCCTGCACGCCGGGAGGCGCGGCTCTTTCCCAACGGCCGCGGTGTGTCCGGCTGTTCGGAGTGTTAGGACGGCCAGCGCCCACGACAGTTCCAGAAGTTGAGCATCGGCGCTGGAAATACTCGTAGGCACGGATCAAGCCGCGCGCGGCATCGCGCAGGAAATCCGGGTGACGCGGGAATACTTCGGACTGCACCGCACTTGCGTGAGCCGTACGGTCGCGACGGCCCGGCGCGGCTCGCGCAGGGAGAATCGTCTATTCGGCGATCCGAGCCAGCGCGGGCCCCTCGAGCCTGTAGACGGTCCACTCGTTCATCGGGACCGCGCCCATCGCTTTGTAGAAATCGATCGCGGGCGAGTTCCAGTCGAGCACGGCCCACTCATATCGCGAGCAGCCCCTTTCGACGGCGATCTTGGCGACCCGGGTGAACAGGGCCTTGCCCAGACCGATGCCGCGGGCGGCGGGGCGCACGAACAGGTCCTCGAGGTAGATCCCGGGCTTGCCGGTCCAGGTCGAGAAGTTCTCAAAGTACAGCGCCAGGCCCTGCGGGGAACCGTCGATCTCCCCGATGATGCACTCGGCCAGCGGGCGGCGACCGTGGAGTTCACCGAAGAGCGCTGTGCGGATCTGCTCGAGGGTCGCCCGCGCCTGCTCCGGGGATTTCTCGTACTCGGCCAGTTCCTTGATGAACTGGAGGACGGTGGGGATGTCGGCGGGAGTGGCGGGGCGGAGGGAAAGGGAGGGCATGGACAATGGTACCGGGTGGCAACTTCGAATCGCTCGATCGCGGGGGCATTGGACTGCCAGCCGCGTGGATGGGGTCTCGTGCGCAGCCCAGTTTTTAGAAGCCGAAGTGTGAAATCAGATCAATCTATGCGATATTGAAGGAACTTGTTGCAACCGACCGGGAGGGGGGGGCAGCGTAGAGAAGAGAGGCGGGCAATGTGCACACCGCGCTGGGGAGTGTCGCGATGACCAAGAGAGCCGCGATCACGAGGCGATTTCTCGGAACGACAATGGGAACGGCGCTGCTCGCCGCGGCTGGCGGGTTCTCGCGGGGATCGGTGGTTGTCTACGACAACTCGGATGGGGCGTTCTTCTGGAAGCTGGGCATCCATGATGTGAATAACACGCTCTATCCCGGAACGATCCTGGACATCACGCAACCGGCGACGCAGACGGGCGAGCAGCGGTCGGGGACCCTGGGCAAGTGGTACTACCCCAACCAGGCCAGCGATGAACCAGCCCTGCGCCGACTCATAGGGGAAGAGGGCGCGCAGGCCGCGAAGACGACCGCCGGCGTCACCATCGATTGGAATGGTTTTCACTTCACATCGCAACACCCGACGCGAGACTATGCGCCCGGCGAGGTGGTCACCGAGAGCGACAACTGGGGAATATCGAGCACGTACTTCTACCACCTCCCCTTCAGCTACAGCCTCGAGGAGGGCACGCCGGCGATCGGGGACCCGGCCTACCTGGGCGTGCGGGTCAAGATGACCGACAACCAATGGCACTACGGGTGGATCTACTTCACCGAGTACCAGTGGCCGGTAAAGTGGGCGTACGAGACCGAAGCAATCGTGCCGATCCAGGTGCCCGTCCCGGCGCCGGCGGCCGTTACTCTCATGTCTGTGGCGGGTCTGGGCCTGTGTTCCAGGCGACGTTCAATCTGATTTGTGCATCGCCCGCGTGCGCGGGTGCGCGTTGCATCTGCTGATGCGGCGATGATGTGGCTTACGGGCCATGCTCTTGAACCTCTGGCACACCTTCCAGACCCAGACGGTGCAGGTCAACCTCGGAACGGCGAACCCCTACAACGCTCTGACCAAGCCGTGACCCTGCGATCACGCCATCGGCAGTGTTACCCCATGTACAGCGCCCGCCGCAGATGGCGGGCGTTCTCTTGGCGCAGCGCCGAGCGTGACCGCTTGAGCGAGCGCAGGTGAGCTGGGGCAAGACCGCCTCATCCGCGATCGCAGGACATCTCTTCTCCCGCGGGATATCCTTGCTCCCCCCTGCGGTGGGCAGGGCTGGCCTGCGGTCCCGATCGATTCCCTAACTGGGAGCGAGACCGGAGCCATCTCGGCCTGTCGAAGGTCCGTTCCTTGCATCCAGCACGAGCTTGGGAGTCCGCCCTTGAAGATCAAGACCGACGAGATCGCCAGCGTCATCCGCCAGGAAATCGAGCAGTATTCAGCGGACCTCGAAGTCTCGGAGGTCGGTCGCGTGGTCGAGATCGGTGACGGGATCGCCCGCATCTACGGCCTGGCCAAGGCGATGGCCGGCGAGCTCCTGGAGTTCCAGACCTCCGAGGGCGCGGTGATGGGCCAGGTCTTCAACCTCGAGCTCGACACCGTCGGCGCGGTCATCTACGGCGACTACAAGGCCGTGAAGGAGGGCGACATGGTCAAGGCGACCGGCCGCCTGCTGGAGGTACCCGTCGGGGAGGCGCTCCTGGGCCGCGTGGTCGACTCGCTGGGGCGCCCCATCGATGATGCCGGGGCGATCACCGCCGCGGAGTTCCGCAAGGTGGACATCATCGCCCCCGGGATCGCCGAGCGTCAGCCCGTGCACGAGCCGCTCCAGACCGGCGTCAAGTCGGTGGACGCGATGATCCCCATCGGCCGCGGGCAGCGCGAGCTGATCATCGGGGACCGCAAGACCGGCAAGACCGCGGTCGCCCTCGACACGATCATCAACCAGAAGCAGTACTGGGGCACCAAGGACGCGATCGTCTGCATCTACGTCGCCGTCGGGCAGAAGGAATCGACGGTCGCGGGCGTGGTGGAGATCCTCAAGAAGAACGGCGCGATGGATTACACCATCATCGTCAATGCCGGCTCCTCGGCGCCGGCCCCCATGCAGTACATCGCCCCCTACACGGGCTGCTCGATGGGCGAGTACTTCATGTGGCAGGGCAAGAATCCCAACGCCACGCTCAGCGGCGGCAAGCCCATGCCCAAGCACGCCCTGTGCATCTACGACGACCTCTCCAAGCAGGCGGTCGCGTACCGCCAGCTCTCGCTGCTGCTGCGGCGTCCGCCCGGGCGCGAGGCCTACCCCGGCGACGTGTTCTACCTGCACTCCCGCCTGCTCGAGCGCGCCACCAAGCTCTCGGACGAGAACGGCGCCGGCTCCCTGACGGCCCTGCCCGTCATCGAGACGCAGGAGGGCGACGTCTCGGCGTACATCCCGACCAACGTGATCTCGATCACCGACGGTCAGATCTACCTCGAGCCCGAGCTGTTCTTCTCCGGCGTTCGCCCGGCGATCAACGTCGGTATCTCGGTCTCCCGCGTGGGCGGCAACGCCCAGGTCAAGGCGATGAAGAAGATCGCCGGCTCGCTGCGGCTGGACCTGGCCGCGGCCCGCGAGCTCGAGGCCTTCGCCCAGCTGGGCACCGAGCTGGACAAGGCGACCCAGCGCCAGCTCGACCGCGGCCGCCGCATGGTCGAGCTTCTCAAGCAGGGCCAGTACACGCCCTTCCACGTCGTCGACCAGATCATCTCGATCTACGCGGGCACCAAGGGCCTGCTCGACGATGTCCCGGTCCCCGCGGTGCGGCAGTTCGAGAACGAGATGCTCGAATCGTTCCGGACGATCAACAAGCCCATCTGGGACGAGATCAACGCCAAGAAGGCCCTCGATGCGGACCTCGAGAAGAAGCTCGGCGACGCGGTGACCAAGTTCAAGAGCGGGTTCAAGGCGACCGTCGAGACCTGAGATCGTGGCTCCCGGCAGCCGCGGTTTGGGCGTGAGCATGGGGGGCGCTGTTCTCCGCAGTCGCATACCCATGCCGACCGGGCCGGAGGGTCCGGTTGGTGGTGTGGGGGAGTGGGGGAAACGACTCGGCCGGAGTGCCGTGAGTTTCCCATGCCTTCGCGCGGGCTTCACAATCAGGGTGAGGTGGCGGTTGCTCTGGGAACTCGGCCGAGAAACCTCACACATTTTTCCAAAATGCACTAGCCGGTCGGTTCAGAATCGGCGCTTGGTGAGTTGAGGGATCCGAGCGCCTCCACGCGCGGAACTTGGATATCCGCGTCCACGATGGCAGCCGGCGAGTCATCGAGTACATTCGGTCAGAAGCACGGGGGGTCGGCACGGCGCGTTGCTCGCGTGAGCACCGCATGGTGTTGACCGAGGGCCGGTAACCCGGGGCGGCGCGGGTGGAATCTCGGGGTCCCGGGTTTTGTTTGGGCTCGTGCGATCACGAGGGTTGTGATGTGCGGGGGTGGGATTCTCGGCGCGTGGCTCGCATGAGTTGGTCGCGTGGCTGAGACTCGTAGAGCGAGGGCATCGGCACGGTGCGAAGCTCGACTTCATTGCACTCATCACGCGAGGATTTGGGGATCCAAAAGCCTTGTGGGAGCGGACGGCATTCGGTAGCATCCTTCTACGTCAGGGCGTCCCACCGGTCGGATATCGGTCCGGCCCGGGGGAGTGTGGTTCGGGTTGATTCCAAACAAAGAGAGATTGATCATGCAAAAGGCTTCAAGGTCTTCGGGGGCGTTCCGCGTGTCTCGGTTGCTGGTGGCGGCATCCGGGCTGGCGATCGCGTGCCAGGCGGCTCTGGCCGGTACGTGGACGAAGATCGTCACGAACCCGCCGTCGGCGATCCAGCTGATGCTTCTCTTGACCGACGGCACGGTGATGTGCTCGCAGCAGAACGGCAGCACGATCGGCAGCGCGTGGTACCGGCTGACCCCCAACGCCGCGGGTAGCTACGTCAACGGAACGTGGACGACCCTGACGGCGGCTCCGCACTCGCGGCTGTACTACCCGTCGCAGGTGCTCAAGGACGGCCGGGTGTTCGTGGCCGGCGGCGAGTACGGCACGGGCGGCGGCTTCGCGGAGGTGTACGACCCGGCGACCAACGCCTGGACGAACGTGACCCCGGGCGGTTCGTTGTGGAACTCGGGCTCCGACAACTTCTACGACTGCAACAGCGAGATCCTCAACAACGGCAAGGTGCTCATCATGCCGGTGTTCCCGCACGTGTCGGCCCAGTCGCTGCTGTACGACCCGGCGACCAACACCTGGGCGAACACGACCGGCAAGCTCTTCCGCGGCACGTACCAGGACGAGGCGACCTGGGTGAAGCTGCCCGATGACACGATTCTGACGATCGACCCGTTCGGCACCTTCTCCGAGCGGTACAACCCGCCGACCAACACGTGGATCAACGACGGCGTGGTGCCGGTGTCGCTCTACGACCCGTTCGGCTTCGAGCTCGGCGGCGGCGAGATGCTGCCCAACGGCAAGGCTTTCTTCCTGGGCTCGACGGGCAACACCGCGCACTACACGCCCACGGGCACGACGGCCCCGGGCACCTGGACGGCCGGCCCGGTCATTCCCGGGTCGCACGGCACGCCCGATGCGCCGTGCGCGATGATGATCGATGGCAAGATCCTCTGCGCGGTCAGCGCGGTGCCCACCAGCGGCAACCACTTCCCGTCCCCGACGTCCTTCTACGAGTACGACTGGTCGACCAACTCCTTCGCTTCGATCTCCGGCCCGACGGGCGCCACCGACCCGATCTCGTCCTACCAGGCGGCGATGCTCGCCCTGCCCAACGGGCAGATCATGTACTCGCACATGAACACGAGCGTGTATGTCTACACGCCGGGCGGCGCGGCGATCGCGTTCGGCAAGCCGTCCATCACGGCCCTCTCCGACCTGGGCGGCGGCACCTACCACCTCACCGGAGTTCAGATCAACGGTGTCTCGGAGGGCGCCAGCTACGGCGATGACCTCCAGATGAACAGCAACTACCCGATCGTGCGGCTCAACCACAGCAACGGGAACGTGTACTACGCCAAGACCACGAACTTCTCGCACTTTAGCGTCAAGCCCGGCCTGGCCGAGAGCTGCGACTACAAGCTGCCCACCGGCTTCCCCGCCGGCTCGTACTCGCTCACCGTGGTCGCCAACGGCAATCCCTCGGACGCGGCGACCGCGCCCGGGCTGCACGGCCCCGACGACGTGGTGGTGTGCCCCGACGGCACCGGGCAGTTCCACGTGGCGGTGTCCAGCAAGGCCCCGGTGACCTACCAGTGGCGGCGCGGCGCCAGCAACCTGACCAACACCGGGCACTTCAGTGGCGTGACCACCTCGACGCTCACGGTCAGCAACGTGACCCCGGCCGAGGCGGGCACGAACTACAACTGCGTGGTCACCAGCTTCCTGGGCAGCACGACCAGCGCCAACGCGACGCTGACCTACTGCCCGGCGGACTTTGACTGCTCGGGCTTTGTCGACGCCGAGGATTACAACTCCTTCGTGGCCGCGTTCGAGGCCGGCACCGACAACGCCGACGTCGACGGGTCGGGCTTCGTCGACATCGAGGACTTCGTCTACTTCGTGCAGCTGTTCGAGCTAGGCTGCTGATCACGCCCGGCACCACCCCGCGGGCCTTGGCCCGTGAAACTCCGCAATCCACCCCGGCGGGCCTTGGGCCCGCCGGGGTTTGCTTTTGGGCCCGGCCGCCGCATGACGCGGCCTTCGCCAACCGTGCCCAGATCCACCACGGCAGCGGGGATTTCGGCCGTTCCGCCGAACATGACAGCGCGGCGACCATGCGCTCGGATCGCGGCGAGCGTCCCGTCGAGGCTGCAAGCGTTTGCAGGGCGTGCACTTACCCGCGTGCGATGAGTTTGGATCTCAAGTGAGCTAAAACGGTTCTTTTTGACTGGTGCGAGAACCAAAGGGGACTAAATTGTCCTCTCAAGGGGCGGTGTGAAGAGCACCTTGGAGTATTCCCGAATGAAATCCGAACGCGAACACCTGGTCGGGGTCGTTGATGCAATGCGCGGTTCCTCGGCGCGCCTTCTGATGGCCGTGGGGGGCCTGGGGGTGCTCGGGACGTTGGCATCCGCCCAGTGCGACCCGCGCTGGCACACAACCGACGGGGTGGGCGGCACGGACCCCGCGGTCTACGCGATGACGGTCTGGGATCGGGACGGCGAGGGGCCGCTGCAGCCGTTGCTGGTGATCGCCGGCGTGTTCACGCAGGTGGGCGCCACCCCGGCCAACTACATCGCGGCCTGGGATGGGACGGGCTGGTCGAGTCTGGGCACGGGGATGGACGACTATGTCAACTCGCTGGCCGTGATGGCAAACGGCGACCTGGTCGCCGGGGGTGCGTTCACCACCGCGGGCGGCACGACGGTCAACCGGGTGGCGCGATACGACGGCTCGAGCTGGTCGGCGTTGGGCGCGGGCATGAACAACACGGTGCAGGCCGTCGCGGTGCTCACCAACGGGGATGTGGTCGCCGGCGGCATGTTCTCGACGGCGGGCGGCAACGCGGTCAACCGGATCGCCCGCTGGAACGGCACGTCGTGGTCGGCGATGGGCGTGATGAACAACATCGTGTGGACGCTGCTGGCGCTTCCCAACGGGGAGCTCGTGGCCGGCGGGCAGTTCACGTACACGGCCAGCGTCCCGGGCAACAAGATCGCCCGGTGGACGGGCAGCGCGTGGACGGGCATGGGAACTCCCAACAACACGGTGCTCTCGCTGGGCCTGGCTCCCAACGGCGACGTGATCGCCGGCGGGCTGTTCACGTACGTCGGGGTCGGCGCCTCTCGGATCGCGCGGTACAACTTCAGCAGCGGCTGGTCGGCCATGGCCGGGGGGATCAACGGACCGGTCTGGGCGATCCGATCGCTGCAGGACGGCACGATCGTGGCGGGCGGCACGTTCCTGATCGCCGACGGGCAGTACATCAACGGCATCACGCAGTGGACGGGCTCTTCGTGGGCACCGATGGGCGTGGGGATGGAGAATCCTCCCAACGTTCTGGCGGTGGCGCAGATGCCCAACGGGGACATGTTCGCCGGGGGCGGGTTCACGACGGTGGACGGGATGCTCTCTCCGGGGTTGGCGCGGTGGGCGGTCCCGGACGGGCCCGCGATCGCGGCGCAGCCGCAGTCGGTGACGTCGTGCGCTTCGGCGCCGGCGAGCTTCGGGGTTTCGGCGACGGGCGGGGATCCGCTGGCGTACGCCTGGCAGGCCGAGCTGGACGCCGGTTCGTGGACGGACCTGTCGGACGGGCCGCTGTACCACAACTCGATCCTGCTGGGGACGATCACGGGCTCGGGCACCGCGGGCGTGCAGATCGCGTCGATGTCGCAGTTCCGGCAGGACCGGATGGACCTGAACCTGCGTTGCGTGGTCTCGAACGGGTGCGGGAGCGCCACGAGCGAGCCGGCGAACCTGACGGTCTGCCCGGCGGACTTTGACTGCTCGGGGTTCGTCGACATCGAGGATTTTTCGGGGTTCGTGCTCGCGTTCGAGGCGGGCACCGACAACGCGGACTTCGACGGGACGGGATTTGTGGACACGGAAGACTACGACGCGTTCGTGAGGGCGTTCGAGTCGGGCTGCTGACCGGATTTCGCGCAGGATCGGTTGATTCACGCCGCACTCACTCCACGAGGAACCAGATGATGCTCCGCGGAAAGACCCTTTCGCTCGGGACGCTGTTGTCCCTGTCCATGCTCGTGCTCTCGATGTTCGCGGCGCCGCGCGCCGGCGCCGGGACGGCGTACAACCAGCCTCCCGATCCGGCGGGCGGCCAGTACAAGTCGGCGTGGTATTCCCCCGACGGGCTGGACGACGACCAGTACGTGTGGGACGCGTTCACGCTGGCCTCCAACACCGCGATCACGGAGGTGCAGTGGCGCGGCGCGTACACGAACTACCTGTCGGGCGCGGGCAAGGCGCCGGTGTACGACTTCACGGTGGCGATCTACGGCTCGGCCGCGGCCAACACCGAGCCGGACGTGACGCACGCGCCCCTGGTCCGGTACCACACCAACAACAACGCGGGCGAGACGCTCGCGGGCACGTTCGGCGGCGTGCTGATGTACGACTATCACTTCACGCTGCCCTCGCCGTTCCAGGCGGTGGCCGGCACGAAGTACTGGGTCCAGATCGAGGCGTACCAGGGGCTGACTCCCACGTACTACTGGCCGCCGGACTGGAGCATCGCCAAGGGCACGGGCGGGGACGGCTCGCACTTCCGCCGCATTGGCGGCACGGGGGGCATGTTCAACTTCATCTCGGGGGACTGCGCGTTCATGCTGCTGACCTCCGGGGGCCCGACGTGGACGATCAACGCCTCGGCCTCGCCGGGCTACGCCGGGTCGGTGCAGGGCGCGGGCGTGTACCCGGCCAACTCGCAGGTGACGCTGGTGGCCAGCGCCGCGGCGGGCTACGGCTTCGTGAACTGGACCGAGGGGGCGACGCAGGTCAGCACGTCGGCGACCTACAAGTTCACGGCGACCAAGGACCGCACGCTGGTCGCGAACTTCGTTCCGGCGTACCCGGTCACGACGTCTTCCATGCCGCTGTACGGCGGGACGACCTCCGGGGGCGGGACGTTCAACAGCGGCAAGAGCGTGACGGTGACGGCGACCCCGCGGCAGGGGTACGTCTTCCAGGACTGGACGTTTTACGGCACCGTCGTGGGGACATCGGCGTCGTACACGTTCACGGTGACGGGCCCCACGCCGCTGCAGGCCAACTTCGTTCCCGGCACCCTGACCATCCCGTTCGACCTTGACCACGGGGAGCCGCCGCCGATGGCGCAGTACACGTCGACGCCGTTCGACCTGACGGTGGGGGGCGTGACGGCGCACTTCTGGAGCCCGCAGGACGGCTACTACGGCCCGGCGTTCTCGCTCCAGAGTGACGGGACGACGTGGGGGAACCAGACGCAGCTGGACGGCAACTACCTGTGGCCCGACTCGGTGTACCGCAACGACCTGGTCATCAACTTCAGCCAGCCGGTGACGGCGGTGTCGCTCGACTTCGCGACCGTCGAGATGGAATCGTGGGCCGACTCGCCCTCGCCCCTCGTGCTCACGGCTTACAACGGCTCGACGTCCAACCCGCCGGTGGGCAGCGCGCAGGCGAGCGGGGTGTACGGCCTGGGGACGACGTACCCCGAGGGCGTGCTGGTCTTCACCAGCGCGACGCCGTTCAACGTGATCAAGCTGACGGTCGGACCCAACCAGTGGGGGACCAACAACTTCATGGCCGACAACATCAGCGCCACGATCCAGTGCTCTTCCCTGAGCGTGACGTCGCAGCCCGCGGAAGCGGCCACGTGCCCGCGGGGCGGCGCGGCGTTCGGCGTGGGGGTCTCGGGCGCGGGGACGCCGGCGTACCGGTGGCAGCGGGAGACCGCCCCGGGCTCGGGCCAGTTCGTCGATCTTGATGACGGCCCGACGGTCTCCTGGGACGGCGCGGTTCCCGGCCTGGGCGCGATCGTCTCGGGCGCCCTGACGGACACACTGCTGATCGCGGCCGACAGCGCCGGCGGCAACCGGCTGGGCGCGGGCCACGCGATCCGCTACC
Source organism: Phycisphaerales bacterium (assembly GCA_044221545.1). Taxonomy (GTDB): domain Bacteria; phylum Planctomycetota; class Phycisphaerae; order Phycisphaerales; family UBA1924; genus JAEUJB01. The sequence continues at coordinate 42,391 of JBGAOZ010000007.1, forward strand.
GGTGCGGCATCACCAACCCGTGCAGCAGCGCCGCGTCCGAGCCCGCGCAGCTGACGGTGTGCCCGGCGGACTTTGACTGCTCGGGCTTTGTCGACATCGAGGACTACACCTGGTTCGTCCTGGCCTTCGAGGCGGGCACCGACGACGCGGATTTCGACGGGTCCGGCTTCGTAGACACGGACGACTTCGATGCGTTCGTGCTGGCGTTCGAGGCCGGCTGCTGAGCCCCGCGCCAGCGCTGGAAGGAGCACACCCAATGAACGCACCGTTCGATCAATCCCGCGGGGTACGCCGCGCCGCACTCCTGCTGGGGGCGGCGGGAATGCTCGCGCCGCTTGCCCGGGCGCAGGGGATCGTGGACCTTGGACTGCTGCCGGGGGGCACGTGGTCCTATTCGTCGGCGATCAGCGACGATGGGTCGGTCGTGGTCGGGTCCGGCCAATCGGCCGACGGCACTTCACGGGCTTGGCGATGGACGGCCGCGACGGGGCTGGTTTCGCTGGGGACGGCGCCGGGGATGACCCGGTCCAGCGCGTACCGCATCAGCGGGGACGGCCTGGTGGTGACGGGCGTGAGCGGGTCGGCGTACGACATCGCGGCCCGTTGGACCGCCCAGTCTGGGATGGTAAGCCTGGGCTCGATGGCGCCGGGGAAACCATCGTTTGCGTTCGGGACCAACCTCGACGGATCGGTGGTGGTCGGGGACGGGTACCTGACCGACGGGTCGCAGCGGGCGTTCCGGTGGAGCGCGGCGGGCGGGATGGTGCAGTTCGGGCAGCGGCTGGCGGGGTGCAACAACTCGCTGGCGCTGTTGATGGGCGGGGATGCGTCGGTGATCGCGGGGTACTGCTTCAACAACGCGCCGGCGCTGGTGTACCCGACGGCGTGCGTGTGGGATTCCAGCGGGGCGGTGATGTCCCTGGGGGTGCTCCCGGGCAAGCAGGAGTCGGTTCCGGGGGCGATCAGCGCCGATGGATCGGTGATCGTCGGCTACTGCGCCGACGGGACGGGGCAGAACACGCGAGGCTTCCTGTGGACGGCGAGCGCGGGGATGCAGGAGATCACGCTGGGGTCGCTGGGGACGGTGCTGGGGTCGGTGAACGCGGACGGGTCGATCGTCACGGGTCGGTACATGGACACACCGTCGACGGTGCGGGGGCTGATCTGGACGGCGAGCGGCGGCGCGCAGGATGTGGAGGCGTACCTCAACGCGCAGGGTGTGAGCACGGCGGGGTGGAACATCCGGACGGCGGGGATCAGCGCCGACGGCTCGACGCTGTACGGCTGGGGCGTCCACGACGGGAAGGCCACCACGTGGTACCTGTCCCAGGAGTGCATCCCTCCGGGCGTTGTCTCCGGTCCTTCGAGCCAGTCGGTGGACGAGGGGATGCCGGTGAGCTTCGCGGTGCAGGCCTCGGGCACCTCCGTGCAGTACCAGTGGTACAAGGACAACCTGGCGATCGGCGGGGCGACCGGCGGGGTCTACTCGATCCCGGCGGTCACGGCGCAGGACGCGGGGGTCTACCGGTGCGACCTGAGCAACGCGTGCGGCACGGCGAGCAGCCAGGAAGCGGTGCTCACGGTCACGTCCGGCTGTGAGACTCCCTCGGTCGACCAGGGCCCGTCGGACGTCTCGAACTGCCCGGGCGCGACGGCAGCGTTCGCGGTGCAGGCGTCGGGCACGGGCCCGCCGGACTACGAGTGGCGCCACGACGGGGAGCCGCTGATCGACGGCTGGGTCGAGGGTCACGCCGAGGTCTCCGGCGCCCGGACGGACACGCTCACGTTACGCGGAGTGCGCGGGGCCGATGCCGGCGTCTACGAGTGCGGCGTGACCAATGACTGTGGAACCTCGTGGTCGTCCTCGGCGTCTCTTTGGGTGTGCGGGGCCGATGTCGACTGCTCGGGCTTCGTCGACACCGAAGACTTCGACGAGTTTGTGGTGGGTTTCGAGGCCGGCGACGACGATGCGGACTTCGACGGGAGCGGCTTCGTCGATACGGAGGACTTCGACGCGTTCGTCCGTGCCTTCGAGGCAGGCTGCTGAATTGCAACGTCCGATCTTTGAACACCCGGGCAGGCCTGCCCCGGGCTCCCGTATCTCCGGAGTAACAACGCGCCTCGAGCCTGAAGCCGACGCTGCGGGTTGCGCCCGCGAGGCAGGCCGCGGACTGCTGTGGCGCGTCGCCCGGGCGAAGGCAGGCCCGTGCGGCGGTCACCGGATGAAGGAAGCGCCATGAAACTCCTGAAACTGTTCGCGGCCCTGGCATCGATGTGCCCGTTCGCATGGGCCCGGGCCTCTGATGTGCTGTTCAGCCAGCCGCCGTCGGCGTCGGGCGTGCTGCTGACGTCAGCGTACTGGGATCCCGACGGCAGCGACTACGACGAGTACGTGTGGGATGGCTTCACGCTCGCGCAGGCGGGTGATGTCACGGAGATCCGGTGGCGGGGCGCCGGAGGTGCCATCAACGAATTCGAGATATCGATCTATCCGTCGATCCCGGTGGGCACGCAACCGGACGTGACGGCCCAACCCCTCATGCACCGGTTCACGGGGAATAGCGCCGGCCAGACGTACGCGGGCACGTCCGGCGGGACCCCCATGTATGACTACCACTTCACACTACCCAAGGTCTGGCACGGGACGGCGGGCGTTCCCTACTGGATCCAGATCGTCGCCTGGCAGCCGGGCTGGCCGGTGTGGGGCCTGGCCACGGGCACGGGCGGCAACGGGACTCACTTCCATCGATCTCTCGCGGTGACGGGTGACTTTCACTTCTACTTCGCGAGCGGCGACGCGGCGGTCACGCTCCTGGGCACGCTCTCGAACTGCTCCAACCCGGTTGTCACGAGCAACCCGCAGCCGTTCGCGGGCTGCGCGGGCTCGACGACGGCGATCTTCTCGACCGGCGTGTCGGGCACCGGCCCGTTCACGTACCGGTGGCGGCAGAACGGTTACCCGGTCAACGACGGTCCCAACGGCGGAGGCCACGGGGGCGGCGCGACCATCTCCGGCGCGACGACTCCCACCCTCACGATCCAGAACGCATCGTACTGGGCGGACGTCGGGACGTACGACTGCGTGATCACCAACGCGTGCGGACCGACGTACACGAGCGGCGCCGACCTGACGATCGCGTTCGGTGGGCCGACGAACGTCACGGGTCCCGGGTCGACGGAGGCGTGCGCCGGGGACGGGTTCTCCCTCACGACGACGGCCTCCAACGGACCGCTGACGTACCAGTGGAAGCGAAACAACGCGGCGATCTCCGACGGTGCGACGCCGTGGGGATCGGTGGTGTTCGGATCGCGCGATGCCACGCTGGTCGTGACCAACGTTCAGGACCAGGACCAGGGTTCATACACGTGCGTGGTCACCAACCCCTGCTCCTCCGTGGTCACGCCGGCGGCGGCGGTCAGCGTGGGTCACGGGCCGGGAATCACCGGTCAGCCTTCGCCGGTCTCGGCCTGCCCGAGCGCGCCCGCGGTGTTCGGCGTGACGGCGAGCGGGGCGAGCGGTGTCCAGTGGCAGGTCGAGAGTCCGGCGGGCAGCGGCCTGTTCGTGGACTTGATCGGGCCGGTGTTCGGCGAGCCCTCCACGGGGCTGAGCTTCGACGTCGTGGGCGCCGCGACGGCGAGCCTGCTGGTCTCCAATTACCACCTGGGGACGCACCCCGGGACGGTCCGATTCGTCGCCAGGGTCCGCAACGCGTGCGGCGCTGTGCAGAGCAACGCGGCCGACCTGACCGTCTGCGCCGCCGACTTTGACTGCTCGGGCTTCGTAGACATCGAGGATTTCTCGGTGTTTGTTGCGGCGTTCGAGGCCGGGACGGATGACGCCGATTTCGACGGCACCGGCTTTGTCGACACCGAGGACTTTGATGCGTTCGTCCGCGCCTTTGAGATCGGCTGCTGATTCCCGCACCTTGACACGTGCACCACACCATGAACAGACACCTCAACCACGCTTCCCGGTACTCCCGCCGAAACCTGTGCCCCGCCGCGCTGCTCGCGGCGATCGGGCTGGCCGCGCCGCTTGCTCTTGCCCAGACGATCGTGGATCTGGGAAGGCTCCCGGGCGGCGCATGGACGTTCGCCTCGGCGATCAGCGATGACGGCACGGTGGTCGTTGGGGACGGGGAGATCGCCGGCGGGTCGTACCGGGCGTGGCGCTGGACAGCGGCGACCGGGCTGGTCTCGCTGGGTGTTGCGTCTGGCAAGACGTACTCGGGGTCGATGTGCGTCAGCGGCAACGGGCTGGTGGTCGCGGGCGTGAGCGGCTCTGGGTACGACATCGCCAGCCGATGGACGCAGGCGACCGGGATGGTGAGCCTGGGCTCGCTGGCCAGCGGTCAGCCCTCGTTTGCCTTCGGAATTAACGCCGACGGGTCGGTGGTGGTGGGAGACGGCTACCTGGCAGACGGGACGCAGCGGGCGTTCCGGTGGACGAGCGCCGGGGGCTTGACGCCGCTGGCCCAGCGGCTGCCGGGGTGCGACCACTCGCTGGCGTTGGCGATCAGCGCGGACTCGTCAACGATCGCGGGCTACTGCTACAACAACGCCCCCTCTCTGATCTACCCGACGGCCTGCCGCTGGCTTGCGGACGGAACGGTCTGGTCGCTGGGCACCCTGCCGGGCAAGGCGGTGTCGGTTCCCGGTTCGATCAGCGGGAACGGCTCGGTGATCGTCGGGTACGCGGCCGACGGCGACGGGCAGAACTCCCGCGGATTCCGGTGGACGGCGGCGACCGGGATGCAGGAGATCGGGTCGATCCCGGGCGCGCTGGGGGCCGTGGCGGGTTCGCTGAACTCCGATGGCTCGATCGTGACCGGGTACTACATGGACACGCCCTCGACGGTTCGGGCGCTCATCTGGTCATCCGCCCACGGCGCCCAGGACATGGAGGCGTACCTCAACGCCCAGGGTGTGAGCACGGCCGGCTGGGAACTCGGGACGGCGGGGATCAGCGCGGACGGCTCGACTCTGTTCGGCTGGGGCGTCCACGCCGGGCAGGGGACCACCTGGTATATCTCCCTCGGGTGCGTGGCGCCGGGGATCTCCTCCGAGCCGTCCAGCCAGTCGGTTGCCGAGGGTTCACCCGCGGCGTTCACGGTGCAGGCATCGGGGACGTCGCTCCAGTACCAGTGGTACAAGGGCGCTTCGATCATCCTGGGGGCGAGCGGCGCGACCTACGCGATCGCGTCGGTGACGGCTCAGGATGCAGGCACGTACCGGTGCGTGCTGAGCAACTCCTGCGGGACGGCGACCAGCCGGGATGCGACGCTGACGGTGAGTTCCGGGTGCGTGGCGCCGCAGGTGACTTCCGACCCGTCGGACACATCGAACTGTCCCGGCGGGAGCGTGACGTTCACGGTCGGCGCGAGCGGGTCGGGAACGCTGCACTACGAGTGGCACCGCAACGGCGCCACGCTGAGCAACGGCCAGGTACCGGGGTTCGCGGATATATCGGGGGCCGGCACGCCGACCCTGAAACTCAAGGGAGTGCACGGCGCCGACGTCGGGCTCTACGAGTGCGAGGTCGGCAACGACTGCGGGGAGCAGACCTCCGCGTCGGGAGCCCTGGCGGTGTGCGGCGCCGACTTCGACTGCTCGGGCTTCGTGGACACGGACGACTTTGACGAGTTCGTGCAGGCCTTCGAGGCCGGCACCGATGATGCGGACTTCGATAGCTCGGGGTTCGTGGACACGGACGACTTTGATGCGTTCGTGCTGGCCTTCGAGGCCGGCTGCTGAGGGCGGCGCGGGCGGGGACGGTCCGAGACGCCCGCGGCCTTCCCCGGGGATTCCGCGAGCCCTCGGCCCGTGTGCCGACGGTGGTCCCCGCGTGCCGGATAAACTCCCGGCCATGCTTCCACCGCCCAGCCCGTCGCGTGACCGATCTCCCGTCGTCCAGCCGAGCGCCCCCGCAGCGCCCCGGGTGCGATTGGCATGGATGGCGGGGCTGATACTGGCGTGCGCTCCCTGGGCCGGGGCGCAGCAGCTGGTCAAGGACGGCCAGTCGCGCTCCACGGCCATCTGGGCGGCCAAGGGGCTGATGCGCAGCCCGGTTTCGATCTGCTTTGACTGGCAGGGGAACCTGTACGTCGCCGAGACCGACCGCGCGGGCAATGCCGTCACCGACACACGCGGCCTGGCGCACCTCAACGCGGTCGAGGAGGACCTGAAGTTCAGGTCCATCGAGGATCGGCGGGACGAGATCCACCGGTGGATCGCCAAGGGCGCCTTTGCGCCGGATTTCTTCACCAAGACCGAGGACCGGGTGCGCCTCGTGCGCGATTCGGACGGCGACGGTACGGCGGATACCTCTTCGGTATTCGCGGGCGGCTTCAACGGGGAGCTCGACGGCATCGGCGCCGGTGTGCTCTGGCTCGACGGCGCGCTCTACTACACGTGCATCCCCGACCTCTGGAAACTCAAGCCGACCGGGGACCCGCTGATCGCCGGCGAGCGGACCAGCCTCGCCCACGGATTCGGGGTCCGCTGGTGTTTTTACGGCCACGACCTGCACGGTCTGACTCCCGGGCCCGACGGTCGGATCTACTTCTCGATGGGGGACCGCGGGTTCAACGTGACGACCCGGGAGGGCAGGAACCTGGTCGGCGTCGACCGTGGCGGCGTATTCCGCTGCTGGCCCGACGGGTCGGAGCTGGAGCTGTTCTACCAGGGGCTGCGCAACCCGCAGGAGCTGGCGTTCAACGAGATCGGGGAGCTCTTCACCGGCGACAACAACTGCGATTCGGGCGATCTGGCCCGGGTGGTGCACGTGATCGAGGGCGGTGATTCGGGGTGGCGTCAGGATGTCCAGTCGCTCGACTCGCGGGGGCCGTGGAACCGCGAGGGGATCTGGAAGACGCTGGCGGATGTCTCGGGCCCGGCCCGCCCGGCCTGGGCGCTGCCCCCGATGGAGTACATGTGCGCCGGACCCTCCGGGATCGCCCTCTACCCCGGCACGGGCGAATCGCACGCGTACGAAGGCTGCCTGTTCCTGGTCGACTTCTACGGCTCGGGATCCACGGTGCACGCGTTCCGGCCCTCGCCGCAGGGCGCCGGGTTCAGGGTGACCGATCACGTCGAGTATTACCGCGGCGCCACGATTACCGACATCGCGTGGGGCTACGACGGGCGGTTGTACATGAGCGACTGGGGCGGCGGCTGGGAACCCAACCCCAACGGCAACGTTCTGGCGATCCAGAACGATTCGGTGCGGGCCGATGCCGGAGAGGCCGCCGCGTGCCGCCAGGTGCAGGAGCTTTTCAAGGCCGGGTACGCGCAGCGAGAGGTGGGTCAGCTGCTGGATCTGCTGGGACACCGCGACCAGCGGGTGCGTCTGGCGGCGCAGTACGAACTGGCCCGGCGTGCCACCACGGATATCGAGGAACAGGAGCGGAGGCTGGGGATCCGCATCGGGGATGGGCTCTCGACGATCGCCGCCGATTCCAAGGCGGGGCTCTTCAAGCGGTGCCACGCGCTGTGGTGCATGGGCCAGATCGCCCGCAAGGTCCCGGATACCGCCGAGCACCTGGCCTCGCTCCTGCAGGACCCCGAGCCCGAGATCCGCGCGCAGGCGGCCAAGGCGCTCGGGGATCTCCGCGGGCCCACCTCCCTGGCGCTGGGGTCAACCTATGTGGCGATGCTCTCGGACGCCTCTCCCAGGTGCAGGCTGTACGCCGCGATCGCGCTCGGGAAGATCGCCCACAAACCGGGGATCCGGCCGCTGCTGTCGATGCTGGATTCGCTCGCCAACTCCGATCTGGTGCTGCGGCACGCGGCGGCGTACGCGCTGGAGTTGATCGCCGACCCGGAGCAGACGATCGCGACCGCCTCGGGCATGGGAGCGCCGGCACGACTGGGCGCGGTGATCGCGCTGCGGCGCCTGGGGCACCCGGGGGTCGCGGGGTTCCTGTCCGACCCCGACCCCTCGGTCGCGATCGAGGCGGCACGGGCCGTCTACGACCTGCGGATCTCCGACGGCGTGCCCGTGCTGGCGGCCATGCTGGACGGCCCCATCCCCGCGGACCGCGCGATCGAGCCCTTGCTGCGCCGCGCGATCGAGGCCAACGTGCTGATGGGGACCGATCAGGCCGCCGGAAGGCTGGCCGCGCTGGCCGCCGTGGAGTCCGTGGCGCCCGAGTGGCGGATGCTGGCGCTCCGGCGGCTCGCGGCCTGGGACCAGCCCCTCAAGCGAGAGGGGGTCTGGGGCAACTGGGCCGACTACCCCGCCCGCAGCTCTCAAGCCCTGCGCGAGGCGGTCCGGGCGCACGTGGATGGGATCGTCGCGGCGTCGGCCGGCTCGCCGGAGCTGCTCTCGCTCGCCAAGGAGCTCCAGGCCCGCTACGCGCTCAACCTGACTCCCGAGCAGATGCTCGCGCAGCTGGGGGATGGCTCGCAGCCGGCCTCGTACCGGCGTGTCCTGCTCGACCAGGTGGCCGCCCTCGCGCCCGCAAGCCTCGCCGCGGCGTGCCAGTCCGTGCTCGCGGCCGATGCGCCCTCCGAACTCCGGGCCCGCGCAGAGGAGTTGCTCGCGCGCGCCGATCCCGACGTGGCGGTGCGGCACTTCGTGAAGTCGGCGGCCTCGGGGAACGTCGAGGATCGCCAGCGGTCCGTCCGCCTGCTGGGCCAGATGGAATCTCCGGACGCGCGGTCCGCGTTGGTCGACCTCGCGGACAAGCTGCGCACGGGCATGCTGAGCCCGGCGCTGGCACTGGAGGTCTACGACGCGGCCATGAAGCTCCCGCCCGAGTCCTCGGCACGCGCGCTGGCGGAATCGGTGGGCCGGCAGGGCATGCGGCCGCAGGGGTTCGCCACCGCGTTGCTCGCGGCCGGGGGAAGCCCGGTTGCGGGCCGCGAGATCTTCCTGCACCACCCAGCGGCCGAGTGCGTGCGCTGCCACACCGTGCGCGGCACCGGTGGCACCGCCGGGCCCGAGCTGACCAGGGTCGCTGCGCGGCTCACGACCGACAAGATCGTCGAATCGGTCGTTGAGCCCAGCGCGGTGGTCGCCGCGGGGTTCGGCACGGTGACGGCGATGCCGCAGATGTCGCAGATCTTGAGCCCACGCGAGGTCAGGGATGTCGTGGCGTACCTCGGAACGCTGAAAGAGCCGAACGCCGAACCGGCCGCCGGTCACGGGCAGGCGACCGGGGAGAAGGCAAAGACGAGTCTGGCCGATGGCGAGCCGGCGACACCCGCCCGGGCGGGGACCGCGTCTGGTGCCGGGGGCGAGCAGGGGGGCTCGGGCGGACCGCTCAGGGCGCTCGCCATCATCCTGCTGCCGGTGGTGCTCGTGGTGACCGCGCGGGCGCTGGGCCGCGCATCGGCCCGGTAGCGGCGTGACCGCGAGTGGAAATCTCGGGGGACCCCGGAGACGGGACCCCTCGAGAGTTCGAGCATCCTGGCATGTTCGGGGGATCTACGCCGCGCGGCGGCGCCGGCCGATGCAGGCAGCGCCCAGGAGGCCCGGCGCCAGCGATGCCGGGGCGGGGACCTTGGTGTCCTTGCATTCGCCGAGGCCGACATCCCACCAATCTTTGTTGTCGCCCGCGCCGTAGACGGTGTCCTTGGAGATCCCCTTCTTCCAGGCGGCCGAGGGCGCCGCGGCGAAGTCCATCGCCAGCGCGGAGGTGGTGAAATCGGTCAGGTCGTTCTTCCCGTTGCCGTCGTCCTTGAACTTGATCTCAAACCCCCAGGTCCACCCGACGAGCGGGGCCACCTTGTAGGTGTCCTTCTGCACCCTGCCCCCGTTGATCTTCTCGTCACACACGGCGATCAGCCATGTCTCGAAGTCCACGGTGAAGGTGCCCCCGACGTCCTTGGCGTGGAGCATGAACAGCTTGGGCGCATCCTCGAACTTCGGGAATTCGCCCTCGTCGTAGTACACCTTCGAGTCGAAGGCCTGGTTGTCGTCGTAGCCGGCCGAGTCGAACTTCTTCTTGAACGCGTACCCCGCGGGCGGCGTGTCGCAGAAGGGGACCGGCAGTTCCACCGACTTGTCGGTCAGCCACCGCGCCTGGGTGGTCTTCCAGTTGATGCCCGTGATCACCTGCACATAGTGGTACGTCAGCAGGGTGTTGTTCCTGACGAACTCACCCTCGATGTTGACCCCGCCGAGCCACTGCGTGTCGGTCCCCCCGGTGTTGCCGTCCACCGGCTTGTACGCCGTGGCGTTGAGCCTCATCCGGCCCAGGAGGTTGTCCCCGCACTTGGCGTCCTTCTCCTTGAAGATGTCCGCGCTGGCGAGACCACCGCACGCCGCCAGCAGGAAAGCGGCCGCGGACACCCCGAACCTCGGATTGCTTGTCATCATCAGTTCTCCTTGTTCCGGACCGCCGGCGAGCGCCGGCGGCCCCCTCGGTCTGAACGTGCGAGCCGGCGGGTCGTCACGTCCAGAAGTGATGACCGGCCGCGATTCAGTCGCGAGACACCGATCCGGGGCGGGCGTCCCGCGCCGCTTCTATCATGCTCATTGCTCCCTCCTGGGAATGGTGCCAGACCGCACCGGGAGCCGAGATACGGAGAATTCCATGCTTCGCCAGATCCTCCCGCTCGCCGCGTCCGTGCTCGCCTCGGTGCCGTCGCTGTCTTCGATCCCCGTGGCGGCCCTTGCCGTCGCAACGGTGGGCGGCAGCGCACACGCACAGGAGGTCAAGTTCGAGAAGTACGCTCTGGACAACGGCATGACCGTCATCCTGCACGAGGATCACGCTCTGCCGGTGGCGACGGTGAACATCTGGTACCGGGTGGGCGCCCAGGATGAGCCGCCGGGCCGGTCGGGCTTTGCGCATCTGTTCGAGCACCTGATGTTCATGGGCACCCGGCGCGTGCCCGGCAATCAGTTCGACATCCTCATGGAGTCCGGCGGCGGAGCGAACAACGCCTCCACCGACCTTCATCGCACCAACTACTACTCCTGGGGCCCCAGCAAGCTGCTGCCGACGCTCCTGTGGCTCGACGCCGACCGGCTCGAGGACATGGGCCTGCAGATGAACCAGGACAAGCTCAACAAGCAGCGCGACGTCGTGCGCAACGAGCTCCGACAGACCGTCGAGAACGCCCCCTACGGCAAGGCCTCCGAGCAGGTCTCCAAGCTCCTGTACACGCCAGACCACCCGTACTACTGCGGCGTGATCGGGACCCACGAGGACCTCGAGGCCGCCAGCGTCACCAACGTCAAGGACTTCTTCGCGAACTTTTACGTCCCCAACAACGCCTCTCTCGTGGTCGCCGGCGACTTTGAGTCCGCGCAGGTCAAGCCGCTGATCGCCAAGCTCTTCGGCACGCTCCCGTCCGGCCAGCCGGTGGCCCGCAAGTACTCCAGGCCCACCGAGCCGATCCCCTGCAGGATGACGGGCGTCAAGCGGTTCACCGCGATCGACAAGGTCGAGCTCCCGAAAGTCGAGTTCAGCTACCACAGCCCCGTCGCTTTCGGACCCGGAGACGCCGAGATGGAGCTCGCCGGCCGGGTGCTTGCCGACGGAAAGGCCAGCCGCCTCTATAAGCGCCTTGTCATCGAAGAGAAGCTCGCGAACGAGGTCGATGCCAACCAGCAGGGCTTCCCGCTGGGCAGCGTCTTCCAGGTCTCGGTGCTCGCCAAGCCGGAAGCGGACCTGGGCAGGGTCGAGAAGATCATGGACGAGGAGCTGGCCAGGTTCCTCAAGGACGGCCCCACGGCCGAGGAGCTGGACCGGCACAAGGCCGCGGTCGAACTCTCGGCCCTCTCCAGCCTGCAGAGCATCGAACGCAAGGCCGACAAGCTCAACGAGTACGAGTATTACTGGGGTGACCCCGACGGCTTCAAGCGAGATCTGGATCGATTCCGCACCGCCACGCCCGCGACCGTCCGCGAGTGGGCCGGCAGGACGATCACGCAGGATGCGCGGGTGATCGTTCGAGTGCTGCCCGAGGAGCCGCAGCGCGAAGCCTCCCCGCGCGATGACCGGCCCACCGATTCGCGCGAGGGCACGTTCGCCCTCCCGCCCGTGCAGAGTTTCTCGCTCAAGAACGGCCTGAAGGTCCACGTGTGGACCGACAAGGAACTCCCCCTGGTCGCCGTGCGGCTGATCGCCCAGCCCGGCGGCGCCCTCGATGCGCCCGGCAGGCAGGGACTGGCGGCGATCGCGGCGAGCATGATGAACGAGGGGGCGGGTGACCTCGACGCCCTGGCCTTCGACAACGCGGTGCAGGCGATCGGAGCGACGTTCCGGACCTCGGCGGATCACGAGACCATCGACGCCTCCATGACGGTCCTCAAGCGCAACCTCGACCGCGGCGTGGCCCTCTTCGGGGATGCGGTCCGCAGGCCGAGATTCGAGACCAAGGACTGGGATCGCGTGCACGCGCTTGCCCTCGACGACCTGCGCCAGCGCAGCCAGGTGCCCGGCTCGGTCGCCGGCGTGGTCGGTGATCGCCTGCTCTACGGCGATGCCAACCCCTACGCGTGGTCCGCCGACGGCACGCTCAAGACCGTCGAGCCCCTCACGCTCGAACAGGCCAGGTCGGCCCTGGCTTCGATCGTGCAGCCGGGCGCCTGCTCGCTCCTGATCGCCGGTGATATCACCGCCGACGAAGCCCGCGCCGCGGTGGAGAAGACCCTCGGCGACTGGAAGGCCTCGGCGCTTCCCGTGCACAACACCAGCGAGGAGTATTCGGTCATTTCCCGCGATCATCTGCAGGTCGCGATCGTGAACCGCCCGGGCGCCACGCAGACGTACATCCGCTTCGCGGCCCCCGGCGTGAAGTACTCCGACCCTTCTCGCGTGGATCGCCGGCTGCTGGGCACGCTCCTGGGCGGCAGCTTCACCAGCCGCCTCAACCAGAACCTCCGCGAGAACCACGGCTACACCTACGGCGCACGCTCACGCTACGAGATGGAGGTTGCCGCCGGCAGCTTGAGCGCCGGCGCCAGCGTCCGCGCCGATGCCACCGGCGCTTCGCTCTCGGAGTTCTTCAAGGAGTTCGATCGCCTGCGCGGCGGCGATGTCACCGACCTGGAGGCCGGCAAGGTCCGCGAGACGCTCAGGAACGACACCGTCCGCGGGTTCCAGGGCCTGTCCGGCATGCTCGCGGCGGCCTCGACACCGCTCGTCAACGGGTTGCCCTTCGATACGGTGACCCGGGACCTTGACACGGCTTCGAAACGGTCGGCCGCAGATCTCAACACGCTCGCCAGGTCCGCCCTGCCGATCGGCCACGGCGTCCTCGTGCTCGTGGGCGACAAGCAGGTGATCCTCGAGCAGATCAAGGACCTCAAGCTGCCGGCGCCCGCGGAGTACGACACGGACGGGAACCCGGTGGGCAAGTAGAAGCGATGGCGCTCCCTGACGCGGCTGACCGCCGTGCTCACGCCTCCACGGCGGGTACTTGCCGACCACTTCACGGCAGCGGCTCGCGCCACGCTTCGGGCGCTTGGCCGCGCAGCCCCGCGTGCCCGTCACAGAACACCGCGTTGAACGCGCTGGCGTTCATCAGCGGCGCGTACTCGTCGCTGCGGCTCCCGTGGAAGCGACCCAGCCGCGTCTGCACGTGCGCCGGGTCCCGGAAATCCACCACGCTCGCCGTCCGCGTCGGCGGCGCGCCCGTCGTCACGCTGGGCACCGCCGCATCGAAGTACAGCGGCCGGTCGCTCGAGAGCTGGATCAGGTCCAGACGGATGTGCGCGGTGGTCCCGTCCGTGTCGTAGTTGTCCCGGTCGCCGGGCTGGCCCGCGTGGCCCGTCACGTTGATCGCATACGTCCGGGTCATCTCCCGCGCATAGAACGCCCGCGCGGTCGGGCAGACCAGCGCGGTCCGGGATACGAACAGCTCATCGGCGCTGGCCCCTTCCCCGCCGGCCGATTGCAGTACCACCAGCCCCCAGTTGGGCGGCTTGTCGTACGGCCGGCCCAGCGCGGGCGTCAGGCCCTTGAACTGGTCGGCGTAGCTGCGTGTGATCACGAACAGTTGCGAGAGGTTCGATTGGCACTGCGTGCACCGGGCCGCTTCACGGGCCGTTCTCAAGGTCGGCACGAGAAGGCCGATCAAGAGCGCCACGATGGCGATCACGACCAACAGCTCGATGAGTGTGAACGCCCGGCGCACCGAGGAGGGTACCCCGGTGCCGTCGCCGTCGATCGGTTGGGATGCGATCTCCCAACTCGCCCGGATTTCCAGTCCTGTCCGTCGTGAATCACCCGCCCCATCGAAGCAAGGGAATCGGATCGACCACGCTCGGCGATCACCGGTAACCCGAGGCCGTCTGCCCCACCCGGTGGATCGCCAGGCCGTTGGTGACCTTCGCCACGCCCAGGGGCTTGCCCGCGACCAGCACGATGGGATCACCGGGCTTGGCGAGCTGGTGCCGCAGCAGGTACTCATCGACCTGTTCGTTCCAGTCGGCCAGCGAACCCGAGAGCGGCGGCCGGGCGCACACCGCATGAACGCCGCGGAGCAGGGCCATGCGCCGGGTGGCGCGGATGCTCGAGGAGTACGCGAGCACGGGCACGCTGAGCCCGTTCTGGCTCAGGTACCTTGCGGTGCCGTTCTTCTCAGACCAGCAGACCACCGCGACCGCGCCGATGTCGCTGGCGATCCGCCACGCGCCGCGGCACAGCGCGGCGATCGGGATGTGCGATTCCACCAGCCGCGTCGGGGCGCTCTCCGCGATCGGCTGGGCCGCGATGTGGTCCTCGGCCGCCAGGGCGATCCGCGCCATCGTTTCGACGACCAGCACCGGGTTCTTGCCGGTGGCCGTCTCGGCGCTGAGCATGACCGCATCGGCGCCGTCGAAGATCGCGTTGGCCACGTCGGTGGCCTCCGCCCGCGTCGGTGTGGCGTTCTCGACCATCGATTCGAGCATCTGGGTCGCCACGATGCACGGCCGGCCGGCGCGGTTGCACGCCGAGACGATCGCCTTCTGCGCCACGGGCACCGTGGCGATGTCCATCTCAACGCCCAGGTCTCCCCGCGCCACCATCACCCCGTCCGCGGCGTCGATGATCGAATCAAGATTCCGCAGCGCCTGGGGCATCTCGATCTTGGCGATGATCGGGATGGTTGCCGTCTCCCCGCGCACATCGGCACGGCGGTCCTTGGGATGGCACTTCTCCAGGTGCGCGCGAAGCTCGTTGATCTCGTCGGCCTCACGCACGAACGACAGCGCCAGGAAGTCCAGCGCGTTCTCCACCGCCCAGTCCACGCACTCCCAGTCCCGCTCGCTGATCGCCGGCGCCGAGAGCACGCTCTCCGGGAGGTTGATGCCCTTCCCGCTGGTCACCAGTCCCCCGACCATCACCCGGCACAGGAGCTCCTTCCCGTCCGCCGCCCGCTCGATCGCCAGCAGCCGTATCAGGCCGTCGTTGATCAGCACCCGGTGCCCCGCCGCCGCCTCGTCGATGAGCGGCTCGTACGTCGTACCGAAGACCGCCCGGGGCAGCTCGTTCCCGGGCACCGGCTCGCTGAACGCCATCGGCACGCCGCGGCGGAAGATCACATCCTGCCCGCGCGCGAGCATCAGGCCCCCGTCCGGGACCTTGCCGACGCGGATCTTGGGTCCCTGCAGATCCCCCAGCGCCGCGATCGGGCGTTCGAGTTCCGCCGATACTTCCCGCACGATCGCCAGCCGCCGGGCGTGCGATTCAAAGTCCCCGTGCGAAAAATTGAACCGAAAGACGCTGACGCCGGCCTCGATCAGCCGCCGGACCGCGTCGGGGGACTCGCTGGCCGGCCCGATGGTCGCCACGATCCGCGTCAGGGTGCACCGACCCTCGGCCGCGGGTCGAACAGGTCCGGGCGTGATCCGATTCTTCATGGCACAAGTATCGGCAGGATCTGATCGCAGGCGAGCATCGCGCCGGCCTGAAGTTCAGGATTGACCGCCCACGCAGGCGTTTGCCGCGCCCGGGCACGCCCGCGATCCAGCCCGACCGGATGCTCGCCAAGGCCGCCGGGCCGGATCGAACGGTCTCCCATCCGGCAGCCGGACCCGCCCCGAACTACACTGCTGCCCGATGCGGCGGCACTCCCGCCGCCGTGTGGGAGAGCCCAGGATTGCCCGAAGCGCGTTCGAATAACACCGCCAAAGCCCCATCAACGCCGATCGATTGGCGCCGCGTGCACCTCTGGCAGATCCAGCCGGTCCGCGATGGGCTGATGGTGGCCGGTGTGCTGGGACTGATCTACCTGGGCAAGGTCCTGAGCATCGTGACCGTGCCCATGCTCCTGGCGCTGCTCTTTGCGTACCTGTTCGAGCCGTTGATCCGCCGCATCACCGCGACCAGGCACGTCAGCAGGCAGGGGGCCGCGCTGGGGATCATCGTGCTCGCCGGCGTTCTCATCCTCGTCCCGCTGGTCGTCGGAGCGATCGTCGGCGTGGTGCAGACCGCCACCGTGGCCGCCAATATCGCCCGCAATACCGGCGATCTCATCAAGGCCGTCGATCCGCAGACGCCCGACGCCGACCGGGTCGCCGCCAACCACAGGCTCGACGAAGGTTTCTGGAGATGGTCCAGCCAGAGCATCAGCCACCTTCGCTCCGAGATAGAGGAGTACCGCCAGCGCCGCGACTCTCCCAAGAAGCCCGAGCCAGGCGGCGCCGCGGCCCCGGACGCCTCCAAACCGCAAGCGCCGGCGCCCCAGGACCAGCCCGCGCCGCAGCAGGCCCCCGAGGAACCGACCGCGGCGCCGCAGGAGAACTCATCCGGAGGCGAGAGGCCGCACGAGGTGCATCTGGTGTACCTGCCCCCGTGGAAGGAAGAACTCTACGGCGTGATCGACTCGACGCTCGTGTGGCTCCGCACCAACTCCGATCAGATCGCCCAGGCCCTGGGCAAGCAGGCTCTGGGAGGAGGCGCCCAGTTCCTCGGGTCGGTCCTCAGCATCCTGAGTTCCGTCGGGTTCCTTATCTTCAGCGGCTTCCTCACCGCGTTCTTCTTCTATTTCTTCTCGACCGGATGGGGTCGCGTGCTGGTCTTCTGGGAAGCGCTCATCCCCGAGCGCCGCAAGAGCAGGGTCATCGAGCTGGTTCAGAAAATGGACCGCGTGATCGCCGGCTTCGTGCGCGGGCGGCTCACCATCTGCCTCATCCTGGGCGTGTACATGACGATCGCCTACTGGCTGATCGGAGTGCCCTCGGCCCTGCTCCTGGGGCCCATCGTCGGGCTCCTGTTCATCGTTCCGTTCGCCCACGTCATCGGAGTGCCGATCGCGATCATCCTCATGTCGCTTGAGCCAAGCTCGACCTCCTGGCAGAACGCCTGGTGGTGGGTCGTCTTTGCCCCCGTGGGCGTCTACATGGGCGCCCAGATGCTCGACGATTACTTCCTCTCACCCGTGATACAGGGGAAGAACACGAACATGGACACCCCGACCATCCTGTTCGCCTCGCTCGCGGGCGGCGCTCTGGCCGGCGTCTACGGCCTGCTGATCGCCATCCCGGTCGCGGCGTGCATCAAGATCCTGTTCATCGAGGTCTTCCTGCCGCGCTTCAGGGAATGGGCACAGGGCAAGAAGCCCGATTTTATTCCCATCGAGAGCTGACTATCTGTGAATCGCCCGGCCCGCCCGCTCCCGGCGGCGGGCGAGCGATCGCAACTTCAACTGCGCACGCAAGTAACAGCACGTCGATTGCATCCGCGAAGGGGAACGGTGCCTTCCCGTCAAGCCGTACGCGCGCGAATCGGACCTGTGCCCGTTACGAGGTATGTACAAAAACCCGTTGTCGCCGGGACGAAAGTGCAGCCCCAGATCGATCATCCTTGTAGATTCGCGTCAATGTGCCGGGTGCATCTCTCGTGCGGCAGCGGAGAGTTCACATGCGATCACAGCAGAGTTCCTTCCAAGGTGCGGTGCTGTTGCTTTGCGTCGGCGCCGCCGGTTGCTGCGCCAGCGCACAGAACGCCTGTTACGGAGAATTCTCAGATGCCGCGAGGGCCGAGATCGCAGCTTGGTCGCGGTTGTACGTGTCCCGCGTCCAGGACGGGACCGTCTCCATCGCTTCCGCGAGCTTCCTGTTCTCTGATCCGACGATGAACTCCCCGCTCTTCTCGCCGCTGGCCGGAGCCGTCCGCGCGGCCGGTCGAGCCGTGACGGGAAATTCCGATCCCAACTGCATGGCGGAGGATGATCTTCGGACCCCGGGCACGGCCGCGGCCGCGCTGCTCGCCGAGTACCTGCGTCACGGGCGCATAGTCACCGATCTGGGGGACATCGATGCGACGGTCTCTCACCTGATGGCCGTCGGCGAGGCACAGGGTCCGGTCGAGTTGGGCGTCGAGGGTGGCTCGCTCATCTCCTACGGACTCCCGCCCGCCCAGGTGGTCGCCACGCGTGCGATCTCCGAACCCGTGGAAGTGGATGCGCGGATGATGCGGTGGATCCTGCAGACCGCCTCGGACTGCGCTGCTCTTACGGCCCGCGCCGATCCGTCGCGCGAATCGAGCAAGCCGCTCACGGGAGAACCGACGATCGCCGATGCGGTGATCGCCCAGATCAACCAGGCGGGAAACGCGAGCCCGGAACAGATCTCCTCATACCAGATCCACGTGCTGTTCGGCGCGTACGGGTCTCTCCCGGCGGTGGTCGTTACCTTTGCCGGCGGCTTCGTGCTCGTTGACGCCACCAACGGAGCAGTGGACGGCCCCTTCGCGCCAGAGTCGGCGCTCGATCCTTCGGGCCTGCTCAGCGGCCACCCGGAGTATGCCAATTCCGGATGGTCCATTGTCGACGATCAGGGGTGCGGCCAGGTGGTTTCCAAGAGCTGGAAGCCCACCGCCCCTCCGGGTTACACACCCAGGCCCGCCCCTCCCGGAATCAGTCCCGCGCCGTGGTACCCGCCAGGGTCGACCGCTCCTGTTGTCCCGATCAAGCCGGCCATCCCGGGCTGGTGGAGTCCCTACATATGCGTACAAAACACGATCGGCTGCGCGTGTACCACCTACGGACAGGCGGCATGCCCCACACCCGGCACCCCTCCGGTGCCGATGAAAGAAACGTGCACCATTCCGATCTGCCCTTCGCCCGCCCCCAACCCGCCCGCCGGCGCAGGATTGAGCTGCACGACCGAGTATTTCTACTAAGCTGGTCAAACGCCGCAACCGCGTCGCCGCCAACGCAGCGTGCGCTGCACCGTTCGGAGGTCGTCCGTTCGCTCGCCCCGGAGAGAACATCATGCGGTGGTTGATCTGGGCGTTCCTCTCGGTGGTGAGCACCCTGGCGTGCTTGGTCACTTCCAACTCGCTGGGGTATTCCGCGTGCCGCTGGGTGATCAGGACAGGTGAGGTCGCGGGCACCGGACCCCAAACTTCCCGGGACCTGTACCTCGTGAACATCCTCGCGGTGCTCGAGAGACAGGTGCTCCCGGAGTCCCCCGACCGACGATGGGGCGCTGGCTCCGTGGAAGAGATGCGTGATCGCGTCGCGGCGGCTGAGTCCATCGGCCCCCTCCACATCACCGCGATCCGGACACCGCTGGCCTTCGGCCTCGTGCTGGCATTGTCGCTGCTCGTGTTCACAGGCGTGACCGTCGGGTTTCGATCCGGCGCCAGCGCCCACTGGCTCAGACCCGGCGTGGGCATGAGCTCGGTGTACTCGGCCGGGGTCTCACCGCCCGCGGGCCTCGGTCCGCTGCTGATAGGCTTTGTGCTGCAGGCGTGCGTGCTCCCGGTATGCGTCGGCTGGATCACGTTCGACCACTCGGGCGCATCGGTCGACCCCGCGTGGTTCCTGGGGATCCCGGTCCCGGTTCTCGTGGCGCTCGGTCTTGCGACGGCGGTCGTCTGGCCAATCATCGGCTGGCTCGACGCGAGCCGTTTGGAGCCGGCATCGAGACAGGCCGCCTGCCCGAACTGCGGCTACGGCCTGCACAGTGCGATGTGCCCTGAGTGCGGCTGGGGCGCCGAGCCCTTGGTCGGCCGGTCCAAGAGGACGGCCATCGTCGCGTGCTGGTCACTCTGCGTGGCCGCAGCGCTCGCCGCCGGAGTGTTCGTGATTCTCTGGAGCAGGAGCCCGATCGAACCAGACAGGGCGGCGGGTCCCACCCGTGCGGGTGCGCCGGGTTGCCTGGTCAACACGCCACGCCGGACGTACCTGCTCCAGGGTTCCAAGGGAGACCTGGTCATTGTCAACCGCGATTCCAACTCGCCCGCGTGGAACGGAACGCAGACGGCCGTCTATTACCGCCGATCGCCCGGCAAGCCGCTCACGCTGATCGGCGACGCGGCGACATGGAAGATCGGCGCCCCCGTTCATGTCGGCGCCCCGGCCGGCCCCATCATCACGCGGGCCCGTGACTCTGTCGGCGGATGCCCGGCGCTGCTGATCGAGGACGATATCCGATCATTGACGCTGCTCTCGGATGCCGACGTCGAGCGGGTGGTCGCGACCACCGGCGGCTGAGGAGCGGACTGCGTCGATGCGCCGCATCACGCCGACGCCGGGTGCCACACGGTCTTCATCTCGACCAGCGGCTCGATCCACCAGGGGCTCTGGCACGCGGCCGCGTCCAGCCAGTCCACCCCCTCGCGCACGGTCACACGCTTGACGTTCTCCGCCGCGCCCTCCCGCAGCATGGTCGCCTGCTCCGGGCTCACTCCCCCGGCTCCGCCCGCCGCGTGGATCGCATCGATGTCCCGGTGCTCGGCGATGAACGGGATCAGCTCGGCACGCTGCCCGGTAAGGACGTTTACCACGCCCCCCGGCACGTCCCCCGTGGCGCACGCCTCGGCAAGCACCGCCGCGGGGAGCGGGTTGGACTCACTCGACAGCACCACCACCGTGTTGCCGGCGCACAACGCGGGCGCGGCCAGCGACACGAGCGCCAGCAGCGCCGGACCGTCCGGGCAGATCACCGCCACCACGCCGGTCGGCTCGGGAACCGTGAAGTTGTAGTGCGGACCGGCGACCGGGTTGTTGCACCCCAGGACCTGCGAGTACTTATCCGCCCAGCCCGCGTAGCACACCAGCCGATCGATCGCGGCCGTCACCTCGCGGTCCTGCTCCCCGCGAGCGGGCGCCCGGCGAGCCGCCCTGGCCCCGGAGGTCGCCGGCGGCACGCTCCCGATCAGCTCGACGAACTCCGCGCGCTTCCCCTCGATCATCTCGGCGATCCGGTACAGGATCTGGCCCCGCAGGTACGCCGTCGCGTTCTGCCACCCGGGCTGCGCTCTCCGGGCCGCCTCGACCGCCTCGCGCAGGTCCTTGCGCGAGGCTCGACAGACGTGGGCCATCGTCGAGCCGTCGCGCCCGGGGATCGGCATGGTCCGGCCCGACTCGCTGCGCGGGAACTTGCCGTCGATGTACAGCTTGAACGTCTTGAGGACTTCCAGACGATCGGTCATGACACCCTCCGGGCGCGGGTGCCCAGCCGCACCGCGCCGAATAGACACCAGGCCCCCGCGACCGCGTACCCGATCCGCCACCAGATCGCCACGCCCGGTTCGTAGCTGGACAGCAGCCCCAGGCCCGCCGCGGCCGCGACCAGCAGCAGAGTGACAATCGCGAGAATCCTGAGCACAAGCGCCCCCGACAGATTGAGAATCCGCGAAGTCTAGGGGTGGTCCCGGCGGGCCCGGGAGTTCTCGCTCAGCCACGCAAGGACGATCGCCGCGTTGGTGTCGGCCGGGAACACGGGGTACCACACCCTCCGGATCACCATGTTCCCGTCCGCGCCCGCCGTGACGTACCACGCCATGCGCCGCATCAGCGTCGTCGGCCCCCCGCTCTCGACCGGAAACTCGAACGTCGGCAACCGCATCGAGCCGACCAGCCTCAGCCCCCGATCGCTCAGGAAGTCGAACGGAACATGGTTGCGGGCCTTGAACTCCGCCTGGTGCTCGGGCGAGTTGGTGCTCACTCCCCAGACCCGAACGCCCAGGTCGGCGAACCGCCCGTGCAGATCGCGGAAGCCGCAGCTCTGCGGCGTGCACCCTCGCGCCCCGGGGATCGAATCCCACGGTTCGCCGGCAAAGCCCGGCGAGGGCGGCTGGCCGGGCACCCCGGTGCGCGGGTAGAGGAACAGCACCGCGCGAGCCCCGATCGCAGAGGGGTCCGACAGCCCGACCGCGTGACCCGCGGTCGATTCCAGCGCAAGGTCCGGGAGCGCAGCGCCCGTCAGGTGCGCGGCCGCGCCATCGTCGCTCGGGACGGGCAGTCCCGGCGGGAGCACGGCGGGATTGTGGGAAGGACCGTCCATGGCACTACCGCCGATTCTCCCACGACCAGTGCAGCGACGGGTCGAACAGCGTGGGAGGAGCGCTCATCAGCAGCCGGCGGGCCAGTTGGTCCATCGCGCCACGCTCGAGTCGCGTGCGGATCTCCGCCCGCACGCGCCGGGACGCGTCGGGCGGCGCCGGCTGCGCCGCGATCACCTCTTCACCCAGCAGGATCGCGTACCCGTTGTCCAGCGCGATGATGGGGCTGAGCTTGCCCTTCTCCAGCGCCGCCGCCGCTCGCCGCACGCCGCCGGCGTACGACGCATCGCTGGGGCTGATCGGTTCGAGCAGCCCACCGCGTTCCTTCGAGGGATCGACCGAAGTCCGGAAGGCCTCCGCGGCAAAGGCGGCCGTGCGGGCATCTTCGGGAACGGCGCTGAGCCGCGAATGCAACCCCGAGGCCTCCTGCTGCGACCCGGTCACGATGATCCGGCAGACGTAGCGCGGCCCGTACCGCACATCCAAGCCCTGCGACACCTGCTCGTCGGTCGGCTCGCACTCATCCCGCACCAGCGCGCGCAGGATCGCGTTGCGGTTGAGCAGCGCGCGGTAACGCTCCGGGCCCAGCCCCCGCGACCTGCGCATCTGCATCAGCAGTTCGGCGGTCTGGGCCGCCGTCGCGCCCGTGCGCGCCACCGCCCCCGTCAGCAGCGCTTCTTCGGCATCCACATCGGCCTGGTGGATGCTCAGGCCCCGCGACTGGAGCTCGCGGGACGCCATCGAGTCGATCGCCAGTTCCTCGATGATCGCCGCGCCCGCCGCCTCCGAGAGCAGCGGCACCACATCCGACCAGGGGATCGGCCGGCCCTGCACCACCGCCGCCGGGCGCGAATCCGCCGCCCGGACCCCGGGCGGAGCGTCCTTGACCTGGGTTTCGGCCTGCACCACTCCCTGCATGGCCTGGTGGGTAGCGGCGTCCCCGGTCCGTGGGCCGTCGGACCCGCATCCGGACGAGAAACTCAGCAAAAGAGCGGCAACGCTCCCCAGAGCCGTCCCCGGCCGGCTCGACAGCGCAGATCCTGCAGCAAGGGTTCGCATGGGTCGGTACGATAGTCGGTCGAGCTGCCCCTGCGGTAATGAGGGTGCCCGCACCCGACCGCCGGCGAGCGATCTTGGCCAGTCCATGCCGGTCGCTGCAGAGGACCGACAGGAATGGGCCGAGCCCGGCCCCCGACCGCCCGCGCGGCGATCATGCGACCCCACGGCCCCCACCAGGCGGCACGCGCCCTACAGCGACGGGAGTCCCCCCATGAGTGACCCGATCAGCACCGATTCCAAGGACGAGTCCGGCGAGCATGCAGCCGCTGGCAGCGACATGGTCTCGGAACTCCCAGCCGCGGAAGCCACCGGCAGCGTGCCCAACCGCAAGGTGCGGGTATTGTGCCCGTACTGCGGTCGCGCGACCCTCCTGGGCGCCCGCTGCGAGCAGTGCCGCGGCCTGCTCGACCCGCTCTCGCGGCAGGCCACGCAGAACACCATGGGCCCGTGGTTTATCCACGACCCCCAGAACCCGTTCCGCCCCGGCTGCTCGTACGACATCATCCGCGACATGGTCCGCCGCGGCAGGATCACCGCCGAAACGGTCCTTCGCGGCCCGACCACCCGCCAGTACTGGATGCTCGCATCCCGCGCTCCCTCGGTCGCCAACCTCATGGGCAAGTGCCACAACTGCCTGAAATCCGTCGAGCCCGGCGCGGTGTCGTGCCCCTCGTGCGGCGCTGATTTCTCCCCCGACCTCGACCGCCAGTTCCTCGGGCTGGGTCCCGTTCACCTGCTGCCCGGACAGGCCAGCCCCGAAGAAGTTGCCCGCGTTGCCCGCCACGGCCATACGCAGGCGACCCGCCGGGGAGAGACCCAGCCGTCGACCGCCAGGCCGGCCGCGAATCCGGTAGTGGAGGCCGGCGCCCGCAGCGCCGACGAAGAGACCGGCGAATACCGCGCGCTGCTCCGGCGCATGGAGCGCCTCGAAGGTCAACTGGGGACCAGCCGCGCGTTGCTCGCGGTTTCCGGCCTCCTGATCGTTGTCCTGATCGCCGCCGTGCTCTGGACCTCCGGCATCCTCTTCGGCAAGCCGCAGCTTCCCGCCACACCCTGGAGCACCGCGGCGGGAACCGAGGGGTCAGATCGCTCGGCCACGCCGCCTTCGAGCGCGCCGGCAACGAGTCCCGAAGCGCAGGCGCCCGCGCGTACCGCGCCCGACCGTTCCGCGCAGCCTCAGAGTCATCCGACCGGCGAATCCCGGCCACCGGCCGAATC
Organism: Phycisphaerales bacterium; assembly: GCA_044221545.1. Taxonomy (GTDB): domain Bacteria; phylum Planctomycetota; class Phycisphaerae; order Phycisphaerales; family UBA1924; genus JAEUJB01. The sequence goes on from JBGAOZ010000007.1 coordinate 66,846, forward strand.
TCCAACACCGCCCTCGCCCGACCAGATCGGTCCAGACTCGGATTCCTCCTCGCCGCCCCAGTCGCAGGAATCTCCCGCCTCTCCGGCGAGCCCCCCGCACCAGAATCCGCGGGCCATTTCCACGTCCCAGCAGCCTCAACCCGACACCAAGGCCACGCGGTGGATCGCCGAATGGGCCCAGCTCAGAGGCCTGCCCTAAGCCCCGCTCCGCGGGCAAGCCGCGAGCTTCAGTCCCTTCGGAGTTCAACATGTCACTTCCCGCGGGCCACCAGCGTCTGGCCGCGTGCATCGCCGCCCGTGCCTCCGACCTGCTCGCCGATCTGCGGCGGCACGTCGGCATCCCCACCGGATTGAACAACGCGAGCGGCCTGGATGAAACCCGCGGCCTGCTCACCGAGCGTCTGGGTCGCTTGGGCGCCGCCATCGAACTGGTCCCTGCCGGCCCACGCCCCGGATGGCTGCACGGTGGCCCGGGCGCCGACCCGGAGGCTGACCGGCCGACGGTGCCTCCGCCGGCCGCGGTATGCCGCAGGCTGCGCCCAGACTCCGGCCGGCCTCGCATCCTCCTCTCGGGCCACCTCGACACCGTGCACGACCCCCGCGGTCCCTTCCGGGAGCTCTCGATTGCCACCGATGGCAAGACGGCGACCGGGCCGGGGTGCGTCGACATGAAGGGCGGGCTGGTGATCGCCGTCGCCGCGCTCGAGGCTCTTGATGAATGCGGTATCGACGCCTCATGGTCCTTCATCCTCAACAGCGACGAGGAGACGGGCTCGTACTGGTCCGAACCCGCGCTGCGGACCGTGGCCAGAGAGCACGACCTGGGCCTGGTGTTCGAACCGGCTCTTCCCGACGGCTCCCTGGCGATCCAGCGCCCCGGCAGCGGTCAGTTCATGGTCGAGGTCCGGGGCCGGTCCGCCCACGTGGGACGGGACTTTGCCAGTGGGGTGTCCGCGGTCAACCGGCTCGCCGCGGTCCTGCTGCGTCTGGCGCAGCTGCCCGAGCCCGCCCGTGGCAAGATCCTGAGCGTTGGACCGCTCCAGGGTGGGGCGGCAACCAACGTGGTCCCCGATCTGGCCAAGGCGTGGGGCAACGTGCGATTCAAGGACTCCGCGCAGGCGCGGGAACTCCAGGAGCAGGTCGAATCTCTCGAGACCGCGCCCTCGGAGGTGCCCTCGGTCCGCGTGTTCACGAGCTTCAACCGCCCCGCCAAGCCCGCCAGCGATGCGGTCATGAAGCTCGCCGGCGCCGCCCGCGAGGCCGCCGAGAGCCTCGGACAATCCCTGCCCTTCGGCAGCACCGGAGGCGTCTGCGACGGGAACATCCTCCAGGACGAGGGCCTCCCGGTGATCGATACGCTGGGCGTGCGCGGCGGCGGCCTGCACACGCCGCAGGAGTGGATCGAGATCGCGAGCCTGGTGGAGCGGTGCCAGCTGCTCGCCCTGCTGGTGGCCACGCTCTCGGAGGGCGGATCCTGTCGTGAGCCGCCGGGCGCTGCCCGAAGCGGGCCCAAGGTGGCGACCCGACCGGGATCAGACCTGTAAAAGAAAAACGCCCGACACGGGCCGGGCGTGAGAAGTCCGGTCGCCCCGTCATCCGCCCATCACTCAAAGAGCTTGAAGCTCTTGAGCGAATCGCCCAGCGCCTTGCCCAGCGTCGGATCCTTCATGATCCTGTCCATCTGCTCCTTGAACTTCGAGGTCAGGGATCCGAGCTGGTCTTTGTTGGCGTCCTTGACCGCCGTCTTCTCGGCATCCGGGAGCGCACCAAGCAACGCCGAGTTGGAGGTCACCTTCTTGGCCGCTTCGGACAATGACCCCATCGCGCCGGGTACGTCGATGGCGCTCTTGATCTTCTCCATCACGCCACCGGCATCCCCCAGCCCGCCCAGGTAGTTCGACATCGCCTCCTTGGCCTTGTCGCTGATCGCCGCGGCCGCCTCCTTGGCCGTCTCGGTCGCCTGCTTGGCGGTGTCGGTCACGGCCTGGGCGCCCTTGTCGGCGGCGTCCTTGAGCGCATCGGTCGTCGACCTGGTGCCGCCGGCCGGCGGCGCCGGGGCCGCGGGCGTGGCCGGCTTCTTTTCCTCGCAGCCCACCGCGATGATCGCGGCGAGCAACGCGGCGGGAATCGCGTACTTGTTCATCTGAGTCTCCTTGCGTCGTGAAAGAGCTGCACGAGGCTCAAGCATACGCCCCCGCGGGCCGCGTACGTTCGCCGCGTCCCGGCGGGCGTTGTGCGCGGCGATCGTTCCGCGGTACGCTGTGCGCATGGCGGCCCCGCGCGAATTCCCCAACGTCATCGTCTTCGACCACCCCCTCATCCAGCACAAGCTGACCTACCTGAGGGACAGGTCGACCAGCCACCGCCCGTTCAGGGCGCTGCTGTACCAGATCGCCGGCCTGATGGTCTACGAGGCCACCCGCACGCTCCCGGTCGTGCCCGTCGACGTGGACACGCCGATCGAGCGCACGCAGGGCACGCGCCTGGGCGCCAAGGTCACGGTTGTCCCCGTGCTCCGCGCCGGCCTGGGCATGGCCGAGGGGGTCCTGGAAGTCATGCCCGAGGCCCGCGTCGGCCACCTGGGGCTCGCCCGGGACGAGCGCACCCTCGAACCGGTCGTGTACCTCAAGCGGCTGCCCAGGGACATCGACGCCGGGCCCGTGCTCCTGGTCGACCCGATGCTCGCGACGGGGGGCTCGGCGGTGCAGGCGATCCGGCTCCTGCGCGAGGCCGGGGCGCACGACCTCCGCATGCTGTGCCTGGTCGCCGCGCCCGAGGGCATCGCTCGGCTGTCCAGGGAGAACCCCAACATGACGATCTACGCCGCCGCCGTCGACAGGGCCCTCAACGAGCGCGGGTACATCGTGCCGGGACTGGGCGACGCCGGGGATCGACTCTACGGCACCGAATGATGTGAATCTCCCGGCGCGGCCGGGCCGGGTTCGGCCGGGCGTACACTTGCCGCATGACCATGAACGAGTCGCGCAGAGAGCCTGCCCGCAAGGCCTCCGAGGGGGTCTCGAAAGTCCTCGAGACCGTCGAGCCCATCGGCAAGCGGGTGCTCATCCGCAAGGACGAGGACAAGAAGCAGACCAAGAGCGGCATCCACCTGCCTGACAAGATCGAGATCCCCACCCTCACCGGCCGGATCATCGCCATCTCCGCCCAGGTCCAGCGCGATTCGGATTATCCCCTCGGCCAGTACGACCGCGTCCTTTTCAACCCCAAGCACGCCATCCCCGTGGACTTCGAGGGTGATAATCGGCTCTACGTCGTTCCCGTCGAAGACGTGGTCGCGGTCCTGGTCCGCGATGGCCAGCGCGCGACGTGAACTCCCCCCCGGGCCCCGATCGCCCGGACTTTCGTGCCACCCGGTCGCAATCGCACTCACCCACCGTGCGCGGAGGGACCCAGTTGGGCGGGATCGAGATGTTTGCCAAACCCGTGAGCGAGCTGCCCGCGGCGCTGGAGATTCCCACGCTGTCTTCGCTCCCGCGCGCCCACCGGCCCGAGGCCCGGGGCTTTGACGTCCACATCCGCCCGCCCGGCAGCAAGAGCCTCACCAACCGGGCCCTCCTGCTCGCGGGCCTGGCCAGCGGCACCTCGCGCCTGCGCAGGCCCCTGCTCGAGGCCGACGATGCCCAGCGCATGCTCGCGGCTCTTGCCCAGCTCGGCGCCCCCGCCCGCACGACCCCCGAGGGCGACCTGCTCGTCGACGGCGTCGGTGGCCGGTGGAAGGCCCCCGCCGCCGGCCTCACGCTCAACCTCAACAACGCCGGCACCGCGACACGCTTCCTTGCCGCCGCCGCCCTGCTCTCCCCGTCGCCCGTCACCATCGACGGCAACGACCGCATGCGCCAGCGCCCCATCGGAGAGCTCGGACAGGCCCTCGCCCGTATGGGCGCCGGCGTCGACTACCTGCTCGCCGACGGCTTCCCTCCCATGCGCGTCGCTCCCCCGGCCGACCTGCGGACGCTCAAGACCAGCCTCTCGTTCCCCACCACCCAGTCCAGTCAGTTCATCTCCGCGCTGGCCCTCATCGGCCCCTGGCTCCCCGCCGGCATCACGATCCGCCTCACCGGCCAAATCACCAGCGAGTCCTACATCGCCATGACCCTGGGCCTCCTCCAGCGCCTCGGCGCCCAGGTGCGCAGCTCGGCCGACAGCCGCGTCGTCCGCGTCGGCGGCAGCTCCGATCCGGCCGCGATCGGCCCGGGCCTGCCCGCCTTCGACCTGAGCATCGAGCCCGATGCCAGCAGCGCCACGTATTTCTGGGGCGCCGCCGCGATGATCCCGGGCGCCCGCGCCCGCGTCGTGGGCCTCGGCGACGACTCGCTCCAGGGAGATTCGGACTTCCCCGACCAGCTCGCCGCGATGGGCGCCACCGTCACCAAGGCCGCCGGCGACGACCCGTGGATCCAGGTCCGCGGGCCGGCCCACCTCACCCCCATCATGGCCGACCTGGCCGACATGCCCGACACCGCGATGACGCTCGCCGCCGTCGCCTGCTTCGCCCGCGGCACCACCGTGCTCAAGGGCCTGCGCACCCTCCGCGTCAAGGAGACCGACCGGATCGCCGCCCTCCAGAACGAACTGGGCAAGCTCGGCGTGACGATCGTCACCCCCGTCTCCGGCGACGACGGCGCCCTCTCGCTCACGCCGCCCGAGGGAGGGATCGACTGCTCCCCGACCTGCCCGCCCGTCGAGCTCGAGACCTACGACGACCACCGCATGGCGATGTCGCTGGCCCTCATCGGACTCCGCCGGCCGCGCGTGTTCATCAAGGACCCGCGCTGCGTCGCCAAGACGTACGCCACGTTCTGGCGCGACTTCTCCGGCCTCTACGGTTGAAGCGCCGCGGCCCTACGCCAGGCGGAGCCACTTGCGCCCCAGCCACTCGAGCGACACCAGCAGCATGAAGATCACCAGCACGCCCGGGCGATCCCACAGCGGGTCGATCTCCGGAGTTCCCAGCACGCGCACCTGCCGGTTGGGGAGCTTCTCCTCCAGCATCGAGAGCTGCTCGGGCGCGATCACCTGGCCCCCGGTCTGCCTGGCCAGTTCGGCCAGCGCCGCGTGATCGGCCTGCGGCGTCCGGTGCTCGTCGTCGGGCGTGATGACCTCCACCTGCGCCCAAGGGTGCGCCTCCTGCGCGCCGACCCCGGCCAGCGCCGCATCGGTCGCCGAGAGTTCGTACGCCCCCGCATCCGGCGGTGTCCACGTCGTCGAGAACGACGACGGCCGGGCGCCCGCCGGCGCGGATTCGGGCAGCAGCGTGATCTCCGAGGAGGCCTGGTCCCCCCCCGCGTTGCTCCCGGCCTCGCCCGAGCCCGCCGCGGCCCGCGTGATCTTCACCGTCAGCCGCTGCGGCAGCCGGTCGGCGAGCGAATCGTCCACCAGCCTCAGCGAGACCCGCACCGGCTGATCCACCACCGCGCGCTCCGGAGCAACCTCCAGCAGCGCCGGCTTTCCCGCCGCCGCCAGGCTCTCCCTCGCCAGCAACCGGACGATCGGCAGCCAGAACCGCTCGTACAGGGCCTCGCCCCGCCCGAATCGCCAGCGCCACGTCTCATCGGTCGCCACGTACACGATGCGACCCGAGCCGTACCGCATCGTCAGCACCGCCGGCCACCCCACGCTCTCCGCGCCCTGGGGCTTGAGCATCGCCAGGGTCTCGGCGGTCGGCTTGATCCGGTCGGGCTCGATCTTCTGGCTCCACCACAGCCTCGACCACCCCGTCGATGGGTCCGACAGCCAGTCGGGCCACTGCGCCCGTCCCGATTCGCCCAGCCTGAACAGCCCCAGCCGCGCCGCCGCCGGCGTCGGCTGCAGCACCACAGGATCGGCCACCGCGCGGACCGGGTCCTGCCCCTGCCCCCGGGCGACCGAGAACGGCAGCAGGTCCGCCAGCGGCGTGCCCCGCCAGGTCGCCGGGGTCGCCGAGGCGCCCCCGATCCACAGCAGCCCGGCCCCCCCGCGCGCGATGTGGTTCTTGAGATTCTCCAGCTGCTCCGCCGAGAACAGCTCCGCGCGCACATCGCCCATCACCACCACGTCGATGCTCCCCCAGTCCCCCGCGGACGTGGGGATCGACACCAGCGGCTCGCTCCCTTCCTGCAGGTACTTGCGGCTGGCCGAGACCAGCAGCGTCGAGGACCGGATCGAACGCTCCCGGATCAGCAGCCCCCGCATGTACCGGTACTCCCAGCGCGGGTACCCATCGAAGTACACCACGCGGATCGGCCGCTCCGTCAGGTCGACCGTGAACGCGCGGGCGTTGTTGTCCAGCGTCAGGTCCGGGGCATCGGGCTCGATGCGCACCGTCCAGGACAGCTTGCCCGGCGCCGTGGGCTTGGCCGCCAGGGCAAGGTCGATCGACCCATCCGCGCCGATCTGCGAGGGATCAAGGTCCTCGAGCTTCCGCTCGTCGAGCACCACGCCCGTCGACGTCTCCACCAGGCTGACCCGGCCGCCCAGCCGCTGCCCCGCCGCCCCCGCGCCGCTGCGCGAGATGCGGACGTTCACCGGCACGATGTCCTCCACAAACGCCCGCGAGGGCGCATCCACACGCTCGACCGCCAGATCCGGCACCGCCCGCGAACTGCCCAGCGGAACCACGAACACCGGGATCTGCTCGGCCTGCAGCCGCTGGATCACCGTCCGGGCGGTGGGGGAGGCAAACCGCCCGTCGGAGAAGACCACGATCCCGCTCACCGGCCGCGCGGCGACCCGCTGCAACGCCTGCTCCAGCGGGCGGCTCATCTCCGTTCTCCGGCCCGTGGGCGCATCCCACGGAACGGCCCCGTCGCGGGGCGCCGTCAGATCGAACGCCCCGGCGTCAAACCCCATCCACAGCGTCGACCGGTCGGCGCTCAAGTGTTCGAGCGACGCCCGCGCACCCGTGAGCGATTCCCGCAACTGCTGCTCGCGCGTCTTGCCCGACCCCGCGGGGTCCGCATCCGCCACGCCCATCGAACCCGACCGGTCCGCCAGGAACACCACCCAGTCCCGCTCCGTGCGCTCCGGCTGACGCACCAGCCGCGGGCCGGCCAGCAGCACCGCCAGCAGCAGCAGCGCTGCCGTTCGCAGCGCCGCCAGCACCGCCCGCCAGGCACGCGAACCCGTGATGTGCCAGTAGCACCACAGCGCCGCCCCCAGGCACCCCAGCACGATCAAGGCCCACGCCCACGCGGGGATCGCCAGCGCAAACTCGAACCGCACCCCCGCCTGCCCGGGCCGCAGCGCCCCGCCGCCGAAGAGTCGTGCCCAAAGTTCGCTCACGCGCGGCCCCTCCCCTGCGCGATCCCCCCGCCGGCCGCCTCGCGCCCCGCGTGGCTGAACTGGCGGGCCATGAACACCTCCAGCAGCGCCAGCCCCAGCGCCGCCGCCAGCAGGGGCATGCTGATCGGCTCACGATCCTCCGACCCGGCGTGCACCGAGCCCCGCGCCTCGTCGGCGACCGTCCCGCCCGCGCCGCCCGCCGCATCCAGGATCGCCAGGCGATCCGGGCCGCACACCGGACCCAGCCACGCGGCGATCTGCGGCCCCGCCGTGCTCGCCGTGTTCGAGGCCGCCGTATCCGCGTTGATCGCCGCGAGCGACAGCGTGGCCCCGCGCCTGCCCACGGCCTTCCACACCCCCGCGCTGCGCGCCGCGGCCGACCGCCCCGCCGGACCGCCCGCCAGCCTGCCCGACCGTTCCGCCCGCCCGTCGGCCGGCAGCAGTTCCTCGGTCCCCGCCGGGTACTTAGGCGACTGGCCCGCGATCGCATCGAACGACTGGATCGACCGGCCCACCCCCAGACGCACCATCTCCTGCACCAGCGGCAGCATCAACGGCTTGGTCGGGAGGTCCGTCCACGACAGATCGATCGCCGTCGCCAGCAGGATGGTCGTCCCGCGTTGCCCCGCCCCCGCCGCCCCGCTCCCCGGCGACGCGGACGCGTCCCCGGCCTCCGCCGGCGCCGCCGCGATCAGCGGCGAGCCGTTGCTCAGGTTCAGGATCGGCACCAGCGAGCCGGCCGGGCCCGAGATCGCGATCGCCTTGAACACGCTCACCGGCTTGGCCAGCGCCGGCAGTTCCGTCGACAGCAGCCCCAGCAGCGGATTGCCCGTCCCGCCCGGCGCCTCGGGAGAAATACCGATCGGGGCCGGGAACGCCGTCGCCTCGCGCCCGATCGACCACTCCAGACCCATCGCCTTGCAGAACGCATCACCCCACACGTGCACGGTGGCGCCCGCCGGCGGCGCCACCACCAGCAGACCGCCCGTCGCCGAGAACTCCGCCAGCCGGCGCCACCCGTCGGATGTGAGTTCGTCCGGCGCCAGCACGATCGCCGCATCAAACCCGCTCAGCCCCGATCGCCCCACCGACGCCGGGTCGATCGTGGTCGGCACCAGCCCCGAGGGCGGCGCCGATGTCAGCGACGGGCCCGTCCCCCCCTCGGGCTCGAGCACCAGGCGCACCCAGTCCCCGGGGGTGAACTCATCGATCGTCGACTGGCCCGACGCCGAAATCCGCAGCGACTCGACCACCGCGATCCGCACCACGCGGCGCGATTCGATCGGTCGGACCATCACATCGTCCGCCGCCACCGCGTCGGCGTCGATCCGCGCCACCAGCGCCATCGCCGCCGTCTCGTCGGTTTCCGGCGGCTGCACCTGCAGGGTCGCGGTCGCCGTCTCCTGTCCCGGCAGCCACTGCACCACCGCCCGGGCCCCCGCGCCCGAGGCCGTGCCAAGGCTCTTGACGTCGCACAGGGCCAGATGCACCGGCGTCGTTGCGGACCGCGAAACGCCCGGCCCGAACCGCCGGAGCGACACCCGCACCTGGTTCCCGCCCGGGTTGATCGAGTCCGCCGCAGTGCCCGCGCCCCCGCCCATCAGCACCGGCCGGAGCGGCTCGATCCCCGAGATCGCCGTGTTGTCGATACCGCCCTGCGCGGGCGCCAGCGACAGGATCCGGACCCCACCGCTCCCCAGCGTCGGCAGCGCCTGCGAGAGGTCCATGCCGCCGGCCCGGAAATCGCTCAGGATCGCCAGCACCGTCCGCGCCGGCGCCTCGCTCCCCGCCGCGCCGCCCCCGCCGGGCGCCGACAGCTCCGCCCGCAGCCGCGCCAGCGCACCGGCCAGGTCCGGACGAGACTCGCTCCCCGTCAGGTCATCCAGCACCCGCCCCACCGCGCCCAGGTCGGTCGACGGCGGGAAGATCGCCGGCTCGGCCGGCCCGGCCAGCGGGATGATCCCCGCCCGGTCCCCGTGCGAAGCGTCCAGCTGCGTCAACAGCTCCTTGGCCTGTTCCTTGAACCGGTCCAGCGCCAGCCGTCCCGCGCTGCGCGCATCGGCCGGCCCCGAGTCCTCGCGCGCCTGCGACAGCAGCGAGTTGTCGATCAGGAGGTACAGGTGCACCGGCCCGCGCGAGGCGATCAGGTCCCCCAGGATCGGCCGGCCCAGCGCCAGGCCCACCAGCAGCACCACCAGGCACCGGCACGCCAGCAGGAGCAGCTGCTCGAGCGTCAGCCGCCGCCGGTGCTTCTTGTACGCCTCCAGCAGGAACTTCATCGCCGCCCACGGGATCGGTCTGCGCCGCTGCCGCGTCAGCAGGTGAATGATGATCGGAACCGCGATGCACGCCGCCCCCGCGATCGCCAGCGTCGGCGACAGGAACGTGACCCCAAGCGCGGACACGAACATGCTCACGCGTACTTGCTCCGCTTGAGGATCGCGTTGCGCCGCGCCACGAACGAGGCCATCGGCGGCCCCAGCCAGTCGTGCGTCGACAGCAGCTGGTAGTCGTACCCCGCTCCCCGGAACGTCTTCTCCACCTTCGACACGTGCTCCCGGATCAGCTCCAGGTACGACTCGCGGATCGCCCGCGGATCGAGCTTGATCCTCCCCTCGGCCTCCAGCCCCTCGAACGGCGCCGGCTCGGCAAAGTCAAACTCCAGCTCCGCCCGGTCCAGCACCTGGAAGGCGATCACATCGTGCCGCCGGTGCCGCAGCCGCGCCACCGCATCCTCGAGCTCCTCGGTCTCCATGAAGAAGTCGCTCACCAGCACGATCAGGCACCGGTTCGATACCGCCGCCAGCGCCTGGTCCACCGCCCGCGCCAGCGCGGTCCCCCGGGACCGGTTCGCCGGGTTCAACGGGTGCATCGACAGCGCCCCCACGATCTGCCGCCACGTCCCCTGGCTGCTGGATCGCCGAACACTCGCCCGCACCTCATCGGCGTACACGATCAGCCCCGCCCGGTCACCCTGGTGCAGCGTGATGTACGAGAGCGCCGCCGCCACCGCCGTCGCGTGGTCGTACTTCGTCCAGTTCGTCCGCCCGTCCAGGCTCGTCTTGCGCCCCTCGCCCGAGGCATCCTCGAACGTCCGGCTCCCGTAGTTCATCGACCCCGACGAATCCACCATCACGATCAGGTCGAGCGTCGTCTCCTGGTGCGTCTGCTTGATCTGCAGCCGGTCGGTCTTGGCGTACACCTTCCAGTCCAGCCGCCGGATGTCATCCCCCGGCACGTACGCCCGGTGCTGCGCAAACTCGACGCTGAAACCCTGGAACGGCGAGCGGTGCCACCCGCTGGAAATCCCCTCGACGATCATCTTGGCCCGAAGCTCAAAGCTCCCCAGCCGCGCCAGCGTCTGCGGGTGCAGGTACAGCGACGGATCGACCCCCATCTCCGCCGCCGTCTGCTTCGCCCGCGCGGACGAGCCACCACCGCCAGCCCCACCCGCCCCCGATCTCGGAGGCGTCGCGGCGGCAGGATCTGCCTCGAACGGACCATTCTCGCCTGGCTGGGGCATCCGCTGAATGTTATCGGTCGGTTGGGGTTCCCAGTTGTGCCGCCCCCCGAATTCCTGAGAGTCTGTTCCCGGGCCTTCCCGGTATCGTGGCACAGGCGTCCCCGCCTGTCTTCTCCACCTCCTGCCGCCAGGCTCTGAAACAGCCTTGGCCGGAGCGGGCCAACCGTTGCCAAACCGGGCCCTCTCGTTGTTCTCAGGGACTTCCCGCCTCCGGCCTGTTCAGGAACCGCCTCAGAGACCGGTTATGCTTCGCCCGTGGCCGATTCTGGTGCGGGTGACGCGACAGGCCCCGAGCGGCTCGCAGGCGGCCAGGGGCGCATTGTGCCTTTGCCTCCCCCGCCGGGTTCATTCTCGCAACCGCCGCCGAAGGGATCGCCGCCAATTCCACCGTCGTCAGCTTGGCCCTGGTCTGGACCGGCCGCACGCGGCGCGAACTCACGAACCATTCCCGCGGTAAGACCAGCGGCCATCACCGCGGGGGTAGCCCGATCGGTCCACGGAGCCGAGCGTGATCTTCCATTTCATTAGCTCCGAGGGACTCGAACTCTACTTAGATGTGCCCGCCTTCATCGGGCTGATGATGATCCTGCATCACGCCGGATTCCGGACGCCGCGAGCTGCGCACAAGCCCGGGATCTGCCGGGCCTGCGGCTACGACCGCGCCGGGCTGGAAGATCTCGCCCCGTGCCCGGAGTGCGGGTTGATCTACTCGGATTCCCAGGCGATGCGGGAGTTCGATCGCTTCACCCAGCGGCAGGCCCGCGATCGCCGTCTGCTCCTTAGGTCCGGAGCGACGATCCTGCTCGCCGGGTTCCTGTGCTTCTGGCCGGTCTCAATCCTCGCTTCTGCGATCGCCTACCTCCCGGAGGGCCGCCCGCTCTCGGGCCTCTGGCGCCGGACATGGCTCGATGTGGCGGGTTGGAGTCACTTCCCCTTCGTCCCCCTCCTGCTCATCCACACCTTCATCGTCTGGACGATCCTGCTGCTGATGAGCCGCCCGCCACGGGGAACCGTGGTGGTCCCGATCCTGACCGGATGGCTCGCCGTCCTGCTCTCAAGCCTGCGCCCAGTGCACTGGAACCAGGGCCTCTACGTCGGGCTCGTGGCCGGCACGGCGGAGCTTGAATTCCTCATCGGCTGGCTCTGCGGGTTCGTCGGCGTATTCGTCGTTCACCTGCTCAGGCCCCGTTCCGGGAGCGCGGGCTGACCGTCCGCCCCCTCCGGGTTGTGCCGTACCATCCGGACATGTCGATCCTCAAGCGCATCGGAGTCCTTACCGCCGGCGGCGATTGCCCCGGCCTCAACGCCGTCATCCGCTCGGTCGCCAAGGAGGCCATGGTCGCCGGCCTCCAGGTCGTGGGCATCGAGGACGGCTTCCTCGGCCTGATCGAAGACCGCTGCCGCACGCTCTGGCGCAAGGATGTCTCCAACATCCTCACCGTCGGCGGCACCATCCTCGGTTCGAGCAATAAGAGCAACCCCACGCGCTTTGCCACCGGCGCCAACGCCGACGGCTCGCCCATCTTCAGCGATGTCACCGACCGTTGCCTGCGCTGCATCCAGGACCGCGAGATCGATGCCCTGATCGTCATCGGCGGTGATGGCAGCATGACCGTCGCCCACCAGGTCTGGGAGAAGGCCAAGCAGCAGAACATCGACCTGCACATCGTCGGCGTCCCCAAGACCATCGACAACGACCTCATGGGCACCGACATCACCTTCGGATTCGCCACCGCCGTCGCCACCGCGACCGAGGCGCTCGACAAGGTCCACTCCACCGCGGCGAGCCACCACCGCGTGCTCTTCGTCGAGGTCATGGGCCGCAACGCCGGCTGGATCGCCCTGCACTCGGGGGTCGCCTCCGGCTCGGACATCATCCTCCTGCCCGAGATCCCCTTCACCATCGATGCCGTCTGCGCGGCCGCCAAGGGCCGCAGCGAGCACGGCGCCCGCTACAGCATCGTCTGCGTCTCCGAGGGCGCCAAGCCCGTCGGCGGCGAGAAGGTCGTCGCCCGCGTCGACCCGACCTCGCCCGATCCCATCCGCCTGGGCGGCATCGGCAAGTACCTCTCGGATGAGGTCGAGAAGCGCAGCGGCCTGGAGTGCCGCTACGTCGTCCTCGGCCACATTCAGCGCGGCGGAACCCCCGCCCCCGCCGACCGCGTGCTCGCCACCCAGTTCGGGCACCACGCGATCAAGATCCTCCTGGAGGGCAAGCGCCACCGCATGGTCGCCATGCAGGGCGGCAAGCTCACCGACATCGGCCTCACCCAGTGCGCCGGCAAGCAGCGCCTCGTGGAGACCACCGACCCCCTGATCGCCGCCGCCCGCGGCGTGGGCTCCAGCTTCGGGGACGAGTGATCGATCGTGATTCCGATCCTCCCGGGCGCCTGCGCTCTTAGCATCCTCCCTCGAACGCCCGCACGAACGCATCGAAGTCATCGGTATCAACCACGCCGTTGCCGTCGATGTCGGCCTTCTCGTCGGCGGCCAGGTACCGCTCCACGAACAGCTCCATGTCGTGGTCCCCGACCGCCCAGTCCCAGTCCATGTCCGCCGCGCAGGGGCGCGGCAGCGTCATGCGGAACCCGCACCGCGTCGTGGTGCTGCCCAGCCGGGCCGTGCCCACGAACGTGAGCCCGTCGGAGGTCATGTCCGCCAGCTCCGAGATCCACCATTCCCCGGGGATGATCCCCAGCGGCCGCACCAGCGCGTTGATCTCGCGCAGCCCGCGCGTCCGGGACCACAGCGCCCAACGCTTCTCGCTGTAGCTCCGGCGCAGGAAGAGGCGCATCATCTGGCCGTCGCTCGAGACATCCAGCGGCGTCACGTCAAAGTCGGCGTACGGCTCGAACGCGTACGCCCGCCAGCCGAGCAGGTCGGTCAGCGTGTAGTACTGCCGCAGCGATGTCTGCGCGGAGGTGCGGATCCCGGCGACGATGCGGCCGTCGCGTGAGATCGCCGTCGCCGTCAGGCCCCACCCACCCCACCCGATCGCCCAGCCCCCGTCGGTTGCGTACACGCCCGGCCCGTAGTAGAAACTCCCCTGGCCGTAGTCGACCCGGAAGTACCCCGTGTAGGTCTTGGCATCGTCCGAGATCGCGTAGATGCCCGTGCCGCCGGTGACCGGGCAGTCGCCCCAGGCTTCCAGGAAGTAGAAGCCCTCGCCCCCCGTGACGTCGTAGGTGTAGAGCACGCAGCCGCCGTCGCTCGAGAGTCCGAACGCAGCGCACCCCGTGCCGCTGCCGATGTTGGTGACCTCCCCGGTTTGCGAGACCAGGAAGATCGCCGGGTAGCTGCTCTCGGCCCTGCCCAGCACGACCGTCGAGAAGTCCGCGCCGAACACGCCCGTGCCCGGGCCGCGGTCCTCGTACCCGCCCGCGGCGGTCCAGCGCGTGATCGAACTGTCCGTCGTGCCCACCGCCGCCGTCCCGTCCGAACTCACCCAGTTGTAGGTGCTGCCGAACTGCTGCCACGGCGCCTGCAGGAACTCGAACGACACCTGGCGTGCCGAAGCGCCGGCGCAGCAGGCCATCCACGCGCCCGCCCCGATCCAGGTTCTCCCGGTCCTTCTCATCGGGTCATTCCCGTACCGCCCCAGCGGCGCGCCCTAGCACCCCTTCTCGAACGACTTGATGAACCCGTCGAAGTCCTCCGTGTCCACGAACCCGGACCCGTCGAAGTCCGCCGCGTCGGCCCCCGCATCGAACGCCGCCTGGAATCCATCGCGATCCCTGGAATCGAGCACGCCGTCGTGGTTGAAGTCCGCGGGGCACAGGTCCAGCACGAACAGCTCGCGCCCTGCATCGGGGCGGTTGGCCGCCAGGAACACGCGGCGGCCCACGGCGACCATGTGATCGGGAGCCGCATCCCCGCCCCCCGCAGAGATCTCGGGACCGGGCGTTGTGCCGCCCGCGGTGCCGTCGGAGATCCAGAGCTCCCCGCCGCGCGATGGAGTGTCCGCCGAGATGATCAGCCGACCCCCGGCCGTGATCAGGCCGCGGGCGGAAAACCCGGCGATATTCGCGCTCCCGATCATGCGGGAAGTGCCCGGCAGCGTGCCATCGCTCACCCACACCGAATTGAGCGCATCGCCCTGCTGCTCGAGGCGGTACACGCGGCCGCGGAGCCGCGCCGGGAAGTCTGCCAGAAGGGGCCCGTCGCTCGCCGGCACCGCGTGCGTGCCCTCCGGCGTGCCGTCGGAGACAAAGAACGTCAGGCCGATCGACGCCCGGTACGCCGCGAACCACAGCCGCGGGCCGATGCCCACCAGCTCGCGCGGATCGCTGGATTCGCTCCCGGGCTCGACATCGATGAACGGGATCGTCCCCTCCGGCGTGCCGTCGGACCGCCAGATCTCCCGCCCGACCTTCGGCCCCCGCGCCGCGAAGTAGAGGAACTCGCCGGCGGAGGCCAGGCCCGACGGCGCGACGCCGGGCCCGTTGAAATCGCCGTCCCGGAACAGCGACCCGCCCGCGGTGGTGGCGCGGCAGAGCTCATCGCCGACGTAGGTGTCGGTGCGCATGCCGAAATACGCCGCGCCCCGGTGCTCGCAGAAATCGTGCGGGAACTGGCTGTCGTTCCCCGTGGATACCAGGCCGTGCGTGCCGCTGTTGGTTCCGTCGGAGAACCACACCGTCGCGCCGTAGGGCCCGAAATAGGGGCTGAAGACTACACCGCCCTGGAAGGCAAACAGCGGTCCC
This sequence comes from Phycisphaerales bacterium, assembly GCA_044221545.1. Classification (GTDB taxonomy): domain Bacteria; phylum Planctomycetota; class Phycisphaerae; order Phycisphaerales; family UBA1924; genus JAEUJB01. The sequence continues at coordinate 82,353 of JBGAOZ010000007.1, forward strand.
ATGAAGTAGGATCCCCACTGGTCGGTGAGCGGCCGCGGGATCGTGGTCCCCGCGGCCGTGCCGTCGGTGACCCACAGGTCCTGGCGGTACTGGAATTTCGTCTCGACGAAGTACACCCGCCCTCCCGAGGCGGTGAGCTGGTGCACGGGCGGGTCCGAGGAGAGGTTCGCGAGCAGCACGATCGTGCCCCCCGCGGTCCCGTCGCTGAAGTACAGGTTGGTGTGCTGGCCGTCTTCGGCGACGAACACGACCCCGTTGGGCAGCGGCGCAAGCTCGCGCGGGTTGGAAGAACCCCCGCCCGGAGCCAGATCGGCGACCAGGCGCACCGTCTGGCCCGTCGCGAGCCCCGGGGCGGTGGCAAGCACGAGGATCGCCAGGGCGGGTCTCAAGGGCGTTCTCCGGTGTGATCCCGACGGAGCGTGATCAGAAGTTCACGGATCCGGGACCGCGATCCAGCACCGCTATGTTCCGAGCCAGTGTACCTCCGGCCGCCGGACCGAGGCAAGGAAATCCTGCGCACGCGATCGGGCGAGCGGTGCGCTACCGCAGCGCTGCGCCGCACTCCGGGCACGTGGCCGCCCGCAGCCCGTGCCTGAGGTACCCGCACGCCGTGCAGCGCAGGTGCGGGTCGTCCAGGCCGATGCGCCGCCAGGGGGCCAGCCCGGCGCACACGGCGACCGCGACGAGCGCCGCGACCGTGGTCCCCGCGACCACCGAGGGGCTGAGGACCGTTGCGAACGTCGCCGCCGACCAGTTCCAGAAGCGCCAGTCGCGCACGAACATGCGGCCCAGCGTGAAGAAGATCATCGCGAGCACCGCCCCGGGCGGGATCAGACGTTTGCGCGGGAACCACGCGGCGCCGAGCACGATCGAGAGCGGGTACACGAGGTTGACGATCACGACGATCGCCCACGGTCCCTTCACGCCGTTGCTCTTGAGCGCCGCGTCGAGCGGGTCTGCGCACAGCGCCACCGCCAGCGCGGAGCAGGCGTACAGGGCCAGCGCCCGGGACCAGCGGTTGGGCGGGATGGAGCGCATCGGGTGACCCGGCCTGCGTCTAGAGCTTGCTCGCCGCCAGGCTCGCCAGCTCGCTCCGCTCGCTCTTGGCGAGCGTGACGTGCCCGAAGAGCCGGACGCCCTTCATCTTCTCGATCGCGTACGACAGGCCGTTGGAGGACTGGTCGAGGTAGGGGTTGTCGATCTGGCCGATGTCGCCGGTGAGGATGAGCTTGGTGCCCTCGCCGACGCGGCTGGCGATCGTCTTGACCTCGTGGGGCGTGAGGTTCTGGGCCTCATCGACGATCATGAACTGGTGGGGGATGGAGCGGCCGCGGATGTAGGTGAGGGGTTCCAGGACGAGCTTGCCGTCGGCCATGAGCTTGGCGATCCGCTGCTCGGAGGTGTGGCTCTCGGCGGCTGCGGCGCGTTCGTTGCGTTCGGAGGTGTGGGCGGCGCGGGTGCTGAGCAGGTAGCTGAGGTTGTCGAAGATCGGCTGCATCCAGGCCTCGAGCTTCTCGTCCTTGCTGCCGGGGAGGTAGCCGATGTCGCGGCCCATGGGCATGATGGGCCGGGCGACCAGCAGCTTCTCGTAGCGTTCCTCGTTGAAGACCTTGGTCATGCCCGCGGCGATCGCCAGCAGGGTCTTGCCGGTGCCGGCCGAGCCCAGCAGCGTGATGAGCTTGACATCGTCGTCGAGCAGCAGGTCCATGGCCATGGTCTGCTGGACGTTACGCGCCATGATCCCGGAGACGGGCTTGCGCGGGCCGGAGACGGGGATGATGTGGTCGGTGTCGCTGAGGCGGCGGCCCAGGCCGGTGTGGTTGTCGTCCTGGGCGTCCTTGAGCACGACGTACTGGTTGGGGTGCACCGAGCGCTTGTACATGTCCCCGTCGATCGACGAGGTCAGGTAGGGCTCGAGCTTGGAGAGGGCCAGCAGGCGGTCGTGGTAGAGGTCGTCGATCACCTGGCTCTCGACGTTGAGCGTGATGTAGCCGGTGTACAGCTGGTCGGCGTCGACCTTCTGGTTCTCGAAGTCCTCGGTCCGGATCCCCAGCGAGTCGCTCTTGATCCGCGCCGAGAGGTCCTTGGAGACGAAGACCGCGGGCTTGCCCTTCTGGTGGAGGTCCCACGCGACCGAGATGATGTGGTTGTCGGGCGTGTCGGCCTTGATCGCCGGCGGCCTGGGGTAGTCGTTGATGTCGATGCGGATCGTGCCGGTCCGTCCGTCGGGCCCCAGTGCCGCGGCCGCGCCCACGAACGGCGAGGCCTTGCCCCAGTCCACGCCGTCGATCAGCCGTCCGAGGTTCCGCAGGCGGTCGAGGTGGCGGATGCACTCCCGGGCGTTGCGGCCCAGGTCGTCATCCTTGCGCTTCATCTTGTCGAGCTCTTCGATCACCGTGTACGGGATGACGACGTCGTGCTCCTTGAAGACGAACAGGGCGTTGGGGTTGTGGAGCAGGACGTTGGTGTCGATCACGAAGACCTTCGTGCCGATCTCCGAGTTCCGGGCCGCCGCCAATCCCGCCTGATCCGCCGGGCTTGGGCCCGCGCTGGGGTGTGCACTTGTCAAAGCCGAGTACTCCCGGTCGGCCGTGGCCGACACGCTTCCCGCTCCTGGTTCCGCTCTCCGGCCGCTCGGGGTGGGGGCGCCGGGGACGGTGGGGCGGGGGGTCCTGAACGTCGTCATGTTCCGAGGCTCTCCCTTCCTGGAAGCGACCGAGGAATCGGAGCCGGCTCGGACCGCTTTCGCGGGCCGTCGGCTCCTTGTGGGGCGGGCCGGCGATCCATCGCCGGGTTGGGTCCGCCGCGTGTTCAGCATACAAGCATCGGCTCATCGGCCCAAGACCTGTGAGCTTCGTGCCCTTTGCGCATTCCGAACGATTCCGGAGGCCGCGGGGGCCTCTGGAAGCCCCCTGGGCGTTCCGGGCGGGGTTATCCGGTCTACGGATCATCGGGGCCAGTTCCGGACGGGGACATTGCCGACGCCCTTGAGCTCGAACGCGACCAGACGGTTGACGCTGATGGGGTCCCCATCGTCCACGATCCCCACGAGCGACCAGTTGCCCGAAGCGAGCCGCGGGCCCAGGGCCAGGCCCTCGACGTTCGTGAGGTCCCCGGACCACAGCAGCGTCTTGCGGCCGTTGGCCGCCGAGATCGGCGTGTACGACTGGCCGATCAGCCCCGGGAGCGACGACACATCGGTCGCGCCCGTGAAATCGATCGCGAAGATCCGAGTCCGGAAGAAGCCCTGAGCCGAGAACGCAAACGAGCGCTCCAGGGTCAGGACGCGGCCGTCGGGGAGTTGCACCATCTCGCTCAGGCCCGATCTTGAGCCCGAGATCGCCGCGCCGTGCATCGGCTCGGTGACGTACGCGTACTGCGGCCCGGGCGTGGCCGTCTGGTCCACCACCGAATACCGCAGCAGCCGGACCACCGACCCGGCCGACGCGGTGGAGAGAGAGCCGTCGACGGTCAGGGCTTCCTCGTTGGCGGTCCAGAGCGTTCCGCGGATGGAACCCGGGGAGGAATCCAGCCACGAGCCCGTGAGCGACTCGAACCCGAAATTGGCCCGCCGCGCCGCGAACACCGCGGGCGTGGTCAGCGTCCGGAGGAGCGAGCCGTCGGCGAGGCTGTACTCCCGGATCGCCGGCGTGTCCTCGTCGCTGAGGAACACGGTGTTGCGGGCCGCATCGCTGGCGAACACGCCTTCGTTGTCGTGCGCCTGGGCCAGGGAGATGCCCCCGAGCAGTTCGGTGCCCGTGAGCGATCCATCGGCCGCGAACATCAGGCGCAGGCGGATGAGCTTGTTGGAGTTGTCCATCACGGCGAGGAACTCGGGGTGCCCGCCGGCGCCGGGGACCATCGAGATGCCGCTGAGGCCGGCGATCGTGAACGACTGGTGGTTCTGGTCGGTGGTGGTCGCCGGCAGGTTGACAAACCCGCGGTGGACGATCTCCAGCGGTCCGGCCGAGGCGCACGAGCAGGCGACCAGCCCCACCAGCGCCCAGAGCGCGCCCGCGAGCGTGCGGGCCGGACGAACATCCCCGGGCATGTCGGCGTTCATGCCACCACAGCGTACCGGGAGCGGGCGCTGCGCACCAGCCTGAGGCGGCAAGTTTGTATGTCCGTGGGTATTGGGTCATGCGTAGGTCCCCAGGCGTGAGGAGAAGGGCCGGTCGAGCTTGGTGACCAGGTACCGCAGGGCGTCGACGGCGTGGTCGAAGCCCTTGCCCTTCTCGGGAACTTCCGAGTCGGGGTCCAGGGCGGAGTAGCAGTAGCGTTCGAGCGACTCGATCAGGTTCGCGCAGCGGCTGTGGATGAACAGGCGCGGGCCGGTGCCGTCGGCGGGGCGCAGGCGGGCGCGGAGGATCCGGATGCCGTCGGCGATCCGGGACTCCTGCCAGCGGACGTTGATCCCGCGCCTGGTCATGACGTCGATGTTGCTCAGGCCGCTCTGGTCGTTGCGCGACCGGCCGGAGGGATCGACGGCGAGCCACTCGAGGACGGGGCGCTGGGGGTCGAGGATCGCCTCGATGTGCTCGTCGAGGACGACGCCCGCGACGCTGCGCTCGTGGCAGACCCAGAGCGTCCCCCCGGGGTCCAGGCACGCCCAGAGGACGACCGCGGGGGCGCGCATGCCAAAGTCCATGCCGCCGACCCAGGTGAGCTTGGGGTGCTGGGGCGTGTCGTCGACGACGTGCACGCGCGGCTGGAACTCGGGGAGCACGACGTCCGAGGTGCTGGGACGCAGGCAGAGCATCTCCGACTCCCAGGTCTGCGCGCCGACGCGGGCCTTCATGCCGATCGCATCGGAGATCGAGATGTGGCCGGCGCGGTGGGGGGGCCGCAGTTTGGCCCGGCCCTGGCACTCGGGCAAGAGGGTGCAGGTCTCGCAGGCGCGGAACGGTTCGCAGTGCTCCAGCACGTCGGCGACCCCCCACTTGAAGAGCCGGCGCTTGCCCTCGGCGGCCTGGAGGAGCAGGCCGTGCATGATGCCGCGGGGCACGTGCATCGTGCTGAGGCACTCGACCGCGCCGTGGACCAGCGTGTCCCCGCACTGTCGCGACCGCGTCACGAGCTGCGCGGCCTCCCAGACATCGCGGTCGAAGAGCTCGACCTCATCGCACCTGAGCTTCTGGACGCGCGTGCCCCTGATGCTGGTCTGCGACTGGCTGAGCAGCTCGACGCTGCTGCGGTTGGTGAGCCGGATGCGGCGGTCGGTCATGCGGCCCTGGACGAGATCGGCGAACGGTTCGAGGCCGAGGAAGTGCCGGAGGTGCTCGTGCATGCGCTGGGACTGCTCGAGCGAGCCGCCGAGGATGCGGATCTGGATGCCGTCCTTGAAGACCATGTCCAGCAGGGTCGCGACGGCGCCCAGGAGCGTCTTGCCGCCGCCGCGGTTGGCCCAGACGATGCAGTCCACGACCGGGGCGGGATCGATGACCGGGAGCGGGAAGTCCCGTCCTGCTCGGGCTCGTGAACGGGCGCTGTGCGCGGCGCTGTCCGACCGCGGATCGGGCGGGCGACCCTCGAAGAACGTGTGCGCGAGGTAGTCCAGGGCGCTGCTGTGGCCCTCGATCATGCCCTGGTCGGGCAGGCGCAGGTCCAGGTGCTCCCGGACGAATGTTCCCAGTTCATCGCGCGTGGTGGGCCGGCGCAGGCCCGACGGGTGAGGGACGGAGATCCGGCGGCGGGCGGCGTTGGGAGGGCGGGTGGACTTCTTCATCGTGCAAACCCCCTTGAGAGTGGTCGGTTGCCCGCGTCGCCGGACGAGTGGCAGTGGGTGGCCCCGGCGGTGCGGGCGGAGGATGGTGGTGATCTCTATTTGCCGTGGCTGTACATGACCGGGCGGGCGGTGAGCGCAGCGCCGGCGAGCTGCGCCAGCGCGATGGGTTCGTGCGGGCGTTGCCGGCGAGCGCCCCCGCCGCCGCGCCTGGCCCAGGCGAGCAGCGCTTCTCGCAGCTGCGGATCGGCAGCACACCTGGCGGCCTGGGCAAGGTCAAGCAGTTGCCAGGGAGGGATGCGGCGGAGGCGCAGCAGGCGGGCGAGCCGGCGATCGTGGAGAGAGCGGGGCAGTTCGTGCGGTGTCATTCCCGCGGCGGAGAAGAAGGGGCAGAACCTCCCCATCGCGGAGATTGCCTCCGTCAGCGGGGTGGCGGGATCGGAGAGGTAGGTCCGGACCAGGCGGCTGGCCGCGCCCATGCCGCGGTATCGCGGGTCGACGATGACGCGCGAGATCGTGCGCAGCAGGCGGTTGAGATGAGGGGCGTCCCGGTAGTCGGTGCGGCCGCGGAAGCGGTGCGGCCAGGCGAGCCGGCGGCAGACCCCGTAGAGCGCGGGGAAGGAGACGACAAGCACCCCGGCGAGCACGGGGCCGCCGGCGTCGGAGAGATCCACGAGGCGCAGGACCCGGTCGATGGTCGCCGGCGCCGCGGCACGGTAGTGGAACGCGGCGAGGCTTCGGTAGTCATCGAACGTCCCGGGCTCGGCGAGCAGGTGCTCGGCGCGGTCCCACGCATCGCGTGGCGGAGGCGCGAGGGAGATCGGCGGCATTGTCGGCGCGGTGTGCACGTGGGTTCCCCTTTGACGAGTGTGACGGCGCGGGCGAGAGGCTCCAATGGAGCGAGCGGTCGAGGGTGCAGCGGATGATCAGGTCGGGCCGGAGGGAGGCGAGCAGTTCCTCGCGGGCGGTGGCGAGCACGATGCGGGTCCCGGAGCGCGGATCGCGTGCCCATCGGCCGATCGTGCGGCACAGCCCGCGGGCGGTGATGGAATCGAGCGTGGAGGCGAACTCATCGACCAGCAGCCAGGCCGCGCCGGCCCGCTGGGCCCGGCCGATCGCATCGGCCAGCGCGAAGCGGTGGCGCTGGCCCTCGGAGAGCTCGGCGGGTGTGCGGGGGAGCAGGGTCGCATCGGAGAGGCCCGACCGGGAGAGCAGCAGGAGACGGGAGTGGATGGCGCCGGGGAGCAGGTCCAGGACGGTGCGGCGCGAGCGATCGAGCGCCCGGCGGGGCGTGATCACGGGGAGTCGTCCGGCGCGCAGCAGCGAGCCGAGTGCGTGCAGGAGCGTGGACTTGCCCGCGCCGCTGGGCCCGCAGATCACGCAGAGCCGCGCGGCGCGGAGACTGGCCAGGAGGTGCGAGGGCACGCGGTGCCCGGGCGTGCCGGGGTGACGGGCGCGGGGCGTGTGCAGCAGGGCGATGCCGAAGCGGGCGCACGCCTTGAGCAGGTCGGGGCTCGGCCTTCGTGAGGTGCGCACGAGCCGGAGCGGGCACGCGGCGGCGGACGGGGGCCAAGCGCCTGGGGCCGGGTGGAGTGGTGCGCGGCGCATCAGAGGCTCCTCCGCGACTCTTCGGAACTGAAGATGACATCAACGGCCTGGCGGTGCGTGCGGACGGCGTACAAGGATAGGTGCAGGGCCCGCGCGGCCTCCCTGATCGAGCGGCCGTTGAGGATGCACTCCTCGGCGACCCTTCGGCGCTCGTGGCTCCATCGCCGCACGGGCTTGCGGGGCTCGTCGTCGGCTTCTTGTGCGTGAGCGGGCCTGGTGGGGTTCGAGTCGATGAGGCGACCGACGACGAACATGAACTTGTTCGACAGCACGCGGCGGGCGATGCTGCGGACGCGCCGGCGCAGGAGCCTCGGGTCGGCGTCGAGCAGGCGGGCGATGTCGGCGACCTTCTTGTGGTCGCGGTACACGGCCTCGATGAGGGTGCGGTCGGGCGTGGGGAGCCACACGGCGCGCTCGAGCAGCCGGGCGGTGAACTCGCGTCGCAGGCGCTTGCGCAGGTCGGGCGCAGGGTGCGCCTCGCGCGGCGGTGGGATTTCCACCTTGAAAGGGAGTGCCGGGCCGAGCGCTTCGAGCGCGGCGGCCTCGGCGGGATGATGCGTGTGCGGTGATTCGCCCGGAATGGACAACATGCGACCGGCCCCCTTGCCTCATTTGTGTGTGCGCTGCTGGGTGTTTTGCACAGATGTGTGTTCACGGCTGAGTGAACACTGAATCTGGTTTACCAGATCGGAAACATGCAGCAAGGACTTGTGCATCGGCGCGCCGGATTTTGCTTGAGATGTCCAACAATCAGCGCACAAGAAGTGACATCGCACGCGCGAGACGGGGGAGGGATGGCCAGCGGACCAACCATGACCGGTCGGAGGACGCCATCGGCAGCGCCGATGACCGGATTTGTGCGCACAGGAAGCGACATCGCCGCGCCGGGCCGGATGATCCGCCGGCGACGCGCAGAGCTGGGGCTCACGCTCGAGAGCCTCGCGCGCAGTGCGGGAGTGGGCAAGGGGTTCCTCTCGATGATCGAGAACGGGCGTCGGCTTCCGCGGGATCGGGCGGTGTGGTTCCGGATCGAGCAGGTGCTGGGGATCCCGGCGGGCGAGTTGGTGTGGGCGGCGTGCTGGGTTCGCACGCCGGCTGAGATTCGAGAACGGTTCCTCGAGCTCGACCGGCTCGCGGCGGCGCGCGGGGTCGGCGCGGCGATGCGGGTCGAGGGCGCGGAGGAGGTGCGGATCCCGATCTTCAATTCGGTTCGTGAGCTCGAGGCGCCGTGGCCGCACGATGCCGGGTCGCGTGGCGCCACCGGCGGCATCGTGCTGCCGGGCGTGGAGGACCGGCGTGCGTTTGCGGTGAGAGTCGAGGGCGAGTCGATGCTGCCTTGCTATGCGCCCGGGGATCTGGTGGTGTTCAGCCCGGTGAGCGGAGTGGAGAGCGGTCGGGATTGCCTTGCGTGGATCCGGGGTCGGGCGGGAGCGGTCTTTGTGCGGCTGTACGTTGAGCCGGGGCTGGGCGGGAGGGAGATGGTGCGGCTCCAGCCGCTCAACACCGCGTACGGGGGCGCGGTGTTGGGGAGGCGTCAGGTCGAGCGTGCGGCGGCGGCGATCTACCAGGTCCGGGGCTTCCCGGCCCGGTAGCCTGCGCGCGGTTGGTTTGGGGGCGCCTGGGCGCGGCGGTTATCGGCTTTTGGGATCGGAATAGGCTTGGTGTTGGGCGCTATTGCGTGTATATGTTTTCATGGGCCGGAGGACGGTCCGGGCATGGAGCCAGGAGGTGGACGTGGAGCAGGGGACTTGCGTGAGCAGGGCGGCTCGCCGGGCGTTGGTGTGGCTGGGGTGTCTGGGCTGGATCGCGTCGGTCGGCGCGGGGAGCCCGCCTCCGGACCACTTCCGGCTGGCCGAGTTTTCGGAGGGGCTCTACCGGCCGGTGGGATCCCAGCGTCTGACGGTGGTGGGTGATTCGATCAACGCGACGAGCACGACCGGGCGGATGATCGCCGGGTATCGGGATTCGTTGCAGGTGAAATGGAACGGCTGGGTGGTGCACGCCGACAGCGGGGCGTCGGACATCGGGTACCTCAACGGGCAGAACCTCAAGTCATGGGACTTCAGCATCGTGTACAGCCCGGGGAACTCGCTCCCGGGCGGGCAGTTTGCGGTGGCGCCGGTGCGGACGAGGGAGACGGTGTACAGGGCCCGGCCGGCGCCCGGGAGCCTGGTGCACGACTGCATGATGCTCTCGAGCGCGACGGCGAAGTTCCCGGCGGGTGATTTCTTCTCGACCGGCCACGTGACGGCGCGGGTGCTGCTCTACCAGGACCTGGACCTGCTGCGGCAGTTCATGATCCGGGGGATGCGCGGCAACACGAAGGTGGGACAGGCCTACCGGTACACGAGCAACGGCAGGCCCGAGGGGATCGTGTACCGCGACATCGACCTGGGCACGTCGCCGGGCTCGCCGCGGGTGCAGATGTACAACACGCCCGTCCCGTCGTGGGTGCCGGGCCAGTGGTGGTGGAGCATCGCGACCCCGGGCGTGCTGTTCCGCAACTCGCTAGAGGACGGGGTGCAGATGTCCTTCATTTCGATGGGGGGCTACCGCACGGTCGATCACTCGATGGTGTGGCACTACACGGACAAGGCGCTGGGGGAGTACTTCGAGGCGATCGGGGCGCCCACGCACCTGATGCTGTGGCTGGGCCAGAACCAGACGGCGCAGGAATCCAACGACCTGCTCGGCGGGCACTGCACGGTGTTCAAGCAGGATCTCAAGCAGGTGATGGACCGGTACAACGCGGTGATCGCGGCGCGGGGATTCCCGGCGCCGCGCTGGCTGCTGGTGTCACAGTACAAGACCGGCTACTCGGCGCAGATCCACGAGCTGCTGGCGGAGGCCGAGTACGAGCTGGCGCAGGAGAATGCGAACGTCTCGTTCCTGAACCTGTACGCGCTGGCGGGGGGGACGGCGTTCGATTCGGCGCAGTACACCACCGACGGCATCCATCCCAACGCCGACGGCTCGCGGTTTCTGGCGGCCCGGATGGACACGGCGATGCGGTCGGTCCTGCCCTGATGCCGCGGCCGTACAGTGCCCCGATGGCCCGACGAGAGCGAGCTGCGGCGGAGGGCGCGGTGACCGTGCTGGTCAAGGTGGTGCCCGGCGCCAAGCGGGATGAGATCTGCGGGATGCTCGGGGAGCGGCTGAAGGTCCGCGTGAGCGCGCCGCCCGAGGATGGGAAAGCCAACCAGGCCGTGTGCCGGTTGCTGGCGAGCGAACTGGGCATCAAGCCCAGGCAGGTCGAGATCGTGTCGGGGCATTCCCGTTCCGAGAAGACGGTGCGGATCGCGGGAGTTGACGGCAACGCTGTCGGCGAGCGGCTGCGGGTGCTCGGGCTAGGCTGATAGGCGGGTGTTTGGGTCTTGAGCGATCGGGCCCCCTGGTATCGTGCGCAGTTTCACAGCGGTTCGATCCTGTTGGTGCAACGGGATCGTCGGGGATCTCGTACCTGTCGATAGATCAACCCGGAAATGGTGCGCGCGGCGGATGTGGGTCTGGTTGCGCGGGTCGGTCGGTCTGGCTTGGCGGAAGACCAATGAGCACGCATGGGCAATCGCGCCTCGGCTGGGCGTACGCGCTGGTCGCGACAGCGGGATGTTGCTGCGCAGCGCGGGCGGGGACCGTCACGGTGCGTGCCGAGCCGGGGGTGATCAACCTCAAGAGCGGTGACCTGCGGGTGGCGATGGAGCGGTCGGCGCTGCGCCCGGGCGCTTCGTTCCGGGCGGGCGCCCGGTACATCCTCGTGCTCGATGGGCCGGTCACGGAACAGAGACGGTCGGCCTTGGCTGCGGCGGGGGTGAAAGTCGGGGAGTACCTGCCGACGCACGCGGTGATCGCCGACGTGTCGGCGGCGAGCCCGGAGGGGATTCTGAGATTGGGGTTCGTGACCTGGGCCGGTGAATTCCAGGGCGCGTGGAAGGTCCAGCGGGGCATCGGTTCGCACGCCTGGCAGGACGAGCAGCGCGAGGAGTTGCGGGCGCACGGGTACGCGGCGATCAACGCGGTGCTGTTCGCGGGCGCGGACCTGGAAACGGGGATGACGCGCCTGGGGGGCATCGCGGGCGTGACGGTGCTGAACGTCGAGCAGTCGGGCGGGGATCGGGTGATCGGGGTGCTGGCGCCGGTGTCGGGGATCGGGCGGATTGCGGAGATCCCGGAGATCGGCTGGGTCGAGGAGAAGCCCGAGTACGCGCCGCGGGCGTACTCGTCGCGCTGGATCGTGCAGCGCAACGAGAAGGACGTGTTCCCGCTGTACGACGCCGGGCTTCACGGGGAGGGTCAGCTGATCGGGATCATCGACGGGTGGGTGTCGGTGAAGCACTGCGCGTTCACCGATCCGAACGTGCCGATCACCGAGCCGGGGATCTACCCGGACCACCGGAAGATCTACGCGTACAACTCCGAGACGGTGCAGTACGACCTGCACGGGACGCACGTGGCGGGGATCGCGGTGGGTGACGCGGGGGACGACACCGCCGAGACCAGGGGCGTGGCGTACCTGGCGCGGATGGTGTTCAACACCTGGCCGGACATGACCGAGGACAGCGTGTTCGACAAGTTCGCGTTGCACCACAGCCAGGGCGCGAACGTGCACAGCAACAGCTGGGGGAGCCCGACGTCGACGGAGTACGACTTTGCGGCGCGGGCGATCGACAACCTGTGCTGGCTGGAGCCCGACAACCTGATCCTGTATGCGGTGAGCAACGGCGACACGATCCTGAACCCGGAGAACGCCAAGAACTGCCTGGCGGTGACCAGCTGCGGGAACGAGGGCGGGCAGGATTCGATGTGCAACAGCAGCACGGACCCGGACGACATGCCGGGCAGGGGTCCGACCACCGACGGGCGGCGCAAGCCGGAGATCGCCGCGCCGGGGTGCGGGATCATCTCATCCTCGGGCCAGTCGTGCTCGACGCGGGCGCTGGACGGGACGTCGATGGCGGCGCCGGCGGTGGGGGCGAGCGCGGTGCTGATGCAGCAGTACTACACGAACGGGTACTACCCGCGGGGCGTGGGCATCGAGGACTTTGCGTTCCAGCCTTCGGGCGCACTGCTGAAGGCGACCATCCTCAACGCGGGGGTGGATCTCCCGGGGGAGCCGGGGTATCCGAATGACTACGAGGGGTGGGGTCGTCTGCAGGCCGACAACGCGATGTACTTCCCGGGGGATACGCGGCGCACGGTGGTGCGCGACATCCGCGGGACCGATGCGTGGGCGCTGGCGACGGGCAAAGACTTCCGCCTCACGGTGTCCGTGGAGGATGCATCGGAGCCGCTGCGCGTGACGATGGTGTTCCACGATGCGCCCGCGGCGCTGCAGGCGGCGTTTGCGCCGGTGAACGACCTGGATCTTGAGGTTACTTCTCCCTCGGGAGTGGTGTACGCGGGCAACCTGTTCGCCGACGGCGTCTCCAAGGCGGGCAAGGACGCCGATGCGATCAACAACGTCGAGCAGGTGCTGGTCCCCGAGCCGGAGTTGGGGCGGTGGACGGTGCGGATCGTGGGCCGGGAAGTGAACGTGGGTCCCACGCAGGGGTTCGCGGTGGTGGCGACCGGCGGGATCCGGGAAGGGTGCCCGGCGGACTTTGACCAGAGCGGCTTTGTCGACCTGGAAGACTTCGACTGCTTCGTGCGGGCGTTCATCCAGGGGACGATGAGGGCGGACTTTGATGAGTCGGGGTCGGTGGAGTTCGAGGACTTCGACGCGTTCACGCAGGCGTTCGAGCAGGGGTGCTAGGGGTCGAAGGCACCGGGCACCGGGCCAAGAGATTTCGCGGGCGCGGGCGGGGGCTGGCGGTTCAGCGGTCCTTGGCGACCGCGAGTTCATTCAACGTGAGCAGCTTGTAGGAATCGGGCCCGTCGCCGTGGGTCTGGGCGATCGCCTGGAGCATTCCGGAGGGGTCGTCATCGAGGAACTGGATGGTCTTGATGACGACGGGTCGGCGACCGGAGAGGGCGTCGGGCGGGTTGAGCCGGTCGAGCGCGGCGAGCACCTGGCGGGCCTCGCCGGCGGCGTCGGCGAGGTTGGTTCGCTTGATGCGGCGGCTGAGGACGAAGATGAGATCGGGCCTGAGGCGGAGAGATTCCTCGAGGGCGGGCTGCGGGTTGGATCGCCCGGTGGGCCGGATGGTTGAGAGCCATTCTTGAAAGTGCTTCTTGGCGTCGCTGGTTGCCGAGATGAGCTGGGGAGAGGAGCCGGCGGTCTGGAACGCGAGGAATCCGGGGTCCGAAGCGCGGGTCGCCGGTCCGGCGGCTTCGCGGAAGAAGAGCACCTGGAAGGCCTGATCGGAATCGAGGCCGGTGATGGAGCGGGCGAGCTCACCCTTCACGAAAGCGAGACTCGAGGCCATGGGGCCGGAGGCATCGACGACGTACACGACGCGCTGGGCGCGGCGAGCCTGTACACCGGCGAACACGGTGTTCTTGGGGATCGGCGCCGGAACTGGTCGCGGCGGAGGAGGAGGCGGAGGGGGCGGTTTCCTGGGCGCGGCGGGTGGCGCGGCCTGGATGGGGACCGCGGGCGGGGGCTCGGACGTCAATTCGGGAACGGGCTGGGGTTCGGGGATGGGGTCCGCTTGCGGTGGGATCGGCTGCTGGTCGGGGGCTGGAGGCTCGGGCGGCGGATCGGCGAAGGTCAGAACGGTCTCGGTGCGGCCGTCGCTCATGGCTTCGGCGGAGATCGGGCCGCGACCGGAGAGCCCGAGCCAGGCGAGGGCCGACAGGTGGATGCAGATGGAAACGGCCAGCGAGATCACCAGTCCCAGGCGGGGCGGTGCGATGCGCGGGAGGTTGAGTGATCCGAGCCTCATGCGTCCGTGCTTCGGCGGGATCGGGTCAGGTCGCGGCCGGCGTGGGGGCCGGCTTGACGATGACGGTGGGGCGCTGGAAGAACAGGCGATCCAGCGAGAGCATGCCCGCGCCCGTGAACACCAGGGCCAGGGCGGCGCCGCCGAGTGCGAACTGGAGGAAGAAAGTGGGCCAGGCGGGATCGAAGCTGCCGTACTTGGGGAGGAAGCCGAAATTGGTGTTTCCGGAGGCGATCGCGGGTCCGAACTGGGTCAGCCACATGGCGACGCTCATGTTGAACGCGAGCAGGAACGCCAAGGGACGGGCGAGGAAGCCGATGAGCACGAGTACACCGCCGGCCAGTTCGGAGATGGCACAGGCCCAGGCGAGGTAGACGGGGATCTGGCCTTCGGCGGCCTTGGCGGGGACCAGGGCCATTCCGGGGGAGCCATCGGCCTTGGGGGCGGGGTTCGCGGCGTGGTGGAGCATCAGGGCGATCCCGTAGACGGGCATCGTGCTGATGGTCTGCGGCGGAGGAGTGGTCGCGGACTCGGCGGGCTTGTCGGCGCTGGGCTGAGCTTCTTTGGGTGCGTCCTTGGGAGTGTCTTTTGGGGCCTCGGGCTTGGAAGCGTCGGGGGTAGGGGTGGGGGTAGGGGTGGGAGCGATGGCGACCGAGCCCGAGCCGATGCCCCACTTGGCGAGCTGGGCGGCGTCCTCGCCCGTGAAGTCCATCTTCAGGGTGATCTTGGTGAGTCCGGCCCAGAGGAAGGTGAGGCCGAGGACCACGCGGAGGAAGATCGGGGCAATCGAGGCACCCAGACAGTTGCTTGACATGGTTGAATCCTTGCGGGCAGTGGGGGTCGGAGGCCCGTGCGGGGGCTGGGGGTTTGGCGTGGTTTGGAGCCATCCCTCACATCGGATTGTTCGGAGTTCTTCGGGAGAGATTCATCATAGTGGCGGGGGAGGGCCCCGACGCAGGGGCCGATGGCGGTCCGGGAGTGAATAATCCGGACATCTGCGGGTGTGGCGGAACTGGAAGACGCGCGGGATTTAGGTTCCCGTGGCCGCAAGGCTTTGCAGGTTCGACCCCTGTCACCCGCACTTCATGGCACGATTCCTTGACACCGTGGCCGGCGGCGAGACAGCTCGCGCCTGGCCGAATGCTCTGATCTGGGTCGTGGGCTTTGCGGTCGGCTGTTTGGTCAGCGGGTGCGAGAGTCAGGACAAGGGCAAGACGGGTCGGTCCCGGTGGGAGACAGCGCCGCCTGGCGAAGCGATCCACGCGAGTGGCGGCACCGCGACGGCGGCGGGGGTGCCTTACGGGGCGCATCCGTTTGATCCGGCGAGCATGCGGATCCACCCGTTGACGCACATGCAGCGGGCCGAGGACGTCGCGGCCGGATCGCAGAGCGAGGGGAAGGCGGCGACGGCGCCGCGGATCAACTGCTTTGTCGAGTTCAAGGACCGATGGGGGGATACGTGCAAGGCGCTGGGGACGCTGGAAGTGCAGCTGTACCGGCCATCGAACGAGCCGGGGCAGGAGCGCCAGGATGCCAAATGGGACGCGGACCTGACGGACCTTCAGAAGAACGCGGACTGGTTCGATCCGGTGACGCGGGCGTACCGGCTCCAGCTCGAGGTGCCAGACTGGCTGGGGGACCCCTCCAAGAACGGGCAGATCAAGCTGCGGGTGGTGTACACGCCGTCATCCTCGGGCGTCGAGTCGCGGAAGATGCGGGACGAGTTCGTGGTGAACCGCTCGTAGAGGCTCGGGATCGTCGGCGGGTGGCTACCAGGCTTCAAGGCGCCTGAGGTTCGGGCACGTGGGCGTCGAGAAGGGGCCGCGCTTGAGGATGTAGGTCGGGGCCTGGGGAGGGCAGTTGAAACGGAGCTCGACGACGGCCTGGCCGAGCCCGCGCGGGACCGCGCAGAGCGTCGAGCGGAGGCGCAGGATGCCGCAGGCGAGCCGGCCGGGCAGGTCGGTGGATGTGTGCGGCGCGAGGTCGGGGCTGAGGCGGAGCTGGCCTCCGTGGGTGTGCCCGGCGAGCAGGAGGTGGATTCCGAACTCTGCGGCGGGGTAGATGTCGGTGGGGTAGTGGGAGAGCGCGATCGTGAACGGGGCAGGGGATGGGCGGGGGGATGCGTGGGGGGTTGGGTGGGGGGTTGGGGCGGGTGTGGGGTCCGGCGAGCAGAGGCACGTGGCGAGCAGGTCGGCGGGGTCTTCCGGGCCGAGGATGCGCAGGGGCAGTCCCGGGATGGTGAGGGACTGGTTCCGGAGCCAGCGGATGCCCGGGAACTGTGAGGCGGCGGCGCGGAACGTGGATGAGTCGTGGTTTCCGAAGACGGCGAGCACGCCGTGACGGGCGCGGCAGGAGGCCAGGAGAGATCCGAGGGCGGTGAGTGCGGCGGATTCATCGCCGGGGTGGTCCATCGCATCGCCCGTGAAGACGGCCAGGTCAACGGGGCAATAGGCGAGAGAGCTGGCAAGTTCCCGGACGAATGGGGTTGCGGGGCGCCCCCGGCGGGAGTGCAGATCTGTCAGATGGAGGATGGAAAAGCCGTCGAGCTCCGGGGGGAGTTCCGGGTGGTGAATTGCCGCGATTTCGAGCGGAAACGGCGGAATCGGGCGTCGGAGGGTGCCCCAGGAAGTGGGAATCGGCATGGAGGGGAGGGACCTCCCCGGCTTGAAGCCGCCCTGGGAACCGGATAGGTTCATGCCCCGCACCGTATAATGGATTCGGCGATCTGGCAGGCTGGGGGGTCGCCGGTCTGGAGATTTCTGTCATGGCGAAGATGTTCTACACGCTCGAAGAGGCCGCGGAGAAGCTCGGGAAGTCGGCCGACGAAGTGAAGTCGATGGCCGAGCGTGGGGAGTTGCAGGAATTCCGTGCCAACGAGCGGCTGATGTTCAAGCGCGAGCAGGTGGACCTCAAGGCCGGTGGAGACGCCGAGGAAGACCACATTCCGCTGGCCGACAGCGGGGACCTGGAGCCTCTGAGCCTGGCTTCGTCGGGTTCGGCGACCGGGATTCCGATCGAGCCGGTGAACACCAAGGAGCAGACGGGGATCAGCATCTTTGATGCGGACGCGACCGAGGAGGCGGATCCTTCGGCGGTGACGCGTGTGGCACCGGCGGTTCCGGCGGCGGGCTTTGCGAGCGATTCGGGCGCGAGCGGCTCGGGGTCGGGTCTGATGGAGATCACCAAGGAGACCGACGACACATCGCTTGGGGCGAACCTGCTGGATGATGTGTACGGCTCAGAGACGGTGGCGGCCCAGACGCAGGCCGATGCGCCCGCGGCCGATGAGGGTGCGCTATTCGAATCGACTCCGTCGGCGGGTGGGGATGCCGATGTGTCGGCATCGGCCGTGGCGTTGCCGGTGGCGATCGAGGCCTACGACGGGGCGGGGTCCGGCCTGGTGGGCGGTCTTGCGTTCGGTATGGCGGCATCGGCGCTGCTGGCGGTGTTTGTGATGACACTGGGTCTGTGGTCGACGGGCGGTCCGCTCATGGAAACGCTGTCGACGAACATGTGGTACCTCGTGGGAGGGGCCGCGGCGCTGACGGTGCTGGGCGCCGTGATCGGGCTGGTCCTGGGCAAGAAGTCCTGATCGGACCGTCCGGCTTGAAACGCGGTGGCGAACTGTGAGGCCTGGCGGGAATCCGGCCGCCCCCGGTGGTGCTCGAGCGTAAATCGCGGGCGGACGTTATCCTCCGCACCATGAATCTGCGAACTTTCCGGAGGGGCCTCGTTGTCGGGGCGCTGGCGGCGGTGGCGAGCGTGTGCTGCGGGCAGGACAAGCCCCGGGCGTTCGTGGGCGCGAGGATCATCCCGATCACCGGGAACCAGATCGATCGCGGGGTGCTGGTGGTGCAGGACGGGAAGATCACGGCCGTGGGGGCGGAGGGGTCGACGGCGATCCCGTCAGGGGCGGAGAAGATCGACGTCACGGGCAGGGTGATCATGCCGGGGATCGTCGACACGCACAGCCATATCGGCGGCGTGGGCGGCGCTGACGGCTCGGGGCCGATCCAGCCGGGCGTGCGGGTGCTGGACTCGCTCAACCCGATGGACTCTGGATACCGCCGCGTGGTCGCGGGGGGGATCACGACGGCCAACGTGATGCCGGGGTCGGGACACCTGCTTAGCGGGCAGACGGTGTACCTGAAGATGCGCCGGCCGGATGGCAAGGTGCCCAGGACGATCGACCAGATGTTCATCATGAACGCCGACGGCAAACCCACCGGCGGGATCAAGATGGCCAACGGGACCAACTCGATCGGCAATGCGCCGTTCCCGGGCACGCGTGGCAAGTCTGCGTTCCTGGTGCGCGAGCAGTTCATCCGGGCGCAGGAGTACGCGGCCAAGGTCAAGGCGGCGACCGGGGCCGACGGCAAGGTGGATGCATCGAAGATGCCCCCGCGCGATCTGGGCCTGGAGGCACTGGTGGATGCGATGGAGGGGCGCAAGATCGTCCACCACCACACGCACCGCGCCGATGACATCATGACGGTGCTGCGGCTGCGGGATGAGTTCGGCTTCCGCGTCGTGCTGCATCACGTCAGTGAGGCTTGGAAGGTTGCGGACGAGATCGCCGCCGCCCAGAAGAAGGGCGGACTGCTGGGCTGCAGTGTCATCGTTGTGGACTCGCCCGGCGGCAAGCTCGAGGCGTCCGAGGTGAGCTACGGGACCGGGGCGGTCCTGGCCAAGGCCGGCGTGCGGTTCGGGTACCACACCGACGACTGGATCACCGATTCAAGGCTGTTCCTGCGGATGGCGGCGCTGGGGGTTCGCGGCGGGTTGTCGCGCGATCTGGCGCTGCGGGCGATGACGCTCTCGGGCGCAGAGATGCTGGACCTTCAGGACCGCATCGGCTCGCTGGAGGCGGGCAAGGATGCGGACTTCATCGTGCTGTCGGGAGATCCGCTTAGCGTGTACACCAAGGTCGAACAGACGTGGGTCGAGGGCCAGCGCGTGTTCAGCCGTGATGATCCGCAGGACCGGCTCTATCAGGTGGGCGGCTACGGCGCGGGGCGGGATCAGGCGCCGTATTTCTGCTGCTTCGGAGGGGCGGGTCAATGAACTCTCTAGAGTTGGGTTTCGGGTGGCTCGTACGGCGTCGTCAAGAGGTGATCCGACCGACCGGGATAGGTGCCCACATGGAACACGCGCACAGGTTTCTGACGCGATTGCTGTCTGTCCAGGGCCGCTCCTGGCGCTTCGCGTCGCTCGCGTTGAGCTGGCTGATGGCGTGCACAGGGACGGCCTCCCTCGCGCACGCCCAGGTCGCTGTGAAGGCCAAGACCATCTACACGATGGCGGGCGCGGGGGCGATCAAGGACGGGGTCGTGGTGATCACCGGAGGGAAGATCGCGTCGGTCGGGCCTGCGAGCAGCACGCAGATTCCGGCGGGGTACGAAATACTCCAGGCCGAGGTGGTGACGCCGGGGCTCGTGGATCCGCGCGGGACGATGGGTCTCACGGGGATCCTCAATTCCAAGCACGATTCGGACCAGATCGAGAATTCCTCGCCCGTGCAGCCCGAGCTGAGGGCGCTGGATGCGTACAACCCGATGGAGAAGCTCGTGCAGTGGGTGCGCGAGTTCGGGGTGACGACGGTGAACACGGGCCATGCGCCCGGGAGCCTGATCAGCGGGCAGACGATCATCGTCAAGACGACGGGTAACACGGTGGAGGAGGCTCTCGTGAAGTCGCCAGCGATGGTCTCGGCGACCCTGGGGTCCTCGGCCAACGAGGGGGGCGGGAAGTCGCCCGGGACGCGTGGCAAGCAGGTGGCGATGTTGCGGGAGGAGCTTCTCAAGGCGCGGGAGTTCCTCGACAAGAAGGCCCGCGCGGCGAAGGCCAAGGAAGCCAAGCCCGAGGGCGCGGAAGCCAAGCCGGATGTGAAGCCCGATTCCAAAGCCGACGACAAGGGTGCCGCGAGCCCGCCGGACCGCAGCCTTCACATGGAGATGCTCGCGGATGTTCTCGACGGCAAGATCCCGCTGCTGGTGCACGCCGACCGGGCGCAGGACATCGAGAGCGCACTGCGGCTCAAGCAGGAGTTCGGTTTCAGGTTGATCCTCGAATCCGCCGCCGAGTCGTACCTCCTGATCCCGCAGATCAAGGCGGCCGGTGTGGATGTGATCCTGCACCCCTCCATGCAGCGGGCGGTGGGGGAGGAAGAGAACCAGAGCTTCGAGACGGCGGGGAACCTCGTCAAGGCGGGAATCCGGGTTGCGATCGAGTCGGGGTACGAGGATTACGTTCCCAAGGTGCGCGTGGTGCTGTTCGAGGCGGGGATCGCCGCGGCCAACGGCCTTTCGTTCGACCAGGCGCTGGCGAGCGTGACCATCGATTCGGCGAGGATCCTGGGGATCGATGGGCGCGTGGGCTCGATCGAGTCGGGCAAGGATGGGGATCTGGCGATGTACTCGGGGGACCCGTTCGAGTACACGACTCACTGCACGGGAGTGATCATCGACGGCAGGGTGGTCAGCAGGGTCGAGAAATAGACGCGACCCGTTAGAATGGGGTGGATGTTCGTGCGAGGGGGGAGACCCCGGGGCCGGTTCGCCGTGCCGCCGGACGGGGCAAGGTCGACCTATTCGGATGAGTGCCCGCGATGTCGCGCGACAGCATCGAGTCCTGGTGCAACGAGGTCGAGGGGATCATCCGCGAGCACGGCGTGTCGTGCACGGACCGCGTGGTGGTTGTGCGCGAGACGGCCTCGACGCAGGATGTGGCCCGTCAGATGTGCGCCGGCCGCGCGGGGTTATTCGTGCTCGCCGGTCGGCAGACCGCCGGCCGAGGCCGGCTGGGCCGGGGCTGGGCCGATACATCGCACCTGGGAGTTGCAGGCACGTTCGCGCTGGATGCCACGGTGCTTGAATCCGGGAGGCTCTCGGTCGCGGCGGGGCTGGCGGCGTGCAAGACGGTCGAGGCGCTGATCTCCGCGGGGCCCGCGAAGGCGGGCCTGCGGTGGCCCAACGACGTGGTCGAGCGGCGGGAACGGGTTGGATGTCGCGGTGGTCGCAAGCTCAGCGGGGTTCTGATCGAGCAGTCTCGCGGGATTGCGTTCGTCGGCATCGGGATCAATGTCTCCCAAGGCGACGCCGAGTGGCCCGATGAGCTCGCCCCGCGAGCGGCGTCACTGCGGCAGCTGGGATCGACGGCGAGCCGGATCGAGGTTGCCTGCCGGCTGGTGATCGAGTTGGACCGCGCGCTGGCGAGTACCGAAGCGCAGCTTGAGCGAGAATGGTGCGATCGCGAGGTGCTGCTGGGCTCCCGGCAGGAGTTCGAGCACGGCGGGGAGAGGTTTTCGGGCACGGTCACCAAGGTCAGCCCGGTGCTCGGGATTGAGCTGCGGGGCGACGACGGACGGGTGCACCATCTGCCGGCGCTGACGACGTCGCTCATTCACGAGTGATCAAAGGCCGAGGGCGGCGCGGTCGGCGATCCACTCAATACGGTCGGCTGTGACCATGGAGGCGGGCAGGCCGGGATCCCCACCCCGGCGTGCGGCCTTCAGGACGCGTCTGAGCATCCGGCGCTTGTCCTCGCCGGTGATGAGAAAGAGGATGCGGCGTGAGAGGGCGAGCGCCTCGAGGGTGAGGGTGATGCGATCGGAGATGGGCGACGCGGGCGGTGCGATCGCGGGCGCGGCGAGCGTGCCGTGATCCGTGGAGAACTCCCTGCCGGGAAAGAGCGAGGCGGTGTGGCCGTCGGAGCCCATTCCCAGGAGGGTGATGTCGAATCGGGATTCCGGATCGATCGAGAGCTGTGTTCGAAGAACCTGGTCGTACTCCGCGGCTCCGGGGCCGGGCCCGGCTTCACCGCGCACGCGGTGCACCTGGCGGGCGGGCACGGGAACGTGATCCAGGAGCGATTCGCGGGCCATGCGCGCGTTGCTGTCGGGGTGGTCCGGGGTCACGCAGCGTTCATCCCCGAAGAAGATGTGCGTGGCCTGCCAGCGGACCTGCTCCTTGAAATCGGAGGCGAGCAGACGGTACATGACCTTGGGAGTGCTTCCGCCGGAGAGCACGAGCGTGAAGCGCCCGCGTGCGGCCACGGCCGCGGCAGCGGTTTCGGCAATCCGCGAAGCGCCCGCGCGGGCCACCGCCGCGGCGTCGTCGCAAGGTGTGATGGTGGGGGTGTGCATCACGGGCGGCCGGGTTCGAATTGCAGTTACTGGTCAACCCACGCATAGCCGGCGTCGGAGGCGAGCGCCTCGGCCTTGGCGGGCCCCCACGTGCCGGCGGCGTACTGGTGGACCTCGCCGCGCCCGCCGATCAGGGGCTCGCAGACGCGCCACGCCGCCTCGACCTCGTCGTTGCGTACGAACAGCGTGTGATCGCCGCGCATGACGTCCATGAGGAGCGTCTGGTAGGCCTCGGGGAGTTTGCCGAACTCGTCCCCGTAGCGGAATCGCATCTCCTGCGTGTGCAGGTGCATGCCCTCGCCGGGGATCTTGACCTGGAAGGCGAGGTTGAACCCTTCGTTGGGCTGGAGGATGATCGAGAGGCGGTTGCCCTCGTTGCCGCAGACGATGTAGGGATTGAACACCGCGGGCGGGGGGCAGTGGAAGCTGACGACGATCTTGGTGGTTTTCTTGGCCAGACGCTTGCCGGTGCGCAGGAAGAACGGAACGCCCTGCCAGCGCCAGGAGTTGATCGCCAGCTTGACGGCGGCGAAGGTCTCGGTGCGTGAGTCGGACGCAACCCCGGGTTCCTGGAGGTAGCCGGGGAGAGGTTTGCCGTTGGCCTGCCCCGGCGCGTACTGGCCGAGGACGAAATCCTGGTCCCGGATGGGCCCGATGGAGCGGAGGACCTTGAGCTTCTCGTTGCTCACGCTGGTGCCGTCGAGGCCGGCGGGGGCGTCCATCGCGACCAGGCCGACAACCTGCAGGAGGTGGTTCTGGATGATGTCGCGGACGGCGCCGGCCTTTTCGTAAAAGGCGCCGCGGGCTTCGACGCCGAGTTCCTCCGCCGCGGTGATCTCGACGTGGCGGATGCGATCCCGGTTCCAGATGGGCTCCCAGAGGGCATTGCCGAATCGGAAGGCCAGGAGATTCTGGACGGTCTCCTTACCCAGGTAGTGGTCGAGTCGGAAGACGCTCTCCTCGCTGTAGAAGCGGTGCAGCAGGACGTTGAGGCTCACCGCCGAGTCCAGGTCCCGGCCGAACGGCTTCTCGATGACGACGCGTGTCCAGCCGGGGCTGGAGTTGAGTTTCGCGGCGCCGAGGGCCTCGACGGTCGGCGCGAACGCCGGCAGGGGGAGGGCCAGATAGAACATCCGATTGCCGGGGATGCCGACGGAGCGTTCGACGTCTTCGATGCGGGCTCTGAGGGCGTTGTAGGCGGCGGCGTTCTGATCCCCGAGGGACTGGAAGTACACCGCGCGGTGGGCCCAGTCCAGCACCTCGGCGCCCGAGACGCCCGACGCCTTCAGCGCCTCAACGACCTGGGCGCGGTACTGCTCGTCGGTGAGGCTGCCGCGGGCGACCCCGAGGATGGTCGCCCGGCCCTTGGCCGAGGTGTGTCGCTCGATCTCGTAGAGCGCGGGGATGAGCTTGCGGTGGGCAAGGTCTCCGGTGGCGCCGAAGATCACGATGAGGTGTCGGTCGGGGTATCCGCGGTTCATTGGGTGTTGCTCGCGAGTGCGTGCTTGGGTGCGGAGGTCCTACTTCCCGCGCTTCACTCCGTGGCCGCCGAACTGCTCACGGAGCACCGCGAGCATGCGATCGGCGTACGAGTTGGCGTCGCGCGAGCGGAAGCGCTCGAAGAGCGACTGGGTGATGACGGGGGCCGAGACGTCCAGGTCGATGGCCTCCTGCACGGTCCAGCGTCCTTCGCCCGAATCCGAGACCCAGGGCTTGATGCCGTCGAGTGTGGGATTGTCGGCCAGCGCGCGGGCCGCCAGATCGAGGAGCCAGGAACGGACGACGCTGCCGTTGCGCCAGATCTCGGCGATCTGGTGGCAGCCGAGGCTCAGTTCGGTCTTCTTGGCCATGATCGCGAAGCCCTCGGCGTAGGCCTGCATCATGCCGTACTCGATGCCGTTGTGGACCATTTTCACGAAGTGGCCGGCGCCCGAGGGTCCGACATGCCCCCAGCCGGTCTGGGGTCCGGGGGCGAGCGATTCGAAGATGGGGCGGAGGCGATCCACGGCCTCCTTTGGCCCTCCGACCATCATGCTGTACCCGTTCTCAAGCCCCCAGATGCCGCCGCTGGTGCCGCAGTCGATGTAGTCGATCGTGCGGGCGGCCAGTTCCTTGCCGCGGCGGATGGATTCGCGGTAGTTGGAGTTGCCGCCATCGATGATGGTGTCGCCGGCGGAGAGCAGGGGTGCAAGGGTGGCGATCGCATCGTCGACGGGCTTTCCGGCGGGGATCATGAGCCAGATCGCGCGCGGGGCCTTGAGCTGCTTGGCCAGGTCGGGGAGCGAGGAGGCCGAGCCACCCCCGCGCGAGGTGATCCTCGCGACGGCCTCGGGATTGGGATCGAACGCGACGATGCGGTGGCCGGTCTTCTGGAGCCGTTCGGCCATGTTCCCGCCCATCTTTCCCAGTCCGACCATTCCCAGTTCGAGCGTTCGTGCCATGCGGTCCTCCGGGTGTGGGGTGGAGCCGACATCGTATCGGTCCATCGGCCCCCGAACCGTCAGGGCCGGAGGGCACTTGGGGCCGGATAGGGTTCTGCCCGGGGCCGATGGCCACGCGGGGCGCGCCGGGTGCGTAAACTCCCGCCCACGTGCCTCTCCTGGAAGTCCACAACCTGCGCAAGAGTTATTCCGGCCGCGTCGTCGTCGACTCGGTCTCGTTCCAGGTCGGCACCAGCCAGATCGTGGGGCTGCTGGGCCGCAACGGGGCCGGGAAGACCACCAGTTTCCGGATGACCATCGGGATGATCGATCCCGACCCGGACTTTGCGGGCAAGGTCATCTTCGACGGGCACGATGTCTCTCATCTGCCGATGTACCGCCGCGCTCGCAAGGGCATGGGGTACCTGAGCCAGGAGCCCAGCGTCTTCCAGCGGATGACCTGCGAGCAGAACCTGCTGGCGATCCTGGAGACGGTCGGGGTCGGGTCGGCCGAGCGCCGCCAGCGTGCCACGGAGCTGCTCGAACAGTTCGGGCTCTCGCACAAGGCCAAGCACCTGGCGCGGACGTGCTCGGGGGGCGAGCGCCGCAAGCTTGAGATCGCCCGGGCCCTGGTCACCGATCCGAAGCTGATCCTGCTGGACGAGCCGTTCAGCGGGGTGGATCCGATCGCCGTCGAGGACCTGCAGAACGAGATCCGCACACTCGCCAAGCGCGGGATCGCCTTCCTGATTACCGACCACAACGTGCAGCAGACGCTGCGGGTGTGCGACCGCGCGTACATCATCGACTCGGGGCGGCAGTTCGCCGAGGGCACGCCGCGCGAGCTGATCAACGATGAACGGGTGCGGCACGTGTACCTGGGCTCGCTCTTCCGCGGGGATGAGTTTGATGACCGGTGACGGCGCGGGCGGAGCTTCATTGAGCAGGGGGCTTTGTTCCGCGGGCTATGCCTGTGATACGCTGCGTGCATGCAACCGCTCGCCGCCATCGTTACTGCGATCCTCTCGGCTGCCCTGCCCGCCGAGCCGCCCGACAGGCTCCGGCCTCCCGCGTACCCGCTGGTGACGTGCGATCCGTATTTCAGTGTGTGGTCGACGACCGACAAGCTCACCGATTCGTGGCCCCGGCACTGGACGGGCGCGACGATGGGCATGTGCGGAATGGTCCGCGTGGATGGGAAGGCGTACAGGTGGTGCGGGATGGCGCCGGGGGATGTGCCCGCGGCCGAGCAGTACAACGTCTTCCTCAACGAGACCAACCAGACCGTTTACCAGTTCCACGCCGGCCCGGCCGATCTGTTTGTTACCTTCACATCGGATCTGGGCGACTGCTCGAACATTGAACAGGCCTCGCGAACGGCTGCCACTGTCACCGTCCTTGTCATGCCGTCCGACGGCGGCAGCCACGACATCCAGACCTACTTCGATGTCTCGGGCGAGTGGGTCGTGCACGATCCCGCGCAACAGGTGACCTGGACCCGCCACCGGATCGCCGGGCTCGATGCCCTCAGCATCGGTTCGGCCGCCCAACCCGTGCTCGCCACTCCCGGCGATGCCCGGCGCATCGACTGGGGTCGGCTTTACATGGTCGCGATGGGCAATTCCTCCCAGCTCGCCGCCGCTCCGCACGCGAGCTCCCGGCAGTCCTTCGTGAAAACCGGCCAAACGCTCACCACCGACGATCTTCGCATGCCCAGGGCGGCCAACGACGACTACCCCGTGCTCGCCGCTTGCTCGCCCGGCAATTTGAGGGTGAGTCTCATCTACGACGACCAGTATTCGATCGAGCTCTTCGGCCGGAAGCTCCGGCCGTTGTGGAACCAGGATGGACATGGCATCGAGAGAACAATCGAAGACCTCAAGGCTCAGGCGGACTTGCCGATTGTCACAGTTGACCATCTCACGGTCCAGGATGATCCTTCGCTCGGCACCCGGTCGTACCTCGTCGCGGGACCTCGGTACTCCCAGCTTCTGGGCATCGCCTACCGCCAGGTGCTCGCCGCCAACAAGATCGTCGCCGACTGGGACGGCACGCCCCTGATGTTCCCCAAGGAGAACACCTCCAACGGCTGCATCGCCACCGTCGATGTCATCTACCCCGCGTGCCCGTTCTTCCTCTACCACAGCCCTGAGATGCTCAAGGCCCAGCTGCGGCCGCTGATGATGTACGCGAGCAGCGCGAGGTGGAAGTTCCCGTTTGCACCCCACGACCTGGGGACCTACCCCAAAGCCAACGGCCAGGTCTACGGCGGCGGCGAAGTGGGCGAGCAGGACCAGATGCCCGTTGAGGAATCGGGCAACATGCTCATCATGCTCGCCGCGCTCGCCAAGGTCGAGGGCAACGCCGAGTTCTCCCGGCCGTACATCCCGCTGCTGGAGAAGTGGGCGAACTACCTCCAGGAGCACGGGCTGGACCCGGCCACGCAGCTCTGCACCGATGATTTCGCCGGCCACCTGTCCCGCAACGCGAACCTGTCGGCCAAGACGGTGGTGGCGCTGGGGGCGTACGCGCAGATGCTCAAGACCCTCGGGGATTTCGAGCGATCCGCCCGCTGGGATTCGGTCGCCAGGTTCTTCGTGAAGCGCTGGGAGACGCTCGCCCGCGACGGCGACTCCACCGTTCTTGCCTTCGGCAACCCCGGCACCTGGAGCCAGAAGTACAACCTCATCTGGGATCGCGTCCTGGGCCTGGGCCTGTTCGAGCAGGAGGTCTTCGACCGCGAATTGACCACGTACGCGAGCAAGATGCAGAAATACGGCCTCCCGTTGGACAGCCGCAAGACATACACCAAGCTCGACTGGACGGTGTGGTCGGCGTGCCTGACGGGGCGCAAGGCCGACTTCGATGCGGTGATGTCGCACGTGTACACGTGGGTCAGCGAGACGCCCACGAGGGTGCCGCTGACCGACTGGTACGAGACCACCGATGGCAAGTCGATGGGCATGCACACCCGGAGCGTGGTGGGGGGGATGTGGATGCCGATGCTGATGGAGAAGCTGGGCGTGGGGCTGAAGTAGGAAGGCGGTCCACCACCGGGACACGGGAGCACGGAAGGAAAAGGCGCAGTGGATCAAGGTGCACGTCGCAGGAGCACGGGTCATGGACCAGACCGCCACAATCCTGAAGCGGGTTGGAAATATCGCAATTGTCCAACTACCCGATCGCCAGTTTCCGGGGATAACCGTTCAGGGGGACACCTGGCATGGTGACTTGGATCGGCTGCGAAGAGTCGCCTGTGCCGGCGCACAACCCTGCGAAAGGGCCGAAGGGCTTGCGAGCCTGATCGCGGACTGGGAAGAAGCGATGAGGGTGTACGCGGAAGTACTGGCAGAACGAGGCATGCGCACACCCTGGTGATTCGGGAGCGGGACTCGAAGCTGGGTCGATGATGCGCGCATGAGCGAGCTCACCCTGCATGAGTTGCATCCTCAGAACTTCTTGTTCTGCTTCACCGCATTCGTGGTGCCTCTGTGGAGTGTATTCGTGCTATTTTGCCGAATCGGCTCCCGTGATCCACCTCCAAACGTCCGCCGGTCCGATCGCGTCGGTCTCCTGGCGAGACTTCTCGAGGATCTGGTCGTAGTCCTTGACCTCCGGAGCTCGATCCAGCGACAGGGGATCGGTCAGTTCGACCCTCGAAAGCCCGAGCGAGCCATCGCCCGTGACCGTGACGACCCACCGTCCCTCGCCGAGCGTGCGGTAGACCGCCTTGCCGTACCGGGCGTTGGAAGAATCCCACGGCACGTTGATGAACCTCGGGTCGATCACCAGCGCATCCCCCGGCGCGGTGCGTGCATCGAAGACGCGGCGGATCCACAACCGGTTGTCGATGACCACGTAATCGATGTAGATCTCACCCTTGGGGTCGTATGCGGTGGGGATCTCCTGGATCACGCCGTCGAGGCCGCGGATCCGGACCGACAGCTTGCCGTCCTTGACCAGCAGCTCCGTGACCGCCGTCCGCCGTACCGCCTCGTTGTAGTTGTTCGCCAGCTTCTGGTAATCGGCCGCGACCGTCTCGAGCCGCTGGCGATACATGCTCGCCGCCAGTTCGGCCCGGAAGAACCGGTAGCCCAGGACGGCCCCCAGGCCGGTGACGACCGTCAGCGCCGCCACATTGAGGACCTTTGTCACCGACGGCACACCCATGGTCAACTCTCCAGCCGGCCAGCCACCCCATCAGGAATATCGAACCAAGGCCCCCGGATGCGTGACAGTCTCGTGCCCGCCACCGGGCGTTGACGTTATTGCCGACACCCCGTCGGCTTGACGCCGGCCGAGTGCTGAATACCGTCCAGTCATGGTCGCGACCAGGGTCAAGTGTTGGCCGTGTTGTGATGCCCGCAAGGGCACGTGACCATGGCGAGTGCCGTGCCGCGGTCCGTGCGGCAGGGAAGACCCGAACCCCAGTCAAATCCAAGGGTTTCCGGCCAGATCCCGACCGGAGGATCCGCAACCTGTCCAGGAGTTCCATCGTGAACCACGCGGCCCGTGTGTACGACGATGTCCTGCAATTGCTCCCCAGCGAAGAGAACCCCTCGCCGATGGTCCTGGTCCGGCGGCTCGCCCCTCCGGGCGCGGCGATCTACGCCAAGCTCGAATGGATGAACCCGTTCGGTTCTGTGAAGGACCGCGCCGCATGGGAGATGATCCGGGATCTCGAGGCCCGCGGGCGGCTCGGGCCCCACACGACGCCCGACGGCAAGGCCCACACTCGAGGCCTCGTCGAGCCCACCAGCGGCAACACGGGCATGTCCCTGGCAGCGATCGCCAGCGCCCGCGGGTACCCCATGCGTGCCGTGGTGCCCGCCAAGGTGCCGCGCGACAAGAAGACCCTCCTGCGGATCGCGGGCGCTCAGGTAGATGTCGTCCCCGACGCTCTGTGCCCGCTCCCGGGCCAGGATGAGGGCACTATCGCGCTGGCGAAGACCTACGCGCGGGCCCAGGGTGATTCCTACGCGATGCCCAACCAGTACGAAAACCAGTCCAACGTTGAAGCGCACGTGCGGACCACCGGGCCCGAGATCTGGCGACAGACCGAGGGCAGGGTCTCGCACGTCTTCGTCTCGCTGGGTACCTGCGGCACCGCGACCGGGCTCTCGAAGTTCCTCAAGGGCCGCAACCCGAAGGTCAAAGTGATCGCCGTACAGCCCAGCCCCGGCCACAGCGTCCCGGGATTGCGGAACGTCTCGGAGTTGGCGGCGACCAAGCTGTTCGATGCCTCGCTGATCGATGAGATCATCGAGATCGAGCACGAGCTGGCCTACACGGTCGCCCTGGAATTGTGCCGCACCGAGGGCCTGCTCGCCGGCCCCAGCGCGGGTCTGGTGTTCGAGGGCGCCCGCCGGCTCGCCCGCAAGGAGCCCGTGTCCTGCGGAGTGGCGATCTTCGCCGATTCGGTCTTCAAGTACGCCGCGACCATGGCCCAGCAGATGCCTGAACTTTCCGTGGGATGATGTACACTGACTCGCCTTCGAGGCTCCTTCTTCCGGGGGCCGGACCGAGTCCAGATCCAGTCCAGATGCAAAGGAGCCCGACCATGTCCGAGTACGCCCATCCCGAGGTTCTCGTCTCGACCGAGTGGCTCAGCGCCAACCTGGCCAAACCCGGCCAGCGGATCGTCGAGATCAACGTCGATCCCAAGCTCTACGATGCCGGGCACATCCCCGGCGCGGTATCGCTGAACTGGAATACCGAGCTGCAGGACCAGGTCTCGCGCGACATCGCCTCCAAGGAGACGATCGAACGCCTGCTCTCGGATCGCGGCATCAAGCCCACCGACACGCTGATCCTCTACGGGGACCACAGCAACTGGTTCGCCGCGTACGCCTTCTGGCTGCTCAAGGTCTACGGGCACAAGGACATCAAGATCCTCAACGGCGGCCGGGCCAAGTGGCTTGCCGAGGAGTCCCTTCCCCTGACCACCGACAAGGCCACGTTCGAGAAGTCCACCTACAGGGCCGCGGGCGTTGATGCCTCGCTGCGGGCCAAGCTCCCGGATGTGCTCGCCGCGGTCAACAGCAACGCGGTAAACCTCGTCGATGTCCGCAGCCCCGACGAGTTCACGGGCAAGGTAATCGCCCCGCCCGGCATGAACGAGACCGCCCAGCGCGGCGGACATATCCCCGGCGCCCGGAGCGTGCCGTGGTCCAACGCCGTCAAGGAGAACGGGGAGTTCAAGTCCGCCGATGAGCTGCGCGGGATCTACCTCGATCGCGCGGAGGTCAAGCCCGACAGGCCCACGATCGCGTACTGCCGCATCGGGGAGCGATCCAGCCACACGTGGTTCGTGCTCAAGTTCCTGCTGGGGCTCAAGGATGTGCGCAACTACGACGGGAGCTGGACGGAGTACGGGAACGTGATCGGGGCGCCCATCGAGAGGTAGGGCGGTTGCTCAGAGCCGACGGCCTCAGTCGTCGGTGCTGCGCAGGCCAACCAGATCCACGGATTCGCCGCGGCCATGTCGCCGGCGCACATGGGCGTGATGGGCTCGCGGGCCTCACTGCCTGGCGGCAGCGGCCGCTCTGCACTGCGCGCACCACGTCGTCGGATCGTCGAGATTCACCGCGAGATAGCGGTCCATTCCGCGCGGCGGCTCCACGGCCGCGTGGAGCTTGGACGCGGGCGCTGCCGAAGTGCTCGCCGGCGGCTTGGGGGCGGGCGGGAGTTTGGCGAGCCTGGCGAGGAACTGGGTCTTGAACCGGTCCTCATCGAAGCGGTACTGCGCTGTGTTCTGCATGCCCGCGTAGGTCGTCTTGAGTTCAGAATTGAGCCGGTCGATGCGGGTCTGGGGGAGCGGGTGGGTCGACGTCCACTCGTTGCCCGCGTCGCCCGCGGCCGCCTTGAGGATCTCCATGACCTGCACCATCGCCTGCGGGTTGTAGCCCTCCCTGGTCATGTAGCGCACGCCCAGCGAGTCGGCCTCGGACTCCTGGTCACGGCTGAACTTGAGCGTGATGAGCTGGCTGCCAACCTGGAGTGCCGGGAGCGCCTGGGCGACCCCGCTGCCGCCGTAGTTCTCCGCGGCGACCCCGGCGACCTGAACCGCGCCCTCGAGCAGCGTGGACTGGCTGACGCGCTCGGCGGTGTGCCGGGCGGTGACGTGGCCGATCTCGTGTCCCAGAACGCCGGCCATCTGCGCCTCGTTGGTCATCTTGGCGGCCAATCCGCGCGAGAAGAAGACCTTGCCGCCGGGGAGCGCAAAGGCGTTGATGACGTCCGAGTCCAGCAATGTGAACGTCCAGGGCAGCGAGGGGTTGTCGGCCTCGGTGTGCTTGGAAACCCGGGTTCCGATGTCCGACACGTAGGCGCGGAGGTCCGCGTCCTTCACCTCGCCACCGAATTCGGTGACCATCCCTGGCGCGGCCTGCTGGCCGATGTTGATCTCCCAGTCACGGTCGTAGAAGGAAAGCTGGCTGCGTCCGGTCGCGGGGTTGGTTGAGCAGCCGGCGATGAACCATGACATCACGGCGATAATTGCTGCGTTTCGGCACGGGCGAAGGTCCAGGTTCATGGCAGACGTCTCCGATGGGCGCGGGGCTTCCCGGCCGCGGCCCGTAGAACCATAGCGGAATCGGAGGCGCACGTTCCACGGCGCCGCCCGGAGCGAGCGATGAGCAGAAAGTCGGTGAGCGTGGCTCCGCGGGGGTCGGCCTACCGCCTGCGTCGCGAGAGTGCCGCCAGCGCAAGGGCGAGCACGGGCGCGGCGCCCGGCGCTGGCACGGTCGTGATGACACGCATGAAGTCGCCGGGGAATCCGACGCCCAGGTCAACCGCGAGCGTCAGGCCGTCGGCGGAGATCATGAAGCGATCGGCATTGGGATCCAGCTCGAGGCCCCGGGATGTGATCATGTCGGGATACAGCGTGGGAGAGCCCAGGAAGTCCGAGGCGTCGAGGTTTCCCAACAGGTCGGTGCCATGATCGCCCCGGCAGATGACGGCGATGATCGGTGAACTGAACGTCACGGTGCCCGTGCCCATTCCCGGACCGCTGCCCGGAGTGTCGAAATGGATGTAATGGCTGGACAGGTGCGTTCCCGCGGACAGCGAGTAGGTTCCGAGGTCTGTCATCTCGTCGTAGGTGCCCGGGGCCCAGGCTTCGAAGTTCAGCGCCGAACCGAGCGTGACATCCTGCCCCTCGTTCCAGGCGCGGATCCGCGTGGAGCTCGTGAGCGCCTCGAGCTGCGCATCGGCCGGGGCCGCGATGACTTCGATTGCTCCCGTGGAGCCGGTGATCGAGGCGGAAGTCCAAGGGGCGATCCCGGCGCACAGCAGCGCCGCCAGCACGCGTTTCATGTTCATATCCAATCCTCCGGAACTGTGGAAACCGTGAGCGGTACACGATCCCGCGGGCCTGCCGGCGGAAGGCAACCCCCGGGATTGACGACAACACCGCTCATCGTACAGGAATCCCGAGGTCATCGTTGATCCGACGGGCCTCCAAACACGGCACAACCGCATCGGCTTTTGCGATGGCCCGCTCGATGGCGCACCGAGATCCGCGGGTCCAATAGCATCCCGCCGGGTCCGAGAATACCCGGCCGGACTTGACCAGCACGCGCGTGTCCCGGGCGCTTCTACCGCTTGCGTGTCATCGCGAAGACCGCATGATCGGAGACCTTGCCGTCCTGCATCGATGTCCACTTCTGCGTCAGGTGGTCGTGATCGGGTATTTCCAGCTCGAGCGCGGACATCTGAAGCTCGTGCGGAGACCTGACGTTGGTGACACTCTCAAACTCGAACACGATGGAATGCGGGTCCTTCTGTGTCCGCGCCGCCATCCGGGGCTGGTTTCCCATCCCGCAGTAATGCGTCACCAGGAGGCGGTCCCCGTCAAGGTGGTACATGTTCACCATCGCCTCGTTGGTGCCCGGCATCATCTGCTCGCACACGGCCGAGCCGTTGGAGACGACCTGGTAGACCACCCCGACGTGCTTCTGACCCTTGTCATCGGTCATCTCCCACGTGCCGGCCAGTCCCTTGACCTGATCGAACATCGCTTGAGCGGCCGGCGGCGAGGCCCTCTCCCCAGAACGCTCGCCCGAAGCGCACCCTCCGACCAGCGCGGTTGCCGCGGCCAGTCCACCCACCATCATCCCCGCCACCCCCGGAATCAATCGGTTCATGAAGTCGGCTCCTCTTGCGTGGTCCGCCTCCCACCAGGCGAAGCGGCCAGCATACTGAACAGATCGCGTACAGGCAAGCCGACCCGGGCCAGTCCGGCCGATCTCAACCGTGCTCGACGAGGGCTTCCTCTTCAACGGGTTCGGCCGCGGTCCGCGAGGGCGCCCGGTGCGCCGAACGCATCAACCCATCGAGCCGGTACATCTGCCACGACCCCCACAGGAATGCCGCCGCGGCAAAGAGCAGTGGCCATGTGAAACTCCCTGTCATCGTGTACAGCCCGACGCCCGCGAACTGGAAGACCGCGCCCCGCAGCCCGACCAGTGTCGCGTGGATCGCGACATACTGCGGCACCCTGCCCGGGTCGGGTGCCAGCGACACGGGCCCGAGCGTCCAACCTAGCGTCGTGCCGGAGTGGGCGATCCCGTAGATCAGGCTCGCGATCACCAGCCGGCTGGGTCCATCGGCGCCAATGAGTGCCAGCGGGTAGAGCGCCAGGAACAGAAAGGAAAGCCCGCTGAGCCGCGTGGGGCCGATGCGGTCCATCAGCAGGCCGCAGGGGACCAGCGTCGTCACCAGCATGATGTAGTACGGAAGCTGCGTGGAGCCGGCGATCACGTCGTACTCCAGGTGCAGGGAGGTCGCCAGCAGCGGGATGAGGGCCGTGCAGACCATCCACCCGACGCCGTAGGTCATGAACGCGCCCTCGTAGCGTGCGAAGATGCGGTCGCCGCGCAGCACCTGCCCCATGTGCACGACCGGGTCGATGACTCTTCCCAGTCGCCAGTCCGCCCACGTGGCGCGGGCGGTGCCGGTCCGGCCTGACCTTCCCGCGAGCATCCCCGACCACCGCGCGAGGAACAGGAAGATGCAGAGCCCGATCGCCTGGTACACCGCCGCCAGCGGCATGAACCACCTGTACGAGTCCGGGTCGTGGGCCAGCAGCCTTCCTACCGCGTAGCCGAGCAACCCCGTGCAGAGCATGTTCGAGGCCGACAGCACGCTGAACGCGCGCCCGCGCGAGGAGTCGGGGTACAGGTGCTTGATCAGTTCCCCCGCCGCCGGGTGATACCCCGCCGCGCCGACGCTCGCCAGCAGGTGCAGGGGCAGCAGCGACCAGAAACCGCTCACGCTGAACGCCATGAGCAACGGGAGCGATGCGACCAGCCAGTACACCGCCAGGTACCGCCCCAGCCCGGTCCGGCGGAAGACATCGTTCCAGAAGATCCCCGAGACGAACAGGATCGTGGGCGCCGCGGTGATCACCGTGGTCCCCCAGTAGCCCGCCTGGAAGTGGTTCCGCACCAGCATTGGCAGGTTGAAGAACAGCGAGAACGCCGTCGACTGGATCAGCACCACGCCCACCGCGTGCACGAGCAGCACCCACCACGGCCGGCGGTCGGCGCGGTAGGCCTCTCGGAGAGGCGGGTTGGAATCTGGCTCTGTGCTCACCGTGCCCCTGGCCCCTGGTCGAGGGAGCGGACTATACGGGGCACCGGCGGCCGACCGCCAACGGTGAACAGGGCACGCGGCATATCCTTGCAGTTGGGTCGAGGCCCGGCGGGCGCGCGTCCGCGGGACCATGGGTTTAAGGGAAGGGCTGTGCCCGAGGAGTGCGGTGTGAAATGCTGCTGCGGTAGTACCAACAGCGGGGCGATGATCGCGATCTACGTTGCGGTGCTCAGCGGGACCGTCTTCACGTTTGCGGGCCAGCCAGCCAAGAACGACAAGCCGGCCCCCGCCGCCGCTCAGCCCGCGAAGAAGGAAAAGGCAGAAAAGCCCGCCGACGCCACCCTCAACACCCTGACCGATGCCGAGAAGAAGGCCGGCTGGGTCCTGCTCTTCGACGGCAAGACCATGGAGCATTTCAAGGGCTTCAAGACCGACGCCGTACCCACGAACTGGGAGGTCGCCGACGGCACGCTGCACGCCAAGGGCGGCGGCGGGGACCTGGAGACCAAAGAAGAGTACAAGGACTTCGAGTTCTCCTGCGAGTGGAAGATCTCAGAGGGCGGCAACAGCGGCATCATCTACCGCTCGATCGACGAGGGCGGCGCCACCTACGAGACCGGACCGGAGTTCCAGGTCCTCGACAACAAGAGCGAGAAGTTCAAGGATGCCAAGCCCGTGAACAGGGCCGCGGCCATGTACGACTTCTACCCCGCGAGCAAGGACATGACCAAGCCCGCCGGCCAGTGGAACACCGCCAAGATCGTCGTCAAGGGGACGAAGGTCGAGCACTGGTGGAACGGCGAGAAGGTCGTCGACGGCGACATCGGGACCGACGAGTTCAAGAAGTTGATCGCCGCGAGCAAGTTCAACGCGTGGAAGGGCTTCGGAGTCCAGCCCAAGGGCCACATCGCCTTCCAGGACCACGGGGACCAGGTCTGGTACCGCAACGTCAAGATCCACGTGATCAAGTAGCCGGGATCGACTTTCGCAACGAGCAGAATCGCTCACGACGCCGGGCCGCAAGGCCCGGCGTTTTCTTCATTCACGCGGGAGTTCCGATCCGTGCCCGCCCGTGCGATCACGATCGGAATTGCGGTCGCGATGCCGAACACGGCGCCGGGAGCTCACATGCTCACGAAGCCGCCGCCGGTCCGCCATCGATCTTCACGGGCCTGTACCCGCCCCGCGACTTGAAGTACGCGGCGATTGCCCCGAAGACAAAGACCAGGATGATCGGGAGGATCGCGACGTACTGCAGCGCCGGTCCCGCCCCCTTGGCATCGAACCGCGCCCCGATGATCGGCAGCGCCACCGCGATCGCGAGCATCCCCGCCCCGCCCATCATATTGATGAGCAGCGAACCGCCCCGCGGGTACTGCTCGCTCGTCATCCCGAGCATCGTCGGCCAGAAGAACGTTTTGCCCACCCCGAAGACGGTCGCCGCCGCGAACGCCACCAGCGCCGGCGTCCCCGGCTTGAGGCTGCCGAGCCACAGGAGTCCCAGGGCGCTGAGCACGGAGCACCCGATGAGCATCATCGGCGGGGAGATCTTGTGCGCGATCGGGCCCGCGAACGAGCGCAGGATGAACATCAGTCCCGCCGTGTACACGAGGAAGAGAATGCCGTCCAGTCCCGTGAGGTTCTTCATGACGCTGGGGAACCACTGGTCGGGCCCGAGCTCGGTCGCGGCGGTCATCCACATGCACACAAAGAGGATCAGGAAGAGCGGACGGGCGACCTGCCCGAACATCGTTCCGGTGGAGACACCCGAAGCCACCCGCTCGGTCTTGGGGTACGTCTGCGTCAGCACGCCGACCAGGTACAGGACCGCCGGGACGAGGATGAGGCTCAGTTTGAGCTTCCAGTCCGTGACGCCGGCCTGCGTCATGAAGTACGCGGCAAGGCCGCCGATGATCATCCCCGCCGGCCACCAGGCGTGCAGCACGTTGAGCTTGTGGACCTTGTCGTCGCTGTGGATCGTGGCGACCAGGGGGTTGATCACGCCCTCGACCGTTCCCTGCGAGAGCCCCATCAGCAGGAAGCCGACGTAGAGCATCGTCGTCCCGGTGTGGGCGAAGATGCTCTCCACGTGCTCCACTTGCGGCGGCGGGGCCAGCAGCACGAGGGTGACCCCCGCGATGTAACCCAGGCTCGACAGGGCGTGCAGCACCTTCATCCCCAGCACGTCGACGAGCATCCCGCACAGGAAGATCGCCACCGTGAACCCCCAGAACGAGGGGCCCCAGATCAGCCCCATCTGCTCCTTGGAGAGGTGGAACGCCGCGCTCATCGAGCCCTCGATGTCCCCGCGGATCGAGAAGACCATGGACGTGGTGAGCAGCGACAGGCAACTGATCGCGAACAGCGCTGAGCGTTTCATGGGCCCTCGGCTTCCGGATGGGGTCTCAACCGATGCACGCCGGACGGGCAGACCGCCCGCCGACCGAAGCGCGCAGCATACCAGCGGTCGGGCTCGCTTGCCCCGCTCCCGAGCCGCCGCCTTGTCGATGTGCCCCGGACCCGGCCGGTCAGTGATGCCCGCCCTCGGGCGGAGCTTCGATCCGCCGCAGAGCCTCGGCCGGGCTCAGCCACTCGTGGAGCTTCTCGTCCACCAGCATGACCGGCGCCGAGTCGCACGAGCCCAGGCACTCAACCTCTACCAGCGTCCACTGCCCGTCCTCGGTCGTTTCGCCGACGTCGATCCCCAGCTTCTGCTTGATCGCCTCGGTCACCTGCGGCTGGCCGCAGAACTCGCAGGCGATCGACCGGCAGACGGCGATCAGGTGCCTGCCCTTGGGCTTGAGCCAGTACTCCTCGTAAAAGCTCGCCGTGTCGATGACCTGCGCGGGGGTGAGCGACAGGAACTCGGCAATCTCGGTCATCGCCTGCGGGGGAATCCACCCGTACTCGTGCTGGACGGTGTGCAGGGCCGGCAGGAGCGCTGCCAGAGTCGTCTCGTACCTCGGCAGGATCTTGGACTTGAGCGTCGCCCTCATCCCCTCGGTCAGGTATGGCTCGGCCCGCCGCTCGACCTTCATCGTGCCGGAGTTCTTCGTGATCCAAGCCATGGAATCGCTCTTCCTTTGACCGCCTACCGAGGATCCCCCGATGTCCGGTCCGGCCTTTCGGTCTTCTTCGGGCCCTGATCGGTCCGGGGTCTTGCGCCGGGATGATCGCCCCCTAAGTCATTCCCGGAACCGGTGCCCGAACCATCCGTCGTCACATCCTCCTGCTGCACCTGCTCTTCCAGCGGGTACAGACCGGGGCTGAAGAGTATTCCTGGATCCCCCTCCGGGGCGTCCGTGACCTTTCCGACGACCGACTGGGGCGAAGGCGGGTGCGCCACGAACGCTCCGAACGGGACCCGAGGACGATGGGAGGCCGCCGTGGGTGAGGGCGGCGGCTGACGGCGCTGGTAGCCCGTCGGCGATCCGCTCCCGGGCTTGGTGGTCCTTGGCGCATCCGGATGGCCCGCAGATGCCGGCTGCTGGCCCTTCTGGGTGTTCTGCGGCGGGCGTTTCTCATTCGCGGGAGCCGGGTTACCGCTCGCGTCCGGGGCCGATCCCTGCCCAGGTTTCTCAGGAACCGTCAAGGCGGGTTCCGCTCCGTCCGGGCCCGGGGAGGGTGCGGTGTCGGGCTGCTCGTTCCCCTCGGGCTCCCCGCTCCGCTGCACGCTCCCGTGCGAGATCGCCGGCGCCTTCTCGCACACCAGTGTCTTGGCCGGCGGCTTCTTGTCATCTCCCCAGTAGACGCACTCCAGGGGAGATCCGTCCGGAGAACTCAGGAGCACGTAGTCGCTCTTGTTCGCCCACGAGGCGCGCGACGAGGCCGTCTTGGCGTCAAACACCAGCGCGCCATGGAAGTTGGCGTTTCCCTTCGCGGGCGCGGCCTTGGAGTCCCCGACATTCCCCTTCATCGTGGCTCCGTTGCCATTGAACACGACCACCACCTGCCCGGGCTGAACCTCGACCGATGGGAACGTGAACCGGAACTGCGACTTGCCCGTGGCGCTGTCACGCAGCGTATAGCCCCTGAGGTTGATGGCCCGATCGTGCGGGTTGATCAGCTCCACGAACTCATCTCCCGCCGAATCGCGTTTGCCGTCGCGGTTGGCGTCCCCGGCCGAGGTCGGCACCGCGTACAGCACCTCCGTGATCACGGGGTGCGGGTACGAGAGCGGGGGAGTTGCGGCCGTGGGCGGTGCGAGCAGGAACATGCGGCGGGTCCTCCTTCCATTCGGGCGATGTGCCGGCGGTGCGATCCACCCGCCGCGCGGAGCGGGTCCTATGCGGTCCGGCGCCCGCCGCGACGGGTGCGTTTGAGTTCAATGTCGGTCCCTGCACCCTTCGCCGGCTCGCTGGCCCGCCGATCGAGATCATCCAGCGGGTAGAGCTGGGCGAGACGTTTCTCGACCTCGCGGACGACGGCCTCGCGATCCTCGCGGTGAACCAGCAGCAGCGCGGCGACCCATCGGCGCGTGAGCTCCGGCCCCAGCGGCTGGAGCAACTCGACGAGCAGCCGGGCGTGATCGTTGGGAACCAGCTCCGCGCTGCGCTGGGGTTGGTGCTGGTTCACGGCTGGTCCCCATGACCGGAGCGCCCCTGCCTGGGTGCTTCGTTGTCAGGGCCGTTCCGGGTGGCCCTCCGCACGAGGGAGCTGACCACCCTCGGAGTCTCGGACGTCAAGGATTCGCCGATCGGCGGCAATCCCTCGGCCGCCTCCGGCTGGAAGGCGCGGATGCGGGTCTCCAGCGTCTGCATGAAGACCTCAACGCGATGCACGCGATCCAGCAGGGACTCGATGTTCCGTGACATCGCGCGCAACAGATCCCCGGGATCGGCCTGCGCGAGCGCGTGGGCCTTGAGCTCGTCGCTCTTCATCGGACCGCGGCCGGTCAAGAGCCAGTCCGCGCTGATGCCAAGCGCGCTGCTCAGCGATGCAACGAACTCAACGCTCGGGGCCTGTCCTTGCAAATATCGACGCACCGTCTCAGGGTGCGTGCCGGTCATCTCACCGATGAGCCGGTAGGTGCGGTCTCCCACGGCCGCAAGCAGACGCTCGTGCATCGCAGATGTCCCCGCTCGCCGCCGACGTGATACGCCATCGAACGACAGCCGGGCATCCTAACGCGCAGCCAACCGCCGTGCGCCTTTCGACATGCTCGAAATTGCATACCTCGTGCGCGCGCTAGTTCAGCACGCGGGTGACCGCATACGGCCTTCCGTCCGCCTCACCGCGCACCACCAAATGGACACGAAGGTCCGTCTCGATCAACCGACGTACCCGGGTTGCGTTCTCGGAGAGCACATGACACGTGATCTCCAGATTGCCCGGCTTAACGCATCCGCCCATTCCTGCACAAGCCGCGAGCAAAAGCCCCGCATGTGCGCGAGCCCACGCGCTGGCAGTCGTCAGGGATGAGAGCGAATCCGGCGAACACACGAGGTGTAGATCCCCATGATCTCCCCAGGCCAGTTCGACTTCCGGTGCATACGGGCACACCGCGTTCAGCGGCGTAAGCCCACCGATCAGGGTGGTTAGAGGATGGGACGAAACCTGTGGTGCATACGAGGTCTGTGGAGGCGCCTTACGGGCCGGCGCCGTGGTCGGCGGTTCTGAGGCCGCTGCCGCGCCGCGGCCGGATGCGGGGGCGGACGCGCGCGGCGCCGCGGCCTTGCGCAGCTGGCTCACGAGTTCCTGCGCGCCCTGGTCCCAGCAGCCGCGGAAGATGCACTCGCTGGGTCGTGGGCCTATCCGTTGCGGGCAGACGGCGACGTGAACTTCCCGTCCGAGGAACGTGCGGACGGCCGAGCGGAGCTTGTCGCCGGCCGCGCTGGCCCGCTGCGGCGATGCGCCGGCCAGCGCGATGGTGACCTCCGCGTTCTCCGGCCAACCCATGCCGGCCGAAAGAGCCGGGTCGTGTTCCAGCAGCTCCTTGATCGCCCGGTACGAACCGACGACCGCCGCATCCTCTGCCGCGGTCAGCATCGTGACGCCGTCGGGCCGACAGCCATAGATCAGCGCCGGCTCGTCGGCGGTATCGGTGCATACCAGCCAGCGGACCCCCCGCCCGATCAGCGGCGCGAGGGCATCGGCCAGATCCGATTCGGGGCTCGCGCGCCCGAGCGCCAGGCCGAACACCTCGATCGAGAGGTACCCGCCGCGCACCTTGACCAGACCGACAGGCGATTCCAAACGCTCGGCAAGTGCGCCGGCGTACCCGGCGACCCAGGCCGACCCCAGGATCGGGAGGTGGCCGAGGATGATCGCCTCGATCCAGGTCCGTGCGGTCTGGCCGGGATCAGACTGCTCGGCGGGATCGGGAACTTCCGGTTCATCGCCCGCGCGGCCGTGGATCGAGGTCCTCGCACGCGGGTCAATTCCCGGGCTGGAGGGTCCGAGGCTCCCGCCCAGGAAGAGCTCCGCCAGGGCATCGGCTTCCGCGGTGGCGTCCGCATCCCACCGGAGGGAACCCGACGGGTGCGCGCCATGACCGACCGAGCCGATGACCGGGTCATCAAGGTCCCACGGCTCGTGGGACGGTCGGGCGCTGGGAGATGGGTGTGGACTGGTGGGTGGCCTTGTTCGCTGCATCGCCCAGATCTCCGATCCAGGTCACTCGCCGGGACTGTCCCCGGTCCCAGCCCGGGACGCCACCATCGCCCCGGCCGGACTGTCTCTTGGTAATTCGCGTTCCATCGCCCCCCGCCCACCAGCGGTCTGCGATGGCTGCTACGTCGCCTGCCGTGACTCCCCGGTCCCCATCCTCGCCGTCGTCACGACGAGCACATTGTTGGGCTCACCGAACGGGTTGGGATCGGTCGCGGGATTGAACGGATCGCTCTGCCAGCGCCCGTCCACGACCAGGCGGTAGGAGTATCGGCCCGGAGGCAGGGCCACGCACAGTTCAAAGACCCCCAATTCGTCGTTTCTCTTCATTACGTGCCGGTCCGTGGACCACGCGTTGAAGTCTGCGGCGATCGCGACCCGGTTCCCCATCGCCAGCGGCTGCACGAAGAGCATCCCCTGGCTGGTTTCCTTGACCCCCAGCGGCAGGCCCGGCACAGGTCGCGGCGCGGCGGTACGAGCTTCGGGAACCAGCGTCAGCACGCCGGTCCCGGGGGCCTCGGCCTTGGCCTCGACCGTCGCCGCGGGTGGTGCATGTGTACGTCCGGCGAGCTTCTGGGCCAGGCGGGCCATTTCCTCGGCCCGGGTCGCGGCCCTGGATCGCAGATCCAGGGCGATCTGCTCGGCGATCGTGACCGCCGGGGGAGGCTCCTCGGGCTTGGCCTCGAGATCGGAGCGCCGTGAGGGAGGGGGCGGGGCATGGGAATGGCCGTCCGCGGAGGGTCCGCTCCGCCCGGCAAGCCGCTGGGTCAGTCCCCCGGTCTCAACGGCTCCGACGACCCGGATCATGCCCCCGTCTTCGGTGTGATCTTGAACGTGCGGCTCTTCGAGAGCATCCTTGCGGGGTTCGGTGCCTTCCGCGGGCTTGAGGCTCAGCCGGGCCTTGAGCCACTCGGCGACCACCGCGTAGTCCTCCGCCCCCGTGGACTCCGGGGCGTACTGGACGATGGTCTTGCCGATCGAGGCGGCCTCCTTGAGGCGACCATCGCGGCGGACCGGGTGGGGGCAGACAGAATCCCCGAACCGCTTGCACAGCTCCTCGAAGAGGTCCCCGGCAAGTCCGCTCTCGGTGTCGTGGATGGTCGCGACCAGCCAGCTCCGGATGGACAATTCCATCTGCCGGGCGACCGTCTTGACGGTGGTCATCTGCTTGGAAGCGCCTTGGAGTGAGAAGAAGCTCGTCTCGACCGGGATGAGGGCGACGCTCGAGGCCGCCAGGGCGTTGTAGGTGAGCAGCCCGATCGCCGGGGAGCAGTCGATCAGGCAGATGTCGTAGTCGGCGGCGAGCTTCCCGAGCACGAGGGCGAGCCGGCGTTGGCGATCGCTGCGCTCCGCGAGCCCGCCGCGGGAGGCCTCCAGCCCGGCGAGCTTCATCCGGCTGGGGATGAGGTCGAGGTTGCGGCTGGGCTTCCAGATGAGCTTGGCGGGGTCGATGCCGTGCCCATCGGCGGCGACCATGGCGTCGGTGATGTCCAGTTCAATCCGCCGCTCGGGGATCCCCAGGCCCGCCGCGCAGTGCGACTGGGGGTCCAAGTCGACCAGCAGGACGCGCATGCCCCGAGAGGCGTACACGCCCGCCAGGCTGATTGCGGTCGTGGTCTTTCCACACCCGCCTTTTTGATTGACGATCGCAACAGTTCGCAAGGAAGGGCCCCATCTCTCCAGCATGCCGGGAAT
This sequence comes from Phycisphaerales bacterium, assembly GCA_044221545.1. Lineage (GTDB taxonomy): Bacteria > Planctomycetota > Phycisphaerae > Phycisphaerales > UBA1924 > JAEUJB01. The sequence goes on from JBGAOZ010000007.1 coordinate 125,964, forward strand.
CAGACACCGCGGCAGGCCCCCCCGAGAAGTGGCGAAACCACAAGATCGCCGCCGTGAAACGGCGGCTGCGGCTTCGTTCGGACCCTCGCTCCCCTCCTACGTTGAAATCTATCGGGCTATTTCACACTGGAGCCCCAATTGACAGCTTCCATACACGTAGGGATTAATCCCTGTTGGCACAACCTTTACATTCTGCGCCGCGATCGGATTCACCCGCCGGGGGTGAGGTTGGCTGGTCGCGGGCTACCGCGTGCCGCCCAGTTCATCGGCCTGTTCTGGCCGCGTGAGCACCTCGACGGCCAGAGCGGTGGGTGTCAAGTCCTCGAGCTTCGCGCCCGAGACCAGCCGGCCCTGGTTGTACACCCAGTCGGCCGTGATGTAGACCTCCGCGCGACCCGCTCGCCAGGCGTCCAGGACGAACGAGTCGCTCGTCCGGATCAGCAACTCCGACCTTCCGACCAGCCGGGGGTCGTACACCAGGACCGCGTGGTGCTCGCCCCGTCGGTCCTCGTTGACGGTCAGACCGACCGCCTCCCACCCTTCACGCTGAGCAACCGGCGACACCGCGGTGTAGATCAACTCCTGCCACTGGTAGCACAGCCCGACGCGATTTCCCCCCCACGTGTTGATGACCAGGTTGCCCCACCAGCCGCTGTGCCATTCGTGGCGGGGGTCGGTCCTGGCGAGGGTGATCGCCTCGGCCATCGCGGCGTGAATCCTCCCCAGCGGGCGATCCGGCTGGGAGTTCATGTCCAGCGGTGCCCGCTCGGCGAGGCATCCGGTCAGGAGAACCACGCCCAGCAGGGTCGTGAGCAGCTCCACCCAGCGGCCCGTGCGCGGGTCGCAGCGCTCCGGCATGGACATTCTGAGCTTCATGCAACTCCCGGGGACCGCAGCCCCGGCTCGATCGTACTGTGATCTCTCCGACCGGTCCGGGGTGTGCCGGTTACAGTGCTGTCTCCTACGGAGGTTCCTTCCATGCGCGACCCTCGTGTCGACAAGCTCGCCGAAGTGCTCGTCAATTACTCCACCCGCGTCAAGAAGGGCGACGTGGTGGGCATCATGGCCGAACCCGAGGCCGGGCCCTTGACCGACGCCATCGCCGCAGCGGTCATCCGCGCGGGCGGTGATCCCATCTGGCTGCAGAGGCAGCTGCACTTTGCCGAGGCGCTGCTGGACCACGGCACCGACGAGCAGCTGGCCCGCTGCCATCCGCTCCTGATGCAGTACGCCGAGATCGTGGATGTGCACATCAGCGTGCTCGCCGACGCCAACACCCGGGCCCTTTCCCGGTATGACCCGCGCAAGACCGCGCTGCTCCAGCAGGCGCGCCGGCCGTTCATCACCCGGACGATGGAACGATCGGGCGCCGGGCAACTGCGGTGGGTCGGGACACAGTATCCCACCCACGCCAGCGCGCAGGACGCCGAGATGAGCCTGAATCAGTACGCCGAGTTCGTGTACCGCGCCGGGCTGCTCCATCTCCCCGACCCGGCGGCGCAATGGCGGCGCGTCAAGGACCGGCAGGAACAGGTGCGCGAGTACCTCCAGGCACGCAAGACACTGCGTTTCCGCGCCCCGGCCGGCAAGGGGCACGACGGGACCGACCTGACCGTGGATGTTTCCGGGGCGACCTGGATCAACTGCTGCGGCCAGGAGAACTTCCCCGACGGCGAGGTGTTCGCCGGGCCGACCCTGCCGCCCGGCGGGCTGGGCGTCGAGGGCCACGTGAACTACACGTTCCCCGCGGTCTACCAGGGGCGGGAGGTGTACGGCGTGCGGCTGAAGTTCAAGGCCGGGCGCGTCGTGGATGCCTCGGCGGGCAAGGGTGAGGAGTTCCTGATCAGGATGCTCGATCAGGACGAGGGCGCCCGCAACATGGGGGAGATCGCGATCGGGACGAACTACGCGATCACGGAGTTCACCAAGAACACGCTCTTTGATGAGAAGATCGGCGGGACGTTCCACGCGGCGCTGGGCGCTGGGTATCCCGAGAGCGGGAGCCACAACAAGTCGGGCCTGCACTGGGACATGGTGTGCGATCTGAGGCCGATGCCCGGGATGGGCGGGGGCACGATCGAGGCCGACGGAGAGATCTTCCATCGGGATGGGAAGTTCTTGAAGGCGGGCTGGCCGGGGAACGAGTGAAACCGGTCACGGTGTTCACAGTGATGTAGACGGCGCCGCGAGTTCACGGCCGTGTGAACAGGTACGGCCGATGGGTTGGGTCGCCTGTCGCCCGCGCGAACGGCTCGGCCGCTCACCGCGCCTCGGAGTTCGAGACTCGCCGAGGGGGGCGGGCCGCACGGCCCGCGCGCAGGTCCGCCAGATCCGCGAGCCACCGCGCGGCCCGGTCGGGCGTCGGGACCCAGAGCGTGCCCGGGTGCGCCGAGGGCGAGACGTAGAGGCGGGCGTCGGCGTGGTCGAGCCGGTCGAAGGCCTCGAGGTCGGGCTCATCGTCACCCAACGCCACCGTGATCGCCGGGCCGTGTTCACGGCGGAGCATCTCCAGAGCATCGCCCTTGCGAGTCGGGAACAGGCTCCACTCCACGATGCCGCGGCCGAGGTGGCGCGTGAGCCCCGAGAGGCTCGCGGCCGCGGCGTGCGCCCGGTCCAGGGCCTCGGTTGCCAACGTCGGGTCCACGCCGCGTGCGTGGAAGGCGGCGCCGAGCGTCTTGTGCTCCACAAACGCGCCGGGAAATGCCGACGCGGCCTGCTCAAGACGCACGACCAATGAGTCGAGAGTTTCTCGCTGCGAATCACCCAGGGATCCGGCGGCGCCCGGCCACTCGGCGCCGTAGCTGCCGACGAGGATCACGCCGGGAATCTGAGGGCAGACCGCACGAAGGGAGCGCAGGTCCCGCCCGGAGAGGATCGCCACCGTCGTGCCGGGGCACGCGGCGAGTGTGCCGAGCGCCCCGGCGGCGAGGTCCACCATCCTCGCGTCCGGCGGGCGAGGGACGAGCGGGGCCAGCGTTCCGTCGAAGTCCGAGGCGACGATGAGCCTCTCCGACCGCGCCAGGCGCTGCGCCGCAAGGTCCAGTGCTTCGGGCGTGCTCATGGCCGCTCCAGCGCGCTCAGGAACGTATCGCTCCACTCCCTCACGTCGTGCCGGCGGACCACCATCCGCAGGATCGACATGCGGAACCGCTGTTGGGCTCGCGGTAGGGCGATCGCCTTGCGGACGCCGTCGGCGAGCCCGTCCAGATCGTACGGGTTGACCAGGATCGCCTGGCGGAGTTCCTGCGCTGCGCCGGCGAACTCGCTGAGCACGAGCACGCCCCCCCCGTCGACGCGGGTCGAGACGAACTCCTTGGCGATCAGGTTCATGCCGTCGCACAGGGGCGTGACAAGCATGATGTCGGCCGCGAGATACCACGCGGCCAGCTCGTCGCGTCCGAGATTGCGGCGGAAGTAGTGGACGGCGACGTCGCCGGGCTGGCTGTACTCCCCGTTGATCCGGCCGACGATCTCCTCGATGCGGCGGCGCGTCTGCGCGTACTCCGGAGCGGTCTCCCGGCTCGGCACGGCAACCTGCACCATGACCCATTTGTCGGTCCTGATCGTCCCATGCACAAGCAGCCGCTCGTACGCGCACAAGCGGGCCTCGATGCCCTTGGTGTAGTCCAGGCGATCAACACCGAGGATGATCCGGCGCACCCCCAGGCGCCGTTGGATCTCCCTGGCTCGCCGCTGCACCTCCGGTGACCCGGCGAACGTCTCCATTTCGTGAGCATCGATCGAGATCGGGAACGAATTCACACGAACGGTGTGCCCGTGGAACGTCAGCTGCGAATCCGTTCCGTCCGCATCGCCGAGTTTTCGGGCAGCCCGGGAGAAATTCTGGGCGTCCTTCCAGGTTTGGAACCCGACGACATCGGCCCCGAGCAAACCATGGATAATCCCCGCGCGCCACGGCAGACGAGAGAAGATTTCCTCAGGAGGAAATGGGATGTGCAGAAAGAAACCGATGCGCAGGTCCGGGCGCAGGTTTCGCAGGAACTGAGGCACCAACTGCAGGTGGAAATCATGAATCCATACGGTGCGCCCCTTGGCAACGCGACGCGCAGCCGCACGAGCGAACCGCTCGTTGACTGCTTCATAAACCTCCCACCAGCGCGGGTTGAACTCGGCGGTCCGGATGGCGTCGTGATAGAGGGGCCAGAGGGTGCGGTTACAGAACCCGTGATAGAAGAGCTCGACATCGCGGGCGGTGAGTCCTACCGGCTTCTGGTGGATTCCCTGGTGCTCAAATTCACGACCGGCTCTTCCGGCGGTTCCGTCCCATCCGATCCAAAGGCCGCCCCTTCGATGCAGGACCGGTTCGAGAGCGGAGACCAGTCCGCCGGGGCTGCGCTCCCAGGTGGATGAGGTCCGCCCGGATCGGCGCATCGGCAGCCGGTTGGCGATGATGACCAGTTCGTGGCGTGCCATTCAGGTGCGATTTCGGTGGGCGCGGTGGGTTGTGCGCCGACGCGGGTTGCGGTTTCACTATAGACCAATCGCATTGAGAAGGTCTTGGATAGGAGAATCCGATATACTGCTGGAACATGGCGATGACCATCAATTTCAATCACCTGTACTACTTCTGGTCCGTGGCGCGGCTGGGGAGCGTGACGGCGGCGGCGAAGGAACTGCACGTTGCGCAGCCCTCGATCAGCGTGCAGATCAAGCACCTGGAGCAGTCGCTGGGCTCTCCGCTGTTCCACCGGGCCGGGCGGAGGCTGACGCTGACCGACACGGGGCAGGTGGTGCTGCGGTACGCGGAGGAGATCTTCCGGCTGGGGGACGACCTGCTCGCGGCGGCGACGGGCAACAGCGATCCGTTCGCCGCGCCGCTGGTGATCGGGACGAGCGACGCGATGCCCAAGCTGGTGGTGCGGGCGCTGCTGCAGCCGGCGCTGTCGGTGCACCCGGGGCTGTCGTACGTGTGCCGGGAGTGGCGGGTGGATGCGCTGCTCGCGGAGCTGACGATGCGGCGGATGGACCTGGTGTTCACGGACACGCCGCCATCACCGGCGGCGGGGCGGAACACGATTACGTACAACGTGGGATCGACGGGGGTGGTGGTGTGCGCGGCGCCGGCGTCGGCGCGCAAGCTCAAGGTGGGGTTCCCGCTGTCGCTGCACGAGGCGCCGATGCTGCTGCCGGCGGAGAACAACTCGCTGCGCGAGACGCTCAACACGTGGTTCGGGGCCAACAAGATCCGCCCGCGGATCGTGGTGGAGGCCGAGGACCGATCGATGCTGCACCCGTTCGCGACCACCGGGGTGGGGGCGGTTCCGGTCGCGGAGGTCACGGCCGACGAGGTGTGCCAGCAGTTCCAGCTCGAGAGGGTGGGGGCGCTGCGCGGCGTGAAGGAGTTCTACTACGCGGTGGCGGTGGAGCGTGAGCGTCAGCACCCGGCGGTGGAGACGATCTGCAGCGAGGCGCGCAAGAGGTTCCAGGCCACGGCGTCGTGAGCTCCGCGTGGGGGCGGCCGGGACACTAGCATTGGCTCCCCCGGAGCCGATCCACATGTCCAGCGTGCCGCCTTCGTCAACTTCTGCCCCCCCGACACCCAGCCCCGCGCCCGAGCGCACGCTCCACTTCATCGAGCAGATCATCGAGGCCGACAACGCCGCGGGCAAATGGGGCGTGTGGGATCCGGACAATTCGCGACCGACGTTCGCCAGCAGGACACCGGCGGGCGGGACTGGCGCCGATCGCCTGGGCCGGCCGCGGGTGCACACGCGCTTCCCGCCCGAGCCCAACGGCTACCTGCACGTGGGGCACGCCAAGAGCATCTGCCTGAACTTCGGCGTGGCCAAGCGCTGCGGGGGCCTGTTCAACCTGCGCTTCGACGACACCAACCCCTCGAAAGAAGAGCAGGAGTACGTCGATTCGATCATCCGGGACGTGAAGTGGCTGGGCGCGGACTTTGATCCCTCGACCGGCGCCAGCGGGGGCGGGCTGTACTACGCGTCGGACTACTTCCAGAAGATGTACGACTTTGCCGTGGAGCTGGTCAGGAAGGGCCGGGCGTACGTCTGCGAGCTCTCGGCCGAGGAGGTCAGCGCGCGGCGGGGGACCCCGCAGGTGCCGGCGACCTCGCCGTTCCGGGATCGGCCCGTCGAGGAGAGCCTGAAGCTGTTCGCGGAGATGCGCGAGGGCAAGCACCCCAACGGGTCGATGACGCTGCGGGCCAAGATCGACCTGGCTTCGCCCAACTTCAACCTGCGCGACCCGGTGATGTACCGGATCGTGCACGAGCACCACCACAACACGCAGGATGCCTGGAGCATCTACCCGATGTACGACTGGGCGCACGGGATCGAGGACTCGATCGAAGAGATCACGCACTCGATCTGCACGCTGGAGTTCGAGAACCACCGGCCGCTGTACGACTGGTTTCTGGATGCGATCAACGAGGGAAGGACCGCCGATGGTTCCGGACCTTGGGGCCGGGCGATCCACCACCCGCAGCAGATCGAGTTCGCCAAGCTGCGGCCGACGTACACGGTCATGAGCAAGCGGAACCTGCTCAAGCTGGTCGAATCGGGGACGGTGTCGGGATGGGATGACCCGCGGATGCCGACGATCAGCGCTCTGCGGCGGCGGGGTTTCACGCCCGAGAGCATCCGCGCGTTCTGCGAGGATGTGGGGGTGACGCGGGCCGAGAGCATCATCGACATCGGCAGGCTGGAGAACGCGGTGCGGGACCACCTGAACAAGGCAGCGCCGCGGGCGATGGCGGTGCTGCGGCCGCTGAAACTCACGATCGAGAACTGGCCGGACGATCCGGGGACCGGCGCGCCCAAGGTTGATGAGCTGGACTTTGTGGTCAACCCCGAGCTGCTGGAGCGCGGGGGCGAGGGAGGTGGAGGTGGGGGTGGGGGTGGCAGCGCCAAGCGCAAGGTGCCGTTTTCCAAGGTGCTCTACATCGAGCGGGATGACTTCATGGAGAACCCGCCGAAGAAGTTCTTCCGGCTCGCGCCCGGCAACGAGGTGCGCCTGCGCTGGGCGTACATCGTGCGGTGCACGGGCGTCGAGAAGGACTCGGCGGGGAACGTGATCGCCGTGCGCTGCACGTACGACCCGGCCACTCGTGGGGGGGATATCCCGCTGGGGCCCGATGGCAAGCCGGAGCGCAAGGTGCAGGGGACGATCCACTGGGTGAGCGCCCAGCACGGCATCCCGGCGGAGGTTCGGCTGTTTGACCGGCTGTTCAAGGCCGAGGAGCCGGGGTCGGCGAGCGGGAACTACCTGGACGATCTGAACCCAAGCTCGCTGGAGAAGGTGATGGCGATCGTGGATCCATACCTGGGTCAGAACGCCAAGTACAACGCGGAGAGCCAGGAGGGTGACCGGTACCAGTTCGAGCGGCTGGGGTATTTCTGCGTGGACCGCGATTCTTCGCCCGGGAAACTGGTGTTTAACAGGACCGTGACGCTCAAGGATGCGTGGGCGAAGGAGTCGGCGCGGGGGTCGTAACATCCAGTGTGACGATCCGCCCCGCCACCGCCGCCGATGCCCCGTTGATTCTCCCGATGGTCGCCGGGATCTGCTCGATGCACGAAGCGCTCGATGGCGAGCGGTACGGCATGCTGCCCGATGTCGTGGAGCGGTACGGACGCTGGCTGCCCGAGCGGGCGGTGGATCCGCGGAGCGTGCTGCTGGTGGCGGAGGAGCATCCGGAGAACACCGAACCAGTGCTCGCGGGGTTTCTCATCGGGACCGTCGAGAAGAGCATCCCGATTTACCGCCTGCGCGAGTTCGGGTTCATCCACGATGTGTGGGTACAGCCGGCGTTCAGGAGGCACGGGATCGCCAAGGCGTTGACGCTGGCGGCGATCGAGCGGTTCAGAGCGATGGGTGTGGAGCAGGTACGGCTGGAGACCGCGCGGGCGAACGGGTCGGCACGAAGGGTGTTCGAGTCGTGCGGGTTCAGGGTGGCGACGGAGGAGATGCTGCTCGCGGTCGGCGGCAGCGAAGGCAGGTAGAAGGGGTAGAAACAGGCGGGACGCCTGTGCCACGAGATGGGGTAGGGGTCAGGCGAGCGATTGCAGGCATCGGTCGATCCGCGCGAGGGTGCTGTTCCGGCCGAGCACGGCGAGCGTTTCTCCCAATGGCGGTGAAACGGCGACCCCCGCGACCGCGACGCGCAGGGGCTGGGCGATCGGGCCGACGTTGATGCCTTTTTCGGTGATGAAGCCCTTGGCCTTGGCGAACTCCTCGATCGCGGCGTGTATCCCGGCGGGCGTCCAGACCGGGACCACAGAGAGAAGGGGCTTGAACTCGGCGAGCAGGTGCGCGCCCGCGCGATCTGTGGCGAGCAGGTTCTTGTCGATCGCGGCCTTGTCGAACTCGTAGCCGGAGTCGGTCGCCAGGGCGAAGGCGATCGGCTTGAGGGTGTCGCGGAGGGTCTTGGCGCGGGGTTTGACAGCGGGGGCGAGGATCCTGAGGGTCTCCGGGCCGTGCGAATCGAGGCGGGCGAGCGCTTCGGGCTCGTACTCGGCGAGCCAGGCGCGCCAGCGGTTGACGAACCGGTCGTCGGGCATGGCGGCGATCGCATCGGCGTTGAAAGAGAGGAGTTTGTTGCGGTCGAACTTGCTGCTGGACTTGCCGATGCGGTCGATGGAGAAGTTCTTGCCGATGAACTCGAGGTCGAACTTCTCGAGGTCCTTGCCATCGGCGGTCTTCATGCCCGGGTTCCAGCCGAGGAGGGCGATGAAGTTGATGATGACCTCGGGGAGGTAGCCGGACTTGCGGAAGTCCCAGATCTCGATCTCGGGGAGGGAAATCTCGAAGTATCTTGCGACGGCATTGGCAACGACGATTGAATCGGAGTCTCCGATTTCGAAGCTGAATAGCTCGGCGCGCCGTTCCTCAAGACTTGATGTACGATCCGGGTCCTGCTGGATGTCCAACACAGCAAAGATCGCGCTCATCACGGTTTCCTTGTCCAATCCCGTGATCTTGCGCAGGTGAGTAGGAATGGACTGATTCGATCCCTTTGCGAGGATGTCGAGTGCGTCACGAAGGAACTTTCTGGCTGTCCTGGCCTTGTCTCGCTTGCTCATCTTCGACCCGTCCATGTTGCAGATGACGGGCATGTGTCCGTAGATGGGGGTTCGGAAGGGGATGTCGGTCTTGCCGCCGGCGTGCTCGGGGAGGCGGACCAGGCCGCGCTGCATGGCGACGTGGCGCGGGGTGTTGGCCAGGTGCTCCTGCGCTCGCAGGACGTGGGTGACGCCCATGAGTTCATCATCGATGACAACGGCGAAGTGGTAGGTAGGGAAGCCATCGGCCTTGCGGATGACCAGGTCGTCGAGTTCCCCGGCGGCGGTCTTGACGTCGCCGAGGATGGTGTCGTGGACGATGATCTCTTCGTGGGGGGCCACGAAGCGGACGACGTGGGGTTCCCCGGCCTGGGCGCGCTGCCAGCGGGGGGCGTTGAAAACGCCGGGCTGCACATCGGCGGGCCGCTGGTAGCGATAGGTCTGTTTGGCGGCGACCGCGGCCTTGCGGCGGGCGTCGAGTTCCTCGGAGGTCTCGAAGGCGGGGTAGGCGCGGCCGGCTTTGATGAGGGCGACGACGTAGGCGTTGTAGATCGGGACGCGCTGGGCCTGGAAGTAGGGGCCGACGTGGCGGGAATCTCCGCCGATGGAGGGGGCGGGGCTCGTCGCTTCGGACGTGAACCCCGGCTTGACAGCCGGGGTGCCTCGCAGCACCGGCCCGTCGTCCCAGGAGATCCCAAGCCAGGCAAGGTCGTCGAGGATGCCGCGGGCGGACTCTTCGCTCGAGCGGGCCTGGTCGGTGTCTTCGATGCGGATCATGAAGCGGCCGTCCTTGCCGGCGAGCTTCTGGTTGCGTGCAAAGGCCCAGCAGAACAGGGCGGACCGGGCGCCTCCGATGTGCAGGTGGCCGGTGGGGGAGGGGGCAAAGCGGGTGACGACGAGCTCGTGGGAGGGCATCGGGCGACTGTAGGAGTGGCCGGCGGATGGTCGGCCCGGCTCAACCGCGGTCGCGGGCTGTACGATGTCACTCATATGAGCAAGCGGAAGAAGGCAACGTCGGGTCCCGGCGCATCGCGGGAGGGCAGGGCCCGGGCCGTGGGCAAGCCGGCCAAGGGCGGCGACAAGGCGCCGGCGGTGTCGCCCGAATCGATCATGGCGACCAAAGCGCTGTCGGAGGTCCGCACGCGGATCGACAGCCTCGACAGGAAGCTGGTGAAGCTTCTCAACGAGCGGGCGTCGCTGGTGGTGAGGGTCGGGCAGGCCAAGCGGGCGGCGGGGCTGCCGATCTACACACCGCACCGCGAGGCCGAGGTGCTGGACAAGGCGATCCGGTCCAACACGGGGCCGCTGCCGGACCGGGCGCTCGAGGGCGTGTACCGGGAGCTGATGTCGGGGAGTTTCGTGCTCCAGCAGCCGCTGCGGATCGGGTACCTGGGCCCCCCGGGGTCGTACTCGCACATGGCGGCGGTGAAGCACTTCGGCAGCTCGGTGGAGTTCGAGGACCTGCACGAGATCGCCGGCGTGTTCACGGAAGTGCAGCGCGGGCACGTGAACTACGGCCTGGTGCCGATCGAGAATTCGACGGGGGGCGGGATCGTCGAGACGCTCGATGCGTTCATCAACGCGCACGGGGACATCTCGGTGTGTTCGGAGGTGCAGATCGCGGTGCACCACTCCCTGCTGGCCAACTGCCCGCCCAAGGCGGTCCGGAGGATCCACAGCAAGCCCGAGGTGTTCAGCCAGTGCCGGACGTGGCTGGCGACCCAGTACCCGCAGGTGGAGCTCGTGCCGGCGGCCAGCAGCAGCCGGGCGGTGAAGACGGCATCGGAGGAAGCCAAGACGGCGATCTCGATCGGGGCCGAGCCGGGGAGCGCGGCGATCGGGAGCGAGCTGGCGGGCCAGATCTACGGCCTCAAGACGCTGTTCGCCAAGATCGAGGACAATCCGAACAACATCACGCGATTCGTGGTGATCTCGCGGCAGCGTTCGCAGCGGACGGGGGACGACAAGACGTCGATCATGTTCAACACGGCCGACAAGCCCGGCGCGCTGGTGAGCGTGCTGCAGGTGTTCCACGAGGCGGGTGTGAATCTCTCGCACATCGACAAGCGGCCCAGCGGGCGGGTGAACTGGACCTACACGTTCTTCATCGACGCCCAGGGGCACCGGGACGATCCGGTGATGGCCGCCGCGCTGGAGGAGGCCGGGACGCACTGCCAACAGCTGCACGTGCTGGGGAGTTATCCACGGTCCAAGCGGATCCTGTGAGATTGGGAGGGCGGAGCCGGCGGTCGAAGCGGGGGGTGAAACCCCGGAGGAATTTCGACGATTTTTGCCCGCCGAAGGCTCCAATCGACTTGCGAGGTTGGTCCGGTTTCCGATATAATCTGCGGCAGCGTGCGCCCTGAGGCTCAGCGGGGCGGAACCGCCGAAGTGCGGTGCAGTTCGTAGGGGTCGGCCGAACACTTCCCGAGTATCGACGGCGCCACGGCGCTTCGATCAGGCGGGAATAGCTGGGGGCCGAGTTGAGCAAACGCAGCGGCTTGGGTACCTTGGAGGCCTTGCGGCGATTCGCCGGGCGGTGTTGCGGCGTTTTGAGCACCACTTTCCCGGCCGGATCGTCAAGGGGCACAAGCTGCGACCCGCGGCCGAGAGGTTTATGCGATGTTCACGGCACAAGGCTGTGCGCATCCGTGCCTCGCAGCGCCGTTGATGCTGTGCAGGACCGAACGCGGTCCATGGTCGCTGTCGGATCAAGCAGATCGCCCGACTTCCCGGCACCGGGATCGGGATGAGCAGTCTGGAGTCGCCATGAAGAAGTCTCGTCGCTGGAATGTCCCCTCCGTCCTTGGCCTGGATCGTCTGCTGGGCGGGCGCGGGGATTGCCGCAAGGCCGAACTCTCTCCGTCGGGCCCGGCGCGCCTGGCCGACCGTGCCGGCAGGGCCCAGCGACCGATGCTCGAGGACCTCGAGGCCCGCCGCCTGTTCTTCTCGCTCACGATCAGCGACAGCGACATCGACCCCACCTCCGGGCTAGGCACCAAGGTCGCCTATTTCGCGTACGTGGCTCCGTACCTGCTGTCCCAGCAGGACGTGGAGGACGCCGACTCGGTGCTGGTCACCGAGAACTTCGACGACGAGCTGAACAACAACGTGCCGGCGATCAACATCCCGACCAACACGGTCTTCCTGGGCTCCAACATCCGCACGCGTCACAACATGACGCCCGCCTCGTCCTACCAGCTGGTCCAGCCCGGGGCGCCGGCGCAGACCGACAAGTTCCTGCGCTTCAACATGCTCGCGGGCCAGTTTTTCGAGTACTCGGTGACCGACGGCGCGGGCAACATCCGCTTCGCCCGGTCGGTGGACATGGAGTTCACCGCCGGCCCCAACAGCAACGTCGGGCTCAACACCGACAACATGGAAGTGCAGCTGTACTACCGGGGCAACATCATCCGGTCGTACGCGGGCCAGACGCTGCGGGCCGCCAACACCACCGGCAACGCCGGGGTGGGCGTCTTCCACTTCGAAGCCCCCGACGACCCGGGCGCGTTCGACACGATCCGCGTGATCGCCAACAACTCGCCCAACGACCCTTTCAACCTCATCAACCTCGACTTCACCCTGCCCTCGGGCCGGTACGCCAACGTCATCGACAAGTCGATCTTCGGCGCGACCATCTCGATCTCGGGCCCGATCGGCTCGACGGTGCAGGTCCTGGACCTGTACGGGCGGGACATGAACGAGACGCTGGCCCTGGGCAAGCTCCAGGGCTCCCAGGTCACGCTCGTGGACCCGGGCGACAACGGCATCCCCGACTACAACGACGGCATCGGCCGCATCGTGGTCAGCGGCGGGGACAGCCGCACCTCGATCTGGATGCACGGCGGGATCGTCCACCCGCTGCCCGGCGACCCCGACGACGACTTCGTGGGCGACGGGTTCGCGTACCACAACGTCGAAACGCTGGCCGGGCAGTTCGCCCAGTTCGAGCAGAACGGCTTCGGATATCACGTCGACCTGACCCAGCCCGACCTTCCGCCGCCCGACGGGCTCCCGCCCTCCGGTGGGTCGCTGATCATCGGCTCGCCGTGGGTCCGCCCGCTCAACGACTACCGGCCCGGCAGCCAGAGCATCCTGGACCTGCTCGACCAGTTCGGCAACCAGGTCATCCAGCTCACGCCCGGTAACTTGGACGTGATCGGCGGGTTCACCCGCTCGGACCAGGGCGTGTTCGTCAACGGATCGATCGGCCAGGTCAACATCCTGGGCATCGTCCACGGCTCGTCGCACATCACCGGCTCGGCCGGCACGATCAACTTCGGGTACTCGCTGGGATCGCTCTCGGTGGACGGGGACCTGGGCTCGTTCATCGACGCCTCCGACTCGGGGCAGTGGACGCGTGACGACGGCAGCGCCACGTTCTCGACCAAGAACCAGTACACCTTTGGCAGGACGGTCGGGGACATCTCGGTCCTGGGCCGCTCGCAGACGGCGATCACCATCGTCGGGGACACCGGCAACCCCAGCGGCCGCCCCCCGCGCGATGTGTACACCTACAAGGAGCGTGAGTTCGTCATCTCCGAGGCCAGCGGCGCCTACGAGCAGGAATTCTCTCTCGAGGACAACGAGTTCTTCTATGTCTACTCCGGCGGGGGCGACCGCGTCACCCAGAGCATGATCAACTCGCTGCAGGTCGCCTCGGTCTTCGGCAACATGTACCTGCGCAACGACTCGGTGATGAACGCCGAGTTCGTCGGCACGGCCTCGGGCGGCGTGCGCATCCAGGGCAGCCTCAGCGGGCGCGAGACGGTGGTCAACACCCAGGACGACGACGCCGACGTGTACGCGTTCGCCGTCGACGGCACCCAGACGGTGAACCTGCAGATCGCCGGCCTGGTGAATTCGTACCTGCGGGTCGTGGACCAGGACGGCCGGACGCTCCAGGCGACCTCGTTCCAGCGCGCGGCCGACAACCTCACGAGCATCACGCAGACCCTGAACTTCACGCCCCCGACGCCCGGCGTCTACTACGCCGTGGTGACCGACACGGGCGACAGCACCGACGGCGGCGTGGCGTCGTACCTGTACACGCTGGCGATCACGGGGATGGCCCCGGTCTCGCTGGGCATGTTCCGCACCGGCGGCGGTTCGACCTCCTCGGTGACCATGCTCGGCGGCTCGGCGGGCCAGCTGCGCATCGGGACGGCGTACGTCAACGGCGGCGGCGCGGAAGCGTCGATCGCCGGCCTGATCAACGGCGGCGGGGACAACGACACGCTGCAGTCATGGACGGGCGGCACGATCACCATCCCCGGCCGCCTGTACAGCATCGTCGCCGGCTCGGACATCCAGGGGACCGAGAGCGTGTTTGTCGGCGGGAACTTCGGGACGCTGATCACCGGCCAGTCCGGCGTGGCGGGCCGGGGCACCGGCGAAGGGGACATCATCGGGACGTTCCTGATGCAGGTCGGCGGCTCGATCGGCCTGATCGACGTGCGGGCGAGCATCGGCAACGACACCGACGCCGACGGCGAGAAGGCGATCGCCAGCTTCGCGGGGGACGTGCACTTTGTCACCGGCCGGGACCCCAAGCTGCGCGGGGACATCGGCATGATCCGCGTCGGCCGGCAGATCGCCAACGACGCGCTGGCGGTGGACACGCCCCCGGGCTCGATCGTGGGCGGCCTGCTCGTCCAGCAGGACCAGGCCGACGACGACAGCCCCTCGCAGGGCATGTACGCCAGCACGGCGGGCGCGCTGCTGAACCTCGGCGCCGGCTCGGACCTGCGGTTCTTCGACACGCCGCAGATCGACCTGCGCGAGGTGCTCGACGCCTCGACGCCGCTGTTTGAGAACGTTCCCGCGCGGTTCACCGACGACGGCGGCGGCGATTTCCAGATCACCGTGGTCGGCGCCAACGACGGGCTGCCCGTCGGGCGCATCCTGCTGATGCCGATCGACGGCTCGCAGGGCGTGACGGTCGGCCGCATCGAGGTCGACCTCTCCGACGGCGCATCCCTGGAGATCAAGGGCATCGGCGCCGCGGGCTCGACCAACATCATCTCGATCGGCCGGATCATCATCTCCGGCGCCGGCGCCAACTCGGGCCTGAGCCTGACGGGCAACGTCCAGGTCGACGTCTTCCGCGTCACCTCCACCGCCGCGCTGAGCTTCATCCGCAACGACACTCCCATGGGCGACTTTGTCGCGATCGACGTGGCCGGGATCACCGACCTGAAGATCAAGACCGGGGACCTGGGCCGCACGCAGATGCCGGCCTGGGGACCGCAGCTGATCGGACCGTTCCTGGGCATCGGCGGGACCGCCGGTCCCAACGTGCAGTCCATCCCGCTCCCCAACGCCGTGATGACCGGCTTCTGGGCCGGCGGCCTGTACCGCGCGGTCAACGACGACGCCGACGGCGCCAACCACTCGGCGCTGGACGACGTGGGTTCCCCCTTCGACCCGTACCTCAACGGCATCATCGTCCGCACCGGCGGCATCCAGAACGTCGAGGTCGGCGGCGCCGTCGGCGACGTGATGACCCCCACCGGCAACGTCGTCAGGCTCACCGCCAATTTCGACAGCGTCACGCCCGCGGGACGCTTCGACGGCGTCGTCGGAACGATCTACGGGATCGACATCCTCCTGGTCGACGTCGGCGACGGGCTGGCCGCCAACTCCGGCGGGCCGCTCTCGACCACCGGCGTGTTCGCGCAGGACGACATCGTGCAGGTCTTCGCCCAGCGCATCAAGGGCTCCTACATCTCCGGCCCGATCGACGCCGCCAACATCAACCCCGTCGACACCACCGACAACACCGACGGCGTGAACGTGATCCGGGTCGCCAGCAGCGGCGGCGATTTCGTCAACACGTACATCGGCGCGATGAACATGGACGACTTCTGGCTCGGCTTCTACGCCGACGCCTCGACGTACCTGGGCGCCATCGCGCTGATCGACGGCACGTCGGCCGACCTGATCGGCACGCAGATGCGCGCCACCGACCTGGGGCAGGTCCGCCTGAAGGACGGGGCCTGGGACGCTTCGGACCTCTACGTCTCCGGCGACATCGGCACCATCACCGCGGCCGAGTTCCGCAACTCCACGCTCGTCGGCGGGTCCCTGGAGGCCAGGGCCAGCCGCATCGGCGCCGCGCAGAACGTCGGCACCATCACGACCACCGACAAGAAGGGCGACATCTCCGACCTGGGCATCGATGTCATCGGCGATGTCACCGTCGCGATCAGCGCCCGCAACTTCACCCGCACCACCGTCGACGTTGCCGGCTCGGTCAAGCTGTTCACCGCCACCAACGACATCCGCGCCAGCAGCATCACCGTCGGCACCCTCCCCAAGCTCACCACCGGCCACAACATCCAGTCGTCCGAGATCACCGTCTCCGGCCTGCTCTCGGAGATCAACGCCGGGTCCCAGATCGCCAACAGCCGCATCTCCGTCACCGGGCCCGACGGCCAGATCGACAAGCTGATCGCCAAGGACCTCATCAACGGCGAGATCTCCGCCTCCGGCCCCATCAACTCGGTCTCCTGCACCGCCGGCGACGTGCGCGCCACGATCACCACCACCACGGCACGCGGCAACGTCGGCAAGCTCATCGCCTTCCGCGACCTGGACGTTCAGACCGATATCAGCGGCACCATCGGCTCGCTCTCGGCCGGCCGCCACATCGGCGACATCAGCGCGCCGGGGACCATCGTCATCCGCGGCCAACTCGCCGACGTGGTCGCCGGCGGCCAGCTCTACTCCGACCTGCGCGTCGGCCAGAGCATCACCGGCACCGTAAGCATCGGGCGCGTCACCACGACGCCCACCGCCAACCTCACCGGGCACGGCTCGATCATCGCCTTCGGCTCGATCGCCAAGGTCAGCGTCGCCGGCGATTTCGGCGGCGACATCCTCAGCTACTCCGGCGGCATCACCGACGTCACCATCACCAACGGTTCGTTCCTGCCCGGGCGCAGGATCGCCGCGTACGACGGCTCGATCCTCAACGTCGCGGTCGTCAACGGGGACCTGCTGGGCAGCATCTACGCCGACCAGATCCTCTGGCAGGTCAGCGTCATCGGCTCGGCCGACGGCGTCTTCGGCGACGTGGGGATCAACCCCTTCAAGTCCAGCAACACAGGGTACGACTCGTTCCGCAACCAGCTGCCCGTCGGCGTCGCGGCCGGATCGGGCGTCGACGGCCCGACCATCTCCGCCGGCTGGAACGTCGGCATCGTCTACGTCTCCAACGGCACCATGTTCGAGACCAGCGTGATCGCCGGGCGAGCCATCGGCTACATCACCGTCTTTGGCGAGATCTCCAACGACCCGTACACCGCCGTGCACGGCTCGGTGATCGCCGCGGCCGACTCGATCTGGTCGATCGGCACCACCGGCCCCATCACCAACACCGACATCCTCGCCGGCGTCGTGAGCTTCGGCTCGGACAACCGCCCCGGCGGCGTCTCCACCGCGGCCGACACCAACAAGTCCGGGTGGATCAACCAGGTGTACGCCGGCGGCGGCGCCGTCAACGTCGTCGTCTCCGCGGGCATGCTCCCGGGCGCCAACGGCATCTACAACACCTCCGACGACCTGGTGGCCTCGGGCCTGTCGGTCGTCAACGCCGTCGTGGTCCCCGCGGGCCAGCCGGTGGGCAACGTCAGCGTCTTCAGCGACGCTCTCACCAACTCGATCCTCACCGACACCCGCCTGACCAGCGCCGGGTACAACTTCCCGGTCCAGGAATCGCAGCTCTGGAACGGTTACCAGCCGCTGGGTGTGGCGGTCCCCTCCGGCGGGCTGCTGTTCACCCGCGGGACCTCCACGGGCACCATCACGTTCTCCGGGCCCGGCCAGGCCTACTGGAACCAGGCCATCGGCCGCGTGTGGCTTGTCAACACCACGTACAACTCCAACGTCTCGGTCACGGTCAACGGGGCCAACCCGACGCTCGCGGACTTCGACGTGGTCTCCAACGACGACGCCTCGATCGGGACCCTGTACATCGGTGCCGACCTCACCGGAAACAGCGACATCATCATCGACGCCTACGCCGTCTACATCGTCACCGGAAAGGTCTCGGGCAACGGCCGATGGAGCATCGGCGCCGACGTCAACACGGTCCAGGTCAACGGCTGGGCCGGCGGCACCTACGAGGCCAAGCTCACGTCCATCTTCAACGTCCTGGGCGACGTGGGCGATTCCAACTACGCCGTGCGCAACGAGGCGACCCTCGGCAGCCTGGCCTTCGGCAACGTGCTGGCCACGGGCTACCTCAACGCCAGGGTCAGCGCCGACCGCGACCTCAACTACTTCAAGGTCGGCGGCTCCCTCGACGGCGCCACCATCCGCGCCGGAACCTCCGTGACCCTCTTCCAGGCCGCCTCGGTCTCACGCACCTGGCTGAGCGTCCGGGACACCATCTCGGAGATCAAGATCGCCGGCGACGTGTTCGATTCGTCCCTCATGGCCGGCGCCGACCTGGGCCGCGATGCCGAGTTCGGCGGCACCGGGCTCAACGCCGACGACGTCAGCACCGGCTACATCGGAAAGGTCGCCATCGGCGGCAACTTCAAGGAATCCGACATCGTCGCCGGCATCATCCGGGGCAGCGACGGCTTCTTCGGTACCTCCGACGACGGGGTCGCCGAGGGCCGCGGCGCCGTCGGCGACGTCACCATCGGCGGCACCCAGACCGGCAGCGACCGCTCCAGCGAGGCCTACCGCATCACCTCCAGCGGCACGATCGGCAAGGTGACCATCGGGGGCAGCACCGGCGCCAATTCCAAGAACTTCGCGATCGAACCGCTGGTCCTCCCGCCGCTGCCGTTCCAGGTCACCGACCTCCAGGTCCAGACCGTCAGCAGCGTCGCCACCGCCCGCATCTTCTTCAACCAGCCCGCCAACTCCGCGACTCTGCCCGGCGCGCTGTCGATCTACGAGCTGCGCAATGACGGCGCCACGCAGATCCGCCTGGTGCTCAACTCCGACTACACCCTCTCCTACGACGCCAAGCTCAACGCCGAGGTGGTCACGTTCTCCCGCACGCTCACCTCGCGCAACCTGCCGCAGCAGGCGGGCATCCCCGGGCCGGGCGTCTACCGCTTCGATATCGATCAGTCGATCGTCCAGGCCAAGCTCGTCCGCTCCAAACTCGACGGTGACGGCAACGGCCTGGCCACCCCGGCGGACAACTATTCCCAGGACGATTTCGTCGGCGACGTCGGTGACCGGCTCACCTCCTCGCGGGTCACGACCGGCAGCCTTACCGTGGACCTCTACGGGCCGGCCAACCTCGGCCTGGTGCTCGACGACAACCGCGCTCCCGACGGCCTGCCGGACGTGAACAAGTCGTTCACCGTCCGCGGGGCGCTGGGCGACCACCAGGACCAGGACGCCAACCTGTTCCGGTTCTCTGGCGATGCCGACGTCTACAAGATCACGCTCCAGGCCGGGCAGATCCTGCGGCTGGGCGGCCTCAAGGGCTCGGCCCAGGGCGCCCTGGTCCACGACCTGCTCGACGCCTCGGGCTCGAGCGTCTCCGAGTCGGTCGCGATCTCGCTCCCCGAGGACGAGTTCGTCATCGGCACCAACTCCAACCGCTCCTGGCTCATCAAGCAGACCGGCACGTACTACATCGAAGTCTCCAACGGGGCCGACGTCACCTCCGCCTCCGTCTTCAACCCCGACCCCGTCGCCGGCGGCGTCGGAGATTACTCCTTCACCGTCCAGGTCTTCGACGACGGCGACACCGGGTTCAACGCCTCCACCGACTCCGGCAACGGCGCTGTCGTGGGCAGCGCCCCCGCCCCGATCGCCTTCGCCGGTCCCAACGGCGTCTTCAACAACGTGGGCGACGCCAATTACGACGATCTCTCCCAGATCGTCATCGGCGAGTACGTCTACACCCTCAACGCCGGCACCGACGCCGTGCGGGGCACGGCCGACGACCTGGTCTCCGGCTCCAACGCCGCGGGCAACATCGTCGCCACCACCAGCGGCGCCGGCCGCCAGGTCGCGACCATCACATCGTCCATCGGGCTCCCCGGCGCCACCGGCCTGCCGGGCACCATCACCCCCGACGTGGACATCTTCAAGCTCAACAACGGCAACCCGATCGCGGCCGGCACCAAGATCAAGGTCACGGTCAAGCTCGCCGAGTTCGGCTCGGACCTGGGCAGCCGCAGCCAGATCTCCAGGATCGCGTCCCGGACCACCATCACCCCCGAGGACCCGCTGGGCGACGTCCTCTTCGGCATCTTCGATACCACCCGTGCCCAGGCGACCGACGACGGCGCCCTGGTCCTCTCCCCCAGCGCGTTCAAGCCCACCGCGGGCAAGCCCGGTGTGCTCGCCGCCGGCTCCAACGCCTCGTACGGGTTCGACGCCAACGGCGACTTCTACGTCGAGTTCCTGGCTCCCAGCAGCGTGACCGGCTCGGGCGCTGCCTCGCTGGCCGTCTACCTCCAGGGCGTCTACAACACCGACTACAAGCTCGAGGTCGTCATGGACGGCTCGGGCACGATCACCCAGAGCGTCCAGAACGTCCTGATCGAGACCCGCGGCGGATCGATCAACTGGCTCGAGGTCGCCGGGAAGGTCACGCAGCTCACGGGCTTCGATTCCCAAACCCTGGGATTCAACGGCACGCTCGACAACGGGCAGGACGTCCAGGCGTACATCCTCCAGCAGGTTGTCTCCAAGCTCCAGCAGTCGTTCGACAACGCCGGCCTGGCCGTCAACTTCTCCATCAACCCTGCGGACTTCGAGTTCCAGCCCTACTCCACCGTCTACCTCACCTCCTCGGCCGACCCGGTGACCCTGCTGTTCGGCGACGGCTTCACCCCCTTCACGCAGCTCACGGACCTGCTTTTCCCCGAGCTGGTCGGCACGTCCGTCGAGCAGCCCTACGGCTACAGCGAGCACGTGGACGTCTTCAACTCCGACGACTCCGACGAGGCCGTGGTGTTCGCTCCCTCGATGGGCCTGCTGGGCTTCTCCAACTCCCAGGCCGACGTGGACCGCTTCGTCAACTCGCTGACCGCGGCGGTCGGCCGCCGCGCCGGGGAACTCCTGGGCCTGCGCCTGACCGACGTGTACTTCCCCTCGGCGAGCCAGACGCAGTTCGATCTGATGGCGTCCAACTCCGTCGGCAGCCCCGACGGCGCGGACCGCGACATGAGCCCCTTCGGCAGCCTCCGGCTGCTCTCGGGCAGGCTCGACTCGACCGTCAGCACCGACTTCTACCTCGGCAGCCAGACCGCCACCGGCCTGCTCTCGCAGTTCGTCACCGGGCGTTAGGCGGCCCGGGCGACGCGCCGTCCACCCACGGGCCGCCTCACGCGGCCCGTTTTCATGGCGCCACGCGCGGCTCCCGACGTCAGGACGGGCGCGGGCACCACGCCGACCCGACTCAGTCCAGCAGCGAAGGCTGGTCGGGCTCCGCGGCCGGTCGCGGTTCTTCGAACAGTGTCGTCTGTCCGGCCGCGGACCCCCGCACGAACGCCGCCGAGTTCAGCGGCCGCGGCCGCCGGTCGAGCCCGTACCGCTTCGCGAACAGTTCAAAGGTCCCCTGGATCTGCTGGGCGTACGCCCCCTCGCCCCGCTGGCGCACGAAGAACCTCGAGTCGTACAGCTCCCCGCCGTGCATTTCCCGCACTAGCGCCTCGACCTTGGCGGCCCGTTCGGGGCAATGCCGCGTGAGCCACTCCAGGAACAGGTCCTTGATCTGGTGCGGCAGCCGAAGCATGATGTAACCGGCGTTCCGGGCCCCGGCCTGCCGGGCCGCCTCCAGCAGCGCCGGGATCTCGTGGTCGTTGATGCCCGGGATGATCGGCGCGGTCAGCACCGCCACCGGGATCCCCGACTCCGAGAGCTTCCGCACCGCCTCGAGACGCTGCTGCGGGCCGCTCGCCCGCGGCTCCATCTTCGACGCCAGCGCGTTGTCGAGCGTCGTGATGCTCACCGCGACCCGCGCCGCCTCGTGCCGCGCCAGCTCGCGCAGCAGGTCGATGTCCCGTGTCACCATCGCGCTCTTGGTCACGATCCCCACGGGCTGGCGGCGCTCCGCCATGATCTGCAGGCACGCCCGCGTGATCTTCAGCTCCCGTTCGATCGGCTGGTACGGGTCGGTCACCCCCGACATCACCACCGGCTCCCCGGCCCACCTGGGGTGATCCAGCTCGCGCCGCAGCAGCTCGGCCGCCCGCTTCTTCGCGTAGATCCTGGTCTCGAAGTCCACGCCCAGCGAAAGCCCGAAGTACTCGTGCCCCGGGCGCGCGTAGCAGTAGATGCACCCGTGCTCGCAGCCGCGGTAGGGGTTCACCGTCCAGCCGAACCCAAGGTCCGGCGAGTCGACCTTGTTGATGATCGTGCGGGTGGTGTCCTCGAACACCTGCGTCGCGATCTGCACGCCCCCCGGCGCCTCGAGGGCCCGCTCATCCAGATGCTCGCCCATGATGTGCAACCGTACCTTCTCAAAGCGGTTGCCGGGATTGAGCGCTGCGCCCCGGCCGCGGACAGGTCCTGATGTCAGCCGGTCCCGGTACTCGGACTCACGCGCCAGCCGCCCGCCGATGTCGTCTTTCGATTCGGTCACGGGCCGATCATAATCCGAACAAATTCCCCCGTCAACCCAAACGACGCCGAGATTGAACCGGAATCACTCGCTGGGAGATTTGTCGAGTTTCGGCGCGAAACGAGACGTCGGAGGACGGAGTTCTCAGGCGACCTGATCAAACGGACCCTCGTGCGTGCGGCGCTCGATCAGAGCCCGGCGATCCTGCTCGCGCTGGGCGCGGTCCTGGGATTCCTGGTGTTCCTGTGCGTCCCGGTGCTGCTCGGCGACGCGCTGGGCCTCCTGCTGCTCGAGGCGCTCGGTCTCGGCGAGCCGCTCCTGTCGATCACGTTCCCGGCGGCGCTGGGCGTCCTCGGCCTCGCGTTGGCGACGCAGCTCGGCGGCCTTGGCGATCGATTCGTCAACGACGCGGCCGATCTGTTCCTGGTTGTGGGCGCGGGCGATCGCCGCGAGCAGGCGCGGGTCGGTCGAGGTGGTTGAATCGCTCGCGTGGTGCACGTGAACTCCGGGGCGGTCCGAGAACCGCGGATCGGCGGGCGCGGACCCTGCGCCGGGCGCATCATCGGCGTGCACGGGGCGCGGCTTCAGCGCGGTCCGGGAATTCACACGCACTGCCTATCGGGTCTGTCATGCCGGGGTTGGCCCCGGGAATGCACCCCGGAATCGGCCGCGGGGCGTGATTCCCGCCGAACCGCGGCGGAGGGGCTTGCGTACGGCTTCATGATCGACGATACTTCGTCGCATCGGGGACAACCTTGCCGGGCGGACGTGCAACACACGCGAGCCGGCGGGGGAAGAGCCGATGGCCGGCCGGCACTGCTCGCGACGGTACCAACGCGGCGGCAATGGGCGGCACGGGCCGGGGGCGACGGCTTCCGGCGGAAAGAGGTCGGCGGCGGGGCGGTACAGACCCCGCGACGGCTGG
Organism: Phycisphaerales bacterium; assembly: GCA_044221545.1. Lineage (GTDB taxonomy): Bacteria > Planctomycetota > Phycisphaerae > Phycisphaerales > UBA1924 > JAEUJB01. Next base: position 149,479 of record JBGAOZ010000007.1, read on the forward strand.
CTGGGCTCTTTCAGAAGGAGGTGATCCAGTGTCAATGTCTGACTGTATGAAGGGCTTGCGCCACTAAACGCAGCTCGACGGAGCTGCCGAGCGCAGCCCAAGTACGATTCAACGTACAACCGGCGGTCCCGCAAGGGTCCGCCGGTTGTGTTTTTGTCGCGACCTGTCCGGGGACCGCGTTCCCGCGTTCTCCGTTTCCGAACTATCGTGCAACTTCCTTGCATCAACGCGGTAGGTTGAGGATGCCTCAGAGTCCCTATCGGGCCTGGGACACGGATTTTTCTCACAAGGGAGATGAACGTGCGACGCACACGTAGCGCGGCAGTATCGGTTTCCGCGGTCGTGCTGGGGATCATGTCTTACAACGCCGCAGCCCAGTGCACGCCGGAATGGCTCGCGGGCGATCAGCGGGCGCTGGCCGGGGTGTACGGTTCGATCCACGCGATGGTCAGTTGGGACCCGGATGGGGCGGGGCCTGCGCCGGCGGTGCTCGTGGTCGGCGGCGAGTTCACGTTCGCGGGATCGGAGTCGGTGAGCAACCTGGCGGCATGGAACGGCGACGCATGGGAGGCCATCGGTGGGGGCGTGAGCGGCGCGGTAAGAGCGCTCACGGTGTACAACGGGAAACTCATCGTGGGCGGCACGTTTGCCTCCGCGGGCGGGAATCCCGTCAGCACCAACATCGCGGGCTGGAACGGGTCATCCTGGGAATCACTTGGGCAAGGCGTGAATGGGGCGGTTGCCGCGCTCGCAGTGCACCATGGGGACTTGGCGGTCGGCGGTACATTCACAACCGCGGATGGCAACAGCGCCATGAACATTGCCGCTTGGGACGGCTTGGCGTGGGGTGCGCTGGGAGCGGGTGTTGATGCGGGAGTCACAGCGGTGGTGGGATTCCAAGGGGACCTGTACGCATGCGGGTCGTTCAAGCATGCGGACGGCAGCCCCGCCTCGCGGATTGCACGGTGGAGTGGATCGTCTTGGCAGGCTTTGGGAACCGGGCTTATCGGGCAGCCGCTCACCATGATCGAGCACGAAGGACTGCTCATCGTCGGCGGATTCTGCTCCGCCATTGTCAATTCGGACTTGGAGAGTTACGTGATCGCCTGGGATGGAAATGGGTGGATGAGCGTCGGCGGTGGGCAGGCCAACCCGGTCCGCGCCTTGGCTTCGTTCAATGGGCACTTGGTCGCGGCGGGGGACTTCGACTGGCGCATCAGCGAGTTGGTGGGCGGTACATGGAAGTCGTTGGTTGAAGGCTTCATTGGGTCGACCCCGATCTTCGACGTGCTGTGCAATCACGATGGTTCGTTATTCGTGTCGGGTGGTGTGACATCGGTAAATCACATCGGCGTGGATCGGATTGCGCGATGGGACGGTACAGACTGGTATCAACTGGGCGATGTGCTCAACGATGCCGTGCTCGCGATGGGCACTTTCCACGGGGAACTGGTCGCTACGGGGCGGTTCTTGTCGGTCGACGGTGTGCCAGCAGCCAACGGGATCGCCCGATGGGACGGAACGCAGTGGCGAGCGCTGGGGGATGGTCTCGATGGCAGCATCGCGGAGCTGGGGCTCACGATGCAGGAGTACGGTGATTCACTCATCGTTGGCGGCACATTTACGAAGGCGGGTGGGAATCCGGCGTCGCGGATCGCGCGCTGGGACGGGCAATCGTGGAGTACGCTGTCGACCGGGATCACCGGGTTTGCGGGGAGCGGGTCGGTGCAGGCACTTGCGGTCTACAACAACGAGCTCATCGCCGGTGGAGAGTTCACGACCGCGGGCGGTGTGCCCGCGAACAACATCGCCCGTTGGAACGGATCGCAATGGAAGCCGCTTGGCTTGGGGATCAAGGGCAGGGTTGAAGCCCTGAGTGTCTGCAACGGCGAACTGATCGCCGGAGGTTCGTTTACGAGCGCGGGATCTACAAACGTCGTTAACATCGCCCGATGGAACGGGGTTGATTGGTCAGTGATCGGCGGCGGCGCTACCGGCGGTGCGGTGCATTCACTGGCAATCTGCGGGGGCGAGCTGATTGCCGGTGGCGAGTTCACAACGGTGAACAACGTCACGGCCGCGCGCGTCGCTCGCTGGGACGGAACGGCCTGGCATGCTCTGGGAAAGGGCCTGCCGCAGGCGTCATCGAGTGCATACGCGATGTGTGCATTCAACGGGAGCCTGGTGGTCACCGGTAGCTTCGGAAACGCCGGGAGTGTTGCCGCAAAGTACATTGCGTTGTGGGACGGCTCGGATTGGAGTGGCCTTGGAACCGGGCTTCATTCCACGGGGCGAGCGATCGCAAGCTTCGGCGGAGAGTTGCAGGTTGGCGGCCAGTTTCTGTTCGCCGGAGGCAAGCTCTCGCCGCGCTGGGCCCGCTGGGGCTGCACATGCAAGGCCGACTTCGACGGCTCGGGGTTTGCCGACCAAGCAGATTTCAACGCGTTCATCCTGGCCTTCGAGCAGGGAAGCAACTCGGCGGATGTCGATGGCTCGGGGTTTGTCGATACGGATGATTTCACGTTCTTCATCAACGCCTTCGAGGCCGGGTGCTGAACCAGACACCGGGCAACGGGTATCTCCGGTGTCACGGCGGGGCCCTTGCGAACTTCCGTGCCCGTTTGGACGGTGCACAGTCTGGAGACACGACCGCGGCGGCAATACGCTCTGGCCATGCCCGGCGTGATCGAGTGCATGCGAGCGGACATCACGGTGCTCCCGGTCGATGCGATCGTGAACGCGGCCAACACCCGGCTCCTGGGCGGTGGGGGTGTTGATGGGGCGATCCACCGGGCGGCGGGTCCCGGACTGCTGGCCGAGTGCCGGCGGATCACCGAGATCGAACCCGGGGTGCGGTGCCCGACGGGTGAAGCCAGGCTCACGGGCGGCCATGCGCTGCCCTCCCGGCATGTGATCCACACCGTCGGGCCCGTGTGGGAGGGCGGAGCCCGCGGGGAGGCCGACCTGCTCGCGGCGTGCTACCGGGTGAGCATGGAGCTGGCCGCGAGCGCCGGGGTCCGGTCGATCGTGTTCCCGGCGATCAGCACGGGCGTGTACGGCTACCCGCAGCGCAGCGCCGCCCGGATCGCGGTGGCCGAACTCCGAGCGGGGATTGCCCGGCACGGGCAGCTCGAACGGGTGATCGCGTGCTGCTTCGACCAGGCGATGCTCGGGCTCTACCAGGAGCTGATCGCGGCCCCGCCGCGATGAGGTTCACACGATCCTGAGCTTGAGCGGGTCGGAGCGGTTTTCGAGGTTCGGCCCGCGGCACACGATCAGCTCCAGCTCGCCGGCGGCCGTGAGCCTGGCGGCCGGGATGTTGACCTTGGCCTGGCTCGCGGAGACGAACGTGAGCGGCAGGTGCAGGTCCCCGATCAGCACGATGTCGTCGCTCGAGAGGGCCGAGCCCGTGAGCGTGACCTGCGTGTCGGGGGAGCCGGCCTTGACCTGGTCGGGGCTCATCGACGTGATCTGGGGCGGCGCGTTGGCGGCGAGCGGGTCCTTGTCGGGGTTCTTGTCGCTGCGGAAGAGGGTCTCAAAGACATCGGAGAGCTTGCGGGTCGCGGCCTCCGAGCAGAGCCCCGCCAGCGCGGCGAGCGCACCCAGTCCGTAGGGATTGATGCCCTCCACCCCCCCGCTGGTGGACGAGTTGATGCTTCCGCCCAGCAGACCGCCGCGGACGACGAAGTAGATCACGATCGCCAGCGAAACGCCGATGGGGGAGCGCAGCAGGTACCACCACAGCCAGCTGCGCACCAGGTTGCGGTTGCCCGAGAATCGCGAGAACGAACTGAGGGCGTGCGTGCTGCCGCCCATGGCGCCCAGCAGGGCGATGCTGCAGATGAGCGCGACCTCCTGCGTGACGGTGCAGCACCACAGCGCGGGGGGGTTCTCCTTGTCGAACCCCGTGGCCCGCGGCCAGCACAGCAGCAGGAGGTAGACCTGCAGCGCCATCTGTCCCCACAGGAACAACCCCAGCAGGATCCGCCCCGCGGGCCCGAGGCGGGCGCGTTCCTTGAACAGGTCTTCAAAGTCGATCATCGGATGCCCCCTGCCCGCGTGTGCCGCCGGGCGATCGGTCAGTATATCGGCGCCCGCGGGCCGGCGGTCTCAAGGCTTGGGAGCGGGCTTGAGCTTGGCGACCTCGAGCTCTCCCTGGCGGGCGTAGTCGATCGCCTCCCCGAGGATCCGCGCGGCTTCCTGCGGGGCGTGGAAGCCCATGGAGTTTTCCGCGTTCACGAAATCCAGCCGCCACTGGGCCTTGCGCTGCAGGTCCCGGGCGAGCTTGAGCGAATCGTCCGAGGCGCCGGCGGCCATCGCGGCCTTGATCGCCTCGATCTGCGCCACGAGGGCGATCTCGGCGCGGTCCTGGAGGTTCTTGGTGCGCGTCTGGATCGCCTCGACGCGTGACTTGATCTCCTCCTCGGGGTAGTTGTGGCACGTCTGGCAGGCGCGGGCGATGTTCAAGAGCGGGCTGCGCACGTGGTGGTCGGAGATCTTGACCGCGCCCTCGCGCTTGTAGGGCATGTGGCAGTCGGCGCAGGCGACCCCGCTGCGGGCGTGGATGCCCTGGCTCCACATCTCGAACTCGGGGTGCTGGGCCTTGAGGACCGGCGCCTTGGTCTGGGCGTGCGACCAGTCCCTGAACTCGACCTGGTCGTAGTACCGCTCGATCTGGTCCACCTTCAGGCCGTTCTGCCACGGGTAGGTGACGAGCTTGCCCTCGCCCTTGAAGTAGTACTCCACGTGGCACTGGCCGCACGCCATGCTGCGCATCTCCTGCCGGCTCGCGTCGACGTTGGGGTCGTAGTCGCGCCGGCGATCACCCTTGCGCCACTGCTCGATGCTCGGCAGGTGCGGCACCGGGTCGGTGCTCTGGGCCAGGGCGCGGATGCCGGTGATGAAACCCGGGCGCGTCACGCGGATCGCCATCGTCTGCGGGTCGTGGCAGTCGATGCACGCCACCGGGTGCGAGACGAGCTGGGTCGCGTCGTTGTAGTCCATCTTGCAGACGGCCTCGAACCCCTTGAACAGCTGGGCCTGGCCGTTGGCCGAGGTGATCGCGTCGTCCATCGAACCCGGGGCGCCGAGTTCCAGGCCCTTGGCCCGGTACGCCATCGTGTTGGAGGCGTGGCACTGCAGGCACGCGCCGGGCTGCTTCTTCTTGATGACGCGCTCGGTCTCGCGCTGGTCGCTGAGCATGTACGCGTGCCCGCGCTCCTCGCGGTAGTCGATCGAGAACGCGTAGCCGTCGAAGATCGTGCGCAGGCGCGGGTCGGTGTCGAGCTTCTGGAATGCCTCGGAGCCGCCGAACTTCGTGCGCTCGATGTCCACCGTCCGCGTGTAGCCGTCGTACTGCCGCGGGTAGTTCTTGCCCCACACCGCGGGGTCGATCGTGGTCTCCGAGAGGTCCGCGACCCGGAAGACGGTCTGGCGGGCCTCGATCTTGCGCTGCGTGATGTTCTGGTACAGCGTCATGACGCCGACCGTGCCGGCGGCGGCGACGATCGCGACCAGCCAGAGGATCGCCCGTCCGGAGCGTGATGGCCGTGTGCCCTGGGGTGTCTTCAGCATGAGCGGTGCTCCAAGGCGGTACGCCGGAAGTTCAGGAACCGGAGGCCCGGGGGCCGTGGGCGACCCGGGCGTGGCAGTGGATGCAGTCGAGCGAGCCGTCGGGGGCGCCGGCGGCCGGGGCGGGGCCGAAATGGGAGATCTCGCCGACCAGGCCCTCGTGACAGCGGACGCAGTTGTCCAGCACGACGCGCCGGCTGGAGTCCTTGATCTGGATCGGCTCGTGGAAATCGTTGAGCGTGAAGCCCTTGGAGTGGCGCCAGCCGTGGTCGGCCTTGGTGTAGTACTTGCCTAGGAAGTCGTGCGGCACGTGGCAGTCGTTGCAGGTCGCGAACGCGTGGTGCCCGGCCTTCTGCCAGCCGTCGTACTGCTCGCGCATGATGTGGCAGTTCACGCAGGCCTTGGGATCGTTGGAGAGGTACGACGTTCCCTCGGCGTGTTCGAAGGTCACGGCGCCGGCGCCCAGGAAGATCCCCACGGCGCCCGCGGCGACCAGCGCCGACACACCGACCGTGCCTGCCCGCGGGACGCGGCCTGTCGAGGCCGGACCGGGGGTCGATGGTGGGATGGAGGCGTTGTGCACGAGGAACGGACTATACCGCCGGCCCCGCCCGGACGCAACGCCCGCGGATGCCGGGCCGGTGGCGCGTGCTTACTGTTGTGCTGCGCGGCCGGGGCGCGGGCGGATGGCCCGTGGTGCTGGAGATGCACGATGCGATCCGACATTCGGTACAACAACATCATCGACAACGACGAGGCGCGCCGGGCCCAGGCGTTCGCGGACAACGCCCCGAACCAGAACGCCTCGGAGATCGACGCCGACCGGTACTACATCACCCAGTGCTACACGCGGTACACGCGCGAGAACCACGATGTCTGGCGCGAGATGTTCGACAAGCGCTGGAGCGTCCTGGAGCAGCAGGTCAGCCGCCAGTTCATCGAGGGGATGAAGATCCTGCGCCTCACCCGCGACCGCATCCCCCTCCTGGACGACCTGGTGCTCGACCAGGACATCCAGATCGCCGGCGGCGTGGTCCTTAAGAAAGGTACCGCGCTCGACGGGATCAACAAGTTCCTCCAGGCCCAGAGCAGCTGGGCGAGCTACGGCGTCCCCGGGTACCTGCCCGCCAAGGCGTTCTTCGCCTGCCTGGCCCAGCGTGAGTTCCCCACCACCGTGCTGATCCGCCCGCGCGAGGTCATGGACTACCTGCCCGAGCCGGACATCTTTCACGATGTCTTCGGGCACGTGCCCCTCCACACGCTGCGCGTGTTCGCCGATTTCCTCCAGACCTACGGCAAGGCCGCGCTGCTGTGCGAGGATGAGCTCCACATCAAGCAGCTCGGGCGGCTCTTCTGGTTCACCGTCGAGTTCGGGCTCATCCGCGAGGATGGGAAGATCAAGGTCTACGGTAGCGGGCTGGTCTCCAGCCACGCCGAGAGCGCCTACTCGCTCACCGGACAGTGGGAGACCCGGGGGTCGCACATCCCCGACTGCACGCCGCGCCCCGTCCCGCAGTACCGGCCGTTCGATCTCCAACGCATCTGCGAGACCGATTTCGAGATCGACCACTTCCAGCCCATCTACTACGTGCTCGAGAGCTTCGAGCAGCTCCGGGATGCCATGAACGACTACGCTCAGGAAGTAATCGGTTCGGCGGGGCTCGCCAAGGCCGCGGGCCGGTAGCCCGATCGGCCCCGACGTCCCGTTCGCATCCGGTTCGCAGACCCGCAGCCCACCCGCCCACCCCCACCCCCGCGCCTGCCATCCTGGCAACCAACTGCATGATCGGCACCGATGTCCGCGTTTGGCGCGGCTTCGGCATCGCTCTGGCCTTGCTTCAGCGACGTGCGCGTGGCACGCCTGTTGCCTCTCCCCTCCCCGGCGTGCCACCACTGCTTCAGGAGGTTCTGAAGCAAGGCCGGCACCGGCACGAACGAGGCATGAACGCGAAGGAGCAAACCCATGAACTCACTTGTGAAGAACTCTCCGTTTGTTTTTCCTAACTTCGATCGGCTGGTCAGCCAGCTGGTCAACGACCCGTTCTTCGGAGAGATCCGCGTTCCCGCGGGCGTGCTCGCGGATGTCGAGGAAGGCACGCTGGCACTGGATCTTTCGGAGGATGACAGCAACGTCTTCGTGCGGGCCTCGCTGCCCGGGTTCAAGAAAGAAGATGTCGAGATCTCCGTGCACGACGGTGTGCTGAGCATCAAGGCCGAGCACTCCGAGGAGACCGTCGAGAACAAGGAGCGCTTCTACCGCAGGGAGCGGCGGTTCGGCTCGGTCAGCCGCAGGATCGCACTCCCCAGCGCGGTCCTCGATGACAAGACCTCCGCCGCCCTGGAGAACGGCGTGCTCACGCTCACCCTGCCCAAGGTCCGCAAGGAAGAGCCCCGCAGGATCGCGATCAAATGACCGGGCCGGGATGATCCCGGCCCCGAGCGGAACTTCCTCTCTTCACACGACCGGCCCCCGCGTGCGTAGCGCGGGGGCTTGTCGATTCGGGCGGCGCTGCGCCGCATCTCGCGCACCGCGACCGGTGTCCCGGGCCCGGTGCCGGCGCCGCCGGGTGCGGGGCGATGCACGGAGGAGTGTGGTAGCATCCGCGGCCATGTCGGACCAGGACGCGCAGGAAGCAGGTGTCACAGCGGATCCCGCCAGGGATCCGCGTGCGGTTGTCCAAGGCGACCGAGCCTGCACCAAGTGCGGGTACAACCTGCGCGGCATCCCGGAGTCCGGCCAGTGCCCCGAGTGCGGCCAGCCGGTCATGTTCTCGCTGCGTGGCACCTTGCTCGAACACGCCGGTCCGGAGTACCTCGCTTCATTGGGGAGCGGGCTTTCGATCATCCTGGCGGGGATCGCCGCGATCTTCGTGGTCGCGCTGGCACAGGTGCCCGTCCCCATGATCAAGGCGATCCCGCAGAATGTCTCCATGGCGGTCCTGCAGATGCTCCAGATGGCGCTCACGCTGATGCTGCTGGTGGGCTACTGGCGATTCACGAGCCTGGACCCCGGGTTCACCGGCCGGGAGAGCCCCAACGCCGCCCGACAGGTGATGAGGATCACCATCTCGGTTCAGGCGGCAACGTTGCCGTTCTATTACGGGCTGGCCCTCCTCCAGCGATCCGGGATCGGCGCAATGGGCAGCTTCGACGACCCGTTCTGGGTCGGCAGCCAGCTCGCCGGGCTGGTCTGGTTGGCGGCCTGGGTGACCCAGTTCTTCGCGGTCCTGCGGTACGTGCAGTGGCTCGCCCGCCGCGTGCCCGATGCGTATATCTTCCGACGAACGCAGGTGTACGCGTGGCTCCTTCCCCTGCTCGCCACGGTGGGGTGCGTCGCGGTGGGCCTCGGCCCGTTGATCGCCATGGTGATGTACTGGAACCTGCTGGACCGCCTGCGCAAGCACATCCGTGCCATACGGGCGACCGGCAAGCCCGCCGCGCTTCCGAAGATGGCGGGGTAACTACGCGGTCGCCCGCTTGAAGGGCGGTCCGGCAGCAAGTTCCCTTCGCAGCCTGATGAACCCCAGCCCCCCGGCGACGCAGAGGACCAGGGAGATCCCCAGCACCGCCGACGCCGCCTGCGATGTCGTCCAACCCCACGCGAGCAGCCGCTCGTAGATCGCCACCGACGTGATCGGGGCGAGCAGGCCGCGGATCCCGTTGAGCGTCACGTGGGTCGCCATGTACTGCGAGGTCTCAGCCGGAGGCGAGTAGTCGACGTGGCCCAGGTTCCACGCGATCGAACCGCCCCCGTACCCGATCGCCAGCATCACCGAGCCGGGCACGAGCATCCAGGCGGAGTTGAACCACACCGCCGCCAGGTAGAACGTGGTCGCCGACGCGAAGCTCCAGCTGTGGATGGAGCGGAAGTGCACCACGTGCGCCCGGTCCAGCAGCCGCGCCCACATCGGCACGGCCAGCGGCATCAGGAAGTACGGGATGCCCGATGTAATCCCGATGCTCTTGAAGTACCCGAACTCGAACTGGTCCCGCAGCACGATCACGAGCATCGCCGGCAGCATGATGTTGCCGAACCCGAGGATGAACATGCACATCATGAACCGCGCGTACGCCCGGTCCCGGCGGAGGATCCGCCACACGATCCCCGGACCCTGCCAGGGCTTGCCCAGCCGCCGCCGCGACGCCGGATCGAGCTCGTCGCGCAGCAGCGCCGGCTCCCGGCGCACCCGGAGCCGGCTGGTCGCCGCCAGCGCCAGCAGCCCAACGCCCGCCGCCGCCGGCGCCGCCCACCCGAAAACCCCCGGAACATGGTCCAGCAGAATCGCCAGGCCCAGCCCGAACGCCGCGATGATCACCTGCTGCACCGACGAGAACCGCCCCACGATCGCCGCGCGGTCCTTCCGGTAGTTGTTCCGCCACACCGTCGGCCGAAGCAGGATGATCCCCGACCAGCAGATCCGCGCGGCCAGCACCAGCCCAGCCAACCACAGCAGCCCGGACGTCGTCGTCGGGACCGCCGCCAGCGCGCCCACCGAGACGATCACCGCCAGCTGCAGCGCGTTGATGAACGGGACCTTCCGCACTCCGTTGCTCAGGCTCGCCCAGAAGAACGACAGGATGTTGGCGATCTCCGACGCCGAACCGACGATCGCCACCGTGAAGTTCAGCAGCCTCGGCGGCGCCACCGCGCTGAACGTCTGCTTGGTGAAGACGCTGATGAACGCGTTGTCGACCGCCGCGAGCGTGATGGAGAAGAACAGGACCGTCGTCAGCTCGATCCGGTAGCTCGGCCGCGCCATCGGGCTGAACCACCGGGCCGAGAAGTAGTCGATCGGGTCGGAGGCCAAACCCGACGGAGGGACCCGCGGGGTTGGGACGGCCACGGCGCGCGTGCCCTCCAGTTCGATCGGGTCGACGGTGTTTTCTGCCGTCCTGCTCATGGCTCGGTGCTGCGGGGAACCCTCGTGGATCGCGGGGCGCCCTCCCCCATGGAAGGCCAATGATCGGGCCCCTCCCGAGCAATGTCGCTGGTCCGGTCGGGAATATCGGCGGTTGTCTATCGGCCCTTGGGGCCGATCCGGTCCTGCCTAGAATCTCGCCTCATGTCCAACGTGACCGCTGTTCGATCCCATCGCGCCGACGAGCGCGAGTATGTCCTCGGCACCGGCACGGATGAATCCGTCCGGCTGGGCTTCCAGCACCGCCTCTGGTCCGCCTCCGCGCACGAGCTGTGGGAGCGGGCCGGGATCACGCCGGGCATGACCGTGCTCGATGTGGGCTCGGGCCCCGGCCACGCCGCGATGGACCTCGCCCAGATCGTCGGCGCCCGCGGCCGGGTGCTGTGCGTCGATGAATCGGCGACCTACCTGCACCAGGTCAGCGATCAGGCTCGCTCCCGCCGGCTGGACAACGTCGAACGCATCCTCGGCGACGTGCACGATATCGAGACCCTCCTGGTCGATTGGCGCGGCAAGGTCGACGTCGCCTACGCACGCTGGGTCCTGTGCTTTGTCTCCGATCCGCGGAAGGTGATCCAGGGCCTGTCGAACATCGTGCGGCCCGGCGGCCGCATCGCCATCCAGGACTACTTCAACTACGAGACCATGTCCCTGGCCCCCAAGCAGGAGGCCTTCTCCCGCGTGATACAGGCCGTCGGAAAGAGCTTCAGAGATCGGGGCGGAGATCCGGACATTGTTGGCCGTTTACCCTCGCTGCTGCATGAGTCAGGGTTCGAGGTCACGCACCTGGCCGTCAACCAGCGCGTCGCACGCCCGCAGGACCAGATCTGGCATTGGCCCGACTCGTTCTGGGCCGTCTTCGTCCCCCGCCTCGTCGAGTCGGGGTACCTCAACTCGGAGGAGGCCCAGGCGTTCTTCAGCACCTGGCGCGAGGCCTCGCAGAGCCAGGATGTCTTCATGTTCCTGCCGCCCGTGTTTGATGTGATCGCCCAGCGCAAGTGAACTCCGGTCCCGAACCGGTCCACCCCGAAACACGGGAATCTGCCCCGACTTGATCCGGTCCGGGGTGACTTCTAACCTTCGTGTCCCCATGGCGAACCGGCGTTTCAATCCCGAAACCTCTGCCACCTTCCCGGTGGCCGTGTTCGCCAAAGCGCTCAAAGCAGTGAAAGCCAAAGGCCTCAAAGGCTCGGCTGTTCCTCTGAGCGCGTAGCAAGTCATCAAACTTCACGCGTGTTCAAGGCCCGCCGAGTCGAATCGGCGGGCCTAATTCATTATCCCTATCACCGTCCGAACAGAAGTCCAGTCTTCCAAGGAGTCCTGATCATGTCCACCCTTGCCGGAAGCCAGGCCCAAGAGAACAGCGCCTCGTCCAGCTGCGAGTGCCCCGAGTGCGCCGGAGCGATCGCGATCACCCGCACGCTGATCCGCGGGGAGATCGTCAGGTGCGGGGATTGCAACGCCGAGCTCGAGGTCACCCACCACGCGCCCGTGCGGCTCGAGCTGGCCCCCGAGGTTCAGGAAGACTGGGGCGAGTGAGCACGACCTTCAACCGCACCTCGTCCCAGCGTCCGCCGTCTGATCCCAGCCAAAGAACGGGTGAATCCATGCGAATCGGTCTGCTCGCCTCCAGGATCCGCGTCGAGGAGCGTCTGCTGCTCGAGCGGCTCGCCGCCCGGGGCATCGAGCACGAGCTCATCGACGTGCGCGAAGTCGCGTTCGACATCCACGATCCCGGCGCCTGGCGGAGCTTCGATGCGGTGCTCGAGCGGTGCATCAGCCAGACCGAGGGCATCACCGCCGTCCGGGCGCTCGAGTCCTTCGGCGTGCCGTGCATCAACACCGCCGCCGTCATCGAGACCTGCGGGGACAAGCTCACGACGTCGCTGCGCCTGGCGGCCGCGCGCGTCCCCACGCCGCGGACCCGCATCGCCACCGGCGCCGATTCGGCGCTGCGGGCGATCGAGGAGATCGGCTATCCCGCGGTCCTCAAGCCGACGGTCGGGTCGTGGGGGAGGCTCCTGGCCCGTGTCAACGACCGGGACGCGGCCGAGGCGATCGTCGAGCACAAGGCGACCCTGGGCGGCGTCCAGCACTCGGTCTTTTACGTGCAGGAGTACGTGGACAAGCCCGGGCAGGACCTGCGCGTGTTCATGGTGGGCGGCGAACCCATCTGCGCGATCGTGCGCCGCAGCGAGCACTGGATCACCAACACCGCGCGGGGCGGGCTCGCCGCCGCGCTGGAGGTGACGGCCGAGCTGGGAGCCATCTGCCGCGCCGCCTCCGAGGCGGTGGGGGGTGGCGTGCTGGCGATCGACCTGCTCGAGGCCCCCGGCCGCGGCCTGCTGGTGAGCGAGGTCAACCACACCATGGAGTTCCGCAACAGCATCGAGCCCACGGGCGTCGATATCCCCGGCCGCATCATCGACCACGCCCTTGAGGTTGCCCACGCCGGACGTGCCGCCGTGAACCCCTCCGCGACGGGGGTTGCGTGAGCCCCCTCTCGGCGACCATCATCGGGGGCTCCGGCTACACCGGCGGAGAACTCCTGCGCCTGCTGCTGGACCATCCCGGCGTGCAGGTCCGCCAAGTCACCAGCCGCCGCCAGACCGGATCGTTCGTGCACGGCACGCACCCGAACCTGCGCGGCCGGTCCAGGCTCCAGTTCAGTGCGCCCGAGCAGGTCGAGCCCTGCGATGTGCTGTTCCTGTGCATGCCCCACGGGGAAGCCTCCGCCCAGATCGAACGCTGGTCCGCCCTCGCCCCGCGGATCATCGACCTCTCGGCCGACTTCCGCCTCCGCGACCACGAGCTCTACCAGCGCTGGTACGGGCAGGCCCACCCGGCGCCCGCCTGGTGTGACCGGTTCGTCTACGGTCTGCCCGAGACCCAGCGGGATCGCCTGCGCAGCGCCAAGCTCGCCAGCGGCGTCGGCTGCAACGCGACCGCCGTTAACCTCGCGATCCTCCCGCTCGCGCGGGCGGGATTGATCGGCTCGGTGATCGCTGATCTCAAAGTCGGGTCCTCCGAGGGCGGCGCCTCCGCGTCGGCGTCCAGCCACCACCCCGAACGGGCCGGCGCCGTGAGGTCCTTCGCGCCCGCGGGCCACCGCCACCAGGCCGAGATCACCGAGCAGCTGATGGACGGACCCGATCACCGGTTCGACCTCCACATGTCGGTCACCTCGATCGAGCGCGTCCGCGGAGTGCTCTGCACCGCGCACGTGATGCTCAAGAAGCCGCTCGAGGACAAGGACCTCTGGAAGCTCTACCGCCAGGCCTACGGGCAGGAGCCCTTCGTGCGGCTCGTGAAGGACCGCCACGGCCTCCACCGCTACCCCGATCCCAAGGTCCTGTGCGGCAGCAACTACTGCGACGTCGGCTGGGAGATCGAGCCGGGCACCAGCCGCGTCGTCGTCCTGAGCGCGATCGACAACCTGATGAAGGGCGCGGCCGGCTCGGCCGTGCAGTGCATGAACCTGATGCTCGGGTTCGAAGAGTCCACCGCCCTTACCTTCCCGGGCCTGCACCCGGTCTGATGCATCACTGGAGCCTCCGCATGATCGTCGTCAAGCTCGGCGGCAGCGCCGGGATCAACCTGGATGGATTCTGCGAGGACGTCGCCCGGCTGGTGCGATCGGGGGAGCGCGTCGTCATCGTTCACGGCGGGTCCGACGCGACCAACCGCCTCTCCGAGCAGCTCGGGCACCCGCCCGTCTTCATCACCTCCCCGTCGGGCCACTCGAGCCGGCGGACCGATCGCCGCACGCTGGAGATCTTCCAGATGGCCTGCCGGGGACTGCTGAACCAGCAGGTGGTCGAGCGGCTCCAGCGGCTGGGCGTGCAGGCGGCGGGCCTCTCGGGGATCGACGGGCGGCTGTGGGTCGGGGAGCGCAAGGCGGCGATCCGCGCCGTCGAGAACGGCGTGACCCGCATCATCCGGGACGACTACAGCGGCACCGTGGAGACCGTCAACCCCGGGATCCTCCACTCGCTGCTGGGCGGGGGATTCGTGCCCGTGATCTCGCCCCCGGCGCTGAGCACGCAGGGGGACCCGATCAACGTCGACGCCGACCGCGCGGCCGGGAGCACGGCCGTCGCCCTGGGCGCCGACGCCCTCCTCCTGCTCTCCAACGTCCCGGGCCTGCTGCGGGCGTTCCCCGATGAATCGTCCCTCGTGCGCGAGATCAAGCGACCCGAGTTCCAGGCCGCCGAGGGCATGGCGCAGGGGCGGATGAAGAAGAAGGTGCTCGCCGCCTCCGAATCGGTGGTCGCCGGCGTGCAGCGGGCGGTCATCGGAGATGCACGGGCCGCGCAGCCGGTGACCAGCGCGCTCTCGGGTCAGGGCACGGTGTTCGCGTGAACGACCAGCAGGCCCCCAGCCCTCACGCCACGCGTCCCGAGCTCGCGTGCGTCGACCCAGGCGCACCGCCCCGGCCCGGCCCGGCAACCGATGCGCAGGCGATCGATCTTCTCCGGGAACTGGTGAGCATCCCGAGCCCTTCGGGGCACGAGCTCCGCGCCAGCACGTTCCTGGCCTGCTGGCTCGCGACGCGCGGATTCACCGCCAGCGTTGATGAGTCCGGCAGCGCCGTGGGCATCCTCTCCGGCCCGCCGGCGCCCGGCCCCTGCCGGGACATCGTGCTGCTGGGCCACGTCGACACCGTCGCCGGCGAAATCCCCGTCCGGGTCGAGCACGGGGAGCTCTGGGGCCGCGGATCGGTGGATGCCAAGGGCTCGCTCGCGACCTTCGCCTGCGCGGCCGCGGGCATCGAACTCCCCGCGGGAGTTCGCCTGATCGTCATCGGCGCCACCGAGGAGGAATCGGCCAGCTCGCGCGGCGCGAGGTTCGCCGCCGGCCAGTTCAACCCGTCGGCGTGCATCATCGGTGAGCCCAGCGGATCCGACGCGGTCACTATCGGCTACAAGGGCCGGCTTCTGGTGGATGTGGGCATCACACGCCCGGCGTCCCACTCCGCCGGTCCGGACCGGACCGCCGTCGAGATCGGCGTGCAGACATGGATCGCCGTCCGGGACCTTGCGGATCGACTGAGCCACGGCCGCGAGCGCGTCTTCGACCAGGTGCAGGCGAGGCTGCGGGCGTTCAATACCACATCCGACGGCCTGAACGACCGCGCCGAACTCCGCATCGGCCTGCGGTTGCCGCCCGGCCTGGCGCCCGATGACCTGGAGCGTCGGATCCGCGAACTGCCGGATGTCGAGGGGCTGACCATCACCGGCCACGAGCACGCTCACTCGGGCGATCCGCGATCCTGGCTGGCGCAGGCGCTGACGGGTGCGATCCGATCGCGATCGCAGCGCCCACGCCTCCTGCTCAAGACCGGCACCAGCGACATGAACGTGGTGGCCCGGGCGTGGCGCTGCCCGATCATCGCCTACGGCCCCGGCGACAGCGCGATGGACCACACCCCCCACGAGCGCCTGCCCCTGGCCGAGTACCTCTCGGCGATCGCGACGCTGCGGGAGGCCCTCCGGGTGATCGCGTCCCACCCCGCGCTCAGCGCCGAGCACTGCCAGGCCTGACCCGGGCCGGTGTGTTCCCGCGCCAACAACCTCACCGCCCACGTCATCGCCCGGGCAACCCCAAAACAACAAAGGACCCCGCGAGATCGCGGAGCCCTGCCGGTTGCAACTGAGAATGGGCAGACCCGGACTTGAACCGGGAACCCCAGCATTTTCAATGCTGTGCTCTACCAATTGAGCTATCTGCCCCCTCCGGCGACGCCGGGCTCCGCCGAAGAGGGGAAGGGTAGCCGAGCCCTGTGGATCGTCAAGAC
>JBGAOZ010000008.1:0-158317 GCA_044221545.1 Phycisphaerales bacterium
AATGGGCAGACCCGGACTTGAACCGGGAACCCCAGCATTTTCAATGCTGTGCTCTACCAATTGAGCTATCTGCCCCCTCCGGCGACGCCGGGCTCCGCCGAAGAGGGGAAGGGTAGCCGAGCCCTGTGGATCGTCAAGACACTGCGGCCGATCCGCCAACGACCGCTCGCCGCGGCCGATCCGACGCCGCCGGTGCCCGCGGCGCCGCCGGTTCTCCCCGCAAATCGCGTATATTCGTGCGTGATCCCGCCCTCGCCAGCCCCTCCCGCCGCGCTGCCCGGTGACGCGGCCCCGCGCTCCCAGCCGCTCCTGAGCGTCGAGGGGCTCACGGTCGAGTTTCCCGTGCGCGGCGGGCCCCTCGGGCGGATTGTCCGGCGGATCCCCGCGGTCGACGCCGTGGCGTTCGAACTCCCACGCGGTCAGACGCTCGGACTGGTCGGAGAATCCGGGTCCGGCAAGACCACCGTCGGCCGCGCGGTCCTGCGCCTGATCCCCGCCAACGCCGGTCGCGTCGTGTTCGCCGGCCGCGATGTGCTCGCCATGAACCCGGCCGAACTCCGCGCCTGGCGCCGCTCCGCCCAGATCATCTTCCAGGATCCCGGCGGCTCGTTGAACCCCAGGTGGCGCGTCATCGACATCCTCGCCGAGCCGCTGCGGGTCCACCGGCGCTTCGCCGACCAGAAAGAACTGCTCGCCAAGGTCCGGGAACTCATGGACCGCTGCGGACTGGCCTGGTCGGCCGCGGGCCGCTATCCCCACGAGTTCTCGGGCGGTCAGAAGCAACGGATCGCCATCGCCCGCGCCCTCTCGCTCGAGCCCTCCCTCATCGTGTGCGACGAGCCCACCAGCGCCCTGGATGTCTCCATCCAGGCCCAGATCATCAACCTGCTCATGGACCTGCAGGCCGAGCGGGGCCTTTCGTACCTCTTCATCAGCCACGACATGGGCGTCGTCTCCCACATCTGCACGCGCATCGCCGTCATGCGCCAGGGCCGCATCGTCGAGACCGGGACCCGCCAGCAGGTCCTCTCGAGCCCCCGGGAGCCGTACACGCAGGCCCTGCTTTCGGCCGTACCCGGTCGGGATATCCGCTGGTCCGAAAGCCCCGAACGGGCTTCAAACAGCGTCGAAAATCCAGTATCCTGAGCCACGGATCGTCGTCTCCTGGGGACGGGCTTTGTTCCCACCGGAAAGGGCAGGATGTCCGTGGATCCGTCGGTCGAGCATCTCTACGACGAGTACCTCGACGCCGCCATGGCGGGACGGGCCGAGCCACCGGACCAGTTTCTTCATCGCGCCGGCGTCTCCAGCGCGGCCCTGCGGGCGGCGCTCGAGGCGGTCTACGGCGAATACACACGCCGGGGTTCCGCACCGACGCCCGCCCCCGGTGGCGAGGGGCCCACGCCCGAATCCCAGACCAGTCCCGGGAACCCCGCGGAACCACCCCGGCCCGCGCGCCACTCGGACATCATGGGGGACTTCAGGCTCCTGGACCGGCTCGGCGAGGGCGGGATGGGAGTCGTCTTCCTGGCCGAGCAGATCTCCCTGCGCCGCAGGGTTGCCGTCAAGCTGCTCCGCCCCGAGGTGGCGCACTCCCACGCCGCGTCCACGCGCTTCGAACGCGAGGCTCTCGCCGCCGCCAAGCTCAACCACCCCCACATCGTGCACGTGATCGCCGTCGGGGAGCACCGCGGCGCCCGCTACATCGCCATGGAGTACATCGAGGGCCGCGGCCTCGACGAGGTCCTCAAGCAGGCCGCCGAGTCCAAGGAGCCCGTCGCGGTCACGCGCGCCGTCCGCTGGTGCGCTCAGATCGCCCGTGCCCTGGCCAGCGCTCACCAGCACGGCATCGTCCACCGCGACGTCAAGCCCTCGAACATCCGCATCGCGCCCGACGACCGCGCCCTGCTGCTGGACTTCGGCGTGGCCCGCGAACTGGGCTCGGGCGCCGCGACCCTCACCGAGACGTTCGTCGGCTCCCCGTTCTACGCCGCCCCCGAGCAGGTCGCCGCCGGGGGGGGCGAACTCGACGGGAGGACCGATGTCTACTCGCTCGGGCTGGTGCTCTACGAGTGCCTCACCGGGCGCACCCCGTTCGCCGGCGGCACCCTCGAGCAGGTGCTCCACGCGATCCTCACCCTCGACCCGCCGCCGCCCCGCCGCAGCGTCAAGTCGATCCCCCGCGACGTCGACACGGTCGTCATGAAGGCGATCGAGAAAGTCCCCGCGCGCCGCTACGCGGGCGCTGCCGAGTTCGCCGACGATCTCGACGCGATCCTCGACCTCCGGCCGATCAGCGCCCGTCCCCACGGACCGGTCGAGCGCCTCTCGCGCTGGGCTCGCCGCCGCAAGCCCCAGGCCGCCGCGATCGGGACCGCGATGCTGGCCGTCGTGCTCGTCGGCGGTCTCCTGGGCCTGCAGTCGTTCGAACGACAGCGCCAGAGGGCGGCCCAGGCCAGGGCCCTGATCGCCGAGGCCAACGGGCTGGTCGCGAAGTTCGCCGCCAGCCGCGAGAGCATGCGCTCGGCCGAGGGCCGATTCGAGGGGCTCGCCAAGAACCGCGTCGCGGGGTACCTCAGCCCGCAGGAGGATGCCGAGGTCGACGCCGCCGAATCGGCCGTCCGCCGGGCCCGACGGGAACGCGAGGCGATGTTCTACCGCGTGCTCGACATCGCCGCCCAGGCCGAACGCGAAGGAGCCGCCGCCACCGACGCCGAGGATGTCCGGGCCCGCGCCTACCTGCAGAGGTTCCTCGAGGCCGAGGTCACCGACTCCATCGATCGCCCGATGTACCGCGACCTGGTGGCCAAGCACGACCCCGACGGCCGGCTCTCGCAGGTGCTCCGCGGCAGCACCTCGATCTCTCTCATCTGCGACGTCCCGTCCGTCCGCCTCGACCTGTTCAAGCGGGTCTACGACTCGGACGCCCAGGAGAACGGGGAGCGCCGGCTCGTGTCGGTACCCCTCCGCGGGCAGCCGCCGGGCGTTGCGGTCGGGTCCTGGGGCCTGCGCGTGGTTCGCGGCGCGGGGGACCTCAGGCCCGAGGACCACATCGTCCAGGTCTGCGGGCAGCCCGTGCGCGGCTCGGTCTTCCTGCTCCGCGATGCCGGGACGGTCCCCCGCGGCGCCAGGCTCCTGACCATCGACGATTCGCCCGTCCCCGACATGTACTGGGCCCGCACGCTCTCCAAGCCCCCGCCCGCGGGCGTTGCCCCGCACCGCTTCACGTTCACCGCGGGCGCAAATCAGTCCGTCGTCACCGCCGCGGACCTCGAGTCGGCAGGGCTTCTGGTCGGAGATGCCAGGGCGCTCGCCGAGCTCGGCGGCGTGCCGGCTCAGGTCTGGACCGCCGGCGCGTCGCGGGAGATGTCACTGCCCACCGGCCTGGTCGTCCGGACGACCGCCGCGCCGCTGCTGGTCTCGGAGCAGTCCAGGCTCTCGCCCGCGGAGGCCCGAGATCTTTCGCTCGAGCCCGGCTGCTACCTCTTCCTCGCCACGGCGCCGGGAATGGAACCGCTGCGCCTGTCCATCAACGCCGAGCGTGGCACCTCGCAGAAGCGACGCCTGGTCATGCGACCGGACGGCTCATCACCCGAGGGCTTCGTCCGCGTCGTCGGCGCCGCGGTCATCGGGCCCTCTCCGAAATACCCCGGAGAAGACGAACATCGCGACTTCTGGTTCATGGAACGCGAAGTCACGCTCCGGGAGTACTACGAGTTCCTCAACGACCCGCAGACGCTCCGCGAGATCGACGCCTCTCAGCAGCGCATCAGGTACCCGTACAACGCGGAGGAAGCCGCCGGACAACGCGACGCCCAGGGCCGGTTCCTCCTCCCCGAAGGATGGGGCTGGGACTGGCCGGCGCTCCACATCTCCTGGAACGACGCCAAAGCCTACGCCGCCTGGAGAACCGCGCGGGCGCGGGCCCACGGCCTGCCCTGGGAGTTCGACCTGCCAACGTTCGAACAGTGGCTCGAAGCCGCCGCCGGGAACACCGGGTCTTCCTACGTCTTCGGGGACCGCTTCAGTCCCAAGTGGTGCAGCTCCTGCTTCGCGCGCCCCAAGCCATGGCCCGAGCCGGTCATGAGTTTCCCCATCGACGAATCCGCGCTGGGCGCCTTCGACATGGCCGGGAGCATCTCCGAGTGGACCAACTCGCCATGGCAGCCCAACATGCCGCACCTCCGGCACGCCGGCGGCTCATGGGCCACGGGCGATCCCCTGCTGTTCAATCTCTACGGCGGCAACGGCGCTCTGCCCGATCGCAACGCCGGATTCATCGGCTTCAGGCTCGTCGCCCGGGCCGCGGAAGGCTCGCCATGAGCCAAGGCCCCCCGAACCTCCAGTCGCTCCTCCTCGATCATCGCGGACAGATCGAGGTGATCATCCGGCGCGAGGCCGGCATCGTCCTCCTGCGCTTCGAGGCCGTCGAGGATCTGGCCCAGGGCATCGTCCAGGAGGCCATGCGCTCCGCCGATTCATTCCGCTGGAACGGACAGGAGGCCTTCCTGGGATGGCTCGCCCTGGTCGCGCGTCGCTTCCTCTCCGGACGCCGCGACTACTGGCTCGCCCATAAACGCCATCCCGGCGCGATCCTCAGGCTCACACTGACCGGCGCGGGCGGACAGCACGTGGAGCGCCGCGAGCTCGCGGACACCGCCACCGGCCCGGCGACCTTCGCCTTCCGCAGAGAGCAGCTGGTCCTCGCGACCCGCGCCCTGGCCATGCTCCTGCCCAGGGACCGCGAGATCGTCACTTGGCTCTCGGAGGGCGTCACCTCCCAGGAGATCGCCGACCGCCTGGGCGTCTCGCGCGATGCCGCCGAAAAGGCCCGGACCCGGGCCCTTGAGAGGCTCCGCAAGACCGTGGCGCTGCTCAACCGCCCCCGATAACCCCTCGGCGCACCCTGGACCATCCCGCCGCCTCACGATTCCCCGAAGTTCCCTGTCCGGCCTCGCCACGCCCTCCCATCCCCTCAGGAGGGGGACCCGCAGCGCGTGCAGCGCCGGGATCCCCTTGACCCGGGGAACCTCGGGAATCTGGTGATGACGGAGGTCAACATGAACGTGTCATCCTGCGCCCACACCGTCCGCCGTTCGATCCGCGCCGCCGCCGTCCTCGCGCTCGCCGCCGGCGCCGCAACGGCCCGCGCCGATGTCATCCAGTGGCTCTTTGCCTCCTCCGGAAACTGGAGCAACCCGGTGAGCTGGTCCGACGGCAACGTCCCCAACTCGCTCGCGGACGTCGCGTACATCGGCAAGACCGGCAGCAACTACGCGATCTCCGTCGACTTCGACGTCCCCGTCGAGGCCCTTACCCTCAACTCGTCCAACGCCACCGTCAACCTCAACGGGAACCGGTGGCTGTACGTCGCCGCCGTCGACCCCGCCTCGTTCTGCCATATCCAGTCCGGGACGTTCAACGTCACCGGTGGCGCGACGCTCAAGTGCGACCGCGCGATCGCCCTCACCACCCCGACCTCCCGCATCAACCTCAACAACGGCGCCCTGGAGGGCGGCGAGCTCGAACTCTCCGACGGCCTCGTGAATGTCAGCCCCTCGGGCTACATCCGCACCGCCGCGACGCACCTCCTGACCCCCAGCCAGGTCCTTATCAACGTCCCCGACGGCGCGGCGATCTTCTTCGATCACGACGGGCACGTGATCGACGGCCCCGGCACCCTCCAACTGAACAGCTCCTACTACGGCGCCACCATGGAGCTCCGCGGCGATCTCGCCAACGCGGCCGTGATCGCCCTCTCCAATCACGCCGGCAACTACATCTACTCACAGGGCGCGGCCGACCCCGACTGGATGTTCTCCAACTACGGCACCGTCCGCGGCTCGGGTTCCGTCGGCAACAACACCACCACGCTCTTCAACGGCCTCAACGCCGTGATCGTCGCCGACCAGCCCACGCCTCTCTACGTCGACCCCGGCGCCGACGGCATGTCCAACAACGGCTGGCTGCTCGCCGCCTCCGGCGGCACCCTCTACCTCCAGGCCGGAACCTACGACACCAACAACCCCGGCGCCGGCACGATCCGGGCCGAAGACTCCTCGCGCGTCATCCTCAACGGCGCCACGGTGCTGGGCCAGGTCTTCCAGACCTCGGGCTCGGGCGTCATCGACCTGTTCAACCCCGCCCTGGCCGATTCCGGCGGGTACCCGACGCAGATCCAGGGCCTGGTGCGAATCCTCGACGGCTACGCCTCGGGCATCGCCGGCAACGTCGAACTGACCGGGAACCTGGCGATGTTCAGCAGCTACTACGGCAGTTCGCTCAACCTGACCGGCGACACGACGATGTACGGCGGCGGCCTGCTCACGATGTCCAACCACGGCGGGAATGCGATCTACAGCACCCCCGCCAACGCCCACACCCTCGTCAACGCCGACTGCACGATCCGCGGCTCGGGCGCGCTGGGCGCCAACAGCGCGGGGATCTCCAATTCCGTCGACGGGTCGATCGAGGCCCAGGGCAGCACCGGCCTGATCGTCAATCCCAGCGACTCGCTGGGGATGCGCAACGAGGGCACCATGCGGGCCCTGGCCGGCGGGAAGCTCTATCTCGACGGGCCGAGCTTCGACAACGCCGGCGGCACCGTCCAGGCCGACGACACCGGCATCGTCTACCTGCGCACGGCCGGGATCACCTCCGGCCAGTTCACCGCCTCCGGCAGCGGGTACTTCTACAACTCCGGCAACAACTCGGTCCTCACCGACGTCACGTCCCACGCCCCGGTCTACATCCCCGACGGCATCCTCACCCGCTTCCAGAGCACGTTCATCAACACCGGCGTGCTCAACATGACCTCCTCGTACTACGGCAGCACGTTCTACGTCCAGGGCGGGGACCTGTCGCTCTCGGGCGGCGGCACCGTCAGCATGTCCAACCACGTCGGCAACTACGTCTACGCGGCGACCGGCAACCTCAAGCTGATCAACCAGGACAACCTGATCACCGGCTCGGGCCAGCTGGGCAGCAACCAGCTCTCGCTGGTCAACCACGCGACCATCCGCGCCGCCGGCTCGGCGGGCCTGGTCATCAACCCCGACGACACCGGCGGCGTCCGCAACGACGCCCTGCTGGAGGCCGGCCCCGGCGGCAAGCTCTACCTTGACGGCCCCGGCTTCAGCAACGCCGGCGGCACCATCAACGCCGCCGACACCGGCATCGTCTACCTGCGCACGGCCGGGATCACCTCCGGCCAGTTCACCGCCTCCGGCAGCGGGTACTTCTACTGCTCGGCCGACAACTCGGTCCTCACCGACGTCAGCTCGTCGGCCCCCGTGCACATCCCCGACGGCATCGTCACGCGAGCCCAGGGCACGTTCACCAACACCGCCCTGCTCAACATGACCTCCTCGTACTACGGCGCAACGCTCCTGCTCCCGTCGGACCTCGTGCTCCTGGGGAACGGGACCCTCGCCATGAGCAACCACGCGGGCAACCACATCTACGGCGCCACGGCCGCCATCACGCTCACCAACAGCGGCAACACCATCCGTGGCTCCGGGCAGTTCGGAAACAACCAGCTCGTGATCGTCAACGGCCCCGCCGGCACGATCCAGGCCGACCAGCCCACCGCGCTGGTCATCAACCCCTCCAACGCCGGCGGGTTCACCAACCAGGGCCTCGTCCGCGTGACCGGCTCGGGGTCCATGAACATCGGCGACGGCCCCTTCACCACCTCCGGCACGGTGCTCGTGGACGCCGGCCGCAAGCTCGACCGCACCTCCGGCGATTTCGTCCAGACCGGCGGCCTCGTCACCGCCAACGGCGAGATCGAGGTCGACAGCAACAACTACCTGCTCCAGGGAGGAGCCCTCGGCGGGAGCGGCCTGGTCGATTCCAACGTCACCAACTCCGGCGGCTCGGTCGCCCCCGGCAACTCCCCCGGCACCCTCACCATCGAGGGCAACTACACCCAGCAGGACGGCGGAGAACTATCCGTCCAGATCGGCGGGAACGCCGCCGGAGAGTTCGACAAGCTCGTCATCACCGGCACCACCTCGCTCGCCGGCGCCATCCGCCTGGCCAACGTCAACGGCTTCGTCGCCGACCCGGGCGACCAGGTCACCGTCGTCTCCTCCACCGGCACCCTCACCGGCTCGTTCGCGACGATCATCCAGCCGATCGCCGGCCCGCGCTGGGGGGTCGCCTACGTCGGCAAGACCGTCGTGCTCACCGCCTTCTGCGGCGCCGACTTCGACGACTCGGGCTTCGTCGATACCGACGACTTTACCGCCTTCGTCCACGCCTTCGAAGAAGGCACCGACAACGCCGACTTCGACGGCACCGGCTTCGTCGACACCGACGACTTCACCGCCTTCGTGATCGCCTTCGAATCCGGCTGCTGAGACGGCCGCCCGCGGGTGCCGCTCACGGCCGGCCCCATCCCGGCCCCGCGCCGCCCATCCCGCACCGCCCAACGAAAAGACGCCCGGCACAGGCCGGGCGTCTTTCAATCCAGTGTTCTTGGCAGGCCTGCTACTTCTTCTGACCGTCCCCGACGATCAGCGCCGCCAGGTCCGCGTTCTGGAGGTTCAGCGAGCCCAGCACCGCGGCCGCGGCCGTCGCCTCGCCCCGGTCCTTGCTCTGGGCCAGCTCGATCGCGCGAGTTACCTGCACCTGCGGCAAGAGGTTGCCGTAGCGCTTGGCCGACTCGGCGACCTTGCCCAGGAACGCGATCCGCTCGGCCCCCGAGGCGTTCAGGGCCGCCTCCATCAAAGCCTCCTGCGCCCGGGCCTGGTTGACCCTCGACAGGACCTCGCCCACGTCCAGGCGGTTGACCGACCCCGACTCGGCGAGCTTCTTGTCCCCCAGCACCGAGATCAGCGAGAGCGCCGAATCCGCGACGCTCAGCGTCGTGTTCCCCGACACCGCAAGGTCGCGCAGCGCCGAGAGCGAGCGGGCCGAGTACAGCTTGGCCTCGTCGCCCGTGATCGGGCCGCCCGAGGCCGACTGCACCAGCTCCGTCAGCGCCGCCGTCAGCATCTGGTCGTTGATCGACGACTGCCGCACACCCACCGTCCCGTCACGCTCGTACCGCCGGCGCAGCTCCACGTACCCGTCCGCGCTGGTCAGAACCATCACCGGGGCCGCCGACAGCTTGGCCGACGCCCGGATCGCCTGCACCGTCTCGGGCATGCTCACCACGTCCGGCGACCAGATCACCAGCACGTCCACCGAGGGAGCCTCGGCCACCGGACCCGCGAGCTCGTCGAGCGTCTTGGCCGCCGGCAGCACCGTGTACCCGTCGGCCTCCAGCACCCGCCGGATCCGCTGGTACGTCTCCGTGTCCGGCGCGATCGCCGCCGCCACCTTCAGCGACGCCTCCCGGATCGCCCCCGTCAGGATCGGCACCACCCGGTCCGAGCCCGCGAACGACTCCGAAGGCTGCGCCGCCGCGATCGCCAGCGCCGCCTCGTACTGCACACGACGGTTCGGGTAGTTCAACGCCTCCAGCAGCGGACGCCGCGCCGAATCCCCCGACCACAACCCCGCGCCGCCCGCCGTG
Organism: Phycisphaerales bacterium; assembly: GCA_044221545.1. Taxonomy (GTDB): domain Bacteria; phylum Planctomycetota; class Phycisphaerae; order Phycisphaerales; family UBA1924; genus JAEUJB01. The sequence goes on from JBGAOZ010000008.1 coordinate 9,524, forward strand.
CGCTCGATCGACGCGATCGCCCGCCGCGCCAGCTGCGTGTCCCGGTCGTCGATCGCCCGGGCCAGCACCCGCTGCGACGTCGACGGGCCCGCCGCCACCGCGTAGTACATCGCCTCGCGCCGATCCGACGGGTACACCGGGTTCTCGTACCCCTTGGGCTGGCGGATCTCACGCGAGAAGTTCGCCGAGACCCACAGCGCCACCGCGTCCGGGCTGCCCGCCTTGAGCGCCAACGCCCGCTCGGTCATCCGCATCGCCATCGCGTCGTAGTACACGCCGCTGAGGATCGGCGTCATCACCAGCCCCAGCCCCGCGTCGTACGACCACAGCAGCTGCTGGTCCTCCCCCGGGAAGCTCGTCAGCTCGCTCTTGCGGTTGAAGTAGTTCTCCGCCAGCTGCACGTACAGGTCCGCGGTCGCCGACGTGCCCGCCGCGCCGCCCTCGATCGCCGAGATCGCCCGCCCCGCCGCCTGCTTCACCGGCGCCGACTGCGTCGTGTCACGCAGGTCGTACAGGAACGGCAGGCTCGTGCGGTACGGGATCTGCCCCAGCGTGTTCACCACACGCTCCTGCTGCTCGGGCGGAAGCTGCGGCAGCGCGGTCGCCAGCGGAACGATCGACTGACGACCCATCTCCACCAGCAGCGTCCCCACCTGCGCCTGCAGCGCCGGGTTCTTCATGTCCGTCAGCGCCGGCAGAAGCTGCGGCATCGCGTACTCGCCCGCCGTCAGCAGACGCTGACGCGCGTAGTCCTGCGCCCGCCGCACCGAACCGGCCAGCATCTTGATCGACTCGCCCACCTGCCCAGGATCCCGCGCCCGGCTCAGCTTGCCCTGCTCGTACATCCGCAGCAGCGCCCCCGCCGTCGCCTCCAGCTCCGGCACCCGCATCGCCTTGGCCACCGTGTCCTGGAACCGCCCCACCCCGTCCTTGGACTTCTCCACAAGCTCCGCGAACGCCCGCGGCTCGATCTTCGCCCGGATCAGCTCCTGGCCGATCCCCAGCGCCACGTCGTACCGCGCGATCAGCACAAAGTGCAGGAAGTCCGACAGCTGCTCCGCCTGCGCAAGCTCCTGCCGCCGCGCATCGGTCGCCGGCTGGCCCTCCTTGGGCGCGGGCGCGTTCTGCCCGATCGCCGGAGAAACGGCCGCGAGCGTCCCCGCGGACAGAACCAGGATCCGGACCAGTTCGAGGTTGACAAGCTTCCGCACGTTCAACTCCTGCACAGGGCCGGGCGATCGACCCGACCAAATCACCCTCTCGCAGGGACGGACCGCAACAGGCCCCCAGACTTCCCGATTCCAGCCGTCCAAATCCCGCCGGTGTCTTCCCGGCCGGTTCAATTCAAGACGCCAGCACCCAGCCCCGAGTGTCTTCCCCCACGACCGTGCAACCGTACAGAATCCGTCCTGAGACACGCACCCGCAGCGAATCCCCGGAAAGATCCAAGGAATTCACCTGGCCCCCGCCCCGCCCGAGGCCTTCGCAGACCTCCGCGGAGCGTGCGTCCTTCGAGTCGCGAGGGAAACGAAGGGCAATCTACTTTCCCGGCCAAGGGCCTGTCAATCCGACCCTCGGCCGACTCCTCAGCCAACCCCTCGGCCAACCCGATCGCCCCCGGCCGCGCCGCGGTTCCCCGACGGCGCAGGTGGGGAGGATAGGCATACCCGGACCTTCCCACGCTCGGATAACGGCCCCGGAGCCGTCCTAGAACGGGAACTTTACGCACACGGCTTCCCAGTCATGAAGGTGAACCGCACGGTGGACGATTCACCACTTCGGTTGGTGCCGTGTGTATGGCACGCCCCACCCCTGTGTTTTTTTCGAGGTGTGACGATGCCCATTGAAAAAGAAGTTCTCACGACCGGCGAAGTGGCCAAGATCTGCAAGGTCGCCTCACGCACGGTCTCCAAGTGGTTCGACACCGGTCAGCTCCCGGGGTACCGCATCCCCGGCTCCAGGGATCGCCGCATCCCGGTCAACGAGCTGATCAAGTTCATGAAAACCCACAACATCCCCCTCGACGGGATCACCTCCGGACGCACCCGCGTCCTCCTGGTTGACGACGACAAGGAAATCGTCGAGACCCTCGCCCGCATCCTCACCGAGCAGACCTCCTACGAAATCCAGGTCGCCACCACCGGCTTCCAGGCCGGCATGTCCTGCCAGAGCTTCAAGCCGCACGTCCTGCTCATGGACATCCACCTCGGCGACGGCGACAGCCGCCAGGTCGCCGACTTCGTCCGCAAGAGCGAGCAGCTCCAGTACACCAAGATCGTCGCCATGAGCGGCAAGCTCACCGACGGTCAGGCCCACGGCCTCAAGTCCCAGGGCTTCGACTACTTCCTCAAGAAGCCATTCCAGGTCCGCCAGGTCGTCGAGGCGATCGAGAGCGTTATGAACGTCGTGCGCTGACCGATCCAGCACCTCATCCCCATGCACCCCTCGAACCCGGCGCCCGCCGGGTTCTTTTTCATCCCGTCGGTAAGCGTCCTGGCCCGCGAGCACCGCCCATGGGCCTGATGTGACCCGGTCCGCCGCACCCCCTGCCGAAGTCCGGTCCGCCCGAGACTTGCCTTGGGCCGGGACTTGTTCGCGCCGCCCCTCGCGCCGCATCCGGTGCCGCCCGCCCCCGGACAAGTCGATGCCTCGCAATGGATCCGTCCGCTCGGCGCGAGAATACTCCTCCATCGTGATCCTCTTGCGGGCCACCCATGTCAAGTCGCCGATCGCCGTGCTCTGCACGCTGATGTACCTCGCCTGCTCGCTCGGAGTTCTCCCCGGCCCGCGCCTCGCCGCCCGCCTGCTCGCGGTCGCCGACCCGCAGCGGTACCCCTGCGAAGCCTGCGGCTGCGGCTGCGCCAGCGCCCGCGAGTGCTGGACCCAGTGCTGCTGCCACAGCGAGCACGAACGCCTGGTCTGGGCCCTCTCGAGCGGCGTCGAGCCTCCCGCCTACGTCCACTTCACCGACGAGCAGTGGCTCGCCGCCGCCCGCCAGATCGATCCCGACAAGGCCGGATGCAACCGCTGCGTCGCCGAGATCCGCCGCGACCTGGCACGGGGCATCTGCCTCGCCCGTCCGGGCCACGATGCGAGGCCCTCAACCTGCGCCGCCGGGTGCGCGGCCACGCCCGCCGAGTCCTCCGCCGCGTGCCAATCCCCACCCAAGCCCCTCGCGCAGTCCCGCTCGCTCCACCGCGGCGCGATGTCGGCGCTCTCCTGCCGCGGCCTGAGCCCGCTGCTGACCTTCTCCCCGCCGCCCGTGTTCACGGAGTCTCTCCGGGGGATCCTCCCCCGCCCGCCCGTGGTCGCGATGCTCCCGGCCGAGCATCTCCGGGCCGAGTCGCGCACCCTTGAGACCACGCCTCCCCCGCCCCGATCCGCGCCGACCCTCCGTCGTGCGTGAATCACCCCCGGGGACGCCGCGCCCCGTGCCGATTCACTCCCGCGCCACAGCCCGCGCAACAGGCAACTGGTGGATCGATCCGTCGAACCGATCGGAGTGTTGTTCGTGCGCCGTCGCACGAACGGACGAGGATCGTGCCATGCACCTCGACATCCCGTGTCCCCGCTCGCATCCAGCCGAGGACTCGCGAGGCTTCAGCCTCGTGGAACTCCTCGTGGTCATCGCGCTGATCGCCCTGCTGCTCTCGCTGCTGCTACCCGCCCTGGGCACGGCTCGGGCATCGGCCAAGGGGATCCGCTGCCTGGCCAACCTGCACTCGATCGGGCACGGGGTGCTGCTCTACTGCGGCGACAACCGGGAGCGCTTCCCGCTCTCCAGCCACACCACCGGCTCGATGGTCGATCCGGGCGCGTGGCTGCAGTCGCTCGAGTCCTACGGCGTGATCCCCACGGACAGGACCTGCCCGCTGGATCCCGCCCGCGCCCAGCGCTTCACCTCCTACGCGACCAACGAGCACTTCGAGCCGCTCTCCCCGGGCATCGACTTCAACCCCGTCACCGGCCAGACCCTCCCGGGCGGCCGCACACGGGCCTACGACCGCCTGGGCCTCGTGCCCCGGCCCTTCTCGGTCATCTACGTCTACGAGCCCGCCGGCGCCGGCACGGTCGACCACCTCAACACCCACCAGTTCGCTAGCGCGCACGATGTCGAACTCGGAATCGCCGTCCGGCGGCACCTGGCCGCCACGGACTACCTCTTCGCGGACGGTCACGCCCGGGCCTGGGCCTGGGGCGACTTCCGCGACCGCTTCACTCCCAAGACCAGCCCGTTCGATCCGGACACGGCGCGATAGAACCGCGCTGCGCCCGCTCGGCGAGCCTCCCAATCCACAGACCTCACGAGCCCCCGGGGGCAGAGAGATTTCATCATGCTTCGCTCACACGTCCGCACCCTCACCGTCCTTGGCGCCCTGGCCGCCGCCTCCGGCGCGGCCCTGGCCGACAACCACCTCACCGTCGACACCACCTCCGGCCACCCAGGCGACCAGATCGTCATCAAGGCCGGGTACTACGCCGAGGAGACCCAGTTCACGATCGGCGGCGGAAGGCTCCTCGAAGACGGCGACATCGCCGTCTACGACCTCACCACGCCCCTGGCCGATTCCGATCCCTACAACGGCTGGTACGCAGGCCTCGACCTGCTCATCACCAGCGATTTCTTCTTCGCCAGCGGCCGGCTCAACGGCGGACTCTTCCGCTACGAGCTCGCCTCGCTCGTCCCCCTCTCCGGCGGCCCGGGCGTCGCCGCCTGGGGCGATTTCGACGACGAGGGCGGCGTCGAGCCCTTCAACCCCTCGGCGTTCAGCGGTGCGGCATCGCGCCTCGACCGCTCCTTCGACGTCGGGCTCGCCGAGCACGATGAACTCCAGGGCATGGCCTTCAGCGCGCCGGGCCTCTACGACCTCACCTTCATCGCCTGGGACAGCAACGGCCGGTACACCGACTCCGCGCCCGTCACGGTCCGGTTCAACGTTGTCCCCGCGCCCGCGGCCGCCCTGCCCCTCGTGGGCGGCCTGATGATGCTCCGGCGCCGCGCCCGCTGACCCCAGGTCCGACCTCAGAGCCCTCGGCACGCCGCGCCCGGGTCCATCGCGGACCCGGGCACGGCGCCCGGGCCGGCCCCCATCCCCAAGAGCCCACGACCCCACGCCCCCACCACCTCGTTCCGGAGGCCCCGATGCACCAGACCACCGCCCGACGAATCTCCGCCGCCGCGATCATCCTCGCCGCGGCATCCGCGCAGGCCCACAACCACCTGACCGTCGATACCACCGGCGGCCAGCCCGGGGACCAGATCCTCATCGTCGCCGGCTACTACCCCAACGAGGAGGTCTACTCGATCCAGGACGGCCAGCTGCGCTACTGCGAAGAGCCGCAGGTCTACTCCCTGGTCGATCAGCTGGGACAGGCCGGGCCCTTCAACGGCTGGTACGCCGGGTTCGATGTGCTCCTGACCAGCGACTTCTACTTCTCCACCGGCAGGCTCGACGGAGGGGACTTCCGCTGGGAGCTCGCCGCGGTCGAGGCCATCTCCGCCGGTCCGGCCGCGATCGCCTGGGGCAAGTTCGGCGCCTCGGGCTTCACCCCCAGCGCCCAGAGCGCCGCCGGCGATCGCCTCGGCCGCTCCTTCGACACCAAGGTCGCCGGCCACGACCACACGCAGGGCTACGCGATCAGCGCCCCGGGCGTCTACGACCTCACCCTGATCGCCTGGGACAGCAACGGCGTCTACGCCGACTCCGCGCCCGTCAAGGTCCGCTTCCGCGTCGGCTCGGCGTGCGCTTCTGATTTCGACGGTTCGGGCTTCGTCGATACCGACGACTACGACGCCTTCGTCCTCTCGTTCATCGCCGGGGAACCGTGCGCCGACATCGACCACTCCGGCTTCGTCGATACCGACGACTTCGATGTCTTCGTCCGCGCGTTCGAACTGGGGTGCTGACCACGGCCCGGCGCCCGGCATCGCCCGCAGACAGGGGAATGGGGCGGGCATCGCGTGCTCGCCCCCCCCGGGGGATCGCCACCGGAACCAGGCCGGCCGGGCTTGCCTTCCGGCCGCTGCTCGGTGGCTGGTGCGGCCACACACCTCGTATGGACCACAGTATCGGAGAGCCCGTACCTATGGCATAATGCCCCCACTCGTCATCGCCCCCAACGGGGCAAAGGGGGTACGCATGAGCGACCTGTTCATATTCGTCAGCCATCACGAACCCAACGACCGGAGCAATGCCAAGGACGTGATCGCCGCGCTCACGGCCGCATCGCCGGAGGTCAAGGCCAAGTGCTCCGGGGACTTCAATGCCGCCGATCGCCAGCAGGACCTTCAGATGCAGCTGATCCAATCGGATTGGCTCGTCGTGCTCGCAACTTCTCCCCAGCACAACTACGGCCGCGTGGGTGTCGAGGCGGGCTTCTTCCTTGCGCAGCACAAGGCCCTGATCAAGGAACGCAAGAAGCGGATCATCTGCGTCCACAACCCGCTCTGGAAGCCCGAGTTCCTGCTCGCATCGCAGAAGGACGTCGAGTGGTACGCCCTCACGGACGTCGAGGCCAGGTCTCTCCTGCTGGAGATCTACGGCCGGCCCGACAAGGAGCACCCCGACCGCCTGGGCATCCGCCCCGAGTGGGTCGAGTCCCCCGCCTACGCCGCGCGGGTGCAGGACGCCGCCGCGCAGCTGGTCCGGGCCGTCGGGGCGGTCAAGCCCGAGCAATCCGCGTCGTTTGTCCAGAGCTTCACGATCCACATCAACCCCGCCGACGACCCCGAATGGAAGCACGGCCGCATCCCCGGCACCTGCTCGGTCACCGGGAGCAACAACTGGGAGCTGCTCTTTGGCAAGAGCCCCGGCGCCGGCGCGTGGACCTGGGACTCGCTGCTCGACGGCCTGCAGATGACCGAGCTCTGGCAGCCCCAGATGGCCGCGATCATGCGGGACGCCGAGAAGAGCCACCCCAACCCGCAGCTGATCCCGATCCTGCCCGGGAACTTCAGCGACCAGGTGCCCTTCCTGTTCCTCAACCGCTACGAGCGGATGCCCCCCGCCGACCCCGCGGGGGTCCCCCCCAAGAAGTTCCACTTCGTCGGCGCGGTGATCCCGCCCTGGTGGGAGATGGCCGATGCCCGGCCGCACATGGTCGTGTTCCACGTGATCTGCGCCGCCCAGCACTTCCGCTACCTGATCGTCGAGCAGCGCATCAAGGACCTCGACAACGTGATCGCCCTCCGCAAGGCCAAGCAACCGGCCTGGAAGGCCAGGTTCGCCAAGCTCCAGCGCGACGTGCTCGAGCAGATGCTCGGCGTGATCACCGACTCGTTCCACCACGGCCTGTTCGCCAACGTCGCCGCCATCGGCTCGCTCCCCATCGACCAGGCCGCCGTCGAGCGGCTCTCCACCCTGGGGATGGACCTCTGGCCCCCCATCCAGCAGAGGATCGTCGCGGCCTGCGACGGCGAATCCGGAACCGCCGATGCGCTCAAGGAATCGCTCTCCGAGGCGGCCGAGCTGAACAAGGAGTACCTCCTGCTCGCCGCCCGCTGGTACCACGAGCTGCTCAAGAAGCACTTCGGCTAGATCGTTTCCGGGGAGCCGCGGTGCAGGTTCGCCCGGCGGATCCGGTCCTGCACGCGCCCCAGCGCGCCGCGGATGTCCCCCGGCTCGTACCGCACCTCGATCATCCCGTCGATGTTCGAGAACGAGTCCACGCCCTCCTCGACGAGCACCAGCGCCTTGTCCCTCCCCAGCCGCCCCTGCGCCAGCCCGATCTCGTGCACCACGTTCTGACGCGTCCGCACCGTACCGTCGGGCTGCCGGTCCTCGGCCGACATCACCGCGATCGCGAAGCAGACCGACTCGAGCATCCGCCACACCCGCTCGATCACGCTCAGGCCCGCCGTCAGCTCCCGCTCGAACTCGGCGACCCGTAGGCCCAGGCCGTTCTCGATGCACTCGGCGACGATCCGCCAGTCCTGGCTGCGCCCGTGGATCATCCAGATGCACGGGGGTGGCAGAAGGTCCACCACCGTCTGCTGCATCTGCCTGGTGATGGTGAATTCGCCCCGGCCCACGCAGACCGCGCACCGGCCCGAGATGAAGTCCACCAGGTCCACGCCCCCGATGCCCGCCGCGCAGTTCTTGATCTCATCCAGCGAGACCGCCGCGCGCTCCCACCACACCGGGCAGCCCATGATGCGGGCCGCCAGTTTGAGGTCCGCCGACGCCGGACCGCCGACGATCTTCTCGACATCCTGCTTGGACAGGCGTGCCATTTTTCACCCCCGAAGTTCAACCCGCAGGCACCGTTCCCGAGTAAAGCAGTATACATCCCGCGCACGCCCGGTGCCGCGCGCACACCTCGGCATTCACCGGCCGGACCGGTCCCCGGAGTTCACGCGGCGGGCGCGGGGATCGGGCGGCCGCCCGGACGTGTAACTCGCGTCCTGTGCGCACGAAAGTGGATCTGCACCAGGATGCCCCAGGATCGATTCCAGCGACCTGCCCGGTACCTCCGGACCTCCCGCCGGAAGGCCCGCCAGACGGGCTGTAAATCGATCTGCGGGCAAATCGCTTCTTGTGCGCACACGCCCGGTCGGCGCACCGTCCGCCCCGCGGTCTTGAACCATCCCCGCGTGACCTGAATCCGGGCAGACCAGCGGCCATGACGGACGTCCAACGCCGCGCGGCGGTCCGGCCGCGAGGGACGCCCGTTGCGTGCCTCGATTCTGTACACTTGCCCGCGTGCCGAGCGGAGACGATCCCACCACGACCTCTCCGGCTCGTCCGGGGGTGACCTCGCAGGGTGCTGCCAGGCCGGACGATCCCACGGTCCTGCTGCGATCACGCGGGGATGAGGATCCGGTGCTGCACGCCGGCCAGCTGCTCGCGGGCCGCTACCGCATCGTCGCCCGCCTGGGCGGCGGTGGGATGGGCGAGGTCTACCGGGCCGATGACCTGACCCTGGGCACCGCCGTGGCGCTCAAGTTCCTGCCCGCCGGGGCGCTGGCGCGGCCGGGGTGGCACGAGCGGTTCCGCTCCGAGGTCCGGCTCACGCGCCAGATCAGCCATCCCAACGTCTGCCGCGTCTACGACATCGTCGAGGAGCACGGGCGGGTCTTCCTCTCCATGGAGTTCATCGACGGGGAGGACCTCTCGTCGCTCATCCGGCGCATCGGGAGACTCCCGCAGGACAAGGCCGTGGAGATCGCGCGGCAGATCTGCTTCGGGCTCGCCGCCGCCCACGAGACCGGGGTCATCCACCGGGACCTCAAGCCCGCGAACATCATGCTCGATGGTCGCGGCGTGGCGCGGGTCATGGACTTCGGCGTCGCCGGGCTGGCCGTCGAATTGAACCAGTCCGGCGCGGTCGCCGCGGGCACTCCGGCGTACATGGCCCCCGAGCAGCTCGAGGGCAGGGAAGTCTCGCGCCGGTCGGACCTCTACTCGCTGGGCCTGGTGCTCTACGAGGTGTTCACCGGCAAGCCCGCGTACAAGGCCGACTCGCTCGCGGACCTCCGGGCCCTGCGCTCCAGCGCGACCAGGCCCACGAGCCCCACGCAGCTGGTCGACGGGCTCGACCCGGCCGTCGAGCGCATCATCCTCCGCTGCCTCGAGCACGACCCCTCCGCGCGGCCCGCCTCGGCGGTCGCGGTCGCGGCGGGGCTGCCCGGCGGTGATCCGCTCGCCGCGGCGATCGCCGCGGGCGAGACCCCGTCCCCGGAGCTGGTCGCCGCGTCGGGCGAGGAGGGCACGCTGGCGCCGCGGGTCGCGATCGCGGCCGCGGCGGCGGCGATCGTGCTGCTGATCGCGATCGTGGTGCTGCGGGACCGGCTCTCGATCCTGCGCTACGCCCCCCTGGAGAACTCGGCCGAGGTGCTGGCCTCCAAGGCCCGCGGGGTCGAGCGCGCCCTGGGCTACCAGGAGGGATCACGCGCGACCGCGTGCGGGTTCCAGGTGCGCACGGCGCTGCTCGCGGCGATCGAGGAAGAGGACAAGTCCGCCCGGCGCTGGGAGAAGCTCCTGGACCCGGCGCTGACGCCCCTGTCGTTCTGGTACCGCTCGAGCCGGTCGAGCCTGCGGCCGGAGAACTGGTGGCGCATCGCCACCGGCGTGGACGACCCGCCCGTCTCGCGGCCCGGGGAGACCAGCCTCGTGCTCGATGCGCGCCAGGGCGGGCTGCGGTACTTCTCGCACGTCGAGCCGTCGCGTCCGGCGCCGCCATCGCCCCGCGATGGTGCGCCGATCCCCGCGGGGGCAGCGCCCGGCCCGGGGGCTCCCGCGGCAGGCCCCGGCGCCGAGCCGGGAACTTCCACCACCGACCTGCTCGCGGGCCAGATGGGCATCGCGGCAGGCTCGATGCTCCCGGCAGCGCCCCAGGTCCTCCACCCGGTCCCCACCGACGCGAGGCAGGCGTACACCACCACGCTGCCCGGGGACGTGCCCGTGCCGGTGAGCGTGGAGGTCGGGCTGGCCCGCGGCAGGATCGCCGCGCTGGAGGTGCTCTACCCGTGGAGCTACCTGTCGTCGGGCGATGATGGGGGTTCGATCGCGCAGCAGATCGCCGGGATCGGGGGCGCTTTCATCCAGGTCAGCCTGCTGATCGCCGGCGCCGTGCTGGCGCGGGCGAACTTCCGGCGCAACCGGGCGGACCGCCGCGGGGCGCTGCGCCTGGCGTGCTTCTCGTTCGCGATCGTGTTCGCGGCGTCGCAGCTGATGGCCAACTGGACCGTGGCGCCGGTGGAGAACTTCTTCGGCGTCACGCTCGTGCGGGCGGTGTACTTCTCGTTCATGTGGTGGATGTTCTACATGGCGATCGAGCCGATGCTCCGCAGGCTCTGGCCGCACCTGATCATCGCGTGGGCCCGGCTGCTGGAGGGGCGCTGGCGCGACCCGCTGGTGGGGCGCGATGTGCTCTGGGGCATGCTCGCGGGGCTGGCGGTCCTGCTGCTTCAGGAGCCGGCGGTGGGCCTGACCGCGATGCTCATCGGTGATCCGCCGCCGCGGCCGCTCTCCCCGAGCGTCGAGGCGCTCACCTCCGGCCGCTTTGCCCTGGCGATCTCGCTCGATGCGCTGCGCAACGCGATCGCCGGGACGCTGCTGGTCTCGCTGGGCCTGGTGGTGCTGCGGGTCTTCACGCGCCGGACGGTCGGGGCGGGGGCGCTGCTGCTGGTGATCCTGTACATCTACGCGCAGGTGGGTCCGTACCAGGGCGAGCCGGGCCGGTACGTGCTGGGCGCCCTGTGGGCGGGGCTGCTGACGTTCGTGTTCACGAGGCTGGGGGTGCTGAGCGCGGCGGCGATGGTCTCCACGGCGTTCGTGCTCATGCGCATCCCGGCGACGATCGATCCATCGTCGTGGTACGCGGCCTCGGGCCTGCCGGTGGTGCTGGTGCTGGGCGGGCTGGCGCTGCTGGCGGCGCGGATCGCGATCGGCCGGCGGGCGGTCTTCTCGCGGCCGATCCTCGACGCGTGACGCCCGGCCCGCGTGACGCCCGGCCGGCGGGAGGCCCGGCGGCTCAGGGAGCGGCGGTGAGCGAGCGGGCGAGCTGCGCAGCGCCGGCGAGCGCCGCATCATCCACACCGACCTCGAAGCCCGCGCGGCGGACGGTCTCGACGAGCAGTTCGGTCGAGATGTTCCCCGGCGCGCGGCGGCCGGGCGTGCCGGCGTACGGGCAGCCGCCCAGCCCCCCGGCCGAGGCGTCGAACGAGCGGATCCCCATGTCGAGCGCCGTGGCGACGCAGGCGCCGGCCGCGCCGAACGTGTCGTGCAGGTGGAGCGTGAGCCCCGCGCCGGGCAGGGAGCGGGCGGCCTGTTGGATCGCGGCCTCGAGCATGGGGCGGACGTTGCGCGGGGTGCCGGCGCCGATGGTGTCGCCCAGGTCGATCTCGTCGACGCGGCCGTGCCCGGTGAGCCCGGCGAGCATCTCGATGACCTCCGCGACGCGCGAGGGCGGGGTGGGTCCTTCGAAGGGGCAGGCGATCGCGCACGAGATGTAGGCGCGGACGGCCAGGCCCTCGCGCTGCGCGGCGGCGACCACGGGCCGGAAGCGTTCGATGGACGCGGAGATCGAGGCGTTGGTGTTCCTGCGGGAGAAGGTCTCGCTGGCGGCGGTGAAGACCGAGAGCTTGTCGAGGAGTCGGCGGCCGGCGAGCCGGTTGACCTCGAGGGCGGCGAGCACGCCCTGCTCGTTGGGAACCAGGGCGGAGAAGGCGGGCCGGCGGTCCCTGAGCTGCGGGTCGGCGGCGAGCATGGCGAACAGCTCGGCGGCGTCGCCCAGCTGCGGGATCCAGCGCGCGGAGACGAAGCTGGAGACCTCGACCTCGTCGACGCGGGCGGTGCACAGGGCGCGGACGAGCCGGAGCTTCTCGGACGTGGGGACGGGTCGGGTCTCGTTCTGGAGGCCGTCGCGGGGGGATACATCGGTGATGCGGACCCGTTCTGCCATGGCCGGTGCATGCTAGCCGGATCGGCTGGTCCCCGCCGCGGCGGATGCCGATAGCGCACTGGACCGGACCCGCGGGGCTCGCGGGACCGGACGGAGAACTCCGCATGCACTGCCCGGGATGCAACCAGCCGCTGCGCACCGTCGAGTACGAGGGGGTGAAGATCGAGACCTGCGACTGCTGCGGCGGGGAGTTCGTCTCCGGGGAGGAGATGGGCCACATCGTGCGGACGCGCGAGCAGCTGTTCACGCCCGAGCAGGTCGAGGCGATCGCGGGGCGCGAGCCGGTGTTCGGCGTGTCGGACGTCGACGCGACCACGCGGTTCATGTGCCCGTGCTGCCGGGCGCCGATGAACCCGATCAACTTCGCGGGGGACACGGGCGTGGTGGTCGACCGGTGCCCCTCGTGCTCGGGGCTGTGGCTGGAGAACTCGGAGCTGGAGAAGATCCAGATCCTGCTGGAGAAGTGGGAGCAGGCCGCGCCGCAGAAGCTCAAGGGCGCCGCGGCGAGGCTGCGCGAGGCGCGGGCGCAGGCGGCGGCGCGCACGGGGAAGGTGTTCCGCGGCTCGCGGTTCTCGTTCATCAACGCGATGGTCAACCGCCTGCTCGACGCGGCGTAGGGGCGCGGGGGATCAGACCGTGCGGACGACGACCAGGGTCTGGTCGTCGGTGCGGCGCGCCAGGCCGACGAAGCGCCGGACCTCCCACAGCAGCTGGTCGACGATCTGCTGGGCGGTCATCGACGGGTTCTCCCCCAGCAGCCGCAGCAGGGTGGCCCGGAGGCGTTTCTTGCCGAATTTTTCGCCGGAGAAGGTCGAGGCGTCGGTGACGCCGTCGGTGTAGGCCATGAGCACGTCGCCGCGCTTGAGCTCGAAGATGCCGCGCTGGTAGCGCTGCGAGGGGTCCACGCCCACGACCATGCCCCCGACGTTGAGCTCGTCGATGTCCGCGCTGGTGGGGGGGCGGTGCGGCGGCACGCGGACGACCATCGGCGGGTCGTGGCCGGCCGAGCAGTAGGTCAGGCGCAAGGTGGCGGGGTCGAGCACGCCGTACCACAGGGTGGCGAACTCGTGGTCGAGGGTGTCGCGGCAGACGGCCTTGTTGACGCGGCGGACGACCTCGTCGAGGTCGTAGAGGTCCTCGGCGTGGGCCCGCAGCATGGCGCGGACGGCGGACATGAGCAGGGCGGCGGCGATCCCCTTGCCCACGACGTCGCCCACGACCAGGCCCACGTGTCCGCCCAGGTCGACAAAGTCGTAGAAGTCCCCGCCGAGCTCGAAGCTGGGCTCGTAGGCGGCGGCCAGGTCCAGGCCCTTGACGGCGGGCACGGAGCGGGGCAGCATGCGGCGCTGGACGTCGGCGGCGAGCTGGACCTGGCGCTGGATGCGGCGTTCTTCCTCGCGGGCGTGCTGGAGGCGGGTCTGCTGAACGGCGACAGCGGCCTGCTGGGCGATCGACTTGAGCAGCCGCCGGTCCCAGTCGCTGAACTCGCGTGAGCGGCGCTTGTAGAGGCGCAGGACGCCGATGGGCCGTCCCTGGAAGACCAGGCCGGCGTTGATGAACGCGACGAGGCCCTCCTCGCGGGCGCGGTCGGGGATGAGGACGCGCGGGTCGGTGGTGACATCCTCGCTGACGACGGTCTCGCCGCGCAGGGCCATGCGGTCGAAGAGGCGGTCCTTGCTGAGCGGGAGCGGGCAGGCGAGCCAGCCGGCCGAGAGGTGGCGCGAGGCGGCGGTCTTGAGGTCCTTCTCGTGCTCGCTGAGGATGCCGTCGGCGTCCTCGGGCAGGAGCATGATCGCCCCGGCGTCGAGCTCGAGCACGTCCAGGGCCGAGTCCAGGGCGGTCTCGAGGATCGAGCCGATGTCCTGGGTGCGGGTCAGGAGCGAGTTGAGGCGGTAGAGGACGGTCAGCTCGCGCAGCCGGTGGCGGAGCTCCAGGCCGTTCTCGCACAGCTCGGCGGAGGCCGAACCGATCAGTCGGATGACGTGCTCGAGCCGCTCGCGGGCGTCGGCGGCGAGCTCGGGCGTTCCGTCCCAGAGCATGAGCCAGCCGATGGTCTCTCCCGAGACCTTGAGCGGGATGCGGACGGCGGAGGCGAGCGTCTCGGGGAGGACGGCGTCGACGACCTCCCATGCGCGGCGGCCCTCGCCGGCGACGATCGCGCGGCCGGCGCGGTCGCGCAGCTCGACGCGGACCCCGGTCAGGCGGGTGAGCTCGGCGCACAGGCCCGCGAGCGAGCCGTCGGTGAGGAAGTCGGTGATGGAGAGCGGGCCGTCGGGCTTGTCGGCGGGCGCCACGGGATCGTCGCCCGCCGGCGTGACCGTCTCCCTGGCCGGGGGAGCGGCGGGCGGTTCGGCGGCCGGGAGGCTGAGCATGTTGGTCCGGTCGTCCGCGGGGGGCGTGGTCATTGACCCGGGCTCTCCGCCTTGGCCTTGGCACGATCGTCGGCCGGGTTGGGAGCGGGCTTGTCGGCGCCGGCCGGTGTCGCCGGGCTTGCCGGGGGTTCTTCGACAACCCACACTCCGCGCAGGAAACGGGCGATCACGCCGTCGCGGATGTCGGTGTCGGGCTCGGAGGGGTCGGCGAGCTTCTCGAGGCGTGAGAGTCCTTCGGAGACGACCGAGGCGTCACGGGTCTGGTAGCCGACGTAGGCGAGCAGGAGGGAAGCATCGCGGGCGGGCTGGCCGGACCAGGCGGAGATCTCGCGCAGGCGGATGGTCACCTGCTCGAGGCGGTCCTTGTCGGGGAGGAGGTCGGCGGCGTAGTGCACGCCGGAGGCCTCGGGGCGGATGCGCAGGAGCCGGCGCATCTGGTTGGCGGCGGTGCGGAAGACGGCCCCGCCGATCTGGGCGTGGATGCGTCCGACCTGCGCGGCGAGCGAATCGGATTTGATGCCGGCGGCCTGGGTGAAGCTGTCGTCAGCCTGGAAGTACTGGCCGCGCTTGATCTGCTCCTGTCCCCTCTTGATGTGCTCGGCGTAGAGGTCGCGGAAGCCGGTCCCGGAGGGGACCAGGGTGTCGACGATGCCGCCGGCCTCTCGGATCGCCCGCAGTGTTTCGGGGTCCACATCGGGGATCGTCGATTTGCGGTCGGAGGAAAGATCGCTCGGGGGTTTGATGTCCTGGCCGGGCAGCGGCACGGTCGACCTGACCCGCGCATCGTCGCGCATCATGCGTTCCTGGCTGGAGAGCACCACGCCGTTCTGGGCGAGCGTGGAGGACTTGCGGGCCAGCCAGTCGGTGCCGCCGATGAGTCCGTTGACGGGCTTGAGCTTGAGCGAGGGCGAAGCGCCCTGGGTATCGGCGTCGGTGCCCTTGAGCATCCGGGACCGGAGCTGCTGGAGGCGATCGGAGACGGTCTGGGTCGAGTCGGGCTCGGTGACGCGGGGCTGGTCGGGCCTGGGGCGGTCGGGGAGGCCGGGCGTGGTGGGTCGATCGCCGGTGCGGTCGGCGGGTCGATCGGCAGGCCGGTCGGTGGGCCGTGTCGCGGCGCCGGGGACGGGCGAGGGAGCCGGCCCGTTCAGATCCGTGTCGGGCTTGGCTCCGGCACCGATCTTGTCGAGGCGCTGGATGAGCTGGTCGTAGGAGGTTGCGTAGTCGACGGCCTGCGTTCCGCCCGGGCGATCGAGCGCTGCGCTGCCGGTGGGGACCCTGGTCTCGATGTTCGTTTTGGGCCCGCCCAGCGCGGCGTTGTTCGGGCGGGGCTTGGCTGTTGCGCGGCGAGCCGAGTCCGGGGATGCCAGGTCGTCGTCGCCGCGCGCAGCGCCGCCGGCCACGACATCGGGGAGCCCCTTGATGCCGACGCCGCCCTTGGTGCGATCCAGCCCTCTTCCCGTGAGGCTACCACCGAGCGTGTCCGAGGTGCCCAAATCGGTCTCGGACCGGCTGCGGGCCGAGAGCTGGGTCGAGCCGTAGGGGTCGGTCATCGACTTGGAGGCGACGTGGCTGCGGCCGCCAGCGAGGCCCAGCGAGCGGTTGGCGGCCTGCTCCTGGCTGCGGAGCGGGTCGGTGAGCAGACCGTTGGCGTTGCGGTTCCTGCCGTTGCCGGTGGTGCCGATCCCGGGCAGGCCTGTAAAGTCCGGAGAGGTGTCGAAATTGAAGTCCTTGCTGTAGCTGCTGCGGGGCATCTCATAGGTGCCCTTGAAGGCGTTGGGCCTGCGGGTGCCCGCGGTGAGGCTCTGGATGTACGAGGCGGTGTCGGAGGCGCGCACGCCGCGCCCGGCCAGGGACGAGCCCTGGCTGCGGTTGCGGAACTCGCTCAGGTCGTTGCTGCCCAGGCCGCCGACGAAGTCCGAGTAGTCCTGAGTTCCGAGGTCCCCCATGAACGAGAAGCCACCGCCGGCCCGTCCCAGGGCGACGTTCTGCGCGAAGCGGAACGAGGCGTTGAGGTCCCGTCCCTGCAGGCCGCCGGAGTTGTACACGCCCAGATCGCGCTCGAGCAGTCGGCCACCGTTGCCGCCGCGGTAGTACTGCGCGGAGGCAACGTCCGCGATGCCCGCGATCGCGGCGACCATCCACACCGCCAGCTTGACCCGGTTCTCGTGCTGCATGCTGCCTTCCAGGCTTCCTGCCCCTGCACCAATGATACCGCGCGGACCCCCAAACACCCGCGGAGTTCGCCAGTGGTAGTACGACTTGGCAGTTCAGAAGATCGGGCGAACACGGCCCGGACGTCACGCTTTCGACCGAGAACCGGCGGCGCGCGGGGGCTGCTGGGCGTGGAATCGGGTCCGCGTGGGGCGGGATACCGTACGTTTACCGTGCGCGGGACTTGGGAGCCGATTCGGGCCATCCCAGGGACTGGGTGACCAGGTCGAGGGCCTGCTTGGAATCGGAGAAGATGTTGTACAGGAGTCGGCCTTCGCGCCGCTGCTTCCAGTAGGCATCGCCCTCGGAGCGTTCGGTGACGGCGTCGGAGGTGGCCCCGATTGCGGGATCGGTTTCGACCACGAGCCTGACGATCCAGCGCTGGGTCTTGCCCTTGGCGTTGGGGATTTCGATCGAGTAGGAGAAATGAACCGCGGGCCGGCCCTCGGTGGACTGCGAGAGGGTAAACGTGGCCGGGATCATCCCGGGGACGGTGGCCAGGTGGGGGCGCTCTCCGAGGATCTGCGTGGCGCTCTCGACCGCGCGGGCGTAGTACTCATCGGAGCGGGAGCTGGTGCGGGAGAAGTCGATTCCTGCGCTGGCCGAGCCGCCGCCGGCCAGGTCGTGCGTCGAGCCCGTGTCGCCCAGGTCCATGGTGAGGCGGGCGCCGAAGAAGCCTGTGAGCACAAGAACGGCGGCCGCGGCGAGCTTTCCGAAAGAAAGCGTGCGTCCGGCGATGGGGATGCGGTCGGCCTGGATCTCCACCGATCCGGCGAGCGTTTCGAGGGCAAGGTGCATGCCTTCGGCTTCGCCGCGCAGGCGCAGGCGGGCGGCCTCGAGGACGCGGTCCTTGGCATCCGGAGGGATTTCGATCGAACCCATGGCCCGGGCGCAGGCGGCGCGCAGCATCCTCTCGAACTCGACGCGCTGGGATCCCATGGGCATCAACGCTACCTGGGCCTGGGCTTCTTCCAGCTCTTCGGGGCGGATTTCGCCATCGGCGAGCCGCTCAACCAGGTGCGCAAGGGCGAGGTCTCGAGTTCGGTCGAGTTCGGTCAGGTCGGTGGGCTGTGTGATGGGTTTCATCGGATCCACCTCCGGCGGCCCGGACGGCCCGCCGGCACACGATTCCAGCTCTTTTTCACGCCTCTCTCCTCTCCCCTACGCCCCTTGCCGCGGGCTGCCGCATCTTGCGGCGTGCTCCCTTGGCAGTTATCCGCCGCTGCGTCCGCGAGTTGCGGCGCCTTTGATCGTT
Organism: Phycisphaerales bacterium; assembly: GCA_044221545.1. Lineage (GTDB taxonomy): Bacteria > Planctomycetota > Phycisphaerae > Phycisphaerales > UBA1924 > JAEUJB01. The sequence goes on from JBGAOZ010000008.1 coordinate 27,767, forward strand.
TCGGATCAACCCACCTCTCCGGCGTCGGCGATCCGAACCTGCCCCAGGCGCCACTGGTCCCTCGCTTGTGCGTCCTTGGCGAGCAGATCGGCCAGAAACTGCCGGGCGCGGTAGAGCCGGCTCATGACGGTTCCGATCCGTACGCCGAGGATTTCGGCGATCTCTCGGTACTTCAGGCCCTCCACCGACCACAAGAGCAGCGCTTCACGGAATTCCGGTCCGAGCTGCTCGACCGCCTTTTTGAGGCGATCATCTACCTGCTCCCAGTCCATCGAATTACGATCAAAGACGGTCTTTTCTTCTCCGGGCCCCGCACGTCCATCTACGGCTTCTTCACCGGGTCCCAAACGTCCGGATTCCCGGGCGAGCTTCTTAACCTGCGAGTAGTACGCGTTGTGACAGATCACCAGCAGGAACGACTTCAGGCCCCCTCCATGGGGGTTGAAGGACTCGACCGATTGAGGTCGGAGAGCCCTAACAAATACCTCTTGAGCAAGATCCTCAGCCTTTTCGGAGCTGCCCGTCAGGTGGTAGGCCATTCGGTAGACGGCATCGAAGTGCTCAAGGGCCTGGTGTTCGAATTCCGCGCGATCCACGGCGAACTCCCGGCAAGCTAAGAACGGCCATGAACGCCCGGGTATTCCCCGCCGGGCACGATTCGGGCATCCTACCGACAACTGCGATGGCCCGGTAGGTGGTTTTCACCCTTGGGCGCTGCTGGGGCGCGGTTTCGGGTCGTTGGTGGGCCGAGCCTTGCGCTCGCCCCGTCCCCGAGGTGCGTTTTCCCAAAGGACATACGGAGGGCGATCTGTGCGGTTCTGGTGATGATCCGGCCACCTCTACACTCGGGCCTATGCCGCCGAGCAACCCATCCCCCGCCTCCACCCCCTCCCCCACGGCCTCCCCCACGGTCCCCAGCACGCCCTGGTACATCACCACGCCGATCTACTACGTGAACGACCGGCCGCACATCGGGCACTGCTACACGACGCTGATCGCCGACATCGCGGCGCGGTTCGAGCGGCTGCGGCGGGGATCGGGGAAGGATGTATTCTTCCTGACGGGGACCGATGAGCACGCCGAGAAGGTGGTGGAGAAGGCGAGCGAGCGCGGGTTTACGCCGATGGAGTGGGCGACCCGCAACGCGGTGGAGTTCCGCAAGGCCTTCGACTTCATGGGCTTTTCGTACGATGACTTCGTGCGCACGACCGAGGACCGGCACAAGGTGCGGGCGTCGGCGTACATCGAGCGGTTGATGAAGTCGGGGGATATCGAGCTGGGGGATTACGAGGGGTGGTGGGATGCCTCGCAGGAGGAGTACCTGACCGAGACGGCGGCGAAGGATGCGAACTTCGTGAGCCCGGTGAGCGGCAAGCCGCTGGAGCGGCGCAAGGAGCAGAACTACTTCTTCAACCTGCCCAGGTACGCCGAGCGGCTCGAGAAGATGATCGTGTCGGATGAGATCCGCGTGCTTCCCGAGGCGCGCAAGAACGAGGTGCTGGGGCGGATCAAGACGGGGCTGCAGCGCGTGCCGGTGTCGCGGAAGATCCGAGAAGGGGACACCGACTGGGGCATCCGCATGCCCGGGGATCCGAATCATCGCGTCTACGTGTGGATCGAGGCCTTGTGCAACTACCTGTCGGTGGTGGACAACCAGCTCGCGCCGGACACTTCGGTTGCCGAGGGCGGTCCGCGGCGGCGGTTCTGGCCGGCGAGCGTGCACCTGATGGCCAAGGACATCCTGTGGTTCCACGCGGTCATCTGGCCGGCGATGCTGATGGGGCTTGGCGAACAGCCGCCCAGGACGGTCTACGCGCACGCCTACTGGGTGCGTGAGGGCCGGAAGATGAGCAAGAGCCTGGGCAACTTCATCGAGATCGAATTGCTCGAGGCGTACGTGAAGAAGTACTCGCTGGATGCGGTGCGGTGGTACCTCTTGACGCAGGGTCCGCTGGGGGCGACCGATGCGGATTTCTCGCACTCGAAGTTCATCGAGGTGTACAACTCGGATCTTGCGAACGGGATCGGGAACTGCGCGAGCAGAGTCGGGAACATGATCGAGAAGTACTTCGGGGGCAAGGTGCCGGATGCCAAGGGCGTGGCGGCGCACGCCGGGAGCGACTGGCCCGCGATCACCTCCAGGGCGCTGGACACGGCGAGCGCGGCGGGGGACCGGTTCGACCTGGGGACGCTGGTGGGGGCGGGGATGGAGATCGTGCGAGCCGTGGACGGGTACATCAACGTGACGGCGCCGTTCAAGCTCGCCAAGACGGTTGATGCGGATGCGACCGGCACGGCGAGGGACCAGCTGGCGGCGATCCTGTACCACTGCGCCGAGGCGATCCGGATCGCGAGCCTGCTGCTTTCGCCGGCGTTGACGGGGCAGATGGCCAAGCTGTGGGCGGGCTGGAACTGCGCGCCCCCGGCGGGCGCAACGCTCGCGCAGCTCGCGGTGTTCGGCGGGGGATTCTCGCTCAAGCCGGGCCAGCAGGTCGCCAAGGGCGAGGCGCTGTTCATGCGGGCCGATCCGGCGGAGGCGCCGCCGACCGCGGGGTGATTCTCGCTCTATTATTCGTCACCCGAGGAGGACCCGCGCATCATGCTTGACGATGTGCGCGATGCTCTGCGACGCCGACCGTTCGCACCTTTCACCCTCCATCTGGCCGATGGTCGCTCGGCGCGAGTCACTCATCCTGAGCTGCTGTTCGTGCCGCCCGGCAAGACGCGGACCATCGTGCTCGCATCTTCATCCGGCCGCCTTCGGCTGATCGATGCTCTACTGGTCGTCGAGATTGAAGTCGATGAATCCAAGCCGAGGTCCCGCCGCGCCGGATAGACCATGGTCATCCTCCGTCAGAGCCTCGACCCCCTGCTCGCCCAGCGGCTGGCCTCGTTCCTGCGTGGCGAGGGGATCGTCGCGGGCATCTTCAACCCGATCACGATGATGGGCGGGTACGACGCGCGGCGGACCGGCTCGATGCTGATCATCCTCAACGAGCGGGACCGGGAGCGGTGCGAATCGCTGCTGAAGGAGTACGCCGCGCTGCCCAAGCCCGAGGGGATCGAGGAGGATTCGGAGGAACTGTTCGCCGATCTCACGCGGCTGGACCCGTCGGTGGCGGTCAGGTGCGCTGCGTGCGGGGGGCCGATCGCGGTGCGCGGTGACCCGGAGGCGTGCCCGGCGTGCGGGGAGCCGGTGGATGTGATGGAGCTGATCGTCGACCAGCTGGGGCCCGAGGCGTTGTCGCCGTGCTACGAGGACTCGCCGACGGCGGTGTTCGACGACCTCATCGGGGTGCCGTGCCCGGGGTGCGGGTACTGGCTCGAGGGCCTGGGCCGTCGGGGGGTCTGTCCGGAGTGCGCGGGGAGCTACGACAAGGATGTCATCCTGTCGAAGTTTCTCGCGGACCTGACGGAGGGGAAGTTCCTGCGCGAGCCCGAGGCCGAGCAGGAGTGAACGCCGGGAGAGAGAGCGGGACACGGTGGGTGTGCGAGCAACGCATCTCGGGCGTTCGAGAGGTAGTCTCGGCGGCCGAGCAGACTCTCAGGCGACGATGCGGTAGGGGAAGTAGTCACAGGCGGGACGCCTGTGCCACGAGATGGGGTAGTCGATCCGAGCGCCGGCCTCAGGGCTTGATCTCCTGACCGCCCTTGTCGACGTTGTCCTTGGTGTAGAGGCGGGTGCCCAGCACGAGTTTCTTGGGAATATCGGCCTTGTTGCCGCCGAGGATCTTGAGGGCCGAGTCGATGGCCTTGTCGGCGCCGTTGGGGTACTCGAAGGTGGCGTTGAGGATGCCCTTCCTGACCGCCTCGACGCCCTCGTGGGGGAGGGCATCGACTCCGACGAAGATCATTTCTTTCTCGCGGCCGGCGTCCTTGGCGGCGTTGTAGGCGGCGATCGCGGCGGGGTCGTTGGCGCCGTAGACCAGGTCGATCGAGCCCTTCCTGGGGTTGCGGGAGAGGGCGGCCTGCATTTTTTCGCGGGCGACATCGCCGAGCCACTGCATGTCGGCGTCGTAGACGACCTTGATGTCGGTGCCCTTGATCGCCTCGCGGAAGGGCTCGGAGCGGTCGGCGGCGGGGACGCTGGAGGAGAGGCCCTTGAGCTCGACGACGTTGCCCTTGCCCTTGAGGGTGGACTTGATCCACGCGCCGACCTGGGCGCCGATCAGGCGGTTGTCGGCGCCGATGAAGCAGGTGTACTTGTCGCCGAGCACCGCGCGGTCGAGGACGATGACGGGGATGCCGGCGTCGAAGGCCTCGGCGACCGCGGGGGTGAGGCTGGTATCCAGGGGCGAGATGATGATGAGGTCGACCTTGGCGTTGATGAACTCCTTGACCTGGGCCATCTGGCGCGGGGCGTCGTTCTGGGCGTCCTTCATCTGGAGGGAGATCTGGTCGTGCTTCTCGGCGTTCGACTTGATGTCCTTGTCCATCTGCTCGCGCCAGGGCTCTCCGCGGTTGCACTGGCTGTAGCCGATCTTGAGAGTCTTGGCGGTGGTGGGCCTGGCCTTGGTGTCGGCGGGCTGCGCGGCCGAGAGCAGGGGCATGGAAGCAACGGCGAAGGCGAGCAGGCAGGCGCGGCGGGAAAGGAAGCTCATGGGGATCCTCCGAGGTCGAGCGTGCGGGCCTGACGGATGGCCCGGGGGGCGCAGTCTATCACGCGGCCCGCCGGATTGAAGGCCGTGTCTCCCCGGGGAATTGAGAGAGATCAGGAGCGTCCGCCGCCGCGTTTGAGGCCCTGAACGAGCACGGCGAGCACGATGATGCCGCCGGTGATCATGAGCTGCTGGGGGGTGCCGACGCTGTTGAGGTCGAGGATCTTGCGGAGGTAGCCGATGGTGAGACAGCCCAGGAGAGTGAGCATGACGCCGCCGCGACCGCCGGAGAGGGAGGTGCCGCCGATGACGACCATGGCGATCGCGGTGAGCTCGTATCCGACGCCCCCGTCGGGGTTCCCCTGGCGTTCCAGGGCGCAGAACATGACACCGGCGATCCCGGAGCAGAGGCCGCAGAGGGTGTAGGCCCACATCTTGACAGCGCGGACGGGGACTCCGGCGTAGCGTGCGGCCTGCTCGTTGTCGCCGATGGCGTAGAGACGTACGCCGAGGACCTGGGTGCGCAGGAGGATGAGGGTGAGGCCGGCGACGGCGAGGAAGATGGGCACGTGGACCGAGACGGCGGTGTTTCCGAGGGGGATCTTGGTGTTGAGGGTCTCGACCAGGTCGGGGTAGGGGAACTTCTGGACCTTGACGCCGTCGGTGAGCCACTTGGCCAGGCCGCGGGCGGCGGCCATGATCGCCAGGGTCGCGACGAAGGGCTGGAGGCGTGCCGCGGAGACCAGGAGGCCCGAGACAGCGCCGCAGGTGGTGCCGACGGCCAGGGCGGCGGGCACGGCGAGCCACCCGGGGAGCGGGGGCTCGCGTTTCATGATCAACAGCGAGAGGGTGACGGCGCACAGGGCGACCACGGAGCCGACGGCCAGGTCGATCCCTCCGGTGATGATGACGAGCGTGAGGCCGCAGGCGAGCACGCCCATGGCGGCGTTCTGGCTCCAGGTGTCGGCGTGGGTGGAGAGATCGAAGAAGACGCCGTCGGCGTTGAAGATCGCTCCCAGGATGAGCATGAGGGCCAGGGCGGTCAGCGCGGCGAGCACGTCGCGCCGGGGGATGAACCGGCCGGGCGCGCGATCGGGTGAGGTTCGCGGCATCGGGCGTGTGGCTCCAGCGCGGCGGGCCGAGAAGGACGGGGGGCTGTTGGGGGTGGGGCGGCTACTTGGCGGGGGTGAGGACGACACAGTCGAGCCCGAAGAAGAACTTGGCTCCGGTAGTCTTCTCGTTGGTGCCGACGATCTCGGCCTTGAGGATGTACATGCCGTTCTCGGGGGAGAAGGTGCCCAGCTCGATCGGGCCGGAGGGGGCGGCGAGGCCCTGCTGACCGCTGTACATGTCGAGGCGCGAGCCGGCATCGCCGACGGCGGGATTGCCGTTGACGGTGATCTTGAGGATGCCGTAGTCCCAGCTGCGCGTGGCGTAGAGGGTCAGCTTGTGGGGCTCCTTGGTCGGCGCGGGGATCTCCAGCTCGACAGAGGCGCCGTTGTCGCGGCCTTGGATCCACAGCTGCGATTCGTTGCTCCACTTGTTGCGGGCAAAGTCCTGCATGTTCTGGGGGGCCGCGGTGGCCTTGGCGGCGCTGCGGACGACCATCTGCTCGCACTCGACCGCGCCCTGGATCTTGAACGGGGGCGGCGGCGGGGGCACGGGGGGGATGCCCTTGGCGGCCTCGGCGGGCGAGGGCGGGCGGTTGTGCGTGGCGCCGGGCAGGGCGTAGAAGAAGGTGGTCGCGGCGTACCCGGCATCGCACTCGACCCAGTGCCAGATTTCGATGTCGGTCTTGATGCCCCTGGTGAAGGGGATCGCGTCGAGGCTGCGGGTGCGGAAGACGGTGGAGTAGCCGCGGGTGGAGTTGTCCTTCTCACCGTCGCTGCGGGTCTGGCCGTGGAAGGCGTGCTGGAAGCGCTTGGGGCTGGACCAGGCGTAGCCGTAGTAGTCCTCGGTGCCGGTGCCGAAGTGGGACGGGAAGGCCTCGCCGTCGACGTAGATCTTCTCGTCCCCCTCGCCCCACCACTCGGGGACGGGGTTGAGGATCGAGAGACAGTCGCCGGCGTAGACGCCCTTGCCGGTCACCTGCACGTAATTGAAGTCCGACATCGGGCGCGTGTGGATGGGGTTCTGCTGGTGCCAGGTGGCGAACAGGTGCATGGAGCGGTCGTCCCAGTCCCAGCCGGTGGTGCGGTGGGCGAGCTCGACCGCGACGGTCTTGCTGCCGAGGTTGACGATCTTGATCGAGGCGTGCTGGCGGTAGGGCATGGTCCAGCGGCTGATGAGCTGGTCCTCGCCCTTGGCGGCCGAGTACCACGAGTCGAAGGCGTTGAAGCCGACGCCCGAGCAGAAGAAATCTCCCAGCGGGCACCAGATGGTCTGCTCGCCGTCGAAGGTCATCTGGAGGATGGTTGCTCGGAGGGCTTCTTCCATGTCGGCGGACTTGACCTTGACCCACAGGCGGCTGACGGCGGAGGGGCCGTCGGGGAGGCCCTTGCTCACGCTCGACTCGGGGGTGAGTTCGCCCGCGAACAGGGAGATGGGCTCGGCCGCGATCCGGGGCGGCGTGGAGAGCGCGGACTGGACGGTGGAGATGCTGGTGGCCAGGTCCTGGATGTCCTGGGCGGCGAAGGAGCGGACGACGGTTCCTTTTTCGTAGGTGCGGTAGTTGATCTGGTAGTAGAAGCCGTCCTTGTCGCTGGTGATCTTGCAGTGCGAGGTGTAGGGGATGGGCAGGTACAGATTGCACCCGTTCGCGTAGATGCCCGAGAGGGGCGGTTCGATCTTCCAGCGGCCGGTGAGCAGCTGGTTCATGGGGACGGTGAGGACGGGCTCGGCGGCGCCGTCGAGGTAGATGCGCACGTTGCCGGCGGGGTTGGCGGACCAGAACCGCACGACGGCGCCCGGGCCGTCGGTGTCCATCATGACCCATTCCTTGCGCCCGCCGTTCTCTTCGGTCCGCAGGTACTGGTTGGCATCGCCGTTGGCGAACCAGGTCTGGGCGTTGGAGGGAGAGGTCGAGGCGCGGTCGTAGCTGGAGAATTGCCTGCAGGTGTACGCCGGGAGGGGGAACCTGGCGATCGCATCGCGGTCGATCATCTCCTCGAGCAGGGAGCGGGTGGTGATCGCCGCCGCCTGGGCGGGGGCCGGCTGGGCGGGGGCGGCCGAGATCGCACCGGTCAAACATGCCAACAGCGCGAGGTTTCTGAGCATGGGCTGACTCCGAAGGTTTGGAGCGTCAGGGTACATCACATCGACGCGCTGTGCGAGCACGCGGGGGCGGCCCGGCGCGCGGTCCGACGGGTTCCGGTGGTGCCGGTATCATGCCGGCCTGAGAATCGGCCGATCGGAGGATGTCCTGCCGGGCCCGCACGCCGGGCCCGGAATCACCCGGGCCGTGTCGGTCTTTGTCCGGGACAGGGGTGTTGCATGGCGGCGAACAAGCTCGAACGCCTTGAGTGCCTGCGGGGGTTCGCGGCGGTCTACGTGGTCGCCGGGCACATCTGCAACATCTACTTCCACAACCAGGGGATCTTCTGCGCACCGTTCCGGTTCGCGGCCGAGGCGGTGATCCTGTTCTTCCTGCTCTCGGGGTTCGTGATCCGCTACTCGACGAAGGATGACTCGTCGTTCTCGGAGTTCATGTTCAAGCGGTTCCGCCGCATCTACCCGCTGTTCTTCCTGTCGCTGTGGCTGAGCTGGGGCCTGATCAGCTTCTCGGAAGGGGCGGCCCAGCCCATCGAGCCCGGGCACCTGCTGGGCAACGTCTTCATGATCCAGGATTTCGGGTTCCGGCGGCCGGGCGTGTGGGTGAGCTGCTTCTACAACGATGCGCTCTGGTCGCTCTCGTACGAGTGGTGGTTCTACCTGATCTTCTTCCCGCTCATGAAGTGGAGAGCGTCGGCGGGGGCCAAGAACGCGGTGGTGTGGGGGCTGGCGCTGGCCTCGATCGCGGTGCACTACGTCTGGCCCAACCAGATCGCCTGGTTCGGGATGTACTTCGCGGTGTGGTGGGCCGGGGCGCAGATGGCCGTGGAGTACCGCGCCACCCGGGCGGTCACGCTCCGGGCGCAGTGGCCGCACGCGGTCTTCCTGCTGGGCCTGAGCCTGGCGTGGATCCCGCCGCTGCTCCAGGTCCCGCGCGCCGACCGGGCGTTCGGGCTCTACCCCCTGATCGACATCCGGCGCTTTGCCTCGGCCGGATCGTTCATCATCGGCGGGTGCCTGTGGAGGATGATCTCCTGGCGCGGGTTCGCGTACACGTTTGGGCCGTTCAAGTACCTGGCGCCGGTCTCCTACGGCGTGTACATCTTCCACTTCCCCGTGCTGGTGGCGATCACGGCCACGCCGATCGCCGCCAACAAGCTGCTGTTCGTCGCCTGCGCGCTGGTGTCGGTGGTCGGGGTCGCGTACCTCGGGGAGATCCTCCTGCAGGGGCTGATCAACCGCTGGACCGAGCCGATCCTCGACCGGATCAAGGCGCGCCGGGCGCCAGCGGCCGGTCGGGGCTGAGCGTCGGGGCGCGGGGATGGGCCGGCGTCGGGGTTCCGGAGGTTCAGCAGCCGGCCTCGAAGGCGAGCACGAACGCGGTGAAGTCGTCGGTATCGACAAAGCCGGTCTTGTCGAAGTCGGCCTCGTCGACGCCCAGCTCAAAGTCGTGCACGAAGGCGGTGAAATCGTCGGTATCGACGAAGCCCGAGTGGTCGTAGTCCGACGGGGCGGTGACGACGACCAGCGCGGGGTCGGTCGGGAACGAGCCGCACGAGTCGGTCACGAGGCAGTAGAACACCCCGCCGTCGCCGCAGTTGATCGGGTGGATGTTCAGCTGGTCCGTCTGCGCACCGGTGATGCGGCCGTCGTTCACGATCGGCGCGCCCTCGCGGTACCACTGGTAGTTCAGCGAGCCGTTCCCCACCGCGTCGACCACGAGCGAGACCTCGTCCCCGCCGACGTACTCGGTGTACGGGGGCGGCTGGAGGAAGATGGTCATGGAGGATGAGCCGAAGTAGACGGACCCATCCCCGCCCTTGTTCCAACCGTTGCCGCCGGTGGACGTGATGTTCGTGAGCAGCATGTGGATGTCGCAGCAGTACACCGCGAGCCGCCCTCCGCCGCCGCCTCCCGATGTGGAGACTTTGGCGGTTCCGCCGTTGGTCGAGATCGTCCCGGTGCCGGCGAGCGAGGCGCACGTGATCCACAGACTCCCGCCCGATCCCCCCGCCGCTTCCCACGCGGGGTAGTTCCCGCCGTTGGCCGACACCCTTCCATTGACGGTAAGCGTGCCGCCCACATCCAGGCGGATCGCCCCGCCGCCGCGGCCACCGACGGAGGTGTTGCCCGTGGTGTCGTTGCCGCCGCCGGAGCCCAGCAGAACCGGCGTCTGTTCGTCACCGTAGACAACACCGCCCGGCGCCCCGCCCGAGCCGTTGCCGCCGACCCCGCCGTGGCCGGCGCCCGCGGGCCGGTCACCGCCCGATGTGCCCGCGCCCGGGCCCGTGCCGCCGGCGTAGCCGCGAGCATCGGCGGAGATCAGGCCGCCTGCATCGACGGTGACATCGCCGGCGAAGGAGAGGCGCACGGCCTCTTCGGCGTGCTTGTGCGACAACATGCCCCCGTTGCGGATGATCGCGTGGGTGTCGAGGCTTGTAGTACCCGCGAACTCGGTGCCCTCGGCGTTGGCCTTGTTCGCGTTGTCGATGTAGACGATGCCGCGCTGGCCCGTCTGCTGAAGGAAGCAGGTGCCCGCGCCGCCCGCGCCGCCCCAGCCCGTCCCGCCGGAGAGATCGAACGTCCCCGTGAAACTCCCCGTGTCGTAGTAAAGAGCGACCCGGCCGCCTCCACCCGCGCCCGAGAGGCTGACGTGCCCAGCGCCGCCCTTGGCGGTGATCGAACCCGATCCCGCCAGCGCGCCGCAGGTGATCCAGAGGCTCCCGCCCGAACCGCCGGCGGCCTCCCAGAGCGGCCGGTCTTCGCCGTTGGCCGACACCGAGCCGTTGTTGGTGAAGGCTCCGGCCACATCCAGACGCAGTGCGCCGCCTCCGCGACCACCGGCCGAGAGGTTGCCCAGCGTGTCGTTGCCTCCGCCCGAACCGAACTCTGCGGGCTGCAGCACCGACCCATAGCAGTCGCCGCCGAGGACTCCCGAGGATCCGTCGTACCCCGCACCGCCGTGGCCGGCCCCCGAGGGCCGATCGCCCGCGGATGTGCCGGCCCCCGGCCCTGCGGCGGCCGCGTAGCCGCGGTAGTCGACCGAGATGATCCCGCCGGTGTCGACCGTCAGGTCTCCGCCGAGGATCAGGTGCACGCTCTCGTCGGCGTGCTTGTGGGAGACGATTCCGGCGTTGCGCACGATCATGTTGGCGTCGAGGTCGACTTCACCCGTGAACTCGGTGCCCTCGGCGCCGGCCTTGCCAGCGTTGTCGATGTAGAGCGTGCCGCGCTGGCCGGTCTTCTGGATGAAGAACGTGCCCGCGCCGCCCGTGCCATTCCAGCCGGAACCACCGGAAAGGTCGAAGGTCCCCGCGAACGTGCCGGCACCGTGGTAGATCGCCACGCGTCCGCCGCCGCCGCCGCCGGCGTAGGCAGGGTGGCCCGTGCCGCCTTTGGCGGTGATGACACCGTTGCCCGCGAGCGTGCCGCAGGTGAGCCAGAGGCTCCCGCCCGAACCGCCGGCGGCTTCCCATGCGGGGACGTTCTCGCCGTTGGCGGAGATGGTCCCGTTGATCGTGAGCGTGCCGCCGACATCCAGGCGCAGCGCGCCACCGCCGCGGCCGCCGACGGACGCGTTGCCCTGCGTGTCGTTGCCTCCGCCCGAACCGAACTCGGCGGGCTCCAGCACCGACCCATAGCAGTCGCCCCCGAGGACCCCGAACGATCCGTTGTAGCCCGCGCCGCCGTGGCCGGCCCCCGAGGGCCGATCGCCCGCGGATGTGCCCGCCCCCGGTCCTGCGGCGGCCGCGAAGCCGCGGTAGTCGACGGCGATCAGTCCGCCGGCATCGACCGTGACATCCCCTGCGAAGCTCACGTGCACGCCTTGGTCCAGGTGCTTGTGCGAGAGCATGCCCTTGTTGCGGATCACGAGGTTGGCATCGACGCTGCTGGTGCCCGTGAACTCGGTCCCCTCGGGCGTGTTCTTGCCCGCGTTGTCGATGTAGACGGTGCCGCGCTCCCCGGTTTTCCTGATGAAGTAGGTTCCGGCGCCGCCCGAACCGGTCCAGCCCGTGCCTCCCGAAAGATCGAACGTGCCCGCGAACGACCCGGCGTCGTAGTAGATCGCGACCCTTCCGCCGCCGCCGCCGCCGGCATACGCCGCGTTGCCCCTGCCGCCCTTGGCGGTGATGCCGCCCGAACCGGCGAGCGTGGCGCAGGTGATCCACACGCTCCCGCCCGAGCCTCCGGCGGCCTGCCACATCGGGAAGTCCTGTCCGTTGGCGGAGACGGTCCCGTTGACGGTGAGCGTTCCGCCCACGGCGAGCCGGATGGCGCCGCCGCCGCGGCCTCCCGCTGAGGTGTTCCCCTGGGTGTCGTTGCCTCCGCCGGAGCCGAACTCGGCGGGCTGGAAGAGCGAGCCGTAGCAGTCCCCGCCGGGGGCCCCGGAGGAGCCGTTGATTCCCGCGCCGCCGTGACCGGCTCCCGAGGGCGCATCGCCGGCCGCGACACCTGCGCTCGGCCCGGCGCCGCCGTCGAATCCATGGAAGTCGGCGCTGATCGCGCTGCCGACCAGGTTGCTCTGGACCCCCTCCACGGTGACGTCGCCCAGCACGTTGAGGTTCGTGCCCAGGACGATGTCGGTGCCCGCGCCGCCGGAGTAGTCGAACGAGAAGTTATCGGAATGGGTAACCAGGCCGGCGACGTTGCCGGCGCTGCGCTGCACGACCAGCGACTTGATCGTGAATCGACCGTTGACGGTCAGCGTGGTGCCCCGCACCGTGATGTCGGCGTCGGAGAGCGCAACCGGCGGTCCCCCGCCCGTGGGAGTGATCGTGGTCTGGCCCGGGCTGATCGTCTGGGGCGAGGTAATGAGCACCGGCGTCGCCCCCGCGGTCGAAACGACGCTAGTGACAGCCGCCGCGAACACAAGCATGGATCTTTGCATGACTCCACTCCCTGCCCTCAAATTAGACGATCCGGGGATCAATTACAATGACTTCCCAGCAGTAATGTGGGGTCGAATCGGTGGACCTGTTCGGAGCCGGTGAGGTGCAATCGAGGTTCCGCCGCGCGCAGGCCCCGGTAACGGATCGAGCGCCGCGACGCCACGAGGTCAGCCCCAGCTGGGGACATCCTGCGGTTCGGTCTCCGAGGTGCTCGGCCGGTGCTCGCTGGCGGTGAAGCCGCGCAGCAGGCCGCCCTCGGGACGGCCGCCGTCGGCGACCGGGCCGTCGACCTCCGGCGTCCTGCGGGCGAGCATGACGACGCCCGCGACCACGAGCACGGCGGCGGTCACGCCGATGCCGGCCTGGGCCGCATCCCCGGTGTTGTGAGCGCCGGCGATCGTGCGGCCGATCCAGCCGGCCGAGAAGGTGCCGACGGGCATGAGTCCCAGGGCGACGGTATTGCAGACCGCCAGCACGCGTCCGCGCATGGCATCGTCGACCAGCAGCTGCATCGCGGCGGCGGCGGAGTTGAACGCCCAGAGCCAGAAGATGCCGGTGAAGAACAGGAAGATGCTCGCCGGCAGCACGGTGGGCATGGCGGCGAACAGGCCGATCGAGATTCCTCCCAGCAGGATCGAGAGCGGGATGAAGTGGTGCATCGGGTACCACGCGGGCACGCGGCGCACGAGGAAGCCGCCGGCGACCGCGCCGGCCCCCATGACCCCGAGCATGATCCCGAAGACCTTCTCATCCTTCTTGTAGACCTGGCTGACGAAGACCGGCAGCAGCTGCATGAGCGGTGTTGCGAAGATCGCGAACACCACCATGGCCAGGAACGCCGCGCGGGGTCCGCGGCGGTGGAAGACGAAGCTCAGGGCCTCGGCGATGTCGTGCCAGGCCTCGGCGATCACCGACATGCCCTTGTCGGGCCGCGGCGGGGCGGGTGCATCGGGCGTCAGGGCCACCGTGCCCAGCACGCCCAGGAAGCTCAGCGTGTTGATCACGAAGAGGGAGGTGGCGCTGGTCCACGACAGGATCAGGCCTCCGAGGGCCGGGCCGACGATGCGCGCCATGTTGAACTGCACGCCGTTGAGGTGGATCGCCTCTTTGAGTTCCTCGCGGGGCACCAGCCGCGGGATCAGCACCTGCGACGCGGGCGCATCGAACGCCATCGCGATCCCCTGCAGGCACGCCAGCGTCATGAGCACCGTCGGGTTGGCGTGACGGAGGTAGCTCGCCACGGCCAGGCCCAGGGCGATCAGCATCATCGACAGGCGCGTGAACATGAGCATCAGCTTGCGGTTCACGCGGTCGGCGATCAGGCCGCCGACCATGCCCAGCACGAGGCAGGGCAGCAGCTGCGCCGCCGCCAGGTAGCTGATCATCTCGGTTGCGTCGGGCTTTCCTGCGGCGACCCACGCCGCCTCGGTGGTCGCGGTGGTCATCAACCAGCGGATGCCCACGTGCTCCATCCACCCGCCGAGGCTGGCGCCGAAGCTGCCGAGCCAGACGTTGCGGAAATGGGCGTGGCGCAGCACACCCCACCTGGTGCGATCAGCGGCGTGGCCGGCGTCGGCCGTGGTCAGCGCAGAAGCATCCTCCGTGGTTGTGACGGGACCGTCCATGGCGCAGGATTGGAGATTCAACTCCCTGAGGAGAACCCGGTTGGGGAGATGGTCGTCCCGCCCACCCGGCGAACTTCCCCGTGGGGCGATCGTATGCGTGTGGGTCGTTCACGGGCGTGCCGCGGGATTCGCGAACCTGCACCGTCTGACGCCCAGGTACACCAGCGTTTCGAAGACGCACAGCCCCAGCACGTACGCGCCCCCGAACAGGCCCAGGAGTGTCGCGTCCCCGCGCGTAAGACCGGCGATCCCGGCGCCCCGGCTCCTGATCAGGAGCTTGTCGAGCAGGCTCGGCCGCCCTGTGGGCGCTGCGAACAGGACCGCCATCATCAGCATCGGCACCACCGCGCCGATCACCCAGCCCACCGAGGCGTGCGCGCAGATCTGCCAGGCCGCATCCCGCGTCAGCTTCCAGCGCCGGCGCCGGGCAAAGAACCGCACGCCGCGGCTCTCGATCCAGGTCAACAGCAGCAGGACCACGCCCACCAGGCACACCTGGAGGGGGAAGACCACGCAGTACACCGCCACCTGCGCGATCACCCCGTCCGCGCGGGCCGACCGTGCAGGATCCCCGATCAGCGTTCCCGTCCACGGCGCCACCAGGAAGGCGGCGGCGATCGGGATGGTCGCGAGCATCAGCGTTGTCCCGCTGCGGGGCTCGATGCGCAGCGTGCGGAAGCGATCCCCGGGCCGCCGCAGTGTTCCCCAGTGGGTCGCCCACAGCGAGGCGAGCCCTCGGCGGTTCTGCCACGGGGACCCGGTCCGGACGCCGGGGAGAGATCCGGGGATCGGGGATCCGCATTCCGGGCACGGGCCGGTCTCGGCTTCAAGGCCGGCGAGCGAATACCCGCACGACTCGCACAACAGGCCGTTCTCGTCGATGTGCTCGCTCATGTGCTGCCCCGGGTGCTCGCCGGGGGCCATTGGTGCCCGCACCGGCGAGCGAAACGGATGGTGGTGTCCGTGGGAAGGCGTTATACGTATAATGGAGCAGACCCCGGAGGTTATTCCGCCGATGAGGCTGGGCCCTGAACAGATCCGCGAGCTCTTTCGCCAGCACGGTTTGCGCAGCACCCGCCAGCGGGAGATGCTGTATGCGATCCTGCACGAGACCACCGAGCATCCCACGGCCGAGGAGCTGTTCCAGAAGGTCCGGGACGACGATCCGGGCCTCGGGTTGGCGACGGTCTACAACGCTCTGGACGTGTTCATGGATTGCGGGCTTTGCCGGCGCATCCACCGATCCGATGGCGGCCCCGCCCGGTTCGACGGGAACACAGGCGATCACGCCCACGTGGCCACCGCCGACGGCAAGGTCGTGGATGTTCCCGACGACCTGAGCAGGCAGGTCCTGTCGAGGGTCGGACCGGAGTTGATCGCCCAGATCGAGCAACGCATGGGCGTCAAGGTCGCGGCCGTGAGCCTCCAATTCCTCGCCGAGCCGAACAACCCGAGCGCCTGATGGGTTTTCCATCGGGGAGATCGTCGTTGCGGCCGGAAGTAGTTATTTCGGAATTTGACTCGCAAGTCAGGTTCTCGAGCACCCGATAGCCCCGGTAGGGAACGCCGATGCAGGTTCTGTTCCGAGCGCGCGTTCGCCGCGCCCCCTCCGGCGTCGGGAGATCAGGCCATGTCAGCTACCGCTGTTTGCGTTGAACAACCCGCCAACGACATCAACCGCCGCAAATTCGAGAGGTTTGTCGTCAGCCCGATGTACTGCCCCGTCTCGCTGCGGCCCATCACCGAGGACCGCTTCGGGTACGAGGGCCACGCCTACGACATCAGCGAGGGCGGCATCATGTTCGAGATGGACCGGCCCTTCGAGCCCGGCACGGGGGTCGCGGTGCAGATCACGCTGCCCGGGGATCACCCCCACGAGCTGGACTCGGACCGGAGCATTTACGTCATGGGCAACGTCGTCTGGGTGGATGACTCGGAGCCCGGCCCGGTGCGCATGGCGATCGCCTTCACGCGGTTTGCCCGCTTCGGTGACCGGGAACGCCTGCTCCGAGGCCTGAGCCGCGGCATGCTCCTGCGCCGGGCGGCCTGAGAAAGCAGCAAAGCAAAAACAAGGCAAAGCAGCACATGTTGCTGTGCGGGGGCGTTGGCGCGCACTACCGGATGTGGATGTCCGCGCTCCGCACCGGCCGACTCCGGCGAGTCCTGGTCCATCAACATTCTCGGTTTGCTGCCTTTGGCTTTGCTGCTTTCCTACCCTCCCCCGTGTTCGTTGACCAAGCAATCATCACGGTGATCGCCGGCAAGGGCGGTGGCGGTCGGGTTTCGTTCCGTCGTGAAAAGGGCGAGCCCAAGGGCGGTCCCAACGGCGGGGACGGCGGCAAGGGCGCCGACATCGTTCTTCAAGCAGAAGAGGGGATGCACACCCTTTATGACTTCCGCGGCGTGCCGCTGGTCGAGGCTCCCGAGGGCGAGGATGGCGGCAAGAAGCAGTGCCACGGCGGGGATGCGCCCGACATGGTCATCCGCCTGCCCGCCGGGACGCTCATCTACAACGACCAGACCGGCGAGCTCATGCACGACCTCAAGCCCGGCGAGCGGGTTGTGATCGCCAAGGGCGGCAGGGGCGGCTGGGGCAACGAGCACTTCAAATCATCCACGAACCAGACGCCCCGCAGGGCAACCCCCGGGGCTCCGGGCGAGACCTTCCGCCTGCGCTTCGAGCTCAAGCTGATCGCCGATGTCGGGTTCGTCGGCCTGCCCAACGCGGGCAAGTCCACGCTTCTGGCGGCGATGACGCGGGCGACGCCCAAGATCGCCGACTACCCCTTTACGACACTTTCACCTCAGCTGGGAATCGCCGAGCTGGATTCCATGCGGAGATTGGTGCTCGCCGACATCCCCGGCCTGATCGAGGGCGCATCGCAGGGCGCAGGCCTGGGCCTGGATTTCCTCCGGCACATCGAACGCACCCGCGTGCTGGTCCACCTGCTCGATGCCCAGCCCTCCGACGGCACGACCCCCGCGCAGAACTACCGCACGGTTCGCCACGAGCTCAACCAGTACTCCCAGGCGCTGGCCGACAAGCCCGAACTCATCGTGCTCAACAAGATCGATCTGCTCATGCCCGAAGAGATCGAGGATGCGACCAAGTCGCTCGCCCGCGAGCTGGATGTCGATCCCAAGGTGGGGGTGCTGACGATCTCGGGGGCCGCGAACACCAACCTGCGTCCGCTGCTCGAGCGGCTGTGGTCGACGCTGCACCCGGCGGGGGGTGGTGTGGAGCAGTGGAAGCGACCGGTGGGCGCATCGGAGGCGTAACTGCTCGCACGCCTGTGCTCACGATCGGCGTGCTGCCCGTGAACCTGGTCACTATTCCAGTTCCGCCTCCACTTCATAACGCTCTGACAGTTGGAAGTGCCTGCGCAGCAGGACATCCATCGCCGCGGCCAGTTCCTCTGCGCTTGCTCCTGGAAGCTCGAAAAGCCCGACGTCCTTCCGCACGGCAGAGTCCGCGAGGGCCGAGAGCCCCTCGGCCGCGAGCAGATCACCCACCGGGGGATCGCGGCTCAGCTTTCCGTGTTCCTGTTCGGGCAGGTTGATCTCCCGGCCGGCGACCTGCACGAGAACGGCGTGCTTGGATCCCGGTTCTCGCGCGATGATGCTGACCCAGCCCGAGCCCCCGAGAGACTTCAGGTTCTCGCCGATCCCAGCCGCCATCGCGGTGATCGCGTCGGCGTACTTCTCCGATGGCCCGCGGTAAACCCTGCGCTCGGGCACAAGCGATCGAGCCACCTTCTTGAGCCGTCCGAAGAGTCCCATCGGCACAGCATACCCGAGGTGTCGCCGTGGTCCGGTCGGAGGAGCTCAAGAAGCCGCGAGGTCGCCTGCTGTCGCGCGCTACGACCGCCGAGCGAGCATCCCATCCACCTCCGCCCACCCGCTCGGCCGCCCGACTCCTTCCCTTGACGCCCCAGCCGCGAGCAGGTCGGCGACCGATTCGGGGGTTCGCCGCTGTACCCAATACGAATCGGTGCCCGCCTTGATCGCCAGCATCAGCGCCGTCCGCCCCCAGCCGTCCCGCGCATCCACGGGCGAGCCGTGGGCGATCAGCACCTTGACCGCCGCGGGCCGTGCTCGCCACGCCGCCACGTGCAGAGCGGTGCTCATCGGGGCGATCCCGAAATACCCATCCCCGTGCAGGTAGAGCGAATCGACGGGGATCCCAAGGTCCAGCAGCCTCGCGACCCCCGCGGCATTGCCGTTGCCCGCGAACTCGGCCAGGACCGTGCCGCCCCGCGCGAGCAGTTCGGCCGCCAGCCCCGGCTGGGACGAGACAAGGCTCCCGATCCGCGCGGGATCGTTCTCCGCGCACGCGGCGAGCAGAGCATCGATGCCAGCGAGAGTCCCCGTAGCAGCTCCCGCGGCGGTCCCCGCTGCCTCGATCTCCACACCCCTCCGCCGCAGCGAGCCGAGCACATCGGCTCGCCCGCGCTGCGCGGCCAGCACGAGCGCGGACCGCCCATCGTGCCGCGATGGAATTGCCGCATCCGCGCGGTGATCCAGCATCAGATCGATCTGCTCGGTGCGGTTATCCCTTCGGATCGCGTGCTGAAAAGCCGTCCAGCCCCACCTGGTCATGCGGTTGGGATCCGCCCCGTGCTCGAGCAGCAGCCGGGTGCCGTCGAGGTCGTGCCAGTCGGCCTTGCGAACGAGCATCATCGCGAGGCTGTCGGCGGTGAGCTTCCCGCTCTCGAGCAGCACGCGGACCGCGCTGTTGTTGTTCGTCTCGGGCGCGTGGTAGGGGGTCTCATCGTCGTTGGGGTCGGCGCCGCGCTCGAGCAGCAGGCGGGTCAGCCCGGCGTGGTGGGCAACCCCGGCAGCGCCGTAGATCGCGCTCTCCCACGTCGGCGATGGTTGGTGTCCCTGCTCGAACCAGCCCGTGTTGGGATCGGCGCCGGCATCGAGCAGCGCACGAGCTGCGACAAGGAACGAATCGGCGCGGGAATGGTCCAGGCGCAGGTACCGCGAGAAGCACAGGTGCGTGAGGGCATCCCAGCCGCGAGGGCCGCCCTTGGCGGTTGCCAGCGAGGGCTCCGCATCCAGCGCTCGCCGTACCCCGGCCTCATTTCCCAGGATCGCCGCGACATGGATGCTCTTGACAATCGCTGGATGAGCCGCGAGCACGCGGCTGGCTGCTTCGAGCGTGCCCGACTGGTGGCTCTCATGCATCGGCACGCACGCGGCATCGATGAATGCCGATGTTGGATCTGGCTCGCCCGGTGCCATGCGTGGAGTTTACCAAGCGGGGCGATGGGCCACGCTGCGATGCCCCGCTACCGGACCAACGGGGCGGGAAACGCGGCCGCGAGCCACTCGAGGTTGCCATCGCCCTTGGAACCGCCGCGCAGCGGTGATCGCGTCACCCCCGCAACGATTACGCCCATGCCCGGCATCGACTCGACCACCCACCGCATCACGCGCTCGGCCAGATCATCCGAGAGCACGCCGCGCAGACCCTCGGCCTCCGCGGCAAACGGCGAGTACTTCACCTCGTAGTGCGGCTTGATGAGTGTGATGATGAGAGGTGGTCCAGAAATGCCATCGGCCGTGCCACCGACTTGCTGCTCTGAGCAAGTCGGTGCTGAGCTAACCGCATTCTCACCGGTGTCCGAAGAGCACCGACCTCGCAAAGCCGAAGTCGGTGGCACAATCCCGCTCACTCCCGACGATCGAATGTTCAACCACTTCAGAGCGACAGGGATCACCGCTTTCTGCGGCGTCCAACCTAGGTCAACGACCACCAGGTCGACGCGATCCTCGGGCGGGGGCGCGTGCAGGGCGTTGGTCCGTTCCATCACCACCACGCGCGGGTCCTTGCGGAGTTTCCAGGCAAGCTCTCCGTACGCGGTATCGACGGCGAACACCTTGGCAGCGCCGGCCTGGAGCAGGCAATCCGTGAACCCGCCCGTGCTGCAGCCAAGATCGGCGCACGCCAGGCCGGTTACATCGACATGGAACTCATCCAGAGCGTGCCTGAGCTTCTGCCCGCCGCGGCTGGCATAGGTGGTGTCGCTCATCGGTGCTCGGCCAGGAGAACGCACAGATCGCGGAGGAGACAGCGGGCACACAGAGGAAGCGCATGGGGAAAGCCGGTCGAGATGAGCGGATGCGTGCGGAGGATGGGTAAATCACCTCCGACGTGCGAGGTACTTCTCCTCACGTGCTTTCTCCGTGCCCCTCTGTGCACACTCCGTGACCTCTGTGTTCGCCTTTACGGCTGAGCGGTCGGCACACCCACGACCGAGATCCCCATCTCGTCGGCCAGGTCGAGGACCTTCTGCTTCTCGAGCATGATCACATCGCCGGCCGCCAGTGCCAGGCAGCCGCCGCCGCTGGCGGCGATGTTCTCGATGGTCTTGGTCCCGATCGTCGGCACATCACTCCGACGGTCGTGCCCGGCCCGTGCGCCCTTGCACAGCGTCCAGCCCTTGGCCTTGCAGATGTGCCCGACGCGCTCGATCATGCGATCCGTGCCCTCGACGGCCTCGACGGCGACCACATCGCGCTCCCGGACCACCAGGGCCTGCCCGATGTCCAGCCGCAGGATCTCGGTGAGCATCGGCCACACGAACTCGACATCGCCCATCTGCGCCGTTGTCGGCCGGCGCTTGGTCATGACGCCCGGGGTTGCCAGTTCATCGGGGATGGGAGCGGTCGAATCCAGCAGGGACACCCCGCAGCGGTCGAGCTCCTCGGCGATCGCCGAGAGCACCGCGTGCGAGCGATGGTCCTTGCGCAGGTGTCTGTACCAAGCGACCATCGTCCGCACATCCGGGATATTCCGGACGAT
Organism: Phycisphaerales bacterium; assembly: GCA_044221545.1. Taxonomy (GTDB): domain Bacteria; phylum Planctomycetota; class Phycisphaerae; order Phycisphaerales; family UBA1924; genus JAEUJB01. The sequence continues at coordinate 48,900 of JBGAOZ010000008.1, forward strand.
GCGGAACGGATCATGCATCATCTTGGCCTTATCCACCCGACCGACCATGATCGCGTGCCGCACACCCATCCGGGCCAGGATGCGCCCCCAGGTCCCGACTTTCAGGACTCCCACCTCCCGGAATGAAGAACACAGGACGGGAAGTTCGGCTTCGTATTGGCGGAACAGACCCAGTGCATGCACCGGGTGGCCTGCATCACGGAGCCCCCGGGCGACCAGAACCGGAAGCTGACCGCCGCCCGCGATTAAACCGACGGGAGTCGGCGGCGGTGGTGGATCTGGAAGGATCGTGAGTGCGGCCGCTGTCATCTGGGCTTGTCAGGCTCCCTTGGACCCGAACCCACGTCTATCGACGGGATTTTCGGGGCGGGATCGCAAATTGCGGGTGAGGCTCAAGGCCGAGGCACCCTCTCGATTCCCTTCCCTGGTCAGGCACTTGCGGTCGAGAGGCTTCAATCCCCGCCTGTCGGAATGGGGCGGGAAGGCCTCGACATCGGAATATGGAGTATACCCGGCAGGAATTGTGGAGTCTTTGATCGGCATTTGGATGGGTCGGCGTGGTGGGTCGGTGGAGATCGGTTTGGAATGCCGATAGGTGGGTGAGCATGGAGCGATCGGAGCATCTATCTGGCGAGGCGAATCGGAGGGAGGGCGGGGCCGCCGCGTCCATGCGCGGCCTGGATGTCACCGAACAGGGAGGGCTGGCCGGTTCGAACGGCAGGGGCGGGCCGCCGGGCGGTCGACCGTTCCTGAGCGTGTTCTTCAAATGCGCGAACCAGTACCTACGCGTGTACCGAGTCGCCGACGGATCGGGATACCGCGCCACCTGTCCCAAGTGCGGGAAGAGGATGAACTTCGTGGTCGGTCAGGGCGGGACGAGCCAGCGGTTCTTCGAGGTGAGTTGCTAGGTTCGGTCGCGCGGGGACTGGTGCGGCGCAGGAGCTCCCGGCGGAGCAGGTCGCGGAGGCTCTCGCGGACCGCCGCTGGCCGCTCCGTCGCATGGCTGGTCCGTGAGGAAGCTCGTTCTCCCGTTTCGTGCGGTCCGGAGCGCCGAATCCTCCTCCTCGCACCTCCTCTATAGTGCTCGCATGCTGGCACCGGGAGCATCCGCGTACACGATCGCACGGCCGACGGGCCTGTGCGCTTCCACCGGGCGGGCGATCGCCGTCGGGGAACGGTTCATGGCGACCCTCGTGGAGGTGGATGGGGAGCAGGAGCTGCTGCGTGTCGATTTCGGCCGGGAGGCGTGGGATCGCGGTGATCGCCCCGCCGCCGGGCGCATCTTTGCCGCCTGGTCCAGCGTCATGGTCGAGCCCAACTCCAAGAAGAAGCTGCTGCTCGGGGACGAGGAGCTCATCGACATCTTCGAGCAGATGCGGGGCGCTACGGATCGCCGGCAGCAGGTCTTCCGCTATCTGCTGACGCTGGCGCTCATGCGCCGGCGGATGCTCAAGTACGAGGGATCCAGGGGTTCGACGATGCTGGTCCGTCGCCGCACGCTCGCCGGGGCGCCCGAGGCCGAATTGCTCGAGGTCCTCGACCCGGGCATGGACGAGGCGGCGATCGGAGAGGCGATGGAAGAACTCGCGAAGGTCATCCCGTTCGACGAGCCCACCGTCGGTCCGGCTGGTGCGGCTGGTGCGGCTGGTGCGTCGAGCGGAGCCGGGGCGGTGGGAGGTGTGGGGGATGTGGGGGGCGGTGCGTGAGAGCGTGGCCCGCAAGCCTGGCGTTGACGCTGGGGTTCCTTGCCTTTGTACTCGGCGGGTGCGCGGACCAGCACAAGGACGGCTCGGGGCACACCGTTCGTTCCGGTCCGGCGCCGACGCCGCTGCAGATCGCCAAGGTCTACAACCCGTCGCTCGAACAGGTCGATCGGCTCTGGGCCAGGACGGAACTGCGGATCACGGGCGTCGATGACAAGGGCCAGGCGTTCGATGAGACCGCCGAGGGGCACCTCCAGTTCATCCGCCCGCGCAAACTGGCCCTGACCGTCAACAAGGTGGGCGAGACCTACTTCTGCCTGGGGTCCAACGAGTCGCGGTACTGGTGGATGGACCTGCGCAAGCCCAGGGACGCGATCATCGGAACCCACGAAAAGGCCACCGCGAGGGTCGCCGCGAGGTTCGGAGTGCCGGTGCACCCGCTCGACCTGATCGACCTGATCGGCGTGCTGCCGCTCGATGTCGCGGGCGCTTCCACCGCCTGGTCGGCCGACGGCCGGCAGGTGGTGCTGACCGCGCCGAGCCGGTGGGGGAGCAAGGAGATGCGGTTCTCGCCCGACGGCGTGCGGCTGGAGGGCGTGCGGCTGATGGGTGCGCGCGGGGAACTGCTGTGCGAGTCGGTCGTGACGGCGACCGAGCGGGTCGAGATCAAGGAGGATCCCTCGGCGAGCGGGGTGGTCCCGACGCGCGTGACGGTCAAGATCCCGCCGCGGCGGACCGAGGTTGCGATCCGGCTCTTCGATCCCCAGAACCGGGGATCGGCGATGAAGCAGACAGCGTTCGATCCTCAGAAACTGCTCGCGGCGTACAACATCAATCAGGCGCGCGTGCGGATGGTCGACGATCAGCCCGAGGGTGGCCGATGAGGCGGTGCTCATGGACAGGTACCCGGCTCCTGCTGCTGGCGATCACGCTGGTGGGCTGGACCGCGCGCGCGGCCTCGGGGCCGCCGCCGGGCGCGGCGGTACTCCCGGGGGCGGGGAGCCTGGTGGTCCCCGGCCACGGAGGATCGGTGACGCACGCGTGGATGATCGTCCGTTCGCTTGACGGCGTGGCGCTTATCCATATTCCACCGCGGACCCAGGGCGGCACGGAGAACGGGGGGGTGCTCGCCGCCAGCGGCGGCAGCGTCCGGCAGGTCATGGTGCTCGAGCAGATGCCCGTGAGCATGTGCGCTGTTGACCAGCGTCTGTACCTGGTCTTCGAGGACACGGACGCGGGCGGCCGGGTCGCGCGGCGGTCGGTCAAGTCGCTGGAGGTGCTGCGATCGGGCCTGGGCGCCCTGTGGAAGTTCGAGCCCATGAACGACACGGTGACCGAGCCCTCCCTGCCGCCGGGCGGGAAACTGCTGGGGTTGGCGCAGTGCGGGATGACGCTCGCCGCCCTGATCAGCGAGGCCGCCGAGGCCAACCCCGCCGCCCCGCGGATCCACATCCTCCACCGGGACCGCTGGCTGGCCGCGAGCCTGCCCCCGGAGATTGCCGACCAGATCGCCCACGCCGCCGGCCCGGTTCGCGTGGTCTCGATGCGTGAGGGAGTGGGGGTGGCGATCCCGGCATCGGCGACCCAGATCGACGTGTGGCTCGGCCGCGTCGAGCTGCCCAAGAACATCCGCCCACGGTACTTCGCGGATGACTCCGATGAATCGGTGGTCCCCGCCCCGGCCGCCAGGCCCGCGTCCCGCGCCAAACCGAGCGCGCCGGCCGAGCCTGCGAATCCGGCGCCCGCGTGGACATGGAAACCCCAGCGGTTCGAGATCGACGCTGCAAATGTCGGCATCCTGGGAGCTGGCGTGCTCGTTGAGTGCGGCGGTGGGCTGGTCTGGATCGAACCGGCGGCCGGCGGCGAGGTGCGCATCAGCGAGCTGGCCGGCGGGTCGGCGACTCTCATCGCCCAACTCTCGGGCGTCACGCTCCCCATTACCGCGGCCTCTCTCGACGGCGACGGCCGGCTCGCGGTCGTGTGGTCGGAGCTCGAGGAGCCCGGCAAGTCCGATCTGTCCCTCAAGCCCTCCGCGCCCACCCGGCGGTTCCAGGTCAGAGAGATCTCCGCGCACACCGGCCGGGTGCTCTACCAGGGGCTCGCCAAGAGCACCGGCCCGGTCAGCCCCAACGATTTCCGCCTCCTCTCGATCGCCCTGCTGGTCACCATGGCCCTGGTCCTGCTGCTGGTGCTCCGCCCCGATCCCAACGACGGCGTGATCGCGATCCCCGAGGGGTACGCGTTGGCCGAGTCCGGCCGCCGCCTGGTCGCGGGGATCGCCGACGTCGTGATGGCCTTGTGGGTGTCCTGCGTGCTGTGGGGGGTCGACTTTGCACAGGTCCTCTCGCCCGAGGGCATGATCGGTGGAGTCTCCTGGATCGTCGCCGGCACCGCGCTGGGCGTGGGCATCCTCACCGGCACCGTCGGGGAATGGCGGACCGGCCGCTCACCGGGAAAACTCCTCACGGGGTGCGAGGTCATCTCGATCTCCGGGCCCCTCGGCCAGCCGGGTCATGAGATCCTGCGCCGGCCGGGCTTCTGGCGCTCGCTCGAACGCAACATCCTCAAATGGCTGCTCCCCCCCATGGCGATGCTCGGCCTGCTGGACCACCAGGGACGGCACCGGGCCGACATGATGGCCCGCACGATCGTGGTTATCCCGTGGGCGGACGAGGAAGAGGGCCCGGGCGAGCCCTGAGCCCTGAGCCCTGGCCGGAGCCCCTCCGCACAACCCGCGCAAAGTTGGCCGGAGGGGTTGAAGACGGTGGGCCGGTCTACCCGATAACTCCGACAGGCCGCGGCGGATGTTGCGCGTTTTTTGAAACGTGCGGCCTTTCCCGCGGCTTGACACTGGGGTAGCTCCGCTCGAGGAGCTCGGTCCATCGCTTTGGGTTCGGGGCATGGATGCCCCGGCGCGATTCGACCGCCGCACGTCCGCGCTTGCGGCGCCGGACGGATCCCCGATTGGCGGGCGAGGTCGGGATTGTCCAACCACACGGCACATCCAGCGGACGTCAAGCCCGCCGCACCAACCCCGGCCCCGGCGGTGGCTCCCTCGCTGCGCACGGCGTGGCAGCTTCCTGCCCTGGGCATCGGCCTGACGGCCCTGCTCGCCGGCGCCGTCTACGCCTTCCGAACCTCGCCGCTCCCCGACTTCCCGGCCGCCATGGACGTGGCCGAGTCCATGCTCGACAAGCGTGAGTACGAGCGGTGCATCGACTACGCCAACTCCAACATCTACCCCTTCATGGCCAAGGGCGTCGTGGGGTCCGACGAGTCCAAGCGGTACTACCTCCTGCTCGCCCGTGCGATCAGCCGCGGGCAGAAGGACCAGTCCCTCAACGTCGAAGAGAACTACAAGAACGTCCTTGCGTCCTACGAAGAGGCCCAGAAGCTCGGCGCCGTCCTCAGTCCCGAGGACCTGGGCGAGGCCGCCGCCGCCGAGCTGGCGCTGGGGGACATGGACTCGGCGATCGACAAGGCCTCGCAGATCCCCGCCGCGATGCGGGACAAGCGCGACGCGATCACCAAGAAGGTCATCGAACACACGATCCGCGGGCCCAAGTCCGAGCGCGGCCGGGCGGTGGAGATGCTCTCGGCGATGCTCGCCGACCCGGAGCTGCCGGTCCCCGACCGGGTCTGGGCGCTGGCCCGCCAGGCCGAGCTGCTGATCGATCAGGGCTACCCCGAGGAGGCGATCGACAAGCTGCTGCGCGCGATGCCGCGGCTGCCCGGCGACGGCAAGGTGCCCGGCATGGGGGAGCTGTACATGTGGCTGGCCCGCGCGTACATGGACACCAGGGACCTTCCCTCGGCGGCGGTCCAGCTGGAGAGGTCGGCGGAGATCATGCCCGCCGGGGATCCCCTGCTGGCCAAGGTCGACCTGATGGCCGCGGGCATCCTCGAGAGCCGCAACGAGCTCTCCGAGGCGCGGGAACGCTACCAGCACGTGGTCTCCGACTTTGCCGACTCGCCCGACGAGCTCGAGGGGCTCCTGGGCCTGGCCGGCGTGTACGCCCAGCGCGAGGAGCACCAGGAAGCCGCGGACACGTACGCCGAGCTGGTCGGCCGGCTCATCAAGGGCGCCAAGCACCCCACGGTGACGGCCGCGGCGGTCGGTGTGAGCCTCATGTCCAGGTTCCACGAGCGGTTCGAGGCCGAGGACGACCAGACCGCCCTGCGATACTCGACGATGGCCGAGGACCTCTTCGGCGCCGAGCAGGCCCCCGACGATGTCATCCAGGGCCAGGCCGACGTGAACCGCAGGCTCGCCGAGCAGGCCGGCGGCGCCGCCAGCGCGCTGGCCAAGGTCGAGCTGGACCCCTCCACCCTCTCGCAGGTGCAGCGGCACTACAGGTCCGCCGGCCGCTACTTCCGCATCATGGCCGACCGCACCGTGGTCACCGACCCGGCCACCTACGCCGCGAGCCTGTGGTCCGCGGCCGACTGCTTCGACCGCGCCGGCGACCGGGAGAGCGCGATCGCCGCGTTCGACGAGTTCACCAAGAGCTTCCCCGACGATCCCAAGCAGCCCGAGGCCGTGTTCCGGCTCGCCGAGGCGTACAAGGCGGTGGGGGACCTGGAGCGGGCCGCCCAGCTCTACCGCACCCTGATCGAGGCGGGGGAGCGCGGCAACAGCGCCGCGGCCGGCCCGTTCGCCGACGCCAGCTACGTGCCGCTGGCCCAGACGTACCTCCTGGACAACGACCCGGCCAACGACAAGGAGGCCGAGCAGAAGCTCCTGGAGGTCGCCAGCGGCCGCCTGGGCGGCACCAACACCGTCAGCTTCCGCGAGGCGGTCATCGAGCTGGGCAACCTGTTCTTCCAGACCCAGCAGTACGAGCAGGGCATCGAGCGCCTGCGTGAGGCCCTGGCGCGCTACCCCGACGACCCGCGCGTCAACCAGATGCGATTCCGGCTCGGGGAGTGCAACCGCATGTCGGCCTCGGCGATCGAGAAGGAGCTGGGCGAGGCGATGCCCGACGCCCGGCGGCGCGAGCTGACCGGCGCGCGGGCCGAGCGTCTGCGCGACGCGGCGGCGGCGTACGAGCAGGTCCGCCGCGGCCTGGAGGCCAAGGACCAGCGGCGGCGCACGGCCCTGGAGGACCTGATGATGCGCAACTCGGCGTTCTACGTCGCCGACTGCGCGTTCGACCTCGAGCAGTACGACACGGCGATCCGGCTGTACGACGCGGCCCGGGAGAAGTACCCCAAGGACCCCGCGTCGCTGGTGGCGATGGCCCAGATCGTCAGCGCCCACCTCAAGCAGGGCGATGTCAAGCGTGCGGCGACCGCCAACGAGCGGGCCAAGCGGTTCTACGCGAGCCTCCCCGAGAGCTCGTGGAACGATCCGAACCTGCCGATGTCGCGCCGCCAGTGGGAACGGTGGCTCGAGGCCAGCTCCCAGCTGGCCGGGCCGGGCGAGAGCGGCGGGGGGTCCAAGCCCGCCGAGCGCAGCGCGGCGGTCGGAGAATCGAAGGGGTCCGGGTAGGTCCGCGTCGGGGCGTCGAGGGATTCGATGCACAAAGGGGTCAGGATGACCAACGGCAAGTTCCACCACTCACACGCCCCAGACAGCCCCCCGGCGGCCACGCCCGGGTTCCCCATCGTCGCGCGGCTGCTGGGGGACCAGCTCCAGCTCTACCAGGAGCTCGACCAGCTCAGCCAGGCCCAGTCGGGTCTGATCTCGGAGGAACGCACCGACGAGCTGCTGCGCGTGCTGGCCCGGCGCGAGATGCTCATCGGCCGCATCCAGGGCCTCAACGACTCGCTCTCGGGCGTGCGGGCACGGTGGAGCGAGTTTGTCGCCGGGCTCGACGAGGCGCAGAGAGACTCCATCGGGGAGCGGGTCGCCGGCATCACGCGGATCATCGAGGCGGTCTCGCAGCGCGACAACGCCGACCGTGACCTGCTGCGGGGCAAGTGCGACCAGGTCTCCGGGGAACTCTCGGGCCTGGACCGCTCGCGCCGCGCCGCTGCCGCCTACGGGCCCGGCCGACCGGGCGGTCACCCGCTCTTCCAGGACCGGGAGGCATGATGTCCGACGGGCAGGGACAGATCCGGACCGGCGGCGTGCCGATCCCCACCGGGAAGGTCTCGGCGGCCGAGCTCGCCGAGCTCATCGGCGCGTTCAGCGAGGTCACCACGCGCCTCCAGGGCACGCACGAGCAGCTGCACGCCGAGGTCGCCCGCCTCACCGCCGAGCTGCGGCAGGCCAACGAGCAGCTCGAACGCTCACGCCGGCTCGCCGCGCTGGGCGAGATGGCCGCGGGGATCGCCCACGAGGTCCGCAACCCGCTGGGGTCGATCCGACTCTACGCCCGCATGCTCAAGGAAGACCTCCAGGACCGCCCCGCCGAGCGGCACACCGTCGGGAAGATCGACCGCGCCGCCCAGGGCCTCGCGGGGATCGTCGAGGACCTGCTCATGTTCGCCCGGGAGTTCAAGATCCGCCGGGAGCCGGTCCCCGTGGCGGAGCTGATCGGCTCGGCGCTGGAGGCCTGCCGCGAGGGCGAAGTCCCGGGCTTTGACTCGGTCGGCGTTGAGCGGGCCCCGGGGATTGCCGCGTGGGGGACCGCGGCGCTGGACATCGACCGTGGCCTGGTGGTCCGCGCGCTGGTCAACGTCATCCGCAACGCCGTCGAGGCGATGGTCGAGTCGGGGATCACACCGCGCCGGCTCCTGCTGGACGCGGCGCGGGAACAGTCCCAGGGCGCCTCGTGCATCCTCAGGGTCTGCGACACCGGGCCGGGCGTTCCCCCGGAGGTGATCCCGCGGATGTTCAACCCGTTCTTCACCACGCGCCAGACCGGGACGGGCCTGGGCCTGGCGATCGTTCACCGGATCATGGAAGCGCACGGCGGGCAGGTCTGCGTGCGCACGCTGGAAGGCAGGCAGGAGGGCGGGCACGGGCGGGGCGGAGCGTGCGTTGAGTTGCGGCTGCCGTTGGCGGTCGCGGGTGATCCCGGTGCGGGCCAGGAGGGCCTCAAGCCGCGGATCGAAACCACCGGATATCACACGGGCGCGCCGACGGCGCGCGGCATGGCGGAGGTTCGAGCATGAGGACGGTCCTGGTTGTCGACGACAAGGAAATGATGCGGGACAGCGTGGCGACCACGCTCCGGCGCGCGGGCATGGAAGTCCTGACCGCCTCCGACGGCGCGGGCGCACTGGAAGTAATCGCCCAGAAGCGGCCCGACGCGGTCATCACCGATCAGAAGATGCCCGGGCTCTCCGGCATCGAACTGCTCGAGAAGGTCCGCCAGATCGACGAGGAACTCCCCGTCATCGTCATGACGGCCTTCGGGTCCATCGAGACCGCCGTCACCGCGATGCGCATGGGCGCGTTCGACTACCTCACCAAGCCTTTCGAGGGGGATGAACTGCTGATCACCACCAAGCGGGCCATCGAGCACCGCAGGCTCGTCAAGGAGCACGCTGTCCTGCGCGCCTCGGTCGCCGACCTCCCGCGCGGCGAGGACAACCCCGCCCAGCCCACCGGCGGCGGCGCCGGGCAGGCCCGCCGCGGGCTCGCCCGGCTCATCGGCTCCTCGGCGGCGATGCGCGAGCTGCGCCAGCAGGTCGCCGCCGTCGCCGCCTCCCACGGCACCGTCCTGGTCAACGGGGAATCGGGCGTCGGCAAGGAAGTGGTCGCCCGGGCGATCCACGAGTCGAGCACGCGCGCCGCGGCGCCGTTCCTGGCCGTCAACTGCGCAGCGCTCTCCGAGTCCCTGCTCGAGAGCGAGCTCTTCGGCCACGAACGCGGCGCCTTCACCGGCGCCGAGAAGACCCGCAAGGGACGCTTCGAGCTGGCCGACACCGGCACGCTCCTGCTCGACGAGGTCTCCGAGGTCCCCGCCCAGATCCAGGCCAAGCTCCTGCGCGTCCTCCAGGAGAGGGCCTTCGAACGCGTCGGGTCGAGCATCACCATCGGCGTCGACGTCCGCGTGATCGCCACCAGCAACCGGGACCTGCAGCGCTCGATCGAGGACGGGTCCTTCCGCCAGGACCTGTTTTTCCGCCTCAACGTGCTGCCCGTGCACGTCCCGCCCCTGCGCGAACGCCGGGAGGATATCGCCGAGCTCTCGGCGCACTTCGTCGGTGAGATCTGCCGCCGCGAGGGGCGGTCCATGGTCGAGTTCGAGCCCGCCGCGCTGGCGCTGCTCCGCGAGTACCACTGGCCCGGGAACGTCCGCGAGCTCCAGAACGTCTGCGAGCGGGCCGTCGTGCTCAGCGGCGCGGCCGCGTGCTCGGGGGTCGCCCGCAGCACGGTGGGCCGCGAGGTCATCGAGCCGTGGCTCAGCGCCGGCCACCGCAGGGCCACGCCCCTCAACGGCCACGCGCCCTCGAACGGACAGACCATCGAGCTCAAGCCGGCCGAGGCACCCGCGCCCCTGGGCGCCCCCGCGGGCATGGCCAGCGGGGGCGGGGTCGTCGTGCTCCAGGCCGGGCCCAGCCCCCGCACCCTCGAAGAGATCGAGCGCGATGCGATCGTGCAGACGCTCGTGAAGCACAACGGCCACCGCCAGCGCACCGCCAGCGCGCTGGGCATCGGCGTGCGCACCCTCGGGCTCAAGCTCAAGCGCTGGAAGGAACTCCAGCTGGTCGAGCAGGGCCTGTGAGCCTCGCCTGAAGCGCGGGCGCTCTGGCGCGACGTTTGCGATCCGGCCGGGAGAGACTCACCGCGATGTTCATCGACGACATCACAAACTCCGGCGCGATACCGGTGCTCGAAGCCTCGATGCACTTTGCCGCCCAGCGCCAACGCCTGATCGCCGGGAATATCGCGAACATTTCAACCCCGGACTACCGGCAGAAGGACGTCTCGGTCTCCGACTTCCAGGCCGAACTGGCCCGGGCCGTCGATGCCCGGCGGGCCGGAACCGGCGGCGAGCGCGGGAGCCTCGAGTTGCGCTCCACGCAGGAATTGCGCGTCGAGCAGGGCCCCGATGGTTCGACGTTGCGGCTCTCTCCCCGCACCGCGCCGGGCGGGGTTCTCTTTCACGACCGCAACAACCGGGATCTGGAACGCCTGATGCAGGACATGGTCGAGACGGCCGAGTCGTTCCGAACGGCTTCGGAGTTCATGCGGGGTCGTTTCGAGCTGCTCAGGACCGCGATCGCGCAACGCGTCTGAGCATGATCTGATTTCGCTCGGGACTCAGGAAGGTTGAGCACACGATGTACGGATACCTCGATATCCCGGCCGGCGGAATGGTCGCCCAGCGGACACGAATGGCCGTGATCGCCGCGAACATTGCCAATCAGCACACCATGCTGGATGAGAAGGGCCAACCAAACCCATGGCGAAGGCGGATCGCCGAGTTCGCACCCGGGGATCCCACGGCCAGCTCGCCGGAATCGCGGGCCATGGGGGTGCATGTCTCAGGGATTTCCTTGGACGATGCCCCGTTCGTGATGAAATGGGACCCGACGAACCCTTACGCGTATAAGAGCGGGCCCAACGAGGGCTATGTGCCGTTGCCGAATGTGGATCCGGTGACCGAGCAGGTAAACGCGATGGATGCCTCGCGTGCGTACGAGGCCAACCTGGCTTCGGCCGAGGCGATGAAGCAGATGATGGCATCGGCCTTGCGACTGCTTGCGTGACCGAAGGTCTCTCTTGGATCTTGATCGTGTGCGGAGAGTGCGATGACCGACCCGCTTGGACTCATCCGATCGACGGGCGCGACCGCCGGAGCGGCCGCCGGGCAAGGCATCGGCGGAGCCGCGAGCCCGGACGCGACGGGCGGGCCTGAATTCAAGGATGTGCTGCTGGAGAACCTCAAGAAGGTGAACGAGCTGCAGCAGGACGCGACCAAGGCGATGGAGGATCTGCACACCGGTCGGCGGACCGACTACGAGGGTGTGATCCTGGCGACGCAGAAGGCGGACGTGGCGTTCCGCATGCTCCAGGCGGTGCGCAACCGCGTGATGGAAGCCTACGAAGAGATCAAGCAGATGCGGGTGTGAGGCTCTGGGGCGTGGGGAGATCACGCACCGGCTCGGCAAAGATCACCGAATGGAAGCGCGGGGAGTGCGCGTTGTTGGTGGACGAGCCTGCGCTTCTGGACCGGGCCTTTCAAGGTCCGGTGGGTGTGTATCCGAAATGAGCAAGTGAGGAAGCAGGGTCCGCCGGATCCTGAGCAGGGACCGGGCGTCCGGGGCGTGGAAGCCGGCGCCGGAAGGGTTCGCCGCGCAAGGAGTGCGCGGGACTGGGCATGGAGGCCCTCCACTTGGGTGCGCTTGAACGGACCATCAACCAGGTTTCGACCTTCTTCGGGAGGCTGAGCCCGTCCCAGAAGCTGCTGATCGCGTCGGCGGCGATCATCGGGGTGCTGGCGTGGCTGGTGGTGGCGCAGTACTCGTCGCGCGGGTCGACGGCGACCCTGTCGGTGGGCGGCACTCCCGAGGAGATGGGCCAGCGGGTCGCGGCGCTGCAGACCGCGGGGATCGATGCGCAGATCACGCCGGCGGGGATCACGGTCCCGCGTGGTCGCCAGCAGGAGGCGATGGCCCGGCTGGGAGAGGCCAAGCTGCTGCCGGCCGACACGCAGTACCTGTTCCGCCAGCTGATCGACGGGCAGACGTGGTGGTCGAGCCGGGAGCAGAACAACCGTCAGTACCTCCTGGCGCTGCGGAACGAGCTGGCGCGGCAGATCGGGCAGTACGCGGGGGTGCGTTCGGCGGTCGTGAACCTGGATGTCCCGGACGTGCAGGGGATGGGGGCGCCGTCGCGGCGGCCCACGGCCTCGGTGAGCGTGCAGACCAAGGACGGCTCGGCGTTGCCGCAGGGGACGGTGGACGCGGTGGCGGCGCACATCGCCGGCGCGGTGGCGGGGATGGAGATCGACCGCGTGCAGGTGATCGACGCCTCGGGCGGCCGCCCGCGCAAGCCCTCGGCCAAGAACGAGCTGCTGTCGACGACGTACGTGGACCACGCGAGCAAGGTCGAGCAGCAGACCAAGGAGAAGATCGCCGAGCTGCTGTCGTACATCCCCGGGGTGGGTATCCTGGTGACCGCGCAGGTGGATGTGACGCAGGTGACGGCGCGGGTCGAGAAGAACATGGACAAGGGGCAGGGGACGGTCGCGCTGCCCAAGCGGGTCACGAGCCAGTCGACCAACCAGACCGACAGGGCGGCCGGCGGTGAGCCGGGGCTGAGGTCCAACACCGGCGCGGACATCGCGCGGGGCGGCCAGGCGCCGGGCGCGAACCTGGAGCAGTCGCAGGAGGAGAACGAGTTCGAGAACCACGTGGGCACGCGGACCGAGAGCATCGTGGACCCGCGGGGCATGCCGACGAGGCTGGCGGTGTCGGTGAACATCCCGCGGGGCTACATCGTGTCGCTGCTGGAGAGAGAGAAGGCAGGGGCGGCCCCCGCGGGCACCGCAACCCCTCCGGCGGGGGGCGCCGCGGCGCCGACGGAGGCCGAGGTCACGAAGAAGTTCGACGACGAGAAGGCGCGGATCGTGGCGAGCCTGACGCCGCACGTGCGCACGGCCGGCTCGCAGGGCCAGGCGATCGACGGCGACGTGGTGGTGTCGATGATCGCGGCGGACATGCCCGCGGTGGTGGGCGGCGCGGCGCCGGGCGGTCTGCTGGGGACGATCGGGCTGGGCGGGGGCGGGTTCAGCCTGGGCGGCGGGGTGCTGGACACGGCAGTGCTGGGGCTGCTGGCGGCGGTGGCGCTGTTCATGATGATCTCGATGGTGAAGAAGTCGGCGAGGAAGGTCGACCTGCCGACGGCCGAGGAGCTGGTCGGGGTGCCGCCGCAGATCGAGATCAAGGGCGAGTCGATCGGCGAGGCGGCCGAGGGCGAGATGGCGATGTCGGGCATCGAGGTGGACGACCAGGAGATGAAGCTGCAGAAGATGCTCGAGAGCGTGTCGGAGATGGTGCAGCAGGATCCCGAGTCGGCGGCCCGGATGCTCAACAGGTGGGTCCAGGTGGAGCAGTGAGCGAGGGCCCCGGCGGGGCCGGCGTGGACGCGAAGCGAATCATGGCGAGGAAACCGCACGAGAAACTCCCCGACGATGCGTCGAAACTCGACGGCATGACCAAGGCGGCGATCCTGCTGCTGGCGATCGGCACGGAGCGGGCCTCGCTGATCCTCAAGAAGATGTCGGGGGAGGCGGTGCAGGAGCTGACGCGTGAGCTGGCGGGGCTGGGCCGTGTGCCGCGTGAGCTGCAGGACGCGGTGGTGGAGGAGTATTACAACCTTTCGATGGCGTCGCAGTACGCGACCGAGGGGAACCTGGACTTTGCCAAGCAGCTGCTGATGCAGTCGATGGACCCCAAGGCGGCCGAGAAGGTGCTGGCGGGCATCCAGGTGCAGGTCCAGAAGACACCGTTCGCGTTCCTGCAGCGGGCCGAGAGCGAGAACCTGCTGACGTTCATCCAGGACGAGCACCCGCAGACGATCGCGCTGATCGTGTGCCACCTGCCGCACCACAAGGCCGCCGAGATCCTCGGCGGGCTGCCGATGCAGAAGCAGATCGAGGTGATCAAGCGGATCGCGAACATGGAGCAGACCAACCCGGAGGTGATCCGGGAGGTCGAGCGCGGGCTGGAGAGCCGGCTGGCGAACATGCTGGCCCAGAGCATGGAGAAGGCCGGCGGGGTGCCGACGGTGGCCGAGATCCTGAACCTGGCGGACCGCGCGACGGAGAAGGCAATCCTGGAGGGACTGGAGTCCGACGACCCGGACCTGGTGGAGCAGATCCGCCGGCTGATGTTCGTGTTCGAGGACATCATGCTGGTGAACGACAAGGGCATCCAGTCGGTGCTCAAGGAAGTGGACAACGAGGAGCTGGCGCTGGCGCTCAAGACGGCCTCGCCGGACCTGCAGAACAAGATCTTCAAGAACATGTCCGAGCGTGCGGCGCAGCTGATCAAGGAGGACATGGAATTCATGGGCCCGGTGCGGGTTACGGACGTGGAGTCGGCCCAGCAGCGGATCGTGGACATCGTGCGCCGGCTCGAGGAGTCGGGGGATGTCATCATCCAGGGCCGGGGCGGGGACTCGGACCTGATCGTGTGATCCGACCGCCGGCCCGGGACCGGGACGCGCGGCGAGGGCCGGTGAACGATGGCGCTGATCCGAAGAGCCGATGCACAGACCGCGACCCGGGACGCGCTGGTCTTGGACCTGGGGGACCTGGCGCGCCAGGGCGACTCGATCATCCAGCAGGCGCGGCGCCGGGCGGCGGAGATCGTCGAGGAGGCCGCCAAGGAGCGTCTGAAGATCCTGGCGGGCGGCCGCGAGGCCGGGCACGCCGAGGGGTTGGCCGCGGGCACCAAGGAGGGCCTTTCCCGGGGCGCCGAGGAGGGCCGTGCGGCCGCGCTGCTCGAAGCCCGGCCGCGGATCGAGGCGCTGTGCGCCGCGTGGCGGGCGGGCCTGGACTCGTTCATCGCCGAGCGCGAGTCGCTGATGGCCGAGGCGCGCGAGCACGTGCTGGACCTGGCGATCGAGATTGCCTCGCGTGTCACGCGGCGCGTGATCGCCGCCGATCCGTCCCTGGTCGCGGCGCAGCTGGAGGCGGTCCTCTCGCTGGTCGCCAGGCCGACGCGAGTTCGGATCGCCGTCCACCCGGAGGATGAGTCGATCGCCCGGCAGGTGTTGCCGGAACTGGTCGGGCGGCTGGGCAACATCCGCCACGCCGAGATCGTTGCGGACCCGGCGGTCGAGCGCGGGTCGTGCACATTGCGCACCGACGGAGGGGCCTCGATCGACGCGGGGATCGGCACGCAGCTGGACCGCATTGTCGAGGCGATCCTGCCGGAAAAGGAGGTCGCCTGAGCACGGTCGCGGCTCCAACTGCGGAACGGGTGTCGGGGCCGCTGGCGGTGCTCGCCGGCGCGAGGGAGATCCTGCGCGGGTTCCAGCCGGTGCGGATCGCGGGCGTGGTCAGTGCGCTGCGCGGGCTGACGGTGCTCGTGGATGAACTGCCGGTGCCGGCGGGGTCCCTGGTATCGATCCGGCCGAGGGGCTGGGGCGTGAAAGGGACCGGACCCGGGGGCCGGAGCGCGGACGCGGCCGCGGGGGTGCTGGGCGAGGTCATCGGGTTCACACGTGAGCACGCGGTGGTGATGACGCTGGGGGACACCGCGGGGATCCGGCCGGGCGACGAGGTGGTGGGGGAGCAGGTGGCGCAGACGGCGCTTGTGGGTGAGCGGATGCTGGGCCGGTGCGTCGACGGGCTGTGCCGGCCGATCGACGGGCTGGGGCCGGTGCACGGGAGAGTGCCGATGCCGCTGACGCCCGCGCCGATCGGGCCGCTGTCGCGGCGGAGGATCCAGGAGCCGCTGCACACGGGGGTGCGGGCGATCGACCTGTTCACGACCCTCGGGGGCGGGCAGCGGATGGGGATCTTCGCGGGCCCGGGCGTGGGCAAGAGCACGCTGCTGGGGACCATCGCGGCGCGGTCGGACGCGGATGTCAACGTGATCGCCCTGATCGGGGAGCGGGGGCGGGAGGTCAAGGACTTCATCGAGCACAGCCTGGGCCCGGAGGGTCTCCAGCGGTCGGTGGTGTTCGTGGCGACCGGCGACGAATCGCCGCTGCTGCGGGTGCGTGCGGCCAAGGCCGCGTGCACGCAGGCGGAGTATTTCCGTGCGCGGGGGCGCCGGGTGATGCTGATGATGGACTCGATCACGCGCTTCGCGCACGCGCAGCGGCAGATCGGCCTGTCGGTCGGGGAGCCGCCGGCGACCAAGGGGTACACGCCGAGCGTCTTTGCGCAGATGGCGCTGCTGCTGGAGCGGGCGGGGGCGATCGAGGCCGGGCCGGGAGACCACGCGACGCAGGGACGGGCCGATGGCGGGACCGGTTCGATATCCCGGGGGTCCGTCGCCGGGTCGATCACGGGGCTGTACACGATCCTGGTCGAGGGTGACGACATGACCGAGCCGGTCTCGGACGCGGCGCGGGGGATCCTGGACGGTCACCTGGTGCTCTCGCGGTCGCTGGCGCAGCGGGCGCACTTCCCGGCGATCGACGTGCTGGACTCGGTGAGCCGCGTGGCCGACGACGTGTGCGATGCCAAGCACCTGGATGCGCGGCGGCAGGTGGTCCGGCTGCTGGCGCTGTACAAGGAGGTTGAGGACCTGGTCCAGATCGGTGCGTACGCCCGTGGGGCCAAGCCCGAGACGGACACGGCGATCGACCTGCACGAGGAGATCGTTCGCCTGCTGCGCCAGGGCAAGAAGGATGCGACGGCGTTCGCGCAGGGGCGGGAGGAGCTGCTGAAGATCGCCCAGAGATCGATCGATCTGGTCCAGAAGGCGGGCAGGGCCCGGAGGTAGGGAACGGAGCGCATGGCACGGTTCGTGTTCAAGCTCGAGGCGGTCCTGGACCAGCGCATCGCGAAGGAGCGCGAGAGGCAGCTCGCCGTCGCGAAGATCGAGCGCGAGCGGGTCGCGGCCGAGGAAGAGATCCGGGCGCACCAGCGGGTGATCGAGCGCGAGCGGGACGAGTTGCGGCAGATGCTCGCGTCGGAGCGGAGCGTGGGGGACGGGGAGCCCGGGGCGTGGCGTGGCGGGGTGATCGACATCTCCGGGGCGCGTCGGCAGGCGGCGGCGGCGGTGCGGCTGACTGCCCAGGCCCAGCAGGCGGTGCTCAAGCTGGCGGGGATCCACCGGCGGCTCGACGCGGCGCGGCTGGAGCTGCTGGCGGCGGCGACTCAGCGCAAGGCGGTGGAGCTGCTGCGTGAGCGCCAGTACGCGGCGTGGCGGGTGGAGCAGAACCGCAAGGAATCGGCGGCGATCGACGAGATTGCGATGATGCGTGCGGCGCGGCGGGGTGCGGGCGAAACGGAGGCGGCATGAAGACGCTCCTGACGGCGATCGCGGTGCTGGCGGTGGCGAACCTCCTGGCGATCCTGGGGTTTGCGGGGTGGCTGGTGGGGACGCAGCGGATGGACCGGGAACGGCTGGGGAAGTTCCGCGAGATCCTGACGGAGACGATCCCGGCTCAGAAGGCCCGGGAGGCCGAGGAGAAGGCCAAGGTGGAGGCGACCAGGAAGGCCGAGGAGCAGGCCAAGAAGGACGCCCGTCCGCCGCTGACGGCTTCCGAGCAGCTCTCGGCGCGGGTCGAGGCGACGGAGATTGATCGGCAGCGGGCCGAGCGCCTGCGCCGGGAGATCGGGGATCTGCAGAAGAGCCTGATGGACCGCGAGGCCCAGCTGAGCAAGGAGCGCCAGGAACTCCAGCGCGACAAGGCGGCGTTCGAGAAGATGCGGGAGGAGATCGCCGCGACCGAGTCGGGGGAGCAGTTCAAGAAGACGCTCGCGACGCTGGAGGGCCTCAAGGCCGACCAGGCGAAGAAGACGCTGATGGAGATCATCAGCGGGGATCCGGCCAAGGGAACCGATCGGGTGGTGTCGTACCTGAACTCGATGGAGGATCGCGCAAGGACGAAGGTGATGGCCGAGTTCATCAAGGGGGATCCGAAGCTGGCCGCGGATTTGCTGGAACGCCTGCGGGCGCGGGGAACTGAAGTCACCCCGCCCGTGGAGACCATTGCCAATGGTGCGGTGGGAGGCGGCAAGTGAATCGGGCAGGATGGTGATTCCCTCGGCGGCCGTTGGCGCCGCGGAGGATGCCCTGTCGGGCACCGATGATGGGACGTTCCGGGAGATGCTCACGCGTCGGCGGGCGTCCGACATGCAGGCCGGGAGTGCCGATGGGGCGCAGGCGCTGCGCGATCGCGAGGCCGAAACGGCCGAGGGGCTCGTCATCGATGTTTCGGCGATCGCGGCGGGGCAGCTGAAAGAGCGCGGGACGGTGAAAGCGACTGTTCGTCAGGCGACCAGGAGGACGCTGCACGCGCGGACGACGTCGCGACAGGTGGGGAGCGGATCAGGCGCGGATGGGGCGGAGTTCGCGACGTCGGGTCGGGTCGGGGAGACGGCCAAGGCGGGCGCGAACGTGGGGTCGGGGTCCGTGAGCGAGACCGGGGCGGGTCGATCGAGCGATCCGGGCGGCGGCAGGCCGGGGGCGGGGTCGGCGTCGGGTGATCGAACGGATGTCGAGCCACGCGGTGTTCCATCGGCGCCCGTGCGATCGCAGGGTGAACCGGGCGAGGCCGCTGACGCGGCAGGGCCGGCGCAGGAGCCGAGTTCTGAAGCGATCACGGAGCGCGCGGATGCGGGTACCGCGGTGGCCGCGGTTTCGGCCGGCGTTTCAGGCCTGAACGCGGTGAGCGTGCAGTCGGCGGCTGGTCCAGCGCCTGTTGTCGGTGTGACGGGCGTGACCGGCGTCGCGGGCGGTCGCGGGAGCTCGGGATCGGCGCTGGCAAAGCTGGACAATCCAAGGGGCGGACCGGCATTTGCGCCCCCTGATGGACCCGAGTCGGCGCCGGGGGTCCGTGGCCAGGCGATGCGGGGCATGTTCGCGGCGATCCGGGCTGGCTCAAAGGGAGAGGGGAACGCATCGGTTTCCATGAAGCTGCTCCCGGAGTCGCTTGGGGAGATGAAGGTGGAAGTGGCGATGCAATCGGGCCGGGTGACGGCGACTCTGTCGGCCACCAGCGAGGAAGCGCAAGCTTCGCTCCGCGAGGCCCTGCCGGAGCTGCGCGACCGGCTCGCGGGCCGGGGCCTGGTGGTGGATTCGATCGAGGTCAAGCTCGTGCCGAGGGCGGCCGGGGAGCATCCCGAGGCCATTCGGGGCGGGTTGGATCAGGATTCGGGTGGTTTGGCAGGGGATTCGCGTGGGGATGCCGGATCGATGGGCGGGCGGGAGGCCCGGGAGGGCGGCGGCCAGCGCGGAGGCGCTGAGGGTGGAGAGCCGCACGCCACAAGGCCGGTCGCGGAGGCGACCGGTGAATTGGACGTCAACATCTCGTCCGGGACGGGCTGGAGGCTCGGCCTGGATCTGACCGTGTAGCGGGCCGGGCGGCCCGTGACGGTGGGAGATCGCCCATGGCGAGCGCTCTGGATGCGCTGGGTGCGAGCGGTAGCGCGGGCGCGGGTTCCTCCGCGTCGGCCTTCAGTTCGCTCAACAGCTCCGATTTCTTCAAGCTGATCCTGACCGAGCTGAGCAAGCAGGACCCGATGCAGCCCAACGACACGCAGGCGCTGCTCAACCAGCTCTCGACGGTCTACAGCATCCAGTCGAACATGAACCTCTCGACGAGCATGGGGACGCTGGTGGACCGCGACGCGTTGACCTCGGCCTCGGGCATGATCGGCAAGTACATCACGGGCCTGGACGAGAATTCCTCCCGCGTCGAGGGCCTGGTCGCGGCCGTGACCAAGGACAAGGACGGCGCGACGCTGGTGTTGGGCGACGGGTCGCGCGTCCCGCTCAAGGATGTGGACGGCGTGGTGATGCCGGCCGCCGGGGGGGCGTCATGAGCGACACTTCCGGCAGCGCTCTGGACCTGCTGCGATCCCTCGGGGGAAACGGCGCGGCCTCGCGCCTCCGACCCGGCGGCGGGCAGGACCCCCTGTCGACCGAGGAACTGGCCCGCACGGGCTCGTTCTCCGAGCTGCTCGCCCGTGCCAGGGCCGGGGGGATCTCATCGGGCTCGCCCGTGACGATCAGCGCCAAGGCGGGGATCGAGCTGAGCCCCCAGCAGCTCCAGCGCCTCTCGGTGGCGGCCGACATGGCGCAGGCGGCGGGCGCCACTCGCGTGCTGACCCGCATCGACGGCCGGACGCTCACGCTCGATGTCGGGACCCGCCAGGTCACCGGCGAGGTCAGCACCTCGCCCGGGCAGGTGGTCACCGGGATCGACGCCGTGATGGACATCCCCGCCGCGCCCGGATCCCCGACCCTCCAGGCCGTTTCGACGGCCGTGAATTCCGCGATGGTCCCCCGGCCCGCCGCCGGCGTGAGCCGCTCAGTCTTTGACGCCCTGGCCGCTTCGGGCGCCTGACCGATCTTCGATCAACGGGCCCCGCCGCGCCGGACCGCCGCGGCGGCAACTCCCGCAGAGGACTTCCATGGCTTCCACCACCGCGATGTTCACCGCACTCTCGGGCATGACCGCCAACGCGCGGAGCCTCGACGTGGTGGGCAACAACATCGCCAACGTCAACACCACCGCCTTCAAGTCCAACCGGATGCTCTTTGCCACGCAGTTCAGCCGGACGTTCAGCCTCGGCACCGCGCCCGACGAGAACACCGGCGGGACCAACCCGGGCCAGATCGGCCTGGGCGTGACGGTCGCCGGGACGCAGCGGAACTTCACCGGCGGGACGCTCTCTGCCAGCGGTGACTCGCGGGACCTGGCGATCGAGGGGACGGGCTTTTTCGTCGTCAACCGCGCCGGGGAGCAGCTGTACACGCGGGCCGGGTCGTTCCGCACCAACGCGACCAACGACCTGGTCACGGTCAGCGGCGAGCGGCTCCAGGGCTGGGATGTCGATGCGAACCACAACATCGTTCCG
Organism: Phycisphaerales bacterium; assembly: GCA_044221545.1. Taxonomy (GTDB): domain Bacteria; phylum Planctomycetota; class Phycisphaerae; order Phycisphaerales; family UBA1924; genus JAEUJB01. Next base: position 69,997 of record JBGAOZ010000008.1, read on the forward strand.
GGCGCGCTGGTCGACCTGAACATCCCGCTGGGAACGATGACGCTCGCGGAGGCGACCCAGAACGTGCGGTTCTCGGGGAACCTCAACGCCTCGGGGCTCCTGCCCACCACCGGCTCGTCCATCCGCCTGCTGGGGTCGGCGACCGCGGGGCTCTCGGCGATCGCGACGGCCAACCCGCCGCCGGGCGCGGGCAACGTGCTGGAGACGGCTACCCGGCTGGTGGATATCGAGGATCCGGCGCTGCCGGGGAGCGGGACGCCGCTGCTCACCTCGGGCCAATCGATCTGGCTCCAGGGAGTCGAGCGCGGCGGCAAGACACTCCCGAGCGCCGCGCTGCCGATCGACGACACCACGACGGTTCAGGACTACATGGACTTCCTGACCGAGGCGCTGGGCCTGGATACCTCCACGGCCAATCCCAACGGGGCCGTTCCCGGCCTGTCGCTCGATCCGGTCACGGGCGTGATGACGGTCACGGGCAACATCGGCACCGTGAACGACCTGGCGATCGATCCGTCGGACCTCCAGGTGCTGGACTCGGCCGGCGACTTCGTTCGCGCCCCGTTCAGCACGGAGAAGACCGCGGCGGCCGACGGCGAGTCGGTCCGGACCGCGTTCATCGCCTTCGATTCGCTGGGGACCCCGGTGAATGTGGAACTCTCGATGGTGATCGACGGCCGGTCGAACAACGGCACCACCTGGCGGTACTACGTCGGTTCCCCCGACGACACCGACACCTCCAAGTTCGTCGCGTCGGGGGACCTGGAGTTCGACACCCTCGGCCAGCTGACAACCCTTGATCCGGTGAATGTCACGATCGACCGCGCGGGAACGGGCGCCGCCACGCCCCTGTCGATCGACCTTGCGTTCGCCGGCGGGCAGGACAACGTGACCTCCCTGACGGACGACTCGTCCACGATCGCCGCGACCTTCACCGACGGCTCGCCCATCGGCACGCTCAGCTCCTACGCCGTCGGGCAGGACGGTGTGATCGTCGGGGCGTTCTCCAACGGTGTCACCCGGACCCTCGGCCAAGTCGTCCTGGCGGACTTTGCCAACGACGAGGGCCTGGTGGACGTCGGGGCGAACATGTTCCGCGTCGGGCCCAACAGCGGATCGCCCGTGATCGCCTCCCCCCAGTCCCTGGGGACCGGCCGGCTGGTCGGCGGCGCCCTGGAGCTCTCGAACGTGGACCTGAGCCAGGAGTTCATCAACATGATCCTGGCCTCCACGGGCTACTCGGCCTCCTCGCGGGTCATCCGCACCACCGACGAGCTGATGCAGCAGCTGCTGGTGCTGGGGCGTTGATGATTCCGGCCGGCACGCATCAAGCGCGACCCGCCGCCTCCCGATAACTCTCTCGGCGACCAGCACGCGCGGGCCCCTGCGGGCCCCTGTTGAGAGGGGACGCCAGGGAGCCAGACCGATGTTCCAGCATTCCGCCAGCCGGGTCCGGGAGATCTGCACGATCGGGCGCGTGTCGGCGGTGATCGGCATGGCGATCGCCTGCGGCGCCATGATCAGGGTCTTCGACCACCCCGCCCGGCTGGGCGGCTGGGCGGCGTTGCTCACCCTCGGGGTCATCTTGCTGGCGTTCATCGCCGACCGCTTCCTGTGCTCGGTGATGGACCGGCTCGACAGGTTCGAGGCCGGGAATGTGCCCCTGCTCAAGCCGGTGCCCCGGGAGCAGGCCCGGGACGCCGCCTGAGGGGGTTGTAAGGGTCCGAAAACATCCGGCGGTGCAGGGCGTACGACCTGTGCGACCGCGCCCGGCCGTGCATGCCGCGCCACTTGCATTGCCGGGCAAGCCGGTCCGTGTAAACGCCGAGAATCAAGGTGCAACGCGCCGGCCCCTGTCCAGGGGCGCGGGACCGATCGCTTGACCCTTTGGCGGAGCACACCGTGGCCGAGAAGGAAAAGAAGGAACCCGGATCCGAGACCGCTTCCGCGAGCGAGGCGCCCCCGAAGAAGAAGTCTCCGATCATGATGATCGCGATCGTCGCGATCGTGATGATCGTCGAGGCGGTGGGGATCTTCGCCGTCGTGGGCATCACCGGCGGCGGCAAGAACGCCTCGGCCGAGGGTCTCGAGCACAAGGGCAGCGACGATTCCGAGGACGCGGTCGAGTTGCCGCTGGTCTCCGACCGGTTCCAGAACATGCAGACCGGCAAGACGTGGATCTGGAACGTCGAGATCGTGCTGCGCGTGAAGAAGAAGAACGAGACCGCCGTTACCGGCGCCGTGCAGGCCAAGTCCGCGGAGATCCTCGAGGGTGTCTCGATGATCTTCAGCCGGGCCCAACTGAGCCAGCTCAAGGAGCCGGGCCGCCAGACGATCAACCGCCAGATCACAGCCTACCTCAACAAGCTGATCGGCCCGGACGCCGAAGACCAGCCGCGCGTCGACCGGATCCTCTTCCCCAAGTTTGTCGGGTACGAGTCCGACTGAGCCGGCGGAGGTCCGTTCGCGCAGGTTCGGCGCGACATTCTGGCGTGGCGCAGAAAAGTACTGCGGCTTCTGGGTGTTTTCCGATCGGAGACCATGGGCGGGAGGATCCCGCGTTACGAGCCGGCAGGGCACGCGCACATTGTGCGCATCGCGGCCCGGCTGCGAGGAAGTCAGGATGACAGACCGCTCCCATCTCAATCGATCGGCCGATCCGCCCAGCGACGCCGCGGGCTTCTCTGCGGGTACCCCGGCAGATGCCGGTGCTCCCGCCCCGGCGCAGGGTGTTTCGGAGGACGATGCCGAGGCACTCGCCCGGGCCGCCGAGCAGCTGGCCGGGCTGGCCGAGGAAGTCAGCAGCGGCACCGGCAGGGCTCCGGCGATGATCTCGGGTTCCGACCAGCCGGTCGTGGGGACCCCCAAGCAGTTCGAGATGCCGGCGTTCGAGCCGGTCAAGTCGCCCCTGGCCGCCAAGGCGATCGACCTGCTGTCGAACGTCAACCTCAACGTCAAGATCGAGCTCGGCCGGACTCGAATGCTGGTCAGCGACGTGCTGAAGCTCTCCGAGGGGGCGGTGGTGGAGCTCGACAAGCTCGCCGGCGATCCGGTCGACATCTACGTCAACGACCGTCCGATCGCCCGCGGGGAGGTGCTCGTTCTCAACGAGAATTTCTGCGTGCGCATCAACGAGATCCTCCCCCAGCAGCAGGCGGACCTCGGCAAGGCCGCGGGCTGATCGGCCCGCGACGGTTCAGCGACTCATAGACCCCCACCGGCGGCGGAGCCGTCCGGAGCACAAGCCAGGAAGGCACGATGCGGTGCAGGCGCGGTCCATCCTCGATACTGGTGTTTGTCATGCTCATGGCCGCCGTTGTGCCCAGCGCCGCGGCACGGGGCGGTGATCTCGTGGGCCCGCAGGTCGAGCCCGCGCCGCCGGCCGAGCCTCACGGGAGGGTGCCGGAGCATCCGACCTCAACCCCGGGTGATGCGCCGGCGCTGCGGGTGCCCGAGAGCGAGCTGAAGGCGATCGTGCCGGCGACCGGTCCGCTCCCGCGGGCCGCGGGCGAGAGGGCCCCGGCGACGGTCGCGGCCAGGCCCGCTCCTGGCAAGGCCGATCCTGCATCCTTGAACTCGCTGGGGATGGTCCGGACCGCCGCCGCGCTCGCGGCCGTCATCGGCCTTGCCATGCTGGTCGCGCTGATCACCCGCAAGCTCGCGGCCCGTCGCGGAGGGCTCGCGATGTCCATGGGACCGGCCGGGCGGGCGCCGGCCGGTGTGGTACTCGTGCTCGCCAGGTTCCCCTTGCAGAGGGGCCAGCTCCTGGTGCTGATGAAGGTCGGCCCGCGCATCTTGCTGCTGTGCCAGTCCAGGGCGACGCGGCTGGGGAGCCCCTCGCTGGCCACGCTCGCGGAATTCTCCGATCCTGACGAGGTTGCGCAGATCATCGAGCTGACCCGCGAGGCCCAGGGGGAATCGGCGGCCGGCCGATTCCACGCGGTGCTCGAGCGAGCCGGCTTGGCTGCGGCGCCGGCGGCCGGCCCGGCGGCTCTCCGGGGGACCGCGGATCGCGCACGCCGGGCCGGACCGGTTGAACCCGCGACAGACCAGCCGCCGGCGCGTGTGCTGGTGGGCCCGGGCTCGGACCGCGTGGAGATTTCCGGATCCGCTCAGAGGATGTCGGCCGCGTCCCCCGACCAGGCCCCGACGCGTCGGGCGACCCGGGTGCCGGGTTTCGCATCGGCTGCGCCGGCCGGAGGCGGTGGGGAGCCCGCCAACGCCCCGGTGGCCCACGACGGGGCCGAGCTGCTCCGCCAGCGCCTGGCCCGCCTGCGCTCGGGCGGGAACGGAGCACGCGGATGATGAACCGCGGTCCGAAGTGCCGGTTCGCTCTGTTCGCGGCCGTGCTCGTCGCGGTGGCGGCGTGCGCCGCCCGCGCGGGCGAGCGGTACGGGCCGCCGGTCACCGCCGCGCCGCGGGCGGTCGATGCGCCCCGGGCGGATCTTCCGAGCGTTCCCTCGCCCGCGGAACTTCTGATCTCGCAGGACCTCAACCCGCTGATGATGCTCGACTCGGCCGCGGGCCTGCTCCCGTCGGGGTCCTCCGGGACCTTGCCCGTGACCAGCGGCGCGCCGGAGTCCAGGCGGACCGGCGGGCTCTCGGCGGCGATCAACATCCTGATCGTGCTGACCGTGGTCTCGCTGGCCCCCTCGCTGATGCTCATGACGACGTGCTTCATGCGCATCACGATCGTGCTGGGGATGCTCAAGCAGGCGATGGGAACGCAGTCGATCCCACCGCCGCAGGTGACGATCGCGCTCTCGCTGTTCATGACGCTGCTGGTGATGGCCCCGACCATCGACCGCATCAACCAGGAGGCGATCAAGCCGTACCGCGCGGGCGAGATCACCAGCTACGACCAGCTCTGGGACCGAGGCAAGCAGCCGGTGCGCGACTTCATGTTCGACCAGATCGAGGCCACGGGCAACTGGTCGAGCCTCTACATGGTCCTGAACTACCGCGGCGTCGACACCAGCCGCCCCGAACAGCTCACGCGGGCCGGCGTGGACATGGTCTCGCTCATCCCGGCCTACATGCTCAGCGAGCTGAAGGTCTCGTTCCTGATGGGCTTCCGCATCTACCTGCCGTTCCTGGTCATCGACATGGTCATCAGCAGCCTGCTGATCTCCATGAGCATGATGATGCTCCCGCCGGTGCTGGTGAGCCTGCCGTTCAAGATCCTCCTGTTCGTGCTGGTGGACGGCTGGCAGCTGGTCGTCGGCAGCCTGATGACCAGCTTCGCCCAGCCCCAAACCAGCGCCGCCGCCGCTCAGGTCTCGGCGCTGCTCCCGTTGCTCCCCGGACTTGCCTGATACGCCGACCGTCCGTCGCTCCGACCCCCGTCCTCAGCCCGTTTCACCATGCACTACGACCAGGCCACCGTCGAGCTCGTGCGCGAGGCGCTGCTGATCTCCCTGAAGATCGCCGCGCCCATGCTCGGCGCCGGCATCCTCGTCGGCCTGGTCGTCAGCATCCTCCAGTCCGTCACCTCGATCCAGGATCAGACGCTCGCCACGGTCCCCAAGATCATCGTCATGGTGCTGGTCGCGATCGTCCTGGCCTCGTGGATCGTCCAGAGGCTCGTCGAGTACGCCGCCATCATGCTCCAGGTCGGTGGCCCGGGCTCCCCCGGCGCCTGATGTCCCCCGCGGTCTCAAAGGACTCCCCCGCCCGTGTTCCCCGGCATCGAGCACATCTTCGGCCATGTCGTGCCCTTCGCCCTTGTGCTGGCGCGGATGTCCGGCCTGTTCGTCTTCGCGCCGCTGGTGAGCAGCATCGTGATCCCCATGCGGCTCAAGGCCATCATCGTGCTGGCGATGTCCGCCGCCGTCTACCCGCTGGCCCCGACCATCCCCGCCGACGCGGCGGGGATCGACGTGTTCAGCCTCGGCCCGATGATGCTCGTCGAGGTCGGGCTGGGCGCCGCGATCGGGATCCTCGCCGCCGTGCCCCTGCTGAGCCTCGAGATGTCGGGCATCCTCGCCGGGCATCAGATGGGCTTCGGCCTGGCCAAGGTCTTCAACCCCGAGGTCAACTTCGACACCGACCTGCTCGGCCAGCTGCTGTTCTACCTGGCCGCCGGAGCGTTCCTGTCGGCCGGCGGCGTCGAGACGCTCTTCAGCGCGGTCGTCCACACCTTCGATCGCATACCCCTGGGCGGGTTCCGCACCGAGCAGGCCCCGCTTGAATACCTGACCGGCACGATCGTCTCGGGGTTCGAACTGGCCTGGCGCGTCGCCTCTCCGGTCACGGGAATGATCCTGCTGGTGATCGTCGTGCTGGGCATCATCGGCAAGACGATGCCCCAGATCAACATCATGAGCGTCGGCTTTACGTTCAAGATCCTCGCGGGGCTGGGGATCCTCACCGCCTCGCTCTACGCCTCGCAGGGCGCGATCTGGGACGAGGTGAGTTCCGTGCTCCGCGGCCTCATGCAGTGGGCCCAGGGCGCGGGGTGATCCGTGCCGGCGAGCGACCGCAACGGGCAGGGAGGCCCGCGTACCGATGGCCGATGACATGGGCGAACGCACCGAGCAGCCGACCGCCAAGCGGCTCGAGGAGGCCCGCAACCGCGGGAACATCGCCAAAAGCGCCGACCTTTCCTCGGCCGTCGATCTCATCGGCGGAACCATCCTGCTCATTACGCTCGGCGCATTCCTGGTCGAGTCCCTGGGCGGCGTGATGCGCCGCGTCCTGGAGGACGGCTGGAGGGCCGGCGGGCCCGACGAGCGGGGCCTCGAAACGCTCATGCGCTTCATCGCCGGACGCACGCTGGCGACCGCGCTGCCGTTCCTGGGCTCCATGCTCCTGGTCGCCTGGCTGGCCCAGATCCTCCAGACCGGCCTGGTCTTCACGCTCTACCCGCTCCAGCCCAAGTTCGACCGTCTCAACCCCATGAAGGGCGTCGGCAGGCTCCTGGGCACGCGGAGCCTCGTCAAGACGCTCACCAACTCCGTCAAGCTCGTGGTCGTGTGCACGATCTCCACGCTGATCCTCCGCGGGCGGATCGCGCAGCTCACGCTCCTGCCCTCGCTCTCGTTCCTGGCCGTGGTCAAGGCGATCCTCGACCTGGTGGTCGTGCTGGCGATCTGGCTCCTGGCGGTCCTCCTGGTGCTGGGCATCATCGACTACGTCTACCAGCGCTGGCAGCACAACCGGGACATGCGCATGACCAAGCAGCAGGTCCAGGACGAGCGCCGCGCCATGGAGGGCGACCCGCAGATCAAGGGCCGCCGGATCCGGATGGCCCGGGAGATCGCCATGCAGCGCATCAACCGCCACGTCCCCGACGCCACCGTCATCGTCACCAACCCCACGCACTTCTCGGTCGCGATCCGGTACGACGGACAGACCATGCGGGCGCCCCGCGTGGTCGCCAAGGGCGTGGACTTCATGGCGATGCGCATCCGCCAGGTCGCCAACCTGCACAACGTCCCGATCGTCGAGCGGCCGCCCCTTGCCCGCGGCCTGTACTACGGCGTGGACGAAGGGCGGGAGATCCCGCCGGACTTCTACCAGGCGGTCGCGGAGGTGCTCGCGTACGTCTACCGCCAGGACGACCGCCTCCGGCAGTCGTCGGCCGTGCCCCCCGCCCCGACCCCCGAGCAGGAGCAGGCCGTCTCGGCCTGATAAGCCTCGATGGCCAAGAAGGTCACAACTCCCGGTCAGCCCGCGGGCGCTGCCAGGGCGCCGCGTCCGGCCGTCCCCGCGACGGCCGCGCCCTCGCCGGCGCCCAAGGGTATGAGCCCCCTCATGCCGACATGGGTCCGGCAGATCCACAAGCACCGCGGGCTGCTGGTCCCCATCGGCGCCATCTTCCTGCTGGCCGTGCTGCTGGTCCCGCTCCCGCCGGTGGTGATGGACGTCCTGATCGCCCTGAACATCAGCCTGGGCCTGGTGATCCTGCTGACCACCATCTACATGGACCACCCGCTGGATTTCAGCGTCTTTCCCTCGCTCCTGCTGGCGACCACGCTCTTCCGCCTGGTCCTCAACATCGCCTCGACCCGCCTGGTCCTCACCGCCAACGCGTCCAGCCCCGCGGAGGCGGCCTCGTCGGCGGGCAGGGTCATCATGGCCTTCGGCGAGTTCGTCGCCGGCAATTCCCTGTTCGTCGGCATCGTCGTCTTCCTGATCCTCGTCATCGTCCAGTTCGTGGTCATCACCAAGGGCGCCACGCGCATCAGCGAGGTCGCCGCGCGGTTCACCCTCGACGCCATGCCCGGCAAGCAGATGGCCATCGACGCCGACCTGGCCGCGGGCGTCATCGACGAATCCGAGGCTCGCCGCCGGCGCGAACGCGTCGCGCAGGAGGCCGACTTCTTCGGCGCCATGGACGGCGCAAGCAAGTTCGTCCGCGGCGATGCGGTCGCGGGGCTCATCATCACCGCCGTCAACGTCGTCGGCGGCTTTGCCGTCGGCATGATCCAGCGCGGCTGGCCCGCCGGGGAAGTCGCGGAGGTCTACACCAAGCTCACCATCGGCGACGGCCTCACCGCCCAGATCCCCTCCCTGGTCATCTCGCTGGCCTCGGCCCTCATCGTCACCCGCTCGGGCTCCAAGCAGGGGCTCGGGGAGGAACTCACCGGTCAGCTCATCAGCCAGCCCAAGGGCCTCTACATCACCGCGGTCTTCCTGGTCGTGCTCTCGTTCACGCCGCTCCCCTCCGTGCCCCTGCTCGCCACGGCGCTGGTGCTGGCGGGGATCGCCTATTTCATCGGACGCAACGCCCAGGCCCACGCCGGGGAGCAGGCCAGGACCGAGTCGGCACCCAGGACGCCCGAGGCCCCGGCGGTCGAGCAGCTCCTCAAGATCGACACCATGGAGCTGGAGGTCGGGTACGCCCTCATCCCGCTGGTCGACACCGCCCGCGGCGGCGATCTCATGGAACGGATCGCCGCGGTCCGCCGCCAGCTCGCCGCCGAGATCGGGCTGGTCATGCCTCCCGTGCGCATCCGCGACAACATGCAGCTGGGCGCCAACGACTACCGCATCAAGATCCGCGGCAGCGTGGTCGCCGAAGGCCAGACGCGGGCCGACCGCCTGCTGGCGATCGACTCGGGGCTCAGCACCGGATCGCTCCCGGGCGAGAAGACCAGGGAGCCGGTCTTCGGCCTGGACGCCTGGTGGATCGAGCCGGCCCTCCAGTCCCGTGCCGAGACCATGAACTACAGCGTCTATGAGCCTTCGCGCGTGGTCGCCACCCACGTCACCGAGACCGTCCGACGGTTCGCGGACGAGCTTCTCACCCGCGACGAGGTCAACAACCTCGTCGAGGGCCTCAAGCAGCGGGCTCCCAAACTCGTGGAAGAGGTCATCCCCGGGACGCTCAAGCCCGGAGAACTCCAGAAGATCCTCCAGAACCTGCTCCGCGAGCGCGTGCCCGTCCGGGACCTCGAGACCATCCTCGAGACCCTGTCGGAGTGGGCGACCAAGACCAAGGATTCCGAGGTCCTCACCGAGTACGTCCGCAACGCGCTCCGCCGGGCCATCTGCACGCAGTACGCCCAGCCCTCCGACAAGGGCAAGCTCAGGATCGTCTGCGTCACCCTCGACCCCACGATGGAGGACAAGATCAACGCCTACGTCGATCGCGGGCCCTCCGGGACAACCGTCAACATGCCGGCCCGCACCGCCGGGAAGATCGCCGAGCAGATCACCGCCGCGCTCCAGCGGGTCGTCTCGGCCGGCCACCCGCCCGTGGTGATCGCCTCACCGACCGTCCGCGCCGTGGTCCGGCAGATCGTCGAGCCGTATCTCGCGACCGTGGTCGTCCTGGGCTACAACGAGATCATCCCTTCCATCGAGGTCGAGTCGATGGGGCTGGTCATGCCCCCGCCCGAAGCAGCGAATGCCCGGGAGGCGATCGCCGCAGCCTAGGCACCTGTACGAGTCATCTGTGCCGAGTCCCCTGTGCCACCGGCAGCTCGCTGCCAGTGCGAACCACCGGCGGCGCATCAACCTCAGCCCTTCTTGGTCCGAGGCACCCGACCCGCGCAATCCTCGCTGGTGAATTCTGCGCCCCCCAACCGATAAACGAATTCACACTGCGTGCGTTCTCCGGGTGGGGACGCCGACCGGGGGAGCGGGTCCGCACGGAGTGCGGGCCCCGGCGCAGGATCGGATGAAAGCCAGGATGGCGATGCAAGAGCTCAGGACATTCCGGGGCGCCACGGTCGGTGACGCGATCGCCCAGGTCAAGAAGTCGCTCGGCGCCCACGCCGTCATCGTCAATACCCGCAGCTACCGGAACGGCGCGGTCATGGGCCTGGGCGGCAAGCCGGTTGTCGAGATCGTCGCCTCCGCTCCTTCGCAGGCCGCACACCCGGGCGCTCCCACCCTGGCCTCGTCGCGCGGCAGGCTCCGCTCTGCGCTGGCCAGCGTGTACGCCGAGGTGCCCACGCGTCGCTCGCCCATCGCCGTGCAGGTCCCGGAGCGGGACCATTCCGCCTCGCCGGCTCCCGATGCTCCGCCCACGGCCACCGGCCCCCGGACCGCCGTTCCGGCACCGATGAACCACCCGCGCCCCGCGCCCCGCCTCCGCGGGGTGCCCGTCGATCCGGCGCCCACCGATCCCGGCGCTGTCGAGTCGCTGCGGGACGAGCTCGGTTCCATCAAGCGCATGGTCGGTCAGCTCCTGCGATGCTCCTCCCGCCCGACGGGGCTCGATGGTTCCCCTCCGGCGGTCGTCGTTGAGGCCGGTGGACTGCCCGAAGCCCTGTTCGCCCAGTACACCCGGCTGATCGACGCGGGGGTCGAGACCAACTTCGCACAGACCGTGCTCGCCGCCGTCCGTAACGAGCTTTCCCAAGCACAGGCCGCCGATCCCGCGATCGCCCGCGCTGCCGTGCTCGCCGAGCTGGCCCGCCTCATCCCCTGCGCCCCGATCCTCGCTCCCGGCCCGGGCCAGGCCGCCCGCCGCAGCGCCCCGCTGGCCGTTGCGCTCATCGGCGCCACCGGCGCCGGTAAGACCACCACGATCGCCAAGCTCGCCGCCGAATACGCCCTGCGCCGCGGACTGCGGATCGCCCTGGTCACTTCCGACACCTACCGCATCGGCGCAGTCGAACAGCTCAGGGAGTACGCCCAGATCATCGGCGTGCCGCTGCACGTCGCCGCGACGCCGCCGGAGATGGACCGGACCATCTCGCGGATCGCCTCCGCCACCCAGCCGACCGACGTGATCCTGATCGATACCGCAGGCAGGTCCCCCGCCGATCCGCAGCGCGTCGATGAGCTCCGCGATGTCATCGACGCCGCTCGCCCGGACCACCGCCTGCTGGTGCTCTCGGCTTCCGCCTCGCCCGCCGCGATGGCCCGGATCGCCGAACGGTTCGCAGCCCTCCGCCCCGACCGCCTCGTCGTCAGCAAACTCGACGAGGCCGGCGCCATGGGCGTGCTCACCAACGTCCCGCGCACGACCGGGCTGCCGGTTTCGCACTTCACCACGGGCCAGGATGTCCCCGATTTCCTGGAAGAAGCCCGTCCCGAGCGGCTCGCAATGATCACCCTGGACGGAGAGATCGGCGCATGAGCGCCGTGCCCCGCCCATCCACCCCGCCGCCCGATCAGGCCGCACGCCTCAGGGACCTGGCCCGCAGCATCGAAGGAACCCCCGCTCGCGTGCCGGCGATCAAACGACCGCCGGTGGTCTGTGTCTGCTCGGGCAAGGGCGGCGTCGGCAAGACCACGATCGCCGTGAACCTCTCGATCGCCCTCTCCGCCGCCGGCCGCCAGCCCCTCCTCATCGATGCCGATGTCGGGACCGCCAACGCGGACCTGGTCTTCGGCGTTACGGCCTCGCGACGGCTCGATCGCGTGCGCAGCCAGCCCACGCGCGAAGGCCTCGAGTCGGTGGCGATCACCGCGCCCGGGGGCGTCCGGCTGCTCCCCGGCGTCGCGTGCGACGGCTGGGTGCACGATTTCACGCCGGGAGAATGCGATCGCCTCCTGGATGCCTGCGCCCAGATACGCCCCGCTCCCGGCGTGATCGTCATCGACGCGGGCGCCGGCATCGGGCCGGGTGTCATGAGCTTTGTCATGATGGCCGACCTCGCCGTGGTGGTCGCAACACCCGAGCCCACTTCCATGGCCGACGCCTACGCGCTCGTGAAGGCCGTCCACCTGAGCGGCGCGCGGCTTGGCCGCGGCCCGGAGGTGCGCATGGGCGTGGTCGTGAATGAAGTTCGCAACCGGGCCGAGGCCGGGCAGGTCTTTGCGCGCCTCTCGGAGTGTGCCCGTCGGTTCCTCGGTAGGGAACTGATAGGACTCGGATCCATCCCGATCGACCCATCGGTCGGCTCGGCGGTCCGTTCCAGGTGCCCGCTGCTTCTCTCTCAGGCCCGATCTCCCGGCGCTGAGGGCATCCGCCGGCTGTGCAAGGCGGTTGAAGCGGCGGTTGAGACGTCCGATAACCGCGAGAAACCAAGGAGCAGCGCGGCACTGTTTGTGCGGAACCTGCTCTTCCGGAGTTCCGGCACACCGCATTGACGTCCTATAACCGCAAACGAGCCATCGAGATTCAAGCCTAGATGGGGTGATGTACCCAAACCGGAGCATGTGAAGCACACGTGGATCAATACGGACCCAAACAAGGCCGATAGAACGCGGTCAGCAGGGCGCTCGCCCGGATTGAGTGGAGATAGGGAACCCTCTTCGTGTTCAGAACGGTGACAACCATCGCGGCGGTCTTTGGCCTTACCGCTTTCGCGGTGTCCGTGATCTCCGGCATTGCGTCGGGGCTGCAGGGCGCCACGGTGCTGGGCCGGGCGATCATCGCGATGATGGTGTGCTACGGAGTGGGGCTGTTCGTCGGTCGCGTGGGGGAGCACGTCGCGCGGGAGCACGTGGAACAGTACAAAGCGGCACGGCCGGTCGCGGCCGATCCGTCTGCTCAGACCTCTCGTGGTGGTGGCGCGGGAGCTGCGCCGTCGGTGGCCGGTGGCAGGGATGCCGCCGAGGGTCCGGCCGTTGCAATCGTCTGATTCAGCGTCGGTAGCGTCACACAGCTTGCGGTCCGAGGACTTATTGAATAAACTCCCCGCTGCCGGGCATGGATCGCTCGGCGGCAAGGGCGTCTCGAGAAGCCTCGGGTTCGACAACTCGTCTGCTGTGACGCTGCAAGGTCAAGGAGTGGACCGATGGCAGCTTTGAACGTGCTGTCCAGGAAGGGAGTCCGTGGTTCCGGGCGATATTCGGCGCGAGCCGCCGATGTGCCCCGGGCCCACTCGAAATACGACGATTGCCCCATCCAGGATGTCTGGGAGGAATATCGGCGTACCCATTCCGAGGACATCCGCAATTACCTGATGGAAAAGTTCCTGCCCCTCGTGCGCTACAACGCCGAGCGGATCCACCAGAAATTGCCGGACGAAGTCGACATCGAGGATCTCATGCAGGCCGGCACCTTCGGCCTCAAGGACGCCGTCGACGCCTTCGACCTGGAGCGCAAGGTCAAGTTCGAGACCTACTGCGCGCCCCGCATCCGCGGGGCCATCCTCGACGAACTGCGCTCCATGGACTGGGTCCCGCGGCTGGTCCGCCACCGCACCGCCCGCTTCGAGTCGGTCCGCCAGCAGATCGAGATGGAGACCGGCGAGAACCCCACCGACTCGGAGGTCGCCAACCGCGTCGGCCTCCAGGGCGAGGAATTCGACAAGCTCAAGCGCGACGGCTCCCCCGTCAGCATCCGCAGCCTCACCCAGCGTTGCTTCTCGGGTGACAACGGCAAGGATGTCCGCGAGATCGACGTCATCCGGGATGAATCGCAGGCCAACCCTCTCAGCGAGATGGCCCGGCGAGACCTCAAGGAATTCGTCACCAAGGGCCTCAACCGCGCCGAGCGGCTGATCGTCGTCCTCTACTACTACGAGAACATGACCATGAAGGAGATCGGCGCCACGCTGGCCCTCTCCGAATCACGCGTCAGCCAGATGCACAGCTCCATCCTCCTGCGGCTCAAGGCCCAGATGCAGCACCGCATGCGTGAGCTCGAGCCCGATCCCGAATAGCACTGTTCACCTCCGACACTCCGAGGGGCAGGCCGACCGGCCTGCCCTTTTTCGTGCGCTGCGGGCAAGCAAGTTTCCCTACTTGCCCCACGCATCATTGTCTATAAAGTGATCCGCAATGGGACCGGGGCGCCGGCGGTGTGAGCCGCCGCGCCACGGCGCTGCACCTCGGGAGACACAAGATGAAACGCCTGATTGCAAGCATCGCCATGTCGAGTCTGGCGGCCGCGGCCCGGGCCGGCCCGGCGCCCAATCTTTCGCTGGAGTTTTCGATGGACATGGGTGGTCTGTGGGTCCCGGACGTGATGACCTTTCCGGGCAATGTCGTGTGGGTCCGTGTGATCATGAGCATCCCCGACTCGTTCTACGGCATCTCCGGCGCCCGGTACAACATCACGTCCAACGCCGGCTACTGGGACTACGGATGCGATGACACGGTGGATCTCACGCCGGGGAAGGGCAGCGCGACCGACGGGAGGTTGGCGGGATTTGATTTCGGCGGTCAGACCCAGCAGATCTTCGAGACGGGCAACCAACTCCGCATCGACGCCAAGGGAGACACCGGCAACAACCCCAACGCAGGAATCTCGACCTCCCAGAACTCCCCGGGCGCGCTGGGAACCAACTTCAACACGCACAAGGTCGCCGAGGTCTACCGCTTCGCCATCAACATCCCCACGGGCCATGACAAGTGGAAGGAGATCACCCTGCGGATCATGGATGGCGGCGTGAACGGGTCGCCCGGCCAGATCACGTCGTTCAAGGGGTACGAAACGTCCGGCTCGACCGCGGGGACCGCGATCGCCGGTGTGACCGGTGACACCGGCACCATTTCCCTCTTCCCCGCGCCCTCATCGGCAGCGTTGCTGGGACTCGCGGGCCTCGCGGCAGCTCGTCGCAGGCGCTGACCGGCGGATGGGTTGCTCCCGACGGATCCCCAGCGGGATCGGACGGCAATGATGTCCCCGCGCACTCCGTCGTGCGCGGGGTCTGCCCAGCATGTCCGATCGCACCCGAGCCTACATCGCCCTGGGATCCAACCTGTCCTCCGAACTGGGGGACCGGCCGGCCCACATCCGCGCGGCGATCGAAGCGCTCGGGAGTGTCGAGCGCACGACGGTCGCCGCCTGCTCGCGGGTCATCGAGACCGACCCGGTGGGCCCGCAGGACCAGGACCGGTACCTCAACGCGGTGGCCGCGATCGACACGGGGCTGGCGCCGCAGCGGCTGCTCGAGGAGCTCCTGCGGATCGAGCGCGATCGAGGCCGCGACCGTGCGCGGGAGCGGCGGTGGGGGCCCCGGACGCTCGACCTGGACCTGCTGCTGTACGGGGACCAGCTTCTCAACCTGCCCGGCCTGGTCGTGCCCCATCCGCGCATGCGCGACCGCCTGTTCGTGCTCGAGCCTCTCGGACAGGTCGCCCCCGACCTGGTGGTCCCGGGCACGGGCGCGACCGTCCTGGAACTGGCCGCGCGCCTTCGCGGTCGAACGTAAGATCAGTCATGCCCAGCCGCCGCAACATCGCCGGACGCGGAGTGTTCTGCATGTTCGCGGCGATCACGCTCGGCGCCGGTCCGCTCTGGTCCCAGCCCGCCGACAACGGACGCCCACCGGCATCGCCGCCCTCGCCCGCGGCGCTGGCGCCCGATGAAGTCTGGGCGCAGGTGGCGGCCGCGTACCGGGCAGCGCCCGTCGGGGAGCGGATCCGCATCGGAGTCCTCAAGCCCCGGCCCATCCCCGCGGAGAAGTTCGATCCGGCGGATCATGATCCCGACCGGCTCGCGCTCGAGGAGTTCATGAGGGGAGGGCGCGGGGCCGGGTTCGATGAGCAGCGCGGCGTCGTGTTCCTGCGCGTGGCCCCGGGCGCTGCGTTGGCGAGCGGCGGAGAACCCGCGACCGCCCCCGGCCCGGCGTTGCGGCTCGAGATGGGTGATCTGAGAGTGTTCGCCGAGCCCGGCCGGCTGATCGCCGCGCGATCGAGCGTGCCCGGGGGCGTGGTGCTCCGCACGTTCCAGGGGCCCGTGACACTCCTGGAACTCGAGAAGCTCATGCCTCCCCTGCTCCTGCCCCAGCTTGCGATGGCGCTGGGGGATCCGGCGTCCCAGAGCTCCTTCTTGCCCGGCCTTGCACGCGTGCGGTGGGAATCGGCCCAGCGCGGCAGGGAACTCGGCCGCGCGGTCGTGCTCCTGCGGGGCGTTGTCAACGCGGCCGGGTCGGTCCGACCGATCGAAGTTGCCGTTGACGAATCGACGCACAGGCTGGCGCGCGTGAGGCTCATGCCGGCCGACCACGGGGCCGAGCCGGTTCAGGCCGTGGCGCTCGAGATGTTCGTGAGCCCCATCGATCCGGGTGAGCCCGCCTCGTGGCGCATCGAGACGACGGGTCGAATCGTCGTTCCCTCGCTCGACCAGCTCAGGTCCGCGCCCCCGGTGGAGCCCACCGCGCCCGCCAATCCGCCCACTCCCAGCGCCGGGATCAAACCGGGAGATCCGCTGCCCCAGCTCTACCTCTTCAACGCGCGGACGGAGGCGTGGGCCAACGAGAAGTCAATCCCCGGCCGTTTCGCAGGCGTGGTTCCCGAGGACGTGACGGAGTTCCGCATCGCGCTGCTGTTCTTCGTTCCTGCCCGCGAGGGGGCGCGCAGCGGCACCGCGCTCGATGCGCTGGCCCGCATGCAGGGTGCCCTGGCCGTCGTGCTCGCCGAGGCGCCTGCGGCGCCGGGCGATCCCCCGCTTCTGGGCGCGGGCGTCGGGCTGGGCGAACTGGATCGCTTCGATGAATCGCGCCGCCTGGCGCTGCGCGACTGGTCGCGGGCGCCCGGCGAGCCTCCCGCTTCCGGCCGAGCAAGGCCAGGCGAGATCCCGATCCTCTGCTCGCCGGTCGGCGCGGCGATGCTCCAGCAGCTCGGCGGCGCCGCCGAGAAGTCGGGGGCGGCAGGACCGGTCATCGTTATTGTGGACCAGAGCTTGACGGTGCTGGGCGTTATCGGCGTCGCTTCTGACAGCGCGGCGATCGCACAGGACATCAGGTCCGCAGCGCGTCCCAAGGGGCGTTGACGCTTCGGTCAGGAGCGTGCGATGCAGGGGAGGGGCTTCTTGAGGATCGAGCGAAACTCATAGGCCTTCATCACGGGCAGTGAAGTAAGGCCGGTCCGCAGCATGACATGGATGTACGGGACGCAGAGGCCGCAGCCCCCGCCGCAGCCAGTGACCCTGCGCAGCTGGTCGGCGCTCAGGCCCTGCTCCTGCGAGAGCCGCTTGAGCTCATCAAAGCCGACATCGACGCAGACACAGCGGTCGACAGCCATGCACGATCCCCTTGATCCAGGGTCCCCCGGCCGTTACCGCGCGGCCGTCCAGCACTTCCAATCGGGAACATAGCAAGGATCGTTCGTGATGCCTATGGAACTGATATAAGATGAAGAGACAATCGCCCAATTAGGGTTTCCACGCACTGCGGAAACCGCCCCATCCGCGTGAGATAGCACGCAAGTTCCAAGCATACCTTCTTGTCGTGAATGCCGGAACGCCGTGGTCGGGGACTCGTTGCTGGTCCAGCCCGAGCCATCGAAGAGCATGGGCGGATCCAACAGTGCGGTGTTCGAGACCGGCGAGCCGGGCAGGAGCGTGTCGGCGAAGACGAGCAGGTCCGAAGGCCTGGCGATCTCGAAGATCCTGCGCCACGGACGGAACTCGATCTCTTGTCCCCACCCCGGTGTCTTGGCGGGGGAGAGGTAATAGCCGTTGTAGCCGTACGTGCTGGTGGGGCGTTTGGCGGCTCCTTGCGGCCGGTAGGTTCCCCAGGGCTGTGCCGGGCACTCGTACACGGACCTGATGCCCAGCGACGCGGTCAGGTATGGGGTCAGGAATCCCCGGCTCTGATCTACTTCTCCGGCCTGGTTGGTGCCCCACCAGTAGATCGCCGGGCCGGTCCCGATGTCCTGGGTCGACCAGTACGCCAGGGGCATTGCGCGGTCCTTGAAGTCGTGCGAATAGAGCATCCACGCGGCGATCATCTGCCGCTGGTTGGACATGCAGGCCGTGGTCCTGGCGGTCGCGCGGGCGGCCGAGAGAGCGGGCAGGAGGAGCCCGACGAGCAGCGCGATGATCGCGATCACGACGAGCAGCTCGATGAGCGTGAAGGCGCGGCGGGTGCTCATCGCCACCCTCCCGGAGCACCCAGCGACTCATCCTCCCTGACCGCCCTGATTAACGCGGTGTGGTCCAGCTCGTCGACGGCGCCGTTGAGATCGACATCGCGCATGCCCGAGCCCTGCTCCCACGCGTACAGGTCGTCAATATCAACCACCCCGTTCCCGTCGACATCCGCCCGCGCCGGCGGGGGGCCGAACGCAAGCACGCCGCCCGCGCCGATCGCGTAGATATTGGCGTCGGCGAGCGCCGGCGTGGCGCCGGCGCCCGTGGCATGGTCGGCGATGAACGCGCGGTCCAACGGCCCTTCTGGGGAGCCCAGGGGGGGGAGCAGTGAAAGGTCGAGGATGTACAGATCGGGGCAGTAGCCGTTCAGATCTCCCGCGAGCGGGAGCGCTCCGACGAGCAGGCGACCGCTCGTGGGGATGTACAGCGGGGACTGGCTCCAGCCGCCCAGGGGCAGGAATTCTCCCGGGTCGATGGAGGCGTCGTTGTCGGCGTCGGACCACGTGTCGATCGCCGAGTCCCACGCCAGGTCGACGGTGCCGCCCGCATCCACGAAGACCTCGACCCCCGGGACGGTGCCGTACCCGGCGATCCCGCCCGAGAGGATGATGCGGCCGTCGTCGAGCACGACCGGCGTGGAGGAAGTGCGGTTGCACGGCGTGGTCCACACGACTGAGCCGTCGAGCGCGTTGAGCTTGACCAGCTCCGAGGCGTGAACGCCGCCCTCGAAGTCGTAGCTCGCGGCGTACAGCCACAACCCCAGTGCGTCGGCGTGCACGGAGACGCCGCCGTAGAAGCCGTGGCCTTCGCGCGTGGAGGTCCAGATCGGCGCGGGCGTCGTGCGCGAGCGGGCATCGAAGGCCTGGATGCTGCCGGCGACATCGAGCTCTCCGATCGCCGAGCAGTACACCACGCCGTCGGCGTACGCGGGGGTGTTGCCCGAGCTGCCGCCGATGGGCGCCGACCAGACGACCTGCCCGGGGGCGAAGGGGTTGGCGAGCCCCAGCTGCGGATCAATGTTGATGCACGTCAGCAATCCTTGGCCGCCAAAGCCGTCGTACTGCGTGATGAAGAGGCGGTCGGCAAGGCCCAGGTCGGGCGTGACCAGCGGGGAGGCGTTGACGACGTTGCGCGGGAGCGAGGTCGTCCAGAGCGGGCTGCCGGTCAGGAGATCGAACGCGGCGATCGTCTTGCCGGTGGCCGTGATGACGGCCCGGTTGGATTCGTCGATCGCCGGAGATGACCACGAATCAACGGCCGGCGCCGAGACGGGCCGCGACCAGCGCAGGCCGCCCGTGCGCCGGTCGATCCCGTAGACCGAATACTGCCGGGTGGCGGCGACCTGAACCCACCCGATCGCGAACACCAGATCCCGGCTGCACACCACTCCCGATTGGGGGATGAAGTTGACCAGCCGATCCTGGGAATCGCGTGAGAAAGTCCACGCCGGGGAGGCGATCGTTGCGGGTGAGCTCCCCGTCTGTCCGCGGCGGTCGGCCGAACCGGCGAGCATCGGCCAGGAGTGCACCGGGGGCGCGGCGCGCCCGTCCACGGGAGTGGCCGCGAGGACCGACGCGATCGCGAGCGTGCCGGCGACGCCGGTTCGAGCGTGACGACCGAGCCAGGCGGTGGTGGGCCACGCGCGGATCATCGCCGCCACCTTCCGCCGACAACCACGAGCAGCCCGGACGCGGGGATGAGCGAGGCGGGCGCGGGGATCACATCGGAGATCGCATCGATCTCGATCGCGTAGGGCGCATCGATGGGGTTGCTGATCCGGACGAACCGGATCCCGGTCGCCTGACCCTCCAGATCGACCGGGGACCCGCCGCCGGAGACGCCGTAGCCGGCCTTGAGCTGGCCGTAGTTCTTGCCCCACGGGTCGAACGACGGATCGACCGGCACGCGGAAGTTCGTTTCGATCGAAGCGCTGTCCGCGCCGAACGGGTCGGTGCCGTCCGTGAACCCCATGGTGGGGAACACGCCGTCGGCGACCGCGCCCGTAATCAGGCTCCAGGAGATCCCATCGGCGCTGACTTCGACGGTACCGCCGGGCTTCCATATGTGGTCGGCGATCGGCTCGAAGTCGTCGTTGTAGAAGAACGAGTTGCCGAAGACGAGCATGTCGATGCCGAACGGGTTTCCGGCGTCGTTGGTGATGGGCGAATCGAACGCCACGACCAGGTGCCCACCCCTGCCGATCGACACGATCTCGGAGGACTGGAAGGGCGGGTTGAAGGGCGTCACGCGCAGGTCAAAGCCGGTGGTGCGGGTGGGAGATCCCAGCGCGGCCGAGGGATCGGTGTAACCGGCGACCGCGCCGATGCCCTGGTCGTAGGACACGACCGAGCTTGCGAACCAGCCCGCCCTCGCGAAGTTAGAAGTGACCGCGCCGCCAGCCACGCAGACGCACATCAGAACTCGCATGCTCGAACCTCCGGCCGCGTCGGCGGGATCACCGCGCGGCCCTCGTCCCGATTCGCGCGGGACGGTTCACAACGGCGGCCGTGCGAGCCCAGGGCGCACGCACAACCGCGAAGATCGACGCCCTGATAAGCGTGTACGGGATTGGTGGCCGGGCAGACCAGCCCGCGCCGGGCGCGGACTGCTACCGCCGGCCGCCCCATGCACGCGAGGGCGCCGAGCACCGGATCTCCGAGCGCACAGCGCGCCAGGGCCGGCTCATCGGTGGCAGGTCTTCCGGCTTGGGGTTCGGTCCGGCGTGCCTTCCCGCGGTTCCGGTCCCGGATCGAAATCCGGAACACAGGGCCCACAGTGGCCCGCCCCGGCCGGTGCCGGGGCCAGATGCCGGACGTCATCACCCTTCACGGCGGCGCGTCCGCGGTGGAATCTCACCACGCTTCCCTTTTCGGTCCGGCCGCGCGAGCGGCTTGGGACACCATCGACGGGCACAGGCTATCACGCCGGCGCGTCCTGTCAAGCAATCAGATTTCCTTGATTTGGCGCGGCGATCCTCGTTCTGTTCTGCACCGATTGCCGCCCAAGTGCTCCCTTGGCTGCGATCTATAGTTGGTCCGAGCCGCCGCAGTTCGCGGCGGGCGACGCACCTCCTGTACGGACACATCGAACATGGGTCTGTTCTCCCGCAAGCCCAAATCCAACGCCTCGGCGATCACCGCCGCCACGCCCGTTCCCGCGCCCGCCCCCGGCGGCGGCCCGCTGGAGGGCAAGATCCTCGAGATCGGTTCGGAGTTCCTGAGCCGAGCCCGCGCGCACAAGGCGGGGCTGCTCTCGGCCAAGTTCTACAGCGACAAGCTGATGGAATGGTCGATGAAGGACCAGGCCTTCAAGGTCCAGTTCTTCCGCTTCGTGGATGCGTTCCCCACGCTGCGCACCTCCGACGCCGTGTACGAGCACCTGATGGACTACATGTCCCAGCCGGGCGTCAAGCCGCCGGGGATCATGGAGGCGGGCTTCAAGGCCGGCGGTCTGGCCAAGGGGATCTTCGTCTCCACCATGACATCGCAGATCAAGGGCATGGCCGAGAAGTTCATCGCCGGGACCGACGCGGCCAGCGCGCTGCCGGGCCTGCGCAAGATGTGGGACGAGGGGATCTGCTTCAGCGTCGATCTCCTGGGCGAGGCCTGCCTCTCGGACACCGAGGCCGACGCCTACGCCGGCAAGTACCTCGATCTGATCAACAACCTTCCCGGCGAGGCGGCGACCTGGAAGCCCAACCCGGTGCTCGAGACCGATCACCTCGGGCAGATCCCGCGCGTCAACGTCTCGATCAAGATCTCGTCGCTCTCGGCCCGTTGCGATCCGATCGACACCGAGGGATCGCTGAGCGAACTCATGCGCCGGCTGTTGCCGGTCCTCGAGACCGCACGGGACAAGGGCGTGTTCGTCAACTTCGACATGGAGCAGTTCAGCCTCAAGGACTTTACGCTCGAACTCTTCCAGCGCTGCTGCGAGCGGATCAACTTCCAGGCCGGGCTGGCGATGCAGGCCTACCTCAAGTCGGGCGTCGACGATGCCAGGCGTCTGTGCGAGTGGTCGCGCGCCAAGAAGCGCGTGGTCACCGTCCGCCTGGTCAAGGGCGCGTACTGGGACTACCAGACCATCAACGCCGAGCAGATGGGCTGGCCCTGCCCGGTCTGGGCCCAGAAGTGGCAGACCGACGCCTGCTTCGAGCGCATGGCCGAGACCTTCCTCGACGCCGCCGCCCGCTCGACCGCCGACGGCGGCATCAAGCTCGCCCTGGGCAGCCATAACGCCCGGTCGATCGCCGCGACCCTCGCCAACCTCGACGCCCGCGGCCTGCCCCGGAGCCTGCTCGAACTCCAGATGCTCCACGGCATGGCCGACCAGCTCAAGTACGCCGCCAGCGAGATGGGACTGCGCGTCCGCGAGTACGTCCCCGTCGGCGAGATGATCCCCGGCATGGCCTACCTCGTTCGCCGGCTGCTCGAGAACACCAGCAACGAGAGCTGGCTCAAGGCCGGCTTCATGGACAACGCCGATCCCAACACACTCCTGCGGGCGCCCGGACCTTCCGGCTCTGGCTCATCTTCCTCCGAAGTCTCAAATCTCAAGTCTACTCCTCCTTCCCCCACGCCCGCGACCGACCTGCTCGCGATCGCCCCCGAGCGCCACAGGCTCAGCCCCGCGCCCACGAACGTCGGCAACGGCCGGCCCTTCTTCAACGAGTCCTTCCGCGACTTCTCCGATGCCAGGCAGCGCTCCGCGTTTGCCGCCGCCGTCTCCCGCGCCACCGTTCCCAAGGTGCCCAACGACCGCACGCCCGAGCACGGCCGCGACATGATTGCCCGCGCCCACAAGGCACTCCCCGCCTGGCGCGACACCGACCCGCGCACCCGCGCCGATGTCCTCATCAAGGCCGCCGCCCTCATGCGC
Source organism: Phycisphaerales bacterium (assembly GCA_044221545.1). Taxonomy (GTDB): domain Bacteria; phylum Planctomycetota; class Phycisphaerae; order Phycisphaerales; family UBA1924; genus JAEUJB01. The sequence continues at coordinate 93,044 of JBGAOZ010000008.1, forward strand.
CAGCAGCGCGACGGGCTCGCCGGCGTCATGATCAAGGAGGCCGGCAAGACCTGGCGCGAGGCCGATGCCGATGTCTGCGAGGCCATCGACTTCTGCGACTACTACGCCCGCTGCGCCGTCCCCCTCTTTGATCGCCAGCGCATCGGCCGCTTCATCGGAGAACTCGATGAACTCTGGTACCAGCCCCGCGGGGTCGCCGTCGTCATCAGCCCGTGGAACTTCCCCCTGGCGATCTGCTGCGGCATGACGGTCGCCGCCCTGGTCACCGGCAACCCCACCGTCATCAAGCCCGCCGAGCAGACGCCCGGGATCGCCAACATCATGTTCGACATCCTCCAGCAGGCCCTCGCCCAGGCCGGTGTCCCCGCGAGCCTCGCCAAAGATGTCCTGCACTTCTGCCCCGCCCCCGGCGAAACAACCGGCGCAGCGCTGGTCCGCGACCCGCACACCGCCCTGATCGCCTTCACCGGCAGCATGCACGTGGGCCTGGACATCCTCCACGCTTCCGCGCCCCCTTCTCCGTTCTCCTCTTCCCCCTCCGAGCCCTCCGCGACCTCCGCGTTCAAGACTCCGACTCACGTCAAGAAAGTCGTCTGCGAGATGGGCGGCAAGAACGCGATCATCATCGACACCACCGCCGACTTCGACGAGGCCGTGCTGGGTGTCCGGCACTCGGCCTTTGGCTTCCAGGGCCAGAAGTGCTCGGCGTGCTCCCGGGTCATCGTCGTCGACCCCGAGGGCCCCGACGGCCCGGCGGTCAAGCTCTTCACCCACCGCTTTGTGGAGGCGACCCGCGCCCTGGTGATCGGAGATCCCACCAGCCCCGGCACCGACATCGGCCCGGTGATCGATGCCGATTCCAAGGCCAAGATCAACAGGTACATCGAGCTGGGCAAGAAGGACTGCCGGCTCGAGCTTGCCCTCCCCGTCCCCCCGGGCCTGGAGGAGAAGACCGGCCGCCAGTACGTTGGTCCGCACATCTTCGGCGCTGTTCCCCCCACGCACCCGCTGGCGACCGAGGAGATCTTCGGGCCGGTGGTCGCGATCATCCACGCGGGCTCGTTCGAGCAGGCCCTGGAGATCGCCAACAGCGCGCCGTACAAGCTCACGGGCGCTGTCTACAGCCGCAAGCCCTCGCACCTGGACCTGGCCCGCAAGCAGTTCCGCGTCGGCAACCTCTACCTCAACCGCGGCTCCACCGGAGCCCTGGTCGCCCGCCAGCCTTTCGGCGGCTTCGGCATGTCGGGCACGGGCTCGAAGGCCGGCGGCCCGGACTACCTGCTGCACTACGTCGAGCCCAGGGTGAGCTGCGAGAACGCGATGCGAAGAGGATTTGCGCCGGAGTTGTGATTGCTCGAACGGGAAAACGAGCCCTTTGCGCAAGCAAAGGGTTCGGCCTGCGTCGCGACGGGTAGTGCTCGCCCGCAATCTCGTCACTCGGACGATCTCCGAGGTTTGATCGGCACACCCCAGGTCCGCCCCGCGACTCCGGAGCGCTGACCGGGCGACCGCCAATCGCGTGTCCTCATCCGCCACCCGGCCCTTCCCCCGGGAACCCCCGCGCCCCGGCCCGCCAACGATCCCACGCGGCCCGTGGGAGGCCCGCCCGACCGCCCCTCGCCCGGTCACGGTGGGGCTGAAATCCAATACTTGAAAAAACCAATAAGAGTTCAAATAATGACACCGATGCCCTCCAGCCCCGCAAAGCCCCCAAGCGACCACCCGGGCCTCATCCGCCAGCCCCGCCAGATCCGCGCCCTGATCTCCCCCGTCCGCCAGGAGATCGCCGACGCCGTGCACGCCGCCGGGCCCGTCTCGATCTCCCAGCTCGCCGGCATCCTCGGCCGGCCCGCCGATGCCCTCTACTTCCACGTCCGCATGCTCGAGGGCGTCGGCCTGCTCCGCCGCACCGGCACGGCCTCGACCGGCCGCCGCGCCGGCGCGGTCTACGACGTTTGCGCCAGGCCGCTGATGATCAAGTACGACATCAGCGGCTCGGCCGCAACCCGCTCGATCGTCAAGGTCTCCGCGTCCATGCTCCGCCTGGCCCACCGCGACTTCGCCCGCGCCTTCTCCGAGGGGCTCGTGCGCCCCGAAGGTCAGAGCCGCAACACCTGGAGCGGCCGCGCCAAGGGCTGGCTGACCGAGGACGAGCTCGCCCAGGTCAACCGCTCGTGGAAGAAGATCCTGGAACTGCTGCACAAGGGCCGGCCCCGCGCCGGAGCCACGCTGCACGCCGCGACGTTCATCATGACGCCGCTGCGCGAGAAGAAACGCGCCAAGCCCACGGGGAAAGCCGGGCGCAGAAAGGACCCATCATGAGTTGCCGTGTTGATGTCGTGGTCGTCCGCCTCCGAGGCCCGTACACCCGGGCCGCCGGCCTCGTGCTCGCCTCGGCGATCGGCCTGGCCGCGGCCCTGCCCTGCAGCGCGATCGCCGCGTGCACGGGACTCAGCGCTCCTGCCGTGCCGTCGGGTCTCGAGCCGCAGAACGCCCAGCAGGTCCTCGAGAAGGTCCGTGCAGGGCTCAACTACACCGCCCTGCTCGCCCAGAAGTCCGGCATCGTGATGCGCGGCCCCACCACCTTTGCCGACCTCGAGAGCCAGGGCACCCTCATGTTCACCCCCGCCGGGAGCGTGCTCACCGAGATCACCGGCCCCGTCGGCGCCACCGTCGGGTACGACGGCAAGACCGCCTGGGAACGCAACGAGTCGGGCATCGTGCGCATCTACCCGCTCATCGAGAACGATGCGCGCGCCACGGTCTGCGAGTTCCTCTCCGGCGCCTGGCTCTCGGGCCAGACCCGGCTTGAGTTTGCGTTGGAGGCCGACAGGTCTACGGACGCCACGCTGGTCCTCTCGTACACGCGCCCCGGCACCCCTCTCCACGGGACCGTCGAGATCGACCGCGCCACGGCCGAACCGCGGCGATTCGACATGGAAGGCGGCACCAACCACGACACCGTGGAGCTCTCCGAATACGCCGATTACAACGGCGCCAAGCTGTGCCGCAAGCTCGTCTACCAGACCGAGGGACACGTCCATTCCATCATGCGCTTCACGGAGGTCTCCGCCGCCCCGACGTTCATCCGCAGTCCCTACGAACCGGTCTTGGGCCGGCCCGACAACTTCCGCTTCGACGCCGCCGTCTCCCCGGCGATCGAGATCAAGAAGGCCAAGACCGGCCATCACCTGGTCAAGGCGCTCGTGAACGGCCAGGACATCGGCTGGTTCATCTTCGACTCGGGCGCCGGCACCGAGGTGCTCTCCACCAAAGCCGCCGAGAAGCTCGGGCTCAAGCTGTTCGGCAAACTCCCCGTGAAGGGAGTCGGCGGGAGCGTCGATTCGGGCTTCTACCGCCCCGACTCCCTCGTGGTCGGCCCCATGACCATCGACAAGCCCCTGTTCGTCGGCCTCGATCTCTCCATGCTCTCGGGCCTCATGGGCGATGAGATCGCCGGCGTCGTCGGGTACGGGATCCTCGGCCGCTCCACCGTGGTCGTCGACGACGCCGCCGGCTCGATCGAACTGCACGACCCCGACAAGTTCCACCTCGAGGGCGCCGCGTGGACCGAGGTCCTGCTCTACGGCCGCCACGCCGTGATCAAGGGCGCTGTCGAGGGCCACGAGGGCTACCTGCGCCTCGACACCGGCGCCGCCCAGACCACGATCACCATGCACGCCCCGGCGGTAGCCAAGTACAAGATGCTCGAGGATCGCGAGCTGTCCAACGTCATGCTCGGCGGCGTCGGCGGCATGATCGAGGCCCGCTCAGGCAAGATCAAGTCCATCGAGTTCGGCGGCCGCAAGACCGAGAACGTCGAGGCGACCTTCGCCCTCCCCGACAAGGGCGCCATGAACGATCCCGGCACCCTGGGCAACGTCGGTGGCGCGCTCCTCAAGCCCTTCATCCTCGTCTTCGATTATCCCAACCGCCGCATGGCCTTCATCCCGCGACCCGAAGCCCCGGTGGAGAAACCGGCGGCGACCAAGGCGGACAATTGATGTGCGAGTCCGCGCCCGGATCCCCCCGGCTTCTATCCGGGGATCGCGAAGCGACGGAACTCGACTTCTGTGAGATTCCGAGGACCCCGGGGCGCGATACCCGGGGTCCACGCTCGTTCTACCGGTGGAGCCCCATCGCACCCCATCCGCCCACGGCGCCCTCGCTCTATTCCCCTCAATGTCCCTCGGTCCCCTCCGTGGTCGGCGCGTTCCAATTCGAGATCGCAGCAGGCCGGCAAGGTCCAAAAAAAGAACCGGGCCTGCACCCGAAGGCCCAGGCCCGGCTTCCTATCTCTATCGACCCGCCGCCACCCTCACTACCCACCCCACACCCGACGGCGAGCCGTCTCCTGAAACCTCGTATCGCGTGAAACCCACGTCCGTTGAACCGGTCCGCCGCCGGAGATCGCGGCCGGCCGGGTTGATTCCCCATCCAGAACTCAATGTCAGTGCTTTTCCTGGCCCAGCAGGTCGATCGAGTACCGCAGCACCGGCGGCCTCTCGATCCCCGTCACCACCTGCCAGAACGGTTCCTCGTGACCATCATCCATCGCCCAGCTCTGGAACTGCCCCCGCGGGTCCTCGGCGTACAGGTCGAGCATCGGCCCGCCCACGTATACCGCCCGATGGATCAAGAGCAGGTCGTCATCGCAGTACTCGGCCTCCGCAGCAACCCCCGCGATCGCATCGGCCAGGCGCCCGAACAGCTTGCGGTCGGTCGCCAGCAGATGGTCCGCATCGTGCCAGATGTAGTACCTGAACTTGCTCGCCGGCTTCCCCCGGAACGTGTGACGGTGCCGCAGCAGCGATGCGATCCCCGAAGGGCCATCGATCCGCCGCTCCAGCGCCGGCCCGGGCAGCGCCTGCTCGAGCTGCTCGCAGAAGCTGTCCAGGTTCCCGATGAACCGGCCGTAAAGGTTGCAGACCTCGGCGTCCCGCAGGCTCCCCAGGAACCTCGCCAGCGAGGATGCAAAGTGCAGCCTCCGTCTGGGAAAGTGCGAGACGGCGACCATGTGGTGCTCGTCCAGAAGTTGTGTGACGTCCGCGTGCCAGTTCGCGATCGCGAATGGCGACTCGGGCTGTCGCGACAAAGCGCTCATAACTACTCCGCCCGTCGTGGGCTTACCCCCAAAATTCCCCTTGGCGAGGCAACGTCACCCCGCACAGCCGGTCGTCCCTTACCGGCTTTCCTAGACGGAATGTGCCTCAAGACCGGCATAAAGCCAACCTCGTACACGCCCTAGACCACAAAATTGAGTGATTCCGCGCCCGTAAAGCCCTTGACACAGACCCCAAAAGCCGCTCAAGGGGTTGGATGCTCCAAACGGAGACCTTTTATCGGGCGCTTGGTTCGTTCCGCGCTAGCCGCGACCGACCACTCTGCTAACCCCATGGTGCAACCGGAATTGCGCAGATAACGGACTCGCGAGACCTCTAGCCGCCACCCGGCGCCGCGGTATGCTGTGCCCCGGCGTCCAGGCTGGATTCGGACTTGGGCCGTGTCTCGGGGGGGTACACCATGCCATCGTCGCTGCCGTCCGCGACCAATCCCGCGATCGTCGACATGCTCTGGGACGATCTCCCGCAGACGGTTCCCGACCGTCTCGAGCTCATCGACGACCTGTTGAGGGAGCGTTTTGAAGGCCAGCGCCCTCTCGAGGGCATCACGGCGCTGTTCATGCAGCACCAGCTCGGCAGCGTCGTGCCCATGGTCAAGGCATTCTTCCACCTCGGCCTCGACCCCAAGCGCCTCTTCTGGATCGACATTCCCTACACCGCCAACGCCACCGTTCGCCGGGCCGTGCAGCGCCTCGGCGTGCCCGCGGGTAACTTCCTGCCCGGCCGCTTCGGCCTCACCAAGAAGTACGCCCCGTACATGCGGGCACGCGTCCAGCGGGCGATCATCGACTTGTCGCGCTGGCTCACCCGGGACGACAAACTCCTGGTGATGGACGACGGTTCGTACTTCACCGAGGCCCTGGCGTGCTTCCGGACGCGCCCTCACCCGATCGCGATCGTCGAGCAGACGCAGCGCGGCATCATCAAGCTGAGCCGCGACGCCGCGCTGCGCGAGGCCGCATCCCGCATCCCGATCGTCAACGTCGCCGAGAGTCAGCCCAAGAAGGTCTGGGAGACCCCGCACATCGGGGTCTCCGTCTGCCGCGCGCTGATGCGAAGGCTCCACCGCAGACTCGAGCTCGGGACCCGAGGCCGGTGCCTCATCCTCGGGTACGGCGCCGTCGGCAGGGCGGTCGCCGCCTCGCTGCGCGAACTGTTCGGAGTCGAACCGGCCCGCATCCACATCGCCGAGCCCGACGCGGACAACGCCGCCGCCGCCTCGGCCGCCGGCCACCCGATGTGGAACGCACGACGCGACGAGCCGGTGAGATTCAAGCTCGTGGTCGGCTGCGCGGGAACGACCTCCTTCCACATCGGCGACCGGGTCTTCCTCGACGACGGCGCGTGCCTCGCCAGCGCCTCCTCCGGTTCGGCCGAACTCTCACGCGAGGAGTTCATCGAGCTCGCCGATGCCGTCGGCGAGGACGACATCTACGTCAAGGGTCGCGAAGACCTTGAGAGCCGCGCGATCCACAGCGACATCGACATCCACCTGGTCGATCGGGTCGCCAGCTTCCTCAACGGCGGTTTCCCCGTGAACTTCGACGGCCGCGTCAACTGCATGCCCTGGAAGCACATCCAGGTCACCAAGGCGATCCAGGTCGCCGCCGCCGTACAGGCCGTCTCCGAACCGCGGCTCGGCCTGGTAGACCTCGACCACGACCTGTGCCGGTGGGTCGATCGGCAGATGCTTGAGTACCAGCACCGCGACGGAAGTGCGAGCAAGGGCGCCGCCCCATGATCGCCGCCCTCCCGTCCCACGCCCCCCGATCGCGCTTCGGGGATCTCTGCCTACCATCTCCGAATCTCAGCTCCAGCCCGATCCTCGGGCCGGCTCTGGTTGCCGATGCTTCTTCCCGCCCGGTCCAAGCAACGGTTCCACTCTCACGGGCACGGATAGACGCGTCATGAAGATCTATGTCGGCAATCTCTCGTTCAACACGACCGAAGCCCAGCTCCGAGATCTGTTCGCCGCACACGGCGAAGTCGCCTCCGCCTCGGTGGTGATGGACCGCGAGACCGGCCGCCCGCGCGGCTTCGGTTTCGTCGAGATCCCCAACGACGAGCAGGCTCGCGCCGCCATGGCCGCGCTCAACGGCAAGAACGTCGATGGCCGGGACCTCACTGTCAACGAGGCCAAGCCCCGCGAAGGCGGCGGCGGCGGTCGCGGCGGATTCGGTGGCGGTCGCGGGGGTGGTGGAGGCGGTGGGGGTGGCGGCGGTGGTCGCGGCCGCGGCGGCTGGTAATCCAACCGCTTCATCAAGTCGTATCGCACAGCACCGGAGCCTCGCGGCTCCGGTTTTTCATTGGCAGACCCGCATCCCGACTTACATAGCCCGCCTCCAGGTACCGCGACGGGCCCGAACGACCGCCCACCTCCGGTCCCCGACCCACTCCCGGGTTTTCCGGAACCAACCTACCATTTTCATGTCCACCCGCCTTCCTGCCACGCACCAAAGGAGCCGCATCATGAGGACGTTCCGGGCCGCGATCGCTTGCTCTCTGCCGCTGGTCTTTGCCGCCGCGCTCGCCAGCGCCCAGCAGCCGGCCGCGCCACCGTCCGCCGCTCCCGCGCAGGACTCCCACGCCACCGCCAAGGCCAAGCCCCCCATCTACGACGAGAAGGCCGACGCCGCCAAGGCCATCGAGGCCGCGCTCGCCAACGCCGCCAAGAACAACCGCCGCGTCCTGGTCCAGTGGGGCGCCAACTGGTGCCCCTGGTGCCACCTCCTCCACGAGACCATGGCCTCCGACAAGAACCTCAAGCACGAACTCCTCTACGAGTACGACGTCGTCCTCGTCGACACCGGTCGCTTCGACAAGAACATGGAGATCGCCGCCAAATACGGCGCCGATCTCAAGGGCACCGGCATCCCCTACCTCACCCTCCTGGACGCCAGCGGCAAGGTCCTCATCAACCAGGAGACCGGCGCCCTGGAATCCAAGGACAAGTCCACCCCCGCCTACGACCTGCCCGTCCTCAACAAGTTCCTCAAGGATCACGAAGCCACGCCCCGCGTCGCCACCGACGTGCTCGCCGACGGCCTCTCCAAGGCCAAGAACTCCGGCAAACGCGTCTTCCTCCACTTCGGCGCCCCCTGGTGCGTCTGGTGCCACCGTCTCGAAGATTGGATGGCCAGGCCGGATGTCGCCGCGATCCTCGGCAAGGCTTTCATTGATGTCAAGATCGACATCGATCGCGACGGCGGCGGCAAGGACATCCTCGCCAAGTACAACGCCGACACCAGCAGCGGCATCCCCTGGTTCGCGATCCTCGACGAATCGGGCAAGGCCCTGGCGACGAGCACCGGCCCCAAGGGCAACATCGGCTTCCCCGGCGCCGAGGATGAGATCTCCCACTTCCTGAGCATGATCAAGTCCTCCGGCGCCAAGCTCAACGCCGCGGACACCGATGCGATCTCCAAGTCGCTCAAGGAAAAGCCGGCGACCGCGCACTGATTCTGTTGCACACTGTGCCCCCGGCCGGCGATCCTGAGCCGGCCGGTGTCTCCCCGATGTTCCACGCGGCACAACAAGATCCGTCCTTCACACCGTGCCACGGGTTGGCTCATGGCAGTCAACCCTGCAATCGACCTCGGATCGACGCATGCCGCCCGCACGGGCTGCGTGCCCACCGGACGTGCTTTCCTACCGGAGCGAACGCAGATGAACACTGACACTCGCAACCTCTCCGACACAACTCTGGTGGTCACCGGGATGACCTGCGGCCACTGCGTGAACGCCGTCCGTTCGCTCCTCGCGGAGGTTTCAGGGGTCACGGTCAGGACGGTGAGCGTGGGAGTCGCGGTGATCGCAACCGCAGAACCCCAAGTCGTCTCGCAGGCCATGCAGACTCTCAACAACGCTGGATACTGCGCGACCATCGTCAGGCCATCCGCGCCGAGCAATTCTGGATGTTGCTGCGGCGGCGGTGATCGCTGCGGACCGGGCGAACGGCCCCGGGCGTGAAGAAATGAAGCTCGCCATCCGGACCGACGAACGGATGGCCGCCCGCCGCGGAGGTACACCCTGGTCTTTGCGTCGTCCGGATGCTCGGCTCGGAACGATCCCGCACCAAGCTGCCCGGGCGTGCCACCCGCGGCCTCGCGGTGTCCACGTGCAAAGCAGCCCCGAGGGGGTTTCCCGGTCGGGGCTACGTCCTGTTCCCGCCAGCATGGCTGAACGGGCGTTGGCACCGACACATTCGTGTGCCTGGCCTACCGAGTCGCCGCACAATACCCCAGGGGAGTGCCGAGGCGGCCGGCTCCGAAACCTCTTCCGTAGCCATAGCCCATGCCCCGTCCAGTCGTGGCAGGCCCGCCGCTCGCGGACCATCGCTCGAACGCGGGAAGATGGTTGTTCTTCGAAGCACCACGCAGATTCTCGAACGCGGTGCGGATGTCCGGCTCGGTCACGTCCGCGAGGAGCCGGTCGTACATCGCGATGTTCTCGCGCTCGAACTGGGCGGCAAGGCGATTGCACTCCGTCAGGGTGCTCGGAACCGCCGGCAGAGAAGTGGGCGTTTCTTTCGGGATCGCGATGCCGTGGCGGGTCATCAGCGACTCGATGACGGCGGCGTGCCGCTCCTCGGCGTGCACGATGTTCGAGAAGGGCCGGACCTGGCCGTGCGTAACCATCACGCTGGTGTAAAACGCCTGAGCACGCCGTTCATCCATCAGTGTCTCACGCAGAGCGTCCGCGGTCCGAGCGCTTACAGCGCCAGCGGCTCCCGCCGGGACGACACAGGCGCAGGAAGCGCACGCGGGCTGGTTCGTAGCGCACCCGGTTCCGATGAGTGTGGATGCCGACGCCAGCATTAGCGCGGCGATAGTGCGAGTCATGCGATTCTCCTCTTGGTCGTGATGACACGAACCCGCGGCCGTGACCTTCACGCGAAGCGCACGCGCCCCAGGTCCGGAGGTCATCTGGTAGTCGGCTCTGAGCACAACGGATATGCGGGTCGTATATTGCCCCGACGTACACCGCTCTCCAACTACCCTTCCGCATGCCCCCCAGCCCACCCCGAATCCTCATCATCGGCGGAGGTTTCGCAGGCCTCAACGTCGCCAAGGCGCTCGCCCGCGCTCACGCCGAGGTCATCCTCATTGATCGCCGAAACCACCACGTCTTCCAGCCACTCCTCTACCAGGTCGCCACCGCCGCCCTCTCCCCCGCCGATATCGCCTCGCCCATCCGTGCGATCCTCCGCTCGGTCCGCAACTGCCGCGTCGTGCTCGCCGCTCCCACGAGCATCGACACCGCCGCACGCACCCTCACGCTCGATCAAGGCAGCCCCGTTCCCTACGACTATCTCATCCTCGCCGCCGGCGCGACACACTCCTACTTCGGCCACGACCAGTGGGCCGCGATCGCACCCGGCCTCAAGTCCATCGAGGATGCCACCGAACTCCGCCGCCGCATCCTGCTCGCCTTCGAATCCGCCGAGTACGAAGCCTCCGAGCCCGCACGCAAGGCCGCGCTGACCTTCGCGATCGTCGGCGGAGGCCCTACCGGCGTCGAATTGGCCGGCGCCATCAAGGAGATCGCCGCGCAGTCCATCCCCAAGGACTTCCGCTCCATCGACACGACCACCACCCGCGTCATCCTCTTCGAAGGCGAGGATCGCCTGCTTACCGCCTTCCCCCCTTCGCTCAGCGAGCGAGCCAGGCACGACCTCGAGAAGATGGGCGTCGAGGTCCGACTCAGCACCCGAGTCACCGATGTCTCCGCCGGCGGTGTGCGCATCGGCGAGGAGTTCGTCCCCGCCCGCAACGTCTTCTGGGCCGCCGGCGTCAAGGGCAACCCGCTGGGCGCGATGCTCGGCGTCCCCCTCGACCGCGCCGGTCGCGTCATCGTCGGGCCGGACCTGTCGATCCCGGGCCACCCGGAGATCTTCGTCGTCGGTGACATGGCCGCCGCCAGGTCCGCCGACACCGGTCAGCCCGTCCCCGGCGTTGCGCAGGGCGCCCTGCAGGAAGGCCGCTACGTCGGCCGCATGATCGCCCGCGAACTCGCCGCCCAGGCCGCACCCACGCCCCGCCCGCCGTTCATCTATAACGACCTCGGATCCATGGCGACCATCGGCCGCGCCAAGGCGGTCGCCGAGATCCACGGCTGGGAATTCGGCGGCTTTGTCGCCTGGCTGCTCTGGGGCGCGGTCCACATCATGGGCCTCGTGACGTTCCGCAACCGTTACGCCGTGCTCGCCAACTGGATCTGGAGCTGGATCTTCTTCTCCCGCGATGCCCGTCTCATCACCGGCGATGCGCGGCTCCAGCTCGACCTGCCCCGGACCGCACCCGCCGATGCGCGGGCTCCCACCACCCCGGGGGCCGCTCGCGAGTCGCGCGGAGCCGCGCCGGCCGGGCAATGACCATCCCTGTGCGCACATTTGAGGCCATCGGCCCCGATCGGCCACATTCGCGATCATTTTGCCGTGCCGGGCCGCGCCCGTTCAGGTACGCTGACCCGGTCGGCCGCCGCGGATGCCCGGTCGCACCGCCGCCCCGTCTGATGTGGAGGCACTCATGAAACGGTTCGCCACTCTCGTGCTCTGCCTGGCGTTCTTCTGCCCGCTTGCCCTGGCCGGCAATCTCGAACTGGTCAAGGACGGTCGCTCCGACTTCGTGATCGTCATCCCCAGGGATGCCTCACCCGCGATCGCCCGCGGCGCCAAGGAACTCCAGCTCCACCTGGCGCAGATGAGCGGGGCCGAGATCCCCATCATCGACGATCAGAAGAGGGCCCCCGCGCACGCGATCCTGGTCGGACCCACGCGTTTCTCCGCCGCAAGCGACCCGCGGCTCGGGGACGATGGCTTCCGCATCCGCAGCGACGGCTCCTCGCTCATGATCAACGGCCCCGGCGCCCGCGGGACCATGTACGGCTGCACGACCTTCCTCGAGATGCTCGGGGTGCGCTGGTTCACGCCCAAGGTCACGAGCATCCCCGAACGGTCCACGATCTCCGTCCCCGCGATGGACATCACCCAGACACCGGCCTTCGAGTACCGCGAGCCGTTCTTCGCCGAGGCCTGGGACAAGGACTGGTCCGCGCGCAACAAGGTCAACGGTCACTTCCACCGGCTCGACGACTCCACCGGCGGCCGGATCGCCTACTCCATGTTCGTCCATACCTTCGACACCCTCATCCCCCAGTCCCTCTACGACCAGCACCCCGAGTACTTCCCGCTCATCGACGGCAAACGCGCCCCGGGCTACGTGCAGCGCTGCCTGACCAACCCCGCCGTGCTCGCCCTGGCGATCGAGGGCGTCCGCAAGTCCTTCAAGGAAAACCCGCAGGCCCGCATCTGCTCGGTCTCGCAGAACGATTGCCAATCCTGGTGCCAGTGCGAGAACTGCGCCAGGCTCACGAAAGAATTCGGAGCCCACTCGGGCCTGTACCTCTGGTTCGTCAACCAGGTCGCCGAGGCGGTGGAGAAAGACTGCCCCGGCAAGCTCATCGACACGCTCGCTTACCAGTTCACCGAGGCCCCGCCCACCGGCATCACGCCGCGCACCAGCGTGCGCATCCGCCTCTGCCCGATCGCCGTCTGCGAGGCCCACCCCTACGTCGGCGACGATCACCCCGCCAGCCGCGCCTTTGTCTCCAACCTCCAGGCCTGGAGCAAGGTTACCGACTCGCTCTACATCTGGCACTACAACACCGACTTTGCCCACTACCTCATGCCCTTCCCCGACTTCGGCGAATTCCCCGCCGTCACCCGCCTCTACAAGAACAGCGGCGTCAAGGGGATCTTCTTCGAGGGCGATGCGACCCCCGGCGCCTCGGATGCCGAGCTGCGCTCCTATGTCATGGCCCGGCTGCTGTGGGACACCGCCACCGACACCGACGCCGCGGTCACCGAGTGGATGAAGGGCGTCTACGGGCCCGCGTGGGAGCCGATGCGCCGGTGGTTCGATCTGCCCCACGAGCAGGCACGCCAGCCCCACAACCACCTGGGCATCTACGACCCGCCCGGGGCGGCGATCTTCCCGCCCGAGCTGCTCGCCCAGGGCCAGGCGCTCCTGAGCCAGGCCCAGGCACTCGCCCAGACGCCGCTCCAGCGCGAGTGCATCGAGCGCGCCGGCCTGGGCCTCCGGTACGTCAAGCTCATGCTCGCCCCGCACGTGGGCGACGATCTGACGATGTTCCTCGCCGACGCCAAACGACTCGGAGTCGCAAGCCTGAGCGAGGGAGGCACCTACGAGGGCTGGGAAGCCGCCTACCGCCGCGCCGCGGGGCAGTGACCCGTTGCCGGAGTTACGCGCCCGGCTTCACCACCGCCCCGCGCGCCGCGTGGTACACGCCGACCAGCAGCATGAGCACCACCAGCACCGCGTTGCTCTCCAGGATCATCCGCGACATCGGGTGATCGGCATCGAACAGCGCCTGCAACTGGCCCGCCCTGGCCTCGTCCCCCGCGCGGGCCGCCGCCCAGAAGTCCTGGATCGTCTGCATCATCCGCGGCGCGAGCACGAAGATGTGGTAGCACGCCAGCGCGGTTGCCAGCAGCACCAGCAGCGATCGCATCCCCGCCAGCACGGAGCCGCGGGCCGGCGTCCGCGCCCTCAAGATGATCGCCGGCGCCAGCGTGGCGATCACACCGACCAGCGCGATGAGCTGGATCCAGTCCGCGATCCAGAAGAGCTTGGTCCCGACCTGCCCGCCGGCGATCCGCCAGTGGTCACCGTGGTAGGCGGCAAACTCCGGAAGCGTGGGGGCCAGCGATTTCATGACCGGGAAGACGACCCCCGCGCCCAGCCCCGACCCGACCAGCGCCGCGAGCCACGCGGCGACAAAAAGGGCGTTGCAGGCCTCAAAAACGGGGATCCGGCGGTCGTTGGGGATCATGGAGCATGCTAGCAGAGCCGCCCCCAGGGGCCGCCCGGACCGCCCCCGGTTGACTGCCTATGATTGCCTGTTCAGTTCCTTCTCGTCCATGAGGATGAGGTCCTGTTCGCCGACGCTTTCTCGTGCCCGAGTCCAAGCTGCGGATAAAACCTTTCGGGCATTGATGGAAGTGATATGAAGCTTTACGTCGGCAATCTGTCTTTCAATACGACCGAGTCCCAGCTCCGCGAACTGTTCGCCGCGCACGGCGAAGTGGCCTCGGCCTCCCTGGTGATGGACCGCGAGACCGGCCGTCCCCGCGGGTTCGGCTTCGTTGAGTTCAACAACGACGAGCATGCCCGCGCGGCCATGGCCGCCCTCAGCGGCAAGAACGTCGATGGCCGTGACCTGACCGTCAACGAGGCCAAGCCCCGCGAAGGCGGCGGCGGTGGTCGCGGCGGCTTCGGCGGCGGCGGCGGTGGCCGCGGCGGTTTCGGCGGCGGCGGTGGCAGTCGCGGCGGCAGCGGCGGCGGCGGCCGCGGCGGCTGGTAATCCAACCGCTCATCGACGCAGCTGATCGACCTGGTTGATCAACAGAACCGGGGCCCGCATGGGCCCCGGTTTTTTCATGTTGCTGCCCAACCGCGCCCGGATCGCCGCTACTTGCCCGGGCGGTCCACGACCACCCTGGCCCGCAGCCCCTGCTCCTCCAGCGTCACGCCGAAGTCACCCGCGCGGAACGCGCTGGAGAGATCGACCGCGTCGGGACCCTTTCTGGGCGCCGCGGGACTGCCGTACAACGTCGAGACCATCATCTTCAGGCCGTCGTCCCACGCGTACGTGCCCCCGCCCGGGCTCACCAGCCGCGAACCCCACAGCGTCCGGTGCACCTCGACCGGGTCCTTGTCGGGGAATCGGCGCTTCCACTCGTTGAGGATCGGCAGGTTCAGCCACGCCGCCCGCTGCGCCGACTCCTGCGCGTTCGAACCGTCGAGGCTGTGGAAGAGCGACACGCCCTCGGGCCTCACGTGCGCTGCGAACGTCTGCCCCAGCCACGGACCGGTCTGGCCCGCCTGCTCCCCCGCCTGTTGGCCCGCCTGCCCGGCCGGCGCCTTGGCGCGCTCGGCCTGCCGATCGATCGCCCGCTTGAGCACATCCTCGTTGAGCGAGACGACCAGCGCCCTGGGGGTCGCCGCGTAGAACAGCTGCGAGCGGTCGAACCCGCCGCCCCGGGACTCGGCCTTGGCCTTCTCCGAGAGCCCCACGCACACGTACGCCTGGTCCTTGTACGTCCGCGTCTCCCACGCCGCCATGCCCGGCGCCGACTGCTCGATCCACGCCCGCACCGACGCCAGGAACGCCGTCAGCTTCAACGCGCTGGAGACCTCCGCGTGCAGCGCCACCGGCATGTGGATCCCCTCGGCGTCGAACATCGCGCCGATGTCCTCGGACTTGAGCATCCGCTCCCAGAACGGGTCCGCGTCGGCGTACACCGCCACCGAGCGGCCCATCCACCCCAGCGGGTCGATCTGCACACCCTGGGCCATCATCGTCGCAAAGCCCGCCGCCTGCTGCGCCGGCCCCGACTGCGTGTTGATCGCGAAGATCCCGTGCAGGATCGCGTCGTGCGGGTCTCCCGCGTCCGGCGCGATCGTCACGCCCTGCGCCAGCGTCGCCCACGAGCGGTACTGCGTGCTCATGATCAGCGGCATCACCGAAAGGTCCGCGCTTACCCGCCCCTTCTCCAGGCCCAGGCGGATCGCGATCGGGTCGAACGCCCAGCTCCAGTTGCGCTGGTAGCTGTCGCGCCAGCGCTGGTATGCCGCCGCCTCGTCGGACGTCACGCTCCCGGCCTCCAGCTCGGAGATCGGCGTCAGGAACCCCATGCCCCCGTACACGCTCGACCGCACCCCCGTGGGCGTCAGCGTCAGCTCCCCGATCGTCCGCATCGGCATGTCGGCCTGCACGGTCACGGGCGATCCCAGCCCCGCGACCAGCTCGCCCATGTGCGCTGCCGTCACGTCCGACATGATCGCCAGCGCCCGCAGCCGCCGCGACGCCGAGATCCGCGACCGCGGACCGCACCACCGGCGGATCGCCGGGTCGCTGATGAACACCAGCGCCGTCTCCCCCGCCTCCCCCAGCGCGTAGCGCGACCGGAAGAAGCGGTATTCCTCGAGCGTCGCGATCGCCGGCGCCGTCCCGGCCTTCACGGCCGCCAGGCGCCGCAGCTGCTCGAGCGAATTGGTCACCACGACCGACCCGCCGCAGGTCCCGACGTACGCGCACACCGCGCGGTCGTCCGAGACCGATCCCTGGTACTTCACGCCGGCGATCTCGCCTGACCTGGCCGCGACCCCCGGCATCGACTGCGCCAGCGTGATCTGCGCCGCCAGCACCGCCCGCAGCGCCTCGGGGTTGGAGGCCTGGAAGACCACCGCGATGTCCGTCCCCGTCGGGAAGTACAGGTCCCCGCCCGTGATCGCCACCGACTGCACCACTCCGGGCCCCAGCAGCCGCGAGAGGATCGTCCGCGGCAGGCACAGCTGCCGCTGGTACCTCTGCGAGAGCATCCCGTCCTCGGTCGACCCCAGCACGCCCCGGTACAGCGGCAGGCCCTGCTCCCCGACCGTGTCCAGCGCCTCCATCAGCGACTGGAAGCTGGGGAAGAAGATCACGTGCTGGTCCGCCGGGATCGCCGAGGCCAGCGGGTCCAGCGCCGGGGCCAGCCCCGCGAGCCGCTTGGTCCAGTCGTACGCCGCGACCGTGATGCCGTCGATCGTTGAGGTGTCGACCAGCACATCCTCCGGCCCTGCGGGCCGTCCCTGCTGGAGCTGGCGGTCCAGCTGGAGGTTCTCGCTCAGCGCTTGGCCCCCGGTGAACAGCTCGTAGGTGGTGTCCAGATCGACCACAGTGCCGGGCCGCCAGCGCTCGGCGAGCGCCTGGGCGTCGTCCCCCGTCGCGCGGTGGGCCAGGTCGGCCTCCCGGCGGAAGAGCGCTGCGCCGGGGGCGCCCATGGACTGCAGGTGCTCGTAGTACTCGGCCTTGGCGTGGTAGAACACCTTCGCCGACCCGCCCGCCGCCGGCGTGAGCTCGAACTTCAGCGCCGTCAGCTGCCTCCACTTGGCGTCGGGCACGTAGAGCGTGCCCGAGATGGGCCCGGCCGTGGGGAGCTTGGCAACCAGGATCGCCCGCTCCCCCTCGAACCGCTGCATCCGCCAACCGAACTCCGTGGCCGAACCGTCGGTGAGGAACGCCTCGCCGGGCCCGTCGAGCACCACGCACGGGCTCAGGGACTCTGCCAGCCGCCACGAACGCATCGCCGGCTCGGGGACGGGGAGCGATCCGTTGGTGAACTTCATCTGGGGAAGCGGCACCTGGATGAAGATGTCATCGGCCCGCGCCGGTGATGCGATCGCGATCAGGCACGCGGCGAGCAGGATGCACGGAGAGTGTGGCATGGAACCTCCCGCGCAAGCATATCCGGCCCGTGGATGGGGCCCGTGGATGGGGCCCGTGCGGCCGGCGTCAGGCGGGGAGGTTGCGCGCGGGAGACGGGGCGTCGATCGCGCTCTGCCGCCGGCCCCGTGATCCGCGGGGCCCGCGCCGCCGGCACAAACCGCGCCGGCGGTCGTGCGCGATGTCTCATAACGCCGTTCACGAAGGAACCGGCTGGGATTCGGCGTGCCTTGGCGCAAGCTCTGTGCGAACCACGGCCGTTGTCCGTTCCGGCAGCGGCGAATTACCCGAAACACACTGAGAGGACAAGAGACATGAAGAAGACGCTGATTTCTGCACTGATCGCTTCGGCGGCCCTGGCCAGCGCGGCCCAGGCCGATGTTCTGTACTCCAACCCCTACGACGGCACGGGCAACTCGTACTCGTCGCAGAACGACACGGCCAGCGGGTTCGGCAACTTCGCGACCGTCTACGGGTTCTTCACCAGCGGCGCCGCGACCTGGGACGTGACCGACGTCCACTTCGTCGGCTCGTACTTCAACCCCGCCACCGCAGGCAACATCACCGGCTTCACGGTGAACATCTTCGGCGACTCGGGCAACGCCCCGGGCGCCATGCTCAGCAGCACGTTCGTGCCCGCCGGCTCGTTCGTTGAGACGTCCATGGGCAACGATCCGTTCGGCAACCCGACCTCCAACTACAGCATGAACGTCATCCCCACGATGGTGACGGGCGACGCCTGGGTGTCGGTCGTTCCCGACATGGGCTTCCCCCCCCAGTGGGGCTGGTGCACGGGCGTCGACAGCGACCCCAGCCACGCCGGCTACCAGACATTCTTCGGCAGCACAAGCCGCCTGCCCGGCAGCCTGAGCCTCGAGATCACCGGCCGCGTCGTCCCGGCCCCCGCGAGCCTGGGCCTGGTCGGTCTGGCCGGCCTGGCGTTCAACCGCCGTCGCCGGGCGTAACCGTCCCGCGATCCGCAGAGAGTTCCACACAGACCCCGGGGGCGCAGGCCCCTGGGGTTTTTTCGTTGGGTTGGCCGGATCGGGGAACAATGGCCGTCATCCGGCGTCGTGCGGCCGTCGTCCATGTCACCGATTGCCGTGAGCCGCCGGTGAGGATCCATCCATGCCATCGAAGCCTGCTTTGAGACTTCGACGGTCTTGGTCGGAGGCAAAACCCATCAAAGTCCCTCCGAGCAGCGACTTGGATAGCACGGCCGATCCGTCAGACTTCGATGCCACATGCCCACCGGCCTGTCAGGGCTTCAACAACTCTGAGTAGAATGTCTGGACATACCAGCACAGTTCCTGTCGATGCGAACCGGGTTTCTCGGCATCGCGAATCTCGTCAAGCCAATACTCGAAGAACAGACGGTCCCACATCTCGTCGAGCGACTTGCTGATTTTTCTTGCAAGATGGGCTCTCATGAGGAGGTTCATGAATTTGTCAAGCGCCTCGAGCAGTTTGTATTGCGCTGCCGAGACACACTCTCGACCCTGCCGCCGGACTACGAGGACATCTCGGATGTCCTTGTATGCGTCGTCATTCGCGATCCAACTACGAACCATCGCGATGTCCTTGTCGTTCCAAAACTGCTCGTGCAGGATGCCAAACTGCTGCAGCCAAGCGTCTTCGCGTTGTCGCAGGTTGTGCAGGTACAGCGCGATGGAGATGGCGACTCCGCAATCGCCGGTCAATGCCTGAGAGCTTGCCGCAACAGCGTTCCAGACAGTTGCAGTATCCATCACGGCAGCATAACAAGCGATGCCACAGTGCGCTCGTGCAGGCACGCCGGGGTGCCTGCACGCCCCGTGCCTGAGCCCAACCAAACTAATCCCCCTGATCCAGCACCGCCATGAACGCCTCCTGCGGGATCGTCACGCTCCCCACGTTCTTCATCCGCTTCTTGCCTTCTTTCTGCTTCTCCAGCAGCTTGCGCTTACGCGACACATCGCCGCCGTAGCACTTGGCGAGCACGTCCTTGCGGTAGGCCTTGATCGTCTCGCGGGCGATCACCTTGCCGCCCAGGGCCGATTGCAGCGGGATCTCGAACTGGTGGCGGGGGATCTGCTCCTTGAGGCGGACCAGCAGGTTTCGGCCACGGTGCTCGGCCTTGTCGCGGTGCACGATAATCGCCAGCGCCTCCACGGGGTCACCGTTGATCAGCGTGTCCATCTTGACCAGGTTGTCGGCGCGGTACTCGATGACCTCGTAGTCCATCGTGCCGTAGCCGCTGGTCAGGCCCTTCATCTTGTCGAAGAAGTCGTAGATGATCTCGGCCAGCGGCACCTCGAAGGTGATGATCTCGCGCGAGGCCGACACGTAGGTCTGGTTCTTGTAGATGCCGCGCCGGTCCAGGCACAGCTTCATGATGTCCCCGATGTACTCCTTGGGCAGCATTACCTCGACCTTGCACACCGGCTCCCTGATCTCGATGATGTGCCCCATGTTGGGCAGGTCCGCGGGGTTATGCACCTCCAGCAGCTGGCTCCCGGCCGGCGTGTTTCGGTAGAACGGGCTCTTGTCGTCCACCGCCTTGAGCGCCTGGCCGTTGGCCCCCGTCACCGTGTCCGTGCCCCGCACCAGGACGTGGTACGACACCGTCGGCGCCGTCTGCACGATCTGCACGCCGCCCTCACGCTCCAGCCGCTCCTGCACGATGTCCATGTGCAGCAGCCCCAGGAACCCGCACCGGAACCCGAACCCCAGCGCCTCGGAGTGCACCGGCTGGTACGTGAACGACGAATCGTTGAGCGAGAGCTTCTCGATCGCGTCACGCAGCTGCTCGAAATCGGCGCCGTCCCCGTCCTCGGTGGTCGCCGGGTAGAAATCGCAGAACACCATCTGCCGCGGCGGCTGGTACCCCGGCAGTGCCTCGGTCGCCGGGTTGTGCTCGAGCGTCACCGTGTCACCGATCCGCACGTCCCGCAGCGAGCGGATCGCCGCCACCACGTACGCCGTCTCCCCCGGCCCGATCTCACCGTTGGGCAGCCGGTACGGCTTGGGCGTCATCTTCCCGATCTCGGTCACCTGGAACGTGCGCTCCGCGCCCATCATGCGGATCTTGTCCCCGACCTTCAGACGCCCGTCGAACACCCTCACGTACACGATCACCCCGCGGTAGTCGTCGTACACCGCATCGAAGACCAGCGCCCGCAGCTTGTCGGTCACCGGCGGGCGCGGCGCGGGGAAACGCTCGCAGATCGCCGCGAGCAGCTCCGGGATGCCCATGCCCGACTTGGCCGACACCAGCAGGCAGTCCTCCGCCGGGAACCCCAGCGTCTGCTCGATCTCCTCCGCGACGTCGAGAGTGCGCGCCGAGGGCAGGTCGATCTTGTTGATCACCGGCACGATCGTCAGGTTCTCGTTGACCGCCAGGTACGCGTTCACCAGCGTCTGGGCCTGCACGCCCTGGGTCGCGTCCACCACCAGGATCGCCCCCTCGCACGCCTTGAGGGCGCGCGAGACCTCGTAGTTGAAATCGACATGCCCGGGCGTGTCGATGAAGTTCAGCATGAACAGCTCGCCGTGCGCCTCGGGGGCCTCCCCCTTCTTGGGCCTGTGCGCGGCCGGCGCGGCATCCTCGGCCGGCGCCTCGTAGTCCAGCTCCAGCTCGTCGGTCTTGGTCCCGGGCTTGTGCCGGTGGTAAACCGTCACCGCCGAGGCCTTGATCGTGATGCCCCGCTCACGCTCGATGTCCATCGAATCCAGGATCTGCTCCTTGGCTTCGCGCGCGGAAACGGCGTTGGTCGCCTGCAAGAGCCGGTCGGCGAGCGTGGACTTGCCGTGGTCGATGTGGGCGATGATCGAGAAGTTGCGGATGTTCGGTGGTTGATCGGATGCTGCCGCCATTGCCAAAGATGGTAGGTGGACGATCCGGGCCCAACGCAGTTCCCAGGCCCTCGGCGCGCGAGTCTGAGCCTCCGGTCAATGAAAAACCGCCCCGCGGGTGCGGGGCGGCGCGATGGACATTCTGAGATTCGTACCCGGAGCGGCCCGAACTCAGCGGCGGCGGCGGGCCATCGCCAAAGGCGCGAGGGCCAGGAGCGAGGCGGCCGGGGCCGGGACATCGTCGAATCTGATATTGTCGACCTGGTAACCGGTTTCCTGATCATTGATCATCACATCGTCGATCACCACGCGGGCGATGTCGCCTTCGCCGGGGCCGGCCGCGACCCCGATGTACTGGCCGCCCCCGCTGAACGAATCGACCAGGTTGTTGGAGGCGTCAAACGCCTGCACCTTGAACAGGTCGACCTCGCCCGTGTAGAAGCCGTAGATGTAGTTCTCGAAGCTCACTTCCCGGACCCCCGGCGTGAACTCGAGGGTCATCGCGCTGGTGAAGTCGCCCGGGTGGATCAAGGTCGAGTGCGGGAAGGGCGAGATGTTGAAGTCGCGCACCGTCAGCCCGAACGAACTGATCGTCACCGTCACGCCGTCGTCCGAGAGGACCAGGGGCCCGCCCACCGAGCCAATCGGCAGCCCCTCGAACGTCAACTCGCCCGCCGTTGCGCACGCCGCCGCCGCGCACAGCACCGATGCCACCGCAATGTTTCGAATCGCCATTTTTCTCTCTCCCTTGAACGTATGGAATCCCCGCCCGACGGCCGGCAATCGCGACCCAGGCCCGCTCCGAGCACGCTACCGGCGCCAGGAAACTCCCCCGACGCCCGCTCGGGATAGATGGAGGCAGGCTCCCCCCGCGCTCCATGAAGCAACGGTCTATCCGTACCCGTCCAGAAACGGATCCACATATCCTCAAATCGCCGATTCCGCAGCGCGCGCCCACAGATCCGCAAAAACACCGCGACCGCCCTCGGGGCGGTCGCCGTGCTAGGAGAGAGAGAAGTTTGGCAGCCGGATCGCGATCAGCGGCGGCGGCGGGCGATCGCCAGAGCGCCCAGCCCCAGAATCGCCCCCGAGCCCGGGGACGGCACACCGGCGATGCAATCGTCGAACCGGACCTCGAACGGCACGCCGTGGTAGACCACCGACCTTGCGACCCCGTTGAACGAGATCGACGCCAGGGCCCAGGTGTTGTACGTGCCGTTGGGATCGCCCGGATTGATCTCGGGCGTGTACGCGAGATTGAGCGTGGCCAGGGCGGGTCCGGAACCGTTGAGCCCGGGGTGGATCGTCATGGTCGCCGGGACCAGCGCTGAGTACTTGGTCGAGAACGAGCCGGAGAAGCCGCCCAGCACGTTCATGATCCCCGTTACCGTGGGGGTCGTGCCGAACCAGTAGAGCGAACCCGCGCCCGACGGTTCGTTGGCGGTGTCCCCGCCGATCGTCGTGTTGCCCGTGACATCGTTGTCCACGCCGCACAGGCCGTTGGCCCCGAACGTGACGCCCAGGTTCAGCCCGCCGAGCGAGCCGAACCCGCCCGTGCCCCCGTTGTAATACTGGTCCACGGGCTCGGCATCCTGCATCCCTTCGAAGTTCATGAGCTGCAGCGGCCGGGCGCTCGCAACCGTCGGGATCGCCAGGGTCGCCAGGAGCGCCAGCGGCCGGATTCGGTCAAAGGTCGTGTCCATGGTCCAATCTCCTCTGTATGGATGACTTCCACCATCTGTGCGGGAGATGGAACACGACCTTGCAGCGGCGGATCCGAGAATTGTGGAATCGAACTGGGGGGCGGTGGGTCGTGCCGTCCGGAACTCGGCGCGTGCGCGGTTCCAGGCCGGACTCACACCCGGACGCGCACGTTCCGGCGCCCCGAGTCGCTGAACCGCTTGCCGCCCCCGCCGATCACGCCCAGGTCGGCCAGCACCGCGATCACCAGCACCACCAGGTGCAGCCCCTCGACCTTCCCCGTCGAGTTGATCGCCCACGCGTACGTCAGCGTGGTGTACGGCATCAGGAAGAACCCCAGCAGCGGCCAGATGATGCCGTGGTACGCCCGGCCGATGTAATCCGAGAAGATCACCAGCAGCACGATGGCGGCTCGCGGGAGAAACAGGGCGATCGCGACCAGCAGGCAGGGCATGGAGGATTATTCGGGGTTGGATCCGTCCGGTTGCGGCGGCCCGGTGGAATGCCTCCAAGGGAGCAAACCGGCCCGCGCTCCCGGCCCGACCGCCCTCTTCTAGTTGGGATTCTCGCCGCGGAGAGGTGTCTTGTCGTACTGAGAGGTGCCCCAGGTCTTCTGGTTGTGCTCCCTGGAACCGCCGCGCGGGACGGTGATGGTCTGCCATCGCTCCCCGGCGACGATGCGGGCGATCATCACAATCTGTCCGGCGTGGTACCCGCAGTGGGCCAGGGACCGGCACGCCGCGAGCGGGACCGAGTGCGGCTCCCCGCGGATCGCCACGGTCCGTGCCAGGTCCTGCTCCGCCAGCGTGCCCAGCGTGTCAAACAGCGCCCGCCATCCCGACTCCCAGTCGGCCAGCGACTCGGCCCGGGATCGCCGCGAGGGCGTGAACTCACCGTCGCGGTCGCGCGTGGGTTTCTCGCCGTCGGAGGCGAGGAAATCGGTCCAGCGCGAGCGGAGATTGCCCGCGATGTGCTTCATGATCACATCGATCGAGTTGGTGTTGGGATCGAGCGGGACGTGGAGCTTCTCGTCGGGGAGCTGGGCGATCGCACGGTCGGCCAGCTCCTTGGTGTGGCGGAAGCTCGCGGTCAGCGCGGCGACCAGGTCGGGCGGCTTCGTGGTCATCGTGGTCCTCCGGAGCGCGATCAGAGCGTGGACAGGAACCCGTTGATCGCCGCGGAATACGCCAGGGGCTGCTCGACGGGCGGAACGTGCCCGCACGCCGGGATCGTGACCAGCCGGGAGCCGGGGATGCGTGCATGGATGTCCTGCAGCGTCTGCGGCGTGCTGATCACATCCTGCGCCCCGGCGATCACGAGCGTGGGGCAGGTGATGGTGGGGAGCGTGGGCAACGAATCCGGGCGATCGGCGAGGGCCAGCGACGCGGCGGCGAGCGTGGTGGCGGGGGTCGCGAGCATCACGCCCCGCCAGAAGGCCCGCAGCGCGGGGTCGAACGTCGGCGCGAAGACCTGCTGGACCATGGCATCGACCAAGGGCGCGCTGCCCTCGCGCAGCGCCTGGGCCGCCAGCGCCCGGCGGCGCACGATCCCCTCGGGTGACTCCGGATTGGCCCGCGTGCACGTGAGCACCAGCGCCCGCACGCGGCCGGCGTGCCGCCGCCAGAGATCAAAGCAGACGATGCCCCCCAGCGACAGGCCCACGAAGATCGCCGGCTTTCCGGGCGCGAGCACGTCCAGCACCTCGATCAGGTCGTCGGCGAGCCGCGCGATCGAGAGCGTGGGCGACACGCTGCTGCGGCCGTGGCCGCGCAGGTCGGGCACGATCCCGCGGAAGCCCGCGGGCAGGTGCGCGGCGGTGTGCATCCACATCAGGCCCGAGATCGGGAAGCCGTGCGCGAATATGACCGGCTCTCCCGATCCGAGGAGCTCGCACGCCAGCTCGCCGCCCGAAACAGGGATCCGCATCCCCCATCGTATAGAGGGACGGGCCGGGTCCGCCGGTCGGCCCGGCCGTCGCGGAACTATGATCGCACCGAGGGAACGTACTCCCGAAAGGAACCCGGTTTGCTCTGGCAGCCTTCACTCCCCGAGGTCTACCACACGCTGCCGCCATCCGAACTGGCCGCGCGGATCGCCGCGCGCAGGGCCGAACTCGGCGATGCCCTGGTCATCCTCGGCCACCACTACCAGACCGACGAGGTCATCCGCCACGCCGACATCACGGGCGATTCGCTCAAGCTCTCGCAGGCGGCGGCCAGGCTCGCGGTTGAGCGGCCCGCCGACCGGCCGGTGAAGTGGATCATCTTCTGCGGCGTGCACTTCATGGCCGAGACCGCCGACATGCTCTCGCCCGATGAGGTCGCGGTGATCCTGCCGGACCTGTCCGCGGGCTGCTCGATGGCTGACATGGCCCAGTACGATGACACCGTGCAGGCGTGGGAGGAGATCCACAAGAGTCTCAAAGCGCAGGGGTGGAACGGCCGGATCGTGCCGGTGACGTACGTGAACTCATCGGCGGCGATCAAGGCGTTCGTCGGCGAGCACGGCGGGGCGTGCTGCACGAGTTCGAACGCGCGCGCGGTGTTCGAGTGGGCCAGAGGAAATCAGCAGAGCCAAAAACAGCAAAGCCAAAAGCGGCAAAGCTCAAACAAGAAGGGCATCGACACCGACGAGGGTGTGAAGGTGCTGTTTCTGCCCGACCAGCATTTGGGGCGGAACACGGCGGCTTCGTTCGGGATCGATGTTGGCGAGCGCACGTGCGTCTACGACCCGCGGCTGGCGCGAAAGGGTGAAGCGCTGGGCGGGGCGACGCCCGAGCAGCTGCTGCGATCGGATGTGATCCTGTGGGCGGGGCACTGCTCGGTGCACAAGCTGTTCAGGCCGGAGCACTGCGACCAGATCCGGGCATTGAGTGAGGCAGACCGCGCTGCTGCGCCCGCCGAGGACAAACCCGCGCCCGAACCGTTCAAGATCCTCGTGCATCCCGAGTGCTGCAAGGAAGTGGTGGACAAGGCGGACATGGCGGGCTCGACGGAGTTCATCATCAAGACCATCCGTGAAGCCAAACCCGGCTCGAGATGGGCGATCGGGACGGAATTCCACCTCGTGTCGCGCCTGGTGCGCGTGGCCGCCCAGCGCGGCGTTTTCGTGCGGATCCTGAGCGAGTGCCAGTGCCTGTGCACGACGATGTACCGCATCGATGAGCCGCACCTGCTCTGGGTGCTGGACAACCTGGCTGGGGCTCACTCCAAAAACGGTGCGCCGAAGGTGGTCAACCAGATCAAGGTACACCCGCAGGTGCGGAAGCTCGCGCTGCTGGCGATCGATCGGATGCTGAAGCTGCCGGGGGGCGGGGCGAACAAGGGGAGCGCGCTTCCGGAGCCTGTTGCAGCGGTTGATTGAGCGGATCACACGATCTCGATTGTGCGTTCGGGAATCTCTCGGCGAGGCGTGCGCGCGTGGATGACCGCATCTGTGCGCGCGGAAAGCGATTTGCTTGCATTTGGCTTTAACGCCTCGCTGCGGGGCAGGATCCGGGGAGGTCCTGCGGGGCCCGGGAGCGCGGTCGGAATCGATCCTGGGCCATCGTAGTGCATAGCACTCTTTGTGCGAGTTTGTGGGCCTTGGCGCGCACACGGACGGTCATCGAGCGGAATTGTGCTTGACCGGGCACGGTCGAAGTGTCTCGCGGCTGATGACGAGCTGGCCCGGTGTTCGGTGGGCTTTGGGGTCTGGAGCGGCTTCAGGCGCGCGGACCGATGAGACCGATCATGCGGCCGGTGATGCCTCGATCGCGGCGGTGGGAGAAGAACCGCGCGGGCTCGGAGGCGGTGCAGCCCTCGATGGTGTCGATGCGGGTGATGCCCAGGGCCAGGAGCTGCGCCCGCAGGGCGGATTTGAGGTTGATGAAAGCCTTGCCGGCGCGGCTCGCCGCCGGGTCGGGGTGGAGGAGAATGTGGTCACGGTTGCCGAAGGAGGATTCGAACTGCTCGGCAACCTCGGGGCCGACTTCGAACTGGGCGGGGCCGATGCACGGGCCGATCGCGGCGAGCAGGGGGGCTGGGCACGTAGATGGGGCAGACACAGGCGGGACGCCTGTGCCACGAGATCGGGGAGGCGCGGGGCCGGTGAGTTCCTGCATCGCATTCACTGCAGAATCAAGGATGTTGGAGACCACGCCGCGCCAGCCGGCGTGGACGGCGGCGACCGTGGAGCCGTCGGGGGTCGCGAGCAGGATGGGGCAGCAGTCGGCGACCCGGACGGCGAGCATGCGGGCGGGATCGGCGGTGATCAGCGCATCGGCCTTGAAATCGAATTCCTCGTCGGGCGGTTCGTGAGCGAGGGCGGCCCTGCGCTGGCGCGACGGCTGGCCGGGGTGGAAGACCTTGGCGATGTTGCTGTGGATCTGGTAGACCTCGACCACCTCGCGGTCGGGCGTGCCGATTGTATCGAGCACGCGGCGAAAGTTCCCTTTGATGTTGGCGATCGGGTCCCGCGCGATGTGCGGCGGGAGGTCCATGGGGTTGCCGAAGTTCAGCGAGTCGAACGGCGCCGGCGAGACGCCGCCGGCGCGCGTGGTGAAGGCGTGGGGGATGCAGAACTCGGTGAGCAGCGGCGAGAAGAGCAGGGCGGGGGCGGGCATCGGCGGAGAATAGTGCACCGCGGGGATCGCGTCACGCGGCGTGCCGCAGGAGGCACCGGCCCGATCAGTCCTGGAGCAGCGACCGGTCGGTGATGTTCTCGTAGGTCCAAACATCCCCGTGAATATCGGTCCAGCGTGACCGGACGACATCGCCTTCGGAGTTGATCGCCCACGCGGACTGGTCGGTGAGGAAGAGGTTGGTCCTGGGGTAGTACTCGCCGTGGTCGATGCTGACGGGCAGGTCGGCATCGGGCACGCTGGGCGTGATGTCCCGCAGCTGCCAGTCGGACTGTCCCACGGTCCACCAGTAGGTGACCAGGTGCCCGCGCGAGTCGAACCCGCCGATCGCCATCGCCGAGTAGTCGTGGTTGATGATGGTGAAGAGCCTGGCGGGCGCGCCGCTGGGCGGCTGGGTCGCCAGCGGGGCCAGGCCGAAGGAGCCGGTCAGGTCGCTGGCGATCCACTGGCCGGTGGAAGGCGTCCACCACAGGACGTTGATGTGGCCCTGGGCGTCGAGGCCCGAGACGTTGAGGGCGTACCAGGTGGTCCAGTAGGGGGCCAGCGCGCCGACAAAGGCGTTGGTGGTGCCGGCGGCCTGGCTGAGGTTGTTGACGTGCCACTCCGAGCCCGGGGAGGTCCAGAGGGCTTCGACCTCGCCCTGGCCGTTGAGTCCGACGATGTTGATCGAGCCCCAGGGGGATGTGAAGCCGGAAACCGAGCCGCCGGAGAAGTCGGGCGACGGGTCGTTGAGGGACTGGAGGTGGGCGGTGATGTCCCCGCTGTTCCAGGCGAGCTTGGGGTAGTAGTCGTACTGGCCGACGGTGTAGTCGATGGAGGGGTAGTAGAGGATCCAGTGGTCCTGCGCATCCTGGCCGGCGAGCACGAGGACTTCGTGGATGGGCAGGGCGACGGCGAGGTTGTAGGGCGCGGGCTCGACAAAGTAGGCGTCGCGGCGCCAGATGCGGAAATCAAGGGAATCGGCGGTGATCTCGGGGCCGCCGGTCTCGGCGGTGATGTCGCGGTAGCGCCAGTCGCCGCCGTAGGAGCGTTCGTAGACGACGGCGTGGCCGACCGTGTCGATGCCGGCGATCATGTCGCGGTAGCGTGCGATGTTGGTCGGGGAGGTGGTGAAGGCGTTGGTGGGGTGGGTGATGACCTGGGCGGTGCGCAGGGGGTTGCCCCCGGCGCGGGCGAGCAGGTCGAAGGTCGCCCATACTTCGGTGGTGGTCGAGCCCGACGAGTCAAAGAGCCAGCTGTAGACGTGCGGGTGCCCGGCCGGGTCGAGGAGGACCTCGCGCGCGGCGCCGTACTTCTCCTCAAAGGTGCCGACGTACTGGCTCAGGGTTCCGGTGACGGCGGCGTAGGACTGGTGATCGGCGGCGATCACGGAGATTGCGGTGAGGGACCGGGCCTCGCCGATGCGGAAGTTGGCGGTCTGGCCGCCGGCCGAGTCGACCAGGAAGACGGTGCCGCCGGTGTAGTCGAGGCTCCAGGTTCCGGCGCGGAGGATGGGCTTCTGGGAGGTGAAGTAGTCGGCGGCGCGGTAGAGGTTGAAGGACTGGTCCTCGCTCATCGTGAGGACAAAGTCGGCCGAGAGGGGATGGTCGAGCGAGGACTCGGCGCCGAAGAACTCGGCCGACAGGGGCGAGGCGGGGATGACCGAACCGCGGTAGACGCCGCCGAGCGCGCCGGCCGCGCCGGTGGCGATCGCCTCGGAGCCGACGCCAACGCCCACGACGCCGTCGGAGGCGTCGGGGTCGATGTAGAGCAGGTCCGACGCGGTGTTGAAGGTCGAGAGTCCGTCGACATCATCGTACTGGTAGGGGTTGGAGTTGTTGGTGAAGGCCAGCAGCTCGCCGGAGTCGAGGGTGAGGGTGCCATCGGCCGAGGCGTTGGTGACCGTGCGATGGAACACGCCGCCGCCGGTGAACGAGATGTCGCAGCTCAGGGGCGGAGAGACGGGCCAGGGCGTGTCGAGGGCGTGCTGGAACTGGAACAGGATGGTCGCGGTGGTGTTCTCCAGCCCGTGATCGGTGAGCTGGGTCACCGAGAGCGTGTACCGGTTGCTCCAGACGAGGTTCCGGGTGCGCTGCTCGATGAAGAAGCGGGTGAGCTTGCCCGTGTCGCCGGCGCTCTGCTGCGGCTGGACGGAGAAGAAGCCGATGGGGTACCCGGAGCTCATGCGGAAGTCGGCGCCGAAGGGGGCGACGGTGTAGATCCCCGCGGTGTCGGTCAGGCTCATGCCGCCGCCGGGTCCGAATTCCATGGTGGAGATGTCGATGCCGCCCGAGGAGCTCTGGCCGGCCGCGTTGATGAGGTTGCGCATGCCGGTGACCGCGCCGCCGGCGTCGCGCACGCCGATTCCGTAGACGATCGCGTAGCCGCTGCTCTCGGTCGCGGGGTACTGCACCCCCGCGTAGGCGAAGCTGGTGGAGAGGATGCGGCGGGGCTCCAGGGGCTCGAGTGCGCAGGCCGATCCGGGACGGCGCCGGGACGAGCGCACCGCCGGGGCGGGCGAGCGGGTGGATACGGGGGCGGGGAGGCGTGTCATGCCGACCTTCCTGGTGGTTCGAGCAGGGAGGAATCCGGTCCGAATAGCCTATGGGCGCGCCGGCGCCGCGGGTACGCGGGAAGGTTCCGCGAGATCAACGGTCGGCCGGGTAACGGTGGTTTCCCCGGTCGCGGCGGTTCCCCGGCGTTTTCGGGCTCTCGAACCGGTACCCGCGGGCGGTCTAGGCGTACACGTGGGCGGTGGCGGACAGGTTGATGAGGCTCCATGCGTCGATGTCGCCGGTGGGCCAGGTGAGAGTGACAAGCTCGCCCTGGGTGTTCTTGCCGAAGACGCACATGCGGGTGTAGCCCTTGACGGTGTTCAGGTTGGTGTCGAACGCGAAGTCGTTGATGGCCTCGGCGGAGCTGAGGGAGACGGGCCGCTGCTCGGCGGCGATCGAATCGGAGATGGTCGCATAGCGCCACAGGGCGCCGTTGCTCTGGGCGGCGTAGTAGAGCGTGGTGCCGCCGCTGGAGTCGATGCCGCCGGAGGCCATGAGGGTCTGGTCCGTGCGGAAGAGGCCGACGAGGTTCTGCGTGATCGTGGGTCCGCTGAGCAGCTGCGTGACGTCGAGGGAGCTCCAGAGCCAGCCGGTCTGGGTGCCCACCTCGAGGTGGACGAGGTTGTTGAGGGTGCTCTTGGCGAACAGGTCGATGCGGCCGAAGCCGGGGAGGACGAAGATGGGGCCGGCGAGCGCGGGGGTGGAGGCGGGCGTGATGTCGTCGACGAACCACCCGGCGTTGGGGGCGGTCCAGACGGTCTGGATGTGTCCCTGGGAGTCGACGCCCATGACGGCGACCTCGCCCCAGTTGGTGCTGAGGGTGGTGATGGAGTCGTGGGCCATCTCGGGTTCGGTGAGGCCGGCGGTGGCGAGCACGCTGGTGAGGTCGATGGTGCTCCAGTAGGACTGGTTGATGCCGGTGCCGGTGTTCATCCAGGGGTAGATGAGCAGGCGGTGCCCCTCGTCGGTGATGCCGGTGAGCAGGGGGGCGTTGATCTGGTCGGTGTTCGAGTAGAGGCCGCTGACGCCGTACCGGTAGTTGTGGGCGAACATGGCGCCGGCGGCGATGTCGGAGACGAGGGTGTGGCCGCCCAGGAGATCGTTGGTGAGGTCCTTGTAGACCCAGCGACCGTTGGTGAGGTGCTCGTAGGCGACGGTGTGGCCGTTGATGTCGATGCCGACGACGAACGCGCCGGGGTTGATGCCGTACACGTGGGCGACCGGGTTGTACTGGGTCTGGGTGGACCCGAAGGAGAAGACCTGGGTGAGGCGGGAGCCGCCGGCGGCGGCGATCAGGTCGATCTTGGTCCAGCGGTCGGCCCAGCTGTCGTACATGTCCTTGCGGTGCATGTAGGCCTGGGGGTGGCCGTTGGCGTCGAGGTCGACCTGGCGGAGGGTCATGCTGCTGTAGCGCCAGGGCTCGTTGTAGGAGGAGATCTCGCCCATGACCTCGTCCTGGATGTTGCCGGAGGTGATGACCCAGCGGGCGGTGAGCGAGCCGCCGCCGTTGAGCTGGAAGAGGGCGGCGTTGCCGCTGAGATCGTCGATGAGCTGGACGGTGCCATCGTGGATGTCGGTGAACTCTTCGAAGGTGTAGTAGGTGGTCATGACGCGCCAGTGGCCGGTCGCGAAGGCGACGGGATCGCTCGAGGAGCCGAACTCCGAGCCGTGGTAGATCCTGTACGAGCCGTCGGCGAGCAGGGTGACGGCGACCTGGGCGGTGGCGGGCCCGGCATCGGGATCGGCCGAGAGGCCGAAGAAGGCGCGGGAGTAGGTGGTGTCGACCTGGACCGAGCCGCGGAAGACGCCCGCCAGGGCGCGGTTGTCGTTGAAGGTCGTGGGGCCGCGGCGGCCGCCGATTCCGACGGCGATCACGCCGTCGCCGCCGTCGGGGTCGACGTACATGAGGGAGGCCATGGTGCCGCCGGAGCCGTCGGTGCCGTCGGGGGCGAGGGCGTCGCGGACCGAGCTGATGTACAGCAGGTCGCCGGTGGCAAAGTGGAGCGTGCCGTCGGCGTCGACGGACTGGATGGTGCGCTGGAGGACCAGGTCCCCCAGGGTGATGGTCGCCGCGGTGGGGGCCAGGGGGTTGGTCTGGATGTTGTGCTCGGCGGGGTATGTGAACGTGATGAACCCCTCGACCAGCTGGGCGCCCGACTCGCGGATGACCACGGCGCGGAACTGGTTGGAGCGGTAGTCGGAGGAGTTGGTGCCCAGGGCGTCCCAGCGGCGGACGCCGGCGGATTGTTCGACGAAGTAGCGCGAGAACGAGCCGTGGAAGGTGTTGTTGGTGACGTCGGGGACATCGCCGGCGAAGTAGCCGATGGGGTAGCCGGCGCTGGAGCGGAAATCGGCGCCGGAGGATCCGAGCACCGAGGAGAGGTTGCCGAAGGCCAGGGACATGGAGCCGTCGCTGTCGAAGGCAATGGAAGCGAGGTCGATGCCCGCGGTCTGGAGCCCGCCGGCGAGGCTGGCGGTGTTGGTGGCTCCGGTGAGCGTGCCGTCATCGGCGCGCGAGCCTTGCCCGAAGACGATCGCGGGGAGGCTCGACCCTTCGTGGTACTCCAGCCCCGCGTAGGCGAACGCGGTGGAGAGGAGCGTGCGGGATTCGAGGGCGTCGAGGGAGTGGAAGCCTGCGCGACCGGAGGTGGGACGCGTCGAGGAAGGGGCCGATGGCGGGCGCGTGGCGTGGCGCATTTCTCGCACTCCTTTGGGCTTGATGTGTCACTTCCGCGGGCCGACCGTCGCGTGTTTCGGCGGCATTGCACCGCCGGAGGCGCCGGCCCACTTCGGCGAGCCGATGGCGTGGCATCGCGCTCGCCGAAGCACCGTACCGGGAGGTGAGCGGCGCGTCAAGCCGAAATTCGGTAGGCCAGCGGAGGTCGTCCTCTGTATTCGCGGATATTCATAAGCGGGGCGAGTGCGTGCGGACTGTTTCACGTGCGCAATGTAACACCGCCACCGTACAGCTTGTGAGTGCGGCACAGGAGATCATGTCCTGTGCGGCCGTCGCGGGCGCTTGTCAGGCCGGGCGGCGGCGGCACGCGGCGGAGAGCGTGATCACGAGCCAGATCGAGGCGGGCTCGGGGACCCAGACCAGGGCGTAGGCCTTCTCGCCGATGAGCTGGTGGATCTTGGCGGTGGGGTGGACCTTGTCCCAGAACATGAACAGATCAGGGTCGGCGCCCTGGCCGACGTTCTCGTTCTTCCTGGGATTGAAGTAGACGTCGTTGAAGCCGTTGAAGTCGAGGATCGGAGTTGCCGGATTGAAACACTCGCCCATGTCGATCTGCTTGTTGATGGGATTCGGTCAGCCTTGAGGCCGGCGGCGCGGATGTCGTTGCCGCCGCCCGAGATGCACGGCGGCGGGATCGCGGCCGTTCGAAGATGGCGCTGCGCGTGGGTCTGCCTCCGGGGCTCGGAGGCGGCAGCGCGGCGCCCGGGTCGACTCACGTGCAAATAGGATGAGGGAAGCGGGGGAAGGGGTCGGGGTGGGGATAGAATCGCCCCCAAGATTTCGGTTCGGGGTTCATCAGGAGACGGCGAACATGGAAGCCGGGATTGTCGGTCTGCCCAACGTCGGCAAGAGCACGCTGTTCAACGCCTTGACCAAGGCGGGGGCGCTGGCGGCCAACTACCCGTTCGCGACCATCGAGCCGAACATCGGGGTGGTGCCGATCCCCGACGAGCGGCTGGGGATCATCCGGAGGCTGATCGAATCGCAGAAGATCGTGCCGGCGATGCTGCGGCTGGTGGACATCGCGGGGATCGTCAAGGGTGCGAGCGAGGGGGAGGGGCTGGGGAACAAGTTCCTGTCGCACATCCGGGAGGTGGATGCGATCCTGCAGGTGGTGCGGTGTTTCGTGAAGGCGCCGGGGGGTGAGGACATCACGCACGTGGAGGGGACGGTCGATCCCTTGCGTGACATCGACATCATCAACACGGAGCTGGTGCTGGCCGACCAGGAGACGGTGACGGGGGCGATCGGCAAGGCCGAGCGGGCCGCCAAGGGCGGGGACAAGGAATCGGTGGCGCGGTACGCGGTGCTCAAGGCCCTGGCGCCGGTGCTGGATGCGGGCAAGCCGGCGCGGTCGATCCGGTTCGATGACCACGAGCAGGCCAAGGCGCTCAAGGGGCTGGGGCTGATCACCTCCAAGCGGGTGCTCTACGTGATGAACGTGGACGAGGAGGATGTGAACGGCAAGGGCCCGCTGGCCCAGAGGGTGCGCGAGCACGCGGCAAAGGAAGGCGCGGAGGTGGTGGCGATCTGCGCGAAGATCGAGAGCGAGCTGGCCGAGCTCTCCGACGAGGACAAGCTGGAGATGCTCCGGTCGATGGGGATGGAGGAGCCGGCGCTGAACCGCCTGGCGCGGTCGGCGTACAAGCTGCTGGGCCTGCAGAGCTTCTACACGGCGGGGCCGAAGGAGATCCGGGCGTGGACGGTTCCGATCGGGTCGACCGCGCCGCAGGCGGCGGGTGTGATCCACACGGACTTCGAGAAGGGGTTCATTCGCGCGGAGATCTACTCGGTCGCGGACCTGGAGCAGTACAAGACGGAGAAGGCGATCAAGGAGGCGGGGAAGATGCGGATCGAAGGGAAGGACTACATCATGCACGATGCGGATGTGTGCCACTTCCTGTTCAATGTGTGAGAGTGACGGAGTTGCCCGAGCATCTTCGCGTGCATCTCGTTGTTGGCCCCGAACAGCCTACTTTGCCGCGGCGTGCGATTCGGCGGTGCAGTCGGCTCGGGCGGGATGGCCGGGCGCGAAGAACGATGCGATCGCCGCCGTTGCCCCGGCATCCTGGTTGAGCCTTGCCTCGAAGAACGAAGCGCAAAGGGCATCGATCATCGTCGTGTAGTCGTGGCCGGCATCCGGGGCGGTGTTCTGGTCCGCGTTCTTCTGCAGGCGATCGCGGATGCGTTCGCGGAGGCCTTCGTGGGCGGGTGGCTTCGCGGCCGGTTGCTCGGGAGCCCCGGGCGTGGCTGCCTGTTCTGCCCGGGCCCCGCCGGCTCCGCGGCCGAAGGTCATGTGGGTGGCATCGGTGAGGACGACCAGGCAGGCGTCGGCGGTGGTGGTGTGGTCGAACGCAGCGCGGCGCCAGCCTGCGGATCTGCCGCCCGAGCCGTAGTCCTTCGTGCCCGTCAGGTAGAGCACCGGCGCGGCCATGTGGTCCCAGGATGCGGCGGTGATGCCCATGGTTCCCGGGCCTTCGGGCGACATGGGGAGGATCGCCTTCACGCGAGCATCGCGGAAGGAGACGCCGGTGCCGCCCTTGTCCGCGCCCTTGAGGGTTGGCGGCAGGTCGATGGTCATTCCGCCGATCGCCATGGCGGTGTAGGCGCCAAAGGAGTGGCCGGCGACGCCGATGCGGGAGGCATCGATGCGGCCCTTGATCGCGTCGCGCGTGCCGGCGAGCGCCTGGTCGATGATGAAGGTGGTGTCCTTGGGGCGGTTGAGGAGGTTGTCGGGATCGTTGATGCTCGATTGCAGCCAGCCGGTGGAGCCCGAACCCATGCCGCCGTGTTTCTTGATGTAGTCGCGGAGGGCGGCGGTGTCGCTGCCGGGGTGGGTGGGAGCGATCACGATGAAGCCGCGGCTTGCCATGTGCTCACCGAAGTAGCGGTAGTTGCGGCCGGAGCCGCCCAGGCCGTGGGAGAAGATGATGAGAGGGAGGAGACTGTTGCCTGGGTCGCTCGAGTTCTGCGTGCGGCTGGTGGATCGCACCGGCAGCGAGCTGCCAGTGGCACTCAGGCCGGTGGCACTCGCACCCGCGCGTTCGGGGATGTAGATGCGGACGGGGATCGCGCGGGCGCGGGCCGGGTCGGTCCAGGTCTCATCGATGACCTTGACGGTGAACGGGCCGGGGGTCGCGAATTCGAGGATGCCGGGGGCGGGCTGGGCCGGGGTCGCCGGAGCGGCTGTGGGGGCGGCTGTAGGGGACTGCGCGAGCGTGGCGGGGGCGAGCCAGGGCCCGAGAATCGCGGCGAACAGGGTGGGGATTGGCCAGGGGTAGGATCGGGGGCGCATCGCCTGGTTCCTTGGGTACGTGGTGTGCCTGATTTCAGAACGCCCGAGTCATCCCTGGATTGCCGCGCGGCGGCGCGGGCCTTCGGTTAGACTCGGCCGACATGTCGGCGAACGAAACAGCGTCGGACGGCGGGAGGGTTGGGCCCGGTGACCGTTTCAATCCCGCGGAGTGCACCCGGCCGGTGCCGGCGCTGCTGACGTACTACGCGATCATCTGCCTTCCGACGCTGATCGCCTATCCGGTGGTCTTCCTCGTCCATTACTTCAAGTACCACACGCTCAAGTACCAGTTCGATGAGGAAGGTATCCGGATGTCGTGGGGGATCCTCTTCCGCCGCGAGATCAACCTGACGTACCGGCGGATCCAGGACATTCACCTGACGCGGAACATCATCCAGCGGTGGATGGGGCTGGCGACCGTGTCGGTGCAGACGGCGTCGGGCGGGTCGGGGCCGGAGATGCAGATCGAGGGGGTGCTCGAGTACGACTCGCTGCGGGATTACCTGTACATGAAGATGCGCGGAGCCAAGGGCGAGGCGATCGCGGGCGGGGCGGCGGGCGCGGCGACGCAGGGCGCGGGGCCGGCGGGCGCGGACGAGGCGCTCGTGCTGCTGCGGGAGATCCGGGACCAGGTCTCGGCTCTGCGCTCGCGGATGGAGGGCCGTCCGTGAGCCAGAACCTCCCCGCAGCCCGGTGGATCTACCGCGGCCTCTGGCGTTTGCTGGTGGACTGGTTCTGCGTGCCGACAGAACCTCCGACGCTGCCGCACCGCGAGGAGCTGACGACGATGCGGCCGTCGGAGGGGTACCTCAGGTACCTCAAGACGATCTTCTGGATCCTGGTGTGGTGGCCGGACATCGGGATCCTGGTGGGGTGGCTGGCGCTGTCGGCGGTGATGCCGGTGCTGGGCATGTTTCTGGCGCTGCCGGCGCTGGCGATCGCGGTGGTCCCGGACGTGATCGCGTACGTGGCGATCCACCTCAAGTACGACACAACGTGGTACGTGCTGAGCGATCGGAGCATCCGGATCCGGCGGGGGGTGTGGGTGATCCGGGAGTCGACGATCACGTTCGAGAACATCCAGAACGTGGTGCTCAGCCAGGGGCCGCTGCAGCGGTACTTCGGGATCGCCAACGTGGTGATCGAAACGGCCGGCGGCGGTGGGGGGGCGGGGCGTCCGGGGCACGGGGGCGAGAGCAACCTGCACACGGGAGTGATCGAGGGGGTGACCAACGCCGCGCAGATCCGGGAGCAGATCATGGATCGCGTGCGGGCTTCGAGGACCGCGGGGCTGGGGGACGAGCGGCCGGGGGCGCACGAGCACGCGGCGGCGGGGGCGTTGCCCGCCTGGACGGCGGCGCATCTTGAAGCGCTGCGGGAGATCAGGGACGGGCTGGCGGTGATGACGGCGTGAACGGCGGACAAGGCCGTGGTATCGTTCGCGGCCATGAGCACTCGGCACATCGTGGCGCTGGGCGGGGGCGGATTCCTGATGGAGACCGAGCGGTCCGCGCTGGATGACTACGTGCTGGCGCAGGCGAGCGCAGGGTCTCGGGGGTTGCCGCGGGTGTGCTTCGTGGCGACGGCCAGCGGGGACAGCGTGGCGGCGATCGAGAAGTTCTACGCGGCGTTTACGCCCGAGCGGGCGCGGGCGAGCCACCTGGCGCTGTTCCGGATGGAGACGAAACGAGACAGCATCGCGGAGCAACTGCTTGCGCAGGATGTGATCTACGTCGGCGGGGGGAACACGGCGAACATGCTGGCGGTGTGGCGGATCCACGGGGTGGACCGTGCGCTGCGGCGTGCGTGGAATGCGGGGATCGTGCTCGCGGGTGTCTCGGCGGGGATGATCTGCTGGTTCGAGGATGGGGTGACGGATTCGTTCGGCAGGCCGCTGCGGGCGCTGGGGGACGGGCTGGGGTTCCTGAAGGGCTCGGCGTGCCCGCACTATGACGGGGAATCAGACCGGCGGGCGGCGTTCCATGCGATGGCGCGAGGGAAGACTCGCGGAGGCCGCGCGCGCGGGGGTTGGGCCGCGGACGATGGGTGCGCCCTGCATTTCATGGGGACGAGGCTGCACGCGGTGGTGAGTTCGAAGCGCCGTCCCGGCGCCTACAGAGTCGAGCGCGGGGACCGCGGCGTGGTGGAGACACGGATCGAGCCCCGCGTGCTGCGGGGATGAGGGCAAGGCGCCACCGCTACTTGGTGAGTCGGCGCGGCCCGCTCGAGTTGATCAGCGCGATGACCAGCACGATCAGCAGCAGCAAACCGATGCCGCCGCTGGGGTAGTAGCCCCACGCGGCGCTGTAGGACCACGCGGGGAGCATGCCGATCAGCAGGAGCACCAGGAGGAGGATGAGGAGGATCTGGACGAGGTTGTTCATGGAGATTCTCCGTTGGCGCCGTGGACCGCGCCTGCGCGTGGCTGGTCCGGTCGGCAGGGCGGGACTCTTCAAGAACCCGACGGCGCGAGGTGAAGCGCTGCTGAACACCAAGCGCGCCCGGGCTTCATGCCGCCGATTCACCCGGCGCCGGGGATCTCCGCGAGCGAGGTGTACACGAGCTTGCTCTTGGCGAGCAGGTGGTCGCGCTCGCGGTCGGCGCCCGGTGAACTCGACAGGTGCAGGATCGCATCGCAGCCGTCGATCACGGCCATCGAGATCGCCATGATCGCCGCGTTGCGCTCTGGGGAGGGCGGCCGGTCGGCGGGGTCGGGGTGCACGAGCTCGACGATCGGGAGCGCGGCGTTGACCTCGATGATCGGGGTGTGCCGGGCCCGCAGGAGCGCGGCGGCGGCGAGATTCATGCGGTCGAGATTGGCCCGGCGAGCCCCGGCGGTGGGGGCGGAGTAGGGACCGGCGACGGCGATGGTGAGCGCGGGCATGGGCGAACGGTACACCGAGCCCCCAGGCGCGCACGCCGAGCCGCGGATTCACACGGAATCGGACGACATGGTGCGTTGGCCGGTATGGTGCCCGAGCCGGGCATACCGTGGATCGCTTACCTGAGCACGCACGACATTCGGAGAGATCACGATGCCAGCACGTACCGCCGAAGCACAGTGGAAAGGCAACCTGACCGAGGGAACCGGCCGCATCAAGGTCCAGAGCGGCACGCTCGATGCACCCTACGACTTCCGCGCCCGCACGGGCGATGGCAAGGGCACCAACCCCGAGGAACTGATCGGGGCTGCGCACGCGGGGTGCTTCACGATGCAGCTCTCCGCGCTCCTGGGCGCGGCGGGGTTCACAGCCGAGAGCCTGCGGACGGTGGCGAGGGTGCACCTTGAGAAGTCGGGGCCCGGGTTTGCGATCCCGAAGATCGAGCTGGAGCTCGAGGGCAAGGTGCCGGGCCTGGATGCCGCGGGCTTCCAGAAGCACGCCGAGACGGCCAAAGCGAGCTGCCCGGTCTCCAAGGCGCTGGCGGGGGTGGAGCTCACCCTCAAGGTCAACTTGATCTGAGCCCGGAGGTGACCGCGCGGTTCACCCGACGCGTTCGGCCTTCTGTTCGCGGCTCATGAGCTGGCCGATGGCCTCGATGGGGTCGAGGCTCTCGAAGAGCACGGCGTGCACGGCCTGGGTGATCGGCATCTCGACGCGGTACTTGCGTGCCAAATCGACCACGGACTTGGCGGTCGCGACGCCCTCGACGACGTGCGGGCTGCTGCCCAGGAACTGATCGAGGGAGCCGCCGCGACCGAGATGCTCGCCGCACGAGCGGTTGCGGCCTTCGGGGCTGAAGCAGGTGGTCGCCAGGTCGCCCAGGCCGGCGATCCCGAAGAAGGTCTCGGGGCTGGCGCCCATGGCAGCGCCCAGGCGTGCGATCTCGGCCAGGCCGCGGGCGAGCAGGGCGGACTTGGCGTTGTTGCCGGCCTGGAGTCCGTCGACGATGCCGGCGGCGATCGCGATCACGTTTTTGGTGGCGCCGGCGAGTTCGACACCCAGGACATCCGGGTTGGTGTAGATGCGCAGCCAGGTGGTGCCGAAGAGGCGCTGGATGTGCTTGGCGAACTCGGAGTCATCGCTGGCGGCGATCATCGCGGCGGGAAGGCAGCGGGCCAGTTCGGTGGCGATCGTGGGGCCCGAGAGGCATCCCATGCGACGGGCGGGCCTGTCTGGGTCGTCGCGTCCGACGCGGCGGAGGGTGTCCTGGATGACCTGGGTTGGGCGCAGGAGCGTGTCGTTCTCGATGCCCTTGGCGACCGAGACGATCGCCGCTCGGTCGGAGATGAGCGGTCCGAGCTTCTCCCAGACGCCGCGGATGTACTGGACGGGGATCGCCGAGACGATGAGGTCCGCATCGCCGAGCAGTTCGGTGTTCCGGTAGCAGACGTGCACGGCCGGGGGCAGGACGAAGCCCTCGAGCCGGGAACTGCGCCGGGTCTGGGCGAGCTGGCCGGCTTCATCGTCGCTGTGTCCCCAGAGGATCACGCGATCCGGGGTGGGAGAGGAATGGGGAGCTGGGCCGGGAGTCTTGGCGGCGCCTTGGCGACCGGGGAGAGCCTGTTGGGGGGTGGCGAGCAGGCCGGCGCAGACCAGCCCCATCTGTCCGATGCCGAGGATCGCGACGGTAGACCGGGGTGCTTGGGGCCGGCGCGGGGCTGGGATTGGTCGTCTGCGGTCGGGCATAGAGAGTTCGAAATTACTGTTGGATAGAGACTTAAGATCTGGTGCCGGAAGTTCTGGACCTGGGCCGGGGCGGGCCTGAACCACGACGGGAGTCGGGTCGTATGCTAGTGCATGGCGTCGGCGGACGTCTGTTATGTATTTGTTCTGGTGACGCGGGACGGATCGGATGGGGGCGTCACCGCTCGTGATCGAATAACTCGCCTGCCAGGTCTTGGTCAGGTCCATCCCTTTTCCGACGGAGCGTCGCTTCATGGCGAACACGGCCCACGCCCCCCACGCCCCCCATACCCACGATCACCCCCATGACCATTCGCACGGGTTCGATCCCGACCATGCCAAGGCCGGGATGGCGTGCTGTTCTCACCACGAGGTGGAGATCGAGCGGTACATCCTGCTGTGCCTGGTGGGGTGCGTGCTGCTGCTGTCGACGTGGATCGTGCAGATGCTCAAGCTGACCGATCCGGATGTGGCGCAGATCCCGGCGGCGATCGGGGCGGTGATCATGGGGATCCCGCTGTTCGTGGCGGCGTTCACGGAGCTTCGGACGGGCCGGCTATCGAGCTCGACCCTGGCGGCGCTGGCGATCCTGGCGGCGCTGAGCACGAGCCAGTTCATGTCGGCGGGGTGGCTGGCGTTCATCCTGGTGATCTTCGGACAGCTGGTGAGGCGGTCGGCATCGGGTGCGCAGCGGGCGATCCAGGAGCTTGTGCAGCTGACGCCGGACACGGCTCGGGTGGTCGAGGACGGCCAGGAGCGCGAGGCGCGGCTGGGCGAGGTGAAGGTCGGGTCGCTGGTGCGGGTGCGGGCGGGCGAGAACCTGCCGGTGGACGGCAGGGTGGTGGCCGGTCGATCGACGGTGAACCAGGCCTCGCTGACGGGCGAGGCGGCTCCGGTGGAGGTGCAGGTCGGGGACCCCGTGTACGCGGGCACGACGAACCTGACGGGCGGGCTTGACATCAGCGTGACGCAGATCGGAGCAGACACGACGATCGGCAAGGTGACGCAGCTGATCCGGCAGGCCGAGCAGAGCCGCACGCCGCGTCAGATGCTCATCGAGCAGGTGTCGCGGTTCTTCGTGCCGGTGGTGCTGAGCGTGACGGGCGTGGTCTGGTTCCTGATGAGCCAGTCGGACGACCCGGTGACCAAGGAGAGCGCGGCGACCACGGCGGTGACGGTGCTGGTGGTGGCGTGCCCGTCGGCGCTGCTGCTGGCCAGCCCCAGCGCGATGCTGGCGGCGTTCGCGGCGGCGGCGCGGCTGGGCATCCTGATCAAGCAGCCCAGCTACCTGGAGGCCAGCGCCAACATCAACTCGGTGGTGTTCGACAAGACGGGGACGATCACGACGGGCAAGTTCCAGGTGACCAAGCTGGCGCCGGCGAGCGGGGTCGACGGCGCGGAGCTTCTGGGTTCGGCGGCCAACGCCGAGCAGCACTCCAACCACCCCCTGGCGCTGTCGATCCTGTCGACGGCCCGGGCGGCGCGGATCCAGCCCGACGGTTCGCAGGACTACGAGGAGATCCACGGCCGGGGCGTGCGGGCGCGGACCTCGATGGGCGAGCTGTGCGTGGGCCGGGCGAGCTGGCTCATCGAGCTGAGCGCGGGGATCAAGGGCGAGGTCGACAAGGTCGAGGAGCAGATCGAGGGCCGCACGAGCGTGCACGTGATGCGCGACGGCCGGTACCTGGGCGCGGTGGGCCTGGAGGACACCGTCCGGCCCAACACGCGGACGGTGATCAACCGGCTGCGCGAGCTGGGCGTCAAGCAGGTGGCGATCTTCACGGGCGACCGCATGGCGGTCGCGCGGCGCGTGGGCGTGGCGGTGGGCGTCGATTCGATCGAGGCCGAGTGCCACCCCGAGGAGAAGCACGAGCTGATCAAGGGGATGGTGCGGGCCGGGTACCGCACGCTGATGGTCGGCGACGGCATCAACGACGGCCCTTCGCTCGCCGCGGCGGATGTGGGCGTGGCGATGGGGCTCTCGGGCTCGGACATCGCGGCCAACTCCGCGGGCGTGGCCCTCATGAACGACGACCTGTCGCGCGTGCCGTTCCTGATGGAGCTGGCCCGGCGCAGCCGGTCGATCGTCGCCCAGAACATCGCGGCGTCGATCGCGATCGCCCTGGTCGGGCTGGCACTGGCGGCGACCGGAACTCTGGCGCGGGCCGGCGAGTTCGCGGTGCCGATCGCCGCGATCTACCACTTCGTGGGCGACGTGTTCGTGGTCGGCAACAGCTTCCGTCTGTTCCGCTTCGGGGAGAGCTTTGTCTCCGCCGAGTCCGACCAGCAGGCAGCGCAGAAGCGGCGCGCGGCGAGCGTCCGCGGGCTTGCCGCGCAGACGGCGTGACGACCGAGTTTCCACGGTTCACGGGCCGTGCAAAGGCCTACACCGGGACCCCGACCATCGCCGGGTCGCTGAATCCCCAGCGGCCCGTCTCCACTCTGCCGGCGTACCGGCGACCGAAGCCGTCGGCGGTCCGGATGCCCAGGTCGTACCACCCGAAGCTGCGCTGCGTCGGGATCGACATGACCACGGGCTGCGAGTCGACCTTCAGGAGCCGCGGAGCGCTCCCGTAGGAAAGGTCCTGGACCTGGAGCGTCAGGCCCGCGGCGGCGCCGCGCGGGCGTGCGTGCAGCTCGAGGTTCCCCGAGGGGCTCGCCGGAGCGGCATCGACCGCGGTCAAAGCTTCCAGGTCGATCGACGGGTCTTCCGCGCCCCCGGAGAATTCGCGGTAAAAGCCGTTGGGGCCGTGGACGCGCAGGTGGTAACGGCCGCCGTTGAAATCATCCAGGGACCA
The DNA here is from genome assembly GCA_044221545.1 of Phycisphaerales bacterium. Classification (GTDB taxonomy): domain Bacteria; phylum Planctomycetota; class Phycisphaerae; order Phycisphaerales; family UBA1924; genus JAEUJB01. The sequence continues at coordinate 136,603 of JBGAOZ010000008.1, forward strand.
GGAGTCTTCCACGCGATCGCCCGGGAGCACGGCGTAGTTGCGGCACCTGGGCCCCTCCGACGTGTACGCGTAGATCAGGAACGGGGATCCCGCAGCGCGGGCGCCGAAGATGCGGTTGCCGGCCTCGAGCCTGATGGAGAATCGGGCGCGATCGGCGCTGAGGTTTCCATCGGCGGCGAGCTCGTACGGCAGCGCGCACGATCGCCGCACGCCCGGCTCCTGCCGGGGGAGGATGTTCGATCCGCGCGGATCGGTCCGCAGGGCGGCGAGCTCGTCGGGCCCGAGGGCGTGGAAATCGGTGGGCAGACGCGTGTACCGGGCCTTGTGGATCGCCTCGATGAGTTCATCGCGTGATTCGAAGGGCAGCGCGGGCTCGGTGTCCCCGGGCGGCCCGAAGGCCGAGGTGAGGTCCCCGCACACGGCCCGCCGCCAGGAGTTGATGTTCGGCTCCTGGATCTTCCGGCCGGCCTTGGCGCTAAGGAACTTCTCGAGGAACTGCAGGACCGAGGTGTGGTCGAAGACCTGCGAGCAGACGCAGCCGCCGCGGGACCAGGGCGAGGCGATCACCATGGGCACGCGGTACCCCAGGCCGATGGGGCTGCCGCGCACCGGGCCCGAGGGGACGTGCTCGCGGTCGTGCTCGAGCTCGACGTGCTCGAGCGTGGTGTCGATGGCGGCCGAGGCGCGGCCGGTCTCGGGGCGGGCCGGGTGGGGCGCCACGAACGGGGGCACGTGGTCGAAGTACCCGTCGTTCTCGTCGTAGGTGAGGATGAAGATCGTCTTCTTCCACACCTCGGGGTTGTGCGTGAGGATGTCGAGGACCTCGGAGAGGTACCAGGCGCCGTACCAGGGGGACGTGGGGTGATCGCTGAAGCGCTCCGGGGCGACGATCCACGAGACGGTCGGGAGCGTGCCGCCGGCGACGTCCTTGCGGAACTGGTGCAGGACGTCGCCCTTGGGGACCTGGAGTACCCGTTCGGTCTGGCCGTCGTGGTAGGTGATGTCGGCGAGCGAGCGGAAGTCGGGGTCCGCGGCGTTGGTGCAGAACGCGCGGGCGTGGAGGCTCTTGTCGCGCGGGGAGAGCGCTTCGAACTGTGCCGGCGAGAAAAGGGGCAGCTCGGCGCGGTGCTGCTCGAGCTCGGCGATCAGGGCGGCCAGGCGCTTGCCGAGCTTCTTCTGCTGGGCGGGCTCGGTCGCGGCGGCGAGCGCGGTCCGGGCCTCCTCGATCAGGCCGGGGAGGAGCTTGACCTGGCTCTCCACGAAGGCCCGGTGCCGGGCCGCGAAGCGCACACCGTACTGCGTGAACCACTCGATGGGGTTGTCGCCGAAGTTGGCGAGCCAGGCGTCCTGTTCGTCGGAGAGCCCCGAGGGGCAGGTCAGTTCGTTCTGGTAGATCTTCCAGGAAACGCCGGCGTCCTCGAGGCGCTCGGGGAAGGTGGTCCAGGTGACCCAGGCGCCGAAGTCGCAGTCCTCGTTGCGGACCAGGGCGGGGGCGTCGGTGGATGGCTTCTCGCGGAGCGTGCCGGTCCAGAGGTGCAGGCGGTTGGGGGTGGTGCCGGTGAGCGAGGAGCAGAAGTGCTGGTCGCAGATGGTGAAGGCATCCGCGAGCGCGTAGTAGAAGGGGATGTCTTCGCGGCGGTAGTAGCCCAACGTGAGCGGGATGCCCGAGTACTCCTTTTCGCCGGACTGCTTGACGTGCAGCCAGCGGTTGTGCAGGCCGTGGTTGTACGCATCGACCTGGTCGGCCCAGCCGTGGGGGAGCGAGCCCATCCAGGTCGCCTTGGTCTGCTTGATGTTGAGCCAGAAGGGGACGAAGCGCTGGCCGGCGGCGTCGGCCTGGGCGAAGACCGGAGCGCCGTCGGGGAGCGTGATCGCCCGCGGGTCATTGAACCCGCGCACCCCGCGCAGCGATCCGAACGCGTGATCGAACGACCGGTTCTCCTGCATCAGGATCACGACGTGCCGGGCGTCGAGGAACGTGCTGTCCTTGTCAGGCTCGATGGCCAGGGCGCGCAGGATGGAGGCCGGGAACGCCGAGGCCATGCCGGCCGAGGTGGAGAGGAGGGCGGCGTGACGGAGGAATTCGCGTCGGGACTGCACGGGAAGAGCTCCTGGCAAGGCGCGGGCATCAGAGCAGCGTTCCGCGCAGGATCGACACGGCGGCCGAGAGGTAGATGAGCACCCCGACGACATCGACGAGAGTCGCGACGAACGGGGCCGAACTGGTCGCGGGGTCCATCCGGAGGCGCTTGAGGATGAACGGGAGCATGCTGCCGCAGATCGTGCCCCAGAGGACGACTCCCAGGACGGCGACGCCGATGGTGACGGCGAGCAGGTGGTAATGCTCCTGGACGCGCAGGCTTTCGAGCGTGAACGCGCCAGCCGAATCGGGGTGCTTCTGGCGGAACCACCCCAGCCATCCCCACATGTGGACGCGCAGGACTCCGATCAGGCCGAGAATCAGGCCCAGCAGGGCGCCGGCGGTGAGTTCCCGGCGCATGACGATCCACCAGTCCTTGAGCGTGATCTCGCCGACGGCCATGGCCCGGATGATGAGGCTGGTGGCCTGGGAGCCGCTGTTGCCGCCGCTCGAGACGATGAGGGGGACGAACGTGGCGAGCACGGCCGCCTTCTCGATGTCGTGCTCGAAGCCCGCCATGGCGGTCTGCGTGAACATCTCGCCGATGAACAGGACCGCGAGCCAGGTGACGCGCTTCTTGACGAGCCGGAACATCGAGATGGTGCTGTACGGCTCGTCGAGGGCCTCCATGCCGCCCATCTTCTGCATGTCCTCGGTGGCCTCCTGCTGGGCGACGTCGGCGACGTCGTCGTGGGTCACGATGCCCACCAGCACGCCGCGGGAATCGACCACGGGCAGGGCCGTTCGGTCGTACTTGGCCATGGCGGCGACCGCCTCGGACTGGTCGGCGTCGGCCGGGAGCGTCACGAACTGGCGGTTCATGATGCTCTCGATGGTCTGGGAGGGATCCGCCAGCAGCACCTGCCGCAGCCGCAGGTCGTCGATCAGCACGCCCTGCTCGTCGACCACGTAGACGACGTTGATCGTCTCGGCGTCCCGGCCGTAGCGGCGGATGTGGTCCATGGCCTGGCCGAGCGTCCAGTCCGGCCGCACCCGGATGTAGTCGGGCGTCATCAGGCGGCCGACGGACCGGGGCGGGTATCCCAGGATCGCCTGGGTGACCTTGCGGGTCTCGGGAGAGAGCGAGGCAACCAGGCGCTGGGCGACCTCGTGCGGGAGTTCATCCAGGATGCGGGCGCGGTCGTCGGCGGACATCCCCTCCACGACGCGCACGGCCTGCTCCTCGCCGAGCTTGGTGATGAGCTGTTCCTGGAACTCCTGGGACAGGTAGCCGAAGACCTCGCCGGCATCGTCGCGCTGGAGGAAGCGGAAGGCCAGCACCGCGTCATCGGGCCCCAGCTCGGCGAGGATGTCGGCGATGTCGGCCGGGTGCACCCCGTGCAGGGCGTGGCGCAGCTCGCTGTAGGCGCCCTCGCGCACGAGCTCCCGGATCTCCGGTTCCAGGAGCTGGGCGCAGGGGCTGGGGGTGCCGGTGGGGGTCATCCGGGCATATGAAAGCATCCCCGCGGCGGGGCATCCATCCGCGGGCGGGGACGATTTCACTTTTCATTCAACGGCAGCGCGCCGGTCAGTCGCGGCGCCTGCGGGCGGCAAAGAGCAGCCCGCCGATGCAGAGCACCGCGCCCGACGGAGCGGGGATCTCGACTTTGAACGTGGCGGTCGCGGACACCGCAAAGCCCGATGTGTCCACGACGCTGACCGTCGAGTCCCAGCCGCCGGCGCGGCCGATGGTGGTGGCGATCGTGGTGAGGAACGCGGTGCCCGCCTGGCCCTTGCCCACCAGGCAGCCCTGGAAGGTCAGGAAGTTGCAGTAGGGCTGGATCTCCTTGGCGAACTGGGCGGCCGTGCTCGCGGTGATCGAGGTGGCCCCGGTGGGGGTCTTGCCCCCGCCGACGCTCATGATCGCGACGTTGCCGTGGCCGTCGAGCTCGGCGTGGATCTTGCGGTGGGCCTTCTCGGAGGCCTCCCTGATCTTCTTGGCGGCATCGGCGCGGGAAGTGACCTCGACGACCGTGCGGCCGTGGGCTTTCCAGATCTTCGCCGAGTCCTGCCCGGCCTTGTCCGAGACGTCGACGAGGAACAGATCGGCGTCGGGCAGCGGGTCGACGGCCTTGTTGTTGCCGGCCGGATCGGGCTTGCCTTCGAGCTCCTTGAACTCCGACTCGGCGAACACGCTGAAGGTGTCGACCTGACCGCTGGCCCGGTAGGTGCGGACGTGGTAGAGGCCCGGCTGCGTGAAGGTCGCGGCGAGCTGGCCGGCGGTGAGATCGGCGTAGTAGTCGGAGTTGGGCGTGTAGCCGTAGTCGGCCTGGGAATAGGCGTAGCCGTCGGAGTACTCGCCGGGGCGGAGCATGGGCAGCACCCGCGCCCCGATGATCGGGTCGCTGCCGGCGTCGAACGTGATGGTGTTCAGCACCGAGAGATCGTCCAGCACGTGGCGGGTGTAGAAGTCGGGCACGATGCTCCCGGGGTCGAAGTACATCTCCCCGTCCGTGAGCAGCGCTGCCGAAGCGGGTATCGCCGAGCAGGCGGCCACCAGGACCGCGGCACGGAGCACACGGTGCGAACCGGTCTTGCTGCAGAACATGAGGCACCTCCTTGAAAACGTCCCCCGGAGGCGCATGCACGAGGCTACCCCGCCCCCGGGCGGCGTCGAGCACGGAAATATCCTGTTTTTTGCGCGGTCCGGCCCGGAGGCGCGGCCGGCCCTACGCGCTGGCCGCGGCGGGGGAAGGCACTGCCGCGTTTGCGCTGGGGCTCGCCCGGCGGAGCAGGGCGCGGTACTCGCCGTAGGCGTTGGGATGGCTCTTGTGATCGCTGATCCGTTCGCGCACCGGCTCGAAGCCCTCCTGAGCGAGCAGGTCCCTGATGGCTGCCTCGGAGAACGGGTTGGGGTGCATGTGGTCCTTGTAATCCATCAGGTCCACCAGCAGCCAGAGGAGCCCCGTCGGGCGGAGGATCCGGCGGCACTCCCGGAGCACCAGGGCGGGCTGGTCCACGTGGTCGAGGCAGTTCTCGAGCACCGCGATGTCCATGCACGCGGCCGGGAGCGCGATCGCCTCGCCCGCGCACGCCAGGAACGTGATCTCGTCGGCGTGCACGGACTTGGGGATCAGGTCCTCCACGAGGTAGCCCTCGGCGAGCGGATCAACCGCGATCGCCTGCTTCCAGCGAACCAGCGAGATCGCCGGGAACGGACCCGATCCGATCTCGATCGCCGACCGGGACTTGGCCCACTCGGGCAGGGCCTCAAAGGCCCCATCGCCCCCTCCCAGTTCCAGGAAGTTGGCCAATTCGGTCATGCGGATCCGCTGCCAGATCCCATACACCTCTTCGAACGGCATTCCCCAGGTCGGGACCGAACTGCGCCGTACGACATCCTCCCAGTACCACAACTCGGCGTGGTACTTGGCGGTCATCTCGGGGACCGGGCTTCCCGCGTAGTCCACCGCGCGGCCGGACATGCCGCCGGACCATACCGCGGTCGTGACGAGGCGGCGTTCGATGTGGGCGAGCCGTTCTCCCATCGGGGGGAGCGCGGATTGGACGGCGACCACGGCGTTCTGGGTGCCCTGGGCCTGCGCGTAGAGCGTGGAGAGCCCCGAGAGGGTGGAGTCCAGGCGGGCCCGGAGCGGCTCCAGATCGGCATCGAGCCGGTCCAGGCGTGCGTAGACATCGCGCAGGCCTGGCCTCATGGCGCGGAACATCAGGGCTTTGAGGCGATCCTTCATTCAGGCCTTCATCCGGGGTGGTCCTGCCCTCGGGCCGGGGGACCGGGGCTCTCCCCGAACAATGGTTGCACGGTAGGTGGCGATCGGCGGCCGGGGTCGGGGGAGGGAGGGAGCCACCGGAACCAAGAAATTCGCGCCGTCATGCTGGTATGTGGCCGTCATTTGTTCGATGTCAGGAATAGCATGACGATTGCGAACTTCAAGGCCGATCAGCCGGGGTTGTTGTCGGGGTGGCTGAGTCGATGGCGGACCGGCCACGCTTCGGATTGGAAAGGTGCCAGAGTGAACGAGCCCGAGGTTCCGACGCCGGAACCGACACCCAAGCCGGGACACAACATCCTCTTCGATCGCAAGCTGATCAGCCTCAAGCGGCGGCTGGTGCGGGAGGCGACCGAGGCCATTTCCATGCTCGAGCGGGCGTTGGATGCCCTCTGGCGGCTGGACCGGCAGGCCGCGGCGGAGGTCCGGCGGACCGACGACAACATCGATCTCGAGGAGGTCCAGATCGAGCAGGAGTGCTTCTCGCTCCTGACCCTTCACCACGTCTTTGCGCGGGACTTCCGGGTTGTGACGTTCGTTCTCAAGGTCAACCACGACATCGAGCGGGTCGCCGACCATGCCTCTTCGATCGCCAAGATCGTCGGACGGATCCAGGGCAGCACGCCTCCGGTCTGGCCGACGGCCCTGGTCGAGCTGGGCCAGCGCGTTCCGGTGCGGTGCCACGAGCTCCTGCGGGCGGTGCTGGACGAGGATGTCGCGGCCGCCCAGGCCCTGGTCGTCAAGGACAAGACCATCGACGGGCTGGACGCCAGGCTGTTCGGCGAGACGGTCGAGTTCATGCAGGGCGACCATTCGTCGATCGAGTCGCTCAGCAACGGCCTGCTCATCCACCGGGCCGGGCGCGAGCTCGAGCGCGTGGGGGACCTGATGTCCAACATCGCCGAAGAGGTGGTGTACCTGGCGACCGGTGACATCGTCCGCCACAAGTACAAGCAGCAGTTCAGGCGCGCCAGGTAGGACGCCCCCGGGGCATCACGGAGGGGTTCTCTGGTGCGGCGCGAGGGGTGCGCTCAGGCGGCGTTGGGTGTCTTGGCGGGCGAATCCGGCACGCAGGCCGCGCCTCCGCCGGAGTGCCGGGAGAGCTGGTTTTCCAGGCCCATCATGAAGGCGGCGCGTTTGGCGCTGGCGAGCCGGCGCAGGAACGAGGAGACGGCCCGGCCGAAGGCGCCGGCGGCCTGTTCGGCGGGGGCGTGGAGCAGTTCGGGATCGAACCGCACGGGAGGCGTGCCGGAACTGACGCCCACGCCCGCGGCGGCGATCGCCGCATCGTGGGCGCGGCGCTCGAGCTCGATGACGTGGTCCAGCGAGTAGGCCTGGCGGGCGGCACGGGAGGCGGCAAAGCCCAGCGTGTCGCGCCAGTCCTCGTCGGCGAGCAGCTGCGAGATCGCGTGCGCGAAGCTCGGCCCGTCGCAGGCGACCCGCAGGCCGGTGGCGCCGATCTGGACCACCTCGACCAGGCCCGGGGAATCGGCCACCACGACCGCGGCGCCGGTGGCCATGGCCTCCAGGACGGTTTTGGGGTGCCCCTCCAGCTCGGAAGCCTGCACGTAGATCGCGCACCTGGACATGCGGTCCATCAGCTCCCCGTGGCCGATGCGCTTGTGGAAGCGGACCGGGGCTTCGAGACGCCGGGCCAGGTCCCGCAACGCGGTCTCTTCGGGACCCTCGCCGACGATCTCGAGGAAGACATCCGGCTGGCCCTCGCGGCGGAGCATGGAGATCGCCTCGATGAGGACATCGACGCGCTTGCGCTGCACGAGTTGGCCGGCGTACAGGATGAAGTTGCGGTCGCGCTCCGCGGCCGGGACCGGGTCGTTGCGGGCCAGGACGTAGTTGGGGACCAGGTGCAGCCGGGCCGTCTCCAGCGCGTAGCGCCAGGACAGGTCGTCAAGCATCCGCTGGGTGGTTCCGACGATGACATCGGCGGCGCGGCAGAGTTCACCCTCGCTCGCGGCGGAGTCGGCGGCCTGGGACGAGTGGGGCCCGTGCTCGCTGGCGACAAAGCGCGACCAGAGATAGCCGCCCCGGGCGAGCAGCCCGACCTTCGTGCCGCGCGAACGCAGGTGCTGGGTGATCCGCGCTGCAACCTCGCCTCCCTGCATCTGGTTCGTCTTGACGACGACGGAGTTGCACGCGCTGAGGCGGTCGGCGACCAGGGTGGGGATCGCGCCCGAATAGGCAACCGGGTCGAGCCCGGCGTGGTTGCAGATGACCTCGGGGGCCTCGTCTCCCTGGCCCTCGGTGAGTTCCTTCCACCGCGGGAGCAGGGTCAGGTCCTCGACGTTTCCGTAGGTGACCAGGACGATGCGTCCGTATTCGTCCTTGAGCTCGCGGTACAGCGGCCATTCCCGCGGGAGCAGGCCTGAATTGAGCCAGTCGCGCAGCGACACACCCGACGTGAAAACAAGCACAAGGGCATCGGCTCGAAATGCAGTCATGCGGATAGCCGGGTGAAGGCGCGCGGACAGACTCGCAGTGTTTATCGGCTGAGCTTGTGCCGAATATGACCAAACTTCCCGATCAATCGGCGGACGTTTGGGTCGTGTTTGACGCCGTGCGGGTACGGGGCGGGCGTGCAACGATGCCCGATGCGCATCCTGCTCTTGGCGGCCCTGTGCCTGATGGCGGCATCTTGTTCGATGCCGGGATCGCGGGTGGTCGGAGAAGTACCCGCGGGCTCGTATTGCAATCCGGTGCTGGAACAGGACACTCCCGATCCGTTCGTGCTGCCGTTGGCGGGGCGGTTCTACTGCTACGCGACCGAGTCCGGGCCTCCGGGGTTCCAGGTTCTGGAGTCGGAGGACCTGGTCCACTGGTTTCACCGGGGTGTGGCGTTCGTACCCCCGTCGTCGGCGGGCAACTACTGGGCGCCGGAGGTGATCGCCCGGAGGGGGCGATTGTGGATGATCTATTCCGCGAAGAACCCGGCGACCAAGGAGCATGATCTTGCCATCGCCGTCGGTGATGAGCCGACGGGGCCGTTCCGGCCGTGGGGGAAACTGGTCTCTGGTCTGTTGGATGGGGCCGAGTGCGACAACGGGCACGAGCCGTGCCGAGGGGCGATCGATGGGACGTTCTTTGAGGATGTGGATGGGGCGCTGTACTTTGCGTACTCGCAGGAGTCGCCCAGGTGCATCGTGCTGCGCCGGCTGGACGAGGACATGAAATCGGTGGGCGCCGAGCGCGTGGTGTTGATCCGGGCGGATCGCGAAGAGGAGGCTGGTGTGGTCGAGGCGCCGACCCTTCTGATCCGGGATGGGATGTACCACCTGATCTATTCGGCGGGTCCGTTCCAGGGGCGATCGCACGGGCACCGGTACACCGTTCGGCACGCGAGCGCACCTTCGCTGCGCGGCCCGTGGATCAAGGATGAGAAGCCGGTCATGGAGTCGGTGCCCGGTGAGACGTATGGGCCGGGGCATCAGTGTGTTGTGACGCTGCCGGGTAGTGCGGGGGGTGAACCGGAGGATTGGATCGTGTATCACGGGTGGGATTCGCAAGGTCAGCCGCAGTACGGGCGGAATCGGATCGGGCGATCGCTGCGGATCGACCGGTTGCGGTGGGTTGATGGGCGGCCGGAGACGGCGGGCCCGACGCTGGACATCGAGCCAGCACCGACGATCCGCTGAGGGGGCCTTGATAGACTGGCGTGTCCTGGTGTCCGGTGGCCTGGAGCGTTGGACCGATTGCAAGGAGTCGCTCGATGAAGATGAACCTGAGCAAGATCGCGTGGTCGGTGGCGGCCGCCGGTGTAGTGGGGTTGGCTGCCGGGGCTCCGAGCGTGCTTGCGGACGCGGACGTTCGGGGCGCGGCATCGGCGGAGGTGGGGCGAGCGGCGAGCAAGGATGGGCCCAGGGCGTCGGAGTTGATCGCCAAGGCCGAGGCGTTCCTGCGGAGCAAGCAGGATGCATCGACGGGGGGGTGGAAGACCGAGGGGCAGGGGCCGAAATTTCCGGCGATCACGGGGTTGGTGGTGATGGGGATGATGATGGACCCCAAGGCCAGCGCGACCGGTGACGAGTCGATCGCCAAGGGCGGGAAGTACATCCTGGGGATGCAGAAGCCCGACGGGGGGATCTACGACGCTTCGGTGCAGACGTACAACACATCGATCTGCATATCGGCGCTGGCCAGGCTCAATACGCCCGAGGCGCGGGAGGCGATGAAGAAAGCGGTGGAGTACCTCAAGAGCCTGCAGTACGGCGAGGGGGCGGTGGTGCGCGAGGGGGTGAAGGAGACCGCGCGTCCGGTGGGCAAGGACCACGCGTTCTACGGGGGGATCGGGTACGGGGGCGGGGGCCGGCCGGACCTGTCGAACCTGGCGTGGATGCTCGAGGCGATGCACGATGCGGGGGTGGAGTCCAGCGATGCCTCGTTCAAGCGGGCGATGGTCTTCCTCCAGAGGACGCAGATGCTGGAGAAGGCCGACGACGGGCGGGTGGTCAACGACATGCCGTACGCGAAGGGATCGCGGCAGGGCGGGTTCATCTACTCGACGAGCGTGAACAAGGACAAGGTGGGCGAGGGTCAGAGCATGTCCGGCCAGATGATCGAGGAATCCCTCGACGACGGGGCGAGGGTGAGCCGGTTGCGGTGCTACGGGTCGATGACGTACTCGGGCTTCAAGAGCTACCTGTACGCCGACCTGCCGCGTGATGATGCGCGGGTGCGCGCGGCGATGGGCTGGATCAGGGACAACTACACGCTCGCGGAGAACCCGGGGCTGGGCCAGAACGGGATGTACTACTACTACGTGGTGATGTCCAGGGCGCTGGCGGCGTGGGGAGAGAAGGAGATCCCGGTCCGGGTGGGCTCGGCGGACGCGTCGGGGCAGCCGAGCAAGGCGGGGGATGTCATGAGGCCGGCGGCGTGGGCGAAGGACCTGGTGGCGAGGTTCGCGGAGCTGCAGCAGCCCGATGGGTCGTTCAAGGTGATCGACCAGCGGTGGATGGAGAGCGATCCGGTGTTGATCACGGCGTACGGATTGATTGCGCTGCGGAACGCGGAGAAGTTTGAGTAGGGGAAGGCCTCAACTCACTCGACGAGGATGCGTTCGAGGACATCGAGGACGGCCCAGGCCTGCCAGTAGGGGGAGATGTGGTGGGCGAGGGGGGCGATCTCGGGGTCGTGCTTGGGCGGGGCGGCGAAGAAGCGGACGCGTTGGGCGATCGGGATGTCGGACTGAGTATCCCCGAAGCCGGCGAGCCGGTCGGGGTTGAGTCCGGCGGAGGCGATCAGCCAGTCCAGGCCGGTGGCCTTGCTGATGTGCTCGAGGTCGCAATTGATGTAGGCCCATGTCTTGGTGACGCGCAGGGGCCAGCCTTGCTTCTTGAACGCGGCGTCGATCTCGGGCATGACGGGTTCGAGCAGGGCGGGGTCGGGGTGGTAGATGCTGACGGAGGCGGACTTGCCGGGCTGGATGGAATAGCCGCGCGGGAAGAGTTCGGTCTCCACCCACTCGGCGGCGGCGTGGACCGCGTGGATGTGCTCGCGTGTGATGCTGGGGTCCCGCAGGTACTCGTTGGTCGCGGGGTAGTAGAGCCAGACTCCGTTCTCGGCGATGCAGGGCAGGAGCGTGTTGCCCAGCAGGCGCGCCATGGCCTCGACGAAGGGCTGCGGGCGGCCGGAGCAGAGGGTCAGGACGGGGAGCGTGCCGGTCTTGATCGCGGTCCGGTTGTGGTCGGCGATCCGGCGCAGGGCTCCGGCATCAAACGGTTCGGGTCCCTCGGAGACGAGGCACCCGTCGATGTCGCAGATGAGGGCATCGAAGCGGCGTTGCGGGATGTCGGTGAATTCGGCGAGCTCGGCGAGTTCCTGCTCGGTGGGGGGCGCGGCGATCTCATCGTCGTTGTCGTGAGATTCGGGCGGGGGCGCGGGCGGTGTGGGCGCGGGAGCGTGCCGGGGTGCCTTGGAGTGTGCGGGAGGCTGGTCGGGAGATGTAGGGCGCTCGCGCTTGGAGGGCATGGTCGCAGAGTGTACGGGAGCGGAGAGACGGAGGGTTTGAGGGGAGGGCCGGCAGGGGTTCGACGGGCGTGACGGGCCAGAGGGGCGGGCGCCGGAGGGCATTGGGTACACTCGCCCGGTGCTGATTGTCTATTTGCTGGCGATCTTCTGTTCGGCGGCGCTGGTGTTCCTGGCGGAGCCGATGGCCGCGAAGCTGGTGCTGCCCCTTTTGGGCGGGACGCCGGCGGTATGGACAACGTGCGTGCTGTTTTTCCAGATGGTGCTGCTGGCGGGGTACGTGTACGGCTACGTGCTGGACCGGTATCTGAAGCCCTCGATGCAGTTCCTGGTGCACGCGGTGGTTGTGGGGGCGGCGTGCCTGTGGCTGCCGCTGGGACTGTCGGGGGCCGAGGCGGGGGCGGCGGGGATGGTGGGCGGTGCGGGCGGGCACGCGGAGGTTGAGCTGAGCCTCTGGCTCACGCGGGTGCTCGTCGGGGCGGTGGGAGCGCCGTTCTTTGTCGTGTCCACGACCGGGCCGCTGCTGCAACGGTGGTTCTCGCGGACGGGGCACGCGCACGCGCGGGATCCGTATTTCCTGTACGCGGCGAGCAACGCCGGGAGCCTGCTGGGGCTGGCGGCGTACCCGCTGGCGTTCGAGCCGTTGATGGGCGTGCGGATGCAGGGGTGGGCGTGGGGGATCGGGTACGGGATCTTTGCGGCCCTGGCGATGCTGTGCGGGGTGATGGCGCTGCGGGGGGGCCGGGATCAGGCGAGGGCCGGCGTCGAGCGCAAGGGGCCGGTGGCGCGGCGGGCGGGCGGGTCTGCGCCGGAGGGGCCCGGGCCCGTCGAGGGCGTGGCCTGGAAGCGGCGGATGAGGTGGCTCGTGCTGGCGGCGGTGCCGTCGAGCCTGATGCTGGGGGTGACGCAACAGGTGGCAACGGACGTGGCATCGGTGCCGCTGCTGTGGGTGATCCCGCTGGGGCTGTACCTGCTGACGTTCATCCTGGCGTTTTCTCCACGGGTGAGGGTGGCGCCGCGGACGCTGGGCTATGCGCTGGTGGCGCTGGCGCCCGCGCTGGTGACGACGCTGGTGCTGGGCATGCGGGGCCACTTGCTGGTGCTCACGGCAGCGCACTTCGGGACGTTCTTCGTGGCGGCGCTGATGTGCCACCGCATGCTCGCGGACAACCGTCCGGCCCCGGAGCGGCTGACGGAGTTCTACCTGATGCTGGCGGTCGGGGGCGCGGTGGGGGGGCTTTTCAACACGCTGGTGGCGCCGGTGTGCTTCGACAACGTCTACGAGTACCCGATCGCCCTGGCGGCTGCGCTGCTGCTCAGGCCGTCGGGCGGACCGGGGGTTCGCGGGGGCTCGGCCGTGCGTGCGGCGGTGCTGCCGCTGCTGATGCTGGTGATGCTGCTGGCGATGGCGATCTTCTTCGAGCACTGGGACTGGCACGAGAAGATCGGGATAGCGACCGTGTGGGGCCTGGAGCCGTGTGCCCGGACGGTGATCCCGCTGGGAATGATGGCGCTGGCGCTGCGGCGACCGGCGCAGCTGGCGGCCTGCTTTGCGGTGTACGCCGGGTCGTTCTACTTCATGAGTCCGATCAGCCTCTCGCGGCTGGTGTACCAGGAGCGTTCGTTCTTCGGGGTTCTGCGCGTGACCGAGCAGATGGGTGGGGCGTGGCGGACGCTCTCGCACGGGACGACCAACCACGGCATGCAGGTTTTCACATCGGAGGACCTGCGGCGGATGCCCGTGAGCTATTACTACCCGACGGGTCCGATCGGGCAGTTGTTCTCGGCACTGGGCGGGGATCCCAGGACCACGGACGTGGCGGTGATCGGGCTGGGCACGGGCTCGCTCGCGGCGTACGCCAGGGAGGGGGAGCGGTACACGTTCTACGAGATCGACAGCGCGGTGGTGAGGATCGCGCGGGGCACGGGGATGCCATCGCCGCTGTTTACGTTCCTGCACGATGCGCGCGGGATGGTGGACGTGGTGATCGCCGACGGCCGGCAGGGGCTTCTGAAGCACGCGGAGGACGGCCAGTACGGGCTGCTGTTCGTGGATGCGTTCAGTTCGGACGCGATTCCCGTCCACCTGCTGACCCGGGAGGCGTTCGAGGTGTACCTCCGCAAGCTGCGGCCCGACGGCCTGCTGGTGGTGCACATCTCCAACCGGCACTTCGAGCTGTCGCCGATCGTCGCGCGGATCGCCGGGGAGCTGGGGTGCGTCTGCGTGCTGAACCTGGACCCGCCGCCGACCGATGCCGAGAGCCGCAACGCCAAGCAGCAGAGCACGTGGATGATCGTGGCGCGGACCGAACAGGCGCTGGCGCCGCTGGTGAGCGTGCCGGGGAGCCGCTGGACGGCGGTGGAGGCGGGGCGTCGGGCGCCGCTGTGGACCGACGATTTTTCGAACGTGCTGGGCGCGCTCAAGAGGGAGTGAAGTCCCGCGCCGCCGGTCGGCGGGCGGTACACTCGGTCCGTGCTGATCCTGTACGTGCTGGCGATCTTCCTCTCGGCAGCCCTGGTGTTCCTGGTGGAGCCCATGGCGGCGAAACTGGTGCTGCCGCTGCTGGGCGGGACGCCGGCGGTGTGGACGACGTGCGTGCTGTTCTTCCAGGTGCTGCTGCTGGCCGGGTACGTGTACGGGCACCTGCTGGACAGGTACCTCAAGCCGCGGGTGCAGCTTCTGGTGCACGGGCTGGTCATGCTCGCCGGCGCGGCGTCGCTCCCGCTCGGGCTGCCGGAGAACCTGCGGGACCCTTCGGGGGTCGCCGGGAGCCTGCCGACGGAGATCGCGCTGGCGAGCTGGCTGCTGGCGGTGCTGGGGATGGCGGTGGGGGCGCCGTTCTTCGTGGCCTCCACGACGGGCCCGCTGCTGCAGCGGTGGTTCTCGCGGACGGGGCACGCGCGGGCGAGGGACCCGTACTTCATGTACGCGGCGAGCAACGCGGGGAGCCTGCTGGGGCTGGCGGCGTACCCGCTGGGGTTCGAGCCGTTCATGGGCGTGAGGATGCAGGGTGTGGCGTGGGCGGTGGGGTACGGGGTGTTCGTGGCGATGGCGTTGGCGTGCGGGATCGCGGGGTTGCGGGGAGCGCAGCGCGACGGTGAGCCGGTGTACTCGGGTGCGGTGGTGAGCCCGGCGCGGCCGACAGAACGGTTGTCGCGGGGGCGGGTTCTGCGATGGCTGGTGCTGGCGGCGGTGCCGTCGAGCCTGATGCTGGGTGTGACGCAGCAGGTCGCGACCGATGTGGCTTCGGTTCCTCTGCTGTGGGTGATCCCGCTGGGGTTGTACCTGGTGACGTTCATCTTGGCGTACTGGCCTGGATTGAGGGCGTCGCCGCGGGTGCTGGGGAACGTGCTCGCGGTGCTGGCGCCGTGGGTCGTGTGCACGATGATCCTGGGCTGGGTGACGCCGATGTCGGGGTTGCTCGCCGGGCATTTCGCGGCGTTCTTCGTGGCGGCGCTGATGTGCCACCGGCTGCTCGCGGATGCGAGGCCGGGACCGGAGCACCTGACGGCGTACTACGTGGTGATCGCGGCGGGCGGGGCGGTGGGCGGGGCGTTCAACAGCCTGCTGGCGCCCTCGCTGTTCAACGATGTGTACGAGTACCCGATCGCGCTGGCTGCGGCGCTGATGCTGCGGCCCGCAGGGGCGGTTGCGGGGGTGGCGGCCGGCGGGATCGGGCACAGGTGGGCGCGGCTGCGGCGAGCGGCCCGGTTGCTGGCGATCCCGGCGGGGGTGGCGGTGGTGATCGCGCTGGCCGGCGCGTTCCTGGGCAACCCTGGATGGCAGAAGCAGGCGGGGGCCCCTCTGGTGGAGACGCTGCGGCCCTGGCTGCGGACGGCGGCGCCGCTGGCGATCGCGATCGCGGCGTTCCGCAGGCCGCCGCAGTTTGCCGTCTGCTTTGCGATCTTCGCCGGCTCGGTGTACATGTTCGGTGGCTCGGGGACGGGCCGGCTGATGTACAAGGAGCGTTCGTTCTTCGGGGTGCACCGCGTCGTGGAGCAGTACGGCGGGGAGTGGCACACGCTCCTGCACGGGACGACGACGCACGGCGTGCAGTTGTTCATCGATGAGCAGTCGCGGCTGATGCCCACGAGCTACTACCATCCGCGCGGGCCGGTGGGGCAGCTGTACGATGCCCTGGCGGACGACCCGCGGCTGACCAGCGTTGCGGTGATCGGGCTGGGGGCCGGGTCGATGGCCGCGTACGCGCAGCCGCACGACCGTTACACGTTCTACGAGATCGACAAGGCGGTGGTGGGGATCGCGACGGGGCGGTCCACGCCCCAGCCTTATTTCACGTTCCTCAAGGACGCCCGCGGGGACGTGAAGGTGGTCCTTGCCGACGGGCGGCTGGGGATCGCCTCCCGGGCCAGGGATGGTGAGTACGGGCTCATCGTGCTCGACGCGTTCAGCTCCGATGCGATACCGGTGCACCTGCTGACGCGGGAGGCGTTCGGCCTGTATTTCACGAAGCTCGTGCCCGACGGGCTGCTGGCCGTGCACGTGTCGAACCGGTACTTTGCGCTGGCGCCGCCGATCACGCGGGTCGCGGAGGATCTGGGGCTTGTCGCCCTGTGGAAGCGCGAGCCGGCCCCGGCGGCGACCGATGCGGTGGCGCAGCGCCAGGGCAAGTCCGCGAGCGAGTGGATGGTGATCGGCAGGACTCTTGAGTCCGTCGCGCCGCTGCTCAAGGATCGGGCGGGCGGGTGGCACCGGCTCGAGACCCGGGGAGAGGCGCCCCTCTGGACGGACGACTTCTCGAACGTGCTGGAGGTTCTGCGCTGAGGGGCGGCGCGCGGGCCCGGCTCCTACGGTGGGAGCATGGCGAACATTCTGATCATCGGGCCGCACCCGGACGACCAGGAGATCGGGATGGGTGGCACGATCGCCCGTCTGGCCGCGCAGGGGCACGATGTCCTGCTGTGCGATATGACCGACGGGTGCCCGACGCCGGTGGGGGACCGCCCGACCCGCCTGGCCGAGGCAGCGCGGGCCGCGGAACTGCTCTCTCCCAACCCCCAGGAGATCGCCGCCGGGGGCAGGCCGGTGCGGCGGGTGCTCTTGGACTTCAAGAACCGCGAGGTGGAGCACACGATCGACGCGCGGCACAGGGTGGCCGGGCTCATCCGGGCTCACCAGGCGCAGATCGTATTCGTTCCTCACCCGGAGGATGCGCACCCGGATCACCGCGCGGTCACTCGGATCGCCGAGGATGCGCGCTTTGATGCCAAGCTGACCAAGGTCGACATGCCGGCGCCGCCCGGGTTCGCGGCGATCGGCCCGCCGCTGTACCCGCGGTGGCTGTTCTATTACTACTGCTCGCACCTGCGGCGGGTGCCGGACCCGACATTCTGCATCGACACGACGGGGTTCTCGCCGCGCAAACGAGCGGCGATCGAGGCCTACCGCTCGCAGTTTGAGCTCAACCCGGCCAACCGCGGCTTTCCGGAGCGGCTGGTGGGCTGGGATTCATACTTTGGATCGAGGATCGGGACGGAGGCGGCCGAGCCGTTCCATGCGAAAGAGCCGTTGGGGCTGGGGGGGTTGGAAGGCATCGTGGGAGTGTGAGTCGGTTGATGGCAAAGAGGCGCATGATGGGCGCCGCATCCGGGCGAATCGCCATAGGAACTGCGATCGGCATCGGCGCGGCGGTGCCGGCGTTTGCGGTGCTCGCGGTGTCGCCGCCGCGTGCATCGCATGGGTGCGTGCGCTGGTAATCCCGATTGCGTCGCGGGTGTGACTTGTCAGCGATCACCGCGATTGTGCGCACGGGGAGCGACATCGCAGGAAACCGGGTTTATTGCCCTTCTGCGGGGTCGGGGCGAGGGAGGTCCCGGAGGCCCACCCATGGTGTTGGAATCGATCTGGAGCCATCGTGCTGCATATCGCGTTTTGTGCGCACAATCAGGGACATAGATACGAGAACTCCGCGTGGCATGGATGTGGGAATCGCGCAAAGAAGCCCGGGCGCGCATGGTTCGAGCGGGCTCATCGGCTCCAGGCACGCTCGCGATGTTCGGATCGCGGATCGGGACGGAGGCGGCGGAGCGGTTCTATTGGAAAGGGCCGCAGGGGTTGGGGCGGCTCTGCTCGCGGCGCAACGCCTACGGGGATTCGGTCCTGCACGTGAGCTCAAGCCTCCCCTCGCGGGCGACCACGGAAAGCAGGCGGACCTTTCTCCGATCCGCGAGGCCAAGGAACGGATCGATCGCCAGCGGCTCGTGCCCCGCGAGCGCATCGGCGACGTGGTGGGCGGCGCGGGTCTTGGCGATCCCGCCGCGGAGGAACCGCATCGCGATGCTGTCTTCATCGCCGGAGACCAGGCTTAGCGGCAGGGAAAGTCGGCCGATGGAGACATCCTCGGCGATCAGCCAGAGCTGACCCTTGTCGTCGATGGTGGGAGTCAGGATCGCCGAGATGACCTGACCCGTGCCGACCGGGTCCGCGCGGATGCTGGCTCCCATGAAGATGCGGCCGTCCCGGAAATCAACGAGCGAGCGTTCGATGGTCGCGTGCCAGTCGATGCCCGGTTCGCGGTTGGCGAGCCACTTGACCAGGCGCGAGTCGAGCCAGTCGTTGGCGTCGGAGGCGGTGATGGAGACCGACCAGGGTTCGGCGGGCGGGCGTGTGGCGTGGAGCTGGCTGACGACGGCGTTTTCGAGATCCTGGCCCACCGAGCCGGCGTGCGCATCGGAGACCGGCGTG
Source organism: Phycisphaerales bacterium (assembly GCA_044221545.1). Classification (GTDB taxonomy): domain Bacteria; phylum Planctomycetota; class Phycisphaerae; order Phycisphaerales; family UBA1924; genus JAEUJB01. The sequence goes on from JBGAOZ010000008.1 coordinate 155,162, forward strand.
GCCTTCCACCAATCGGGCTGCCCGCGGATGAGCCACCAGGTGATGCCGATGAGGGTCGCGGCGGCGGCGATCAGGCCCAGTCCGATGGTGACGGCCCAGAAGCGGAGGCGGATCCATGTGGCCATGGCGTGAGGATGTGGAGTGGTGCCGCTGCGCATCGGGTGAGGTGATCCTTGGCACGAAGCCAACCCCACGCGTTTGCGCTGGTCCGGGGAGCGTGTTTGCCGTCTGCGGTGTCGAACGGGACGCCGATGAGCGCATTCGGGCAGACGTCGTGGTGATGTGCAGGTGGAAGGGGGGCATCGCGCGCGAATCCGATGCGCAGGTTACCGGTGGCCGGTGATGTGGGCGTACGAGACCGAGGCGAACGTTCCGATCCAGGTTCCCGTCCCGGCGCCGGCGGCCGTGACTCTCATGTCTGTGACGGGACTGGGCCTGTGTTCGCGGCGACGTTCAATCTGATTTGTGCATCGCTCGCATAGGTGGCTGCGCGTTGCATCTGCTGATGCGGCGATGAGGTGCCTTTGCGGGCCATGCTCGCGGACACGCAACTGTCCGCGTGCGCGGCCGTGCAGGTCTTCCAAACCTCGTGCGCACCAAAGTTTGTCGAGGCGCGGGGCATGAAATCGGAGTGAATTGGGCGAGAATGGAAGAACCGGTTGCAACCGCCTGGGGGGGGGGGTAGCGTAGAGAAGAGAGGCGAGATTCCGGGGCCGCCATGCTGGGAGTTTCGCGATGAAACTTTGGGATCTCAGGACGGCAACAGGAATGGTGTTGGTCGCCGCGGCAGGCACATTGGCGGGCGGCTCGGTTGTAGTTTACGACAACTCGGATGGGACCTTCTTCTGGAAGCTGAGCATCCGGGATGTTGATGGCACGCCGTACCCAGGCACATTCCTCGACATCACGCAGCCCGCAACGCAGAGCGGAGAACAACGGCCGGGGACGATGGGGAAGTGGTACAAGCCCAATGGCGCCAGTGACGAACCGGCGGTGCGCGACTTGATCGGCGAGGCCGGCGTGGAAACAGCGAAAACCACCAAAGAAGTCACGATCGATTGGAATGGGTTCCACTTCGTAGGACAGCATCCGACGCGCGATTATGCCCCTGGCGAGTCTGTCACCGCTTCCGACAATTGGAACAAGGCAAGCAGGTACTTCTACCACCTCCCTTTCAGCTACAGCCTTGAGGAGGGCACACCCGCGATCGGGGATCCGGCCTACCTCGGTGTGCGAGTGAAGATGGCTGACAACCAGTGGCACTACGGGTGGATCTACTTCACCGAGTACCAATGGCCTTCGAAGTGGGCGTACGAGACCGACGCGAACGTGCCCATCCAGGTTCCGGTCCCGGGACCGTCGGTGGCACTGTTCGCATCTGTTGTGGGGTTGAGCCTGAGTTCCCGGCGACATCGAGGTTAGTCCTTTCATCGTCCGCACGGTGGGCGCGTGCGTGGCTGTGGAGGTTCCGCATGAAGCATCGCATTGCTTGCACTGGTATTGTCGTGCTCGCATCCGCCGGGACGATTGCATCCGGAAGGGCTCCGCGCCCGGAGGGGTGCGAAGTCTCCGCGATCGAGTGCACCAGCATCCCGCACCTCGGCACAGGCCAGACGTGGATCCCCACCACGATCGACTAGGCCCCCAACCGCCAGCCCGCGGCGGTCATCAGCTTCCGCCCGGGCATCTACTGCTCCGGCACGGGCGGCAACTACCGTGGGCTCCAGGGCTGGTGGTACGACCTGGACGACGATCCCAACTACACCGGTGAAGACAGCTCCGTGCTCGACAACCTGCACGACAGGCTCGCCGATGCGTACGACTCGGGGTACCGCCGCATCATCCTGAACCTGCCCGCGGGCACGGTGAAAGGACAGGACTTTGCCAGTTCCCGGTGGTGGCCGATGCCGCAGTGGAAGCGCGAGGGCATCGCCTGCCTCATCCTCAACTGGCTGGGTGATCACGCCGACACGCAGTTCGAGGTCTACGCGGGGTTCCCCATCGACGATCCCAACTCGCTGTGCATGTCGGCATCAAACTCCTACACCGTGCCCACGATCGAGGCCGGCACGTGCGGCAACATGTCGACCGAGGGGTACGTGTATTACCCCTGCGCCGGGGTGGCAACCGCGCAGTCTCCCTCGCCGTTCGCGCAGGCCGATGTGTGCGACTTTCATCAGAACATCCAGCCTTGGCAGTACCTGGGGATCACGCGGTACTGGCTGGACGGCTCAACCGCGCACTGGTCCGACTTCGTCGAGCTGCCGTACTGCCCGCTCTACAAGCCCTCGACGGGCCAGCCGCACTTCCTTGGGGCGGAGGCGTTCCCGATGATCTTCAACAGCCCAGATCCCGACGAGATCGACCTTGACCGCGCGGTCCTCTGCCCGGCAATCATGTTCCCGGCCCACATTGCCGGAGAGGACGGCGACAAGTCGTGGGATGTGTCTTCCTATGCCGAATCGACCGAGTTGATGATGATCGTGGATTACACCGATCAGGAGTACTTCGCACTCAACAGCATGTTCGACGTGCTCGCCTGGACGCAGCGCGGGTTCGTGCTCGCCGCCCAAGCCACCGAAGACGCCTTCGTGCCCGCCCAGTTCATCGAGTTCATGAAGCGGGTCTACGACTTCGGCACCCTCGCCAACCGCCGTGACTTCAACGGGGATGGAACCATCGATTCGCAGGATGCCACCGACTTCAGCGCCGCGTACGCCCTGTACCACGGCAAGAGCAACTGCAACTGGGTCCACGGGGACATGGACGGCGACCACGATGTGGATTCCCACGACTCCCTGCTCTTCAACCTCTGGCACAACGCGCTGGGCAATCCACCGCCCGTGGTCTCGGTCAACCTCGGCTCGGTCAATCCCTACAACGCGCTGACCAAGCCGTGACCGGATTACTTGTTGGCGGGAAGAAACACCGCCCGGCGCGGGCCGGGCGGTGTGTGCAAGTGCAGAAGGTATGTCCGGAGCCGGTTTAGCGCTTGGAGAACTGGAAGCGGCGGCGGGCGCCGGCCTGGCCGTACTTCTTACGCTCGACCTCGCGGGCATCGCGGGTGAGGAAGCCGGCGTCGCGCATTGCCGGGTGCAGGTTGGGGTCCATGTCGATCAGGGCGCGGGCGATCCCCAGGCGCATGGCCTGGGCCTG
>JBGAOZ010000044.1:0-21525 GCA_044221545.1 Phycisphaerales bacterium
GCCCCCACCACCCATCCCCAGCGCCTCGGCGGCGATCACCGTCCCGCCGCCGGTCGCCAGCCTGCCCCCACCCGTCGCTGTCGCCGGGCTCAGCATCCCCAGGTAGTACGTCCCCAGGTAGAACAGGCTGATGATGAACCCCAGCGAGATCAGCCCGTACGACACCAGCACCGTCGTCACGTGGTACTTCAGCAGCACGCTCGTGTTCAAGATCGCCGCCTCCCGCTCGATGCTCATCCCCGGGATCCCCGTCGTCGACGCCGTCACCAGCACCAGGAACCCCACCCCCGCCGCCGCCGCCCCGAAGATCCACTGCCGCCGGAACACCATCAGCCCCAGCCCCACCAGCGCCGCGAACAGGCTGATCCCCGTCATCGATTCGAACTGGTTCTGGATCGCGAACCGCTCCGCGATGATGCACCGCGACACGAACCCGAACCCGTGCAGCCCCACCGCCGCCAGCAGCAGTCCGATCCCCGCCGCCCGCAGCCACGGACGCCCCGTCCCGAAGGCCAGCATCAGCGTGATGGTCGCCACCAGGTACGCCCAGTACCCGTACTCGAACGGCCGCGCCGCGTTGTACGCCGTCTCCAGCGACCGCTTGAACCCCGGGTACACCCCCGCGTTGATCTTCGGCAACTCGGCCGCCAGCACCCTGGCCGCCGCGTTCACCCTCGCCGCGTCGGCCGCCCGCCACGCCGCCCCCAATTCCAGCGCCGCCTTCCGCGCCGGGTGGTCCGCCGGCAACGCCGAGATGTGCCTCCACGGCAGGTCCCGCCGCTCCGGCGCCACCAGCATCATGTTCGACGCCGACGAGCCCCACAACTCCACCGCCCGGTCCAGCTCCCCCAGCGCCCGCGCGTACCCAGGGTCCATCGACTTCTTGTCCGCGATCTCCGGGACGTGCGCCTGCACCATCATCGGCGTGATCCGCGTCAGCTTCAGCCACCACTCGCGCTGCGCTCCCGCCGAACGGTCCGGGAACGCCAGCTCCAGCACCTCCCGCCGCAGCGGCAGGAACTCGATATGAATCAGCGGCTTGTCGAAGTAGTACTTTGGATCGATGATCAGGTCCAGCAGCGTGAAGATCGCCGCGTACGACTCGCGCTTCCGCGCCGCCCCTGTCCCCAGCACCGTCCCCGGCCCGGGGACCAGGTCCTCGTACGACCTCCGCCCCGTCAGCTCCAGCACCGTCTCGCCCGCCAGCGTCTCGAGGATCTTGATCCGACCGTCATGAAAGACCGCGATGTCCTTCAGCGGCGAGAGGTCCACGCCCCGAGCAAACGAGAGCTTCTTCTCGACCGCGATCGGCGCCGCGTCCATCGAGATCGCCCCGAACGGCGCGCCCACATCCACGTTCGCCTCGTCGATGTGCGTCACCGGCTGGGCCTGCGGGTGCGCGTTGCCCGCCGGCGCCGTCTGCGCGCTCGCCGAGCCCGCCGCGATCCCCACCGCCAGCACGCACCCCGCGATCCCCGCCCGCGCCCGCCTTGCCAACCCCGCCCACACGCTCCCCGTCGCCGCACTGGAGTTCATGGCGTTCCTCACTGTCTACCCGCCCCGGATCACAAACCTCGGCCCCCGGCCCCCACCGTCTCGGCCTGCGGCTGGTCCGCGGCCCGCGCCGCCGCGACCCCCGCGCCCGGCCTCACGTACGTCCCCGCCGCCAGCTGCGCCTGGATCTTCTTCTTCTCGCGCCGCACCAGGTACGGCTTGACGTAGAACGCCCACGGGATCCCCACCCCCATCATGATCCCGCCCATCGCGATGATGTGGATCCCGGGGTTGTTCCCCACCCCCAGGATCGTGTACGAAACGAACGGCCGCGGGACCAGCCCCGCGTCGGCCTGCTGCTGGGTCTTCTGCCACCCCGCCTGGTCCCACCCCGCCTGGCTGAACTTGAACTGGTCGGGGTCCAGCCCGCTCGCCAGCCGCCCGAAGAAGTTGCTCACCCACGCCCGGTCGTCGTCCCAGTGAAACGGCGCCGTCAGCGGCGAGTTCAGCTTCGTGACGTGCTCAAACCCCTGGAACCTCGAATCGCCCGTCGGCCGCACCCGCAGCATCGACTGGTAGTCGCGCGGCGCCCCCCGGTGGTCGTAGGCGATCATCTCAAAGTCCATCAGCTGCACGCTGAACCCCGGGAGCCGGTACTGCCGCCGCCCGAACGTCAGCCGCAGCGCCCGGCCGTCCGGCAGGCTCACATCCCGGTCCGTCCCCAGCCCCACCCCGAAGTACTTGGTGAACGGCAGCCACACCACCGTCTTCCACGGACTCCCGTCGCGCTCCTTGAGCTTCGTCGAGCCCACCTCAACTCCCAGCATCGCGTGGTCGTGCGTGCCGATCATCGATCGGTCCTGAGACTCCTCCGGCACCGGGCCCGGACGCTCGACCGCCTCGGCATGATCCCACCGCTCCCCCAGCCGAAGCGTCAGCCGCGGCACGAAGTCCTTGATCACCCCGTCCTCCGGCACCGGATCGATCACCCGCGCCGCCCCACCGCGCATCCGCACCAGGCACCGCAGACGCGGCGCCTTGCCCGCGCCCATCGCCACCTCGTCCAGGTACACCTGGATCTGGCTCGCATCCACGTACGACAGCCGGATGCTCCCGTCCGCGTTGCGACGCCGAGGCATGCCCCGCTCGTTCACCTCGTCCAGCAGGTCCTGGTTGATCTCCCCGAACCGGTGGTACACGTACCGCGTGAACGGCTTGAACGCCGGCTCGCCCGGCCTGCTCACCCGCACGATCGCCACGCTGCTCTGCGCCCCGCGGTACCCCTCGGTGATGATCGCAAACGGAGGCTTGGGCAGCACCCGCTGCACCTCGACCTCAAACCCGCCCACCGACGCCTTCGCGGGCAGCCTGGCCGCGTCCACCGCGATCACCCGGCGCTCCCCCGCCGCCCCCCCCGCGCCCGGAAGCTCCACCACGATCCCGTGCTCCACGCCCGACCCCAGCGGCTCGGCCAGGTCGCGCCACCGCGCCTCGTCCATCCCCTGCGTGTACTCCACCCCCAGCTGCCCCGGCGCCTCCGACATCCGGTCCGACGGCGCCCGCGGCAGCAGCACGAACGACAGCACCGGCTTGTCCGACACCGCCCCGCTGGTCGGGTCCGGAAGATCGCTCACCAGGTACACCACCCGCAGCGGGTTGGCCTCGAACCCCCGCGGGATCGCCGACAACGTCGACAGATCCACCCGCTTCCAGTCGTGGATCGGCTCGGCGTACGCCGCGTACCCCACGATCCGGAACTTCAGGTCCGGATCCACCAGCCCCAGCGGCGAATCCACCACCGGGATGTCCAGCATCCGCGACATCCCCTCCGGATCGCTCCCGCCCGCCCACGGCCGCTCCCGGTGCCCCGACTCCAGCGCCGACTCTCCCACGAACGCTCCCACGTTGTAGTCGTTGTACCGCGGCACCCCCAGGATCGGTCGCTGCTCGGGCCCCGACTCCTCCGCCACGTACAGCGACAGCGCCGTGTTGTCGTAGAAGATGTCCTGCGTCGGACCCTCCGTCGGCTTGCCGTCCGCGCCCGGATCCCCCGCCAGCAGCAGCGTGTCCCCTTCCTTCTTCAGACCCCCGTAGTAGATGCTCCCCAGCGTGATCGCCACGATCCCGCTGTGCACCGTCAGCACGCCCAGGTTCTTGAACGAAAACTCGATCCGCCGCACGGTCGCCGTCACCATGTTCAGCACGAACGACAGCAGGATCAGACGCAGCGGCCACCACGCGTAGAACTCAAGCTCCGTCATCTCCATCCCCGGCAGCCGCCGCAGCGTCGTCGACCGGTACGCCCGGCAGAAACCCGAGAACAGCAGCAGCCCGTGTCCCACGCCGCCCGCATCCACTTCGTACCGCACCACCGGCCACAGCTGCGTCAGCCACACCCACCCGCCCGACGACCCCAGCACGATCACCAGCAGCACCGCGCCGCCCAGCCGCAGCCCCCGGCCCCGCCCGGCCGTGAACCTCCAGAACACCCACACCGGAACCCCGGCGATCACTCCCACCACCACCACCGCCATCACCCCGTAGATCAGCCACGTCGGGATCTGCGCCAGCATCCCAATCGGCACGCTCGCCAGCGTCACGTACACGACCACGCACAGCAGCAGGATCACCGCCAGCAGGATCGAACTGAACGCGCGCAGCACCAGCTTCGCGGGCCACATCGCCCGAGGGAAGAAGCGGTCATCCCACGCTCTGCTGCGGTGCCACTTGGCGCTCATGATCCAGCCAGTCTTTCAGCGCTGCAGTTGTTCGCAGCTGGGCCGGACGCGCGAGCGGCCCCCTCGCCGCCTCCGCGACACGCCCCGGAACCCCACAGCCCCAATCCTAGCTGTCAAACCACCCCGGCCCCCCCGCCTCCGGCAAGAACCCCGGCCTTCCCGCCCCTTCCAGCACGCGCTCAACAACCTCACTATCCCGCACCGTGACATGCACCGGGATCGCGATCAGCCCCGCGATCGGCCCCGGCCTCGACAGCGAAAACAGGCCCGGGTCCATCCCCAGCGCCCGCGCGCCATGCACCGTTGCCATCTCCAGCGCCGCACGGGACGCCATCCCATCGCTTTGATGAATGAGCCTCATCTCATCCAGCGTCGAGATCCCCTCCTCGAGCACCCCCGGCGGCAGATTGATGATCGAATCGGTCCCCAGCGCCACCGGAACACCCCGCGCCAGCATCTCGCGGTACCTGTGAGGACCGAAGTGGCCCGCCGCCCCGAAGTACGCCGACGCTCGCGGGCAATACACCACGCAAATATCCGCTCCCGACGCCCGCAACCCCGCGAGCACATCAAGATCCCCATCCGAGCAGTCGTTCACGTGCACCAGCGACACCGGCCCGCCCCGACGCCGCACCGCCTCCTCACCCAGCACCCGCGCCACGTGCGCCACCGGCGTCAGACCCAGGCCGATCTCCTCCAGGATCCCATCCTCCCACACCCCGATCCGCTCCAGGAGCTCACGCTGCGGACCACGCCCCGCGCCGATGAACTCGTGCTCCTCGGGAGTCTCCGCAAGGTGCGTCGAGACCGCCACACCTCTCACCCCCAGCGCCCGGCGATACACCTCGAGCCCCACCGTGTTGCTCGCGTGCGGCTGCAGCCCCACCGCGAATCGCGCCCGATCGCCCCCGACATACTCCCCCGCCCGCTCCAGGCACCCCATCGCGATCTCAAGCCCCCGCTGCCTCGCCCTCCCGAGCCCGAAGAACTCCAGGTACGACACCCCCGCCATCCCCGAGGCGTGCAGCGCCCGACTCCCCGCATCCGTCGGCCCGCGCGCCGGGCACCCCGCGATGTCCCCCACCGCTCCCACACCGCCCAGCCTCAGCAGCCGCACACCCTCCCTCACCGAGCCCGCGATCACCCCCGCCTCCGACGCCCGTTCCCGCCTCACCACCTCCACCCACCCCACGAACCCCCCTTCGGACTCGAACGCTCGCGGCCCGATGTGGGTCAGATCCAGGTGCGCGTGCGCATTCACCAGCGCCGGCAGGATCACCGCCGACCCCAGCTCCACCCTCCGCGCTCCGCCCGCCGCCGGATGGCGATCGACCCGGCCCGGCGATCCCGCCTCGAGCAGCTCCCAGCGGACCACCCGGCTCCCCGCCCCCGGCTCCCCCCCACCAGCCTCCGTCCACCGGGCCTCGACCAGCACGCTCCCCGGGGCCGATTCCACCCGCACCGCATCCGCCACCCCCGCCGCGTCAAACCGCAGGATCCGCGTGCGGGATTCCCCCCCCACGGGGGCCCCGGCGATCCCCGGATCGCTCGTGTTTCGCGGTGTCTCTGGCAGCGGAGCATCCTTCATGGGGTTGGGCGCCGAAGTCCGATAGTACCGAATCACCGTGCTACGCTGTAGGTCCGCGCCCCGGATGCCCCCTGATCACGGCCGATCGGCCCGCGGCGGCGAGACTTTTCGAACGAATCCCGTAGGCACCAAGGGAGTTTGGCGATGCGAGCTTTGACCGAGCGTTCCTCCAACCACCGCACCGGATCCCGCGCTTCCCACCTCCGCCTGGCCGGACTGGCCCTGGGCCTGGGCGCCCTGTTCTCCCTCGGCGGCTGCGTCACCCAGGGAGACTGGGACAACCTCTACGCCACCAACCGCAGCCTCAAGGACGCCCTCACCCGCACCGAGCAGGAACGCGACGAGTTCCGCAACTCCGCCGAGATCCTCCGCCAGCAGCTCGCCCGCGAGCAGCAGGCCAGCGCCGACCTCAAGAATCAGGTCGGCTCGCTCCGCTCCATGCTCGACGACGCCCAGGCCAAGCTGATCGCCCTCGGACAGAAGATCGACAGCGCCAGCTTCGCCAAGCTCGACCCCGAGACCGACGCCGCCCTCCGCGAGCTGGCCGAGAAGTACCCCGACCTCATCATCTACGACGCCGACGCCGGCCGCCTGCGCTTCGCCTCCGACCTCACCTTCGACTCCGGCTCCGACGTCGTCAAGGACTCCGCACGCCAGAGCCTCCAGGCGCTGGCCAAGATCCTCAACAGCGCCGCCGCCGCCTACGAGGTCCACATCGTCGGGCACACCGACTCCCAGCGCATCAGCTCCAACACCGCCCGCAACCACCGCACCAACATGCACCTCTCCTGCCACCGCGCCATCTCCGTGCGGGGCGAGCTCATCAACCTCGGCGTCCCCGCCGACAAGATGGAGGCCGCCGGCTGGGGAGAGGTCCGCCCCTTCGTCACCAACACCCCCTCGGGCAACACGCCCCAGAACCGCCGCGTCGAGATCTACCTGACCCAGGCACGCGGCAGCTCCAGCGGCCTGCCCGCGCCCGCCGCCCCCACTTCCAACAACACCACCCCCGCCCGCGATCGCGAGCTCAACCGCCAGCCCGACATCACCAAGTAGCAGACCACGGGGAAGCCTCCGCATCCGATCGAATCACCACAGCGGGACGATCCACTCGTCCCGCTTTTTCATTGCGCCGGGCCCCCGCACCCCTACCTCACGCACTCCGCGAAGAACTCCCCCGCGTCCTTGTGCAGGTTCACCCGGTCCTGCCTCCGCAGGTACACCATGTGCCCGGAGTCAAACCGCTCTACCCGCACCCGCGCGCGGTCCTCTCCCTCGAGGCCCAGGTGCGCCAGCACGTGGTCCGAGGCAAAGTGCGGCGTCGCCAGGTCGAACTTCCCGTTGCACACCAGCACCCGCAGCTTCGGGTTCTCGTTCATCGCCCGGTGCAGGCCCTCGGCGACCTCCGCGTACCGGTTCTCCGCGTCCAGGTTCCACGGGTGCACCTTCCCCGTCAGGATCTCGTAGTTCAGGTCGCTCTCAAACCCCAGCTCACCCCGCACGTACGCGTTGATCCCCGCCGTGAACGGCCCGTGGATCACCGCGTAGCTCGGGTCGTACTCCGGATCCTCGCCCGCGCCGCTGCGGTCCATCCCCTTGTACCGGCTGTCGAGCCTCCCCACCGTCCGACCCTGCTCCCGCAGCAGCTCCTTGCAGAACTTCGGCTGGCTGATCCGCAGGTTGTTCCGCAGGATGAACGCCTTCGACAGCCCCGTCAGCCGCTCCAGCTGCCCCGCCACCCGGTCACGCTCGTCCTTGCTCAGCCGGTCCCCCTTGGCCAGCGCCGCCAGGTACTCCCCCGCCGCCCACTTCTCCGACTGCGCGATCGCCGACCCCAGGTCCCCCACGTCCGCCGTCAGCTTGTGGTGGTACCACGCCGTCGCCGTGTACGTCGGCAGGAACAGCCAGTAAGGCTCGTCGTTCCCCGAGTCAAAGCCGATCGTCTGGAAGTTCAGCACCGGCGAGATCAGCACGATCCCGTTGAGCGACATCCCCAGCTCCCCCTGCAGCAGCGGCGCCAGCGCCGCCGCCCGCATCGTCCCGTAGCTCTCGCCCGCCAGGAACTTGGGGCTCATCCACCGCCTGGCACGCGTGACGTACAGCCGGATGAACTCGCCCACCACCTGCGCATCGGCCCGCAGCCCGTGGAACTGGTGCGGCTCCTCCCCCTCGGCCGCTCGGCTGTACCCCGTCGTCACCGGGTCGATGAACACCAGGTCCGTGAAGTCCAGCCACGACGCCTCGTTGTCCGTCAGGCCGCCCGGCGGCGTCGGCGCTTCACCCTCATCGCCCATCGCCACCCGCCGCGGCCCGATCGCCCCCAGGTGCAGCCACACCGAACTCGACCCCGGACCCCCGTTGAACACGAACGTGATCGGCCGACCCTCCGGGCGATCCACCCCCGTCCGCTCGTACGCCACGTGGAACATCAGCGCCTTGAGCTTCCCGCTCTCGTCCTTGATCTCCATCCTCCCCGCGGTCGCCTTGTACGCCACCGCCCCGCCGGCGATGTTCGCCGAGTGCTCGCTCACCACCGGCGGCGGCTCACCCAGGGCCCGCGGCCCCGCCAGGACAGCCCACGAGATAACAAGCCCGGTGACGATGCGGAACATGGCGCGGATCATGGGCCACAGTTATACCAAACCGGCCCGTCCACGGTCAGCCCAGCGGAAGGTGCATGTGATACTCGGTGTGCGTCCGCCCGTTCTCGCGCAGCCCCGCCGGCTCCGTCCCCCACACCACGAACCCCAGCGACTCGTACAGCTTCCTCGCCGCCGGCGCGTTGCCGCTTACGCTCAGCCGCACCGACTCGATCCCCGGCCACCCCCGCGCCATCCCGATCGCCGCCGCCACCACCGCGCGGCCCAACCCTTGCCCCCGCGCCCCCGGCGTCACGTACACACCCCAGATGTGCGCCAAATGCGAACGCTTCAGCCTCACGTCACGCATCACCCCCGCCGACGCCGACAGGCGCCCGCCCTCCTCCACCACCAGGATCGCGTTGCACGGCCGCGCCAGCGATTCCCTCATCGACGAAGGGTTCGCCGCCGGATCGTCCCCCGGGCTCGACACGTACGCCCACGGCGAATCGAGCAGCATCTCGCGCCGGAACTCCGCGTACACGTCGGCATCGGCGGGCGTCAGGGCCCTGGGCACACTCATCGCCGCTGAGCGTAGCGAGCCCAGCTATGGGACCTCCCGCGCTCCCGATTGTCCTGTACACGCCCCGCCCCCTTATGTAAACTGCTCCCGACGGCGGATCTGCCCGTGGCGCGGGAAATAGGAGCCCTCGCCTGCCCGGCACCCCCGTCGAGCGGACCGGCCCATCCTCGGCCGACCGCACAAGGAGGGGACAATGCGTGCACGCCCATCACTGATCACCGCGGGCCTCATCACCTGCCTCTCCGCCGCGGCCAACGCCTCGCTCACGCTTCTCTCAAGCCCGCCCCCGCTCACCCACATCGGCAACCTGGTTGCCAACGGCAGCTTCGAGACCGGCGCACCCTCCCCCGACGGCAGCAAGTACTACTGGGCCACCGGAACAACCCTCACCCCCTTCTCCGTCCCCGGCGGGTGGCAGTCCGCCGGCACCCAGAGCACCTACGCCAGCTGGGGCAACGACGGCCCCGGGACCCCCCACCTGCAGTTCTCCGACACGCTCCCCGACGGTCGAAACGCCCTCTACTTCGGCAACGCACAGACCACCGTCGACCTGCCCGCAACCTACAACGCCGACGGCACCGTCACCTTCCCCGGCAACCCCACCTTCTCCCCGCAGTACGGAGGGCCCGCCCGCCTCCTCCAGACCGTCAACACACCCGCCAACCCCGCCCCCTCCTACCGCATCTCCTTCTGGGCCTCCGCCGAAGCCGCGCAGTTCGGGCAGGGCGCCTACGACATCCCCGGCATCTTCGGCTTCCGCATCACCAACGTGCTCCCCGGAGATCCCATCCAGTACCTCACCGCCCCCGACGGCACCACCGCCATCGGAATGTCACGCACGTACGACTACGCCTTCGTCCCCCTCAACGCCTCGCTCCCGGTCACCATCGAGTTCATCAACTGGGGACACGTCGTCCTCGGCCCCGGACAGACAGGCTCGGAACTCGTGCTCGACGATGTCATCATCAACAAGGTCCCCGCGCCGCCCGCCGCGCTCGCCTTGCCGCTCGCCGCCCTGCTGCTCCGCCGCCCCCGCTGACCCCTCATCCCCGCGAGCCCGTCTCCACCCGCCGACCCTGGTACGTCACCACGCACCCCGACAGCGGCCACAGCTCCGCCCGCCGCTGCAGCTGCCCCACCAGCCGCGCCACCTCATCGTCCGTGAACCGCTCGTGGTACCGCACCTCGATCCGCCCGGGCGACAGCATCGCCGCCAGCGCATCGCCCCGGTAGTCATCCTCGTACGAGATCCCCGTTGCCTTCATGTCCCGGTGCTCGCGGTCCGCGCCGAACACGATCGCACCACGCGCGTTGAACACCATCTTCACCGCAAAGCAGCCCGCATCGGCGATCGAAACAAGGAATTCCGATCCCAGGATCAGCACGCCAGGCTCGATTCCTCCCCCGACGGCTACTTCTTCTTCACCGGGCTGGGCACCGCCGCCTTGAACTCGTCCTCGCTGATCTCCTTGACCTCCGAAGACTGCAGCGTCACCGTCGACCCCGAGGCCGCATCCCAGAACGTCACCGCGCCGCTGGAGTTGTACCGCTCGGCCATCTTGCTGTTGGTGTAGTACATCTTCCCCGACCCGGGGTCCTTCACCTGGTAGTAGCTCGCGCACCCACCCGCGCACAGCAGACACGCGGACACAACAACGCCAGCGGCAAGTCGGTTCATGGAAGGCCTCCGTTGCATCAGTGTACCCGCGTCCGCCCGGCCGCGCCACGCGTTGATCCCCCGGCTGCAGCGCCCCACATTCCCGCAGATTCACACCGCAACGGCCGGTTCTTGCTGTACTCCCGCACGCCGTTCGGTCACAATGGGCCGCCCCGCGGGGCGGAGGGATCCATGGGCTTCATCTCCAACGTCGTCAACACCATCGTCGACACCGTCACATCAGGCTCGGGCGACGCCTCCAGCACGGCCCAGAACGTCGAGGACCACGCCTCCGACGCCGCCGACGCCGTCGCCGATGCCGCGAACGACCCCGCCGGCACCATCGGGCTCCTCTGGGGCAACGCCAGCCAGGGCGCCTCCGACGCCGCCCACAACACCGCCGATCACGTCGCCCAGGGAGTCGTCCGCTGGATCGGCGGCTCGCTCGACGACCTCACGCCCCCCGAAGACCTCTCGCTCAAGTCCATCTTCGGACTGACCCTCGACGTGCTCGCCCTCACCGAACAGACCATCGAGCACAAGGCCCAGCGCATGGTCGGCAACGGACCGATCGACCTCGCCCACGCAGGCTGGGCCGAAACCAAGAAACTCATCACCGCCGGCCCCGCCGTCGTCTGGGGAGATGTCAAGACCACCCTCACGGACCTGCGCGACAAGGCCCGCGGCTACGGCGAACGCAACGGACTCCCCGCCGTTCAACGCCTCGCCGACGACGCCCAGCAACTCGCCGGCGCCTACGCCAAGGGCGGCCCCGCCCTGCTCTGGGCGACCCTCCGCGCCATGCTCGGCGGCTCCGGACACCACAAGGGCGGTCCCGCCGGCTCGAACTCCGGCCCCCCCTCCCAGGGCCGCACCCTCAACCCCGCCCAGCTCCGCGAACTCGCTCGCCTCGCCGACGAGCAGAGCTCCGAGATGATCGACCACCTCCGCATGGTCCAGCTCATCCTGCAGGATGCCTACACGCGCCAGGCCCCCCCCGGCTCACTCAAGCCGTCGGAAGTCCACCTCTTCCGCTTCTCACGCTCACCCCAGGGCGCCCAGATCAAGCACCTCCACGAGAACATCCAGCGCCTCTTCAGCCCCGCACCCGCAGGCCCCGGTACCCTCGACCCCGCCGCCAAGCTCATGCTCGGAGGTCAGTCCAAGCACCACCTGCGCCTGCTCGCCGACTCGGCCCTCCAGGCCTCCCAGGCCTGCGCGCAACTCGCGCTCGCCACCGCCATCATCAAGGCCGCCGCCCGCGGCAGCAGGCCCAGGTGATCGGCCCCACCCTCCCCCACCCCTGAGCCCCCCCTCACCGGCCCCTCATCCAACCCTCACACCCCGAACGCCACCTCACCCGGGCGCGGCCCTGCGCCATCGCCCGCGTGAATGTCCATCCCGGTTCACCGGGCGACGGCCGCACTCCTCACCGAGGCGCCAGGGTGATCCCCTTCACCCAAAGGAGGCCGGCCATGGAACACGCCATCCACAAACTCCCCAACAACCCGCACGAGCACCACCTCACCGACCACGAGCTGGCCGACAAGATCGCCCACACCTCGCCCGACGGCCGCCCCGCCGAGCCCGTCCTCCGTAAACGCGGCATGTACTGGATGCTCACCGGCGTCGCCCTTCTCGTGATCGCCGGCGGCACACTCACCTGGATCTTCACCGGCGACACACCTCTCGCGATCGCCGTCACCGGCTTCGTCCTCCTCGGCGGCATCCTCTCCAGCCCCGCCCTCATCTCCGCGATCCTCCGCGCCCGCGAACGCGAAGAAGCCGAACACGAAGTCGACACCACCCCCACCCCCACCCCCACCCCCGCCTCCAATCCCTCACAGCCGCCCGATGCCCCCCAGGTCTACGAAGACCCCGAAACACGCTGACCACCCCCGTCCCGCGCGCATCGCCGTTTTTGTGCGCCAATTTCGTGACATGCGCCCATTTCCGCCCATTCCCGCGCGACTTTTTCTTGTGTGGCCCGCCCCGTTGCACGATCGTGCATGCATGAGCACGACCACCACCGCGACCCGACCCGACGATCCGGCCTTCGCGCTCCTCACCACCCTCCTGGCCTCCGATCGCCCCGCCGCCGAGCTCTTTGCCACCTCCCCCGACTCCCTCGCGCTCGCCTCTCACATGCTCGGCAACCAGGCCCTCCCCCACCTCCGCGCGCTCGCCGAGATCACCGAACTCCGCGCACGGCTCATCACCGCCGAAGCCGTCATCACCGCGATCCTCGCCCTCCGTTCGATCGCCAAGGAACCGGCCCAGAACCCCCGCCACGCCGAGACCATCCGCAAGGCCGCCGCTTCCATCCTGCGCCTGCACGACTCCCATCACAAACCCCACAAGAGCTCCCACCCGGGCCCCCACGATCCATCACCCTCGCCGCACCGTTCACCCGCGCACGATGCGGACCCCGCCGACACGCACGCCCCGCCCGGCGATCCCGCCCCGCGCGCACACCACTCCGGCTCCGCGCCCATCCCGCGATCAGCCGCCGGCGCGGTGAAAGCCCCGACACATCGGCCCGGCCATCCCCACACCCTTTCGCCATCACTCCCCGAGGCGCGCGGATCGGCAACGCTCTGCACGATCCCCCCGCCGCGCGCCCCCCCCGCCCGGCCCCGGTCGCGCGATGGCTTCACCATCCCACCCGCCCCCGCGCGGCACAAACGAAAACGGCCCGGTCGCGTGACCGGGCCGTCGATGGCGAATCAATCTCCCGCTCAGGCCCGGCGCCGACGCAGGCCGGCCAGCAGGCCCAGGCCCGCCAGCGCTGCGCTCCCCGGCGCCGGCACGAGGTTGAAGTTGTCGACGAACGCGTAGTTGCCGGCCGCCAGGTCGACCTGCACCGTCAGGTACAGCGCATCCACCGGAGAAACAAAGTCGTGCGTGTAGTGCGTCCAGGCCGTGTCCGTCAGCGGCGCGCCGGAGAAGATCTCCGTGCCGAAGCTGCCCGGATCGCTCGACAGGCCGATGTGCACCGGCGCCATGCCCGCGCCGCCCAGACCCGCCGTGTAGAACGACAGCGACAGCGCCGAACCCGTCGACACCGGGCCCGACAGCGCCAGCGAGAACGCATCCACGTTCGCCGGGTTGTCCGTCCGCTGGTGCATCCCCACCTTCCACTTGCCGCTCTGCGGGCTGATGCCAAAGTCACCGCCCGTCACGATGTCCAGCTCCTCGGAGGTGCCGAAGCCCTGCGAGTTGGCCATGAACCCCGTGTACGCCGCGTTCGACAGGTTGAACTGCGTCGACCCGGCGGTGTTGTCCTCGAAGTCCCCGTTCAGGACCAGGTTCGCGGCCGACGACAGAGTCGCCGCCGAAGCCAGCACGGCCAGGCCACAGATGAGCTTCATGTGTTCTCTCCAGTCTCTCCCCGGCGTCGCGAACCGGCCCAACGAGCACACGCCCGATTCGAATCGATAGAGCCACCGCGACCGCGGTTGCTCGCTATTCGCACCAAAGCGGTTGCCTGTTGCATGCGATCGGCCCGGGACCGCCGTCCCGACCCTCCCGCAAATCGCGATGGCCGCTCTCAACTCCCCCCAGAAGCCCCCCCCAAGACCCCCCAAACGCCAAACCCGAAGATCCGGAATTACACATATTGCCATCCGCGATGGTGCCGGGGTTTGTGGGCCCTTGGGCGAACGGCGCTACGGCGCTGCCACCGGGAAGGCCGAGATGCGCAGCCGCGCCCCTCCCATCGGCACCAGCACCACGTCCACCACCGGCCGGTCCGTCGCCGCCGGGCTCTGCGGCACCGCGCCCGCCAGCCCGTGCTCGTCGAGCGTCCAGCCCGGCAGCAGCCGGCCCTTGGCGCGCAGCTCGATCGGCGCATCGCTGTTTGTGAACGGCTGGTTGTTCGCCGGCCACTCCCGGCGCACGACCTCAAACGACTTGGATGGATCCGCCCGGTCGACCACCAGCGCGTAGTTCCAGGCCGACCCGGGCAGGATCTCGTGGGAGGGCCACTTGGCCGCGTCGGCCCCCGGCTGCCACCCCGAGTCCCCGATCGCCGTCTTGTCGCTGGGCACCGGCCGGTACTGCTCATCAATCTTCAGCGAGAACGTCAGCGGGCCGTAGTCCACGCTCACGCTGTCCTTGTTCTCTTTCCATGTCCGCACCGCCAGCCGCATCGGCAGGTGCAGCACGATCCGGTCCCCGTCCTTCCACTCCCCGCTCAGCCGCAGGTACTCCCCCGGCTTGACGCCCGCCCCCACCGCCGCGCCGTTGATCAGCACCGTCGCGCCCCGGGCCCACGCCGGGATCCGCAGGTACAGCGGGAACCCCCCCGCCGGCGCCCGCGCAACCGTGAACCGCACATCCTCCTCGAACGGGTACCTCGTGTCGGTCAAGATGCTCGCCGCGCGCGCCGCGGCCCCGGCCCTGGCGTGCAGCTCACCGGAGGCGTACAGCACCGCGGCCAGCCCGTTGTCGTTGGTCGCCATCCACGCGTGCTCGGTGTAGTTGACCCAGGCGCTGGAGTGATTGTGCTGGCAGCAGCGGCTGCTGAACGGGTTCATCAGGAAGAACGGCCCGTCGTTGGCGATCCCCGGCGCGTGGTTCTTGCTGTCGCTCACGGCCTGGTTGGGCGCGGTCAGGTACCGCAGCGCGCGGTAGTCGGGCGTGAACGCCGCGGGCATCGAGTTGAACGCCACATCCTCTGTGTTCCCCGCCCACGCCGGGTCGCCCGTGACCGCGCTCATGACCAGGTTCGAGCCGATCTGCTCCACGAACCCGCACGTCTCGGTCCCCTGGTGCGGGTCGGTGTACCCCGGCCGCGCGTTCTCATCGGCGCCGAACATCCCGCCGGGCACCTGCCCGTAGCGCTCGCGCACCAGCGCAAAGGCGCCGTACGAGGCCCTCACGTCGGCCTCCCGGCCGCTCTGGAGCCAGTAGGTCGCCGGCTCGCGGAAGCACTCGGCGATGTTCACCACGTGCCAGTTGGGGAGGTTGCCCTCCTGCCGCCAGTCGGCGCTGTTGCGGTCGATCTTGGTCGCCAGGTCCAGCAGGAACGGCTCGCCGGTGATGTTGTACAGCCAGTAGACGCTCGCGAGGTTGTCCCCGGCGCGGCTGTTCTCCCAGTAGTCCTTGAGGAACCCCTCGTCCGGGATCGTCAGTTGCCACTTGAAATAGCGGGTCATGAAAGGAACGACCCGCGGATCCCCGCTGTACTCGTGGAACGACTGGAGCACCTGCAGCATGAGCATCTGCGCCCACAGGTCGCGCTTGCCGTTCCTCATCTGGACCGGGCCGAAGTCGCCGTCGGCGCGCTGGCCCGCCAGCGTGCCCTCGATCCAGACCTTCGAGTCGGCGAGCATGCGCGGGTCCCCCAGCACGTACGCCAGGCGCGCGTAGCCGCGTAGCCAGTAGGGCACCTCCTCCCATCCGTACCTGCCCTTGCCGTCGGTGCGCAGCCACGCGTTGTCGGCCCGCGTGAGCCAGACGCTGATCTCCCCCAGGTGACCGGTGAGGCCGTCACGCTGGAGCTCCAGCGCCCGGCCCAGCCACCCGGCGGGCCGGAACGAGGCGACCGGCAGCTTGATGAGCGGGCCGGCCCGCAGCGGCGCGCGGTTGCCCGCGTACGCCCCGCTGGCGGCGTCGACGGGCGGGCGATCCACGACCACGGCGGTGATGTCGCCCAGCGCAGCACGGCAGGCGAGCGCACAGAAGAGGATGGAGAGGGCGGGGTGTCTCATTCGTGTCTCCGTGACCGGCGGTGAGAGACTGTACACCGCGGAGATGACGCCGATCGCATGCCCGACCTGCGGGATGGCGTGGGCGACCGCCGTTCACTTCTTGTCACGGATGTTGTCGAGAAGCCGGTCTGCCATCATGTCTTGCTTCAATCCCTGGAGCGTGGCGACCCGCTGCAACGCGTCCTTTGTCCGGCCTTCCTCGGCGGCGATGAACCCGTCCGCGAGGACCGCAAAGACGTCCGCCGGGTCGATCCTCAGCGCCTCTCGCGAGAGCCTCTTCGATTCCTCCAGACGGGTCCGCCAATCGTTGCCTTTGAGCAGCACGACGGCAAGGACCCCCTTCTGCCCGCGGCCTTCCGGATCCAGCGTGATCGCGCGGCGGAGCGATGCTTCCGAGCGGCGAAGGGACTCATCGTCATGGTTGGTCTCTGCGAGCAGCATCTGAGACAGGCCCGAAGCATAGTGGGCCCTCGCGGACGTGGGCAGCGCGCGAACCCACCGGTCGGCCATCGCGTTCGATGCAACGTGGTCATGCTTCAGGTGGTACGCGTTCCACGCGCTGGAATAGCCTGCTTCCTCCTGCGGGCGGATCTCGATCACCTTCAGCGCGCCTTCCAGGATCACGGCGGCGTCCTGCTTCGCCTGGCCGACCTGGCACAGCATCTGCAGATTCCAGTAACTCTCACCCGCCGGCGCGATGTCGACGGCTTTGCGAGCAGAGGCGACCGCATCGTCCAGCCTGCCCGCTTTCATCAGGGCGTACGCGAGAGAGCGGTGCCACACGGCGCGTGATGGCTCGATCTCGATCGCCTTTCGGCAATGCTCGACCCCGTCGGCGGGCTTTCCGAGATCCGCTTCGGCGACGCCCATGTTGGCCAGCGCCAGCGGGCCCGTGTCGCCGAGTTCCCTGGCCATCCGCGCGCTTTCGAGAGACAGCGCCGGCCTGTTCACGCCGCGGTACGCGAGCGAAAGCAACGCCCTCGCGGTCGCGTCTTGGGGCTTCTGCTTGACCGCTTCTTCCAGAAGGGAAACGGCGTCGGCCGCCCGCTCCTGGTCCAAGCTCGCGCGGGCTTTGGCGATCAGCTCGTCGAACGCGGGCGGCCTGGACGCGGGGGCAGGGGTCGGCGTCGCCGGCGGCGCGGAGGTCCGCCGCGGAGCCTGTTCCGCCGGATCCTCTGCCACGGCCGGGGAGCTTTCTGTCACCGACGTCCGAGCGGTCGCGGGGCCGGAACGGTTCGCGAGGATCACGCCGATGCCGACGACGATCACGAGCACCGCCGCGCCCACGAGTGCACGCCCTACCTGCGGGAACACCCTGATCGCCGCGTGCATCTCCTCGCGCTCTCGATCGGAGGGCGAGCCATGCCGCGCCGAGTGACCCGCGTGCGCGTGCACGATCGCCGGCTGGGGTGTCACCACGACCGGCTGCACGACCACCGGGGCGACGACGAAAGGACCGTGCGATCCCTGGGCGGCTGGGACCGTGGCCGGCGGGACGCCGGCGGGCACGTCCTTCGCGTCATTGAATCGGGCCTTCGTGAACGACGTGAGCAGTTGCTCGACCTCCCCCGTCTGGGCGGCGCCGATCCTCTGGCAGATCTTGAGCGCGTTGTTGAGATACTGGACCGCATCGGCGTCGGAGAATTCGTCGTCGTGGGCGCTGCTGTTGCGCACCTCCACCATCTGGAACACGAGCGTGCGGGTGCGATGGTCGAGGCGGGCCCGGAAGACCTCGTTCCACGTACGCTTCATGATCGAGAGCAGCACCTGGATGTCGTACCGATCGAACGGTTTGTCGCGATCACCGTAGTGCGACGGCTTGTCTTCGAACGCGACCGATCGCGCGAACCGCTCCCACTGGTCTCCGTGCGCCGCGGCGAGTTGTTCACGCACAAACGGAAGGAGTGCCGCGCGGAGCAGCATCAGGCCGCGATCCACGTACTCTTTGTTGCTCAACTCCGTCATGGTTGTCCCCGAGGCAAAAGAGGAGCAGGTGCTGCGGCGTCGCCTTGCGGGGCCGGCCACGCGGCGCGTAGCCCAGCATATTCGGAACGCCGACTTCCACGTTTCAGTTGTCGTGCGGCAACGCGGGGCGTTTCGCGAATCCGGCTTCGACGCTCGCCTTACACACCACTTTTCGGCGCCGGACCGACTCGAAGCCCCCACGTACCCCTAACTTGAGCCCCGCGCCGTTCGTGTGGTGATGTGGCACGGTGGTGCGGAGCTTGTTCTTCGCTTGCCATCCGATGCCGCCCTGGAAACAAGGACGGCCACAGGGCGGCCCGGCGGAGCACACGCTCAGCTCTGCGCGCCGGCCCGCGGCGGTATGCCGGGAGGATGATGGGGGCGCTGCTGTGGGCCGTGGGCGGGCTGGCCGGTGTGCTGGTCGTGTACCTGGCGTACGTGATCGTGCGCACGCTGATCGCGGGCGCTTCGGGCCGCAAGCCCGAAGGGCTGACCGCGACGGCGGACCTGCCGGGCCGCGCGAAGGTCGGGGACCAGATCAGGCTCACGCTGCGCGTGACCAACACGCTCGGGCGGCCGCGGGTGCTGACCAACACCGACCTCCAGGATGCGCTGGTGGAGTTCACGCTGCGGGCCAGGCTCGCGGGGATGTTCGCCGGGAGCGTGACGGCGTACGTCGATGGGGACCACTACCGGTGGATCGACTGCCCGGTGAGCGTGGAGATCGAGGGGTAACCGCCGCGCCGGGATCACTTGGCGAGCTGCTGGTGCACGAGCCGGCGCATCGCGAAGGATGCCAGGAAGAGGCCCAGGGCGGGGATGATGCCGAAGAGGACCACCATGCCCGCTTCGGTCTCGCCGCCGAACATGGCGATCACGAATCCGACCACGTGGCCGACCGCGCCGACCCGCAGGGCCTGGTGCCGGGTGAGGCCCCGCACCCACGAGTGGATGGGCATCCGCAGCACGACCAGGGCGTTGAGCAGGAGCAGCAGCATGGCGAAAATGGTCGCCCCGGGCACGCTGACGAACATCGCGGCAATGAGCACCAGGAGGAGCACTCCGCCGGCGAAGAAGGCGTAGAGACCGGCGGCGATTGCGTACAGCTTGCTGCCGGGCTCCTCGGGGGGCCATTTCTCCCCGAGGGCGAGCATGGCGGCGCCGGTGAGGTCCCAGAGGTCGGCGTTCATGCGTGAGCCGCGGAGGTCCAGGGCGTTGATGCGCACGAGGGGCTTGAGCTCGTCGGGCAGGGTCGAGGCGTCGGGCATGCGGGCGCCGTCGAGCAGGACGGGGATGAGCCTGATGCCGCGGCGGAGCCCGTCGGCGACCTCGGCGCGGACCCAGTCCTGCGGGTCGTCGAGCCGGGACTTGCCGGCGGCATCGACGGCGGCCCAGCGGGCGCCGATGAGCACGATGAGGACATCGCACTTGCCCACGGCCGTCTGCAGCTTCTTGGGGAAGTCATCGCCGGGCTCGATGCCGTAGGTGTCCATGAAGACCCGGCCGCGGGGCAGGTGCTCGACCATGCGGTCGTGGATGATGTGCGAGAAGCCGGCCGCATCGTCGCGGCGGTAGCTGATGAACGCTGTTCTCTGCGCCATGCGTTGTTCCCCCGGGAAGACGGGCGCATGGTAACAGAAACGGGCACCGTGGGAAGACGGGCCGGGCGTCCGCGCCCCCGTTCGGAGCCGCGGAGGCGCGCCACCGATGTTCACAGGGCGGAACGTCGGGCGCGCGGTCGTGGGGAGCGGACGGGTTCAGCAGCCGGATTCGAAGGACTGGATGAAGGCGGTGAAGTCGTCGGTGTCGACGAAGCCCGAGCCGTCGAAATCGGCGGGGCAGCTGGAGGTCTGGCGTTCGGAGCAGCCGATGTCGATCGGGGCGCCCGGGCCGGTGTTGGTGACCGAGGGATCCTCGAAGATGCGGAGGCCGCCGTAGGCATCGATCAGGCCGCCGGAGTAGGACTGGCCGTTGCCCGCATCGATGCACGGGGAGCCCGGGAGCAGGTGGACATCGACCGGGGAGACGAACATCGGGTCGGCGTTGAGGTTGCCGGCGCCGGGCCATCCGCCCTGGATGTCGGAGGAGGTTGCGTTGGTGATGGTCCCGGGGGTCTGCACGGGCGAGGCGTTGCCCCAGACGATGCAGTTGGTGAGGTTGAAGGGGCCAGCGCCCTGGAGGACACCGGGGGTGTTCTCATCGCCGATGCGGGTAAAAGTGCAGTTGGTGACCGCGACGGCGAGCTGGGGGGCCCAGATCGCCCGGTAGGCCACGCCGAAGAAGAGCGTGTTGGAGACGGCGACATCGGCGCTGAAGGATGAGATGTAGATGCCGCCGTAGGGCAGGTTCTCGAACCGGCACGCATCGATGCGGACCACCGAGTCGGTGCCCGGGGCGAGGATCGAATCGGTCGAGGGGCCGGGCGCTGCGCTGAAGATGCAGCGCTGGAACGAGAAGCTCCCTTCGCGGACTTCGGGGAAGTAGCCGGTGGTGTCGGGGCGGTAGAAGGCCATGTCGCGGAAGGTGCAATCGCCGGTGAAGGAGATGTAGAGGTTCGAGCCGGCGGGGGGTCCCATCAGCCGGGACGCCGGGCCGGCACCGTGGACTGTGACGGTGTGGCCGACGGGAACGGAGAAGTCCTGCGAACCCCCGAGCGGGATGTCGCCGTCGGCGAGCAGGATCTCATCGGACCAGACGCCGGCGTGGAGCATGGCATCGCTGAAGGTGGCGAACTCACCGGGGACGCGGAGGGGGCCCTTGACCTCGACGACCGAGTAGGGCTCGTAGCCGGCCGGGCCCAGGAGCCACTTGCCGCCGGAGGGCTCCATGTAGGCGTAGTCGTTCTGGTTGTTCTGGGCGTTGCTGCCGTGCCAGTTGGTGTAGGAGACGGGCGAGCCGTCGGCCCAGGCGAGCGTGCCCTCGGTCTTGGCATCGTTGAGGCCGATGAAGACCTTGTCGGGGGCGACCAGGTTGGCGCGGATCCACTCGTTCTCGGTGGCATCCGTGATGGTGACCATGTCACCGCCCATCGACCGGGCGAACTCGCGGGCGGCGTTCCAGTTGCTCGCGTGGACGAGGTAGAAGCGGGACTTGGTCGCCGGGTTGTAGATGGGGCCCCGGACGATCGACTGGGCGGCGGCGATCCCGGCGAGCAGGCAGACGAGGGCGGCGGCGGGCAGGATGCGGGCGGGGTGGGTCGGGGTGGGT
>JBGAOZ010000045.1:0-20619 GCA_044221545.1 Phycisphaerales bacterium
AGGAATGGGCCTGCTCGAACATCTCCGAGACGTACTTGATCTCCTCGCGGCTGTCGGGGGAGCCGAAGTAGATGGTGGCGCCGACGGCCAGCGCGCCCATGTCGGCGCACTGCTTGATGGAGCCGAAGACGCTCTGCTTGAAGATGTTCGGGTAGGTGAGCATCTCGTTGTGGTTGAACTTGACGAGGAAGGGAATCTTGTGGGCGTACTTGCGGGCGACCGAGCCCAGGACGCCGATGGTCGAGGCGACCGCGTTGCACCCGCCCTCGATGGCGAGCTTGACGATGTTCTCGGGGTCGAAGAACTCGGGGTTGGGGGCGAAGCTGGCGCCGGCGGAGTGCTCGATTCCCTGGTCGACGGGGAGGATGCTCACGTAGCCGGTTCCGGCGAGCCGGCCGTGGTTGAGGATCGCCTGGAAATTGCGGAGGACCGAGGGTGAGCGGTCGGTCTGGGTGAAGACGCGATCGATGAAGTCGGGCCCGGGGAGATGGAGTGCGGACCTGGAGATGGTCTTGGATTCGTGGTTGAGAAGGCTGTCGGCATCGGCGCCCAGGGCCGAGCGGATGTTGGTGGTGGGGGTGGCGGGGATATAGGTCATGGGAAGAACTCCGTCGTGAAAGCCGCGGCCGGGCGGGGCTTGATTGCCCGTTGGGTTGCCCGTTGGACCGCGTCCCGGCATCGTTGACCGATGTACGCGTCAAGTACAGCGGAGTCGGGGTATGTTCGGAGGCTTGCACGGTCCCAAAATCGACACGGGCCGCTCGAGTGAGCGGCCGGCGGTGGAATCAAGGTGCGCCGAGCGGATCAGCGGCGGCGGCGTCGGGTGGTGATCGCGAGGAATCCCGCGCCCGTGAGCGTGAAGGCGCCCGGGGAGGGGACGGTGGCGAGGGAGTTGATGATCGCCTGCTGGTAGTCGCCGGCGATGTTGCCGAAGGATGCATCGGGGAAGAAATTGACGCCGACCACGTTGCCCTTGGTGGCGAGCATCGGGGTTCCATCGAGCCAGGATCCGCGGAGCGTCGCGCCGGGGGTGATGCTGACGCTGTCCCGGAAGTACGCCGAGAGGGTGCTCACGCCTGTGAAGTAGGCCGAGCCGTCGGTGGAGCCGAGGCTGGAGGTGAAGTAGAGCGAGGGGCCGGTGAGGGTGAAGGGGCTGATGCCGTCGGAGATGATTCGTCCGCCGAGGGTGTTGCCGCCCTGATCGGCCCAGCTGAAGACGCCAAGGGCGAGCCGGCGCCCGCTGTCGGCGTAGTCGGCCAGCACGTTGCCGATGGCGGCGGGGTCCTGGAGGTTGCTGGCGTTGGAGAAGTAAAGGACCCGGTCGTAGGTGTTGAGAGTGGAGTAGGGGAGGGCCGAGTCGGTGTCCTGCCAGTCGACGGAATCGAACTTTCCAGAGGCGGTGAGGTAGGCGGCGATCTGCTCGGTGTGGCCGCCGAAGGCGTTGTTCCCTGTCGACCAGACCAGGACCTTATTGCTTGCCTGCGCAAGGGAGGCAGCGCCGGCGATTGCTAGGACGAAGAGCGAGCGCTTCGGAATCGAGCGCACGACGGTCCCGACGGGCACCGGACCGATCCCCGCCAAGGTGAATATGCCACGTGATCCCGGGTATGCCAGCGGGAGGGAGTGGAATTGGACCTCTGCGGCGCGGATGGTCGCGCGGCGGGCCGCTGAGCTGGGAGTGGGGGTGGAGGGGGCTAGCGGCGGGGGGTGATGTTCGAGAGGAGGCCCAGGACTTGCTGCTGGCCCGATTGCATGAGGACCTGGAGCATGTAGACGGAGGCCTGCTGGAGGGTCTGCTGCCGGATGAGGTTGGAGACTTCCTGGGCGTAGTCGGCATCGACGATCTGCGACTTGGCAGCGCTGAGGTTCTCGAGCTCGGCCTGGGAGGTCCGGATCTGGCTCTCGAGGTCTTTGCTGCGGCTGCCGATGGCGCCGCGGGTGGTGGCGATGTCGTTGAT
Organism: Phycisphaerales bacterium; assembly: GCA_044221545.1. GTDB lineage: Bacteria > Planctomycetota > Phycisphaerae > Phycisphaerales > UBA1924 > JAEUJB01. Next base: position 1,959 of record JBGAOZ010000045.1, read on the forward strand.
CGCCGTTTTGATCGAGTCCTGCGCGGCCTCGAGGTCTCCGGAGAGGAGGTTAAGGCCCCCGGCGTTGGCGAGGTCGGCGAGCGTCTTGACGGTGGTGGTGGTGGAACCGTCGGCGTTGGTGGTGGTGACGGAGGTCTTTCCGAGCTGGTGGGCGTGGGCCTCGTCGAGGAGCTTGGCCTGGTCGAAGGTCTGGGTGTCGGCCAGGTGGTTGATGGTGGCGACGATGGAGTTGGCCTGCTGCTGGAGGGCTTCTTTCTCCTGGTCGCCCATGGCGCCGCGGTTGGCAGCGCTGACGACCAGGCCCTGGAGGTCCAGGAGGAGGTCACCGACGGCGGCGTGCGCGCCGTCCTTGGCGGCCAGTGAGCCGAGCTGGCGTGTGAAGCCTTCGATGCGCTTCTGGGCGGCGGTGATGTCGCTCGAGAGCCTGTCGGCGGTGATGGAGCCGGCGGGGTCATCGCGGGCGCGGTTGATGCGGCGTCCGGTGGCGAGCCGCTCCATGGTCTTGTTCAGGTCCAGGGTGTGGGCGCGGAAGGAGCCCAGGGTCCTGGCGGCAAAGCCGGTGCTGAGGATGGATCGGAACACCTATGGAGGAGGTCGGTGATCCGGGGCCCTGGGATGAGCGGGCGGGGGAGGTCCGGGGTGGTTATCGTGTCGGCAGCCATGAGAATGCACTCCGGGAAGGCGGCGGGGCTGGTGTCGGTCGAGCGGGCGGCGCCGGCGAAGGTGAACCTGGCGCTGTCGGTGGGCGGTCCGGAGCCGGCGGGCTCGGTCAACGCGGGGTATCACAGGATCGCGACGTGGATGGTGTGCGTGGACCTGTGCGATGAGGTCCGGCTCCGGAGGCTCGAGCCGGGGCAGGCGAGCCGCTACGTGGTCGGGTGGGCGGCCGATGCGCCGAGGAAGTCGGTGATCGACTGGCCGGTGGAGCAGGACCTGGCGGCGCGGGCGCACCGGCTGGTGGAGGCACGCGTGGGGCGGGAGCTGGCGGTGGAGATCGGGGTGAGCAAGCGGATCCCGGTGGGCGCGGGGCTTGGGGGCGGTTCGAGCGATGCGGCGGCGGTGCTGGTGGGGCTGGACGAGCTGTTCGGGCTGGGGCTGAGCGAGGGGGTGGTGTGCGAGCTGAGCGGTCGGCTGGGGAGCGATGTGGCGTTCTTCGCGGACATGGGGCCGGGGTCATCGCGGGCGGGGGCGGCGCCGGGGATCGTGAGCGGGTTCGGCGGGCGGGTGGAGCGCGTGCCGCGGATCGGCGCGGAGGTGGTGCTGGTGATGCCGCCGTTTGGGTGCTCGACGGCGGCGGTGTACGCGGCGTACGACCAGCTGCTGTGGGGGCACGTGGCGTTGGATGCATCGGTGCGGCGGCAGAGCCGTCCGACGGTGGAGGCCAACGGGGCGCTGGTGCGGCTGCTGGTGCGGCGAGCCGTGGAGCACGGGCGGATCGACGCGGGGGAGTGCTTCAACGCTTTGACCGCGCCGGCGGCGCACGTAGAGCCGCGGGTCGCGGGGGTGATCGAGGGGGTGACGGCGGCGAGCGGCGTGCAGGCGCACCTGAGCGGGAGCGGGAGCTGCGTGTTCGTGGTGTGCGGGCTGGGGGAGGGGACCGAGGTGGCGGGGCGCGTGGAGGCGGGGATCGCGCGCGACGCGCGGCTGGCGGGGTGCGTGGCGCGGGTGTGCGGGCTGAGATGAGCGGCGAGGGGAGGAAAGCGGCGGGGCGAAAAGCAGCAACGCTCACACCAAGACACTTTGAGATGGGGACGCCGGGGGCGGGTCCTTCCCTTGCTCGCTCACCCGCTGTCCCCTCACTCGCTTTCCTATGATCCCCGGTTGCGGCAGGCGGCCGCGGGGTCGGGCGTGAGCCCGGCCCTGAGGAAAGTCCGAGCACGGAAGGACACGGCGGTGGGTAACACCCACCCGCTCGGTCGACCCCAGAGTGAGGGAAAGTGCCACAGAGAACACACCGCCGATGGCCCGGCACTCCGCGAGGGGTGATGGGATCAGGCAAGGGTGAAAAGGTGCGGTAAGAGCGCACCGCCCGGCTGGTGACAGCCGGGGCATGGAAAACCCCGCCGCGTGCAAGGTCAAGCAGCTCCCTTCGCGTGCGTGTTCCGCGAGCGGCCGGTCCGGTCGTTCAGGGGGCGGGTAGACTGCTCGAGCGTGCGGGCAACCGGACGCCCAGAGAAATGGTCGCCGCCCATCCCGCGAGGGGTGGGAACAGAACTCGGCTTACCGCCGCAACGGTCGAACGCGGGCTCCCGAGAGATCGGGGGCCCGCGGCCGTTTTGGTGGGGAGGTGCAGGGCAGCAGCGGAGGCGTCAGTAGGATGTGCCGCTGCGTTCAGACATCGCGTAGAGGCCGGCGAGGCAGAGGACTGCGACGATCCACATGATGAGGGTGGACTGGATGACGAAGCCCTCGGCGCTGAGGACGACGCCGGCGAGCAGGGCGGGGACGTGGCCTTGCTTCTTGCCGTACATGAAGACTGCCATGCCGATGAGGCCGATGATGGTGCCGGAAATGAGCGCGGCGGGGTTGCTGAAGTCCATGGACTCTCCTCGTGGAAGAGAGGATCGGCGATCCTGGGGTGTCAGCGCGGTCCGGGGGGGGACCGGGGTCGGCGCCGGCCGCGCAGGCCGGGCGGGCGGCGGACCGGTTGTTACAGGCGGCACGTCCGGTGGTGGATATCAGACGCGGGCGGCGAGGTAGGCGACCCAGTCGTCGTCGAGGGGTTCGCCGGGCTGCACGGGGCGGACGTAGAGGTTCCCGTCCGAATCGATGGCATCTCCGAGCCGGTCGTAGACATCGACGCGGGTGAAACCGGCCTCGTGCATGGCATCGGTGAGTTCGGGGATGGACCAGAGTCGCCAGTGGTAGGTGAAGGCGTTTCTCAGCGTGCGCGGGCGTCCCGCCGCGGCGCCGTTGATCGTGAAGTGGATCGCGTTGTGGACCAGTCCGGAGACGGGGTCGGCCTGGCGCTGCTCCCACTCGTAGGTGATGCGCTGGCCGGCGGGGGCGCGGAGGCGTTTGCGGGTGGTGCCGGTGGTGAAGGCCGAGCGGCCGCCGTACGTGTCGATGAGAAGCGCCCCGTGCTCGCGGAGGCGCCGGCGCGAGAGGGTGAGGTAGCGGAGCAGATCGGGGCGGGTGTGCCAGTAGCCGATGGGGAAGTTGAGCGCGGCGATCATGTCGGCCTTGTGGGGCGCCGCGAGCACGTTGCGGGCGATCCGGCGGAGACGCTTGGCGGGCCGGGCGTGGCGGAGGGCGGCGGGGTCCATGTCGACGGCGATCGCGGCGTGGCGGGGGTCGAGCTCGAGCCATGCCGAGCAGATCGCGGCGGCGCCGGAGAAATCCTCGCGGAGGATGCGGGGGTCGCGGCCGTGAATGGCGCGGAGGAAGCGGGCGTAGAGGAGCGGGCTCTGGACGCAGAGGGAGTAGAGGTCGAACTTGGTCGGGCGGGGTGAGGATCGCATGCGGTGTCGAACGGGAGTTCGCGACCGAACAGATTACGGTCATTCAGGCGAACGGGCGGATGCCCTGACGGAAGGGGTCGGTGTCGTCGAGCAGGAGCGTGGATTCGGCGGTGATCCAGGCACGGCCGGAGATCCGAGGACTGATGCGATCGCTCGCGTCCGGGCTGGTGGCGAAGGAACCGAAGAACGCGCTGCCGATGATGCTCTCCTGGCCCCACTCTTGGCCGGGGGCGAGCTTGCCGTCGGCGGCGAGGCAGGCGAGCTTGGCGCTGGTGCCGGTGCCGCAGGGGGAGCGGTCGTACTGGCGGCCGGGGCAGAGGACGTAGTTCTTGCTGTGGCAGTCGGGGCGGGTGGGGGGGGCGAAGAGCTCGATGTGGTCGATGAGGCCGCCGTGGGCGCCGGTGATGCTGGAGGCGTCGAGGCCGGCGCGGACCGCGGAGGTGAATTCGGCGAGCTGGTCGAGGTTGTCCATGGAGAGGCGCAGGCCGTGGCCGTGGGGGCCGGCATCGCCGATGAGGAAGAACCAGTTGCCGCCCCAGGCGATGTCGCCGTGGATGGTGCGCGGGGCGCCGCGCCAGTGGATGGTGACGGGGACATCCTTGGCGTGGCGGTAGGAGGGGACGTTGGTGATGGTGACGGAGCGGTCGGGGGCGAGCTCGACGGCGACGGGGCCGACGGGTGTCTCGATGGTGTGGACGCCGGCGGAGATGCGGCCCATGTGGGCGAGGGTGACGGCCAGGCCGATGGTGCCGTGGCCGCAGCCGTTGAGGAAGCCGACGTTGTTGAAGAAGATGACGCCGGCGATCGCGTGGGGGCTGGTGGGCCGGCAGATCATCGCGCCGACGAGGTGATCGCAGCCGCGGGGCTCGTTGACGACGGCCGAGCGGATGTGGTCGAAGCGCTCACGGAAGATGCGGAGGCGGTCGGGGAGAGGGCCGGCGCCCAGGTCGGGCCCGCCCGAGACGATGATGCGGGTGGGCTCTCCCTCGGTGTGGGAGTCGATGGTCTGGAGGCGGAGCATCGGGGCAGGATAGCGAAGACGGGAGTGAGCGGTGAACCGCGGCCGGCGGGCGGACGCGGCGCGCATCGTGCCGACGCGGGCGGGCCGATTCCGTCCGGGCGTTCTGGGTGCCCCGGTCGCGGTTCGTGCCGGGCTCAATCCATCGGCATGCCCTTGGTGCGCCAGAGCTTGATGAGCTTGTCCTGATTGATCGGCTCCCAGATGGTGCCGTCGGGGAGCTGCGAGGAGATGAGCGTGGCGGCGGCGGTGTAGTTGGCGATCTGGAGCTTGCCGTCCTCGCTGAGGCGTGTGTCGAGCTGCCAGGAATCGGGGCGATCGGAGGGCTGTGAGAACGAATCGCGGCGGAGCTTGATGGATCCGGTGTCGGACTGGAACACGTAGAAGCCGTAGTCCCCGGCGAGCCCGGCGCGGATGAGGATCTGCGGGAGGAGGTAGGCCTCGACGCGTGAGATGTAGCCGGCGCCCTCGATGACGGGCCTGCTGGTGACGCCGCCGTTGCCAGCGCCGGACGTGGTGACGGTCATGCTGCGGCCGTTGCGGGCGCCGGTCTCGGTGTAGGCGGCCTTGCCGGTGTGGTCGAGGCCCTGGACCCCCAGGGAGACGGACCAGGCTTCCTCGGAGCGGTCGGTGGAGACGAAGAAGAGGCTGCGCGAGTCGATGATCTGCTTGTTCTCGATGATCCGGGCGTCGAGGCGGACGAGGTAGCCGTCCTGGCTCTCGGCGATGTTGTACCTCTTGATGTCGGCGGTTGGGTTGAGCTCGCCGCGCTTGCCCTTCCAGGCCTTGATGCGGCGGTAGCCCAGCTCCACGGCGTCGCCGGGATCCCGGGTGGGGGCGGGGCGGTAGCGGCGTTCCCAGCGCTCGCCGTAGTTGGCGAGCACGGCTTCGAGGTCTTCGGGGGTGAGCCTTTCGAAGAGGGCCACGCCGGCGCCGATCGCGGCGGCGCGGTCCTGGGCGATCGCCCTGGGATCGCCGACCTTGGCGGCGCTGAGCAGGACGGTGTAGACCTCCTTGGCGCGGGCGAACTGGGACTGGCGGGTGACGAGCTCGAAGGTGATGAACTGGCCGGGGGCGGTGCGGATGGCGGTGAAGCCGCGGATGATGGGCTCGGTGTTCTTGCTGGGGATGGAGATGAAGAACTGCTCGGCGGGCTCGGGGAAGTTGGGGAAGGCCACGGCCTTGTTGCGGTCCTGGACGAGGCCGTTGTAGCCCTTGAAGCCGGTGACTTCCTTGATGGAGCCGACCTGGTTGTTCTTCCAGATGTCCTTGATGTCGTTGTGGCTGACGCCCTTTTCCGAGTCGAAGACCAGGCCGCTGGCGCCCAGGAGATCGGTGAGCGCGGCGTTGGTGACGTCGGCGGCCGTCAGGTTGGCGTTGGTGGAGCGCGGGGCCTTGACCAGGAGTTCCCAGCCGACGTCCTTGTCGATGACTTCAATGGTCGCCTGGCCGCCGATGCTGGTGGTCTGCACCGAGGCGTGGGACGGGGGGTAAAAGCTCAGGGCGACCGATTCGAGGCGGACGGCCTCGGGGGCCAGCTCGACGACCGCGTGCATGTCGCGGGCCGGGCGGGCGAGGTTGTCGGGCTGGTTCTGGGCGCGTTCGACGGGCTGGCCTTGGGCCGCGCCGGAGAGCGCAAGAATTGCGGCGATCACGGGGCAGGCGGCGGCTTTCAGGAAACGGAGGGCGGGGAAAGCCGCTGGCGGGGCCGTTCGGGGAGCAGATGGGTGCATGGGCATTCTCTTGGATCTTGATTGACCGCGGGGGATGACGACGGGATCTGCCGTTGCGCTGGCGCCCGGTGGGTGTGACACTGCGGGCACCGTCCCGTTCCGCCTAGTCATCGATCATCCGAGGATAAGGGATAAGTGCCGGCGGACCAAATCCTGAGGTGAAGCCATCGGGGAGGGGTTGAGGGCGAGGGAAAGGGCCGGGGTTGTCCACAGTGGGGGACAGGAGCGTTGACAATTGCAAGGACCCCGCTAACCTTCTGGGCTCCGACCTGTCCGGGTTGGGCGTTCGTTTTGCCCGGAGCGGGTTTGGCGGGTGGATTTCCTCCTTGGTCTGCTGGTGCCGCACATGGGTGGGCGGCCGGGCGGGCCAGCCGAAGCCGACGCAGTGCGGCCGGAATTTCGAGGTCTCCGGTGTGAGCCGGGCCTCGGGGTGGAGTTGTCGTCGCTCCGGATCGCGGGAACGCGGGCGGGGAAGTTGAGAGTGACGGGGCCGGGCTCGACAAGGGTCCGGGACCGGAGGCTGGTTTGGAAACCCAAGAGCGGGGACCCGGGTTGGAAGGCCTGCCGAACGGGCCGCTCGCGGGACAGTCGGAAGCGTTTGGAACGGAACGGTCGGTCGAACGGACTTCGAGGAACACGATGACTGGCGGCAAGATTCGAATCCGGATGGAAGCCTACGACCACATCGCACTTGATGCGTCGGCGAAGGAAATCGTCGAGCACGCCAAGCGGACCAACGCGAAGGTCGCGGGCCCTGTCCCGCTGCCGACCAGGGTCGAGCGGTACACGGTTCTGCGCTCCCCGTTCATCGACAAGAAGAGCCGGGAGCAGTTCGAGATCCGGACGCACAAGCGGATCATCGACATCATCGAGCCCAACGCGCGGACGGTTGAGGCGCTCAACAGGCTGGTGGTTCCGGCGGGTGTGTTCGTGAAGATCAAGGCCTAAGAAAAGGCATTCGGCATCAGGCATTCGGCATCAGGCATTCGGCATCAGGCACTAGGAAGAACTCGATGGCACTCATGTTGATGGGCAAGAAGCTGGGAATGACCCGCATCTACACGGATGCGGGCGTCAACGTGCCCGTGACGGTGCTCTCGGTCGGTCCGTGCGTGGTGACGCAGCTGCGGACGCCCGAGAAGGACGGGTACGCGGCGGTGCAGATCGCCTACGGGGACATGAAGCCCCGCAACAGCACGATCCCGATGATCGGGCACGACGCCAAGGCGGGGATCGCCCCCAAGCGTCACCACCGGGAGTTCCGCTGCAAGCCCGAGGAAGTCGGCGGCTTCTCGCTGGGGCAGGAGCTCAAGGTCGAGGCGCTCAACGGGCAGATGTTCGTTGATGTGATCGCCCAGAGCAAGGGCAAGGGCTTCCAGGGCGTGATGAAGCGCCACCACTTCAAGGGCATCGGCGCCTCGCACGGCACGGAGCGCAAGCACCGTTCGCCGGGCTCGATCGGCGGCCTGTGCTCCAACCGTGGTTTCGGCGGCGGCCTGAAAAAGGGCAAGAAGATGGCCGGCCACATGGGTGACGACCGGGTCACCAACCGCTGCCTGGACGTGGTGCGGATCGATGCGGAGAAGGGCCTGCTGCTGGTCAAGGGGACGGTTCCCGGGGCCAACAACGGCATGGTGATGATCCGCCCGGCGGTGCGTCTGTATAAGAGCAAGGCGCGGAAGGTTGCGGAGGCGAGTTCGAAGTGAGTTGTGCGGCCCTGGCGAGCGTTCGCCGGGGCCGTTGTGTTTGAGGAAACGCCAGCAGGCACTGGGCATCGGGCACTGGGCACTGGTGACAAGATCGGGTAGGGATCGGTAGTCCGACGGTCGGGAGCGTTTGCCCGGCCGGCGGGTCCGGAAGGTGGCTCCGAGAGCAAGCTCGGGCCAAACCGCTGGACAGGAACAAAGTGCCGTTTGCCGGGCATCGGGCCCGTCGACGGAGGACAGCCGAGTCGATTCCAGCAGACCCCCACGGGACTTTCGCCGAGCGTCGGTGGAGTTTCGTGAGCCCCGGGCAAGGCCGCGAGGCCGGACCGCGGGGCTAAACGGAGGCGAGCCGGATAGGCGAGGTGCGGTCGGCGAGCCTTTCGGGGCGGGCCGGTCGTCGAAGGCGTCGGACGAGGAACAGACACATGGATGTCGCCGTCTACAACATCCAGGGAACACAGGTCGGCAAGCTGGCGATCGACCCCAAGTCCCTGGGCGAAGACATCAATGCTCCCCTGATCAAGCAGGCGTACGTGATGTACCACGCCAACCTGCGTCAGGGTTCGAGCAAGACCCTCAACCGCGGCAACGTGGAAGGGTCGACCAAAAAGATTTACAAGCAGAAGGGCACGGGCAACGCCCGTCACGGCGACCGGAAGGTGAACATCTTCAAGGGCGGCGGGCACGGCCACTCGAAGAAGCGCACGCGTGACGACTTCCGGCTGACGATGCCCAAGAAGATGCGGCGCAAGGCCAACCGCAACGCGCTGCTGGCCAAGCTGGTGGACAACGAGGTGCGGGTGATCGACACGCTGGCGTTCGGGACGCCCAAGACGTCGGAGTTCCGGACGTTCCTCTCGGCGGTGAAGATCGACGCCAGCGCGCTGGTGGCGCTCTCGGCCAACGAGGACCAGGCCCGCAACGCGCGGCTGTCGGCGCAGAATCTCGACGGGGTGTCGCTGGTGCGGGCCGACCAGCTCAACTGTTTCGACATGCTCAACCACCGCTACCTGGTGATCGGCAAGGCCGACCTGGAGGCGTGGCTCAAGGGGCCGCAGTCGCAGACCGGCAAGGACGCGAAGATCGCGCCCCTGGGCCGTGCGGTGGCGGCGGGGAAGTAATCGAGGGTCGGTAGGGACCGGACGATCGGGCACGAGGCCGGGGACCGCCAGGGGCGGGGACCCGGGTAAACGAAGGCAGGAACGGCCATGCAGGCGCACGAGATCATCAAGAAGCCTCTGCTGAGCGAGAAGAACACCGGGGCGCAGGAGATGGGCCGGTACAGCTTCCTGGTGGACAACCGGGCGTCGAAGGTGCAGATCAAGGACGCGGTCCAGCAGCTTTACAAGGTCGAGGTCGAGCAGGTGAGCACGCAGGTGCGCAAGGGCAAGACCCGCCGGACGCGTGCGGGGATCGTGCAGGATTCGGATAGCAAGAAGGCGACCGTGCGGGTCAAGGCCGGCCAGACGATCGAGTTGTTCTAGGCCAGCAGGCGCTGGGCGCCGGTCGACGGGCAAGCGGGCTTTGATCAACGGGCACTGGGTGCCGGTGAGCAGAGGCGGACAGGTCAGGTAGCGAAGGCAGATCAGGAAGGCGACCATGGGAATTCGAATCTACAAGCCGACCAGCGCCGGGCGCCGCAACGCGTCGGTGAACATGCACTCCGAGGTGACCAAGAAGGAGCCGGAGCGCTCGCTGACCCGCCCGATCTACAAGACCGGGGGCCGCAACCACCACGGCGTGATCACGGCGCGCGGCCGCGGCGGCGGCGCCAAGCGGCTGTACCGGGTGATCGACTTCGGGCGCAAGGACCGCGACGGGATCGAGGGCAGGGTGATCGGGATCGAGTACGATCCCAACCGCTCGTGCCACATCGCGCTGGTGCAGTACACCGACGGGGTCAAGCGGTACATCATCGCGCCCAACGGTCTCAAGGACGGCGACACGGTGGTGAGCTCGCGCGAGGTGGCGGTCGAGCCGAGCGTGGGCAACTGCATGCCGCTGAAATACGTGCCCACGGGCCTTGAGGTGCACTGCGTGGAGCTGATCCCCGGCCGCGGGGCGCAGATCTGCCGCTCGGCCGGTTCGTTCGCGCGGCTGACCAACCGCGAGGGGGAGTACGCGACGCTGGTGATGCCCTCGGGCGAGGTGCGGCGGGTGCACATCGATTGCCGGGCGACCATCGGGCAGGTCGGCAACCCCGACCACGCGCTGCGTCAATTGGGCAAGGCGGGCCTGACGCGTCTGAAGGGCCGGCGTCCGATCACCCGCGGCGTTGCCAAGAGCCACCACGCGCACCCGCTGGGGGGCGGTTCGGGGCGGTCCAAGGGCAACCGTCCGCCGTGCGGCCCGACGGGTGTGCTGGCCAAGGGCGGCCCGACGCGCAACCGCAACAAGCATTCGACGAAGCTGATCATCCGGCGCCGCGTGAGTTCGCGGTTCGGCGTTCTGAAGTAGGAAGCACCGGTCATCGGGCGGCAGGCATTGGGCTTTAGGCACTGGCTTAGGCACTGGAAAGAACCATGGGACGCAGTCTGAAGAAGGGCCCGTTCGTCGTCGAGAAGCTCTACCGGAGGGTGGAGAACCTGAACGCGCAGCGCAAGAAGGAAGCGATCAAGACCTGGGCGCGGCGCTGCACGATCGTGCCGGAGTTCGTGGGGCACACGTTCAAGGTGCACAACGGGCGGGCGTTCATCGACGTGTTCGTGACCGAGGACATGGTCGGGCACAAGCTGGGGGAGTTCAGCAGCAGCCGGACCTTCCGCGGGCACACGAACAAGAAGGAAGGCATCGAGGGCGGCGGCGGCGGTGCGGCCCCGGCGCCGGCGGCGCCGGCGGGCAAGAAGTGACCGGGCGGCCGGAACGCACGGCGGCCTGAGGTCGGCGGTCTAGGGGTCGGGATGGGCGTCAGGGTTGGCTCCTGGTTTGGTCTCTGAAAGAGGACGGTTCCCGTGAAACTGCGGTATCAACGAACGAAGGAACTGGCTCAGCAGAAGGGCGTGACGCGCGAGCAGCTCGCGGCGGCGATCGTCCGTCCCGGGCTGGGCGAGCGGGACGCGTTGCGGGCGGTGAACAACTGGCTGGCCGGGCGGGACCACCCGCGTTGCCGGGCGGTGGACATCGCGAAGATCGCCGCGGCGCTGTCGGTGCCGACCAAGGAGGTCGCGCGGTTCGTCAGCCAGGTCAAGCACCACCGGGGCAGCCCCCGCAAGGCGCGGCTGCTGGCGGACCTGATCCGCGGCAAGAGCGTGGAGAGCGCGCTGAACCTTCTGGGGTTCCACACCAAGCGGGCGGCGGTGAACATGCGCAAGTGCCTCTCGGCGGCGATCGCCGAGGCCCAGACGGTGGAGGCCGACGAGGGGGCGCTGTTCGTGTCGATCAGCACGGTGGACGAGGGGCCGCGGATGAAGCGGTTCCAGCCCAAGGACCGGGGCCGGGCGCACCAGATCCTCAAGTGCTTCAGCCACATCACCGTCGGCGTCGAGGAGCGGACCAAGAAGAGCAAGAAGGCCGGCTGAGAACACAGCCAACTGAGACACACATGGGACAGAAGACTCATCCATTCGGCCTGAGGCTTGGGATCACGGAAGCGCACCGCAGCCGGTGGTACGCGCCCAAGGCCCTGTTCGGGGAGCTGCTGGTCGAGGACCAGAAGATCCGCAAGTACCTGGACAAGCGGCTCAACCGCCGCCCGCCCAGCGCGATGGTCTCGGACATCCACATCGAGCGGACGCGCGAGGAGCTCAAGGTCATCATCAAGACGGCCCGGCCGGGCCTGGTGATCGGTCCCAAGGGCGCCGAGGTGGAGCGGATCACCGAAGAGCTCCAGTACATGACGGGCCGCAAGGTGGCGATCTCGATCATCGAGATCAAGAACCCGGACCTGGATGCGCAGCTGATCGCCGAGGCGGTCGCCGAGCAGCTGGTCAAGCGTGCGAGCTTCCGCAAGGCGGCGAAGATGAAGGCCGACGCGGCGATGCAGTCGGGGGCGCAGGGCGTGAAGATCCAGCTGGCCGGGCGTCTGGGCGGGGCCGAGATGAGCCGGTACCTGGACATCCGGCTGGGCTCGCTGCCGCTGTCGACGCTGCAGGCGCGGATCGAGTACGGCCTGGCCGAGGCGTTCACGACGTACGGCGCGATCGGCGTGCAGACGTGGGTCTACAAGGGCATGTACACGACCGAGAGGACGGAAGAGGAATCCAACGCCGCGGGCGGCCGGGCGCGTGCCCGCGGGCGGCGGTGATCGGGACGGACGGTGGTTCGGGTCCGAAGCGTGTGTCTTATCCCAGCGCCTAGTGCCGAGTGCCTAGTGCCTGCTCCGAGGTGATGTATGGCGTTGATGCCCAAACGAGTGAAGTACCGCAAGGAGATGCGCCGGGTCCGTCCGCGCAAGGCGACCAAGGGCAACTACGTGGCCTACGGGGACTTCGGGCTCCAGGCCCTGGACGGCTGCTGGCTCAAGGGTGTGCAGATCGAGGCCGGCCGCATCGCGGCGCAGCACTTCCTGAAGCGCGAGGGCAAGCTGCTGATCCGGATCTTCCCGGACAAGCCGATCTCCAAGAAGCCGCTGGAGACGCGGATGGGAACCGGCAAGGCGGACGTGGATTACTGGGCGGCGCGGGTGAAGCCCGGCACGATGCTGTTCGAGATCGCCGGCGTGACCGAGCAGGTGGCCAAGGCGGCGTTCGTGCGCGTGGCGATGAAGATGCCGGTGCGTTGCCGGTTCGTCGGGCGTCGCGTGCGGGTGTAAGCGGTCCGGCCGGGGTGTGCGGTTCGAGCCAGAAGGAAACGGTCATGACGGGCAAAGAAGTTCGGGCGATGCAGGACAACGAGATCAAGCTGGAGATCGAGCGCTCCCGGGCGAGGCTGTACCAGCTGCGCACGCAGACCGTGACGGAGAAGGTGGAGAACACGTCGGAGTTCCGGCAGGTCCGCCGGGACATCGCGCGGCTTCTGACCGAGCGCCAGGCGCGTCACTGGAAGAAGATGGGCGGCAGGCCGGGGGCCAAGGCGCCGGCGGCCGCGGAGACCAAGGCGGCGCCCGCGGCGGTCGCGGGCCGCAAGTCGGGGACCGCCAAGAAGGTGACGACGCGGGCGGGCAAGAGAGCGACCAAGGCGGCCAAGGCGTCCTGAGAACCAACGACCGGACGGGGTGCGTCCGACAGAAACCAGAGCTGACCGATGAGCACAAGCACAAGCAAGCCTTCCAAGACCGTCCCGGGCGCGACCAGGGTTGCGCCGGCCTCCGGGGACTCCCACACGGCGTCGCACAAGGGCACGCGGGTGGGGGTCGTGGAGACCGACGTGCGCAGCAAGACCCGCAAGGTCGTGGTGGCGTACATGGCGATGCACCCCAAGTACGGCAAGTTCATCCGCCAGCGGACGGTGCTCCACGTGCACGACGAGAAGAACGAGTCGCGGACGGGCGACGTGGTGGAGGTGGCGCACTGCCGCCCCATCAGCAAGTCCAAGTCGTGGAAGCTGGTGCGGATCGTGGAGAAGCGTTCGGAACTGGCGGCGGCGCTGGCCAGCGCCAAGACCATCGGGGCCGTCGAGGCGGCGGGTGAGGCCAAGGCCGAGTTGAAGAAGTAAGCAGCACGCAGCCGCGGGCCGGGCGACGATCGCCGGGGCGCGGATCAACGGATCGGGTGAGTCATGCTCCAGCAAGAAACCAGGTGCGAGGTCGCGGACAACTCGGGGGCGAAGATCGCCTACGTGATCCGCGTGTACGGCGGGTCGACCGGGAGCGGGAAGTTCACGCGCCGGATGGCCGGGGTGGGGGACCGCGTGTTCGTGTCGATCAAGAAGGCGCTGCCGGGCGCGGACATCAAGCCGGGCGACAAGTCAAAGGCGGTGGTGGTGCGCACGACGACGCGGACGCGGCGGGCCGACGGGTCGTACGTGAAGTTCGACTCCAACGCCGTGGTGCTGATCCAGGACGACGGCAACCCCAAGGGGACGCGCATCTTCGGGCCGGTGGCCCGCGAGCTGCGCGACAAGAACTACATGAAGATCGTGTCCCTCGCATCGGAGGTGGTCTGACATGCCCGCACACGTACGAAAAGGCGACCAGGTGATGATCACCAGCGGCGCGCTCAAGGGCCGGATCGGCGAGGTCCTGCGCGTCATCCCCAAGTCCGAGCAGGTCGTGATCAAGGGGCTGAACCTGCGGACCAAGAACCTGCGTCCGACGCAGCGCAACCCCCAGGGCGGGGTGATCACCAAGGAGGCCCCGCTGCACATCAGCAAGGTCAGCCCGGTGGTCGACGGCAAGCCGGTGCGCGTCGGGTTCCGGGTGGACAAGGACGGCGGCAAGGTGCGCGTGGCGCGCCACGGCGGCAAGGAAATCAAGGTGCTGGGCGTCGTGCGGAAGAAGGCCTGAAATTGCGGAGTCGCCGGGCGATCGGGATCGGGACTTCGGTTACTGCGAGTATGAGCCATGTCGAAGGAAGCTGAAAAGAAAGAGGGCGGCAAGCCCGGTCAGGGCCACTCCGAGGCCAAGGGCGGCAGGCCCGGGGCGGAAGGGTCCAAGAAGCCCGGCGGCGGCAAGCCCAAGAAGGGCCACGCCGAGGCGCCGGCGGAGGACACGGGCCCGAAGCTGCCGCCGCGCCTGCGCGTCTCGTACGAGACCAAGGTGCGCGAGGGGCTGAAGGTCACGCACGGGATCGCCAACCCGATGCAGATGCCGCGGCTCCAGAAGATCGTGCTGAACGTCAACATGGGCCGGCACCTGGACGGCAGCAAGATCCCGCCGCACATCAAGCAGCAGATCATCGACACGCTGACGATCGTGTCGGGGCAGAAGCCGATCGTGATCCGGGCCAAGAAGAGCGTCTCGAACTTCAAGCTCCGCGCGGGGTTCGAGGCCTCGGTGATGGTGACGATGCGGCGCGAGCGGATGTGGCACTTCCTGGACCGGCTGATCAACCTGGCGACGCCGCGTATCAAGGACTTCCGGGGGCTGCCCGACAAGGCCTTCGACCGGCGGGGCAACTACTCGTTCGGCCTGACCGAGCAGGGCGTGTTCCCGGAGATCAACATGGCCGATGCGCAGTTCACGCACGGCATGCACATCAACTTCGTGTTCAGCAACTCCAGCGCCAAGCTGAGCCGGTACGTGCTCGAGGAGCTGGGGATGCCGTTCCGCAAGCCGGATCAGAGGTAGGGCGGGGCACGACGGGGCCTCGCGGGGCGACGGGGATGGGCACCGGGCATCGGGCGCCGGTGCGAGGGCGGGTCGAAGGGCCGGGTAGAAGCGGTTAGTAGTCGGGACGGTTCGAGAGAGCGTGTCCCGAGGAGCAACGGACGATGGCGACCAAGGCGCAGGTGGCAAAGTCGAGGCGCAAGCCCAAGTTCAGCACCCGGACGGTGCGGCGGTGCGAGCTGACGGGCCGGGCGCGCGGTGTGTACCGCAAGTTCCGGATCAGCCGCATCATGCTCAGGAAGCTCGCCCTGGAGGGCAAGATCCCGGGCATGCGCAAGGCCAGTTGGTGAGAGGCCAGTCGGTGAGGGGCAAGTCAGTGGGCGCCGGGCATCGGGCGCCGGTGGGACCGGACGAGTAGAGGCGCTCAAGACCGCAGCGCGAAGCGAGAACCAGACGATGGCGATCAACGATCCAATCGCGGACATGCTGACCAGAATCCGCAACGGCGTGCGGAACCGCGCCAAGACGGTGACGTGCCTCAACAGCAAGGTCTGCCGCGGCATCGCGGCGGTGCTGCGCGACGAGGGGTACCTCGAGGGCTTCGACGTGGTCGAGGACGGCCGCCAGGGGCAGATCAAGCTCAAGATCCGCTTCGGGCCCGGCGGCCAGCCGGTGCTCCGGCGGCTGACGCGCGAGAGCCGGGTGGGCCGGCGCGTGTACCGCGGGGTCGAGGGCATCCCGGTGCCGCTGGGCGGCCTGGGGATCTCGATCGTCTCGACGAGCAAGGGCGTGCTGAGCGACCGCAAGGCCAAGGAGCAGCGCGTCGGCGGGGAACTGCTCTGCACGATCGAGTGAGCGGGGGCCGGGCCGGGCCGGGCGCGGCCGGAGAAGAGATCGAGCGACGGGGGATCGGGCGGCGGATGGACGGAAGGCAGGCAGGTCGGTCGCGGAAGCCGGGACGGTGAGTCCCGCGAGCCGGACGCGACAGGAGTCGAAGGTCATGTCGAGGATCGGAAAACAACCGGTGCAGGTTCCCGCGGGCGTAAAGGTCTCCGTGAAGGACGGCCTGGTCGCCGTCGAGGGTCCCAAGGGCAAGCTCAGCTACAAGTCCCGGCCTGAGGTGAAGGTCTCGTGGGCCGAGGCCGAGAAGGCGATCAGGTGCGAGATCGACCCCGCGAAGAAGGGGGACCGACTGGTCAGGGCGCTGTGGGGCACGACGCGTGCGAACATCCGCAACATGGTCGAGGGCGTGACCAAGGGGTACGAGAAGAACCTGCAGGTCGTGGGCACGGGCTGGTCGGCGGCGGTGACGGGCAAGAAGCTCAAGCTCACCTGCGGGTTCGCCAACGCGATCATGATGTCGATCCCCGACGGGATCACGGTGGCGGTGGAGAAGGCCACGGGCGAGACGACGCCGATCAAGCTCTCCGGCGCGGACAAGCAGGCGGTGGGCGAGTTCGCATCGGCGATCCGGTCGAAGAAGAAGCCCGAGCCGTACAACGGCAAGGGGATCAAGTACGCCGAGGAAGTGATCAAGCGCAAGCAGGGCAAGCAGTTCGGTTCGTAACGTTCGGCCGGGGAGCATGGCACCAACCGCCGGGGTCGACCGCGGACGCGGGAGACGGGCGGGTATCGGGAAGAAGGTTCAGCGGTATGGACAAGCAATCAATCAAGGGCGCCCGTCGGTCCCGGCGTCGGATCGGGATCCGCAAGCGCGTCATCGGCACGCCCGAGCGTCCGCGCCTGGCGATCTACAAGTCGCTCCTGCACATCCACGCGCAGGTGATCGACGACCTGGCGGGCAAGACGCTGGCCGCGGCCTCGAGCGCCGAGAAGCAGCTCAAGGGTTCGGGCAAGACGGGCAACTCGGCCTCGGCGGCGCTGGTGGGCGGCACGCTCGCCGAGCGGGCCAAGGCCGCGGGCGTCTCGCGGGTCGTCTTCGACCGCGGCGGGTTCAAGTTCCACGGCCGCGTCAAGGCTCTGGCCGACGCGGCGCGCAAGGCGGGGTTGCAGTTCTAACGGGCATCGGCGAACAGGGAACGACACATTGCGGCGACCATCGCCGCGGCGAGCAAGACGCATGGCTGACCACTTTGAAGAATCCGGACACCTGACCGACACCACGATCGGCGTCTACCGCACCTCCACCACGGTGAAGGGCGGGCGGCGTTTCAGCCTCGGCGCGCTGGTCGTCGTCGGTGATCATCGCGGCCGGGTGGGCTACGGCTACGGCAAGAGCAATGAGGTGCCTCTGGCGGTCGAGAAGGCCCAGAAGTACGCCCGCCGCAAGATGATCAGCGTCGAGATGGCCGGCACGACGCTCCCCCACCAGGTTGAGGGCAAGTACTCGTCCTCCAAGGTGAGGCTGATCCCGGCTTCCCCGGGGACGGGCGTGGTCGCTGGCGGCACCGTCCGCGCGATCCTCGACGCCGCCGGCGTCACCGACTGCCTGACCAAGTGCTACGGCTCGACCAACGCCAAGACCCTCGTCAAGGCGGTGTTCGAGGCCCTCGGCCAGATCCGCCCCCGCGCGTCCATCGAGGCCGCCCGCGGCGTGACGCTGCCGGAGACCAACATCGAGAAGAAGATCGCCAAGGGCCGCGCGTTCATGACCTCGTCCACCAAGGGCGAAAAGGCCAAGGGCCCGGTCAACACCATGGGCCAGGACCGTGGTCGCGGCGGCCGCGGCGGCCAGGGTGGCGGCAACCGTGGTCGCCGTCCCGGCGGTCGCGGCGGCCAGGACCAGCCCCAGGGCGACGCCCCGGCGGCGCCCACCGCTCCCTAATGTTCATCCACGTCCTCCCGTCCCTCGCACGTCCGTTCCAGACCGTTCGCAGCACAGACCGATGATTCACGGGCCGGCCCTGTCCTCGTCGACCGTCCGATCGCCCCAGCCCGGAGATACCCAGCCATGATGATCCACGACATTACCGCCAAGGCCGGCAAGTACAAGGCTCGCAAGCGCGTCGGGCGCGGCGAAGGCAGCGGCCACGGCAAGACCTCCGGCCGCGGTCACAAGGGCCAGGGTTCGCGCTCGGGCTACGCCGCCAAGCGTGCGCACGAAGGCGGTCAGATGCCCTACTTCCGGCGCCTGCCCAAGTTCGGCTTCACCAACGCCGCCTTCCGCATGGAGTTCTGGATCATCAACGTCGGCGACATCGTCAAGCACGCCGCCTTCGCCAAGGGCGGAGAGGTCTCCCTGGAGACCCTCATCAAGGCCGGCCTGGTCCGCGACGACAGCCGGGATCTCAAGATCCTCGGCCATGTCTCCGAGGACGGCGTCCGCGTCAAGCTCATCGTCAAGGCCGCCCGCGTCTCCGCCAAGGCCAAGAAGCTCATCGAGGATGCCGGCGGCAGCGTGACCCAGTCGGGCACCCGCCGGGACCGCGTCCGCGGAATTGACCGCAACGCCGAGGATCAGTCCCCCAAGAACCTGACGAAGAAGCTCAAGCGCCCCACCAAGGCCGGCAAGATCGCCGTCGAGGAGGCTCCCGAAGCCCCCGCCGCCGACGCCAAGCCCGCCAAGAAGGCCTGAGTCGGCTCGCTTCCCCCAAGCGGTCCGACTACTGTTCGATGCACCGACCGCCGGTCGCTCGCCG
>JBGAOZ010000046.1:0-20232 GCA_044221545.1 Phycisphaerales bacterium
CGGCTCCCTACGCCCCCGGTCAGAACGAATCGGCCTCCCGGTACGCCCGGATCAGCGCCCGCTCCCCGTCCTTGCCCTTGCCCGACATCCCGTGCTCCATGCCCAGGATCCCCTTGAAACCCCGCGAGTGGATGTGCTTGAACACGTTGCGGTGGTTGACCTCACCCGTGCCCGGCTCCATCCTCCCCGGGTTGTCGCCCAGCTGGAAGTACACGATGTCGTCCCACGAGCGGTTCATGTTGTCGATCAGGTTCCCCTCGGTCACCTGCAGGTGGTAGAGGTCCTGCAGGATCTTGCACGCCGGGCTGTTGACCGCCCGCACCAGCGCGCGGATCGTGTCGCTGGTCGCCGTGAACTGCCCCGGGTGGTCGCGCCAGTTCAAGGGCTCGAGCACCATCACCTTGCCCGCCGGCTCGCACACCGCCGCCGCGCGCCGCAGCGTCTCGACGATGTTCGAGAACTGGTGCCCCCACGGCAGGTTCTGGCTCACCCGGCCCACCGGCGTGGTCATCCAGGTCGCGTTGATCCGCTTGCACACCTCCACCGACTCCCCGATCTCCTTCACGAAGCGGTCCCGACGGCCCGGGTCCCCGTCGGAGAGCATCGGCTTCTCCCAGTCGATCCACGTCGAGACGAAGATCCCCATGTCCATCTTGTGCTTGGACATACGGGCGGCGAACCGGTCGTGGAACTCCGTCCCCCGCCCCTTCATGCCGTTGTCCTCCCAGGCCGCGAACCCCTCGTCGGCGGCGAACGAGATCTGGTCCAGGTCGTCGGCCGCGTGCGAGGCGAACATGCCAAAGTGCGGCGCGTACTTGAGCTTGAACGCGCCCCCGGATGTCGGCGAGACCTCCTTGGCCGTCCCGGACGCCTTGACAGGCTGGCCCGAAACCCCCAGAGCGGAAGCCCCCAGCGCAGAAGCCGCGCCCGCCGCCGCAGCGCTCGCGATGAATTCACGTCGGATCATGGTGAGACTCCCGGGCAGGACTCACCACAGAAGCACAGAGGGCACAGAGAAGAGACATCACGCGGGAAAGCCGGTGAGAAAAGTCAATCGACATGCACTTTCCCCGCTGAACGCGCCGCGATCAAAGACCAGTTCCTTCCCCTCTGTGTTCTCTGTGCCTCCGTGGTGAACTGCCTTTTCCTGCTGCCTTTTTCTGCTGCCCAGTGCCCAGTACCTAGTACCTAGTACCTAGCGCTTCCGCCCTCACACCAGCTTCGTCCGCCCCGGCATCGCCACCGGGTCGACCGCCAGCGTCGGGCCGAACTCGTACTTCTCCGGCCCCAGCTTCATCTTCGAGCCGCTCATCGCGAATTCCCACGTCACTTCCCGGCCCGTGTACGCCGCCATCCGCCCCATGATCGCCGTCAGCGTCGACTCGGCGACCCGCCGCGCCTCGTTGAGCGGCTTGCCCGACTCGATGCTCTGCACCAGGTCGATGTGCTCCTGCCGGTACGGGTTGGTCTGCTTGCCCGAGAACCGCCAGGCGTTCTTGCCCGTGATCTCCGCCCGCCCCGAGCTTGCGATCAGCCTGCCCTCGGTCCCCGTGATCACTTCCTCCACGCGGTCCACGCACCCGGCGATCTGCCGGCAGTAGCTCTGCCCGACCACGCCGTTGGCGTACTCATACTGCAGCGCAAAGTGGTCGAAGATGTGCCCGAAGATCGGCTCGGTGCGGCACTGCCGCCCGCCCATGCCCGTCACCTTCACCGGCGGGCCACCCATCACCCAGTTCATCACGTCCAGGTTGTGCACGTGCTGCTCGACGATGTGGTCACCCGACAGCCACGTGTAGTACAGCCAGTTGCGCATCTGGTTCTCGAGGTCCGACCACCCCGCCTGGCGCTCGTGGCTCCACAGCCCACCCTGGTTCCAGTACACGCTCGCGTTCAGGACCTTCCCGATCGCGCCGTCCTGCACCCGCTTGATCGCCTCCAGGTAGCACTGCTCGTGCCGCCGCTGCGTGCCCGTCACCACCGACAGCTTCTTCTTGTCCGCGATCTCCGAGGCCGCGATCACCTGCCGGATCTGCGTGGGGTCGGTCCCCACCGGCTTCTCCATGAACACGTGCTTGCCCGCGTTCACCGCCGCCTCGAAGTGCGCCGCCCGGAAGTGGGGGATCTGCGCCAGGATCACCATGTCCACGCCCGAGTCCAGCGCCCTCTTGTACGAATCAAACCCCAGGAACATCCGCTCGGCCGGCACCTCCACCCGCTTGACGCACTCGTCGGGCACATCCTCCGACACCGTCGTCAGCGCCGCGTGCGACTGGTCCATCTTGTCCTTGAACACATCCGCCATCGCCCAGAGGCGGATCCGCGGCGAGGAGTGCAGCGAATCGATCGCCGCCCCCGTCCCCCGGCCCCCGCACCCGATCAGCGCCACCTTCAGCTGGTCCGACCCCGCCACGTTCGCGGTCCTGGCGATCACCGACGATGAAAGCGCCCCGACCGAGGCCAGCCCCGCCGCCAGCCCCGCCGAAGCCTTCACGAACTCACGCCGCGAGACGCCCCGCTCCCCGCCCGAACCGTTCATCCCCTGCATCGCGCACCGTTCCTTCCAGATGTCGCCGTTGGCACCCGGCCGCCGGCGTCTACGTGTCCACTCCGCACTCACCACCGCCCACTACCACCACCCACCGCCACCGCCCACTCACAACCGCCCACTCACAACCGCCCAACCACTCAACCCGCCACCGCCTTCTCCGCCTTCGAATCCCACGTGAACACCTTGCTCTGGCGGTAGCTCTCCACCCCCATCTTGATCGCCACCATCACCGCGCAGCCCAGCTCCACGTTGCAGTTGGGCTTGGCCTTCCCGCGGATCGCATCCAGCCAGTTGTTCTCGTGGTCGCGCCCGTCCTTGTCCCCGTCGGCATCGATCGTGAACGACGCGTTGCCCTTCTCCGGCGGGTTCTTCAGCACGTCCTTGTTCGCCGCGCGGAACTCGTCCTTCCACGTCCCCTGCTCGGTCACCTTCCATCCGCCGCCCGACGGCTCCATCTGGCCCTTCTGGCCGCGGATCATCTCCGGCACGCCCACGTCGTTCACCATCACGCTCGACAGGAACACCGAGTGCGTGTCGTAGTCGGCCGTCAAGAGCATCGTGTCGGCGATGTCCCGCCCGTCCTTCTCGATGTACTGCCCCCCGCCCGACATCACCCGCCGCGGGTACGCCCCGTTGGGGCCGTGGATCGCCAATAGCAGCGGGCTCAGCCAGTGGTACATCAGGTCGGTCGCCACCCCGCCGTTGTACGCGTAGTACTTGCGGAACCGGAAGAAGTGGTCCTCGTTGTACGGGATCTGCGGCGCCAGGCCGTACTTCACACCCAGCCAGCGCTCCCAGTCCACGTACTTGTCGCTCGTCGGCGGGTTCTGCGGGCCCGTCCCCGGGTCGATCGGCCAGTTGAACTGCCCCTCGCGCGAGTTGCGGCAGTACGAACCCTGGCTCCACACCACCGGCCCGATCCGCCCCGCCTTGATCGCCTCGCCCGCCTTCCACCACCGGTTCTCGCTCGTGCGCTGCGGGCCCACCTGCAGCACCCGCCCCGTCTTGCGCACCGCGTCACGGCACTCGATCGCCTGCTCGATCGTGTGCGACAGCGGCTTCTCGCAGTACACGTCCTTGCCCGCGTGCATCGCATCAATCGCGATCTTCGTGTGCCAGTGGTCCGGCGTCGCGATGATCACCGCGTTGATGTCCTTGTTGTCCAGGACCCTCTCGTACTCCATCACCCCGCTCGACTCGCTCCCCCCGATCATCTTGACCGAGTTGTTCAGACGCCTGCGGTACACATCGCACACCATCTGGACCTTGATGTTCTCCTTCTCGCTCTTCTTCACCAGGCTGTCCAGGTGCGCCGTGCCCATCCCCCCCGTGCCGATCGAGCCGATGTTGATCCGGTCCAGCGAGCCGGCGATCCGCGCCCAGCTCGCCGCCGGCATCGCCAGCATCGGCGCCGCGAACGCCGCGCTCTTCAGGAACGTCCGGCGCGACACGGGAAACATCCGTCCCTCACCGCCCGGCGTGCGGACAGCCTGCAAGCGGGAAGAAGACAGCGGGGACTGGTTGCGATCGCTGGGATTCGTCATGGCAATGCTCCTCGAACGGGATCGCCATCGTGACAACTCTTGAGCCGGATTGCAACCCGATCGGGCCTTCACGAAGTGCCTTCACAAGCGCCCGCGCCGCGACCCCCCGCCACCCCCACGATCCCCACGATCCCCACGACCTCCACGGCCCCCACGAGATGCCCCGTTCGTGAGACACTCCTATCGGCTCCCAATGACGGGAATCCCACGGCCCCCCCGTCTCTCCCCCGGCCGTACACTGCCCCACGTGAGCCCGTCCGATGATCCCCCGCCCCCGCCCGCGCCCCTCCGGCCAAGGCTCACCCGCACCCTCATCCTCATCGGCCTCACCAGCCTCCTGACCGACGTCAGTTCGGAGATGGTTTACCCGCTCCTGCCCTTCCTCGTCGTCCAGACTCTCGGAGCCTCCGCGACCATCCTCGGCCTCATCGAAGGGCTCGCCGAGTCCATCCCCGCGATGCTCAAGGTCTACTCCGGGCGACTCTCCGACCGCTCCGGCCGACGGAAGCCCCTGGCCGTCGGAGGCTACGCCTTCTCCGCCCTGGGAAAAGTCTTCCTCGCCCTGGCAAGCGGGTGGGGCCCCGTCCTCGCCGGCCGCGTCGTGGATCGCCTCGGAAAAGGCATCCGCAGCGCGCCCCGCGACGCCCTGATCGCCGACACCACCCACAAAGACCACCGCGGCCACGCCTTCGGCTTCCACCGCATGATGGACACCACCGGCGCCGCCATCGGCGTGCTCGCCGCCTACCTGATCCTCTCCGGCCGCGCCGGCGCCTCCGACCCCGATTCCTCCGCCCCCATCCGCGTCGCCCTGTGGGTCTCCATCGTGCCCGCCGTGCTCGCCGTCGCCATCCTCACCATGGTCCGCGAGGCCAGGACCGACCGCCCGCCACGCGCCGAGAAGCCGCCGACCGGTGCGCCCCGCGGACCGGCCGCCGCGCGGCGGCTCTGGAAGACCCTCCCCGCCCGGCTGCGGGCCTTCCTCATCATCTCGCTGATCTTCGCCCTGGCCGGATCCTCCAACCAGTTCCTCCTCCTGCGCGCCCAGCAGTTGATCGCCGGCCACGGCGGCCATCCCATCCACGCCGCCGCCATCGTCTGCCTCTTCTACCTCATCTACAACCTCATCTACGCCGCCGCCTCCTACCCCTTCGGCCGGCTCAGCGACCGCATCGGCCGCAAGCCCGTGCTGATCGCCGGTTACGCCCTCTACGCGATCGTCTACGCCGCATTCGTCTTCAACGACAGCCCCGGCTGGTGCTGGATCCTCTTCGGCCTCTACGGGCTCTACCCCGCCCTGACCGAGGGCGTCGAGAAGGCACTCGTCAGCGACATGGCCCCCGCGCCCTCCCGCGCCACCACCCTCGGACTGCACGGCACCCTCCAGGCCGTGGGCCTCTTCCCCGCCTCGCTCATCGGCGGCATCCTCTGGGATCGCGTTTCACCCTCGGCGACCTTCGCCTTCGGCGCGCTCGCCGGCGCCGCCGCCGCCATCGGCCTGGCCTTCCTCCCCGCAACGCCCGGGCACGCCGCCGCCGAACCCTGAAGCGCATCCGGACGCGATGGATCGCACGCGATCGATCGTCGCCGACGGCTCCGCCCACCCCAGCGCACGAACCACGCCGCACCGCCCACCCGGCCGGGCCGACCACCACACATCTTCACCAGCGCCCAGCCCAGTTCCCAGTGCCTTCGAACTTCAGCACCCGATCTCAAACGCGCCCACGAACGCGTTGAAATCCTCGATGTCCACGAACCCCGACCCGTCGAAGTCCGCGTTGTCCGTGCCCTCCTGGAACGCGAAGACGAACGCGTTGTAGTCCTCGAAATCCACGAAGCCGCTGCGATCAAAGTCGGCCGGGCACTTGTTGATCCAGACGTAGTAGTCCTGGGCGCTGGCGTTGCCGGTCTCCTCGAAGGCGACCACCGTGAGCTTCACGTACCCGTGCGTCGTCAGGCCCGTGATCGTCCGGTAGAACTCGAACCGGTCGTTGCGCGTGCACTGGTTGGTGATGTTCGAGGCCGCGACCGGGTCGGCCCCGTCGGCCAGGTCCTTGATCAGGTGCACCCGGTTGGCCGTGCGGTCCAGCGCATCGATGAAGAACTGGTAGGAGTTGGCCGTCACCTGGTCGGGCACGCGCAGCGCCGCCGCCGGCCCCGCGCGGTCGATGTACACCGCCTGGCGGAACTCCCGCAGCAGCGGGTCCTCGCCCGCGCTGCGCTTGCGGAACGCCACCACCGAGATGTAGTGCAGCCCCTCGGAGAGCCGCGTCGCGTCGATCGCCTGCGCGTACTGCCCCGTCGCGTTGGCGGTCCCCGCCAGCGGCTGGTGCACCGTCACGAACTGCTCGTACCCCGGCACCACCGCGTTCTGGTAGTCGATGTCGCTCACACCGTTGCCGTTGAAGTCCCGGTACCCCTGGTCGATCCGGAACACCGCGTTGTCGTCGGCGTTGGTGTTGTTCCCCGCGCCCGGGTCGCCGTTGGTCGTCGTCAGCTGGATCTCGAACGCGTCGGCCGTGATCACCGGGATCGCGTTAAGCCGCCGCGCCGAGAAGTTCGACGTCGCCGGGTCGTCGGCCGCCAGGCTTCCCGCCGTGTTCGTCAGCGTCAGCGTCCCCGAAGGCACCGCCGGGCCGTACACCACGTACCCGCGCCCGTGCTCGGTGCTCCCGCTCTTGTTCCGCGGGATCCGGATCGTCACCTTCCTGCTCGCGTCCACCACCAGCACGTCCGCGATGTCGTTGTTGGGGTCCACCGTCGCGTCCGCCGCGTTGCCCGTCATCTCCAATAGCCGCGTCCCGGCCGGGAACGACGTCGTCACCGACCGCTGCTCGTACCCCGAATCCCACCGGTCGTCGCACCCCACCAGCACGTTCCCCGAGTACGACCCCCCGCCCATGTTCTTGCGCCGCTCGAAGATGATCACGTCCGACAGCGACGGGTTCACCACGTCCGTCCCGTTGATGATGTTGAACTCCCCGCGCGCGTAGAAGTTGTGCAGCTGCACCAGCCGGGTCACGCTCCCGTCGGCCGTCCCCTGCGGGAATCCCACCTGCGCCGTCGGGTTCCACCCCAGCGCCGTCGACACCCCCTGCCGCGGCCAGAAACCCCCCGATCGCGAGATCCCCCGCGCGTTGTGGTACACCTCCGCCGGCCCCGGGCGCATCAGCACGTACGCCTGCATCGCGTAGCCCATCTGCCGCACCGTCGGGTTGGCCGGCGCCGAGCCGCCGTCCCCCACCGAGCCGTTGTCGTGGCTGAACGTGTGGTTCACCCCGAACGTCCCGTTGTTCTGCCCGTCGTCCCCCAGGTCAAAGTGCGCGTTCACCACGTTCTGCCAGTCCCCGAACCCCCCCGCGCTCAGCAGGTTCCGCAGCTCCCCCGAGCCCGAGATGTCCAGGCAGTCGCGGTTCCCGAACCCGTCCTTGCGCGCGTAGTTGCCCCAGGACCACGACGCCCCTTCCACCGACTCCCCGAACGTAAACGGCGTCACGTGCCGGCCGTCGGGCGTCACCCGCCGCTGGTACAGCTCCGAGTCGATGTACGTGTCCCAGAACCACGTCGGCGCGTGCTTGACCGCGTCCCAACGGAACCCGTCCACCTTCATGTCGTCCACCATCCACTGCACGTACCGCATCAGCAGGCCCGTCGTGTTGTCCTTGTACGGATCCCCCGCCGTCGCGTCGGCCGTGTTGAACGGGTGGAACGTGAACGTGTTGGTCCCCGGGTTGCGCGAGGTCCCCGGGTTCACCACCGCCACCCCCGCCAGCTGCTGGTCCGGGTAGAACCGGTAGTTGGTGGCGCTGGGCTTGTTGTACAGCGTGCCCGCCGGGATGTTGTCCGGGTTCGACGCATCCACCGGCTGGCGGATGAACTGGTTGTTGCTCTCCTGCGCGATGTCGATCAGGCCCACCAGGTCCCCGCGCCACAGGTCGTAGTTCGACCCGTTGGGGTCCTGCGACTGGTAGTACCCGCTCGCGTTGCCGCCGTGGAAGTCGCCCCAGTTGCTCGTCGAGGTCTTCGTCACCGGCGGGGTCGCCGGCGCCATCCAGAAGCCCGGGTACCCCCCGTTCGCCTGGAAACTCGCGCCCGTCTGCCGGCTCGAGCAGTGGTTCATCACACCGTCCGCGTACACCAGCCCGTCGGCCTGGTGCAGCTCCCCGATCATCCCGCGCATGTACTGCTCGGTCCCGAACGCCGTCTGCGCCCCCGGCCTGCCCAGGTCGAACCGGTCCCACACGTCGTACCCCGTGCTCCCCGTCGAGCTGGCCTTCCCCGGCGGAGGCACCCAGATCGCCCCGTACCCGTCCAGGAAGAAATCCGGCACCCGCCGCTCCATGTCCGTCCACTTGCACTCGAACCACTGCAGGATCACCGGGTTGTCCCCGCCCCGCGCCGAGGCGCCCAGTGACCCCGCCAGCACCGCGCACACCAACGCACGCGACAGGCGCACAACGCCCCGACCTTCAAGTCCGTGGTTCATGAGTCTCTATTCCCTCGACAGTTCGCCCGTCCCGGCCGACCGGCCTCTGGAGATCGGGCGTCAAATGCGCAGCACGCGGGCAACGGCCCGCTCCAACCCGCAGTATCCCCCAACCCACGCCCCGGCGGAACCCCAAATCCCTCCCGATTGCTCAAATTCGTGCCCCGACGCTCGCTCCCCCCCCCGTCCTGCCCGGACATCCCCCTTCCCGCATCGGCGTACTCTGAGTTTCCTTTCCGCTCACCCCCCGATGCTTCCAAGGGCTTCCCATGACACACGCTCCACACGCCACGGTCGTCACACCTTCCCGGACCTTGCGAATCGCCGCCGCATGCTGCCTCCTCTGCTCGGCGCCGCTGGCCCACGCCGCCGCCGGCGCGATCGTCTCCGAGCCCATCGGTGATCGCATCGTCCGCTACTACCCCTCCGAGGATGCCAGAGTCTCCGCGTTCCCCAGCATGGCGCTCCAGGCCCCCGCCGTGATCGCCGGGAACACCCAGGGCATCAAGGTCATCCCCCAGTTCGCCTTCGAGAACGGCCAGCACTCGGCGATCATCTTCACCGACGCCGGCACCAGCCTCTACGGCACCGGCGAATCCGCCGGACCGCTCCTGCGCAACGGACGCATCACCCAGTGCTGGAACTACGACGCCTACGGCTACGACGACACCCAGGCCAACCTCTACGAATCCCACCCCTGGGTGCTCGCCCTCCGCGCCGATGGCTCGGCCTTCGGCGTGCTCGCCGACACCACCTACCGCGTCAAGATCGACCTCGCCAGCGCCTACTCCTCCGGCGGATCGTTCACCCTCAGCTCCCCCGGCCCCGAGTTCCCCCTCATCATCATCGAGCGCAAGAGCCCCCAGGAAGTCATCACCGCCCTGGCCGGCCTGGTCGGCACCATGGCCCTCCCGCCCAAGTGGGCCCTGGGCTACCACCAGTGCCGGTACTCCTACTTCCCCGACTCGCGCGTCATCGAGGTCGCCAAGGGCTTCCGCGACCGCAAGATCCCCTGCGATGTCATCTGGCACGACATTGACTACATGCACAACTTCCTCTGCTTCACCTTCAGCCAAAAGCACTTCCCCGACCCCGCACGCCACAACGCCGACCTCCACGCCCTCGGTTTCAAGACAGTCTGGATGATCGACCCCGGGATCGCCGCCGATCCCGCCAAATTCCCGGGCGGCCACTACAGCGTCTACGAATCCGGCACCGCCGCCGATGTCTGGGTCAAGCAGGCCGACGGCAAGACCACCTACCGCGGCGAGGTCTGGCCCGGATGGTGCGTCTTCCCCGACTTCACCCGCAAAGACACCCGCCAGTGGTGGTCGGGCCTCTACAAAGACTGGATCGCCCTGGGTATCGACGGCGTCTGGAACGACATGAACGAGCCGGCCGTCTTCAACACGCCCGACAAGTCCAAGACCATGCCCGAGGACAACCAGCACCGCCCCGATGCCGCGTTCGCCAACTCCAAGGGCGAGAACCCCGGCGAGCACGCCCGCTGGCACAACGTCTACGGCATGCTCATGATCCAGGCGACCCGCGACGGCGTCATGGCGGCCAACCCCGGCAAGCGCCCCTTCGTCCTCTCCCGCGCCAGCTTCATCGGCGGCCAGCGCTACGGCGCCATGTGGACCGGCGACAACTCCGCCGACTGGTACCACATGGAATCCAGCATCCCCATGGTCCTCAACATGGGCCTCTCCGGCCAGCCCTTCGCCGGCCCCGACATCGGCGGCTTTGCCGGCAACGGACCCGCCGGCCAGGAGGGCAAGCTCTTCGCACGCTGGATGGGCTTCGGCGCCATGATGCCCTTCGCCCGCGCCCACACCGCCAGCGGCAACATCGACAAGGAACCCTGGGCCTTCGGCCCCGAGGTCGAGAAGACCTGCAGGCAGGCGATCGAACGCCGCTACCGCTTCATGCCCTACCTCTACACCCTCTTCCGCGAAACCTCCACCACCGGCATGCCGATCGCCCGACCCCTCTTCTTCATCGACCCCAAGGACCCCGCCCTGCGCTCCGAGGATGATGCCTTCACCCTCGGCGGCGATCTCATGGTGGTCGCCCAGATGATGCCCGACGGCTCGCGCCTCCCCGTCCTCCCCAAGGCCAGGGACGGCCAGCGCTGGCTGGGCTTCGATTTCGGAGAGGGAAGCAACATCGACCTGCCCAACCTCTACATCCGCCCCGGCGCGATCATCCCCACCGGCCCGGTCATGCAGCACGTCGATGAGACCGCCGCCCCCGCGACTCCGATCACGCTCATCCTCGCGCTGGACAAGACCGGCCACGCCACCGGCACGCTGTACGAAGACTCGGGCGACGGCTACGGCTACACCAAGGGCGACTACCTGCTCACCACGTACGCGGCCGCGCTCGAGGGCGACACCATCACCGTCAGCGTCCGCGGCGTCGAGGGCAAGCGCCCGCGCCCGGATCGGCCCCTGCACGTGAAGCTCCTCATCGACGCCGACGGCCCCGGCCCCGATGCCACCGTCGAGCCGATCTCCAAGGTCAAGATCCTCTCCGCCGAAGGCAAGGACGGCCAGCCGGTCAGCTTCAAGCTCGACTGACCCCGCTCGCCCACCGGGCACCCGGGCTGTCAAGCCCGGGCCTCGGCGCGCGCTTCCCACCGCAATCCCGCTCGCCCACGCCCAAGTTCCCTCATCCACTCCTCTGGCGTATCCCTCTGTGCCCTCTGTGCCTCTGTGGTGAGCTGCCTTTCAAGACCCGCACGAACTCCCCGCGACAAACCCGCTCGCCCACGCCCACTGAAAATTAAACCCCCCGATCCTCCCATCCACATCGAGGATCTCACCGCACAGGTGCAGCCCCGGGCACACGCGGCTCTCCATCGTCTCCAGGTGAACCTCCGAGAGCGGCACGCCCCCCGCGGTGACTTCCGCGTACGTGAACCCGCGATCACCCGTGATCGGGAGCTCAAGCTCCGTCAGCGCTGCCGCCAGCCCGCGCCGCCTCTCCTTGGCCAGCGAGGCCAGTGATGCCGAAGCCTCGACACCCGCGAGCGCGCACAGCGCCCGCGCCAGACGCTCGGCCAGCCCCAGCCGCTCTGTCACGAAGCGCAGCGCCGTCGGCGCGCCCGAGGCTCTCCCCACCTCCGCGAGCCGCGCATCGAGCGACTCTGCCGTCTGGCCCACCGCCAACCCCATCAACAACCGCGGCCGCGCCGATTTGCCCGCCTCCAGCACCGCCGCCGTGTAATACCTGCTGATATCCAAGACCCCCGGCCCCGACACCCCGAAATGCGTGAGCAGCACCGAGTTCGTGAACGACACCAGCCTCTTGCCCGTCCCCGATCGCAGCTCCAGCGTCGCGGGCGCGGCGATCCCGCTCAGCTCGCACAGGAAAAAGCCCTTCGGCAGCGTCAGCGGCGCCAGCGCCGGGAAGATCCGCTCCGTCGTCGAGTGCCCCAGCCCCCGCGCCAGCCAATAGCCGAACCCATCGGACCCGCTCTTGGGCAGCGCCATCCCACCGGTCGCCAGGATCACGCGCCGGGCCCATATCGAACGGCTCCCATCGCCGCCCCCGGTGCCGGCCTCCTCGGCCCGCTCGATGACAAAGCCCTGCTCCCCGTGCGCGCCGGCCTCGCGCCGGATCCCACCCACACGCCACGGGTGCCGTACCTCCACGCCCACGCGCCGGGCCTCGCGCAGCAGCGCCTCGAGCACCGTGTGCGCATCATCGCTCACGGGAAACAGCTTCCCCGTCTCCTCGCGCTTGAGTTCAACACCCAGCTCCCGAAAGAACTCCACCGTCCGCGCCACATCAAACCGCCCCAGCACCCGCCGGATCGCGTTCCGCGACGACCCCGCGTACGCGGTCTCATCCACCTGATGGTGAGTAACGTTGCACCGGCCCCCACCGGCCACCAGGATCTTCGCCCCGATCCGCCGGGCCCCATCCAGCGCCACGATCCTCAGCGGCCCGCCTTCCTCCGCCCCCGGCGCCCGATGCCCGGTGCCCGGTGCCTTCTGTCTCCCCGCCCATATCCCCGCCATGAGCCCCGCCGCGCCCGCGCCCACGATCCCGATGTCCACCCGCTCGGCGCTCACGGCTGCTGGATCTCGCCCAGGTCGATCACCGCCCCGCCGGGCTGGTAGTAGTCCACGTTGAGCGTCGACTCGCGCACCGACGTCAGCACGATGCACGAGCGGCCGCACGTGCCGGCGAACTCGATGTCCCCGTCGCTGGGCCCCGCGAAGTCGTCGTTGCGGTAGCGCATCGTGTGGAAGTGGTAGATCGCCAGCGCCCGGTCGGCCGCGTTCATCATGTCCACGCTCGCCACGAACTGCTCGTCGGAGTACCGCTGCGCCGATCGCGGCGGGAACAGCCGCATCCGCCACGCGCCGTCGGAGGCCTTCTCCTGCCCGCTCCAGGTCTTCTCCAGCGTCCCGGCCGCGCCGGCCATGTCCACGATCCCGCCGTACTCGGTCTGCTTGTCCTGGAAGTCCAGCTCACGCTGCTGGAACAGCCCCGAGACCGCCCTGGCCGAGCGCACCGAGTCGTCGATCACCAGGATCGCCAGCACGTCCCCGTACGCGAGCCTGCCCTTCCAGGTCTCCAGGTCCTGCCGCACCGGCTTGCGGTTGGAGGTCGAGTCGGCCGCCCGCCGGTGGGTGTGCCGGTCCTTGAGCCGCTCCCCCAGCTCGGCCAGAAGCGCCTCGCGCGACGCCGCGAGCCACCGCGGGTTGTTGGTGCTCGCCCACCGCAGCGGCTCGAGGTGCCGCAGGCACAGCCCGCGCTGCTGCTCGGCGCTCAGCTGCGCCACCACCGCCGTCGCCGCCGACCACCACGCCGCGTTCTCCGGCTTGTCCGCCGAGAGCAGCGACACCAGCCACGGGATCTCGGCGCCGGCGATCGGGATCGCGCGGGCCTCCCGCGCCGAGCGCTGGATCGCCGACAGCTCCACATCCTCCGCCGGCACGTTGGTCTCCCCGATCGCCCGCAGCCGGAACGACCCCGACGGGTCCAGCCGCGCCATCAGGTCCCAGGCCTCCGAGCGCATCCGCTCGGTCACGTTCAGCCCCGGGATGTCGTCCATCGCCGGCGGGTGGATGAACACGTCGTAGACCGTCTGTTCGACCGGGCGGTCGGGGTAGAGCGCCGCCAGCGCGCCCCGCTCGGCGCGGTCCTTGTCGGGCACCAGCGGCTGCGGCCGCGCGAAGCTGCGCACCAACGGGCCGGTGAAGTCCGTGAAGCGCCGCGCCCCGGCGACCGAGCAGAGGTACACCATCATCGTGCGGCTCTGCTCCTTGGGGATCATCAGCCGGGCCATCTTGCGCGTGTCGGCGAGGTTGGCCTCGTCGGTGTCGGAGAAGAGCTTCTCCATGATCTTCAGGCGCAGCTCGGTGGGCGTGCCCGCCGCGTCCCAGGCCATCTGCTTGAGCATCTCGCGCGAGTGCCTGCGCAGGTCCGCGTCGGCGGCGCCCTCCTCCCACAGCCGGTCGAGCGCCTCGCCGCGCAGCTGCCAGTTGAACCGGGGGTTGCGCACGTCGGCGATCGAATCGCCCGAGAGCTTGGAGTAGGATGTCCCGCACCCGGCCGGCGCCGCCGCGATCATCGCCGCGCCCAGCATCAGCAGCCCGCTCGACCACACGCGGGCCAGGCCCGCCCGATGCACGTTCCTCATGCCGCAGTCTAAGCCGCCCGCCCCGGCCCCGCCCGCGCCCGCCCGGCCCGCGGCCTCCCTAGAATTGCCCCGGATGTCCTCCGCACCCGCCAACACCGACCAGCCGCCCCTGCGCGACAAGGTCGCCCGGATCATCAGCCTCATCCGCCCCGCAGTGCAGTCCGACGGCGGAGATATCGAACTGATCGATGTGAGCGCCGATGGGATCGTGCGGATCCGCCTGCACGGCGCGTGCGTCGGCTGCCCCTCCAGCGCGGTGACGCTGCAGATGGGCGTCGAGCGCAACCTCAAGGCCCACATCCCCGAGATCAAGGCGGTCCAGGCCGTCGCGTGAACGGGGCCCGTGGAAGCCCGGGCAACCTGCTCCGCCGGTCGCAACGGTGCCGGCTGGGCCGATTCGCCATATGTTCGGATACGAAATCGTGTGGCATTCGGCGGGGCCCGGCGGTAAGCTAGCCCCGGGAGAGTCCGGGCGGAGCGGGTGTGGCTTCGCGCCGGCGGAAATGGTGGCTCGCGGCGGATTCCGCGAGATGGATCAGACGTAGGGAGCGTCGAACATGCTTGTCATCACGAGGCGTGAGGGCGAAGAGATCGTGATCGGGGACCCCAAGAACCCGATCGGTGTCGTCCGGATCGCCGCGATCAAGGGCGAGCGCGTCCGCGTGGCCTTCGATTTCCCGCGCGAGGTAGAGATCAACCGCCGCGAGATCGCCAACCAGATCATCGCCGCCGAGCCCGTGGTGGTGGCCGCCGCGGCGGCCGAAGCGGCGCACTGAAAGCTCCGAGGTTTTTGCGGGTCGGCTCGGATGACTCAGACTCCCTTGATGTGCCTCTGTTTGGCCACCCCCAGCCAAGCCGTTGCGTGAGGCTGTTCCAGCCGATCTGTGCCGTTGGGTCCCTTTGACTCACCCCGGAAGCGTCGAGCCGTCATCCAGGCTCGGTGCGGGCGCGCGCCCGCCCACACCGCACGGATCGGCCGGGGGCTGCCAACCCGTCGCACATCGGATCGATCCACCCGTGCCAGCCGCCGAGCGATAGATCGCCCTTGTCGACCTCCTGGCGTATATTGAAGTCGCGGAGGGAGCGATGAGCGCGAGACAGACTCTGTGCTGCATGGCCGCACTTGTGGCTGCGGTAGCTGCGCGTTCGCGCAGTCAGTGTGGCGAGTGGCTTGGCGGAAACGGCGTGTTAGGAACGGATAGTTATGTGCACGCCAGCGCGCAGTGGGATCCGGACGGCGATGGTCCCAAGCCGCCGGCGCTGGTGGTGGGAGGAGTGTTTGCCGTCGCGGGGACGGCCCGGGCGGCGTCGATCGCCGTATGGGATGGAACGCAGTGGCTGCCGCTTGGCGCGGGACTGAACGGCGAAGTCAAAGCGATCACGGTGTTCAACGGAGATCTGATTGCCGGTGGCAACTTC
Organism: Phycisphaerales bacterium; assembly: GCA_044221545.1. Taxonomy (GTDB): domain Bacteria; phylum Planctomycetota; class Phycisphaerae; order Phycisphaerales; family UBA1924; genus JAEUJB01. Next base: position 15,660 of record JBGAOZ010000046.1, read on the forward strand.
TCGACCGCCGGCGGGCAGCCCGCGGCCGGAATCGCCCGATGGGACGGCTCGGCGTGGCATCCCATGGGCGCCGGACTCCTGCAGAACGGGGGAGTCGAGGCGCTCACCGTCTATCACGGTGAACTGATCGCCGGCGGAGGCTTCATATATTCGAATAGCGTTTCTCTCAAGGGCGTGGCGAGATGGGATGGATCATCCTGGCAGCCGATGGATCAGGGCGTGTCCGGCTTGCTCGCCTACAACGGCGTGCTCGCCTTTGCGACGTATGCGGATGAACTGATCATCGGTGGTGAGTTCACGCAGGCCGGCAGCGTCTCTGCCTCGTATGTCGCCAGATGGGATGGGACCGCTTGGAAAGGCCTGCATACCGGGATCAGCGGCGATTTCGTCACAGCGCTCGCGGTGTACGGCGGCTCGCTGTACGCCGGTGGCAGGTTCAGCACCGCCGGTGGTATCCCGGCTGCCTCGATCGCCAGATGGAACGGGACGACTTGGAGCAGTGTCGGATCTGGACTGCCGGTGGGCGACTCCGTCAGGGACTTGCTGGCGTTCGGTGGCCATCTGGTCGCCTGCGGGAACTTCGATCAGATCAGCGGGAAATACGCATCGCTGATCGCCGAATGGGACGGAACGGCCTGGAGCCAGATGGGTAGCGGCCTGTCCGGCGGTGCGGACATTCCGTATGCCAGAACGCTGTGCGAGTTTCATGGGAAACTCGTCGCGGGCGGTGACTTCCTGCAATCAGGAGGCCGCCCCGTCAAGAACCTTGCGGAGTGGGACGGAGCCGCTTGGCAGCCTGTAGGCGAGGGCTTTGACAACCCGGTGGAGGCGATAGCGGAGTTCGGCGGGAACGCGATCGTGGGCGGGAGTTTTACCCATGCGGGGAAGGTCGCGGCGGCCGGCCTTGCGTCCTGGGATGGCCTTGCGTGGAGCCCCATGGCAAGCCCGCTCAGCGAAGGATCCGTCGTGCGCGCGTTGCTCCCCTTCCAGGGACATCTGGTGGTCGGCGGATGGCTCATTATTCCGTCGGATCAGCTGATCCAGAGCGTGGGGCGCTGGAACGGGATCTCCTGGCAGCATCTCGGTGCCGATCTTGATGGCGAGGTCAAGGCCCTGACCGAGTTCAACGGAGAGATTGTCGCCGGCGGGGTCTTCACGTCATCAGGCACGGAGCTGGTCAACCACATTGCCCGTTGGAACGGGACATCCTGGCAACCCCTGGGCCAAGGCTTCAACGCCGAGGTCAGTGCGCTGGCGGTGTTGAACGGTCAGCTGTACGCAGGTGGGCCGTTCACCAAGTCCGGCACGACGACAATCAAGTACTTGGCGCGCTGGAACGGATCGGCGTGGCAACAGGTTGGCGCGCTTGACTCTCGTGTTCGCGCTCTCTTGACACTGCAAGGCCGCTTGATGGTCGCGTACAAGGCCGGCGTAGCTCCCTGGAATGGGACGGCGTGGGAATCGGGGGCGCCGATCTCGGACCGCGGAGGAGGTGATTACGTCGGTTGCCTGGCAGACCACGATGGAGAGCTGGTGTTTGCCGGCCGCTTCGCCTCGGCCGGATCCGTCGCGTGCATGAACATCGCTGTCTGGAGCGGCGTTGGCTCGGATCCGTGCCGCGCCCTGGGGACAGGGATCGGGGACGCCCTCCACTCTTCCGTGGGTGCGTTGAGGTCCTTCCATGGAGAGGTGTGGTCGGGCGGGACCTTTACGACGGCGGGCGACGTGGTCGCCAGCGGGCTTGCCAGATGGACCGACAACGGCATTCCTTGGCTGGTTCTCGATGCGCCGGCTCAGATTCAGTCTTGCCAGGGAACTGCTTCCCTGGGCGTTGTGCCCACCTCCGGCTATCCGGAGGCGACCTACCGGTGGAGACGAGACGGGAGCGAGCTCCTTGACGAGCAGGACCATATCTTCGGGGCGGGCACACCCCAATTGAACCTGTCGCACGCCGGTCCGGAAGATGCCGGCGTTTATGACTGTGCCGTGTCCGGCAACTGCGGCTCCGAGGCCAGCGTTGGCACGATTCTGACGGTGTGCCCGTCGGACTTTGACTGTTCGGGCTTCGTGGATACCGACGACTTCGATGCCTTCGTGCGGACGTTTGCCGCCGGAGATTCGAGCGCCGATGTTGATGGCACGGGCTTTGTCGATACGGACGACTTCGATGTATTCGTCCGTGCGTTCGAGGCGGGGTGCTGACGTTACAACGCCGGTTGGTTCGCGCGGTGAACGAGTCGATCGAGAGCGACTCCGGAGGGCCGGAGTCGCCCCGTTCGACTGCGCGCATGGCTCCTGGCCGCGTCGGCGCATTCAACTCATCTCCAACGTGGCGGGCCGTCATTGAGAAACGATGCGGGGGAGGTCGGCCCACGCCGCAAGGGCCGGCTCGGGGCGGCCAACCCGCGGCACTTCGGATCGATTTACCCGTGGCACTTGGCCGGTCGGGGCCGGATCGGCGCATTGATGATCGGAGGGGACTCCGCCCGTTCGCCCGGGCGCGTGTTCCAGGACATCAACAGACTTGCGTCAGTCTGATCTCCAAGAAGAACCGCCGCGATGTGTGATCGCGGCGGTTCTCGTTGTGGACCGGCCGCCCCGCCGAGATCGATGCGCGGCGTGCGCCGGCCGCCGAGCTTGGGAGGCAGGCGGCACCGGATTCACAGTCCGCTCCGGGTTGTCCTTCACTGTGCCACCGAGATCGGCTTGGCGATCTCGGTGATTTGAACCCGACCTACTCTCGCATGAAACTGTTCCAGCACGCCCGGGATCCCGCGCGGTCGCCGCATTGGATGCCACCATGACAGTGGGCGCTGCACGCAACGGGTCTGCCGGACGGGAACGAGACTGACCGGGACGAAGGCACCGAGATCGCAGAGCCGATCCCGGTGGCAGGGCGAACTTACTCGATCTTGCCGCCGGACATGTCGTAGATCCAGGCATCGCCGTGGCGGGGCCAGTTGAGGACTTCGCCGGCGGCGAAAAAGAGCTTGAGCTCGCGCTCGGCGGCTTCGGGGCTGTCCGAGCCGTGGATCAGGTTGAAGCTGTTGGAGACGCCGTAGTCGCCGCGGATGGTGCCGGGGTTGGCCTTGCTGCCGAAGGTGGCGCCCATCATGTTGCGGGCGATCGTGATGGCGCCGTTGCCGCGGATGGCGAGCACGACGACGGGTGAGCTGGTCATGAATTTGACCAGGCCGGGGTAGAAGGGCCGCTCCTTGTGGGCCTCGTAGTGGGTGGCGGCCAGCTGCGGGGAGATCTGCATGAGCTTCATGCCGACGACCTGGAGCCCCTTGTCCTCGAAGCGCGAGAGGATCTTGCCGCACAGGCCGCGCTGGACGGCGTCGGGCTTGAGGATGATCAGGGTGGTCTCCATCGGTGGTCCTTTCGTGTGCGTTGGGTTGGTGCTGCGTGGCCGGTCCGGGGCGCGGCCCTGTCCCGTGCGCTGCGGGATTTTCGGGCCCGGGCACGCGGGGAGCAAGGGTAGGCGAACCGGGCCGGCCCGACGCCGGCGCGGGGCGGTCGGGGTCGTGGGGTCGTGGGGGGTCGTGGGGGGTCGTGGGGGGTCGTGGGGGGTCGTGGGGGGTCGTGGGGGTTGTGGGGGTCGGCGGTGGGTCCGGGAAGGCCGTGTGCTGGGCGGAGTCGGCAGCGCACACGGAGGTTTGAGCGTCCGAGAAGCCGCGCGCGGGGGGCGAGGGGGTGCACGCGGGCGGGTCTGCATGGCACTGTGAGGGTGGCGGGCACGGAAGCCCCGCGACACCTCACATGCAAGGAGCAGACATGAAGATGAATCACGCAGTCCTGTCCGCGATCGTGGTTGCCGTCGGCGCGGCGGGGTACGCCCGGGCGGGCGTGGTGGAGGCGACCATCACGGCGGACAACCACTACGCGATGTACTCGTCGACGGGCGCTTCGTTCTTCTACCACGGCGGGAACGAGCTGGGGGCGGGGGGTTCCCCGGGCACGTACAACTGGTCGATGCCCGAGTCGTACTCGTTCAACGCGGGCGACTTCGTGTACATCGCGGCCTGGTCGGATGATTCGGTGGCCCAGGGCGTGCTGGCGAACATCTGGGTGGACGGCAGCCCGTTGCACAGCGGCAACGCGGCGTGGGAGGTGTACAAGACGGATGTGAACCGCGGGGATGGGGATGCGCACCCGCTGGCGAGCGAGATCGCGGCGCACGTGTCGCTGGCGGACACCAACAGCCTGTGGACGACGCCGTTCGTGGGCGGGGCCAACGGGATCGGCCCGTGGGGCGCGGTCGCCGGGATCGATGGGGATGCGAAGTGGATGTGGTACGCAACCGCGGGGGATGATGATCCGCTCCAGGGTGGCAGCGGCGCCGGGGAGATGCTGATCTTCCGGACGTCGGTGCCGGCGCCGGGCGCTGCGGGGATCGCGGCGCTGGGCGGGATCGTGATCTTCCGGCGGCGGAGGGGATGAGAGGAAGGCGCTGGGCATTGAGCACTGGGCATTAGGCACTGGTGAAGGCATTGGCGGGACCTGGCCGGGTGGCTGGGTCCTGTTTTCTTTTGAGGAGACGGGATGGACTGCGGGGCTGGGGCTGGGGGGC
>JBGAOZ010000009.1:0-146411 GCA_044221545.1 Phycisphaerales bacterium
GGCGGCAAGAAGCCACGCGGGGCTGTCAAGGAGAGCAAGGGCGCGAGGCCATCGGCGTTGATTGACACGCGGGTGATTTACTGCGGCGACAACCTGGAGCAGCTCGCCAAGCTCCCGGACAGGTGCATCGACCTGGTCTACATCGATCCGCCCTTCAACAGCAACCGGAACTACGAGGTCTTCTGGGGTGAGACCAAGGAGAAGCGGTCGTTCGAGGACCGGCACGCGAGCACGCAGGCGTACATCGATTACATGCGGCCGCGCTGCGTGGAACTGGCCCGGGTGCTCAAGCCGACGGGCTCGTTCTATTACCACTGCGATTGGCACGCGAGCCACTACGTGAAGGTGATGCTCGACCAGTTGTTCGGGGAGAACAACTTTCAAAGTGAAGTCATATGGAAGCGCACAGGCACGCACTCATCCGCGAACAAGTGGGGCCCCATTCATGATTGCATCTTCTTCTACGCACAGTCGGACGGTGAGCACACGTGGAACCGCCCGTACACCGAGCACGACGAGACGCATCTTGCTCGACATTACCGCCTTGTGGATAAGGACGGGCGCAGGTACGAGCATGGCGAGCTGACCGGTCCGGGGACCCGCAACGGACGGAGTGGGATGGCGTGGCGCGGATTCGATGTGACCAAACTGGGAAGGCACTGGACGACGACGATCGACAATCTCGAAGAGATGTACAAGGCGGGCCGAATCTACCTTCCCGACGACGGCAGTTGGCCGCGCGTAATTCGCTACATGGACGAGAGCAAGGGCAAAGCGATCGGAGATGTCTGGACGGACATTCCGCCGCTCAACATGGTCGCGAAGGAGCGCCTTGGTTACCCAACGCAAAAGCCGCTCGCGCTTCTCGAACGCATCATCAACGCCAGCAGCAACCCCAACGACATCGTCCTCGATGCCTTCTGCGGCTGCGGCACCGCCCTGGTCGCCGCGCAAAACCTCGGGCGTCAGTGGGCGGGCATCGACATCTCTCCCACCGCCTGCCGAGTCATGGCCAAGCGCCTCCGCGATGTGTGCAACATGCGCGAGAGCGAGCCGCAGTGGAAGGCTCACAAGCCCGATGCCTTCATCGTCCGCGACCTGCCCTGGACCACCGAGAAGCTCCACGCCATACCCCCCTTCGAGTTCGAGAACTGGGCCGTCATCGCCCTGGGCGGTATCCCCAACAAGGTGCAGGTCGGGGACATGGGTATCGATGGCCGCATCTTCCCCGTCGGCACCAAGCCCGGCGACCAGCACAGCATGTTCGCCGGCGACTGGTTCCCCGTGCAGGTCAAGCAGATGGAGAAAGTCGGCAGGCCGGATATCGATGCCTTCGAGGCCGTCATGGCCCGCGAGGACCGCCAGCGCGGCTTCTTCGTGGCCTTCTCCTTCTCATCCGATGCAGAGGCCGAGTGCGCGGCCTTCCACAAGAAGTCCGGGCGGATCATCAAGCTCATCACGGTGCGGGAGATCCTCGATGAGCAGCACGTGCAGAAGATGTGAGGCTCGCGGGGAGATTTCGGCGTGACCGGCACGTATTCCCTCGTCTGCATCTCCCACAGGCGCGCGTACGGAGCGCCCACGCGCGGCCGGGCCGCTCGTGGGTGCGTGTGGGGGGCGCCCGCGTGTGTGGGGGCGGCCCCCACGCGCGGATCGATCACGTTCACGCGCGAATGGGCCGCTCCCACGTGGAAATGCGAGGCCCGCGGCTGGAAATAAGGTCCGCGCGTGGTTTCCTCGTGCGCGCACGAGGCAAATGCCGCGGAAAAGCGGGCCGCGTGGAGAACTGGGAACTCCTCGCCGTGTGCGCGGCTGCCCCCACGGGTGCGCGCCCGGGTTTCTTTCACCATCATCAAGCGCGGCTCACCCGCGCGACGATCGAACCCCCGCAGGCAGCTCCCTGCCACCACGAGTTTCCCGGTGCCGTGTTCGCGGCGGTGGGCGTGGAGGTCGGTGGGGCGCTGCGTGGAGGTTTTCACCATGGGTGCTTCGTACATCCCCGCCCGCGATGCCGACCTGGATACGTGGCTGCTCAACTTCAAGACGCTGATCGCCGCCAACCCCACCACCTACGGCCTCGTCGCCGCCGATGCCACCGCGATCACCAACGCGTTTAACTCCTGGCACACCGCCTTCCTGGCCGCAACCAACCCCGGCACGCGCACCATGGCAACCGTGGCGACCAAGAACCTCCAGAAGGCCAACGTCCTGGGCGTGGTGCGCGGGTACGCCGCGACCATCCGGGTCAACAAGGCCGTGAGCGGTGAGCTCAAGATCGGCCTGGGCCTGCACGTCTCCGACGGCCAGCCCACGCCAATACCTCCCCCCTCCACCTACCCCCTGCTGACGATCAAGGGGATCGGCCAGGGCCAGCAGGACCTCCGCGCGGCCGACCAGGACTCCCCCACGAGGCGCGCCAAGCCCGCCGGCGCCACCGGCCTGCTGCTGTTCCGCATCGTGGGCACGGGGCCCGTCAGCGAGCCCTCCACCGCGGAGTTCCTCTCGTTCGTCTCCCGCGCTGCCTACACCAGCACCTTTGCTCCCACCGACAACGGCAAGGTGGCGACGTACTTTGCCCGCTGGACCAACAGCAAGGGTGAAGTGGGCCCGTGGAGCCCCCCGGCGAGCATGCCCATCGCGGCGTAAAGGCACTCTTAACGCGGAGGGCGCGGAGGGCGCTGAGGGGGCTGTGAGGCAAGACCAGGCGGGGGTCTCGTGGATGCCGGCCATGGTCCGGCTCCGGTGTCCCACCCATCCTCTCCTCTCCGCGCTCTCTGCGACCTCCGCGTTCAAACTCTTCCGGAATCCCCGATGCCTACTCCCTCGGCCGCCAGAAGCACACCCACGGCCGGCGGCCCGCGCGACCGCCGCCGCCGATCCCCCGCCGAGGCCGGGCTCCCCGACCCGCGTCCGGTGACCGACTACACCGCGGCGATCTCGGTGGTGGCGGGCCGCTCGCGGCTGACCGTCACGCTGGCAGCGCCGTGCATCATCCGCACCCCCACGTGGCCCGTCATCGACTGCTTCACCGGCAACCGGATCTACCCCGTCTCCGCCACGGCCCTGAGCGCCACCTCGTTTTACATGGACTACCCCGGCATCCTGCTCTCGACGGTGGGGTTCATCGAGGCCCCGTACCAGGACATGCAGGTGCAGAACTACCAGGGCGGCTTTGCCATCGGCGGCGGCAAGTGGTTCCGGGCGGTGGGCTAGCAGCGCTGGGTTGCACGGGCCGAACCCCGCGCGGTACAGTCGGGGCCGCCGCGAGAGACGGCGGGGGAACACATGCCCAAAAACATCGTGCTGTGCTGCGATGGCACGGACAACAACATCGATGGGGATTCCACCAACGTGCGGAGGCTGTTCTCCTGCCTGGTGCAGGATGGGCGGCAGCTGACGTTCTACTCGCCGGGCGTGGGGACGCTGGAGGATTCGCGGGCGACCACAGCGCTGGGGCGGCAGATCAGCCGGATGCTGGATGCGGCGATCGGGCTGACGACGCGGCAGAAGTTCCTGGACATGTACGGGTTCCTGGTGGAGCACTACGAGCCGGGGGATGAGATCTTCCTGTTCGGGTTCTCGCGCGGGGCGATGGCGGTGCGGATCCTCGCCGCGGGGCTGCACCAGCTGGGGCTCCTGAGGCCCGAGCACCTGAACATGGCGCCGTACGCTTGGTCACTGCTGACGGGCGGCGATTCGTCGGGCGAGCCGGTCTTCCAGGTCTGCTCGCGGTTCGCCAAGATGTTCGCGACCCGCGCAGCGCCGATCCATTTCGTGGGCGTGTGGGACACGGTGAGTTCGATGGGGTGGTTCTGGGATTTCGCGGCGGTGCCCTTCACCAGCGGCAACCCGGCGATGAAGATCGTGCGGCACGCGGTGTCGATCGATGAGCACCGGGCGTTCTTCCGCTCGAACCTGTTCCTGCTGGGGTTCGATGCCAAGGGGAACAAGATCCCGGGCAAGCCGCCGCCGGGGCAGGATGCCAAGGAGGTGTACTTCGCGGGGGTGCACTCGGATGTCGGGGGCGGGTACGCCGACGGCGAGGGCGGGCTCTCGAAGCTGGCGCTGGAGTGGATGCTGCGGGAGGCCGAGGACCAGGGGCACGGGGCGTACCTCCTGGTCGACCAGCAGATCAAGGCCGAGATCCTGGGCCAGACGGGCACCCGGAGCAAGCCCGATCCGCTCGCCGAGCAGCACAACTCGCTGACGGTGGGCTGGTGGGCTGGAGAGCTGTTCCCACGGCGGACGTGGAACTCGCGGGCGGGGAAGAAGGTCTGGCGGTGGCCGAATTTCGCCAAGCGGCGGACGGTGCTGCGGGGGGCGAGCATCCACTGGTCGGTCGAGGCGCGGCTGAACGATGCGGGGGCGGGCTACAGGCCGAAGAACCTGCCGCCGGTGTCCGAGCTGAAGGTTGAGCGGTGAATCCGGCGGTGAAACCGGCTGTGAGTCTGGCTGTGAATCTGGCGGTGAATCTGGCTGTGAATCCGCGGCGGCACGGGCGGCCTTCCACCGGGGCTAGACTCGGGCATGTTTGAGCGTCTTTCCGAAGGTTTCACCAACGTCTTCCGCAAGCTCGCCGGCCAGGACAAGATCTCCGAGGCCAACGTGCAGGAGGCGATGGCCGAGGTCAGGTCCGCCCTGCTGGATGCCGATGTGCATCTGTCGGTGGTCGAAAAATTCGCCGAGCAGGTGCTCGCCGATTCGGTCGGCCGCCAGGTCACCAAGAGCCTCAATCCCGGCCAGGAGATGATCGGGATCGTCCACCGGCGGCTGGTGGAACTGCTGGGCGGCGAGGTGGCGCCGACGCGTTCGACGATGGACCTGGTCGACCCGATGACGGGGCTGCCCGTGCCCGCCGGCCTGGGGATGGGCAAGGATGTCGCCGAATCGGGGATCCCGCGCGCTGCGCCCGGGCCGACGATCGTCATGATGTGCGGGCTCCAGGGCTCGGGCAAGACGACCACGTGCGGCAAGCTCGCCGCGTACCTCAAGAAGCGCGGCCGCAGCGTCATGCTCGCCGCCGCCGACCTCCAGCGGCCCGCCGCGGTCGAGCAGCTCCACACGGTTGCCGAGCAGGTGAGCAGCGATGCGAGCGGCGGGGCCCAGGTCGTCTTCTACTCCGAACCCGACAAGGTCGCCGCGTACGGCAAGGCCGTGGGGATCGCCGTCGAGGTCTGCTCACGCGCGGTGGAATCGGCCCGCAAGCAGGGGATCGACACCGTGATCCTCGACACCGCGGGCCGGCTGCACATCAACGAATCCCTGATGGGTGAGCTCAAGGGGATCAACGCCCTGGTCAAGCCCCACCAGGTGCTGCTGGTGGTCGATGCGATGACGGGGCAGGATGCGGTGAACTCGGCCAAGGCCTTCCACGAGAGCCTGGAGGTCGATGGGATCATCCTGACCAAGTTCGATTCGGACACCCGTGGGGGTGCAGCGCTGTCGGTCAAGCAGGTGACCGGGGCGCCGATCAAGTTCATCGGCGTCGGCGAGAAGATCGATGCCCTTGAGGAGTTCCACGCCGAGCGGATGGCCGGGCGGATCCTGGGGATGGGCGATGTGGTCTCGCTGGTCGAGAAGGCCCAGGAGCAGGTAAGCCAGCAGGAGGCCGAAGAGCTCCAGCGCAAGATGGAGAAGGGCGACCTGTCGATGGAGGATTTCCTCTCGCAGATGAAGGCGATCCGGCGGATGGGCCCGCTCAAGCAACTGCTGGGCCTGCTCCCGGGCGTGGGCCCGATGCTCAAGGAAGTCGACATCGACGACAAGCAGCTCGACCGGGTGGAGGCGATCATCCACTCGATGACCCCCCACGAGCGCAAGAAGCCCGATGCCATCGATTTCTCCCGTCGGCGCCGGATCTCCGCTGGCTCGGGGACGGGCCAGGACGATGTGGGCCGGCTGGTCAAGCAGTTCACGGCGGTGAGCCGCATGACCAAGCAGATGGCGGGGCTGACGGGCAAGGAGAAGGCCGCGGCGGTGCAGGCGATGCAGGGCGGGGCGGGGATGGGGGTACCCGGGCTCGGCGGGCGCAAAACGACGGCGACCGCGAGCATCAAAGACCGGTTCAAGAAGCGCAAGAAGTGATCGGCCGCACCCGTGGCCCGGTCGAGCACCGAAACACGACCGGGCTGGCGGCTCGTGGTCGGTTCGTGGCTCGCGTTCCTGCTCGCGGGCCGCGTCGGGTGGCTCAGCAGCCGGCATCGAAGGCGGCGAAGAACAGCGTGCCATCTTCCTCATCGACGAAGCCCGAGCGATCCACATCGGCGGCGGGATCGCCGGCAAGGAACGCTTCGAGGAACAGATCAAGGTCATCGGTATCGACAAACCCCGAGCAGTCGATGTCGGCGAGGCAGATGACCAGGTCGGCGGGAGCAGACTCGGCGATCTCACCGCAGATGCCGGTGGCGCGGCAGGCGTAGGCGGCAAGGTCGGCGTGCAGCACGCCTTCGATCGTAAGGATCGGCGTCGCCGAGCCGCGGATGAGCCCACCGCCGGGAGCGGGACCGTCCGAGAGGGGCGAGCCATCACGCAGCCACTGGTACGCGGGGGCGCGGGCGCCGGTGACGGCGACCCGCATGGTCATCGTGCCGCCGGTGCAGGCCTGGGCCTGCGCGGGGGAGAGCGAGAAGACGGGGGGCTGGGGAGGCGTCAAGAGCCAGTCCTCGCCGAAGGAGCTGGGCGAGCAGATGAACGCGAGCATCTGGTCGCGCGGCGGGAAATAGACCATGAAAGGCTGGGTCATCGCCGGTGGATGAGCAGCCGGGAGAAGCTGCCGCCACGCGCCGTTCTCGAAGGCCCACGAGTCGCCCAGGCCAAGGCCGTCGGGACCCCAACCGCCCTGGAGGACCATCCGCCGGCGGACCGTGTCGAAATCCATCGCGGCATGGGATCGCGGCGAGGGGCCCGAGACGGCGAGCTTGGTCCACTTGATGCCGTTCCACTCCCAGGTGTCGTTGTACCACTGGCTGTTGGGTCCGTAGCCGCCGAAGACCAGCACGGTGTGCCTCGACGCGTCGTAGGCAATCGAGCGGTCGTAGCGCGGCGCGGGTCCTCCCGAGGCGGCCTTCTTCCATGCGGCGCCGTCGTAGACCCACGTGTCGTTGAGGAACGACGCCGTGCCGTCATCGCCGCCGCAGAGAATCACCTGCTGGCGCTGGGCGTCGTAGGCCATGGCGTGGTGCATCCGCGGTCCGGGGCCGACCACATTGACCTTGGTCCAGGCGATTCCATCCCACTCCCACGTGTCCGACCGCGGGATCCCGCCGATGCCCGCGAAGCCGCCGTAGAGCACGACGCGTTGGCGGGCGGCGTCGTAGGCGATCGCGGTGTAGGTGTCGACGGGCGGAGAGGAGGGCGTCTGCGTCCAGGCATCCCCATCCCAGAGCCAGGTTTGCGATGCCGCCTGGGCGACGATCTGGTGACGGGCGGCGTCGTAGGCGAGGTTCAACTCGGAGACTCTCGGGGCTGTGTTGGGCATGGGCCGTGTGAAGCCCGGGCCGCCGAGGCGCCAGAGGTCGGCGCTGAGCTGGACGGTTGAGAACTGGTGGTGGGCCCGCCCGCCGAAGATCAGGAGCTGCTCACGCGTCGGGTCGAATGACATCGCCGCTCCGGACCTGCCTTCGGGTACTTCGGTGTCGAGATGGACCCAGCCGCCCGGGCCGAGCACATAGGCGTCCGCGGATGGGATGTTGGATCCCGTGGAGCCTCCGTAGAGCACGAGCGAGCCTATCCGGCCGTCGTAGGCGAGCGAAGCATCGCGGAGCGGCTCGGGGCCGCTGATCGGCCGTTGGGACCACTGCACGCCATCCCATGCCCAGGTGTCCGACATGATCGCGTCGCCGGACTGACCGCCGTACAGGATGACACGCTGGCTCACCGGGTCGTAGGCGCACGCAGCGCCATCGCGCGCGGAGGGGCCGGTGTCGGCGATCTTGTCCCAGCTGTGGCCCGTCCATTCCCACGTGTCCGCGAGCTGACCGGTGAAGTTCTTCCCGCCGAAGACGACCACGCGGCGGCGCAGCGGATCGGCGGCGATCGCGTGGTGCCCGCGCCGCGGCAGGAACGCCTTGTTCAGGAACGTCCACCTCGAGCCGTTCCATCGCCACAGGTCGTCGTAGTAGTCATCCCCGCGTCCGCCCGAGAGAAGGACCCCCCCACCGCTGGGATCGGGCACCATCCCGGCACCCAGCCGCGCGGCGGGGCCGAAGTTCGAAACATCGTCCCAGCGCCGGCCGTCCCAGGTCCACGTGTCGCCGAGCCACGTGCCGTAAGACCGATCTCCGCCGCCGAAGAGCACCGAGACGCCGAGGGACAGGTCGAAGGCCATCGCCGCACCCTCGCGGGCCGACGGGGATGGATCATCGGCCTGCGTCCACGAGAACCCATCCCACTCCCATGTGCTCGAGTCGTAGCCCGAGTTGGCCCGGGTGCGGCCGGCGAGCACGATGCGCTGGCGGGCCGAGTCGTAGATCATGCCCGACTCGCGGCCCATGGGGATGACAACATCGGCGCGAAGAGACCAGCCCTCGGGCCCCAGGTCCCACATCTGGTCGTGCGCTCCGTGGATGTCGGAGGCGACGCTGAGGAGGATGAGACTGCCTCGGGCGCCGTCGTAGGCGAGCAGGGCGGCGCCGACGGAGACCGCCGGGCCCGTGAGGGTGAGGAGGTTCCAGGCGCCGCCGGTCCATTCCCAGGTGAAGCCGGGCTGGAAGAGAACGACGCGGCCGCGGGAGGGGTCGTAGGCCATGGCACAGACCGTGCTCGGTCCGGGGCCGGAGGACGACTTGAGGAGCCACGCGGCGCCGTCCCACTCCCAGGTGTCGGTGAACGGGATGGAGGTCTTGCCGCCGCCGAACAGGACGGTGCGCTGGCGTGCCTGGTCGTAGGCGCTGCACGCGCCGGAACGCGCCGAGGGGCCCGTGGTGGCGACCTGCGCCCAGGAATCTCCGCTCCATTCCCAGGTGTCGGCCATGGAGGTGCTGACCCACTGTCCGCCGAAGAGGACCGCGCGGTCCCGGCTGGAATCGAACGCGAGCGAGGGCTTGCTGCGCGGCGAGGGTCCGTCGCCGGCGCGGACCGACCAGCGGCGCCCATCCCATTCCAGAAGCTGAGCGGGGGAGGAGGCCGCGAACAGGAGCGTGCGCCCGCGGATCGGGTCGTAGGCCACGGCGTGGCCCGTAAACGACGCACCCTGGCCGTTGCGGTCGATGGGCTGCCAGATGGGCTCGCAGGGCTGGGCCAGTGCCCGCGGGCAGATCACCGCGAGCGTGATCGCCCGGAGGACCCGCAGAAGCTGTCGAACGCCACCGCACATCTTCGGATTGACTCTCGGGATTCTGAGATCATTGTCCTGAGTGACGACGGTCGCCTCAAGCACAACTGCAGAAGAAGCGTTGGCTGGACCTAAGAAAAAGCCCGCGGGGAGGCCCGCGGGCAGGTGGATCGGTGCGCTCACACGACGATGACTACTTGGGGGCGTCGGGCTTCTTGGGCTCGGGGGCCGTGGGGGTCTTGGGGGCCTCGGGCTTGGGCGGCTCGGTCTTGGGCGCATCGCCCCCGGACTTCTTCTTGTCGGCCAGCGCCTTGACATCTGCGGGGAGCTTGAGCTTCTCGGCCGGGACGTCCTTGTTGTAGGCGATCGACTCGAACGTGATCGTGCTGGACATCTGCATCATCGTCTGCGACATCTTGAAGGGGGCCTTGAAGCCGTCGACATCGCGGTAGTCCGAGATCGTCATGGTGACCGGGAACTTGTTGCCCTGCATCTCCTTGATGGTGTCGACCCGGACGACCAGGCCCGACTCGTCCTCGTAGTAGCGCACTTCCTTCTCGCCGGCGAGCGGGGTGAACTCGACCTTGTAGCACTTCTTGCCCTCGACATCGGCGACCCCGGTCGTCTCCATCTTCGTGTAGTGCTTGTCGACGTGGAGGGCGGCGTGCAGGTCGTTCTCGCGGAGGAACTCGTCGCGCTCGGGCCCTTCCATGATCTGCGGTCCGGTCATGGAGTTCTTCTGCCAGGCGATCCCGTCGGCCAGCCCGGCCTCCACCTGGCCGAAGCCGGCGATGTCGGTGGCCGAGTACATGGCGTTGTCGGTCTGGTAGAGCACCAGTGTCGCGGTCATCTGCTGCGCGGGAACCTCGATCTTGGCCTTGCTCGCGGCGGTCTTGAGGCCCATGATCGTCGCCTCTCCGCCCAGGGACTTGATGTACTTGGCGTGCAGGTCGCGGGCGTCGGGGAGCCTCTCGGCCGGCGCGGTGGGCTGGGCGGGCGTGGTCTGCGTCGGCTGGGCCCGCAGCGCGGGCGCGAGCGTTCCCACGGTGAGCAGGGCCGAGAGCACCAGCAGGGAACGGGACGCCGCGGTCCGGCACGACATGGAGGGAGATTTCATCCGGTCAGACTCCGAGTGCCCGGACTTGGAAAGTCGCGCCGGGCGGTGGCGAACAGTGTCGGTGGCCGTCGGTCAGCGCAACCTGGCGGACTGTGAGCGGATCCAGCGCAGCGCGGCCTCGACCACCGGGTCTTTCCCGGCGAGCAGGGTAGCGCGATCGGGACGGACTTCTTCGTCGGGGCTCACGCCCTTGCCCTCGAGCACGCGCCCGGAGGCGGAGGTGTAGTTCGCGACCACGAACTGGAATCCGTCCCCGTTGGGGAGCTTTTCGATGAGCGACGGCAGCGCTGCGCCCGCGGACCGCACTCCGAAGACGCGGGCCCGGCCGATGTCCTGCATGCCCCCGGCCATGATCTCCGAGGTCGAGATCGACAGGGAATCGATGAGGATCGCCAGCGGCCCGCCGTAGACCTGCACGCGCGGGAAGATGACGAAGCTGACGGTCGTCTCCCGGGTGCGCATCTCCCCGAGCTTCAGGCCGTCCTTGTCGACGAAGAAGCCGCCGATGCCGCTGGCCATGAAGCCGATGCCGCCGGGGTTGCCGCGCAGGTCGAGGATGATGCCGTCGGCCGTGTAGAACGACTCCATCGCCGACGTGAACTTGGGCATCACGAACGCCGGGTCGAGGAAGTAGTTGAACCGGATGTACCCGACGTTCCCGGGAAGGCGCGTCGAGCTGAACTGCACGTGCACCGGCGGGAGGTTGCCGAACTGCGAGAACTCGCCCGTGGGCGGCGACAGCGCGATCTGCTTCTCGACGGTCTGGTCGTGCTCATCGAGGAACGTCGCCCGGACCACCTCGCCGGGCTGGCCGCGGAAGCGGGCCTCGATGCCGCGCACCACCATCGCGTCGAAGGCCTCCTTGCCCTGGAACTGGGAGCTGAGCGATTCGATGATCGGGCCGGTGAGCTTGCCGTCGACGCTCTGAACAACCCAACCGGGCTTGATGCCCGCGCGGGCCGCGGCCGAATCGGACTCGACGGCCGTGACCAGCGCGGTAGTGTCGGCGATCCTGATCTCCAGGCCCGTCTGACCGTCGCCGGAGAGGTCGCGCTCGCCTTCGTGCTCGCCCGGGTTTTTCCTGTTGAATGTGTCCCCCGTGGTGATCGCCGCGCCCGCGGCCTGGGTGTCCCTGGCGGCATGGGGTGCGGGCGCCACCGCCTCGTAGGCCTCGCGATCGATGATGCTGAAATGAGACTGGCCCAGGCGGGCCAGGGCGTCGCGCATCACCCCGCGGGCCTCATCCATGCTCGCGGCCTGCTCGACCTTGGGACGCAGCTCGGTCTTGACCGCATCCCAGTCCAGGCCGCCGAGCGTGGGATCCCAGTGCCGATCATGGACGGTCTGCCAGACGTAGTCGAACGACTTCGCGTTCATCTCCCGTTCCCTCGCGGTCAGGACCGGAGCCGGCGGCGCTGCGGGCTCGCTGGCCGCGACGGCGGGCTTGGCGGCCTCACCGCCGGCGCACGCGGGCAGCGTGAGAGCGATCGCGGCGAGCACCCCCGCCAGGGATTTGAAGGCGAAACTGCGCGGGGAGCGGGCTGGGAACGGCGTCGGCATGGGTGGGAGGCTCCGGGGGTTGGGGAGGGTAGGAGCCAACGGCAGGCCGCGGGGCGATGCTCTCTGCCCGAATACACTCGTCACCGATGCCGACCCTTCTCTGCACTCCCATCATGGTCCACGACTTTGCCGCAGCGCTCGCCGATGCGCTCGCAGCGCGGGATGGCGGGGCGGACCTGGTCGAGTTCCGCATCGATGAGGTCTTCTCGGGGGAGGATTCGGGCTTCGAAGGCGACTCGTTCGAAACCAAACAGATCCTCGCCCTGATCGCCGATTCCCCGCTCCCCTGCATCGTCACCTGCCGTTCCACGACCGAAGGCGGCAGCTACGACGGCGGCGAAGAGGCACGGGTTGCCCTCTACGAGCGCCTGGGGACCGCCCAGGGCAAGGGGGAGCACCCGCCGCGGTTCCTGGACTTCGAACTCGATCGCTACTGCAGTTCGGAGAACCTGCGGATGAAGATCGATCTGGCGGTGGATGCATCGCGCCTGCGCGAGCATGCGCCCTCGCTGATCCTCTCGAACCACGACTTTGCCGGCCGGCCCGCCGACCTCACCCGGCGCCTCCTCAGGATGCGGGCCCAGCCGGCGGCCAAGATCTTGAAGTTCGCCTTCCGCGCACGCTCGCTGCGCGACAACCTCGAACTCTTCGACATGCTCGCCGAGCGCGACCGCCCGTTGATCGCCCTGGGCATGGGCGAATTCGGCCTTGTCTCGCGCATCCTCGCCCCCAAGTTCGGCGGGTTCCTGACCTTCGCGAGCCTGCGATCGACCTCCACCACCGCGCCGGGGCAGCCGACGGTCCGCGAGCTGCTCGGGACCTACCGCTTCCGGTCGATCGGGCCGCGCACGAAGGTCTACGGCATCGTGGGATGGCCCGTGGGCCATTCTCACTCGCCGCTGGTGCACAACGCGGGGTTCGAGGCGATCGGGCACGACGGCGTGTACGTTCCCCTGCCGGTCGCGGCGGGCGCGAGCGATGCGGGCGGGGGGGACGCCGAAGACTCGTACGCGAGCTTCAAAGCAACCGTGCTGGCGATCATCGAGCATCCGCGGCTGGATCTGTGCGGCTTGAGCGTCACGATCCCGCACAAGGAGAACCTGGTGCGGCTCGCACGGGAGCAGGGCTGGGAACTCGATGCGTTGTCGGCGCTGTGCGGGGCGGGGAACACGGTCGCGATCGATCGCGGGGCCGATGGCGCGGTGGCGAAGGTGAGGGTGCTCAACACCGATGCCCCCGCAGCGCTCGAATGCGTTCGCGAGCTTGTCGGCGATCTGCGCGGCCAGAAGATCGCCGTCCTTGGCGCGGGCGGGGTCGCCCGGGCGATCGTGATGGCGCTGGCGCAGGCCGGCTCGCGCGTGGTGATCTTCAACCGCTCCCGCCCGCGGGCCGAAAAGCTCGCCGAATCGGCCCGCAAGGCAACCGGGGCCGATGTCACGGCCGGGCCCGATCCAGCGGCAGCGACAGGTGCCTACGCCGAGCTGGAAGCCCCGAAAGCCTGGATCAACTGCACCCCATTGGGGATGAAGGGGGGGCCTGATCCGGCGGCATCGGCGCTCCCGGAAGCCGCTTTTGGCAACTCTCCGCCGCACGCCGCCGTATTGGACACTGTGTACAACCCCCCCCGCACGCCGATGCTCCAGCGGGCGACGGCGGCGGGCTGGCGGACCGCGGACGGGATCGCGATGTTCGTCGGGCAGGCAGGTGCGCAGTTCCTGGCCTGGACGGGAACAAAGGCGCCCTCGGGGTTGTTTGAAAGAGTGGTACGCGAATCGCTCGGGGTGTCGGGGGTTTGAATCGGCATCAATGCTCCCCATGGAGTGGGGAGATTGAGGAGCTGGGTCGGGGGTATGCCCGGGGCCGGGGCATCGGCGAGCGATCGCCGCAGAAGGCACGGAACGCAACCGCGAGTGCCGACGGCCAGACAACGCACGGAGGTGTGTGATGCCGCGTGGCCTCCAAGCCGTGGCCGGAGTGGGAAGCCTGCTCAAGCGTCCGGTGCTGTACCCGCACGTCTACCCGTGGCTGGTGCTGGTCGCATCGCTGGACGTGATGCTGACATGGGTATGCCTCTCCCTGGGCGGCGCGGAGTTCAATCCGATCGCCGACAGGTTCATCAGCGCGGGCGGGATCGCCGGCGCATTGTTCCTGAAATTCAGCTGCCTGGTGATCGTGGTGCTGGTGTGCGAGGCCGTGGGTCGCCGGCGCGCGGAAGTTGGAAGACGCCTGGGGAGCTGGGCGGTGGCCCTCAACTCGCTGCCCGTCACCGCGGCCCTGACCCAGCTGGGGATGTACGCCGCCTACGGCTCGGCGGCGATGTCGTGATGCAGCGCAGGACAACCCACGCGCGGGGCTCGCCGGCTCAGCGCGCGGGCTCGGCGGCCGACTCCGAGAGCTCGGGGGATTCGAAGCCGATCCCGCTCATGCGCAGGAGAGTGCGGAAGCTCTCGCTGAAGACAAAGTTGTGTTCCGGGAAGTCCATGCCCGACATGTTGTTGTCGATGAAGCTGAACATCAGGTCGATCTCGGCGATCCTGACGGGCATGGGCGGGACATCCGCGCCGCTGTGCATGAACGCATCGACAACGCCCAGGGTCGAGGCGCCCATCGCATCGAGGCGATCGACGGTTGCCGTGTGGCGGATGGTCATCCCCGGGAAGACATCCGAGAGCAGTTCGGCGCGGTTGATCTTGGCGAGCACCACCTTCTGACGGAACTGCTCGGCGTGCCCGACGAGGATGCCGGCGGTCTGGGCCATCCCCTCGAGGATGAGCGAACCGGGCATGACCGGGAAGGCGGGCCGCGGAGCGGTGCTCGCCCCTGGCCCGGCGGGCGGGTCAGCCGGGAAGTGGTCGTGCAGGTGCTCCTCGGCGAGCGAGATGTTCTTGACCGACACCATGCGCCGGCGTGGTTCGAAATCGGTAATACGATCGATCCACATCCAGCGCACGCGTGGAACCTCCGTGAAAATCGGGCGGTCGTGAGGGGGTCGGGGAATCAGCCCTTGGCGGCGATCTTGGCCTGGACGAAGTTCACGATGGCGTTGACGGTGAAGATCTCGTGGATTCTGGAGAGCTGGGGATCCTGGCGGAACTTCGAGAAGTCAAAGTGCGGGAGGCGCTCGACCAGGGCGTTGATGCCCTCGGGAGTCACCTTGCCGTCCTTGACGTACTTGGGGTCCTGGGCCACGCCCTGCGGGAAGAGCTCGTTCTGCCCGATCTTGAACCCGAAGCCCTTCTCGAGCTGGAAGCTGATGTCGAGGTAATCGATGGACTCGGCGCCCAGGTCGGTCTTGAGGGTTGACGTGGGCTGGATCTCCTCCTCATCGACGCTGAGGGTGTCGGCCAGGATCTCACGAACCTTGGAATAGATCTCGTCACGGGTCATCAAGCACGTTTCTCCGCAGGACACTCAGAATCGGAACAGTCCCGACCGTTGCCGCGATCATAGCGACGGCCCGGTGGCCCGTCAGGGGGCTCGCGGCGGGGGCTCAAACCCCCGGGACCGGCACCCACGGCCGTGCGCGAGGGCGACGGCGGCGCCTATTCTGCGGGCATGCACTTCACTTTGATTGATCGCGTGGTCGAGTGCACCCCGCAGCGCGTGGTGGCGATCAAGAACGTCTCGGCCGCCGAAGAGTACCTCCAGGATCACTTCCCCACGTTCCCCGTCCTCCCCGGGGTGCTCATGGTCGAGGCAATCGTGCAGGCCGCCCGCCACATGCTCGAGGAACACCACCCCGAGTGCCGCGGCACGCGGATGGTGCTCGGGAGCGTTCGCGCGGTCAAGTACGGACGGTTCGTCAAGCCCGGCGAGACGCTGCGCGTCGAGGTCCTTCTCAACAAGTCGCTCGAGGGCGGGGCCTTCGAGTTCAAGGGACAGGGAACGGTTGCCAGCCACGGGTGCGCCCCGGAGAACAACCCGGACATCGGGAGTTCGGCGATCTCCGGCAGGTTCGTCCTCCGGCCCGTCCGTCAGACGGCCCTGGCGTAGCGTCGAACCGGCCCGCGGTTCGCGGGAAGCGGCCGCGTACGCTCTGGCCGATGCCGACGGTCAAGCAACAGGCAATCTGCATCAGGCATTGGGACTGGTCCGAGACCAGCCAGACGGTCTCCCTGTTCACCGAGGGCCACGGGGTGGTGCGGGGGCTCGCCAAAGGCTCCCGGCGCGAACACGCCCCCTTCTCCGGGGGTCTGGAACTGCTGACGCGCGGTGAGGTCGTGCTCATACTCAAGGGCACCGCCCGCGAGGGCGGCTCGCTCTCAACCCTGACCGCCTGGGACCTTCAGGAGCCCTACTCGGGGCTGCGCCGATCCCTCAAGGCCCTGCACGCGGGGATGTTCCTGGCCGACCTGGTGCATCACGCCCTGCGCGAGCTGGACCCCCACCCCCCACTCTTCGGGTCGATGACCGGCGGCCTGGAAACACTCGACCGCGGTCAGTCTCCCGGTCGGGTGGTGATGGGGTTCCTGTGGGATGTGCTGGTGGAGACCGGTTATCGGCCCGAAGTCTTCGTTGATGCGCAGAGCGGCGGGCCGCTCGCCGAGTCGGCGGTGTACCTGTTCAGCCCGGCGATGGGGGGTTTGGTGGGGTCCGGCGAGGTCCGAGAACCGGGCGCGGTGCCGGGGACGGGCGGCGAGCTCCGGCGGCGGGGTGGTCCGGGAAGCAGGTCGGGGAGCGCAGGTTCGGGGGCCGGTGAGACCTGGAAGGTCCGGTCGGACACCGTCGGCGTGCTGCGGAAGCTGGCGGGGGCTGGTGAAACCGTGGATTACGGCGCGCTGGTGGCCGATACGAGTCTGTCGGATGACGCGGTGGTGCGCTCCAGCCTCTTGCTGGCCACGTACTTCCGTTCCATCCATCAGGTGTTGCCGCCCTCGATCCGGTGGGTGCTCCCGGGGCTCTCGCACTCGGGCGGATCGGGCGCGGGATGAGTCGGGCTGCTCCGTGGATTCGTAGAGCAGTCGGGAGGGCATGCCGGGCGCCCGGTGGCGCCGGGCGGGAGCCAAGAATGGAAGCCGCGCTTCTTGAAGACATCCTCGCATGCCCCTCGCTGCCCTCGCTGCCGGCGGTGGCGGTGCGCGTCATCGAGCTGACGGCCGACAAGAACGTCTCGCTCAAGGAACTCACCGACACGATCCAGAACGACCAGGGCCTGAGCGCCAAGGTCCTGCGGACGGTCAACTCCAGCTATTACGGCCTCCGCACGCGGTGCGCTTCCATCAACAAGGCCCTGGTCATGCTCGGGCTGGGGCCGGTCAAGGCGCTGGCCCTGGGCTTCTCGCTGGTCGCGTCGCAGCAGATCGATCCGAAGTGCGGGTTTGACCTGGTCGCCTACTGGCGGCGCGGGCTGTACACGGCCGTGGCGTCCAAGTCGATCGCCGAGTCCGCCGGCTTCAAGTTTGCCGACGAGGCCTTCCTCGCGGGCCTGCTCCAGGACATCGGCGTGATGGCGATGTTCAGGGCGCTGGGGGCGCCGTACCTCGAGGTGCTCGCCAAGGCGGGCGCCGACCACAGCAAGCTGGTGCGGCTGGAGCTCGAGGCCTTCGACATGCAGCACCCCGAGGTGGGCGCGATGCTCGCCGAGCGCTGGCGCCTGCCCAAGGAGCTGGTGATGCCCGTGCGCTTCCACGAGCGGCCGACCGCGGCGCCGGTCGAGTGCGCGGACATCGTCCGGTGCGTGGCGCTGGGAAACCTCGCGCACGATGTCCTCACCGAAGGAGAGCCCAGCCCGACGCTCAAGCGCCTGTACGCCAAGGCCGAGCAGTGGTTCAAGATCACCCCCAGCACGTTGGACGACTCCCTGCGGCTGATCGCCCAGGCCGCCAAGGAGATGTCGGGCCTCTTCAAGCTCGACACCGGCGCGTCCGCGGACGTGGACGCGGTGCTCTCCAGGGCCCAGGTGCAGCTCTCGCAGATCCGGCCGCCGCTGGTGGGCAACTCGGACGCGGAGGACGGGCTGGCCAAGCTGCTGGCCGGCGACAACAACGTGGACCCGCTGACCGGCGCGATGGCGCGCTCGGCGTTCGACACGGCGATCAAGTGGGCCTTCGGCGTCTGCAAGACCCAGGGCGGATCGGTGGGGCTGGTGCAGATCAGCGTGGACTGCCTGGAGGCGATCCAGACCCAGGGGGGCACGGAGCTGGGGGACCAGGTTCTCGTGGGCGTGGCCTCGCTGCTGCAGAAGCACTTCATGCCGCTGGGCGGCGTGGTCTGCCGGCTCAACGGCGGGCTGTTCAGCGTGGTTCTCCAGGGCGTGGCCCGGCCGGCGATCACACGGGCGATCGACGAGCTGCGCACGGACCTGGAACGCGCCTGGCCCGGCTGGCGCACCCAGGCGGGTATCACCGCCCACGCGATGGCGGTGAGCGTCGGCGTGGCGAGCCGCGACCCGGATGCGGCCGCGGGCGTGGGCTCCCCTTCGGAGCTGATCATCGCCGCCGCCCGCGCCGTGCAGAAGTGCCGCGAGGGCGGGACGGTGGGCGTGCGCACCTCGATCGCGGCGTGAGCGGAGCCTCTGAATCACCGGGGCGCGATCATCGCACCGCGGGCATCCGCCTCCCACGGCGGCAACCTGCGCTGAACATCGCCGTATCACCAGGGCATCGGGTTGCCGTCGTAGTTGAAGAACTTGCCCGAGTCCTGCGGGGTCAGGGCGTCGATGAGCTTGAGGAGCCACTGAACGCTGTCGTGCGGGCTCAGAGGTGCGCCGGGGCCTCCCATGTCGGTCTTCACCCAGCCGGGGTGGGCGACCACGCAGCAGAAGCCGTCGCTCTTGAGCTCCGCCGAGAGGCTGACGGTGAGCTGGTTGAGGGCGGACTTGCTCGCCCGGTAGGCGTAGCTCGAGCCCCCCTGGTTGTTCGCGATCGACCCGAGCTGGCTGGAGATATTGAAGATGGTCTTCCGCCGGCCCGCGCGGAGGTTGGGGAGCAGTGCCCCGGCGATCATGAGCGGGGCGAAGCTGTTGATCGTGAAGACGCGCTGGAATTCCGCGAACACGAGCTTGGAGAGACTGTTGGCCTCCGATCCGACGCCCGCGTTGTTGATCAGGACGTCGATGGGACGGTCCTTGAGCAGGCCGGGGAGTTTGGCGATCGAGGACTCGTCGGAGACCTCCAGCGGCAGGACCTGCTGGGCCAGGCCCGCAAGCTCGGTGGCCCTGGATGGATCGCGCGCCGTGGCGAGCACGACGGTGCCCTTGCCGCGCTGGGAGAGCTGGCGAGCAAACTCAAGCCCGATCCCGCGCGTGGCGCCGGTGATGAGATAGGTGGTCATGCCGGATTATGGGAGGGCCGACCCGCCGGTGCGCGGCCGGGCGCCCCGGAGGGCGTCACGCGCCGATCCGCACCAGCAGCAGGGTCTGGTCGTCGATCTGGGGGCCGTGCCGGCGGGCCGATTCCAGCAGGGACTGATGGAGCTCGGCAAGGGGGCTGCCGCCCTTCGCGGCGAGGTGCTCGCGGATGCGGGCAAGCCCGAACTGCCTGCCGTCGGGCCCGGCGACCTCGGTGAGCCCGTCGGTGATCAGCAGGAAGGTATCCCCCGCCTGGCAGAGCAGGTCCTGCTCGCTGTAGAGCTCGTTCTCCCCCACCCCCAGCGGGAGGGCGTCGTTGGGAAGGTCAACCACCGCCCGCCGCGCCGCGGAGTAGTGAAGGATCGGCAGGTGACCGGCCAACGCGAAGCTCGCACGCACCTCCACGGGCGCGCCAACGGCCCCCGAGGGCGTGAACCGCATGCACGCGAACGTCGCGAACATCCCGGGCTCGATGGTCTGCTGAAGCACCGCGTCAAGATCCGTGAGCAGCCCGCCCAGCTCCGAGGCGTTCCGCAAGCGCATCCGGATCGCCGCCTTGACCATCGCCATGACCACGCCGGCCTTGACGCCGTGGCCCGCGACGTCGGCCAGGTACACATCGAACCGCCCCTTCTCCGAGACCACGTCGATGAGATCCCCTCCCATCTGGCTGCTGGGGTCGGATCGCCCGAGGATGTGGATGCCCGGGACACGGAAGTCGATCGCCGGCACCAGCGTGCGGTGGATGCCCGCCGCAAGGTCCAGCTCCGTGCGGCTCCGGGTCGCCTCGCGCTCCTGGAGTTCGGTGTAGCGGATGATCAGGAAGTAGCCGGCGGCCATGAACACGACCGCCATGATCGCGTGCACGATCTGCCGCGTCTGGGGATCGACCCCCGAGCCGATGGAAGTGATCCCCAGCCGCGCGGCCGCGAAGAAGATCGCCGGCGGCCCGACCGCCTGCGCGATGATGAGCGGGATCAGCAGCAGGTACCTCCCGAACATGAACACCGAGGCCCAGCCCACGGCGATCATGCCCGAGATCACCGCGCCCACGACGGCCTTGGCCCACTCCCCGGGCGGGGACCCCACCATCTGCATCAGGGGCCCGATGGGCGCGAAGCTGCAGAAGGCGCCGGCAAGCACCAGGACGAGCCGACCGCCCTTGGGGGGTGGGTTCTGCGGGATGTTGTCGGCCATGGTGCGTGGAGTTCCTGGCTAGCGGAGCTTCTGAAGCCGGCTCACGGCCTCGCGGAGCGTCTGTTCCTTCTTGCAGAAGGCGAATCGCGCCAGCGACCGGCCGTGCGCGGGGTTGTCGTAGAAGACGCCCGGCGGGATCGCCGCGACCCCGATCTTCTCGGTCAGGTGCCGGCAGAACGCCACATCATCGGGGAATCCGAACCGCGAATGGTCGGCCATGATGAAGTACGACCCCGAAGGCACGACCACGCCGAAGCCCAGGCCCCGCAGCGCTTCGCAGAGCATGTCCCGGCGATCGATGTACTCTCCCACCAGGGAACGGATGTACGCGTCTCCCTCCCGCAGGATCCTGGCCGCGCCGTGCTGCATGGGCGTGCACGTCGCGAACGTCAGGAACTGGTGCGCCGCCCGCACCGCGCGAGAGAGCGGCGCCGACGCGATCGCCCACCCCACCTTCCACCCCGTCAGGCTGAACGACTTCCCCAAGCTGTTGAGGGTCACCGTCCGGTCGGCCATGCCGGGCATCGTCGCCAGGCTGATGTGCGGGAGCGAGGGGTCGTAGGTAAGCTCGCTGTACACCTCGTCGGTGATCGCCAGCACATCGTGCTCGAGGCACAGCTGCGCAATCAGGGAGAGTTCCTGGCGCGTGAAGACCTTGCCCGTGGGGTTGTGCGGCGAGTTGAGCAGGATCGCCCGCGGACGCCCGGCCATCACCCGGCGGAGCTGCTGCTCATCGAACGTAAACGTCCCCGGCCGCCCCGGCGCCGGCGGGCCGAGCGTGACAAAGCTCGCCCGGGCGCCGGCCATCGAGAGGCACGCACGGTACGAGTCGTAGTACGGTTCGAACAGCACGACACCGTCCCCGGGGTTGATCAGGCCCAGGATCGCCGCCGGGATCGCCTCCGTGCAGCCGCTGGTCACCGTGACCTGCGTCTCCGGGTCGATGGTCTGCCCGGTCTTGGCCTGCCACCGCTCGGCGATCGCGGAGATCAGGGCGGGATCGCCCGGCGAGCGGGCGTACTGGTTGTGCCCGGCGCGGATCGCGTCGATCGCGGCGAGCTTGGCCAGCTCCGGGCCGTCGAAATCGGGGAACCCCTGGGCGAGGTTGACCGCCCCGTGCTGGAGGGCCAGCTTCGTCATCTCGCTGAAGATGGTGGTGCCGAAGGGGGCCAGGCGAGCGGAGACGTAGGACTGCTCGGGCATGATGCCAACGATAGCGAATCCCGGCGGTGCGGTGTTGGCATGGTGCAACGCCCAACGATCGGCCGTGCCCTCGCCGGGGGGGCCTGCATACACTCGGCACGAGCGATCCCTGCGGGATTCCGGGGCGTCAGCTCGTCGAAAGGACTTCCGGCATGGGGCTTCTGGACGGCAAGACCGGCCTGATCGTGGGGATCGCCAACGACCGCTCCTACGCGTGGCACATCGCCCGCGCGATGATCGACCACGGCGCCCGCTGTGCCTTCACGCACCTGCCCGGCGAGAAGAACGAACGCCGCACCCGCCGCGCCGTCGAGGAGCTGGGCGTGCCCGACGCCTGGCTGTTCCCGCTGGACGCCGCCAGCGATGCCGAGCTGGACGCCGCGTTCACCGCCTACGCCGAGAAGTTCGACCGCATGGACTTCCTCGTCCACTCGATCGCCTTCGCCGACCGCGAGTGGCTCCAGATGGGCAAGTTCGTCGAAACGCCGCGGGCCTCGTACCTGTCGGCGATCGACATCTCGGCCTACACCCTGCTGGGGATGGCCCGCCGCGCCAAGGACCTCATGGCCCGCTCGGGCGGCGGCTCGATCATGGGCATGAGCTACTACGGCGCCGAGAAGGTCGTGCCCGGGTACAACGTCATGGGGGTCGCCAAGGCCGCCCTGGAGTGCACCGGCCGCTACCTGGCCGCCGAGCTCGGCCAACACAAGATCCGCGTCAACCTCATCTCCGGCGGGTACCTGCGCACGCTGGCCAGCTCGGCCGTGGGCGGGACCGACACCATGTCCGACCGGGTCGCCGAGCGCGCGCCGCTGCGCCGCAACGTCGAGGGTTCCGATGTCGGCAACACCGCCGTGTACCTGGCGAGCGATCTGTCCGCGGGCGTCACGGGCGAGACGATCTACGTCGACTGCGGCGTCAACACGATCGGGGCCTGAGAGTTCCTCGGGGGGCGGCGGGCCGCTCACGCCGCGAGCAGGCCGCGGAGCACCTCGGCGACGAAGTACCGCCGCTCATCGTTCAGGAGCGTGCCGAACACGAGGCGCCGCGATCCCTCGAGGATGATCCCCTGCCGGGGACGCTTGTTGATCGACACCCGCGTGAGCTCCTCCCTCACGGTCGAGATCTCGGAAAGTCGGAACGTCCTCGTCCAACCCAGGCGGCCGACCCCCTGGAAGATCCGGGCGCTCTCGCCGTCGATGCACACCCCGACCCGGCCGCAGACCATCATCAATGTCAGGCCCCAGAAGAGCACGGAGCCCGCGATGAACGGGATCCCGAAGCATGACAACAGCGGGTTGAACTTCCCCGCGAGGATCTGCGAGCCGTAGATGCCGCCCAGGGAGAAACCCGACCACACGATCATGAACGGCACGAAGTAGAAGGCCATCGGGGACCTGGTCGTGGCCCCCACCACGATCCGATCGCCGGCATCCTGGTACCACGCCCCGGCGGGCGGATGGTGAACATCGACGCCAGGCCCCTCGGGCCGGACCGCCAGCGCCGACAACCGCTGGACCCTCCCGCAGCCTCGGCACAGGGCGACGCCCTCTCTCATGTTGATGTCCCCGGTCGGAATCTCCGCGCGGCATCCCGTGCAGTTCACTGCCATCAATTGGTTCCCTCGATCGCCGCGGGGTGCGTGCGCACACCGTTGCGTGTGTTCCGCGGCACATCATGCTAGGCGGTTGCAAGCGGCGTGCGTAGAGTTCATCCCGCACGATGAACCCGTCCCGAATCGTCAAGATCGCCAAGGCTCTGGCCGACCCCACGCGGCTGCGGATGCTCCGCGCCATCCGCGCCGCCGGCGAGCTCAACTGCTCCCAGGTCTGCGAGAAATTCCCTCTCTCCCAGCCCACGATCTCCCATCACGTCCGCACCCTCGAGTCCGCCGGCCTGATCACCGTCCGCCGCGAGGGCCAGTTTCACGTGCTCGGCGCTGCGGATGAAGTGCTCGCCGAGTTCACCGGCGAGCTCACGGGCATCGAGCCGCGGGCACGCAGGCGCGCCAAGCCCCGGGCTCCCCGCAAGAGAGCCGCCGCACGCACGGCCTGATCCCCCCGCTTCAACATTCTGAGGGCGTTCCATGCCGCCAGCGGCCCCGGGAACCCAGGACCGCATTCCTATCTCCGCGTCCGAATTGACGGAAGTATGTACTTCTTGAAAACGGTCGCGTGAACTATCAATCGTATAGACCGCCGTCTATGCGTTTCGCTTGGCCTTGCGCCGAGCTTTCTTCTTCGCGGGCCGCGAGCCGGGCCAGCCCTTGGCGGGCTTCTTGGCCTTGACCACCTTCTCGGCGGCGTCCTCCCAGTTCATGGTGATCTTGAGGCGATCGGGGGTGGGGCCGGGAGGCGGAGATTCATCCTTGTGGGGGATCTTGGCCATCATGATGGAGTATACACCGTTCCCCAAACAAACTAATTGACAGCCCAAAACCGTAGGGGACAACGAACCGACGGACAGTCCCGGGCAGGCAATGGAACGGCTTTTCCCTGTGACGGAATCACAGAATATGTCGTAAAACGCAGCGAAAACCATCGACGTGGATGACGATGCAGCCAAGGTATTTTTCCCAAATCACACAAGTCTTCGCGTTTAGTCTTGGGGAAGTCCACGGGTTGGGTTTGACCCAGGGGTGGGCGCGGTCTACGGTGGACCGTTCAGGTCGATGGAGACAGCCCATGTCGCACGATTTTTCACCGGCAATTTCGGCCCTGCGCACGGACCTGCTTCGGAAGGAACAGGAGGTGCGAGCCATCAAGCAGTCGATAAATCGACTGAGCATTCTTGGGGGAAATGACGCCCCTTACCCAGATGCCGACCGGGAGAATGAAGAGACTGGTTCGCTAGGGACCATGAGGCGTGACCTTTTCTACGGAGTCCCCCTGGCGTCTGCAATCCGAGACTATCTCAAGATGCGGCGGTCTTCGGGGGTCGGTCCCGCGACAGTCAACGACATCCACGCCGCTCTCACGCAGGGTGGCTTCAAATTCGAGACTAAGAACGAGGCGAATGCAAAGCGTGCTCTGTACATCTCACTTGCGAAGAACGCGGCCGTTTTTCACAAGCTTCCGGGTGGCTCCGGAGATGCGGCGGCGGTCTTTGGCCTGACTGAGTGGTATCCGGCAGCACGATCGGAAGACGGTGGCAGTCGGCTTCCCGGCAAGGTGCGCAAGGGAAAGGTAAAGCGTCGCCTTCGGCCAGTAACCCCCTCCAAGTCAAAAGAGGGCGATGATTCAGAGGATGAAGTAGAGCCCGAGGCGGAACAAACCAAGGCACCGCCAAAGGCCGTCATGCCCATTGCGAAGCGAACGAAAATGCGTCTCGTCAACGGGAAACTCGTGCCGGTCACGAATCCAAATGAAGGAGCGCAGTCATGAGGAGAGTCACGGGTCCGGCTCAGCGGCCCAAAAGCACAACCCAGACCCCCTTGCTTTAGCGGGCCTAGGGAACTGGGTTGTGACCTGAGCGTGCCCCCTGACGGTCTCACGACCATCCGGGGGGCTTCTCTGCGCGTGTGGTGAAACTGGCAGACACAGCGGCCTTGGGCGCCGCCGGGGTTCCGGTTGTTCAGGCCGAGGAGACCCCATGCGGGTTCGATCCCCGCCACGCGCATTGCGGAGGACCGATGCCGATGATAGCTCTCATCGGCTCGGTCATCCTGGGATATCGCCAAACGGCAGCTTCGGGCTAGACGGGCGTGCTGATTTGACGGGTCTCAGCGAAGACACTAGATTCCGCGTTCTAGCCCTGGAGTTTCCCGGTGGCAGACCAAGAAAAGCCTAAGGATGCGCCTAAGCCCGGATTTCTCGAAACGCCGGTGGTGTGCCCGATAAATGGCGGCAAGACGACTGCCCTTATTCCGATCTCCAGGGCCCAACACTTCCAAAAGTACGGCCCTGGCCACAAGTTCTATGAACTTTTGGGGTTGGTTCGGGAAACGCTTTTAGACCCCGATGCGTATTTCCCCTACAAGGACGACGATTTCACGGGCTACTGTTTTACCAGGGCTGCGGGGTACGCGGTCAAGAACGATGGCACCCGTGTTGATCCGCCGGTTGGCATGGTGTTTGCCGTATTCATGAGCGCAGGACTCAAGGTTACGGACTGGGGATGGGAACACGAGGACGAGAGCGAGCGGTATCGCCTCAAGGTCCACGTGAACCGACTGGAGCGAGCGATATGGTCGAGAGCCACGAAATGAGCGGGTCAACCTGGGATGACCTTGGATCTCACGGTGCAAAGAGTTTTCAGCCCCGTCCATACTACGACGCGGAAAGCGATTCTCTCACGCTTTACATTTCGGAGGAAGAGTCACGGCGCGAGAGAGTTGACCAATTCCTCACGGTGTATCGGTCGCTTCGGACAAACGACGTTGTTGGATGTCACGTGAAATACGTGCGGAAAGTCCTTGAGACTGTTCACGCCTTCGACGTTGGAATTAGAACCGCTAGCGTGACATTTGGGCTGTTGTTGATGGCCGTGCCACTTGCGGAGATGGACGGCAAGGAAGAACCCGCAAAGCTGCATCGAAGGGTCTACAGAGAAGTTCTGTTACCGCTATCCAAGGCAGCGGGGAACACCGAGATTCCAGAACTTGAGTGTTGTGCCCACTAGGCGGTTGCGCGGTACTTGAGCCGCTTCCCATCGGCCTTCTGAATCAGGTCAACCACGCGCTCCCCGTCGTTCATCTGACGGGCGTTGTAAAGGAACTCCGCGTGAGCGACGTACTTGTGCAAATGCTCGGGCGAGACGCTGTGGTAGGTACCGCCGACCTGCCGCTTGATCCGCGAGAAAAACCCTTCGATGGTGTTCGAGTGGATCTCGGGATTCTTCGCGTTCACGTACTCCTTGGAGCGGTGCCGAACGCATGAGTGCTTCTGGAATGGCGACCCCACGCTCTTGTAGACGTTGGACTCGTCGGTCATGAGCTTCGCCGATCGCTCGACCTGCCGGAGAAGCTCGTCCTTGATGTTCTCAGAGTTCACGGTCGCCATGACCCGAGCCCGAACGTCCCCACCCCGCTGAACGACGGCAAACACCGGAGTCTTCGGGTTGTTGGGGTTGCGGCCCTTCTTGATCTTGCCTTTGACCCGGTAGGAATGCCGCGGCTTGCCGCCGACGTAGGTTTCGTCGGCCTCGACCGTGCCAGAGAGTTTCGGTCCACTGCCATCGTCGGCCATCGCGTACCGGAGTCGGCTCATCATGAACAGCGCGCTTTTGTACGAGACCTGGATCTTTCGGGACAGTTCCAACGCGCTCACCCCGTTCTTGCACGTTGCCGACTCCCACAAAGCCCGCGCCCACTTGTGCATCGGGATCAGGCTTTCTTCGAAGATCATGCCCGTACGGACGCTGTAGAGCTTCCCACAGCCCCGGCAGCGCCAACGAAAGTCCTTGTTGCGCTCGCCGGTCTTGCGGTCCTTCATCTGGTAAACGTCGGTGTCGCCGCACTCGGGGCAGCACGGACAATCGCCCCAACGCTTGGCCTCGAAGAACTCCACACCAGCCTTCTCGTTGGCGCAAGCCGCTGGCAACTCTTCGATGATTTCGGACTGGGCGAGTTCGGGCTTCTTGGGATTCGGGCGTTCCATGCGATCATGATACCTGTTGAAAATACGCCGGTCAACAGCATTTGACTGCGATTTTCAACAGATACATACTTCCGACGGATATCAATATATCGGCCCGGCGCCCGCCGGGTCCCGGGCACCCTTCCGAGGAGATCCACCGATGGCCGCGAACACCACGACCGCTCCCGACCGCTCGACCGCGAACTTCACGGGCCGCGCCGCCCTTGTCACCGGAGGCACCTCCGGCATCGGCAGGGCCGCCGTTCTGTCCTTTGCTCGCCGCGGCGCCGATGTCGTCTTCACCGGCCGCCGCGCCGCCGAGGGCCTGGCGGTCGCCCGGGAAGCCTCCGCGCTGGGTGTCAAGGCCCTCTTCGTGCAGGGAGATGTCACCAACCCCGCCGACATCCGCAAGGCGGTCGACACGGCGGCCGGGCTCCACGGCCGGCTCGACTTTGCGTTCAACAACGCGGGCGTCGAGGGCGTGGTCGGGTCCCCGCTGGTCGAGCAGACCGAGGAGAACTACCGCCAGGTCTTCGACATCAACGTCCGAGGCGTGCTCCTCTCCATGCAGCACGAGATCCGCGCCATGCTCTCGCCCAGGAGCGGCAAGCCCGGTGGATCGATCGTCAACAACGCCTCGATCGCCGGCACCATCGGCTTCCCGGGTGTCAGCGTCTACGTGGCGAGCAAGCACGCCGTCATCGGCCTGACCAAGACCGCCGCGCTCGAATACTCCAAGCAGGGGGTGCGCATCAACACCGTGTCCCCGGCGGCGATCCAGACCGACATGCTCGACCGCTTCACCGGCGCCCTGGGAGGCCCCGACATGCGCACCCAGTTCGCGGCGATGCACCCGATCGGACGCATGGGCACCCCCCAGGAGATCGCCGACGCGGCGATCTGGCTCTGCTCGGACGAATCCAGCTTCGTGACCGGCCACGATCTGCGCGTCGACGGCGGGTTCACGGCGCAGTAACGGATCCCATGCGGTACCTACCAAATCTCGTGGGACAGGCGTCGCGCCTGCCTGCTACCACTTCTACGCCCTGGTTCTGTCGCCACCCGAATCACGCGCCACTGCCGGGCCAGCTCAGACGGCCCGAATGAGACCGCGCTCGCGGAGGCAATCCGATGCGCTGCGGTGCCGCCGGCCCGGGCTGCGGATTCCAGGCCGAGTCTTCCCTCGGCCGGGACGCGGATGGTGAACTGCCAGTCGCCCTTGCGTTCGCTCGCAGGTGCCGGCGGTGTTGTGCCATCCTCGATACTCGCCGCGATCGCCAGCATCGTGGCTTCGCGAAGTCCCGAGGACCAGCACCCGAAGCGGCCGGGCTATTTCACCCGCTCCATCACGATCGGCTCTTCCCAGAAGTCCTGCCGTGGGCCGTACTTCCTGAGCACCGCGACAAATCGGTCGATGTCGCCCGTGACGCAGAGGCTCCCATCCTTGCCCCGCAGCTCGGGCTCGCCGGCGGGCGGCCCGGGCGGCGCATCAAGCCACTCGACATCCGGCAGCCATGCAATCCGCGCGTGCGACCCCCACATGGTCAGCCGATCCCCGCTGCGCTCCACCTTCACGACCTGGTGGATGGGCAGTACCAACCCGCCCAGGTGGCCGATCCCCATCTGCCTGGTCGAGGGCTGGAACGCCAGGTACTTGGCGCCCTCGACCTGGATGACGAACCCCTTGCACTCGATGATCGCCGATTCCTTGTCGCTCACCGGCGCGGTGATGGTGCCCGTGTAGGCATTGAACGGGCCGGACTTGGGTCGCTTGCTCTCATCCAGCGCCTCGGGCTCGACGCGACCGTTCTGGATGTTCAGGCGGCGGGGCTCGAGTGCCAGTTCGACGGACTCCCGCACCGGCTTGCCATCCTGGTCCGTCTTCTTCTGGCTCTCGTACCGCCAGGTCCCGATCAGGCCGGGCTCGTAGGCGAGCAGCTCGGCGTGGTAGCGGGGTTCGGGCTCCGAACACCCGGAAAGTGCCAAGACTCCAAGGGCTGCGAGCAGGAGGAATGCGATCGAGCGCATGGGCTGTCTCCGCTGTGAATGCACCCCCATCCCGAGAGGCCTCAACCCGATCGCCGCCGAGGCGTCGGTTCGCCGTCGGGCAGGAAAGCAAAGCGGAGGACCGCTCCCTGACGGTCGCGGTTCCCAAACCGGTCAGCGCTGCTGCCGACGCACCTGCTGGATCTCCGTCAGCACATCCGCCTGATGGTCCGCGTGGTAGCTCGATCGCACCAGCGGCCCGCTCTCGACCACCTTGAACCCGCGCTCGAGTCCCACGCTCTTGAACTCGTCGAACTGCTCGGGGGTCACGAACCGGTCGATCGGCAGGTGGTTGCGCGTCGGCTGGAGGTACTGGCCGATGGTGAGGATGTCGCAGGAATCGAAGGCACTGGGGACTGGGCACCGGGCACTTGTGGAAGACAACGAGCCGGCCTTGGCTTCCGGCCCCGGAGCCTGAAGCCCGATGCCTGATGCCTCCCCGAGCGCCTGATGCCCAGTGCCCAGTGCCTTCTGCGTTCGCGTCGCCTTCTGGATCTCTTCGATCGCCCCCACCACTTCCTCATCTCTCTCGCCGATCCCGACCATGATGCCGGTCTTGGCGACCATGCCCTGCTCTTTCACGCGCCTGAGCAGTTCCAGTGAGCGGTCGAACTTGGCGCTGGGCCGCACCGCCGGGTACATGCGCCGCACGGTTTCGAGGTTGTGGTTGATGATGTGGGGCCTGGCATCGATCACCATCTGAAGCGCCGGCCAGTTGCCCTCGAAGTCGGGGATGAGCACCTCGATCGAGAGCCCCGGGCACGCTTCCCTGCTCCGCACGATCGTCTCGGC
The DNA here is from genome assembly GCA_044221545.1 of Phycisphaerales bacterium. Classification (GTDB taxonomy): domain Bacteria; phylum Planctomycetota; class Phycisphaerae; order Phycisphaerales; family UBA1924; genus JAEUJB01. The sequence goes on from JBGAOZ010000009.1 coordinate 30,051, forward strand.
CCAGATCCCAGCGCCGCCGTCGGCCAGTTCATCGCGGTTGACGCTCGTGATCACGATGTGCCTGAGGTTCGCCCCCTCGTACATCAGCCGGAGCGACTCGGCGACCCGGCGCGGCTCATCCCTGTCGACCACGGGCGGCCGGCCGGTCTTGACGTTGCAGAACCCGCAGGCCCGCGTGCACGTGTCACCCAGGATCATGATGGTCGCGATCCCGCGCGACCAGCACTCCCCCATGTTGGGGCACCCGGCCTCCTCGCACACGGTAAAGAGCTTGTGGCCCGTCAGGATTCCCTTGAGCCGGTTGTACCCCTCGCCCCCCGGCATCCGGGCCCGGATCCAGTGGGGCTTGCGCTTGGGCGCGATGTGCTCGGGCGCGCCGGCCTGATTATTCAGGACCATCCCGGTCAAACTCAGGACAGGCTGATCCACTCTGCGCAGCGGGTCCCCGCCCAGCGGCCGAGGATGCCGGGCCAGCGTCCGATCCAGCGCCGCCTGCGAGAAGGGGCCGAACGTCCGAGCGTCGGTCGCCGTAGATGGACCATCAACCGGCGGTGAAGAGGAGTCGTTGCGGTGTGGATCGGCAGTGTTTGCGCGAACGGAACCCGGCCCGTGCGCGGGTCCGGCGGGTTCGGGACCGGGGTTGGCATCGCTCATCGCAGGAGTTTAGACTGCGCAGCAGCGGTGCCGGCGACCGGGGGCGGTCCGTTGCACGCCACGGGGGTTCACTCGGCGGGGGGCGCGAGTGAAAATGAGAGGGCTGGGTAAACCGCCGGGATCGCGGCGGTCGATGCAGTTGTCGGACTCTCGCTCGCCGGCGAGAGCGGTTTTGTACCCCCGGCGCGCCCTGAGAAGGTTGATTGGGTTGAGTTCGTGATCGGTTGAGTCTTCGTTTCTATGATTACCTGTGGCTTTTCGTTTGGTGTCTGAGAGGATACAGGCCGTCGACCCTGTTTTCGGACGTGACGCTGGACGCCGCCTCGCGTTGGAACGACTGGAAGGTGGATTCAATGGATTTGGTCGAGCATCCGGTGAGCACGTTGGGTTCGGGATCGCGTCGCGGGCGTAGCGCGCGGGAGATCGCCGGCCGCGCCGGCGGGGTCGCGATCGTGCTGGGCGGGGCCGCGCTGCTGGGCGGGTGCCAGGTGGATTCGTTCCTGGATCCGAGCATCATCGGCCGCTGGGAGGCGACCCCCACCTCGCTGCCGATCCTGGACCGGATCAGCGTGATCGAGGACGACATGGGGGACATGGTCGAGACCAGCGACGTCCTCCCCGAGGATCTGATCCCCGACGCCAAGGATTACAGGATCTCGCCGGGCGACCGGCTGCTCATCACGCTCTACGACCTTGAGGATCGCCAGCCGGGCGGGACCGAGTTCCCGCGCGATGTCGACCTGCAGGGCAACATCGATCTGCCGCAGTTGGGCCTCATCCATGTCGCGGGCAAGACCGTGCCCGAAGCGGTCGCCGAGGTCGTCACCGCGCTCAAGCGGTTCGTGATCGATCCCTTGGTTTCGATCGTCCCCGGCGCCCAGCGTCGCCAGACGTTCGCGGTCGTCGGGTCGGTCGAGACGCCCGGCCCGTACTTCATCCCGCGGCCGGACTACCGCCTGCTCGAGGCGCTGACCGCCTCGGGGCGATTCCCGGAGTCCACCGAAGAGGTCTTTATCATCCGGCAGATCGCGCTGGATGAATCGGTCATCTCGGGCAACAAGCCATCGCCGACGGGCGAGCAGGCTCCGACCGAGCAGACGACCGGGACCCCCCCGGCCGGCCAGGCCAGGCCCGCCGACAAGAAGCCCGCGGAGAACCTCGTCGACCTCATCGACGAACTGGCCAAGCCCACCGACAAGCCCAAGGACACCCCGAAGAGCGAGGCGCCCGCCGAGACGCCCAAGCCCGCTCCAGAGGCGCCCTCGCCGGCGCCCAAGCAGGAGGCTCCCAAGGACAACGGATCGAATCCCGACCGGCCCGCGGTCGAGCCCAAGGGAAGTTCAGCTTCGGTGCTGGGTTCTCCGGCGGGCACACGGCACCGCCAGCCGGCCGATCGCAAGCCCGAGCATGAGAAGGCCGAGCCGGGAAAGAGCCAGCCCGAGCCGGCGATCGATCTGCCCGGCCAGCCCGCCGCGCCCTCGAAAGCCGAGGGCAAGGGCGCAGCTCCCGGCGGTCCCAACCAGGAGGCGGTGATCGAACTTCCGCAGCAGCCGGCCGAGGGGCAGGCCCCGGCGGTGGACCTGGGCGCCGGCGCGGCCGAGCCTACGTGGGTCTTTGTCAACGGCGAATGGGTGATGGTGAAGGACCGCCGGGCCGGCGCGGGCGCTGCGGCCAAGCCGGGCGCCAAGCCCGCCGAGGGCGGGGCTCCCCAGGCCGGCGCGGATGCGGGCCCTGCGGGCCAGCTCGTGACCCAGCGCGTGATCCGGGTCCCGATCAAGCCCTTGCTCGCCGGTGATTCTCGTTACAACATCGTCGTCCGCCCGGGGGACACAATCCGGGTGCCGGCCGCGCTGGCCGGGCTGGTGTACATTACCGGGCAGGTGCAGCGTCCCGGGCCGTACAGCCTGCCGGAGGTGGGCAAGCTGACGCTGCTGCGGGCGATCGACTCGGCCGGCAGCCTGTCGGCGATCGCGATCCCGGAGCGGTGCGACATCACGCGGATCGTCGGGAAGGACCGCCAGGCGACCATCCGGCTGAACCTGCGTGCGATCGCCGAGCAGACCGAGCCGGACCTGTACCTCAAGCCCGACGATCGGATCAACATCGGAACGAACTTCTGGGCGCTGCCGCTGGCGATCCTGCGGGGCGGCTTCCGCACGAATTACGGGTTTGGCTTTGTAGTGGACCGGAACTTCGGCAACGACATCTTCGGCCCGCCGCCGGAGAACAGGAGCTTCTAGGCGTTGGTTCCGGCGGTTCCGCCCGGGCGTGAACATCGGCCCGCGGGGGCCGTATGAGCAGGTGGGAACTCGAGATGGTCCACCCGTGCCGGGGCAAAGGCGCGGGGTCGGGCAGGCGGCCCTGAAAACCGTCGGGTAGGAAGGCGGGGCCCGCGAGCGGGCAGGCAAGACGCCCGGTGGGCCCGGGCAGGACGGGTATTGCCCCCGCGCCGAGGAACGAGCGATGGCGACGATCAGCACGCCGCACACATCCCCCGCACCGACGCTGGACCGTCCGGGGGAGCGCGCGCGGGCGGGGCACGAGGGGGCGGGCCCGTCGCGGCGTCCGGGGGTCCTCTCTCCCGGCGGGATCGCGATGCTCACGCTGCTGGTGGGCGCGTTCGTGGCGCTGTTCTTCCGCTGGTTCGTCAAGCAGAACCAGTTCAGCCTGGACAAGCCGGAGGACTGGGGGCACGTGTACCTGATCCCCGTGGTCAGCGCCGGGCTGATCTGGCTCAAGCGCGACCGGATCCTGGCGACCACGCCGCGGGTCTTCTGGCCGGGGCTGGCGCCGCTGCTGCTGGGGATCATGAGCTACTTCTTCTGCGTGGTGGGGATCAAGAACCACATGCTCCAGGGGTTCGCGATGATCCTGACCATCTTCGGGATGGTCCTGCTCATGCTCGGCCCGGCGATGATGCGCTGGCTCTTCCTGCCGATCGCCTACCTGGGGTTCGGCGTGACGATCAGCGAGATGATCATGAACTACCTCACGTTCCCCTTGAAGCTGCTGGCTTCCAAGGGGGCGGGGGCGGTGCTGACGTTCCTGGGGACCGTCTTTGGCTTCGGCGTCGATGTCGAGGGCAACAACATCACGGTCACCGGCAGCGACATGGTGCCCCACCCGATGAACGTCGCCGACGCCTGCTCGGGCATGCGGATGGTGATCGCGTTCATCGCCCTGGGCGCGGCGGTCGCCCTCATCCGCTGCCGGTTCTGGTGGCAGAGGGTGGCGCTGGTGGCGCTGTCGATCCCGGTGGCGGCGATCCTGAACATCGCCCGTGTTTCGGTGCTGGGGATTGCCTCGCTGTTTGATTCCAAGCTCGCGTCGGGCGATGCGCACATGCTGATCGGGACGATCCTGCTGGTCCCGGGCTTCGGGCTGTTCCTGGGCGTGGTGTGGGTGCTCGAGCACCTGGTGCGCGACGAGTCGCAGCCCTCGGCCAAGGAGCTGGCCAAGAAGAAGACGCAGGCCTCCGCCAAGGCGCGGACGCCCTGGCCGGAGTGGTTCGCGCGGCCGGTGCAGTGGACCGCGCTGCGGCGGCCGTCATTCCTGGTGCCCGTGGTGCTCCTGGTCACGGCCGCCGCCGGCTTCGGGGCCGGGATCCGCATGGCGGGGATCTACCTCCAGAAGCTGCCGATCAACGCGCCGGACAACCGCGCCGTGCGGTCGATCCCCTCGGTCACCCGGTCGTGGGAGCAGGAGGGCCAGGACCGCAAGGAGAAGCCCGAGATCGAGGTGGAGCTGGGGACGGAGAACTACGTCAGCCGGACGTTCAAGGAGCGCCACCCCAAGGACCCGCGCAACCCGGTCCGGCTCGACCTGCACATCGCGTACTACACGGGCATGATCGACACGGTGCCGCACGTGCCGGAGCGGTGCTTCATCGGCGGGGGCATGGACATGGTCCAGGCCTCGACGGTGGTGCCCGTGCCGCTGGACGGCTCGGCCTGGATCCCCGACCCCGACGCGCCGCCGGCCGAGAAGGGACGGATCTTCCTCTCGCCGGTGTACAACAAGTACGGGGCGGTGGTGCGGAAGGTCCGCCTGCCGCGCGACCCGGCGAAGATCGAGATGAACATCTCGCGCTACCGTCCGCCCGGGGCCCGGGAGGGGCAGGAGATCACGGCGGGGTACTTCTTCATCGCCAACGGCGGGACCGTCCCGCGGGCCGAGCAGGTGCGGCTGCTGGCGTTCAATCTCGAGGACGACTACGCGTACTACATGAAGGTGCAGTTCTCCAGCTCCCAGGCCGCGTCGGCCGAGGACCTGGCCCGGCAGGCCGGGACGCTGCTCGACGAGCTGCTCCCGGAGCTGATGCAGTGCGTCCCGGACTGGGTGGAGGTCGAGCGGGGTGACTACCCCGACAACAACCCCCGGCGCAGGACGGCGGGCGGCACCAAGGCCGCGGCCGGCGGCGGCGGGGCGTGAACGGTGAATCGCGCGGCCGGCCCGCGGGCGCGGACCGGCCAAGGGAGTGAGTTCGATGGCGTCGAAGGTCAATACCAAGTTCGTGGCGGTGCTGGCGGGATCCCTCGTGCTGGTGTTTGCGGGGACGACCGGCACCTGGCTGTGGCTCAAGAACAAGTCCGGCGACGATAACGAGCGCAAGGGCGACGAGTTCATGAAGGCCCAGGACTACGAGCACGCCGAGCTGGCCTACGGCAAGGCGGTGAACAAGCAGCGCGCCAACATCGTCCGGCTCGAGAAGTGGCACGGCGCCCTGACGCACCTGGTCCCCAAGACCCAGACGATCTACGAGCAGAAGTACCGCACGGAGTTCACCGGCGCGACGCGCCAGCTGGCCCTGCTCAAGCGCACCGACGTGGCGGCCCACCGCGCGTGGCTGGACCTGCTCGACGAGCAGGTCACCGGCTCGCGGTTCGACACCCAGTCGAACCTGCAGGTCGTGCAGATGGTCGACGAGGCGCTGGCCAACTTCTCCCCGCCCAGCCCCGAGGGGCCCGAGCAGGTCCTGCGGCGCTACAGCGCCCTGGCGCTGGTGCGGATCATGAGCGGGGCCCCCGAGGTCACCGACGAGCAGATCAAGCGGGCCCGCGAGGATCTTGACGCGGCGATCAAGGCCGATCCCAAGGACGTGGAGATCGCCCTGGCGTCGGTGGAGTGGAACTCGGCCCAGGCGGGCCGGGCGGCCCTGGCCAAGCGCAGCGAAGCCGAGAAGCAGTTCCGCGACCAGGCGCGCCAGGGCCTGCGCGACGTGGCGGCCAGGTTCCCCGACCACCCGCGCGTGCAGGTCGCGATGCTGAGGCTCAAGCTCCAGCAGATGCTCGAGGAGGTGGGCCTGGACGCCGACGGCCTCAGCCCCGAGCAGAAGCGCGACCGCTCCCTGCTGGCCCAGGAGAAGCTCAAGGGCATGACCGCGGACCTGGACGCCGTGGCGGCCAAGCTCTCGGCCGCGGAGAGGCTGCTCCCCGAGACCCTCGGGGACTACATGACCCTCGAGAACGGCATGGACCCCCGCTCCCTGTCGGGCCGCACCCAGGGGGTCGCCCGCGCGGTGCTGGAAAAGCACCCCGAGGACGCCCTGATGCGCAACCTGCTGGCGACCTCGCTGGGCCAGGTGGGCAAGTTCGACGCCGGGATCGAGGAGTACCAGAAGATCATCGACCTGCCGACCCTGCCGCTGAGCACCTCCGGCCTGCGGCTGTTCGCGATCAAGAGCTCGGCGGCGGTCTCCAAGACGGACCTGGCGCTGCAGCAGTGGTTCACGACCACCGACGCGGAGCAGAAGAAGCAGGTGATGGAGAAGGTGCTGGCGTTCCGCGCCAAGATCAACGAGATGGGCATCAAGGACGAGATGCCGCAGGTGCTCTTCGTGGACGCGAAGATCAAGGTGACCCAGGAGGAATGGGCCGCGGCCAACAAGCTGCTGGTGCGGTTCTTCGACGCGATCGGCAACGAGCGCAACGCCGACGCCCTGCTGATCCACGCGCAGGTGCTCCTGAACCTCAACCAGCCCGGCGCCGCGATGACCGCGGCCGACAAGCTGATCAAGCTCCAGCCGGGGAACCTGACCGCGTACATGATCACGGCGCGGGCGCTGTGGGCCCTGGAGCAGAAGGACGAGGCGATCTCCCGGATGGAGCTGATCCTCCAGGACAACCCCAACGACGAGGAGGCCCGGCGCATCCTGACGGCCTGGCAGCAGGAGAAGGACCCGACCAAGATCACCGACCCGGTGCTGCGCGAGCTGGCGCAGCTCAACCAGGGCTCCGGCCAGGGCGGCCAGCGCGACATCGTCACGCCCCTGCGGGCGATGGCCGAGAAGTACAACTACGACCCGCGCATCGTCTCGCAGCTTGCCCAGGGGCTGATGGAATCGCAGGACAAGGCCGGGGCCGCCGAGGTGGTCAAGAAGGCGATCGCCGCCCACCCCGACGACACGGGCCTCAAGCGCCTCGAGAAGGCCGTGCAGGCCGAGGACACGGGCGCGGCGCTGGTGCAGCTGCTCGACGACTCGCCGCTGTCCAACGACGAGAAGGCCCTGCGCAAGTACACCGTGCTGCGGGCCTACAAGCACAACGACGCGGCCTCGCAGGTGCTCAAGGCCGCCGCCGCGCAGTACCCCAAGGACGTGCGGCTCCTGGAGCTGTCGTTCCTCGAGGCCATCGAGCGGCGCGACCTGGACGCGGCCAACCAGTTCGCCGACACCGCGGCCAAGCTCGACGCCGACAGCGCCGAGGGCCTGACCTACCGCGCCCGCATCTTCATCATGCAGGAACGCATGCCCGAGGCCGCGGCGACCCTCCAGCAGGCCGCGTCCCGCCGCGTCGTCTCCCCGGAGGTCTGGCGCCTGCTGGCCCGCGTGCACGGCCGGCTCGGCAGCGAGCAGGACGCCGAACGTGATTACGTCGAGGCGCTCAAGCTCCGCCCCACCGACCGGGGCATCCTGGTCGAGTACATCGATTACGTCAGCAGCTACGACCCCTCGCACGCCCTCCAGATCGCCACCGACAACCAGACCTACGGCGCCGGCGATGCGCAGTACGAGGAGATCCTCACCCGGCTCCAGGGACGCGTCGGCGACAAGAACAAGGCGATCGCATCCCGCCAGAAGCTCGCCGAGCGCGAGCCCGACAACGTCAACAACCTGGGCGCCCTGGCCGGCCTGCTCCTGGACCTCAAGAAGTTCGACGAGGCCAGGCCGCTGATCGACAAGATCAAGGCCACCAAGGACTCGGTCGCCGTCGCGCTGCTGGAGGCCAGGTACTACGCCGATCGCCGGCAGATGGACGAGTCCAAGAAGGCGATGGAGGACTACCTCTCGCGCCAGAAACCCGCCGACCTCACCTACGAGCCCTTCCTGGCCTTCGGGCAGTTCCTGGTCAACCACGAGCAGGTCGACGAGGGCCTGGCGATGATGCAGCGCGGGCTGCCCTACCAGGAGCCCAAGCGCGCCGAGGTCGATCGCACCATCGGCGACACCCTCGCCTCGGTCAACCGTCCCGACGCCGCGGCGCAGGCCTACGAACGCGTGCTCGCCGCCGGGGGCGACGATCCCAAGAACCTCGTGCACCTGCGCCTGGCCGAGATGTACGCCAAGCAGCAGAAGTTCAAGGAGGCCAACGAGGTCCTGGCCAAGATCAACGCCGCCGCGGACAAGGAGAACGCCACCGCGATCCTGCTCGCCGCCGACTGCGCCTCGGGCGCGGGCGACGACCGCAAGGCCCGGGAGCTGCTCGACCGCGCCGTCGCGACCTTCACCGAAGAGCCCCTGGTGTACGCCAAACGCGCCGAGTTCCTCCTGCGCACCCCCCAGACCGAACGCGACGGGCTCGCCGATTTCGAGGCCGCCCTGCGCGTCCGGCCGGGATACCCCAGGGCGCTGCAGATGCGGGCCGCCTACTACCTCAGGATCGCCGACCTGGACAAGGCCGTGCTCGACCTCATCGAGCTGGTCAAGGCCAACCCCCGCATGACCGACGTGCGCGACTCGCTCATCACCGACCTGCTCAAACGCGGACGCATCGAGCAGGCCATGCAGGTCGCCGATGACGCCGTCACCACCCACCCCGGCGACATCACCACCCTGGCCAAGATGTCCGACCTGTTCCGGGTCGCCGAGCGCTTCGCCGAGGCCACCAAGTACTCCAAGGCCGCCTGGGAGCTCAACAAGGACTACGAGATCGCCGTGCGCTACCTGGACTGCCTGCTCAACGACCCGGCCGGCAGCCTCGCCGCCGCCGAGGCCGTGCTCAAGACCTTCCAGGCCGACATCGCCTCCCGCCCGGCCCTGCTGCTCGACCGCGCCAAGCTCGCGGCCCGGCGCGACCCCGCCAACGCCGTGGGACGCAAGCAGATCCGCGACGATCTCACCGCCGCCCTCAGCCTGATCCCGCCCGAGCGGCTCGACCAGCTGCTGGCCTGGCGCAAGGACGTCCGGCGCATCATGAAGCAGCCCGCCGACGCGGTCGGGTACTTCAACGAGGCCGCCAAGACCACCCGCATCCCCGACTGGCCGTCCTACTTCGTCGGCGACATCCTCGTCGGCTCCGACTCGACGGTCGCCGACGGCATCAAGCTCCTCAACGGGCTGGCCCACGGCGCCGCCGACGAGAACGTCCGCGTGCTGGCCTACCGCCTCATCGGCCAGGCCTACCTGGTCCGCCAGAAGTTCCAGGAGGCCGCCGACGCCTGGCTCGAGGGTCTCAAGTACTACCCCGCCGACTGGGAGATGAACAACAACCTCGCCTACATCCTCGTCAAGTACCTGGACAAGGCCCAGGAGGCCCTCACGCACGCCGAGACCGCCGTCAAGGGAAGCCCCACCAACCCCGACGCGCTCGACACCCTCGGCACCGTGTACCTGGCGCTCAAGAAGTTCGACGACGCCCAGAAGATGTTCGAGTCGGCGATCGAACGCGCCGGGCCGAACATCACCCGCGTCTCCCCCAGCATCCACCGCGCCCAGCTCTTCCTGGCCAAGGGCGACAAGGAAGCCTGCCGCAAGGCGATCGCCGAGATCGAGACGATGATCGCAACCCTCGACACCGAAACGGCGAGCGGATACCGAACAGAGCTGGACGAGATGAAAAAGCAGATTGACGCCAAATAGGACCCGTCGCGCCGATGCGCGAAGCCGCCGTCGGCCGATGTTCGTATGGAGATTCAGGCTCCGGCGAGGTCCGAGAACCCGCCGTCCTCGTCCGACAGGAACCCGCCATGACAAGCATCCCCGCGAGCACCCGGATCCCCGGGCCGCACTCCAAGCCCGCTTCCTCCTCCGCGCCGATGGTCGTCGCGACCATCGACCCGGTGAAGATGTTCCGCAAGTACAAGTGGGTCCTGGCGGTCACCGCCGTGCTGGGCCTGGTGCTGGGCGTGGTCGCGCACTTCGCGTGGATGCAGATCTACCCGATCTACACGGCGCGGGCGATCTTCCAGGTGTTCGCGGTGCAGGTGGACCCGACGGCGGCGCCCGAGTCGGCCCAGGTCGACGACGTGGCCTTCGACCGGTTCATGCAGACCCAGCGGGCGATCATGCTCAGCGACCTGGTGCTCCAGAAGCTCTCGGAGGACCGGCGCCTCTCGACCGAGGCGGGCAAGTGGTCCCAGAAGTTCATGGAGGGCGCCGTCTTCAACACGGCCGAGGCGGCGCTGGACCTGCGCGACATGGTCTCGGCCCGCGTCGTGCCCCAGACGCGTTTCATCGAGATGGCGATCAGCTGGAAGGACAACAACGACGTCACCGCCCTGGTGAAGCTCTGGCGCGAGACCTACGAGACCGAGCTGCGCCGCCAGACGGCCGACGGCAGCAGCACGCAGCGCAAGGCGGTGACCCAGGCGATCACCGACATGAACACGCAGATCGACCAGTCGCAGAGCCGCCGCTCCAAGATCCTGACGGAGAAGAAGATCGACGTGGTGACCAAGCAGAGCACCGACGCCCAGCAGCAGCTGGCGGTCGTCAACCAGCAGCTGGTCAACGTCATGCTGGACCTGGAGGCCCTCAAGTCCCGCCTCAAGTCCTACGAAGAGGAGCTGGCCAACCCCGCGGGTGTCCAGTACTCCGAGTCGCTGCGCGATGACGTGCAGTCGATGCCCGAGATCCAGAGCCTCAAGCAGGCGATCACCTCGCTCAACAGCGAGCGCCAGTCGCTGCTGCTCAAGTACACCGAGCAGCACCGCACGATCCGCGAGCTGGACAACTCGCTGACCGGGTACAAGCAGAGCCTCGACCAGAAGACCGCCGACCTGCTCGACCAGCGCTTCCGGGCCATGGTCGACACCACCCGAATGGGCGTCGCGCAGCTCCAGGCCCAGCAGTCCGAGCTGACCGACAAGCAGCAGACCCTCAGCAACCGCCTGCAGGAACTCACGCAGGTGCAGGCGACCCTCGACGACATCGACCGCTCCATCCAGCTCATGATCGAGAACCGCTCCAAGATGGACCTGCGCCTGGGCGAGCTCAACGCCCTCCAGAGCCTCGACAGCTTCATCCGCGTTCAGGTCTTCCAGCGCGAGGTCAAGCCGACCGAGGTCTCCTTCCCCAAGCTCAAGTTCATGCTCCCGGCCGGCCTGTTCCTCTCCCTGCTGCTGGTCTCGGGCTTCCTGGTCGGCAAGGAACTGCTCGACACCCGCATCAAGGGCCCCAGCGACGTCGCCATGATCCCCAGGGCGCGCGTCGTCGGCCTCGTCCCCTCGGCCTCCGAGGACCCCTCGGCCCCCGGCGCCGTCGAGACCGCCTTCCGGGACCGCCCCAAGGGCGTGATCGCCGAGAGCTTCCGCCAGGTCCGCAGCACCCTCACCAAGCGCATGGACGTCGCGGCGCACAAGACCCTCGCGGTGATCGCCGCGACCCCCGGCTCGGGCGCCACCAGCGTGGTCGCCAACCTCGCCCTGGTCGGCGCCGCCGCCGGCCAGCGCGTCCTGGTCATCGACGCCAACATGCGCCGGCCCGCCCTGCACAGGATCTTCGGCGTCAACGAGGGCCCCGGCCTGGGCGACGTGATCGCCGGCGGGGCCAAGCTCGAGGGCGCCGTCCAGCGTGCCGGGGACGACCGCCTGCACGTGCTCAGCGCCGGGTCGCGCGACTTCCGCGCCGGCGAGCTGCTCGCCACCGAGGCCATGACCAAGCTGGTGCGCCAGGCCCGCGAGATGTACGACCTGGTCCTCATCGACGTGGCCCCCGCCCTGGTCTCCGGCGACGGCATGGCGGTCGCCAACCGCTGCGACGCGAGCATGCTGGTGGTCAAGGCCATGAGCGAGACCCGCGGCATGGTCGCGCGGCTCATCAACGACCTCAACGACGCTCGGGCGGAGATGATGGGCGTGCTGGTCAACGGCGTCCGCTCCTCGGCCGGCGGCTACATGCGGTCGAACATCAAGGCCACCCACGAGTACCTGAACACCGCCCCGTAACCGACCCGGGGCCCCCCGGGGGCACGCGAGTCTGGAGACTCCCCGACCGGCCACACCACGCACCCCGCCCCCGCGAGGTGCGTTTTCTTTCCGGGAACGCGAGCGCCACGCCATGCCCGACCGATCCGACCCGACGTCCTCCCCCACCACGGCGGCCCCCAACGCCGCGCGGCACGTCATGGTCAGCGGCGGCGCGGGGTTCATCGGCTCGCACCTGGTCGAGCGGCTCCTGGCCCGCGGCGACCGGGTGACCGTGGTGGACAACCTCTCGACCGGGCGGCGCGAGAACCTCGCCGCCGCGACCGGGCTCGCCGGCGATCGGCTGCGTTTCATCGAGGCCGACCTCTCCGAGGCGCTGCGGGCGCTGGGCCGCGGGGAGCTCTTCGACGAGATCTACCACCTGGCCGCGGCCGTGGGCGTGCGGCTGGTGGTCGAGGACCCCGTGCGGTCGATCGAGACCAACGTCGAGCAGACCTCGGCGATCCTGCGATTCGCGCTGGCGCACTCGGCCAGCGGGGCGGGCGTGCCCGTGCTGATCGCCTCGAGCTCGGAGGTTTACGGCAAGTCTTCGCACTCGCCGTTCCGCGAGGACGACGATGTGGTCTACGGGCCCACGACCGTGAACCGCTGGTCGTACGCGTTCTCCAAGGCCATAGACGAGTTCCTCGCGCTGGGATATAGCGCCCAGCGCAAGCTGCCGACGGTCATCGTGCGGTTCTTCAACACCGTGGGCCCGCGTCAGGTGGGCGAATACGGGATGGTGCTGCCCCGATTCGTGCGCGCCGCCCTGCAGGGCCGGCCCCTGGAAGTGCACGGGGACGGCCGCCAGACACGCTGTTTTTGCGATGTCCGGGATGTCGTCTCGGTCCTGCCGCGGCTGCTGGGGGATCCCGCCTGCCGGGGCCGGGTCTTCAACGTGGGATCGGACCGGCCGATCTCCATGCGTGAATTGGCCGATCTGGTGGTGCGCACCTTGGATTCACGTTCCGAAGTACGCCTGATCCCATACACTCAGGCCTACGGAGCGGGTTTCGAGGACCTGATGCAGCGTCGGCCCGACCTTGCTCGCCTCCGGGAGGCGACCGGGTTCGAACCGCGGATCACTTTGGAGCAGACGATCCGGGCGGTTGCGCAGACGGCGCGGGAGAGCGGAGCGTGACTCGGTTTGATCCACAACCCCAGGCGACGCCGCCGGCGCCCGTGAGAGCGGTGCCCGTCAGCCCCGCGCTGACCAGCCCATCGCCCGTCATCCCCCCGCCGACCAGCACCCCCCTGACCGGTCCGGCTGTAAACTCTCCCGCGCCCGCCCGCCCGCAAACCGATGCCGTGCAGCAGAAGCTCGACGCGATCGACCGGCGGCTGGAGTCCATCGAGAAGCAGCTCAAGCCCGAGGCCAAGGCCGCGCCGACCACCGCGACCGTCGGCGAGGGCGACGCCGCGGCCTCGACCGAGCCCCTCAGCCGCCTGGAGATCTTCCACAACTACAGCCCGATCCTGGTGATCGCCTTCCTGGTGACCCTGACCGCCACACCGGTCATGCGGCGCCTGGCCGTCAAGCACGGCGTGGTCGACCGCCCCAACGAAGCGCGCAAGATGCACCGCCAGCCCGTGGCCTACCTGGGCGGGGTCGCCGTCTTCCTGGGCCTGATGGCCGGGATCCTGTTCAGCTTCCTCGGCCACGCCTTCGGCGGGCTGATGGTCTTCCACCCCACCGCCCACCTGGACCCCGACGGGAGCATGTTCCCCGTGCCCCCCTCAATCCTGCTGGGGATGACGGCGATCGTGCTCGTCGGCCTGCTCGACGACGTCATGGGGATCAGCCCGCGCGTCAAGCTCGGCGGTCAGCTGCTCGCCGCCGCGGCGCTGGCGATCGACGACGTCGGCGTGCGGGTCGCCGGCGGCATCATGAAGCCCATCGGCACCATCTTCGGGGATCCCAACCTCGTCTACAACATCCCGATGCCCTTCGAGATCCCGCTGCTGGCCCCCACCGGCTCGATCCACATCGACCTGGTCTACTGGACCGGCACCGCGGTGATCGCCCTGTTCGTGCTGGGCGCGTGCAACGCCTCCAACCTCATCGACGGCCTGGACGGCCTGCTCACCGGCGTCACCGGGATCGCCTCGTTCGGGCTGCTGGTGATCGCCCTGGGGATGGCCCTGGTCGACGACGGCCCGCGCGACTCCCAGCGGATCATCCTGTGCCTGGCCCTGCTCGGAGCGTGCCTGGGCTTCCTGCCCCACAATTTCAACCCCGCGACCATCTTCCTGGGTGACGCCGGCTCCCTGCTCATGGGGTTCACCACCATCGTCATCATCCTCACGCTGGGCGACAACGAGCAGACGCAGCTGGTGCTCGCCGGGATGATCATCTACGCGATCCCGCTCATGGACACGACGCTGGCGATCGTGCGGCGCAAGATGGCTGGCAAGAGCATCTCCAGCGCCGACAGCGACCACCTGCACCACATGCTCAAGCGGGCCTTCGGCGTCAAGGGCGCCGTGATCTCCCTGTACGTGCTGGGCTCGCTCTTCGCCGGGATGGGCATCTGGCTGAGCATGTCCCGCGCGCGGGTGGTCTACATCCTGGCCCTGGTCTTCGCGTCGTTCATCGGCGTCACGGCGATCAAAATCGCCCGCAAGAAGCAGATCGAAGAGCAGGCCGTCGCCCTGGACGCCGCCGCCAAGCCATCCGGGGGCCCCGACCGCAAGGACCCCCCGGCCTCCGGGCCCAAGCCCCCGGCCCCGGGCGGAGGGTCGTCGGATGCCCCGGCGGCGGGCGATCGCCACGTCGGCCCGCTCACCGAAGCCGCCAAGACCGCCTGATCCAGCGGCGGGGATCCGTATACTTGGCCCATGCCCGGCCCCGCAACGCGCCCGATCCGTCTGATCGCCCTCATGAACCAGAAGGGCGGCGTCGGCAAGACGACCACGACGGTCAACCTCGCCGCCTCGATCGCACGCGCGGGCCGGCCCACCCTTATCGTCGACCTCGACCCCCAGGCGCACGCCACACTGCACGTGGGCGTCGACCCCGCCACGGTGACCAAGTCCGTCTACGACGTCATGCTCGACCCGGACTTCGATCCGCGCGAGGCCCTGCGGAAGGTCGGCCCCAACCTGTCGATCCTCCCGGCCCAGACCGACATGGCCGCCGCCGAGACCGAACTGGCCGGCATCCCCGACCGTTTCGCGCGGCTCTCTCGGGCGCTGGGCGTGCTCGGGGACGCCTACGAATTCGTGCTGCTGGACTGCCCGCCGTCGCTGGGCCTGCTCACCATCAGCGGCCTGGCCGCGGCGCGCGAAGTCCTGATCCCGATGCAGGCCCACTTCCTGGCGCTCCAGGGCGTCAGCAAGCTGCTCGAGACCGTCTCGCTGGTCAACCAGAACCTCAACCCGCGCCTGCGCGTCTCGGGCGTCATCCTCTGCGCCCACGACCCGGGCACCACCCACGCGCGCGAGGTGGTCGCCGACCTGGACCAGTTCTTCGAGGCCGCCCGCGCCCAGGAAGTCCCCTGGAAGTTCGCCAGGGTCTACCGCCCCGCGATCCGGCGCAACATCAAGCTCGCCGAGTGCCCCAGCTTCGGCAAGACGATCTTCGACTACGCCCCCGACGCCCCCGGCGCCGCCGACTACGAATCGCTCGCCAAGGTGCTCCTGGCCGACTGGGACGCGATGCTCTCGCGCCTCGGGGACGCCGCCCCCGCGCCGGTGGTCGTGCCCGCCGCCGCCGGAGCCCGGGCGTGAGCGGGCTGACATCCCGCGGGTTGCGCCACATGATCTTCGGGATGTGCGTGGGCACGGTCTTCATGCTCACCCACTACCCGCAGCTGACGCTCCCGTTCCCCGGACGGCCCGACCTGGTCGCGCACATGAGCATGTACGGCGTGTGGACGCTGCTGTGCGGCGCGTGCGGCTGGTTCGGCCGACCGCTCGGCGAGCTGAACATCTGGCGATCCTCCGCGGTCTCGCTGGTCTACTGCGGGCTTGATGAGTGGTCCCAGGCCATCCCGTTCATCCGGCGCACCGCGGCCCTGGACGACTTCGGGGCCAACGCCCTGGGCGTCATGCTCGCCACCGCGCTGCTGCTGGTGATCGCCCGGCTCGCCGGACCTCCCAGGCCCCCGGCCGGTACCATGCCCGCCGCATGACCCAGACCGCACACCATTCCGGCGCAAGCTCCGGCTTCAAGGGCCCCGGGTGCTGGGCGATCTCCGCCATCGCCGGGATCGCCGCCGGCCTGGTGCTCTCCCGGCTCGCGCCCGGGAGCTACGACGGCGCCACGCCCCTGGTCGCCCCGTGGCTGGTCGCCCCGTTCGCCGTGCTCCTGCTGGCGATCGCCGTCATGCCCTTCATCAACGCCCCCTTCTGGCACGACCACTTCCCCGACGTTTCGTTCTTCCTGGGCGCCATGGTCGGCGCGTACTACCTCGCGGCCTTCACCCTCCCGGGGTACAAGGACGGCCTGCCCTTCGGAGCCTACGCCACCGCCCACGCCCTCGTCGAGTACTACGCGTTCATCGCCCTGGTCGGCGGCCTGTACATCGCGTCCGGGGGCGTGGTCGTCGACGTGCGCGGCGGCATGAGCCCGGCACGCAACACCCTCCTGCTGGCCGCCGGCGCCGTGCTCGCCAACGTCTTCGGGACCACCGGCGCCTCGGTGCTGCTGGTACGCCCGTTCATCCGCGAGAATCGCGGACGCATCCGGCCGATGCACGTGGTCTACTTCATCTTCATCGTCTCCAACTGCGGCGGGTGCCTCACACCCATCGGGGACCCCCCGTTGTTCCTGGGCTACATCAAGGGCGTGAAGTTCCAGTGGACCCTCGTGGAGCTCTGGCCGGCGTGGCTGCTGGTCGTCGGCGCCCTGCTCGCGATGTTCTATGTCTACGACCGGCGCGTCGGCCCCGCGCCCCCCGCCGCGCGTGCGGCGGCCACACCGCCCGCCGAGACCTTCGGCGTCTCGGTGCGCGGCGCGGGCGGGATCATCGCCCTGTGCCTGATGGTCGGCGCCGTCTTCATCGACCCGCTGCTGCCGCGGTTGACCGGCCTGCGCCCCCACTACCCCGTCGGCCCGCTGGTCCAGATCGTCGTGGCGATCGCCGCGTACTTCACCACGCCCCGCCGCTACCACCAGGCCAACGGCTTCTCGCTCTTCCCGATCAAGGAAGTCGGGCTCCTGTTCGTCGGGATCTTTCTCACGATGATGCCGGCGCTCGCGTACCTCTCCAAGAACGCCCCCGGCTGGGGTATCTCCAGCCCCACCGCGTACTACTTCCTCACGGGCTCCCTCTCGGCGACCCTCGACAACGCGCCCACCTACCTCAGTTTCCTCCAGATGGCCTTCGGGGACACCCCCATCAACTCGCAGACGATCCACGAGTTCCTGCTTCGACCGCAAGCCGGCCAGGTGCTCGAGGGCATCTCGCTGGGCGCCGTCTTCTTCGGCGCGATGACCTACATCGGCAACGGGCCCAACTTCATGGTCAAGGCGGTCGCCGAGTCCTCCGGCGTGCAGATGCCGTCGTTCTTCGGCTACCTGGCACGGGCGATGCTCATCCTCCTCCCCGTGCTCGTGCTCGCGTGGGCCCTGTTCGTCCGTTGATCTCGTCCCTTGGCCCGGCCCGCCAAGGCCCCGATCGCGGACCGGTCCCGGCCGGAATAAAGTCAGCCGATCATGAGCGCCGAATCCACCGCACGTCCGGTCCTCATCTCCTCCTGGAACGGCCTGCCCGCGACCGCCCGCGCCGCCGAGCTGGCCGCCGGCGGAGTGCCGCTGCTCGAGGGCATGGTCCACGGCGTCGGCCTGGTCGAGGACGACCCCGAGGAACTGTCCGTCGGCTACGGCGGGCTGCCCAACGAAGAGGGCGTGGTCGAGCTCGACGCCGCCGTCATGCACGGGCCGCTGCACCGCGGCGGCGCGGTCGCCGCGCTGCGCGGCATCCGCAGCGCCGCCGCGGTCGCCCTCGAGGTCCTGTGCCGCACCGATCACACGCTCCTGGTCGGCGAGGGCGCTCGACGCTTCGCCCTGGCGCTGGGATTCGTGGAGCAGGACCTGCTCACCCCCCGCGCTCGCAAGGCCTGGCTCGACTGGAAGGCCTCCCTCAGCGACCGGGACGCCTGGCTCTCGGCCAACCAGTCCACCAGCGCGTTCGGCCAGGCGCTCTGGGCCGGATCGACCGCACACGCCGCCCACGCCGACACCCCCACGAGCCCCGCGACCCCCACCACGCCCACCACGCCCACCACGCCCACAACCCCCGCCGCCCCCGGCCCCGCAAGCTCGCCCGGGCCGCCGGTCCCCGCTCCCGGCGATTCGCGCGGCCATGCCCCCCGCATCCCGTTTACGTTCGGCACGATCCATGTCTCGGGGCTCGATGCCGCCGGCGATCTGTTCAGTTGCACGAGCACCAGCGGCCTGAGCTACAAGATCCCCGGCCGCGCGGGGGACTCCCCTATCCTGGGCGCGGGGCTCTACACCGACAACGCCGTGGGCTCGGCCGGCGCCACCGGTCGCGGCGAGGCCGTCATGCAGGTCTGCGGCGCCCACTCGGTCGTCGCCGCCATGGAAGACGGGCTGGACCCCACCGGAGCCTGCCTGAAGGTCCTCAAGAAGATCGCCGACCGCACGCGCGAAAAACGCCTGCTCGCCCCCGACGGCCGGCCGAATTTCAACGTCACGCTGTACGCGATCCGCAAGGACGGCACCACCGGCAGCGCGTCGATGCACGAAGGCTACCGCCACATCGTGCAGACCGCCGATCGCGGCGAGATGCGCGAGTGCGCGTTCCTGTTCCCCCGCCGGCCCGGCGGCTGACGGACCAGGCCGCACCCGCGCCCCGCTCAGTGCCGCTGACGCTCGATCCTCACCGTGCCGTTGTTCTTGACCTTGATCGAAGCGCCGCCGGCATCGCCCGCGAGCGTGAAGGCCTGCACCTGCTCCATGCCCTCCAGGGCCCCGTGCTCGGTGTCCCAGACGTACGAGCCTTCGTACCGCGTGTCGGTCAGCTTGAACGCCTGCCCCTCGACCCCCCCCTCGGTGTCCAGCTCGATCTGCCCGCGGAAATCCACCGTCGCCCTGGTACCCGAGGCCGACTTGAGCGTGTGGTCGGTCGTCAGCCGCAGCTTGCCCAGCAGCGCCAGGTCGATCCGGTCCACGTACTGCCACTTCTCCCCGACATGAGCCGTCGGCTTGGCGTTGCGCACCGAGAACACCGGCCCGAAGAGGTCCTTCACACCCTGCGGATCGGTGATCGGCCCCGCGTACTGGCCCACCAGCGCGCTGCTGATC
Source organism: Phycisphaerales bacterium (assembly GCA_044221545.1). GTDB lineage: Bacteria > Planctomycetota > Phycisphaerae > Phycisphaerales > UBA1924 > JAEUJB01. The sequence goes on from JBGAOZ010000009.1 coordinate 49,378, forward strand.
TCCTTCCCGCCCGAGACGTTCGTTATCGTGCCGTCGGGCGCCACCGTCAGCGTCATCTTCGAGCCCACCAGCGGTTTGAGCGCCCCGATCATCGCCTCCGACGGATCGACGTCCGGGGCATCAATGTCCGGGAGCCCGCCCGGGTTCGCCGGCTGCTGGCCCGGAGGGGGCGTGCTCGCGGGGGACTTGTTTGCAGGTGGCCTGTTTGCGGGAGACTTGCCCGCGGGCGTCCGGCTCCCGGGCGTCTTGCTTGAAGGAGTCTGGCTTGAAGGAGCTTTGCCGCTCGCCGGCTTGCGGCTGTCGTAGTCGATCTTCGTCGCGCCGGCATCCAGGTGGATCTTGATCGCGTCGTAGATCAGCTCCACCACCGACCCCTTCTCCGGGTCCGACGACACCGTCTTGAGCCGGAAATCGATCTGCTGGCGGCTGGTCTGCCTGGTGGGCTCGATCCCCGGCATCTCGGTGGCGCCGTCGTTCTCCAGCGTCATCACGTACCGGAGCTCAGCCCCCGACTTGAACTTCGGCCGCAAATCAACCTCGCGGCCCCCGGTGCGCGGCGCGGTCGACTCGCGCGGCTGGGACGGGAGCGATTCACCGGGCCGGGCGCCCGCCCCGGCCGCCGGGGAACCGCCCGCCGCGCACAGCACGCCCGCGAGCCACGCGATCCGCGTCGGCGAACATCTCGAGAATGCCCTGGACATACCGCCTCCGTTCTGCCTTCTATCCATCGGCCGGACCGGCCCGGGATACCTGTGGTACCGACCACAACGGCCCCTGGTTCCACAATCGGACCGGCCGCGGGAACCGGACCGCTCAGAATCGCCGGACCGCTCAGAATCGCTTGTGCGCGGCCCGCTCCTCGGGCCCCCTTGCTCCCAGAATCGACCGTGCCAGGTGCGTATCCCCCGGCAGCGTGATCTTGATGTTGCGGACATCCCCCGGGACCACCACGACCTCCTTGCCCAGCCGCTCGACCAGCCCCGCATCGTCCGTGCTCGACAGGTCCTTCTGCGCGTACGCCTCGATCAGCAGGTCCCGCGCGAACACCTGCGGGGTCTGCACCGCGAACACGCCCGCCCGGTCGATCGTCTGCCCCACGATGCGCTTGCTCGTGGACCCCGCGGCCGCATCATCCCCCAGGATCGCCGCGAGCGGGTCCTTGTGGCCCTCGTCGGCCGTCTCCCGCGTGCGCTTGAGCGTGTCGGAGACCTCGACGCCCGGCACGACCGCGGGAAACCGCACCGCCGCGTCGAACACCCGCTCGATCATCTCCAGGGGTGCGCACGGCCGCGCGGCATCGTGCACGGCGATGTGCGTGTGCTCGGCCCCCACCTCCCGGATGCCCGCGGCGACCGTCTCGTACCGGTGCGTCTTGCCCCCGCGGCAGAGCACCACGCCCAGGAACCCCAGGCGATCCCCGTGCCGCGCCTTGAACTCCTCGAACGACGCCGCGTCGTGCGGGCCGGCGACCACCACCGTGCCGATGTCCCAGTCGGGAGACTGCACCTTGCTGAAGAGCTCCACGCTGCGCTGCAGGACCGTCTTGCCCCCCAGGTCCTCATCCAGCTTGGAACGGGAGGCCCCGGCCTCCTGGTACCGGGCCGAAAGCCCCGCCGCGGGGATGATGATCGCGATCCGCATTCCCATGCCCCAACGCTAGCAACGCACCCCGCCCCAACCAAGCCCCACTCGCGCCTCCGGCGCCCCCGGCGCCCCCGAATCCGCGATTGACCGGCCCCCGGCCCGGGTCTACGTTCGGGCTCACTCCCCGGAGATCCGCCATGCTGCTCGCCCTCCTTCAGGACGCCGCCGGAAAACCCGCCGACGCCAAGCCCGCCGTCCCCTCCCTCGACGTCGCCAAGGCCGCCAACGACCTGGTCCGCGACCCCGGCAACACGGTCTCCAAGTGGTTCGAACTGGGCTGGAACCTCCTCCAGCAGCACGGCCCCGGCGTGCTGGGCGCCGTGGTCATGCTCTTTGTCTCCTACGTGATCGCCAAGTGGGCCCGCCGGGTCGTCATCAACGCGCTCACGCGCGCCCACGTCGACATCACGCTCGCCAAGTTCTTCGGCAACCTCGCCAAGTGGACCATCATCATCTTCGCCTTCGTCAGCGCCGCCGGCACCATCGGCATCAGCACCGCCGGGTTCGCCGCCCTCATCGGCGCCGCCGGACTGGCGATCGGACTTTCCCTCCAGGGCAACCTCGGCAACCTCGCCGCCGGCGTCCTCCTGCTGGTCTTCCGCCCCTTCAAGATCGGCGATGCCGTCGTGGTCGCCGGCCAGGCCGGCATCATCGACGGCATCGACCTCTTCACCACCAACATCGACACCGGCGACAACCGCCGCGTCATCATCCCTAACGGCGCGATCTTCGGCGGCGTCATTGAGAACCAGAGCCACCACCCGCGCCGCCGCGTCGACTACTCCATCACGCTCGCCGGCGGCGCCGACATCGAGCGCAACCGCAAGATCCTCCTGGGCGTGCTCAAGCACCTGGCCGAATCCGGCATCGGCGCCATTGATGACCCCGCCAACGCCGCGACCCTCACCGAGATCAACCCCAACCAGGTCTGGATGCTCAACCTCTGGGCCCGCACCCCCAGCGCCGGGGCGGTCAAGGAACGCCTGCTCGTCGAGCTGCGCCGCACCATCGACAGGGAACAGATCGGAGTCCCGCCGCCCGTCCAGCTGGTCCGGCACGTGAGCTGAACGCCGCAGGCCACCCCGAGCCGCTCGCCACCGCTAGGACGATTTCCCCGCCGCGGACCGCCCATCAACCCCCCGCTCGCCCCGCGGCGGCCGCTGCCCCTTGGACCCAAGGATCGCGATCCGCGCCCGCTCGATCACCGGTAACAGCTCTCGCCTGAGATAGAACGCATCCCCCGAACACCCCGCCGCCCATTTGGTCCGCACGCGAGCAAACCCGCGCGCCGCCAGCAACGCATCCAGCTCCCCCACCCGCGCCCCGCCGGCATAGAGCTCAACCGCCGCCACCTCGCTCACGATCGCCCGCACCCCCTCGGCAAGGTACCGGGGCGCTCCCTCAAGCACGTGCAGCTCAAACCCCTGAACATCCATCACCAGCAGCGGGTACTCCCTCGGATCGAGCTGGTTCTGAGACAGCAGATCGTCCAGCCGCACGACAGGCACCTCCCTCGTGCCGCCCGGCCGGAACTCCGGGAAACGCTCCAGGTGCGCCCGGGGCTCGAGCAGCGAGTTGGACCTGCCCTCATTCCCCTCCAGGATGTGCATCGCCGCCGTTCCCGGGACATCCCCGCACGCCACGTTGAACATATGGACATCCGGCCCCTCCGGCAACCGAGCCCGCAATTGCGCAAACACGGCCGGCTGCGGCTCGATCCAGACCTGCCGGTGCAAACCGCACCGGTGATACAGGTCAAATTCATCCCCAATATGGGCGCCAACGTGGACCACGCCCCCGAGTTTGAGCCGGTATTTCGCCAGGCACCTCTGCAAATCCAGGTCCACGGTTTCGAGGGTAGCCGGTGGGCCTGTGTCGTGTGAGCAGCCAGGGTGTTGCCCCGTTCTCTATTGAGGAACCGACTGGCCGCTTGTACACGTAAGTTCTTGTGGCACAGTTTGTTACGACAACTGGAGATCAGTGCCATGTGTGCAATGGACCCCGTCAGAAGGACTCGGGTGGGGGCCGGCCCGGTGGAAGATCGCTCAGGGCTCGCAGGACCGGCCAGGATGGCCAGAACCGCCCGCGGGATCGCCGGACTGGCCGTGATCCTGGGGTTGTTCACCGCGACCGCGAGCGCCGACATCATCCAGGTCGCTGGAACCTCGAACATCTTCGGAGCCGGGCACCCCGTGGCCCCCGACCCGGGCAGCTACGGACCTGGGACGCTGCCACCTCAGATCGACCTGATCTCAGCGCCCACGGCGCGCTGGGTCACGTTCGATGATGTGACCGGGACCGTCACGTGCAAGCCGAACCTGGGATGGAACGGCCCCGATGGCGGGCCTTTCGCGACCGGGAACACGGACATCCTCTCCTGCGGCGGCATCTCGGGCATTGTCGACCAGAACGCAACCATGTTCCTGGTGGGCGTGTTCACCGACGGCACCGAGCCGATGGGGCCGCCGCCCGGCCGTCTCGACTTCACGCTGGCATCCACGGATGCCGAGTGCTTCCCGCTGCTCTTCCAGACCTTCTTCGTCGGCGACGGCCTGACCGGCACCGGAACGGGCTCGCGGCAGGTCTTCCACGTCCCGCAGGCGGCGACCAAGATGTTCCTGGGCTTTGCCGACGCGTACGGGTTCGGCAACCCCGTGGACCTGCCCGGTTCCTACAGCGACAATGCCGGCGAGCTGTCGGTCGTCTACACCGTGGTCCCCAGCTCGGGCTCGCTGGCGCTGATGGTCGGCGGGTCGTGCCTGATGCTCATCGGCCGGCGACGCTGACCGGACCGTCCCCGACGCATCGGCACGCGCCAACGGTCCCTGGAATCAGGACCACGCCCGCGCTTGCACCGAGGTCGCACCGGATTGACCACTTGCCGCCCGACGCCGGTTCTGCGAACATGCTCACGGGCCGATCTCAACCGGCCCGGAGCATTCACATGCCCAACCCGCGGGGATTCAAGTACGACGCGTTTGTCAGTTTTCCGTGGCAGGACCCCGAAGGCAAGTGGGTCGCCAAGCTCTTTGCCAAGCGCTTCGCCGAGCGGCTCAAGCACGCCGTGCCCACGTGGGACCCCGAGGTCTTCGTCAAGAACAGCGAGGGCCAGATCGGCAACGAGCTCGACTCCGAGCTCTCGGGCGCGCTGCGCAGCACCTGCGTCCTGGTCCCCGTGCTCTGCTACCCCTACTTCCGCAGGCCCTGGTGCGCCGCCGAGTACCGCACCTTCCGCGCCCCCGGCCTCGACCCCACCGGAGCCGCCGGCCGGCCACGCCACATCGCCCCGGTGATCTACTCCGGAGACCCCAACATCTACCCGCTCGCCGCTCGCGGGCTGCTCTACTCCTCCTTCTCCAAGTTCAGCAACCGCACCCAGATCGCCACCCAGGCCTTCTTCGACAACATGGATCAACTGGTCGCCAAGGTCGCCTCGCTCCTGATCGCCGAGGCCGCCCCCCCCGATCCCAAGTGGCCCGTCTTCACCGCCAGCGCCATGGAGACCCTGATCACCAAGGAACCGGCCAAGGCCGCGGACTGGATGCTCATCTCCACGCCCATCATCGACAAGCCGACCTTCAGCGTCGCCGCATGAGCCAGACCGCTCCGAGCACCCCGACCGACCAGGCCCTGCCCGACTCGGTCGGCACGGTCGTCACCTTCTACTCCTACAAGGGCGGCGTCGGTCGCTCCATGGCCCTGGCAAACGTCGCCGCCCTGCTCGCCCGCGAGGGCAAGCGCATCCTGGTCGTCGACTGGGACCTCGAAGCCCCCGGCATCGAGAAGTACTTCCGCGAAGCCGATCGCCCGGGCCCCGCCGCCTCCGCCGGCACAACGGCCCCCGCGCCCCCGTCCAAGCGCACCAAGAGCGGCGGCACCGGCGGACTTCCCGGCCTGGCCCAGGTCCTCGAACGCCGGACCAGCCAGGATCCCTCCGCCCCCGTCGCCGGTCTCCCCGGCAACGCCCGCGAATCGGCCCCCGGCATGGTCGACCTGATCACCGCCTGGCGCACGCTCACCGACGCGAGCCCCGAGCCGGCACGCAAGGCCCAGGAACTCTACGAGAGCAAGCAACTGCCCCGCGAGCTCGACTGGGAAAGCTGCATCCTCGAGTGCAGGCCGTTCTCCGACGGAGAGATCATCAGCGTCATCACCGCCGGCAGGAACGCCCCGACCTACGTCGCATCGGTCCAGGGGCTGGACTGGAACTCGCTGTTCGCACGCAACCACATCGGCCTGTACTTCGAACGCCTCCGCGATCAGTGGCGCAGCAGGTACGACTTCGTGCTCATCGATTCCCGCACCGGCCTGTCCGACAGCGGCAGCATCTGCACCGCGCTGCTGCCCGACCAGCTGGTGGTCTTCTTCACCGCCAACGAGCAGAGCGTCGACGGCGTCATCGATGCGATCCGCGGCGCCCGGCTCGCCCAGGAAAGACTCCCGGTCCCCCGCTCCGGCCTGCTGGTCGTTCCGGTCCCGTCCCGCGACGAGCCCTTCAACGAGGAAGTGCTCAGCCGCCAGTGGCGCGCCCTCTACGCCCGGAAGTTCGCCGAGTTCTACGAGGACTGGGCCCTCCTTCCCGGCCGGTCCGAAGACTCGGTCGCCGAGCCCGTCGACGCCGCCACCGTCCTCAACACCATCTTCATCCCTTACCAGTCCTACTGGAGTTTCGGGGAGCGCCTGCCCGTGCTCGACAAGGACGCCCGCGAGAACCCCGTCAAGATCGGCAAGGCCTACGTCCGCCTCGCCACCCTGATCGGCTCGGGGATGGACTGGTCGACCGTCGCCGCCGACCGCTCCGTGCTCGATGTCGAACGCGCCCGCGCCTCGGCGCAGCGCGCCCAGGACGAGGCCGAGGCCAAGAAGCAGGAGCTCGAGGGCGCGATCGCGCGGGCCAAGGGCTCCGGCCGCTTCCGCATGATCGCGGTCGTCGGCGTGCTGGTGGTGATCGTCTCGATGATCGCCGTCTTCCTCGTCGACACCTACCTGGCCAACAAGCGCGCCCAGGCGATCCAGGACACGGAGCAGCAGATCCGCAGCACCCTGGCCCTGGCCTCCCGCGGAACCGACGCCGGGGCCGTCCAGGCCATCGACGACCTGGCCAAACTCGTTCCGCCCGACGACCCGCGGCTCCTGGACGCGACCCAGAACCTCGCCAAGGCGCTGGTGGAGAACAAGCTCTACGAGCAGGGCATCAAGCTGTACCAGCGCGTGCTCGAAACGAGCAAGAACGACCCGATCGCGGCCAGCCAGGTCGAGATGGCCATCGGCGGCGCCCTGGCCCAGGGGGGCAAGAACAAGGAGGCGATCACCCGCTACGAGAACGTCCGCGGCAGGCTCAAGACGCGCGAGGGCGGCAACCCCGAGTGGATCGCCAGCACCACCGAACTGACCCACCTGTACGAGGAGGACGGGGATCAGCCCAAGGCGCGGGCCGCCTGGCTGGACCTGATCAAGGAGAACTGCCGCAACGACAAGGACTCGACCCGCGACTGCATCCTGACCCGGTGCCAGTACGTGCGCTACCTAGTGCGCTCCGCGGACCCGGACTCCAAGACCCAGTCCGGGATCCTCGACGAGGCCCGCGAAGAGTCGCTCGTGATGCTCTGGGCGCTCCAGCAGGACAAACTCATCGAAGATCCCGAGGCCCTGAACTACTCGGCAGCGCTGAAGTTCCCCACCCTGCGCGAGGCCCTCCAGGCCTACGAGATCGTCCTGCGGGCGCGGAAGGACAAGGCGGCAGACGCGATCGCCAACCAGCTCAAGCGGCTGGAATCGATCGGGGCAGGCTCCAAGGGACCCACCGCCAAATGATCGCCCGGCGGGCCGCCCCGCCGCCGCCTCCCACCCCGCGTATGATCTGTCAGACTTCTTTGACAACCTGGGGCCGAACTGGATTCGACCGGGCATGTGATGCAGGGCGTGGCGCGTCGAGGCGCACGTGGACCTTCGTAAAAAGCGTGCAACACATTAATTGCCAACAGCAATTACGCTCTCGCGGCCTAACTAAGGCCGTGGTGACCTCGCCCGACGCCTGATGAGGCGGGGTCACACAAACTTCAGGCTGGTCCGTCCCCGATGCCTTCGGGGGGACGGATGAGACAACTCCGCGGGCTGGGTGATCGGGAATGCTGCCGGCGGCAGCCCCGCTCGCCGAGATCAAACCACCGGACACACGCGTAGAGGCGTCCTGCTGACTGACCTGGGACCGGGGTTCGATTCCCCGCGGCTCCATTTTCACGATGATCTTCGAACATCCCGTGGCCGTCCGGAGTGGAGGCGGCCACGGCGCCACCCGCCGCCATCCTGCCGTCAGTGCGTGTAGTTGGCCATGGGGTGATTCGCGTTGGGCGTGCCGGTGAAATCTCCCACGCCGCCGACGTTGACGATCGGACCGTAGGAGTTTCCGGCGACGATGTTGTAATGCCCTCCCGCGCCCGGGGCCGTGGACGTGTTGTGACCGATGATGGTGCCGCCGGCGAGCACATCCAGGTTCCGGTAGTTGAACGACAACGTGTTGTTTTCGATCCGTCCCAGGCCGACCGAGATGCGTATCCCCGCCCCGGATGCGGATCCGCCGTTCTCGGCGCAGTGGTTGTCCGTGAACTCGAACGCGCCGCCGCCATCGCAGATGATGCCGCAGACGGTGTTGGCATCGCAGTAGCAGCGCGACGCGCTCGAAGCGAAGTTCGCCCGGATGCCGTTCTGCTGGTTGTCCCGGCAGCTGCAGTCCAGGACCCTGCTGCGCTGCTGGGCGTAGATCCCGTTCAGCGCGTTGCCGCTGGCGGTGCAGCGCGACGCCGTGTTGGTCTGGAACGAGAGATTGATGCCGTTGCCGGCGGTCGAGCCGTTGGCGACGCAGTCAAGCACGTTGCAACGCTGGAAGACCGCGATGTTGTCCGACGTGTTGAGGTTGGCGTTGCATCCGCTGACAAGGACGTTGCTGCCGACCGAGATCCCGAAGCCCCCGTTGCCCGTCGCGGCGCAGCTCAGGACCTCGCAGTAGTCTCCCGTGCTGATGCCCGTCCCGCCGTTGGCGCTGGCGACGCACCCCGAGAGAACACCCCGGGACGGCATGATGAACCCCGTCGCGTAGCCCGAGGCCGTGCAGTCCACAATCCGGCAGCCCGTGCCCACTTCGAACCCCCTGGACGACGCCGCCGGGGCGCCGACCGCGGTGCACCGCTGAAGGACGCCGAAGTTTGTGCCCAGGTAGCCGGCCTTGGTGTTGCCCTGCGCGGTGCATCCCTCCAGCGTGCACTGCGCGCCGAAGAAAAAGCCGGTGTCCGTGTTGGCGGTGGCGATACAGTCTCGGATGGTGCAGGTATCGTTGCAGATCGTGCCGTTTCCGGTGTTCGAGGACACGTTGCAGTTTGTGACCATGGCATCCCCCCCGGCGCGGATCCCGCACCTGCCCGAGGCTCCACCTCCGTTGCCCGATGCGACCAGGCCCTCGTACCGTCCGTGGAGGTTGAACCCGCCATCGATGCCGTCGAGACCGAAGCCCGAGATGGTGCCGTTGCGGATAGTCACGCGCTGCGCCCCGTTCGTCAGGGCAATGCCGGCATTGCTCCCCACCACACCCGTGAGCGCGAATCCGTCCAGGTCGAGCGTCACGCCCGCCGCCGTGATCCGGATCGCGTTTCTCGCGGCGACACCGTTGATATTGCCGGTCAGGTAGTAGGACCCCGGCTGGGAAATGACGAACTGGCTCGTCCCGTCCGGTGGTGTGTTGGTCGCGTTGACCGCGATCCGCGGCTCTACCTCCGATAACGTCTTGTACGACGACGCCACAGGACCCGCCGGGGGGTTCAAAGGGCCCGCAAGCGACACGATCGCCGCGGCAACAATCACGGCCCCCGCGATGAGGGCGGACGGCAACAACCGAGAAGAACGCATGGCAAACTCCTTCAGGAGCACAGCATCTGGCGCCACCCCGCGCAACGCCGATCATCGCAGTCTAATGAGCTGATCCCGGCATCCCAAGCACAAAGCCGCGCGTTTTTCCCGTGGAATGCCCGTCCCCATCGACGCCGGCATCGCTTGATGTCGCAGGGCGCCTCCGATCCAACCGCAGAGCGAGCAGACTGGATGAAGAGTTGAACCGGTGTTTCGCGGGCTCCCTTCCCCGCCGCCGGCTTCCCGCACCGAAGTCGGCGGTGGCGGCCTCACCCACGCGCGGGCGCCGCCCCCGTTGGAGCTTCCCCCGCCGTCACCGCCGAGCGCCGGATCATCTGGAACCGCCCCGGCATCCGCTTGCGCAGCAGCCACCTCACCCCCATCCGCCACCCCGCGGGGCTCCAGCACTTCACCAGGGTCTTCGCTGCCGAGACCGGCTTCCCCTGCCTCAGCAGCCACAACCCGCACCGGATCCGCGCCGCCTGGTGCACCGCGTGCAGCGACGGCATTCGCGGAGTCCCGCGCAGCTGATCGGCGATCAGCGCCCGCAGCACCCCGAGTTCCGACTCGGACTGTTCGCGAGTCGTGCGCGAAGTGATCGTGTCGTGCCCGGACTGATAGTGCGCCGCCAGCGTCTGGTTCACCAGCAGCAGATCCCCGCGCTGGAGCAGCAGTGTGTACCAGTGCTGGTCGGCGCCGCACACGATCCGCGGGTCCGCGGGGAACCACGCCCCGGCCTCCACCGCGTCGCGCCGCGCCAGCACCTGCGACGGGGCGCCGATCTCGACGTCCTGCACGTACATCGCCAGCAGCGCATCGGGCCCGCCCACCGCCTCCACCGGCGCGCGCCGCCCCAGCGCCTCGCGCTGCACCGCGCCGCCGGGCCTGTGGAACTCCGCCAGGCACTGCACCAGCGCCGCCCCGGGGTGCCGCTCGGCCGCCGCCAGCAGCCCCGCCAGGCACCCCGGCATCAGGGTGTCATCATCGCACAGCGGCTTGATCCACGCGCCCCGCGACAGCCGCATCGCGTGGTTCAGATTCCCCGCCTGCCCGCGCTCCCCGGGATTCTCCACCACCCGCACGCGAGCATCGACCCGCGCCGCCGCCTCCGCGTATTCCCGCGAGGCGTTGGGCCCGCGCTGGTCATCGCTGACGATCAGCTCCCAGTCCCCGTACGTCTGCGCCAGCACGCTCGCGATCGCTCGCCGCAGCAGCCCCGGACGCTGGTACGTCGGGATCACGACGCTCACGACGGGCTGCCCGGGAGTAGACATGGCCTGCCACCCTGCACCCCCCCGCCACCCAAGGATCGCCGGATCCTCCCCTGCCGCGAACGCGGCAATCCTCATCTTAGAATCTCACGGATTCCAGCTTCCGCTCGCTCGCGTCATTGACCTCTCTCGGCCCCCGGCTCCCTCACGCGCCCCCGTTTTCGGCCGCTGTGCGGGTTCTCCCCAGCCCGGGATTTCTGCCACCGGCGCGGCCCTTTGTCCGTACACGCACCTCGGAGCGGTGTCTTGTGTGCAGGATCGCACATCACACACACCGCGGGCCGGTATCCGGCCCCGGCAAGGAGCAACCCGTGCACAGCCTCTCCCGATTCTCCCGAACCCTGATCATCTGCGGCCTGGCCGCCGGCTCAACCCTGCTGCCCGCCGGCCGCTCGCTCGCCGCCCCCCGGGAGATGCCCCCCGGCAAGCCCGCCGAGCAGCGCAACGCCGCCCTCGTCTACTGGAAGGCCTGGACCGTCGCGAACCAGGACGCCATGAAGGCCGACATCGACTGGAACGCCATCGGCAGCAATCTCGACCCCGCCAAGATGCCCGAGTCGTTCACCAAGGTCGCCGCCGGAATGGACGCCTACCGCGATGCCATGGGCGACCTGCTGCTCGCCAGCCGCATGCCCGTCTGCGACTTCGAGCTCGCCTACGAGAACGGCTTCGAGCTGGTCATGCCCCACCTCTCCAAGCTCCGCGGCGGCGCCCGCCTCCTGCGCGTCGAGGCCCGCAGCCTCCTCATGAACGGCAAGCCCGCCGACGCCGCCGAGCGCGTCGCCGCCATGCTCCGCATGTCCCGCCAGCTCAAGGACGATGGAATCCTCATCAGCAGCCTCGTGGGCATGGCGATCGCCAGCGCCGGCATCGAAGAGGGCCAGACCCTCATCGGTAGCGGCAGGCTCTCCAGGGCCGACGCCGCCCCGCTGGTCGACGCCGCCCGGAAGCTCGCCGGCCGCGATGCGCTGGGCGTCCGCTCGTGCATCATCGGCGAGGGCACCGTTCTCAAGGACTGGCTCGGCCGCCGGTACACCGGCCCCACCGCCGGCGCCGACTTCATCAACGGCTTCGGCAAGGAGCTCTCCGGCGTCGAGCAGACCGAGCACTCCGCGGCCCAGGCGGCCATCTCCAAGATGAACGCCCGCGAACTCGAGGCCGAGGCCGTCCGCACCTTTGAAGCCTACAAGCTCATCGACCAGGCGTGGGACCAGCCCGATGTCTCCGCCCGGCTCGACAGCCTCTCCGATCGCGTCGCCAAGGGCGAGTTCGGCCAGCTCGCCGTCATGATCTTCCCCAACTTCAACCGCGCCAGGGCCAGCCAGGCCAAGTTCGATTCCACGCTCGCAGAGTTCAGCAAGAGCCTCGCCGAGCTGAAGTAACCGCCCGGCCTCCCCGGCACGCCCGCCGGGCCCGAAGCCCCGCCGACCTTGGGAGCATCCAACGGGATTGAAGCAGTTGCCCAGCCAGGCGCCGATCGACCAGACCCAGTTGCTGCTGCGCATCGGCCGCGGAGATGAATCCGCGGCCCGCGCGCTGTGGGAGCTGCACGGCGCGGCCATGATCGCCTACGCCCGCGCGGTCCTGGGAGCCGCCATGGCCCACGAGGCCGAGGACGTCGTGCAGACCGTCATGTGCTCGATCCTCCGCACGCCCGCCCGGACCCTGGCCCGACTCCAGGACGTCCGCGCCTGGCTCGGCACCGCGACCCGCAGGTCGGCGATCAACCGCCTGCGCAGCGCCGGGCGCGAGGCTCGCCGCCGCCGCGCAGCATCCCCTCCCGCGCAACGTACCCCGCCCGCGCCCGGATCCGAAACGCTGGAAGCCGCGATCCAGCGCCTCCCGCGGCGGCTGCGCGAGGTGGTCTTCCTCAAGCACTACGCGGGCCTGACCTTCGACCAGATGGCCCTGTCGCTGGACCGCAGCCGCAGCACGCTGGCCACCCAGCACCAGTCGGCGCTCGAGCAGCTGCGCGCGATGCTGCAGATTGAACCCGGGCCGCCCGGCGCGATCGCCGGGCACGTCGCCCGCGCGGCGACCACCGAACTTGCGGTACAAGGGAGCTCTAAGCATGCCCGCTGACGATCCCCAACTCCAGCAACTGCTCGACCAGCACGCAAGCCGCTCGCGCACGACCGCCGCCCAGCCGCCCGCCGCGTTCCTCGGCGCGGTACGCCGGCGCCGCCACACCAGGCGCCTCGCCCGGGCCGGCGCTGCCCTCGCCATCGTCGGCGTGCTCGCCGCATCAACCATCGTGCTCGTGCGCCCGCGCTTGCCCGCGGATTCGCACGCGCCCCCGATCGCCGCCGGGCCCGCCGGCGGCGCCGATCCGGCCTCCCGCTGGCTCGACGAGGCCCGCGACCGCCCCTCGGACGCGCGGATCGGCGCCGGCGCTTCGAGCATGGTCACCGTCAGCCGCGCCGTCGGTGAGCCGCCCGTCGATCGCCGGGTGCTCCGCCCGGGCGTGCACCCCGACTCCCCGGATGTGCAGCGCTGGCTGGGCAACTCCTGAGCGATCCCCGCCGCGAGCCGTGATACCGTTGGGACATGATGCGACCCGGCTGGACCGTTGCGTGCCTCGTCATCGCGGCGCTGAGCGCCCCCCGCGCCACCGCCCGCGCCCAGGACACGGCCCCGCCCGCGCAGCCCTGCCAGCTCCTGCGGGTCGCGACCTTCAACCTCGAGGACGTCCGCACCGACGAGATCGCCGACAGAAACAACACCCGCCTCCGGGCGCTCGCCGAGCTCATCCAGCGCCTCCGCCCGAACGTCATCTTCCTCAACGAGATCACCTACGACATCCCCGGCGTGCTCGGCAGCCCCGCCGACGCCCCCGCCGGCCAGAACGCCCAGAAGTTCGCCGACACCTTCCTCGCCACCCCGCAGTCCCCCGAGCTCAAGCCGCTGCACTTCAAGGCGTTCATGGCGGAGGTCAACACCGGCATCACCAGCGGCATGGACCTGGACAACAACGGCAAGATCGCCACCAGCTACCCCACGCCCGCCCCCGCGCTGCCCGACGGGACCCACCCCGAGCCCGGCGCCGATGCCCGCGACTACGGCGGGGACTGCTGGGGCTTCGGCACCTTCCCCGGCCAGTACGGCATGGCCCTGCTCGTCGATGAACGGCTCGCGATCGTGAGCGAAGAAGTCCGCACGTTCCGGCTGATGCCCTGGGACTTTGTCCCCGGCGCGCTGCTCCCCGCAACCGACGGCGCCAAGCCCTGGTTCACGCCCGACGAGCAGGCAAAGGTCCGCCTGAGCTCCAAGAGCCACTGGGACATCCCGGTCCGCCTCCCCAACAAGGCCGTCGTCCATTTCCTCTGCAGCCACCCCACGCCGCCGGTCTTCGACGGCCCCGAGGACCGCAACGGTCGCCGCAACCACGACGAGATCCGCTTCTGGGCCGACTACATCGAGAACGCTTCCTACATCGTCGACGACACCAACACCCCCGGCGGCCTCGACAAACGCGCCCACTTCGTCATCATCGGCGATCTCAACTCCGACCCCGTCAAGGGCCAGTCGCACAAGAGCCCCATCAAGAGCTCACTGCTCACCTCGCGCCGGCTCCAGGAAGACGCCGTCCCCAGCTCCGACCGCCAGCTCCCCGGGCTCGCCGCCGACGACACATCCAGCTTCAAGCTCCGCGTCGACTACATCCTCCCCTCCCGAACACTCGGCATCGTCCGCTCGGGCGTGTGGCGCGACCCGCCCACCGTCGGCCAACCCCCCACCCCAGCGACCACTTCCCCGTCTGGATGGAACTGCTCGTCCCCGACGAGCAGTAACCCCGCCGCAACAGAAACCCCGCGCCGACCGATGCGCGGGGAGAACGGACAGATTCTCTGGATTCCCCTGCGGGACGAGACCGCAGCCTCAGCCCCCGCTCGTCATTTCGGGGCCGATTCGTCGCGGGGCTTCTCGGCCGGTTTCTCGTTGGGCTTCTTCTCCGGCGCGGCGGGTTTGGGTTGCTCGGCCGAGGGCGCGCCCCCGGTCTTCGACGGCTCCCGGACCGGCCCTTCCACCTTCGTGGGCGGATCCTTGACCACTTCCCCGTCCTTGTGCACCTCGATGCCCGCGTGGATCACCCCGTCCTTGCCGATGTTCTCCGGCCCCACCAGGATCCTCGCCTTGCCGCCCCCCTCCATCGGCACCGAGATCAGCGCCGTCCCGTCCGCGCCCGCCTCAACCTCGTGGTACTGCTCCTTCCCGTTGACCGTCAGGTGCACGAAGTACCGTTGGTACAGCCTCGCGCTGCCGTACACCACACCGCTGAGCACCACCGCCCCCAGCCCCAGCCACACGCCCAGCCGCACGCCCAACCTCCGCCGGACCGCTCCGGCGCTGCGATCCCCGCTTGCCTGTTGCATGAGAAACTCCTCGATGCGCTCGTTGCGCTCCGGGCCCGGCCAGTCCAGGCCCCCGACCGCGCGGAGCGATGCATCCGTGTCGGCGCTGCGGGCCCCGGAGGTGCCCCGCTCGCCGGTGTCGTCGATGCGGCTCACCCGGCACCTCCGATCTGCTCGATCCCCCGGCGCACCATCTCCCTGCCACGCCAAAGCCGTGACTTGACCGTTCCCTCGCGGCACCCCAGCACCACCGCGACCTCCTGCACGCTCAGCGCTGCGAAATAGTGCAGCGCGATCACCGACCCGAACCGCTCCGGCAACCGCAGCACCGCCTCGCGCACCACCTCATGGTCCTCGCCCCGCCCCGGCGCCCCCGCGCTCCCGGCCGGCCTGGACTCCCGCTCACGCCGCGCCCGCCGACCCGCATCCCGCGCCCAGCGGTTCGCCGCGTTGGTCGCGATCCGGAGCAGCCAGAACCGCGCCGGGACCGTCGACGCCCGCACGCGGCCCACGCTCCGCAGCGCCGCGAAGAAAGTCTCGGCCGCCAGGTCCTCGGCGACGTGCACGTTCCCCGTCCGCCGGTACAGGTACGCGGCGATCATGCGGTAGTGGCGCCGGTACAGCGCGCCCAACACCTCCGCGCCCGAACCGCCCCCGGCGAGCAGCACGAAGTCCCCCGCATCCGCCGGCTCATCGGGCCCCCGCTCCCCGACCGAACATGTCGCAACCTGGCTGCACAACGGGGAAGTTCTCCGCACCGGTCAAGCCCGGCACCCATAGAAGCCCGCGGCCCGGTCCCCGGTTCCCGGATTCCCAAACCCCTACTTGCCCCCATCGGCCTGGTGCTGCTTGATCAACGCCCCCGCCGCATCATCGCACGCCCTGCTCGCCGTCGGCCCCCCGCTGTTGGTCGCCGAGAGCACCGCAAACCCCGCCTCCGGCGCCACCCACACCGTGCAGAACCACATCGTGTTACTGCCCGAGTGCGTGTATACCCAGTCGTCCCCGCCCGGCCCCTTGGCCCACGGCCGGTGCGCGGTCCCCCACCCCATCGCGTAGTCGACGCCGCCCCCCGAGACCGCCGTCTGGAGTTTCTTGAACGTTGCGCTGTGCACCGTCACCTCGCCGACCTTGACCTCCCCCCCCTCGCGCGCTGCCTTGGACCCGCGCAGGTGAAATGAGATGAACTTGCCCCAGTCCTCCAGCGAGGCGTGCACCGTCCCCGCCGGACCCAGCGCGGGCGGATTGTCCGCCCCCGGACCCACGCCCACCGCGGTCCCATCGGCCCGGTGACCCTGCGGCTGGTCGATCGCGCCCTCGGCCCCGGGAGCGCCGAAGCCCGCCGAGGTCATCCCCAGCGGCCCGAACACCAGGGACTTCATCAGCTCCTCCCACGGCCGCCCGGTCACCGTCTCGGCGATGTGCCCCGCGATGATGTAGTTCGTATTCGAGTAGACCCACGTCGATTTGTCGTGGTCCGGCCCCCACCCCAGCACGGCCTTGGTGACCAGCCGGCGCTGGTCGACCAGGGATCCCTCGCCGCGCCACATCCGGTTCCACACCCCGTCGCGCTGCAGATCCGCCGGCACGCCCGATCGCTGCGTGAGAAGCTCGGCCAGCGTCACATCCCTGTACTTCTCGCTCATGCCCGTCAGCTCGGGGAACGCCTCGCCCAGCTTGAGGTCCCACGAGAGCTTCCCCTGCTCGACCAGGATCCCGATCAGGGTCGCCGTCATCGCCTTCGTGCACGAGCCCAGGTGGAACCGGTCCGACGGCTGCACCTTCTCCTCATGACCGCTCGCCCGCACGCCCAACGCGCCCAGGGCCTCGAGCCCATCGAGCGTCACGATCGCCCCGGCCAGCGCGGGCACCTTGTCCTGCTCCCGGATCGGCCCGAGCAGCGAAGCGACATCCTTGACCCTGCCCGCGTCCTGGACCCTGCCCGCGGCGCTCACCCCCGCCGGCTGGGCGCTCCCACACGACGCCCACGTCCCGACCAGCACCCCCACCGCGGCAACCACCCGCGCCGTCCCCGGAATCGCTCGCATGTTTCAACCTCACTCGGTAATGACCGCCCCCACCAGCTCCCGGATCGACCCCGCGCCCTGGCTCCGCACCCACCCGCCAAGACCCTTGACCACCCTCGCCGCCGATCGCGGATCCGCGAACAGCGCCGACCCCATCTCCACCGCCGTCGCCCCCGCGAGCACGAACTCGGCCGCATCCTCCCACGTCAAGACGCCCCCGATTCCCACGATCGGCGTCCCGCCCTGCCTGCACGCCGCGCGGTACACATCGTAGACGATCTTGACCGCGATCGGATGGATCGCCGGCCCCGACAGCCCCCCCGTTCGGTTCGCCAGCCGCGGCCGGCGCGTCCGCACATCGATCGCCATCGCCGGCATCGTGTTGCACAGGCACAGCGCATCGGCCCCGCATTCCACCGCCGCCCGCGCGATCTCGATGATGCCGGGCTGCCCCCCCGACGAAGAAGTCGGCGTCGCGATCGGGCTGAGCTTGACGAACAGCTTCTTGTTCCTGAGCACCGGGCGGACTTCGCGGAGCAACTCGGCGAGCAGCCGCGGATCGGCCCCGAACTCGCACCCGCCGTGCACGTTCGGGCACGACACGTTCAGCTCCACCGCCGGCATCCCCTCGATCCCATCCATCGCCGCGCACACCCGCGCATACTCATCGATCGCGTACCCCGCGACCGACCCGATGACCGTCACTCCCCGCCGGTTCGCGGCGGCAATCTTGGGCGCGTAGTCGCGCACGAACGCATCGACCCCCACGTTCGCCAGCCCGATCGCGTTGAGCATCCCCCCGCGCGCCTCGATGATCCGCCAGGTGGCGTTCCCCTCGCGCGGCTGGGCGGTAATGGACTTTGTGACAAGCCCGCCGATGCGGGTGAGGTCGAGCACCTCGGCCATCTCATCGACATACCCGCACGTCCCCGCGGCGAGCATCACCGGGTTGCGCAGCGCCACGCCCGCCACGGAAACCGCCAGCATGTCATCGCGCTCGCTCGGCACGCGGGGAGAATAGCATTCGTGCGATGGATGGGCCGCGCTGCCACTCATGCGGGTATGACCTCGCGGGACTGCGTTCTTCGAGAGCTTCTCCGTTTCAGTGCCCCGAGTGCGGCACATCGCAACCGCTCAAACCCCCCGCCCCGCGCTCGGGCTGGCCGCTGGCGATGTCGATCGGACTCCCCGGCACTCCGCTCGCCCTCATTCTGGCTGCGCTCTTCCGGGGCAGTGAGCAACGGGCGTTGCTCCTGGTGGTTGTCCCCGCCGCGATCGTCATCGGCAGCATCGCCGGAGCTGCGGCCGGCCGATGGATCCACTCCAAGAACCCGCGACAATGCCCCGCACGCCGATCGTGGCGGCTCATCCTGCCCTTTCTCGGCACGTTCGCACTGCTGCTGGCGATCAACCTCACGGTCGCATTCATCTACGGCTCGATCATTGTGCTCTGGCCCAACCACGTGATGCACTGACCCGCCCGGCCCGGCGACTCCTGATTGCACCCATTCACCGCCGCGCCTTCCCCACCCTCTTCCCCGCCCCCGGCAGGTGCGCCCGTACCAGCTGCTCCACCGCCGGACGCACCACCCGCGCCGCATCGTTGCGCCCGTGCGTCTGCCGCAGCACCAGCGCCCCCTCGATCAGCGCCGTGTAGCAATCCGCGAACGCCTCGGCCGCGCTCGCCTCGGCGCCGGCCGCCCGGGCAAGGTCCCGGCACCGGTCCCGCGTGCGCCGCTTGTACTCCGCCGCCGCCTGGTGCACCGGGTCGTGCGGGTTGGGGAACTCCGACGCCGCGTTGATGAACATGCAACCCCCGAAGTCCGGGTCGTTGAACCACAGGTCCATCACGTCCACCATCGCCAGCAGCTGCGCGGCCGGGTCCTCCCCGGCAAGCTCGCGCACCGCCCGCGCCCAGGCCTGCGATTCCCACTCATCCCGCCGCCGCACCGCGGCGACCATCAGGTCGTCCTTGCCCTCGAAGTGCTTGTAGAACGTCGTCTTGGTCACGCCCGCGGCCGCGATCACCTGGTCGACGCCCACCGCACCGAACCCGCGCCGGTAGAACAGCTCGATCGCCGCCGCGATCAGCCGCTCCCGCCCCGTCCGGGGCGCCTCGGGCAGTCCGAACAACTCCGCGACCGACTTGGTTCGTGCGTGCGCCATGCTGATTCCCCGCAAGGGCACAGTGTACCTGCAGTACACCCCGGGTGCACCTGGAGTGCACTGTTCGGCCCGCGCATCCACGCTTAGGTTTCGCCTCGTGCGTTGCGGCGTGCGAACACGCTCAACCCGGTGGGCCAACGCAACGCACAAAGGAGATCGAGATGTACGACATGAAGAACCTGTCCAAGTTCCAGAAGCTCGGCGAGCTGGCGCCCGAGGCCTTCAAGGCCTTCGTCGCCTTCGACGAGGCGCCCTTCAAGGGCGGCACGATCCCCCTCAAGTACAAGGAGCTCATGGCCGTCGCCGTCGCCCTCACCACGCAGTGTCCCTACTGCATCCAGATCCACTCCACCAAGGCCAAGCAGGCCGGCGCCACCGAGCGCGAGCTGGCCGAGACCACCCTGATCGCCGCCACGCTCCGGGCCGGGGCCGCGATGACCCACGGCACGCACACCCTCGACGGCTAAGACCACGCGGCCGCCACGACGAGGCCTCCCGCGACTGGCCGGCGAGCGCACCCCGACAACCGGCACCGCGCTCTCTATCATCCGGCATGGACCCTACGCCCGCGATCACCCAGCGCATCGCCCAGTTCGAAGCCATGGTCCGACCCGGGGCCGACCCCGACAACGACATGGCCTGGTTCAGCCTCGGCAACGCCTACCGCGACGCCGGCCGCCACGCCGACGCCGCCCGCGCCTACACCCGTTCCTACGAGCTCAACGCCGCCATGTCCAAGGCCTACCAGCTCGCCGGCCAGTCCCTCATCGATGCGGGGGACCCCAAGTCCGCCGCCCGCGTGCTCACCCAGGGCTACGGGATCGCCGCCGATCGCGGGGACCGCATGCCCATGAAGGCCATCGGCGAACTTCTCGCCACGCTCGGCGAACCGATCCCCGAGATCAAGCCCCAGGTCAAGCCCAGCATCGGCCCGGGGACGGGCATCGGTGCAGCCGGCGCTGGGAATGCCCGAGGCGCAGCCGGCGCTGAACTCGCCGGCGCCTTCATCTGCCGCAAGACCGGCAGGCCAGGCACCCGGATGGCCCGCCCCCCCTTCCGCGGCGCGGTAGGACAGTGGATCGGCGACAACATCTCGATGGAAACCTGGACCGCCTGGATCGCCCAGGGCACCAAGGTCATCAACGAGCTGCGCCTGGACCTCTCCCGCGATGATGATGCCGCCAACTACGACAAGCACATGCGCGAGTACCTGGGCATCGACGATGAGCTCTACGCCGAACTGACCGCCGCCCGGGGTTAGCTCTCCGTTCAAGGCCTGCAGACGCTCCCTGCCGGTCTACGGTGCCGAGCGTGCGGCATCGGCCTCGTGCTCGCCGCCCGGGAGCACGCGATGCGCCCCGCCCGGCCCCACAACGTCGGAGCCGTCCACCCCGCATCCTTGAACTGCGAAGACTCGAACCCCGCACCTACCTGGACGCCGCCCCGACCGCGCCCGCGCTGGAACAGGAAACCCGGCCGCGCTTCGCCGAGCACGTCACCTACGACGGCACCGTGCCGGTCATGTCGATCTCCTACGACCAGATGCTCGCCCTCACGGGCGCTTCGGATGCCGACGGCGATGTGATCCTGTTTGACTTTGAGCCCGCGGAAACCGGCACCGTCCAGATCGACGGCATCCCCGGGCTCTCCGACGGACAGACCCTGCGGATGGTCCCGGGGACACGCTCACCTACCGCTGCCCCGTCTACGCCGCGGGCCGGACCGGGTTCGATGTCTCCTTGACCGACGGGATCGGCGTCGCCCGGACCGCCAGCCTGCGCTTCAGCTCCACCTCGCTGGCCCTCGATCCCGCCCTGGGAACCTCCAGCTCGCCGCCGTCTCGCTCCCCACCGGGATCGCGAGCACGGGCTCCTCGGACAGCGCCTGCCGGCGCAACGCCGACGGGGAGCTCATCATCTCCGAGGAGGACTAGGCGAGCACCCCCGATCTGCGGGCGCGGATCAACGTCAGCCGCGCGATGGCCCTGCCCGCGCTGACCGGAGATCCGATCCCCGACGGATCGGCGATCCTCGTCCCGACCTCCATGGGCCTGGTCCGGATCTCCCACGGCTACAGCGCCCCATCCGTGCTCGTCACCGCCCAGTTCATGTCCGACCTGCTCGACGGCGCGCCGGTCTCGGACCTGGTGCAGATCGTCCCCTCGGGCAGTTCCGGCCCGCAGGGCTCCGGGGCGGGCCTGGAGACCTCCGTGCTCGCCGGCCTGAGCGCCTCGGCACAGTGGATCGTGCTCGCCCGCGACCCCAGCGCGGCGGGGTACTCCACCATCAACGCCGGCCAGGCGCTCGCCGCCGCCGGCCTCACAGCGCCGGTGTTCGCCGGTCGCGTCTTTGGCTACTCGCAGCGCTGGGGCGGGATCAACATCGTCGGGCTCGATGCCGATGGCAATCTCCAGGGGATCTGGAACGGGGACGGGGGCGCGAACTGGGGCGTCGCCAACCTCTCGGCGAGCACGGGCTCGGGCCCGCTCACCGGCAGCCTCTCGGTCTACACCGCCTACTGGGATGCCACCAACATCTTCACGACCGGCCAGGCCGGGGACCTGCTGGCGATCTGGTGGACGCCCGACCTGGGTCCGGGTAACTGGCAGATCATCAACTTCACGCGGGATTTCGGGGGCCCGGCGCTGCGGCCCACCTCCCTGGTGGGCTGGGCGACCCGCTGGGCCTCGCTCAACATCGGCGGGATCGATGCCGATGGCAGCCTCGTGGTCTACTGGTGGAACCCCATGACCATGACCACCGACAACCCCGCGGGGTGGATCATCAGCACGCTGCGAACCGGGACGTTCGCCGACTCCTCCCCCGTCTGGGCCGCCGTCCCGAGCAGCATCGGCCAGGAGCGGATGGACATCTACGGCGCCGACCGCCTGACGGGCGACCTGAAGCTGGTCTACTGGAAATCGCAGGACCCCGGCTCGTGGCGGGAGGCCCCGGCCTGAAGCTGCCGGTTCCCCGCCCCCTCCGGCCGCGCCCTGGCAACCCGCGGGGCACGACTCGCACAGAACCCGCGATTTTCCGAGAGATTCTGCGCACAAAAAGTGCTGTGCACTACAACGGCCGCTGAGCCCTTCCGCGCACCGGGGTGGACCCACGGACCCTCCCCCGCGAGGACGCCCCACGGAGGCGTTAAACGCATCTGGTGACAAATCCACTTCTGTGCGCACGGAAGCGGTCATCGACCTCCGCCCCGAAACGACCGGAATCAAGAGGCCCATCACGGCGCCCAGACGTTCGACGTCGAGGTCTTCGCCCCCGCCGGTCCCGTGCTCGCCGCTCCGTTGGTCGATTCGGTACCCGGCATCGGGATCAGGATCGCCGACACATCCGCCTTGATCACCGCGCCGGGCTTGACCTCGGCGGGGAAGGCCGCCGCGTGCATCGGGGGGACGGTCACGCCGTTGAGGTGCATCTTCCCGCTGGAAATGCCGGGGAAGTGCTCCCCCTGCCAGCTCGCCGGGTACTTCGAATCGTCCAGCTCGATCGCCGCCTTCGTGGGGAACAGGGGACGGAAGGTGTCGCACATGACGGCCAGCTCGGCGGTCGCGGTCGCGGCTAGGCTCGCCTCGATCGTCCCGGGGTGCGGCCCGTGCGGGATCCCCTGCGGGTGCGCGGTCAGCGAGCCGACCTCGATCCCCTTGCGGCTGCCGAAGTTCCCCTCCACGTAGTACAGCACCTCGTCGGAGTCGAGGTTCGAATGGTTGTACGGCACCTTGATCGACTGGGGGTGATAGTCCAGCAGCCGCGGGCAGAACGAGCAGATGACGAAGTTGTGGGCCTCGAACGTCTGGTGGATCGGCGGGGGCATGTGCAGCTTGCCCGTGATCGGCGAGAAGTCGTCGATGTTGAAGATGTACGGGTAGAAGCACCCGTCCCAGCCGACGATGTCCAGCGGGTGGTAGTGGTAGATGTACTCGTGGACCAGGTCCCGCGCCTTGATGCGCACGGGGTGGTCGCCCTTGTGGTCCCACGTCAGGGGCAATTCGGGAAGCCTGAGGTCGCGCTCGCAGTAGGGGGCGTGCTCGAGGAACTGGCCGTGGTCCTTGCTCACGTAGCGGTGCGGCGGCCCGTAGTGGCTGCCGTTGGCGGTCTCGATGAGCAGGTAGCGGCCGTACGGCGTGTTCTCGAAGGAGGGTCCGCCGTCGGCGGGCGTGCCATCGGCGCCGAGCCCCACCTTCTCCGCCCGCCTGTCCCACACGATCGTGTAGATCACCCCCTTGGGGATCATCAGGTAGTCCTTGGGCCCGAAGCGCAGCGTGCCCATCATCGTGTGGCACAGGCCCGAGCCGTAGTGGATGAAGATGCACTCGTCGCCCTGGGCGTTCTTGAAGTGATACCCGAGCTGCTCGGCGGGGTTGCAGACCGCCATCTCGCAGTCGGCGTTGCCGAAGAGCACCACGCGGCCGGTGACAAAGTCGCCCTTGGGGGCCATCTTCTGCCCGCCGGTCATCACGTGGCGCATGCGCATGATGTCCTGCTCGAGGTACTCGACCTTGGTCGAGTAGATGGGCTTCCACCCGTAGACCTGGGTCGGCGGGTGGATGTGGTACATGGTGCTCGAGGGGCCGGAGAAGCCCTCGGTGCCGAAGAGCTCCTCGGAGTACAGCGCGCCGTCGGGGCGGCGGAACTGGACGTGACGCTTCTTGGGCAAGATCCCGAGCCTGGTGTAAAACGGCATGGGCGGCCTCCTGTGCCGGCGGTGTGCGGGTTCGGCCGTGATTGTACGGGTCCACGCCCGCCCGGGCCGGACCGGCCACGCCCGCGCGGCTCCAAAAACGACCCCACCCCTGTCGCCCCTCAACAAGAGAGACACAAACAGGGGCGGGGCGCACAGGAGCTCGTGATGCCTCGGGGCCGGTGGTCAGCAGCCCTGCTCGAAGGCGTGGACAAAGGCGTCGAAGTCGTCGGTGTCGACGAAGCCGGACTGGTCGAAGTCCGCATCGTCACCGCCGAGCTCGAAGGCGTGCACGAAGGCATCGAAATCGTCGGTGTCGACAAAGCCGGTATGGTCGAAGTCGGCGCGGCAGGGTGTGAACTCGATCGTCAGGCTCGGGCGGTTGGCGGGCGTGCCGACCTCGCGCGAGTCGTACCGCCTCGCGGTCTGGAACGTCGATTCATCCCCGACGAGGACCCACCCCAGGTTGGTGGAAGGGTCGGCGATCCAGTCGCGCACGTCCTGCGTGAGCTGGTCGCCGGTCCAGGTCTTGGGGCCGGCCAGGGCGGTCTGCGAGGCCGAGGCGCTGGGCGTGGCGGCATAGTCGCCCCCGGGCGTGCTCCACGACGAGGAGTTGAAGAAGTTGAACAGCCACGTGGCATCCCCGGGAGTCGGGTCGGCCCCGGATCCGCCGGGGTCCCCGGCGTTGGAGGTCCCCTCGCCCCAGCCCGCCGCCAGGCGGTGGACCCTCGTCGTGGTCGTGACGGACACGGACTTGTTCAGGTACAGGGTCAGCGTGACGCCGTTCACGGTGGCGCTGGCCGGGATCGCCGACGCCACGTCGAAGTGCACCAGCGCCCGCCGGGCCTGCGAGGAGGAGTTGTTCCCGCTGAAGAGGAAGCCGCCGCCGTTGCTCTTTTGCGCCTGGGGATCGCCGGACTGGAAGACGGTGTTGTCCCGGTCGGCGGTGACGGTGACCACATCCGCGCCGACGGCTCCGGCGAGGGTGAGCACGCCGACGGCGGCGGCGAACGGGGTCGCCGGGTGACGCATCCGGGCTGTGTGCATGACCTTCGGTCTCCTGTGCGCGGATCGGGGTCATCCGGCGGTCTGCGAGCAGCCGCTCTCGAACTGGTGCACGAATTCGGTGAAGTCGTCGGTGTCGACAAAGCCCGAGTGGTCGGCGTCGGCGGCGTCCCCGCCGTCGACGAAGGACTCGATGAAGCCGTCGTAGTCGGCTTGGTTGATGCGGCCGTCGCCGTTGAAATCGGCTGCGCAGCGGGTGATCCTGAGGACGACGCCGGTGGTTCCCGAGGGCCCGAGGGTCTGGGCGACGGTGAAGTAGATGTTGCCCTCCTCGTCGCGGCCGGTGCCCTTGACGAACAGCCCCAGGGGCGCGGTGGAGCCCTTGACCAGGGGGCGGAGCATCTGGTGCTGCGGCTGGGTGGTGTCGATGTAGAACAGGTGGCCGTCGGGCCCGTTGAACGTGGTGCTGAAGTCACCGAAGAGGTAGATGCCGCGGAGGCCGGGGAAGTCGGCGCCGCGGTAGACCGCCCCGCCGACGACGGCGATCCCGCCGTTGACGTGGTCGTACTCCACGACCGGGTCGATCAGCCCGGTGGAGTCGCAGGTGGGCGGCGGGACGTTGGGGTTGAAGGGGTCGAAGCAGTGGAACCCCTCCTTGAGCACCCAGCCGTAGTTGCCGCCGTTGTGGACGATGTCCACCTCCTCGAACAGGTTCTGCCCGACCTCTCCCAGCCAGAGCTCGCCCGAGCCGCCCGGGCCGTCATCGAACGAGAAGTTGAAGGGGTTGCGCATCCCGTACGCGAACACCTCGTCGGCGCCGTCGCCGCTCGCGAAGGGGTTGTCGCCGGGGATCGCGTACGGGTCGCCGTGGTCGACATCCAGGCGCAGGATCTTGCCCAGCAGGACGTGGATGTTCTGGCCGTTGCCGAACGGTCCGTGCGAGGGGGGATTGTCGGCGAGCCCGTCGTTGGCGCCGCCGCCGTCGCCCATGCCCATGTACAAGTAGCCGTCGGGCCCGAAGGCGACCGTCCCGGAGTTGTGGTTGAACTGGGGCTTGGAGATGCGCAGGAGGACCCTGGCGCTGGCGGGGTCGATCTGGTCGGGGTTGCTCGCCGAGACGTGGTACTCGGCGAGGATCTCCTCGTGGCACCCGCGACCGGTGCCGAAGCACGGCTCGCCCTGAGAGCCGGGGCGCGGGTGGCTGTAGCGGACGAAGACACGCCCGTTGTGCGCAAAGTCGGGGTGGAAGGCCAGGCCCAGGAGGCCGCGCTCGTCGTAGCCGAGGTTGACGTTCACCAGTTCGGGGGGCTGGATCTGGAGGAAGGGCTGGGGGAGCACCTGGCCGTCCTTGACGATCCAGACCTTGCCGACCTGATCGACGACGAAGAGCCGGCCGGAGTGGTCCCCGGCGTGGGTGACCTGGTCGGGGGCGACAAAGCCCTGGGCGACCGGGACAAGATCGAAGGCAAGGTCCCCGAAGGGGATGGCCTGTGCCCCGGCGTGCGAGGCAAGGGGGCACAGCCCGGCCAGCGCTGCCAGGTGCGCGAGAGGAAACGTGCGGGCCGGTGAAATTCCGCGGGACAAAGGACGCATTTTTCAATCTCCCGAACGGCCCTTCCCACGGGGCGTTCAGCTCTCCTGCGCTGCGAACCGGAGGGGGGCGACTCGACCGCCGCCCCGGAGCGAGGAGGGGGGAGAGGACGGACGGCGGCCAGAGTCGCAGGTCGTTGGATGATGTGGCTGATCCGGCGGGATCTTGCGAATTCGGCGCTGGAAAGATCGGGCCCGCCGGCGATGGCCCGCCCGGTCCCCGGGGGGAGGGCGGGATTGGCCCGCGGATCGGCCTGGAGCGGGCGGGAGGGCCCGGGCGCTAGGCGAGCATCTTGGGGAAGAGTTCCCCGTGCACGTCGGTGAGTCGGAAGTCCCGGCCCTGGAAGCGGTAAGTGAGCTTCTTGTGATCGATGCCCATGAGGTGCAGGAGGGTGGTGTGGAGGTCGTGCACGTGGAGGGGATCCTCGGCGACGAAGTAGCCCAGGTCGTCGGTCTTGCCGATGCTGACGCCCTTCTTGATGCCGGCGCCGGCGAACCACATGGTGAATGCGTGGGGGTGGTGATCGCGGCCGAGGAACTTCGACCCGTTGCGGGCCTCGTTGACGGGCGTGCGTCCGAACTCTCCGCCCCAGACGACGATGGTGGATTCGAGCAGTCCGCGGTCCTTGAGGTCCTTGACGAGGGCGGCGCAGGCCTGGTCGGTCTCCTTGCAGCGCTCGGGGAGCGAGTGCATGATGTCGTCGCCGGTGCCGGTGCCGTGGGAGTCCCAGCCGCGGTGGTAGAGCTGGACGATGCGCACGCCGCGTTCGACGAGCCGGCGGGCCAGCAGGCAGTTGGCGGCGAACGAGGCCTTTCCGGGCTCGACGCCGTAGCTCTCGAGCGTCTGGGGTTTTTCGCCGGAGATGTCCAGGAGGTCCGGCACGCTGGACTGCATTTTGTAGGCCATCTCGAAGGAGTTGATGCGGGTGGCGATCTCGGGGTCACCGGTCTCGTCGAGGCGGATCTGGTTGAGATCGCGGAGGGCGTCGAGCGATTCTCGGCGCGCGGCGGGGGACATCCCGCCGGGGTTGCTGGTGAACAGGACGGCATCGCCCTTGGAGCGGAACTGGACGCCCTGGTAGACGGTGGGCAGGAAGCCGCTGGACCAGCAGGAGCAGCCGCCGGAGGGCTGGCCGCCTCCGGAGAGGAGCACGACAAAGCCGGGGAGGTCCTGGCTCTCCGAGCCCAGGCCGTAGGTGAGCCACGAGCCCATGCTGGGCCGTCCGACGCGGGCGAGGCCGGTGTTCATGAACAGCTCGGCGGGGGCGTGGTTGAAGGCGTCGGTCTTGCAGGAGCGGACGATGCACAGCTCGTCGGCGATCGAGGCGGTGTGGGGGAGCAGTTCGGAGATCTCGGCGCCGCAGCGGCCGGCCTTGGCGTACTTGTAGGGAGAGGCGAGGATCTTGGGGGTGCCGCGCACGAAGGCGAACCGCTCGCCCTTGGTGTACTCCTCGGGGATGGGCTGGCGATCGAATTTGGTGAGGGTGGGCTTGTTCTCGAAGAGGTCCAGCTGCGAGGGCGCGCCGTTCATGAACAGGTAGATGATGCTCTTGGCCTTGGGGGCAAAGTGGGAGGGGCGGGGCGCGAGGGGGTTGAGGGGGGCGACGCCGGGCTGGCCGAGGGCTCGGGGCGTGAGGAGCGAGGCCAGGCCCACCGCGCCGAGCTTGAGGCCACAGTCGCGGAAGAACTGGCGGCGCGTCTGGGCGAGCAGGGGATGGATGAATTCGGGCTGCATGGTGCGGGGGTCCTGTCGGGCCCGCGGCCCGCGCCGCGGAGCGTGCGCTGCTACTGCCGGGTGAGGGTCTCGTCGAGGTTGAGGAGGACGTTGGCGACCACGGTCCAGGCGGAGACCTCGGCGGGGTCGAACTGGCCGCCGGCGCCGGCGACCCCGAAGGCGGCCATGTTCCTGGCGGATTCCGAGTCGCCGCGGTACCGGGCCAGTTCCTGCTCGTAGAGGGCGCAGAGCCGGTCGAGCTCGGGCTTGGTGGGCTGGCGCGCGATGCAGAGGCGCATGCCGCAGGAGGCGCGCGAGGCGGTGGAGGGTCCGCCCTCGGTGAGCATGCGGCGGGCCAGGGCCGCGGCCATCTCGACGAAGGCGGGGTCGTTGAGGGTGGTGAGGGCCTGGAGGGGCGTGTTGGTGCGCGGGCGGCGCGTGCAGGAGATCTCGCGGCTGGGGGCGTCGAAGCCCGAGAAGGCGGGGTAGGGCGAGGTGCGGCGCCAGAAGGTGTAGATGCCGCGGCGGTAGCGGTCGGGGCCGGTGCTCTCGATCCAGCGGTCTCCGTTGTAGATCTGCGTCCACGTGCCCTCGGGCTGGGGGGGGAAGACGCTGGGCCCGCCGATGGTGCGGACCAGCAGGCCGCTGGCGGTGAGGCCGACGTCGCGGATCATCTCCGCCTCGACCCGGAAGCGCGGGGCGCGGGCGAGCAGGCGGTTGTAGGGGTCCTTCTGGAGCAACTCGGGCGTGACGCGGGAGGACTGGCGGTAGGTGGCGCTGGTGACGATGGTCTTGAGGGTCTGCTTGATGCTCCACTGGTTGCGGACCAACTCGGTGGCGAGCCAGTCGAGCAGCTCGGGGTTTGAGGGAGCATCGCCCTGGGGGCCGAAGTCCTCGACGGTCTCGACGATCCCCTTGGCGAACAGCTGCTCCCAGAAGCGGTTGACGGTGACGCGGGCGGTGAGGGGGTTGCGCGGATCGACGAGCCAGCGGGCGAACGAGAGGCGGTTGACGGGCTCGCCGGCGGGCATGGGGGGCAGGTAGGAGGGCGTGGCGGGCTCGACCGTGTCGCCGGGGGAAAGGAAGCTGCCGCGCACGAAGACGTGGGTCTGGCGCGGGGTGTCGTTGCGCTGCATGATGAGGGCCTGGGCGGCGACCAGTTCGGACCTGTGCGCGCGGAGGGCGGCGAGCTGATCGCGCGTGGGGGCCAGGGAGGGGGCGATCGAGCGGAAGTGGTCTCGGACGGCGGCGAGTTGGGCTTCGGTGCGCTGCGCGGCGGGGACGGGCAGGGCGGCGAGCACGGCGGAGGGCACGGCGGCGATCAGGTCGGCGTCGGCGGAGGGCTCGCCGGAGACGGCGAGCCGGAAGCGTCCGATGCAGTGGCTGGATCCCCACTGCTGCTTCATCACGACGCGGAGCGTGGAGGGGGCCTGCACGCGCAGGGGCTGGGCGAGGTGGAAGACCGCGGCGTGCGGCTCGTTGTTCTTGCCGCCGATGGCCCAGCCCGATCTGGCATCGGCGTCGAGGGCGTGGGCAATCGGGAATTCTCCGCCGCCGCCGTAGCCGCGCTGCTCGTAGTCGGCGACCGCGCCGGAGAACGCCAGCTGCTGCTGGATGTCGGGGCCGCCGGCGGGCCGGCCGTCGGCAGCGCCGAGCAGGGAGGCGGCGAACTCGGTGAGCACGAAGTTGGCGTTGTTGGCGCGGCCGACTCCTGCGCCGGCGAGCGAGGGATCGGTCAGGGTCTCGATGCGGATCTGCGTGATCTCGCCGGGGAGCAGGTCGCAGTCGGCGGTGTAGGTGTCCATCTCGGGGTTCGGGCCGGTGGCGAGCACCGAGCCGTCGTCCTGGAGGCTGAGGGTGGCGCCGGCCTCGGAGACAAAGCGCGAGGGCGTGAGGACTTTCCAGCGGCCGAGCTTCTGGCGGGTCGATTCCTCCCACGCGGCCTGCTCGGCGTCGAGGGCGGGGGTGCGGGCGTTCATGACCGCGTCGAGTTCGGCGATCCCGGCGGTGACCGAATCGAGCTCGGCGAACTTGCCGTCGCGGGGGTAGTCGATCATAGCGCCGGCGGCGTAGCGCTCGATGGTGCTGATCTTGCGGACGTCGATGGAGTCCTGGTTGAAGATCGCCAGGAGGGAGTAGTATTCCTTCTGCTTGAGCGGATCGTTCTTGTGGTCGTGGCACTGGGCGCAGCCGACGGTGGAGCCCAGCCAGACCGAGCCGGTGGTGTTGGTGCGATCGATCACCGCATCGACGCGGAACTCCTCATCGTCGACGCCGCCTTCCTCGTTGGTCTGGGTGTTGCGGTGGAATCCGGTGGCGACCAGCTGCTCGCCGGTCGGGCTGGGGAGCATGTCCCCGGCGAGCTGCTCGATGGTGAACTCGTCGAAGGGCAGGTCGGCGTTGAAGGCGTTGATGACCCAGTCGCGGTAGGGCCACATCACGCGCAGGGAGTCCTTCTCGTAGCCGTGGCTGTCGGCGTAGCGGGCGAGGTCGAGCCAGACGCGGGCCCAGCGTTCTCCGTAGGCGGGGGAGGCCAGCAGGCGGTCGACGAGCTTCTCGTAGGCCGAGGCGCTGCGATCGTTCACGAAGGCGTCGACCTCGGCGATTGAGGGCGGGAGGCCGGTGAGGTCGAGGCTGAGGCGGCGGATAAGCGTGGGGCGGTCGGCCTCGGGCGAGGGTGTGAGGCCCTCGGCCTCGATGCGGGCGAGGACGAAGTGGTCGATGGGGTTGCGCGGCCAGGCGGTGTCCTTGACCGGCGGGGGGTTCTGGCGGACCGGCTCGCGGTAGGCCCAGTGCCAGTGCTCCCCGGCGTGCAGGCCGCTGTTCCAGGCGGCGCCTTGGTCGATCCAGGCCTTGATCGCCGCGATCTGATCGTCAGGGAGCGCGCCGCCCTTGGGCGGCATGCGCTTCTTGGGATCCTGGCCGGCGATCAGATGGTAGAGGTAGCTGGCGGCGGCGTTCCCGGGAACGACGGCGGGCTTGGCGGACTTTCCGCCCTTGACCGCGGCCTCGCGCGACATCAGGTTGAGGTCCCCCTCGGGCTTCTCCCCGGTGTGGCACTGGAAGCAGCGCTTGACGAGGATGGGCTCGATATCCCGGCGGAAGTCGACCTTGCCCGGGCCGCCGGCGAGCAGGACGCCGCCCTGGTTCTCGGCTGCGCCGTCGCGTCCGAGGGCCTGGGCGATCGCATCGGAGATGTACGTTTCGCCGTGCACGAGCGAGCCGCCGAAGTGCCCGGCGACGCCGACGAGGATCACCGCGAAGACCATGGCGACCCTGTAGCCGTTGAGCAGCCGTGGATCGGCCCAGACGCGCGAGAGGATCGCGACGGCCGCGGCCAGTACACCGAAGATCGCGGTCGAAACGCCGAGCCAGCGGTGGGTTGTCAGGATCCACTCGGTCGAGCCGCTGTATCCGGCGGTCTGGGCGCTGCTCCAGCCCAGGATCGCCGCGGCGACCGCGCCGATCGCCCCGAGCAGCAGGCAGGCCAGCGCCGGGCCCGAGGGCCGGTGCACGCCCCGGCGCAGGCGAACGAACTCAAACAGCGCGGCGACCGCGAGCAGCGCGATGGGGAAGTGCACGACGATCGGGTGAAGCTTTCCCGCGGCGAGCCAGAGGCGCTGGCCGACCGGGGGCGCGGAGGGGCTGGAAGTCGCGGCGGCCGGGGGAATCGGCGCGGGCGGGGCGGCGGCCGGCGCGGTGGCCGGAGCGTCAGCGGGCGGGGCCTGGAGTTTGAGCTGGGGCTGGGGCTGGGGCTGGGGAACTGGCGGAGATTCGGCGGGGATCTGGGGCTGAGCGACCTTCACTACCCGGTAGGCCGACGGGTCGGCGATGAACTTCTTCTTGCACTCCTCGCAGCAGAAGAAGACCTCTTTGCCTTCATCCTGGCTCGAGACCGCGGCATCCACGGGCTTGCCGCTGACGGGGCAGACCGTGCCGGCGGGAGGCTCGGTGGGGGAGGGTGATGCGATCGCGGCTCCCCCGGACAGGGAGAGAGCGACCACGGCCGCGAGCATCCGCAGAGAGGGGAAGTTCACCGCCGACAGGATACAGGATCGCCCGATGGTTGGTAAAGGCTGTTTGCGGTGCCGGGAGAGGTGCGTTGGGGCCTATTCCCTGCGGATGTTGAGGATCGAGTGGCGGATTCCCCACTTGGAGATCTTCTCGCCGTCGTTGAAGTCCCGCATGGGCTGGTTATCGATCCCGAAGCCGTTGTGGGCGGTCTGGAGCATGTTGTTGGTGCCGCCGGCGTCCCAGCGGTAGGAGTAAATGGCGCCCTGGGGGCCGTTGGCGAAGGCAACCCCGACGCGGGACCTGGTCCACACGTCGTAGAGCATGCAGGTGAGCCAGCCCTCGTCGAGCTTGTCGTTGCCGACGCGGCTGGTGCGGTAGGCGATCATCTGGCCGTTGCCGTCGGGCCCGCCCTGGTGGAAGATGTTGAGCTGCCCGGCGTTGGTGAAGGCCACGACCGGCCTGGAGCAGCATCCGTTTCCGGAGCCCTCGCCGCGGGTCCATTTGGTCTCCTGTTCCCACAGGCGATCGCCCTGAACGGAGATCCACGTGATCCGCATGCAGAAGTTGGCGCCGCGGGAGTTGGGCATGGAGCTGACGAGGAGGATGCGGCCGTCGGCGGGATCGACGCCCAGGCCCGGGGGCACCAGGGAACGGGCGTCGAGCTTCACGGCCGGGGTGACCGACGGCTTGGCCGGGTCGTTGTCCTTGAAGGTGAGCCAGCGGTACTCGAGGCCGTCATCGTCGTGGCGGGAGACCAGCAGGATGCGATCGCCGACGCGGCAGGCGCTCAGCTCGCAGGTCGGGACGTCGGGGACCTTGACGGGCGAGCCGACTTCCTTGTCGGTGAAGCGGTTGACGTGCCAGCCGTAGAGGTGGTGGTGGAAGATCAGGCCGGCGTCCTTGCCGCCGACGATGACGGGATCGCGCTCGGTGCCGGAGGCGGGGACATCGCGTTTTTCCGACCACTTCTCATCGCCCTGGTAGGACTTGATCCACAGGTGGTCCTTGGACTGGTCGGCGGCGACCAGGTAGCAGACATCCCCGACGTAGGCCAGGGCCGGGGCGGAGCCGGTGTACTCGTGGTTGAGCCGGTTTCCGCAGTAGGTCGAGCCGCCGTAGTTGATGTCGGCCTCGACGGGGCCGTCGTCGAACTTGCCGTTCTGGTTCCAGTCGATGAGCGTGGTACCGTCGCCGTTGTCCTTGACGGGGAAGCGGAAGGGCCAGTTGGCGAGGTACTTGACGTGCTCGTAGGGGTACGGGAGCTTCTCGACGAGCTTGTGCTCGTCGAGGACGGTCTCGCGGAATTCTCCGTTGGAGAAGTGGATCTTGTTGCCGTCGCCGTCGAAGCCGTAGCTGAAGGCGTAGTTCATGATGGAGGGGTAGAGGGGGCACCAGGCGGCGGCCGAATCGCCCTCGTGCGACAGCGAGAGCTGGTGGCCGAACTCGTGGGCGAACACGGCCCAGTTGTTCCCCGCGCCGCCCATCTCGGCGGTCTGGCCGGACTGGCCGCCGCCCCAGGGCGTGATCTGCATCCAGTGCATGAAGCCGCGCTCCTTGGCGGCGAAGTACTTGTTGCCGACATCCCACCAGGCCAGGGCCTGGTCGGGCTTGGAGACGAAGGTCGGCTCGACGCGGAAATGCACCCAGACGCCGGTGGTGCCGTCGGGGTTCTGGTTGTTCAGGGCGCGGTAGAGCCCCTGCGCCCGAGGGAGCTCGGCCTCCATCTGCTTGGGGTCGATGCCCTCGAAGTACGAGAGCACGCAGATGACATCCTGGCGCAGCGGGTTGAGGGCGTTGTCGGCCTTGGGGCTGGCCGGGTCGAAGTACCTGA
Source organism: Phycisphaerales bacterium (assembly GCA_044221545.1). Lineage (GTDB taxonomy): Bacteria > Planctomycetota > Phycisphaerae > Phycisphaerales > UBA1924 > JAEUJB01. The sequence continues at coordinate 83,583 of JBGAOZ010000009.1, forward strand.
TGCGCTCGCCCAGCTGGATGTCGCGCGGGAGGCCGTGGACTTCCCAGCCGTCGAGCAGCCCGTCCATGTCGGTGTCGCGGTCCAGGGGGTTGGTTCCGATCCTTGCTTCTTCCTCGTCGGTCAGGCCGTCGCTGTCGCGGTCGATGGTCTGGGGGCTGCCCTGGAGGTTGGGGGCCAGGGCGATGCGCACGACGTGGTGCTCGTGCGGCAGCCTGGTGCGGTAGACGCCGGCCCAGTCGGTGATGCCGTCGCCGTTGAAATCGCCGGGGAAGCGGGAGAGCAGCTCGGCGGAGGGTTCGTAGGGCGGCGGGTCGATGACCAGCGGCGTGTCCACGGAGGCGGGCCCGGCGGCGTCGGCGGCGCGGAGGCTCTCACCGTCGAGGCGCCAGAGCTTGCCCGCAGCGTCGGTGACGACCACGCCGTCGCGCACGCGGATGTCGGCGAGCTTGGCGCCCTCGGGCGCGGGGACCTTGCGGACCTCCTGGAACTTGTCGGCCTCGAACTTCGAGACGATGACCAGGGCGTCGGGCGTGAGGACCAGGATCTCGGGGCCGGGAAACCTGGGGTCGATGTCGGCCGGGAGCAGGCGGATCGTATCGGCGGGCATCTCGCCGCGGACGGCGATCCATGACGCGGTCTTCCAGCAGCTGACGCTGTAGGCGGCGCACAGGTCGTGATTGGAGTTGATGGTGAGGACCTCGGCGAAGCGGTCGGCGTTGAGGTCCGCGGCGACGAAGAGGGTGCAGTCGGTGCCGGTGGTGCACCAGTCCGAGGCGATGGGCCGGTCAGGGTACACGGGCCCGCGTGCGGGAGAGGTCCCCGCGAGCACAGACGGGAGCACCAACGCGAGCAACGCGAACTCCGTGTATCTCATCGGATCCTCCTGACGGGAGGGACAAGCCTACACGACGCGGGGGGGTCCTGTCACGCCGATCCGCGGGCGGGCGGGGGACCCGCGCCGGTCCCGCGGTTCTCGGGATGGGGCGGGATGGTCGCCGGAGCGGGGACGGCCGGCGGGGCACGGTCGTAGCGCTGGCAGATGCCCACCAGGAACTTGAAGAGGAAGAACCCAAAGAGCATCAGCGCGATCGAGATCGCGGTGTACCCGTAGTGGGGCGGCATGTTCTGCTCGGCCAGCTCGCTGATCCGGTACGCGAGCGTGTCCCAGGTGACGTGCAGGGTCGCCGCGATCACGAAGCACGACAGCGCGGTCACGACGTGCAGCACGGACACCCTGCGGACCAGCCCGATGCCGAAGCCGCCGATGCCGCCCATGACCAGGTGCCCCAGCAGGCGGATCGGCTCCTCGCGCGGGAGGGCGACCAGCGTGTCGGGCGCCCCGATGGTCTTGATGGACTCGACGATCGCCGCTCCCAGGCCGACCAGCGCGCCGTAGATCAGGCCGTCGATCGCCTCATCGAAGTGGCGGCGGAAGAGCAGGGCCATCAGCACGACCACCAGGAGCTTGGCCGCCTCCTCGCAGGCGCCGGCGAGCAGGGCGAATTTCCAGTTGGGCGCGTTGGCCCACATCTCCTGGTTGGCCATGATGAAGGCCTCCTGGCCGCGCATGCAGCCGAGCATGGCGGCCGCGCCCAGGACGATCGCGGCGAGCATGATGGGCCATGGCTCGCGCCGGTGCAGGTCGTACTGCACGACGAGCACCAGTGCGAGGATCGCGCACCCGGCCAGGCTCAGATAGACAAGGAACGTCGCCACGAGCATTGGATGAGTATAAAGGCCGGGGGGAGGACCGTCGTCGGGCCCGAACGCGGGACGCCCGCGTCGCTCAGGCGTCGTACGAATCGGCGAATTCCACGGGCAGGGGCCCGATCTCGGGCCCGCGACGGGGCGGAAGGGTGACGGGGGCGGGCCGGCCCTTCTCGATGGCGCAGACCAGCAGCGGCTGGCCTCCGGGCAGGCCGGCCCGCAGCGGGATCACCAGGTCGCGCACCGGCCCGCCCTTGGAGAAGTCGAACTGCCGGTAGGCCTGCCGCATGCCGCCGGTGCGCTGCGGGGGCGCCAGTTCACCGTCGGCGATCAGTCCGGATTCGACGATCGCGATCAGCCCGGGGCCGGCCAGCTCTCCGCGCGGGGCGTGCAGAAAGACCGCCGGGCACCCGGCAAAGAGGGGCACGCCGGGGGTGGGGACGAAGAGGTCACCGGCGAAGCCCGCGGCGCCGAGGGCCTCGACCAGGGTCGCGGGGTGCTCGGCGAGCAGGCGATCCCCGGCGACGCACCACTCCAGGCCGGCTTCCAGGGCGCCGGCGTGGGCGGCGCGGGCGTCGGAGATCAGCTCGGCGAGCTGATCGTGCAGCGGGCCATCGGCCCAGAGGCGGTGCAGGTTGCTGGCGTGCTCCCTGATCTGCATCTCGGCCAGGTCGAGGGCGACGGCGCGGTCCCCGGGCGTGCGGAGATCATCGACCTCGGCGAGCGCGTGCGTGATCGCCTGGAGGGCGATGATGTCGGGGACGGCGGCGCGCCAGCGGGCGCCCTGGCCGTCCTTGGGCAACGCGAGCGCGGCCCTGGCGAAATCGGTCCACTTGCCCAGGAGGAGGGCCCAGGTCACGGGCGAGGGGTCTTGGGATCGCGTCTGGGCCATTGTGCACTCCGTCCGCAGCACGGTAGGACTTACACTGCGGCATGGAACTCTCCCCCGCCGCGCTCTCCCAGCCCGACCGCTACAGGCTCCTGATCGGCTGCATCGTGCCGCGCCCGATCGCCCTGGTTTCGACGGTCTCCCCCGACGGCCGGCCCAACCTCGCGCCCTTCTCGTTCTTCAACGGCGTCGGCTCGGACCCGATGATGCTGCTGTTCTGCCCGGCGAACAGGCCGGACGGCGCGGAGAAGGACACGCTGCGCAACTGCAAACCGCTCGCGGAGGGGGGCGTGGGGGAGTTCGTGGTCAACATCATCTCGCTGGCGCAGGCCCGGCCGATGGCCGCGTGCGCGGAGCCATTGGACTACGGCGAGTCGGAGTTTGCGCTCTCGGGGTTCACGCCCGCGCCGGCCCGCACCGTCAAACCGCCGCGAGCGCTGGAGGCTGCCGCGAGCTTCGAGTGCCGCACGGTCCAGGTCGTCCGCACCAACCCCGGCAAGCCCGCGGGCGGGAACATCGTGATCGGGCAGGTGGTGCACATCTGGCTCGCCGACGGCCTGACCGATGGCCGGTTGCACACCGATCCGGCGAAGCTGGATGCGATCGGACGCATGGGCGGGCTGGGGTACTGCACGACCCACGAACGATTCGAGATGCCGATGGGCAGAACGGCGTTGCAGTCAGGAGGTTCCCAGGATTCTCCGCAACCGATCAACGGTCGCGCAGAAAACGGGTAAGACGGCTGAACACCGGAGGACCCATGAAGATCCAAGGCTCGATCGCACCGTCCACGGACCCGCCTCGCACAACCGCGCCGACGAATCCTGCTTGGCACGGTCAGCCGTCGGCGTTCGAATTGTGGAAGGCCCTCGCGGAGGAATACTCGCGCCTGCGGGACCACGCGCGGACGATCACGCTCCTTGGCATCGCGGCGATGGCGGGCGTGATGGTCGCCAATCGGAGCTTTGAGGACTTCAACGCGGTGTTCGTGTGCACCGCCATCATCATCGTGGTGATCGTCCATACGGTCTACCTGCACTGGAGCGTCCATCCGCGCCAGTGCTCCATCTCGCGGTTCGCCGCGGAATTGGAGACGCTGTTTCGCAGGAACCTCGCCGCGTACGGCGTGCCGATGCTCAGCGAGTTCGCGTACTTCGCGTTCCAGCCCGGCCCGCCCGGCAAGGGCGGTCTGACCCCGCGACCGTCACCGGATTCCGGGGTGGGCCTGCAGATGCTCTCGGCGGTGTTCGTCGCCGCCGGCCTGGTTGCCATCACCGTCATCGGCTCATGGCGTGTCTCGGCGGGGTTCCTGGTGTTCGGAGGACTCGCCATGCTGGGAGTCATGCGCTACAGCCGCGCCGGCGCTGCGACCCAGCGCCATGAAGTGCCGGAGCAAGCGCCGAGTTCGGAACGTCCCGGGGGCGATTCGAACGCCCGACCTGCCGCTTAGAAGGCGGCTGCTCTATCCGACTGAGCTACCGGGACCGGTCACCCGCGGGGGGTGGCAAAACGGTATGCGCGGCGCCCGGATTTCCCCACCGCCGCGGGGCTACTGGGGCGCGGGCTCCTCGAACAGCCGCGCGGCACGGGCCGGGGCCTTGAGCCGCGCGGCCGGGACGTCGGGCCTCACGCCCTTGAGCACATCCAGCCGCTCACCGCCGGGGCCGAGCCAGTCGAATTCATCCACCCGCAGCACAAAGCCCTGCCCCAGGTCGCGCTCGCGCGAGAGCCGCGGGCGGCCGGCCGTGCGCTCCCCCACCACCCGGGCACGCCCGGAATGCTGGAGAAGCCACGCGAGCAGCTCGCCCGTCGAACGCGTCCGCGAAGATGTGAGGACCACCACCGGTCCGCGGTACGCGTCGGGCACGGGGATCGCCCGCGTGCGGACCACGCCCCGGGACTCGAGCTGCGCATCGGCCCGGGCGTAGTCGCCGGGTCCGGCAAGGTCGATGGCGCCGATGGCCTCGACCGCCGCCGCGCTGGCCTTCGGAGTGTCCTTGGGGCCTTCCTTGGCGGGGATCAGCTCGGCGCGGTGGTCGCCCGAGAAGACCACGCCCGCCTCCACCGGCGCCGCGGTCAGCCACGACACCATGCGGATCGCCGAGAGCTCAAGGCCCGTGCAGTTGCGCAGGTCGACGATCAGCGCCCTGGGAGACTTCGAGACCGCCTCACGCATGACCGCATCCACCTGCGCGGCGTCCAGGAACGTCACCGCCTCCACGGTCGCGACGCCCGTGCTCTCGTTCATCGCGAGGCTCATGGGGGCGATCGGGTTCTGCGCGCGGGAGAGCAGCCGCTCGGTCGTCTCGGGGTCCCGCGCCCGGTAGGGCATCGGCAGCGCGACATCGGATCGCTTGCGCCACGCCAGCGAGAGCGCGGCGAGGTAGGTCAGGTCGTCGTGGACCTTGGGCAGCGCGCCGCGGACATCCTCGAAGAAGGCCTGCGTCTCGACCGAACCGGCCCGCTCCCGGTCGAAGAGGCGCGACCGCACGGCGGCCTGAAGATCATCGGTGAGCCTGGCGTAGTCGGTCGCGGGGACTTTGGCATCCGCAGCGCGCTCAAGGGTCATGACGGCGATCACGCGGCCGTCGCGGTAGCGCACCTCCACGGGACCGTCGATCGAGCTCATGCGGGTCGCGGCCCGCCACGGGTCAAAGACGCCCGGACCGATCCAGCCCTCCCCCGGGGTTCCCGCCGCCTCGTCGGGCAGCGTCGACTGCCAGACCAGGAGCATGCCGTTGGGGAACAGGAACGGGGCGAGCAACTGGCCGACCACCTGTTCGAGCCCGCCGACCAGCGTCCACGCGACCCCCGGTTCGGTGTTGGCCTTGAAGCCCTCGGAGGTCTGCTGGGCGGTCATGTGCCCGTAGATCGGCCCGAACCAGCGCGTGTGGAATGTGACGACGTACTCACCGTTGAGCGCCTTCTGCGCGGGCAGGTCGGTCAGCTCGTCGAATTCAGGATGTGCGGGTGTGGCACAACCCGGCAGCGCGAAAGCCGGAAGAAGGAATCCGAGCACGGCGACCTTACAATACCCTGTCATGTTCGCTCTCGGACTCCGGTTCTGCGGGACCCGCGAAGGGACATTCATCGGGGATCGGTCCCGACCTGTAACACTCTCCCCGGCGCAGAATCAAATGTCGAGAATGTCACGGATGAATGTAGAACCCAACGCACCGCCGAACGCACAGGGTGGAGACACCATGAATCTCAGACGACTCTCCGCGGCGATCGCGTCCTTGACGCTCGCGTGCCTGATGTGGGGTTGCTCCCCGGGCGAGCCGGCGCAGACGGCGGGGGCGGCCGGCACGTCCGCGAACAGCCCGTCCGGGACTGCCGCGGCGACGCCGCCGGCTTCCGCTCGCACGCCCGGGACTTCGCCGTCAAACTCGGCGCCGTCCGGGGCGTCGGGAACTCAACTGGTCAACCACGACACCGATCCCAAGGAGGATTCGAACATGCCGCACCAGCTCGCGACCTTCGGCGCTGGCTGCTTCTGGGGAGTGGAGGCGACGTTCCGGCAGCTCCCGGGGGTCACGAACGCCGCCGTGGGCTACTGCGGCGGCCACACCGCAAACCCGACGTACGAAGATGTGTGCACCGACCGGACGGGGCACGCCGAGTCCGTGCAGATCGAGTTCGACCCCGCCAAGGTGAGCTACCAGAAGATCGTCGAGATCTTCTTCAAGATGCACGACCCCACGCAGGTGAACCGCCAGGGCCCGGACTTCGGCACGCAGTACCGCTCGGTCATCTTCTACCACACGCCCCAGCAGAAGACGATCGCCGAGTCGGTCAAGGCCAGGCTCGTGGCCAGCGGCAAGTACTCGCGGCCGATCGCAACCTCGATCGAGCCCGCGCCGACGTTCTACAAGGCCGAGGAGTACCACCAGCAGTACTTCGCCAAGCACGGCATGGAGAACACCTGCCACCTGCCGCAGGATTAGGCGGGCGTGGAACGGAGGATTTCGCGCCCAAATGCCCGAAGATTCTCTGGCTTCTCGGGCGGGTTTCCGATATTCTAGTTGTGAATCGGCGGTGCGACCGGAAGGTCGTCCCAGCCCCGGGATAGGGCCCCGCCGCGGGATCACGGAGAATCAGGAGACTGCTCATGTCAGAACGCCAGGGCGTTGAGTTGTGGCATTCCGTTCCCGCGCGATCGGGCCTGGCCCAGCGGGAATTCGAGCCGCTGGAGACCCGCCAGGTGCTTTCGGGGGCGATGTTCCACGACATGGGGGAGGCACGGTACACCCCGGCGATCGGACCGGGGCTGCGGGCCGTCACCGTCATCGAGTTCAACCAGGCGCCCGCGGCGGTGCAGCAGGGGCTTGATGCCCTGGCGATCGCCGACGGGCTGACGCCGCCGGCGGCGACCGCGACCAACCCGGTGTTCCTGAACAATATCAACGGGAAGGAGACGTACACGCTGGACATCAGCGGCACGGGGACGCACACGCTGCTGACGGTGGACCAGAAGGGGATCGCCGTCACCGCGCCGACGCGGACGACGACCACGTGGGCGGTCCTCAATTCCACGGCGTCGGGCGGGAACGTGGAGGCGGCCGCGGAGATCTCCCTGCTCGCCTCGGCGCTCAACCTCGCGACGCCCACCGATGACACGGCGGTCGTGGTGACGACCAGCAGCGACCAGGAATCGACGTTCTCGGTCACGCTGGACCGGGCCGATGGTCGCGGGCGCGGCCGGACGCTGACCGTGGATGTGAACGGGAACTCCGTGGGCCGGCTCACCGCGCCGTTCAGCGCGATGCCGCTGGCGATCCAGACCGGGATCAACGCCAACCGCCCGGCGGGGGCGGCCGAGCTCGAGGTGACTTCCACGCAGGCCGTCGATGTCAAGACGGTCGACGGCGTGACAACATACTCGACGACATTCACCTCCACCGGCACGCGCACGACGATCACCATCGACGCGACCGGCCAGCTGGTCGACCTGCCCACCACCACGACCACGCAGTTCCAGAACGCCCCCACCGCCGTGCAGACCGAGCTGCAGGCCCTGGCGACCACCCTGGGCTCGACGGGCACGATCGCCTCGGACGCAACGGTCAGCATCTACACCGAGGCCAACGGCACGCAGATCTACACGGTGTCGGTGTCCACCACGGGCACGGATCGCCACGGCCGCGCGCACAGTTCGGATGTCCTGATCTCCGTCGACCAGGAGGGGAACCCCACCGTCCTGCCGAGCCTGCGGCACGGCTGGGCGGCCGAGCTGGGCCCCCGGACGTGGATCGCATCGGTGCACGATGACTTCGGGCTCATCGGCGCCGGGCTGGGAGAGCTGGGCCTGGGGCACTGGCACGACCGCTGGTGGTGATCCTGATCGCCGCCCGGCCGGGCGACCATCGACGACCCTCATCGACGCATCCCCGGGCCGGTCTGGCCCGGGGATGCTCGTTTTGCGGACGCACGGTCCGGGAAGGGTCGGTCGGCACGCCTGCCGCGCGTGCCCTGGATGTTCCTTCCTGGCTCTGCCCGCGGCGAGAGTCCAGCTCCGCCTGGAGTCAGCATCCGACCTCGAAGGCACGCACGAACGCATCGAAGTCGTCGGTATCGACAAACCCCGATCCGTCGAAGTCGGCCATGTCCATCCCGGCTTCGAAGGTGATCACGAAGAAGTCGTAGTCGTCGGTGTCGACGAACCCCGAGCCGTCGAAATCGGCGGGGCAGGGTGCATCGGTGGAGATGATCACCGAATCAACGCCCGCCGCGTCGGTGTACCCGCCCATGACCGACGAGATCTGGAATCCGCCGATGCCTGGCGCCGGGTTGGCGTGCCAGCCCTGGCGACCGATCTCCTGGCTGTTGAGGTAGAAGACGGTGTTGCGCGCGGTCCAGTCGCAGGTCATCTGGAAGTGGCCCCACGTGCCGGAGTTGAGGAACCCGTTGCCCGGCTGCGGATCGAAGCTCCAGACCTTGTACCAGAGGTTGCCCCCGTCGATCCACAGCATGCCCAGCGGCGCGCCGTTGGGCGCGGCGATGCTCACCTTCCACCCGAAACCGTCGCCGGCGATGAAGTACATGTCCCACTCGACGGTCACGATCGGGCTGCCGGAGAGCGACACCGCGCAGTTCCAGGTCGCCGCGATCGGGTCCCACGTTGCGTTCTGATCCAGGCGCAGCGCCTGCGTCCCGGCCTTGCGCGGGATCTTGACCACGTCCGCCGCGCCCGGGGTCGCCGATGGCGATGCGATCCAGCCGTCCTGCCCATCAATCGCGCCCAGCACGTACCCCGGTGAATCGAACCCGCAGGCGGCCACGGGACCGGAAGCAAGGGCCGAGCCGCACGCCAGCACCGCCGCTCCCACCGCTCCAACGCCGTTCACCATCTTGAACATGAGCTGGCCTCCTTGGACGTCCCGCCGTTCCGGAACGGGCGCCTGTCACATGAGAGACAATTTACGGAGTCCAAGATCTCATTTTCAAGCCAGTATCGCAGATGATCTTCAATCGCAATGCCAGGTAACGGGTCAGGCCCATTACCCAATGCCATCAGCTCAAGGGTTCCAGACCGATGGAATCCGCGCCGACCTGGCGCACTGTTCCCGATGCGCTTCAGCGGACGCTGCGCGGGGGCGTGTATCGCTGGTCGGTGCCGCGAGCGGCGAGGCCTGAGAAAAAAGTCTCCGAGGCCGGCAAGGTCCACCCGGTGTCTGGCAAGTCTGTGCGTCGGACGGCCGGGCTGAAGAAGAACAGCCGCCGGGACCGGGCCGGGCGTCGGATCGCCCCGCACGCAGGCACAGAAACTGGGATCCGCCCCAGGAACCACAGAAGGAGACCGGACATGAAGACTCGCAACACGATGACCGCCGCGCTCGCACTGGCCCTGGCCGCCTCGGCCGCCTCGGCCGCCAACTACGGGGTCACGTGGCTCCAGATGTCCCCCACACCGTTCGGCTCCCCGCCGCCGTTCAGCGGCTCGTACTTCCTGCCGGGCGTGGGCAACGTGGGCGTGACCTACAACGCCGATCCTGACTTTGCCGAGGCACGGCTGCAGGTGGGGCCGCTGGTCGTCGGCTCGGTCAATTACGGCGGGGATACGTACTCGTGGAACAACGCCGAGTGCCTGGCCCGCACCAACTGGGGCTACTCGGGCAACCTCAACACTTCGTGGCAGGTGACGTACACGTTCCCGACCACGATCGCCGCCGGCCAGATCATCCTGGACGTGCAGGGCCTGGGCCGCCGGGACCCCGACCAGGTCGGCGTGCCGCCGAGCTTCTACATGACCACGGCGACCGTCAACCAGAACGGCACGTTCCTGGGCGACTTCACCGGCTCGATGAACGTGGGGGCGACGCAGTTCGGCAGCTCGGCCGGGCAGTTCACGATGATCAACTCGCTCTCGGGCCCCGGCGGGCAGGACCCGTGGTGGAACACGGGGATGGGGATCGTGCGGATCGATGATGCGACCAACTCGCTGACCGTGCGGTTCGATCAGACCGCCGGCGACGGTGTGGGCGTGAACATCGGCATCCTGACCCCCGCGCCGGGCTCGGCGGCGCTGCTGGGGCTGGGCGGGCTGGTGGCGATCCGGCGGCGGCGGTGAACCGCGGGGCGGGCGCAACGCCCCGATCTCTGGTCAATCTCAACTCTCCACACGCGACCCGGGCAGACCAGCCCGGGTCGCGTGCGTTGGGTGTCTGACGCTCCCGCGAGAGCCGGAGCCGGGTCGGATCAGGGAGAAGTGCTTATGGCAATCTTCGCCGGCCGCCGACTAGAGTTCGGCATTCGCAAGAGGCGTTGTTCAACCTGATCGTTGCACTTGGAGAGACACATGAAGACACCCATCGGTTCCTTCTTCGCCGCCGCCGTTTCGCTCCTGGGAATGATCCCCGTTGCATCCGCCGAGGTCATCGTCCAGGACGGGGGCATTGCACCGCTGTTTGATGGAGGTCATCCTCCTTCCCCCTGGCAGTATCCGACCGACTATACCGGTTGGGTTGCGGGCACCGGCGCGTGGGACGATCTGTCGGCCGTGTGGCCGTGGCCGGGCGGCCGATTCGAGCCGGGTCCCCATGGGTACGACGCGGCCGGACGAACGCTGCATCTCTCCAACGAGCGTCGCGAGACCATGACCAAGCAGTTGTGGATCGAACTCATGTTTACTCCCGACACCGCCGATCCATTCCCGGGACCGGGAACGCCCCTGTTGGACGGGATGTGGGCCAATATCACGGCCCCGGGAAGCGCGGTGGAACTGACCGGCGCGGCCGTCCGGCGCGACCCGCCGAACAGCGGGTTCCTCTTCGTCACGATGACGTTCACCATCCAGCCGCAGCCGGACTTCGAGATGATCGATCTCGCGCCGCTCATCAACAGTGTGATCGACGCCGAGGACGACCTCATGGGGATCGCGTCGCAGACCATCTGCACCCCGGCGCCGGGATCGGCGATGCTCGCGGGCCTCGGCGGATTGCTTGCGTGCCGCCGGCGCAGGTGACCTTCGGCGTCTTGATCTCATGCTCCGATGCGGCCCGGCGGCCCGTGCGCTCGAGAGCCTCTGACCCGATGTCTGGTGCGCCGCGTGGGACTGCTTCCTGGACGGATCCGGCCGCGGCGTTCAACAGCAATCAGATCTTCAACTGTCGATCGCGGCGCTCGACCTCCCGGACCCCACCCGCGATGACCTGAAGAAGACGATGACGCTTGCCCCGTGATCCTCATCGCGGCCCGTGCCCATGAAAAAACCCCGGCCGGGAGGCCGGGGCTTGTCATTGCGACTCACGAACCGAAGGAATTCACCCCTGCGTGGGCGTCTGCGTCACCTGCTGGCCGCCCAGGTCCCGGACTTCGACGCGCGGGACGCCCAGCACATCGTTGCGCTCGGCGCCGACGACCTCGGCGGCCGCGGCGGCCTCGGCGAGCATGGCCTCCTCGTCGGGCTCCTCGGGGGGCAGCTCGACCAGCGGGCGGACCTTGATCTCCTGGTAGGGGCGGAAGCCCGTGCCCGCGGGGATGAGGTGCCCGAGCAGGACGTTCTCCTTGAGGCCGACCAGGGTGTCCTCGGCGCCGCGGAGGGCGGCCTCGGTGAGCACCTTGGTCGACTCCTGGAACGAAGCGCCCGAGAGGAACGACTCGCTGGAGAGGGCGGCCTTGGTGATGCCCAGGAGCAGCGTGCGTCCGCGGGCGGGCCGGGCCCGCTTGGCCTTGGCGCCGTCGCGGCCGAGGGTCTCGGCGCGGGCGTTGGCCTCCTTGATCTCACGCTTGGTGACCAGCCCGCCGATGGGCAGGTCGGTGCCGCCGGCGTCGGTGATCCGCGCCATCGTCTCGATCTGCTTGTTCTTCTGGCGGAAGGTGAACTTGTCGACGACCTCCTGCGGGAGCAGGTCGGTGTCGCCCGGGTCCTCGATCTTCACCTTGCGGAGCATCTGGCTGAGGATCAGCTCGATGTGCTTGTCGTTGATGACCACGCCCTGGGCTCGGTAGACGTTCTGCACCTCGTCGAGCATGTACTCCCAGAGGGCCTCCTCGCCCTTGATCCGCAGGATGTCGTGCGGCACCAGCGGGCCCTCGGTCAGGGGGTCCCCGGCCTGCACGAAGTCGCCGGTGTGCACCAGCAGCGTCTTGTCGGCCGGGACCTGGTGCTCCTTCTCGATGCCCGAATCGCCGGCGACCTTGATGGTGATCTTCGAGCCGCGGCGCTTCTCGGTGAGGATCTCGACCCGGCCGGAGATCTCGGCCATAGTCGCCGGGTCCTTGGGCTTGCGGGCCTCGAAGATCTCGGTGACGCGGGGCAGGCCGCCGACGATGTCCTGGCTGCCGGCCGCGGCGCGCGGCTGGCGGGCGAGCATCTGGCCGGCCTTGATCTTCTGGCCGTCCTGCACTTCCAGGCGGGCCTTGGCGGGCAGGTAGTGGAAGTCCAGCACGTTGTTGTCGGCGTCGACGATGTTGATCTGCGGGTGCAGGTCGCCCTTGTGCTCGACCACGACCAGGGCCTTGCGCCCGCCGCCGGCGTCTTCCTCGCGGTAGGTCTCGTCGACCTCCAGGTCGACGAACTTCACGATGCCGTCCTTCTCGGCCAGGATCGGGATCCGGTGCGGGTCCCACTTGATCATCGGCTGGCCGCGCTTGACCTCGTCGTCCTGCTTGACCAGGAGGAACCCGCCGTAGGGCACCTTGTACTTCTCGAGCTCCCGGCCGTTGGCGTCCAGGATCGCCAGCTCGCCGTTGCGCTTGAGCGAGACCCACATCTCGTGGCCCTCGTCGTCCTTGGTCCACACCTGGGCGCAGTCCCGGATGTCGATGCGGCCGGCCTGCTGGGCGCGGTACTCGGTCTCCTGCGCCGTGCGCTGGCCGATGCCGCCGGTGTGGAACGTACGCATGGTCAGCTGCGTGCCGGGCTCGCCGATCGACTGGGCGGCGATGATGCCCACCGCCATGCCCGGCTCGACCAGCTTGCCGACGGACATGTCCATGCCGTAGTCGAGCACCGAGCAGCCCGTGCGCGACTCGCTGGTGAGCGGGGAGCGGACGTGCACCTCGTCGATGCCCATCTCCTCGATCCGCGCGGCGATCTCGGAGGAGATCACCTGGTTGTCGTCCACGACGATCTCGCCGGTCTTGGGGTGGACGATGCGGTTGACGCTCACGCGGCCGAAGATCTGGTCGCGCAGCGGGACGTCGACCTGCTCGCCCTTGTAGATGGCGCGCTTGCGGATGCCGCGGCGCGAGCCGCAGTCGATCTCGCCGATGATCACCGACTGGGCGACGTCGCAGAGCTTGCGGGTCAGGTACCCCGAGTCGGCGGTCTTGAGGGCGGTGTCGGCCAGGCCCTTGCGGGCGCCGTGGGTCGAGCTGAAGTACTCGAGGATCGTCAGGCCCTCGCGGAAGTTGGACCGGATGGGCGTCTCGATGATCTCGCCCGAGGGCTTGGCCATCAGCCCGCGCATGCCGGCCAGCTGCTGGAGCTGGCTGATGTTGCCGCGGGCGCCCGAGTCGGACATCAGGTACACCGGGTTCAGGTACAGCGGGTACTTCTTCTCCTCGACGGGCATCTCGTTGCCGTCGCCGTCGCGGCGGTCGGTCTTGAGCGTTGCCTGCAGGGCCTTGGTCACCTGCTCGCGGCAGTGCGACCAGATGTCCAGCAGCTGGTTGTACCGCTCCCGGGGCGTGATGATGCCGCGGTCGAAGTTCTTCTCCACGCGGTCGACGCGCTTCTGCGACTCGTCGAGCAGCGCCTGCTTCTCCTTGGGGATCCGCAGGTCGGTGATGCCGAACGAGAGCCCCGCCAGCGTCGACTGCTTGAAGCCGATCTCCTTCATGCGGTCCAGCAGCGCGATGGTCGCGGCGCGGCCGTTGTAGAGGTACACGTCGTCGATGACCCGGGCGCAGCCCTTCTTGCCCAGCGGGCAGTTGTAGAACGGCATGCCCCTCTCGAGGATGTCGGCGAACAGGCAGCGGCCAGCCGTCGTGATGAGGCGCTTGTTGGCGCCCATCTCCTTGGGCGGGGCGATCTGGTTGTCCACGTACTCGTCGAACTCGTTGAGGCGGACCACGATGCGGTCGTGCGGGCCGACCGCGCCCATCTCGTAAGCCAGGATCGCCTCGATCCGGCTGCGGAACGAGGGGAGCTTGTGCTCGGGCAGCTCGTCGGCGACCATCGTGGTGATGAAGTAGACACCCATCACGATGTCCTGCGAGGCCGAGATGATCGGCTTGCCGTTGGCCGGCGAGAAGATGTTGTGCGTGCTCATCATCAGCACGTGCGCCTCGGCCTGGGCCTCGACCGACAGGGGCAGGTGCACCGCCATCTGGTCCCCGTCGAAGTCGGCGTTGAAGCCCGTGCACACCAGCGGGTGCAGCCGGATCGCGTTGCCTTCCACCAGCACCGGCTCGAAGGCCTGGATACCCATCCGGTGCAGCGTCGGGGCGCGGTTGAGCAGCACCGGGTGCTGGTAGATGACCTCCTCGAGGATGTCCCACACGGCCGGGTCACGCCGCTCGAGCATGCGCTTGGCGCTCTTGATCGTGTCGGCCAGCCCGTGCTCCTTGAGCTTGCGGATGATGAAGGGCTGGAACAGCTCCAGGGCGATCTTCTTGGGCAGGCCGCACTGGTGGAGCTTGAGCTCCGGGCCCACCACGATGACCGAGCGGGCCGAGTAGTCGACGCGCTTGCCCAGCAGGTTCTCGCGGAAGCGGCCCTGCTTGCCCTTGATCATGTCGGTCAGCGACTTGAGCGGGCGGTTGGACGACCCGAGCACCGGGCGGCGGCAGCGGTTGTTGTCGAACAGCGCATCGACGGCCTGCTGGAGCATCCGCTTCTCGTTGCGGATGATGACCTCGGGGGCGTTCAGGTCCATCAGCTTCTTGAGCCGGTTGTTGCGGTTGATGATGCGGCGGTAGAGGTCGTTGAGGTCGCTGGTCGCGAAGTTGCCCGACTCCAGCAGCACCAGCGGGCGCAGGTCCGGCGGGATCACGGGGATCACGTCCATCACCAGCCACTGCGGGTCGTTCTGGCTGCCGCGGATCTGCTCGATCAGCTTGAGGCGCTTGGAGTAGTCCTTGATCTTCTGCTTGCTCTTGGTCGCGTTCAGGTCCTCGCGGATCTTCTTGGCCTCCTCGGCCAGGTCCGTCTTGGCGATCAGTTCGCGCACCGCATCGGCGCCCATCAGGGCCCGGAAGGCGTTGCCGTACTTCTCGGTGTTCGTGCGGAACTCATCCTCGGTGAGCATCTGCTTGAACTTGAGCTCGGTGTCGCCCTGCTCGACGACGACGTAGTCCTGGTAGTAGATGACCTTCTCGAGGTCGCTGGTCTTCATGGCGAGCAACGTCCCCAGGCGGCTGGGCAT
The DNA here is from genome assembly GCA_044221545.1 of Phycisphaerales bacterium. Classification (GTDB taxonomy): domain Bacteria; phylum Planctomycetota; class Phycisphaerae; order Phycisphaerales; family UBA1924; genus JAEUJB01. The sequence goes on from JBGAOZ010000009.1 coordinate 98,991, forward strand.
GCTCTTGAAGAACCAGATGTGGACGATCGGGCTGGCCAGGTTGATGTGGCCCATGCGCTTGCGGCGCACGCGGCTGTGGGTCACCTTGACGCCGCAGCGGTCGCAGATGATGCCCTTGTACTTGGTGCCGCGGTACTTGCCGCAGGCGCACTCGTAGTCACGCTCGGGCCCGAAGATCCGCTCGCAGAACAGGCCGTCCTTCTCGGGGCGGTACGTGCGGTAGTTGATGGTCTCGGGCTTCTTGACCTCGCCGTAGGACCAGGCCCGGATGTCGTTGGGCGACGCCAGGGTGACCTTGACGGCGGTGAAGTCGTTCACGCGGTCGTAGACAGTCTCGGCCATGAATTCTGTGCTCCCGCGGCATCGGGCCGCAAAGCCAGGCTGAAAATCGGATCAGTTCGGACGATCACACGGACGGTTCGAAGTTCCCGGCAGGCGTGCTACAGCAGGCTGCCGCCCTCGGCCTTCTTCTTCTCCAGCGTGATGTTCATACCCAGCCCCTTGAGCTCGTTGCAGAGCACATCGAACGCCACCGGCATGCCGGCCTCGAGCTTGTTGTTGCCCTTGACCATGCTCTCGTAGATCTTCGTCCGTCCCTCGACGTCGTCGGACTTGACCGTGAGCAGCTCCTGCAGGATGTACGCCGCGCCGTAGGCCTCCAGCGCCCACACTTCCATCTCGCCGAAGCGCTGGCCGCCGGTCCGGGCCTTGCCGCCCAGGGGCTGCTGCGTGATCAGCGAGTACGGGCCCGTCGCGCGGGCGTGGATCTTGTCGTCCACCAGGTGGTGCAGCTTCAGGAGGTACATGAAGCCCACCGTCGTGCGCTGGCGGAACGGCTCGCCCGTGCGGCCGTCGTGGAGCTGGATCTTGCCGCCGCGGGGCATCCGGGCGAGCAGCTCGCGCGGGTGCGGCCACGTGCCGGTCTTCTCGAAGTTGGCGAGCTTGTCGGCGACGTGCTTGTTGGCCTCGTCAACCGCCGCGTGCACCTGGTCCTCGGTCGCCCCATCGAACACGGGCGTCACGGCCTGGAACCCCAGCACCCGCGCCGCCCAGCCCAGGTGCGTCTCCAGGATCTGCCCGACGTTCATGCGGCTGGGCACCCCCAGCGGGTTGAGCAGCACGTCCACCGGGGTGCCGTCCTCCATGAACGGCATCTCTTCCTCGGGCACGATGCGCGCGATCACGCCCTTGTTGCCGTGCCGCCCGGCCATCTTGTCGCCGACCGACAGCTGGCGCTTGGTCGCCAGGTAGATCTTGACCATCTCGAGCACGCCGGTGGGCAGCTCGTCGCCGCGCTTCATGTGCGCGACCTTGCGCTGCTTCTCGGTCTCGATCGCCCGGATACGCGGCCAGAACTGCGAGTGCAGCAGCTCGGCCTGGGCCTTGGCCTCCTTGCTCCCCTTGGCCCACTTGATGTCGAACGTCTTGATCTGCTCGAGGATGACCTCGCGGATGTCCGAGGCGCCCACGCGCTGGCGGGTGTTGGGGTCGACCATCGGCGTGCCCAGCGCCTCGTTGACGGCGTTGCACATCTGGCGGAAGAGCCCGATGGCCTTGTCGTCCATCTCCAGCTCGTAGGTCGTGATGTCCTTCTTGAGCTGCTTCTTCTGCTCCTCGTTCATGTGCAGCCGGCGGCTGAACTTGCGGGCGCCGATGACCACGCCCTCCACGCCCGCCGGCACCTCCAGCGAGTCGTTCTTCACGTCCTCGCCGGCCCGGCCGAAGATCGCGTGCAGCAGCTTCTCTTCCGGGGTCAGTTCGGTCTTGCTCTTGGGGCTGACCTTGCCGACCAGGATGTCCCCCGGGCCCACCCGGGCGCCGATGCGGATCACGCCCTGGTCGTCGAGGTTGCGGAGCATCTTCTCCGACACGTTGGGGATGTCGCGGGTGAACTCCTCGCGCCCCAGCTTGGTCTCGCGCACCTCCACGTCGAACGTGTCGATGTGGATGCTCGTGAACGTGTCGTCGCGGACCATGCGCTCGTTGATGACGATCGCGTCCTCGAAGTTGTACCCGTCGAAGGTGTTGAACGCCACCAGCACGTTCTTGCCGATCGCCAGCTCGCCCTGCGAGGTGCTGGCGCCGTCGGCGATCACCTGCCCCTTCTCGACCTTCTGGCCCAGCTTGATGATGGGCCGCTGGTTGAGGCAGGTGCGCTCGTTGAGGCCGACGAACTTGCGCAGCACGTACTCGTCGGAGTTGTCGACGATGATCCGCTGGCCGTCCACGGCGGTCACGATGCCGGGGTTCTTCGCCCGCACCACCATGCCCGAGTTGTGCCCCACGGCCTTCTCGACGCCCGTGGCGATGCACGGCGGGTCGACCTTGATCAGCGGCACCGCCTGGCGCTGCATGTTCGAGCCCATCAGCGCGCGGTTGGCGTCGTCGTGCTCGAGGAACGGGATGAGCGAGGCCGAGATGCCCACGATCTGCTTGGGGGAGATGTCGACGTAGTCGACGTTCTCGGAGGTCGAGCTGGCCAGCTCGCCGTCCACGCGGGCGAGCACCACGCCCTTGCGCAGCTTGCCGTGCTCGTCGAGCGAGTCGGTCGGCGCCAGCACGGCCTTCATCTCCTCGTCGGCCCGCAGGTGCGCGACCTTGCCGGTGATGTTGCCGTTCTTGACCTCGCGGTAGGGCGTGCGCAGGAAGCCGTACTCGTCGATCGACGAGTAGATGCCCAGCGAGGCGATCAGGCCGATGTTGGTGCCCTCGGGCGTCTCGATCGGGCAGATGCGGCCGTAGTGCGAGATGTGCACGTCGCGCACCTCAAAGCCCGCGCGCTTGCGGTTGAGGCCTCCGGGCCCCAGGGCCGAGAGACGACGCTCGTGCACCAGCGACGAGAGCGGGTTGGTCTGGTCGACCACCTGCGACAGCTCGCTGCGCCCGAAGAAGAAGTCGATCGCCGAGCTGATGCTCTTGGAGTTCACCAGGTCCGCGATCTTGGTCAGCTCGTCCGGGCCCTTGACGCTCATGCGCTCCTGCACCGTGCGCTTGAGCTTCAGGAAGCCCTTGCGCAGCTCCTCGACCGCCAGCTCGTCGAGCGTGCGCAGCCGGCGGTTGCCCAGGTGGTCGATGTCGTCGACCTGGGCCGCCGGGCGGTTGGTCTTGGGGTCCAGCCGGTTGGACCGCAGGTCCAGGAGGTACTTGACCACCTGCAGGAAGTCGGTCGAGACGATGCACATCAGGTCCTCGGGCGTGCCCATCTCGAACTTGCGGTTGATCCGGAACCGGCCCACGCGCCCGAGGCGGTAGCGGTTCTCATCAAAGAACTTCTCGCGGAACAGCGCCTCGGCCTTGTCCACCTGGGGCGGGTTGCCCGGCCGAAGCTTGCTGTAAAGCTTCAGGAGCGCCTGCTTGCCCTCGCTGTCGCCGGGGAACTGCTCGAGCTTCTCCTCGGCGATCGTGTTGAGGATCAGGACGTCGCTGGGGTTCTGCACCACCCGGACCTTCTTGAGGCTCGACGCGGCGATCGCCGCCGCCGAATCCCCCAGCTGCCGCCCCACGTGCACCAGCTCCTCGCCGGTCTCCTTGTCCACGATCGTCTCGGCCGCCCAGTGCTCGGGCTTGACCTGCTCGGCCGGCAGGTCCGTCACCTCGTAGAAGATCCCGATGATCGCGTCGGTCGACGCCACCCGGGCGCCGGCCAGCTCACCCTTCTCCTGGATCTTCTTCTTGTCCTCGGCCGCGGCCGTGTCGAACTTCTGGTCCCGCAGGACCCGGTCCTTCTCCTCGATGTAGTGCAGGCACCGCAGGAAGCTGGTCGCCGCCAGCTTGGTGCTCTGGTCGATCCGCATCGCCAGAACATCCTTCTTGGTCACCTCGAGCTCGATCCACGACCCGCGTTCGGGGATGATTCGGGCCGAGTGCAGGGGACGGTCCCCTTCGCTCGAGACGATCGAGAAGTCCACGCCCGGGGACCGGTGCAGCTGGCTCACGATCACGCGCTCGGCGCCGTTCACGATGAACTCGCCGCCGCCCATCATGATCGGGAACTCCCCGAGGTAGATCTCCTCCTCGGGAGTGTCGGCGTGGTTGACGCGGGAGAGCCGCACGGCGACCCGGAAGGGCCGGCCGTACGTCAGCCGCAGCTCCCGGCACTCGTCGGGGGTGTACCGGGGCTCCTCGAGCGTGTAGTGCAGGTACTCGAGCTTGGTCGTCTCGTCGTACGAAACGATCGGGAAGACTTCACGAAGGAGCGTCTCCAAGCCGACATTGATGTCGCGCTCGTGCGGACCTTTCCCGAGCTGGAGGAACCTCTCGTACCCCTCGCTCTGGATTCTGGTCAAATCAGGGATCGGGATCGCATCCCCACGCTTCGAGAAATCGCGCACCTTCACCGCCGCCGTGGTCGTGGGGGTCGTTGACATCGTGTCCGGTTCCCTCGCGATCGATGGATAATGTCCCTGTGCCCGCCTGGGGGCACGCACAAGGTCTCGCACCGTGTCGTGTTATCTGAGTCGTCGCCGCATTGACACCGCAGCCCGTAACCCCGGAGTGTAAAACCTCCAGAGCTACGGATCAAGGACAAGATTGGGTAAATGAGGTAGTTACCTCATTGACCCTCAGGCCAGCCCAGCGTTCCCCGAAAGCCCCGGGAACTGTCCGGGAGCACCTGGGGGGCCGATCCCCGCGGACCGGCCCCTCGTGCAGGCTGTCTGGACGGGCCCGCGGGGCCCGTCCGAATTCTCAACTCACTCTCAGGCCAGCTCGATCGTCGCGCCGGCGTCCTCGAGCGTCTTCTTGAGCTTGTCGGCCTCGGCCTTGTCCAGGCCCTGCTTGACAGGCTTGCCCGGGGAGTCGACGAACGCCTTGGCCTCGGCCAGGCCCAGCCCGGTCGCTTCGCGCACGACCTTGATGACCGGGATCTTCTTGGCCGGATCGACCGCCTTGAGCACCACGTCGAAGCTGGTCTTCTCCTCGGCCTTGGGGGCCGCCGCCGCCGGCGCCGCCATCATCACCGCGCCGCCCGCCGCCGCCTCGATGCCGTAGGTTTCCTTCAGGTACTTGCCCAGGTCAACCGCTTCCTTGAGGGTCAGCCCCGCCAGCTTGTCGCCCAGATCTTTGATCTTCGCGTCAAAGGTCGTCTCAGACATGGTTCACTCACCTTCAAACTCGCGGCACGCCGCACGCGGCCTGCACGCTTGGCACACTCCCGAGAGGGGCCGAACACTCGGCCTTTAACCCTGGGGCCAGTCGGGAGTCATGTTTCTCGTTCCACCAACTCTGCTCACGCACCAGCCGATCAGGCGACCTTCGCGATCGCCTCGCCCTTCTCGAGCTTCCCCTCGATCGCCGCGACCAGCCCCGCGACCTTGCGGCCCGGGCCCACCAACTGGCTCGCCAGATTCCTGGCCGGCGACAGGATCAGCGTAACGTCCTGGGCGATCGCCTCGTCCCTGGTCGGCAGCTTCGACAGCTCCTCGACCCCGGCCTTGCCCTTGAACAGCAGGCCGTCGAGCAGGGCGCCCTTGAACTCCAGCGCCGGGTACTTGGCGACCATCGCGACCAGTTCGCGGGCCACCTCGACCGCCGAGGCCCCGCCGTACACCAGCGCGCTCGAGCCGACCAGGATCTCGTTGAGCGCCGACAGCGAACTGCCCTCGAAGGCCTTGCGGGCCAGCGAGTTGCGCACCATCGCGATCTTGATGTTCTTCTTCGAGAGTCCCAGGCGGATCTTGTTGTTGTCGACCGCCTTGACCCCGCGGATCGAGACCAGCACCGCGTCCTTGTGCTCGCCAAGGCGGGCGTGGTACTGCTTCATGATCAGTTCTTTGACGGGCTTGGACATTTTGCCACCTCAGAAGGCACTGGGCGCCGGGCTCTGGGCACTGAGGCCAAGACACCCGATCACCGGCATGCCAGAATTCACCCTTCTCAACCGATCCGACAGAAGGCCTCGGAACACGGCACTCGTGCCTGGTGCCTGATGCCCTCTACTCCTTCTCCACCACCGACGTGTATTTGACCTGCACCGAGGGCGTCATCGCCCCGCTGACCACGATCTTCTTCACGTACTGGCCCTTCGCGGTCGCCGGGCGCGACTTCTCGATCGCCGCCACGAAGTGCTCCAGGTTGGCGACCAGGTCCCCCTCGGGGAAACTCATCTTCCCGATCACCGCGTGGATGTTGCCGCCCTTGTCGGTGCGGTACTCGACCTTGCCGGCCGAGTATTCCTTCACCGCCTGCGGGACGTTGGTCGTCACGGTACCGGCCTTGGGCGAGGGCATCAGCCCCTTGGGGCCCAGGACCTTGCCGAGCTTGGACACGATCCTCATCATGTCCGGCGAGGCGACCGCGACGTCAAACTCCATCCAACCCTTCTCGATCTCGGCGACCAGCTCCTCGGCGCCGGCCTTCACGGCCCCCGACGCCAGCGCCTGGGGCGCCACGTCGCTCTGGCAGAAGGCCACCACGCGCTTGGACTTGCCGATGCCCTTGGGCAGGCTGATCGACCCGCGGATCGACTGATCCGCCAGGGCCGGGTCAAGGCCAAGGTGCATGCAGATGTTGACCGTCTGGTCGAACTTCGGGCCCTTGTACTTCTTCAGGGTCGCCACCGCCTCGGCCGGGGGCATGCTGCTCGCCGGCTGCAGGGACGTGTTGGCCTTGGCCCTCTTGGTGATCCTCTTCGGCATGAATTCAGCCCTCCACCGTAACGCCCATCGACCGGGCCGTGCCTTCGATCACCCGCATCGCCGCTTCAACCGATGCGCTGTTGAGGTCCTGCATCTTCGACTCGGCGATCGCCCGCACCTGCGCCTTGGTGATCTTGCCGACCTTGTTCTTGTTGGGGACCCCCGAGCCCTTCTCGATCTTCGCCGCATCCTTGATCATCACCGAGGCCGGAGAGCTCTTGACCTCCAGCTCGAACGATCGGTCGCTGTAGACCGTCACGATGCAGCCGACGACCTTGCCCTTGATGTGCTGGGTCGCCGCGTTGAACTTCTGGATGAACTGCCCGGGGTTGACCCCCTTGGAGCCCAGAACCGGACCCAGCGGGGGCGCCGGAGTGGCCTGGCCACCCGTTGCCATGATCTTGAAGATATTGGTGACTTCGCGTTTGCCCATTGTTCTCCACCTCCCACCGAACCCCCACAAGTTCCAAACGCCGACCCGGCGCTGGTCCTCCTGGCAAGGCCCGACCGGGCATCGGTCGGGCGGGAAGGTGGTACTGACGGTTTGACTTGTAACCCCGCAACCGCCTCTCGGCGGCCCGGGAAGTAAGGGGAGAAGTCTAGACCGCCCGAAGGGCCGGGCAAGTGGTCCGATTCCCAACGGCTGTTCCTGACGGCCGCGCCTCCTCAGCCGCTCCGACCGCGCTCCTCGCCCCAGCGGGGCGCAGGCCTGTAGCCACGGGTGAAGCGACGCGGCTTTGAGCGTCGCGGAACCCGTGAAAGCCGGTTCGTCGCTGGACCCTGCCCCGGAGGGACAGAGGAAAAGGCGCGGCGGAGGCGCGACTCACTCGTAGGCGAACCGATTCCTCCGCCCCTGACACATCGCGCCGCCGCGAAGTCGCGCAACGAAAACGGCCCGGCATCACGCCGGGCCGCTCCACGAAAACTCCCGATACCGTGACCGCCTACCGCGTGCGCACCCCGGGCGCCCGCACCGGCACACCCATCTCAAACGCGCCCATGTCCACCGGCGAGCCCGCGCCCTCGCCCGTGTTCGCGACCGTGTAGTCATCCACGAACCTGGCGCTGCCGGCCAGGTCCTTGAGCACCCCCGCCGGCACCTGCGCGTTCGACCCCGCGTCGATCGCCGGGGACCCGTGGCCCAGCCGGAAATCCGCCGCCGCCGCGTTGATGAACACCGGGTCCGTCGAGCGGTTGCCCGCGCCCGCCGCGCCGCCCTGCACGATGCTGAAGTTCACCGCCGCATCCCCCTCGAACGACGCCGCGCCGGTGTTGCCCCACAGGATCGAGTTGGTGATCACCCCCGCGCCCCCGCCGTAGACGCCCGAGCCGTACGAGTCGGCGTGGTTGCCCGCGATCGTGCAGTTGACCATCTTCCCGCCCCACAGGTAGATCCCGCCGCCGTAGTAGCTCGCCGTGTTGTCGCTGATCTGGCAGTTGACATACAGCGGCGCCCCGCCGAACGAGCAGACGCCCGCGCCCGCCGCCGCCGCGTTGTTGCCGATCGTGCAGCCCTCCACCCGCAGGTTCGAGCTGATCACGAACAACCCGCCGCCCTCGTCCGCCGACGCGTTGGCCCTGACCACGCAGTTCACCAGCCGCGGGCCCGCCGCCGACTGGCTGTACACCCCCGCGCCCCAGCAGTCCGCGTAGTTGCCCGTCATGATGCAGTTGCGCACGGTCGCCGACCCGTTCATGATGCACACGCCCCCGCCGTTGAACATGAACCCGCCGGTGATCGTGAACCCGTCGATCACCGCCGCCGCGCTCTCGTTGTTCTGCAGGATGAACCCGCAGTGGTACGCGCTCTGGGATCCCTGCGCGACGAGCGTGCAGCTGCCCGCGCCCCCGGCGCTGCGGACCGTGATCGGCTTGCCCTTGAGGTCGATGTCCCGGTTGCCCGCGCCCGAGTACGTCCCCGGCGCCACCAGCACCGTATCGCCGGCGATCGCCGCATCGATCCCCGCCTGGATCGTCGGCTTCTGCTGCGGCACCAGGATCGTCCCCGCCGCCGCGGGCAGCGCGCTGCACGAAACCACCACGGCCAGGCCGCGGACAGCGATGCCCGTCCAACCACTCAGGTTTGACATCGTGACACTCCTCGAGAAAGGTGAACCTGTCATCCGGGGACGCCGGACGCCCCGCGCACAATTCCACCGCCCCGACGCGGCACTTCGTTCCCCATCCTTAATTTCGCGCACGCCCACCAAACTTGCGAGATTTGGGATTTCGATGCCCACCACCCCGGCGCGGCGAGAACGGGGCCGCGGCCAACCGCGCCCGATCGCCCCGGCGACCCGCCAAAGTCGCCCGATCTATCCAGTTCTTGTGAGTGCCCAACGTCCCATCAGCGCACGGCGGCGAACCAACAGGCCCGCGCTCGATGCGATCGGCACGAGCCAAGCGCACCGTCCCGCGCCGGCTCACGTTCAGAGGTGCATCACTTCGCGAATCCCGCGAGCACCCGCTGGGCCAGCATCACGTCCAGCCCCGCGGCCTTGGCCTCGGTCATGAGCTTGCGCGCCTGATCCCCCAGCCCGCGCGCATCCATGACCACGGCCGCCATCAGGTACGCATCGGCCGACTTGGAGACCCGGGCGTACGTCAGCAGCGGCGAGCACAGCTCGCGCAGGTCAGATCTGTCCAACCCCATCGCCTCGTATTCAAGACCAAGATCGGCGATCGACTCGTTCACCTGGTAGGCCTTGCCGAACGAGTACACCGCGTCCTTGACCTGCCGGTCGGCGAGTTGGGCGATCCCCAGCCACCGCCACGCCCCCGCGTCCGAGGGCTCGCGTCGCGTGTATTCCTTGAGCGCCTGGGCCGCCTGCGAGTACTGCGACTCGCCCATCAGCTCGTTGGCCAGCCCGATCAGCGCCTCGTTGGGGTCGGCCTGGCTGGTCTTGTCTGCCGTCGTGCCCGCCGCCGGCGGCTGCGTCACGCTCTGCGGGTAGAACAGCGCCGGGTCGTACTGGTACCACCCCGAGCCGTACACCGGTCCCGAGTAATACGAGTTGTCGTACCACGTCCACCAGCCGTAATCCCACGCCGACCGGTAGACCGGGTTCCAGCACGTGCTGCTGCACAGGATCGGGCGGTCGTGGCACCACCCCGACTCGTTCCCCCAGCCGTTGCCGCACCAGCCGCTCCCGTGCCAGCCGTTCCACCCCGACCCGCCCCACACCGGCGGCGTCGAGCCGATGTGAATCTGCACGTTCCCCGTATCGATGTTCGCCGAGAACCCGCCCGAATTCAGCGTCGCGTACGACCCCGCGCCGAGCGAACTGCCCGAGCTCACCAGCACCGCGCCGCTGGGCGAGACCATCGACCGCCCGCCGCCGTGGTTGCTCCAGTGCCCGCGCGGCTCCACCGGGCACGGCCAGGGCGCCGGGCACATCCGCGGATTGCGCGCCACGAACGGTCCCCACGTCTCGGGAACGCTCGAAGCCGAAGGGCTCAGCACATTGGGGAACCGCACCGGCACACCGCCCAGCAGACCCCCCCGACGCACCGGCTGCTCGAACCAGCCTTCGCTCGAGCCCGGGGTGTTGTTCAGCGGGATCGACGTCGGACCACGGGTGATCGAGACCGGCACCGTGCCCAGCGGCTGGGGCACCGTCGTGTAGATCAGCGGCTTGCCCGGCTCGGCGATCAGTCGCGGCTGAGGCCGCGTGATCGCGGGCCTCTGCGCCGGAGCCGCCGCCGGAGCCGCGGGCCGCGCCGCGGGCGCCCGCGGCGGTGCGACCGGCGCAACGGGCATCTTCGGGGTCAAGCCGTTCTGGTTATTCTGCTGGGCCTGCACCGCCGACACGCAGCCGCACAGCGCAGCCATCGTCACCAGCGTCCGCACGCCCCGTGTACGTTCCATGCTCATCGAAGCGCCTCCTCGTCCCGAGAAATCCCATGGTTTTCCACGGAATCCCGGCACGACCTGACCGGCACGCCCCCCAAAGCCTCCCCCCAACCGATCTCAGCCCCATGAGCCACTTATCTTACGCGGAGGCCGTTTCTGCGTTTCGCATTCCGGTGTCTCGGCCGCACAACTCGGCATTCTGCTTGCGAACAGATCCCGATCGGACCGCCGCCCCCATCTTCCGATACCCTGTGGGAGCGTCGCTCACACCCCTGACCCGGCAATTCCTGCCCATCGACACCCTCATGGCTCTTCAACGCGTTTTTATCGGGAGTTGCTTCGCCCTTCTGTGCGCCATCGTGCTCCCTGCCTGCTCGTTCTCCGGCGGTGGACCCATCCGCGCCCAATCGGTCTCCACTTCGACCGCGCTCGAGCTCATCCCCACGATCCGGGGATACCGGGCGATCGACAAGAACACCGCGGATGTCTACCTCACCGACCTGCCGCGCGCCGCCCTCGAGCGGGGCGCGGACCTCTCGGAGGTCTCCGGCCAGATCCTCCACCTGCACCTGTTCATCTCTCCCGAGGCCGGCTCGACGCCCATCGACTCCACCGCCTGCTCGGTCACCCTCCGGCTGCTGGTCATCTCGCGCGGTCAGGTCGGCGCCTACGGCGGCGGAGGCTTCATCATGCCCGACTCGGACCCCGGCGAGGATGACTTCGACGGCTCCATGGACCGCGCCACGCTCCGCTACGTCGGCGGCACGCCCGGCTTTGCCGATCGCCTGGGACCCTCCGAACTCTCCGGGGCGATCAGCGCGCCCCGCGACGATCCCACCGCCGCGATGATCGCCGCCCAGCTCGAGCACCTGATGGCCGCGACCACCAAGCGCCCGGAACCCCCCAAGAGCCGCTGAGCCATCCCGCCGCGGCGTCCGCAGGCCCGCCGCGGTCGGCGCGCTCCTCCCCGCGAGCGCTCCATCCGGCAACAACCCCCCCGGCACAAGAAAAAGGACCCGGCCACCGGGCCGGGTCCTTCGCTCGCGATCCTCTATCCGGGGCGCTTCCGCCCCGCTCAGCATCCGTCCTGAAACGCACGAACGAACGCATCGAAGTCGTCCGTGTCCACAAACCCGGTCAGGTCGAAGTCGGCGCACTGATCGCCGGCCTCGAAGGCCCGCACGAACGCGTCATAGTCCTCGGTGTCCGTGAACCCGGTGCGATCGAAATCGGACCGGCACTCGTTCGCGACCGTGACCGCGATCGCCGACGGGTACGTCGCCGCGCCGGGGTTGCCCGCGCCCCCGGCGTGGCCGAGCTTGACGCCCCTGGGCGTGCCCGCCGCGAACCGCGCCATGTCATCGGCCCGCACGCCGACGTTCACCGAACCCAGCCCCACGGCCTGGAACGTCACCGCGTACAGCGTCGCCGCCGAGCCCAGCCCCTGCGTGAACGACGTCGTGTACCCGTTGATGCTCCCGACACCCAGGTCCCCGCCCGCGCCGGCGAGCACCTGGATCGCCTCACGCGTCGTCGCGTAGGCGCCCGCCGGCGCCACCGCGAGCACCTTGATCACGCCGCCGCCGCTGATCGTCACATCCTGCACGAACTGCATCACGCCGTTCTGCTGGCCCGCCGTCGTGTTCGCCCCGCCCGTGACCTGCGCCGACACGTACATCGTGAAGATGTCGCCGACGTACAGGTTGTCGATCGTCGCCCCGCAGCTGAACTCGAACGACCTGCCGACCGTCACCGACATCCCCGCCGGGCTGTTGAGCACCACGCCCGTGGTCGACGCCGTCGTCGAGTCGTAGCGCACGCCCACCACGCGGCCGTCGGTGTTGCCCTGGAAGTTCAGGGCCCACTGAAGGTCCGACGGCTCGATCCCGTTGTCCCCTGTGCCGTCCAGGTCCCACGGCCGCGTCTGCGTCGACGGGTCGACGTCGTTGCCCTCCGGGCTGCCGCCCCAGGCGTTGGAGAAGATCCAGTCCGCATCCCCGAAGACCGAGGCGATCTTGTCGATGTCCTGCTGGTTGCACGCCCCGTCGCGGTTGGCATCCCCGGGGATGAACGCCACGGCCAGCGGGTTCACACGGCCGGCCATGATCTGGTACGACAGCGTCGAGAAGTCAAAGTCGGGCGCCGACCCGTCGGCGAGCCACTTGGGCACGTTGGTCTGGTACGGCTGGATCGAGTTGGGATCGCTGTTGGGCGTGTTGTCCAAGTAGAAGTAGGGCGAGCTGCCCTGCCCGCTCGCGCCCGTCAGCGACTCCCCGCGGATCCACTGCTCGGTCGCGGTGTCCTGCCAGTTCTTGTCACCGGGCGCCTGGCCCGTGGCGCCGGCGACGTGGTTCCACCCCGCGCCCTTGGTGCGGTAGTCCACCCGCACCAGCACGTCCGGGTTGAAGCCCTGCGGGTCCCCCAGGTTGTGGACCTTGCGCTCCTTCAGTCCGCCCGAATTCGACCCGACATCGGCGCGGCGATCGTCGGTGTCGTACTCCTGGCCGTGGTCCTGCTCCCAGCTCACCTCGTCGACGATCTCGACATCGTCGCTGGGGTCCCCGGGCGTGAGCTTGCCGATCAGGTCGGGCGTGAACCCGCCGTAACCGTTCAGGTTCCCGCGGTCGAGCTGGCCGTCCCCGAACCGGTCGGCCAGGCCCGGCAGGCACGTGCCGCCCGTGCAGTCGCTCGCCGCGTAGCACGGCGTGCCGGGGTTGCTCCCCCCGGAGCAGACATCCGCCGACTCGTTGGTCGAGTACTCGGCGTCGATCACGCCGTCCTTGCCCCACAGCACGCCCGCCGGGTTGGTGGGGTCGGCCTGCGTGGTCCCCGGACGCCGGCGGATCATCACCACCGTGTGCGAACCGTCGTTCTGGAGCTTGCCGGGCACGTCCAGCCCGCCGTTCCAGATCGTATTCCAGCGCTGGAAGTTCGTGTCCGAGAGCAGCGTCGAGTAGTTCGACGACGTCCCGATGCCGATCACCAGGATCCCGTTGGCGCCCAGGCTCAGGCCGTCGAGGCTGAAGAACTCATCGACCTCCGGCTGCAGCGCCGGCGGGCCGCCCGCCAGCGAGCCCAGCACGTAGTACTTCTGCATCAGCCCGTCCAGGCCCGCGATCGCGTACCCGTCGAGCCTGCGGTTGGGCGTCCCGGTGATCTCGATGAACTCGCGCGTGTCGTCGTTGCTCCCCGGGGGGTTGACGAAGACCTTGCTCATGTACACCTGCGCCCCGGCCGAGCCGGCGATCCCCGCCAGTACCGCCGCGCTCACAAACGTCTTGGCCCGAATCTTCATGCGTTTCTCTCCTTCAAACTCACACACCCCACGCGCTCCCGAACCACCACCGCCGCCCGCGCCGGGCACGCGCCACGGCACGGCCAGTTCCTACCGGCACGACCAGTTCCTTCCGGCCCGGCCCCGGTCCCGCGCCCTAGTGCGTGGCGCCGTCCGCGGGGTTCCAGAACCGCCCCGACGAGAGATGGCCCCCGAACACCTTGCCCTCAAAGTCCGGGTACCGGTCGTCGTCCTGCGTGATGTTCCAGCCGAACTCCCCGTTGCGGTCGACGTCCATCATCGGCGCCACGTGCGCATCGGCGAACGCGAAATTCCCGTACAGCTTGTCGTGCTGCTTGCTCGCCGTGGTGATCATGCTGCCCTTGCCGTGCGCCGGCCCGAAGTCCGCGTAGCTCTGACGGCCCCAGACCTGCCCGGAGGGGTGCGGGCCGTCGGTCACGCTCTTGACCGCCCGGTACCTGGCACCCGCCAGCGTGAACGAATCATCCACGTCCGTCCTCGCATCGGCCATCAGCGGCACGTACGCCGGCGACACCGCGACCAGGTACCTGTCCCGCAGAGGGCCGACCACCCCCGCCAGCCGCTTGGGGTCCAGCGACATGTCGGTCACGTTGCGCACCTCGCAGTACGCCATGTACCACGCCTGCGTGTAGTTGCTGTTGATCCCCCGCCGCACCAGCTCGAGCAGGTCCTGCTCGCTGTACGTCTTGTACCCCTTGTCGTTGGCCCGCTTGGGGTCGAGGTTCTGGTTGAGCCCGCCGGGGTTGGTCGGGCAGAGCATGTCCCCGGGCTTGCCGTACCCGCCGTTGACCATGTCCGCCGTCCAGCCCGCGGACTCCAGCGGCCCGTACCCCGACTTGGTCCGGTTGTCCATCGGCCCCGAGCAGTAGATCTGCCGGTTCTCCGCCGCGTACCCCGCCGCCGCCGTCGCGATCTGACGCAGGTTGCTCGCGCACCGCGCCTGCCTGGCCACGTCCCGCGCGCTGGCCAGGCTCGGCACGAGGATGCCCAGCAGCAGCGCGATGATCGCGATCACCACCAGCAGTTCGATCAGCGTGAACCCGCGCCGCGGGCTGGGTCGTCGATCCATGGTTTCCATCGCCTCGATGCCGCGGCGGCGCATGCCGCCCGTCCAAATCCAATGCTCCAGACCCCAATGCTCCAGACCCCAAGATCCAGACCCCAAGATCCAGACCCGAAGTTCCAGGTCCGAAGTTCCGGGCCCAAGGATCCCGCGCGCCGACACGACCAACCCCGCACGCCGCGCACCAACTTACACCGACGCGAACATCCCGACGCGGCCGGGCTCCCGGCAACAGATCCGACGAGGGGCGAACGATACTCGCACCCTTCGCGCGCTGCGCGCGTGCAGGGCCTGTCGTTTGCAAAGACCGCGCACAAGTCGTGTGAAGACTGCGCTCAGGACACATTCAACTTTCGTCAAAGCCGCGCCGGAACCCCACGCGCCCGTTGCATCCGCGCTCGCACGCGGTATTCTGCCGCGCCCACCCGAGACCCTGCTCGCTCCGCCGCCGAATTCCGCTCGGCGGCGCGATCGTTCCGGCGATGCAGAGCGGGTCGGCGTACGCGCCCCCGCGCGGGGTCGCATCCCATCAGGAGGGTTTGAGACATGAAGATGCTTTCCGTTCTGGTCCTCGCCGGCGCGATCGCCGCCCCCGCTTCCGCCGCCATCCGCATCACCGAGTGGTGCTACTCGGGCAACGACGGCGAGTTCATCGAGTTCACCAACATGGGCCCCGGCCCGGTCGACATGACCGGCTGGAGCTTCGACGACGACAGCCGCGCCCCCGGGTCCACGGACCTCAGCGCCTTCGGCATCGTCGCCCCCAACCAGTCGGTCATCCTCACCGAGATCCTCGCCAACGACTTCCGCGCCAACTGGAGCCTGCCGCTGGGCATCAAGATCATCGGCAGCAACGCCAACAACCTGGCCCGCAACGACGAGATCAACATCTACGACGCCTCCAGCTCGCTCGTGGATCGCCTCACCTTCGGGGATCAGAACTTTCCCGGCACCATCCGCACGCAGAACAAGTCCGGTTGGAACATCCCCGTCGGCGCCGGCCCCTGGGGCAACGTCAACAGCACCTGGAAGCTCTCGGCCGTCGGCGATGCGCAGAACTCCACCGCCGGCGCCCACGGCGACATCGCCAGCCCCGGCCGCTTCGTTCCCAGCCCCGGCACGCTGACGCTCGCGGGCCTCGCCGGCCTGGTGGCCCGCCGCCGCCGCTGATCACCCTCGGCCACGCGCGATCGAGGGCGTGTGATCCCGCAGATCCAGAGTTTGTGTGTTCTTCCTCCCCCTGACGACCGCGCCCTCGCGCGGTCGTTCTTCCGCGCCCACCGCGCAGCACCACACGCACGCCCCCGCGCATCGCTTCAACCCCGAGTTGTCATGGACTCCCCCGCCCCCAAAGGCCCGCGACCGCCCGCCGATCACCCCGGCCCACGCGATCCAGCCCCGCCCACGCGCACCAAAGCCACCTGTGGGATTTGAACCCGCGACCTATGCTTTACGAAAGCATCGCTCTACCGCTGAGCTAAGGTGGCACGCACGGGACCCGAACAGAACTCGGCCTCCCGCGGGATCAAAGTATCTGCCACCTGCCGCGCGATGTCCAATCCACCCCGCGGCTCGCCGGGCTTCTCGGTCCTCACGCCCTGGCGATCTTGAGCGCTTCGAACTTCCCGTCCAGCACCTTCACCGGGTCCACGCCCAGCCACGTGTCCAGCACACCCGCGTACACCTGCCGGAAGTCGACGCGGTGCTTCACATCCCCCTCGATCAGGTCTCCCAGGTCGATCCCGCCGCCGATCACGCCCGGGAGGCACCCCGCGCCCGCGATGAACATCGGCGCCGCCGCGCCGTGGTCGGTCCCCTGGCTGCCGTTCTCCTTCACGCGCCGGCCGAACTCGCTGTAGGTCAGCACCAGCACGCGATCCTCCAGCCCGCGGGCCTTGAGCCCGGCCATGAACGCCGCCAGCGAGTCCGACAGCTCGCGCAGCAGCGGCTCGTGCGTCAGCACCTGCCTGGAGTGCGTGTCGAAGCCCCCCAGCGAGGTGTAGTAGATCCGCGCGCCGAACCCCGCCCCGATCAGCTGCTCGATCTGCTGCAGCCGGCCCGCCAGCCCGTAGCCGGGGTACTTGGCGCTGCGCTGGTGCTCCCGCGCGACCGACTCGATCCGCCGCGCGTTGCCGATGCTCTCCACCAGCGTCCGCTGCACGAACAGCAGATCGTCGCTCGCCGGATCACGCTTCTGCGTGATCGCCCCCGTCACCGCCGGCCCCAGCTCCCCCAGCCGGAACGCATCGATGCTCCCCACCGCCGGCACCGACTGCGTCCTGGCCTTGAGCGCCAGCGGCAGCGGCGTGTCGTCCAGCAGCAGCGCCGGCGGCGCCTGGCCCTCGCGTGCCGTCATGTCCACCACGCGCCCCAGCCACCCGTCCTCGCGTCCCTCGGGCGCCAGCGACGCCGTGTGCCAGATGTCCATCGAGCGGAAGTGCGAGCGGTCCGGGTTGGGGTAGCCGACGTTCGTGACCACCGACAGCAGCCCGCGGTCGTACAGGTCCTTCATCCCCGTCATCGCCGGGTGCAGCCCCACCGGGTCGTCCTTGCCCAGCTTCAGCACGCGCTCCGGGGCGATCCGCAGCGTCGGCCGCGCCTTGTGGTACCGGTCGTCCCCGTACGGGATCACCGTGTTGAGCCCGTCGTTGCCCCCCGTCAGCTGGATCACCACCAGGATCCGCTCGTCAGCCCCCGCGATCGCCGCGCCCGCCGTCCGCGCCAGGAACCCCGGCAGCGTCAGCCCGCTCGCCAGCAGCGTCGCCCCCGCAAGCCCGCTCCCCAGAAACTCGCGCCGACTCGTGTTGACCTTCATCGCGGCCTACTCCATCTCGTGGCACAGGCGTCCCGCCTGTGGCTCCTTCTCCTACCCATCTCGTGGCACAGGCGTCCCGCCTGTGGCTACTCCCGCTTCTCCCTCCAAGACTG
Source organism: Phycisphaerales bacterium (assembly GCA_044221545.1). Lineage (GTDB taxonomy): Bacteria > Planctomycetota > Phycisphaerae > Phycisphaerales > UBA1924 > JAEUJB01. The sequence goes on from JBGAOZ010000009.1 coordinate 116,786, forward strand.
CCCGGGCCGACAGACACTCTCAGGCCAGCTGGTACTCCGGCGTGCTCATCAGCACCCGCAGCGCGCCACGCATCAGCGCATCCAGATCACCCCCACCCCCACCGCCCAGCCCGGCGAGCGTGCCCTCGACCTCCGCGGGCACCTGACCGTCCAGCGTCACCCTCGAGCAGTACTCGATCACCTTGGCGCGATCGTCCAGCCCGTGCCGCGACCGCAGCTCCTGGACCGACAGCACCCCCGCGCCGTCGGGCGCTGTCAGCCGCTCCACACCCGTCAGCCGCAGCAGCACCGTCGATGAGTTGATCCACGCCCGGTGCCCGTTCCAGCCCTTCACCGACGGCGGCTCGAGCAGCCTCTGGCCCATCTGGTTCACCGAGCTCACCAGCACCTGCGCCGGCGCCTTGGTCTCCAGCGATCGCGCGATGCCCACCACGAACTCCACCGGCGACTTGATCCGCGCCCGCCGGACCCGCGGCTCGAACATCGCCCCGCTCGAGAGCAGCACCCGCAGCGACTCGCCGATGTGCAGGTCCCGCTCGCGCAGCACGCCCGCGAACGCCTCCACCAGCTCCCCGGACGGCTCGGGGCACACGAACTCCCGCAGCAGCTTCACCGACAAGAACCTCGCGCACGCCGGCCGCTTCACCGCCATCGCCACGATGTCCGACCCGTCGAAGCTCCCCGTCTCCCCGAACACCGTCTTGGCCGACCCGTCGTGGTCGCGCTCGAAGAACCGGAACTCCCCCTCCCGCTGGTGCCACCCCGTGAACGCCCGCGCCGATTCCTTGATGTCCTGTTCGGTGTAGTTCCCCACCCCCAGCGAGAACAGCTCGAACAGCTCGCGCGCGTAGTTCTCGTTGGGACGGCCCTTGATGTTCGAGTCCCCGTCCAGCCACGCGATCATCGCCGGGTCACGGCTCATCCCCAGCAGCAGGTCCTCGAACCGGCCCATCCCCAGCCGCTCGATCGTCTCGAGCTGCTTCATCATCAACGGCGCCGACATCACCTTCTGGTTGCTGGTCGCGAAGTGGTTGTGCCAGAACACCGACACCCGCGCCCGCAGCGGCCGGCTCGTCCGCACCATCCGCTTGAGCCACCACCCCCGCGCCGCGTCGATGTTCTCCGCCCGGTTCACCGCCCCCGCGATCTCGTCCAATTCCCGCGCCCGCGAGCCCTCCGGGGCCCCGTCGACCAGCCCGTCGGCCGTCGCCCGCGGCCCCCGCTCCAGCCCCGCGGCGATCTCCCCCGCGCTGGGCTGGAACCCCGCCCGCCGCAGCTGGTGCGCCGCCGCCCCCGCGTCCCACGGACGCCCCGGACCCGGCCGGTACTCGCCCAGCACGCCGCCGCTCACTTGCCCGCCCCCGTTCCCCCCGCGCCCACCGCGTGCGGCTTCATCGCCAGCGTCAGCGTCGCCTCCATCCCCGTGCTCGTCGGACGCGACTCCACCGTCAGGCCCTCGACCATCCCCGACAGCGCCACCAGCGCATCCACTACCCGCTCGGCCTGCGCCCGGTCCTCGTCCTTCTCCAGCATCCGCTGCACCACCAGCTCCTCGCGGTTGGACTCGAGGATCCGCGTCGTCTCGGCCCCCGCGATCCGCACCGCGTCCCCCGCCAGGCCCGCCGACGCCGCCGACGCGGACGTTGAGTCCAGCGCCGCATCGATCAGCGACCTGAGCATCGGCACCGAGGTCGCCACGATGTAGTGGTCCTTCACCACCGCCACCACCGGCTCGAAGTTGTACCGCACGTTCACGCCCTTGCCGACCGTCCCCGCCCCCGGCGCCGCCTGGTCCTTCATCTCGTCCTTGGGCGTGCCCCCCCCCGCGCCCCCGCGCATCGCCGCCGCCGCCCCCGGGGGCGCGTACGTCCCCTTGATCATCGTCACCCCGCGGTACTCCCCCATCCCCATGATCAGCCCCGGCTGCTGCTTCTGCGCCGCGTCCAGGCTGATGAACGACATCGCCATCTGGCTGCTGGACATCAGCCGCTGACGCACCATGTCCTCGCTCCCGCCCTTGACCGGCGCCACCAGCGCAAAGCCCGGCAGCTTGGGCGTGGGCTCGAACCCCGAGCCCGCGAACTCCTGCCGCTCCAGCAGCAGCCGCACCGGACCGTTCACCCGCGGCAGGAAGTCCTCCATGAAGTCCATCCCGCCCATCAGCGTCGTCAGCGTGGTCGCGAACGCCGTCGCCTGCGCCGCCCCCGGCAGCGTCAGGATCCCCTCGCGCTCCGAGAACAGGTCCGCCCAGCCCCGCGAGACCGACAGCGACATGATCTGCCGCGGCAGCGTCACCGCGTCCCAGTCCACCGCCACGCTCGGGAACTTCACCTCGAAACCCCCGTGCGACCGCGGCAACGCGCCCTGCCGCTCCACCCGCGCCGTCAGCGACAGCCCGTCGGTCACGTCACGCACCCACGCCACCGCGCTCCTGGCATCCAGCATCGACTTGACCCACCCGCCGAACAGGAAACCCCCCAGCGGGTTCTCCACCAGCCCCGTCGTGTCCTTCCCGTCCGCCGCCGCGCCCTTCACGATCGTCTGCGCATCCACCGTCGCCCACGCCATCGCGTCCGCCGGCGCCGCCTTCCTCACCGCCTCCAGCTCCCCCGAACCCGCCAGCGATTCTCCCTTGCCCCGGTGCGTCCGCAGCGCCGTCCCGATCAGCTCCGGCGTGCTCGCCAGCACCAGCGCATCCCCGTCCACGCAGTAGCACAGCTCGCCCAGCGTGAACACCGTCCGGTCCTCCACCGTGCTGCTCTTCTCCGGGTCGGGCTTGCCCCCCTTCATCAGCCCCGCCGCCGTCGCCGCACTGTCGATGAACTTCTGCCGACCCGCCGCATCCCGCGCCAGCGCCACCATCACCACCTTGCTCTGGGACCCCGCGCCGTCGCCCGGGTACAGCGCCACCACCGCGTCCCTGCCCAGCATCCGGCCCACCGCCGTCCACCCGTCGGTCCCCGAGGCCGCCGCCACGCCCAGCAGACCGATCTGCGCCTGCACCAGCCCCGGGTTGCTCCCGATCAGCTGGTACGCCGGCGATTCATAGAACCCCGACGACGACAGATACTCCCGGAACGTCGCCGCGTGCTTGTCCGGCTCGATCAGCCGCATCGCCGCCAGCGGGTGCGCCGGAACCCACGACGCCGCGTCCTGGTCCGCCGCCACCACCGTCACCACCGCCACGCCCCGCGGCGCCCATCCCGCCAGCGCCGGCAGCGCGCACAGCGACACCACGATCGACACGCCCGCCGCACCCAGCAAGCCGCGATGATTCCTCATCCGCATGGAGCACCTCTCGATTGTCCGATCCTGAACCCCGCGCCCGACCGGGACCGCCCGCACCGGCGGCCCGCCCACTCCCGCGGGGATTCTCCGCAACACGCCGCGCCCAATCCGTGGAGCACACCCGGGCGACGCGAACAGGCAAACGAACCGGTATTCGGTTTTCCGCGGTCCCCATTTCAACCGATCACGACCGGCCGATCAACCTCGCCCGCCCGTCTCCCACCCCTCGCCCGCCGCCGGATCGCTCCCCTCAAGCCCGCCGCCAACCACCCAAATCCCCAGCATTCCACGCGGCCCGGACCGCCCGAGCGTTGGCCCGGCCGCCTTTGTTCGTCTACACTGCCTTCCCTGTCAGCACCAGGGGCAAGCTCGGGCCAACGCCCGGCCGCCCGACCTTCGCGATCCCCGCACCAGGGCCATCGAAGGGGTGCTCGGGACGAGCCGGACATCAGAGTGATAGCCGGCGGCACGCCGCGGCCCCACGCGGTTTTACGATTGCATTGCTTCCGCACAAGGGTGGATCACCATGGCCGAGAACACGCCGCAGCAGCAGCAGGTCCAGCTCCGCATCGACGAATCCAAGATGCACGTGACCTACGCGAACACCATCCGCACATCCACCACCCCCGAGGAGGTCGTGCTGGACTTCGGCATCAACATGCCGATCCCCTCCCCCGAGAACCAGCCCGCCATGCAGTTCAGTGTCGGAAGCCGCATCGTCATGAACTGGGCCGGCATCAAGCGCCTGGCGATCAACCTCGGCCAGGTCGTCCGCCAGTACGAAGAGCGCAACGGCGAGATCCAGCTCAACCGCGGCAACGCCCCCCAGGGCGGCGGCGCCGGCGGCCCCCGCCTCGCCCAGTAATCCACCGGTCCCGCGGCCCGCTCGCGGCACAATCCAAAGCCAACGACCGCCGGGAGCCTCGTGAAGCTCCCGGCGGTGCTTTTTGCTCGCCCCTCGGCCTTCCTGGCCGATCCGCCGCCGCTTCCTGCGCGGGGTTGCGCCTCGCGCATCCCCCGAGCGGGCATCCCGATGAATTGGGCCGTCCGACCATTCCGATCGTCGGCCCGAGGAGAGAGATGAGTCTGACTCTCGAACTCCCGAGCCCATCCCGGCCGCGGTTCTTTCCCTGTCCGCAGGCCCGTGGACCAGCCTCCTTGCCGGCCCGTCATATTCCACCCGGATAACACGCACGCGCCCGATCGATTTCGCGCTCACCCGCCGGGGAGACTCCCTAAATCACGCCCCCACCTCCCCCACCTCTCCCAACACCTCCCCCTCCCCGCCCCGGCTCGCCCCCCGCACCGCCCCCGCATACCATCGCAGCCCCGCACCACGCGGGGACACAAATCCAGTTGGGGCCCCACCTCCGCCGGTCGCGGATTCCAGGCTCCTAACTCTCTCGCCCCGCGGATCCACTCCCCGCGGCGAAAAAGGACAGCGTCACATGGCCCGAAACGTCAAGCTGCTGCTCACCGAAAACGTCGAAGCCCTCGGCATCGTCGGCGATGTCGTCAACGTCCGCACCGGCTACGCACGCAACTTCCTCCTCCCACGCACGCTCGCCACCGAGCCCAGCGAAGAAAAAATCAAGGCGCTCGCCGCCAAACGCGCCGACGCCGAGCGCATGGTCGCCGAGCAGCGCCAGCAGCGCGAAGAGCTCTCCAAGAAGCTCGTCGGCGTCGAGGTCCACCTCACACGCTCCTGCAACGACCAGGGCATCCTCTACGGCGGCATCACCCAGCACGACATCGCCGAGGCCCTCTCCGCCATGGGCCACCACGTCAAGGCCCGAGACGTCCGCATCAACCAGGCCATCAAGCGCATCGACACCTACGACGTCCACATCAAGCTCGACGCCGACCTCGACTCGATCATCAAGCTCTGGGTGGTCGCCGACCGCAAGCTCGACCTCTCCCGCGGCGGCGAACCCACCCACGAGGAAGCCGCCCACGCCGATGCCCAGGCCCGCGCCCAGGACGGCGCCGACGCCAAGCCCGAGCCCAAGGCCGACGCCAAGCCCGAGCCCAAGGCCGACGCCAAGCCCAAGCAGCCCAAGGGCGAGCCCAAGCCCGCCGCCGACAAGGCCGACGCCGAGCCCAAGAAGAAGGAAAAGAAAGAGAAGAAGCCCGCCGGCGAGAAGTCCGATGAACCCAAGCACGCCGACAAGGGCGCCAGCAAGTGGGTCAAGGCCTCCGAGCAGACCATCGACTTTGGCTTCCGCCCGCCACGCGATCGCGGTGATCGCCGGCGCTGATCCCCGGCCCCCCGCGCACAGGTATTCAAACCCGACGCCCCGCCGCTCACCGGCGGGGCGTTTTCGTTGATCCCCCAGCGCACTGAACTCGATTCGAAACCCCCGCCGTCGACGCTACTTCTTCCGCGGCTCCACCACGGCCTTCGCCGCCGTCCCCGTCCCCGCCTTCGGCGATGTGGCGATCGCCGTGTCCAACAGGTCCGACACCCGCCGCTTGCGGTACTCATCGTCGCTGAACACCGACGGCCTGGGCGGGACCGATCGCGGACGCAGATCGTCCTCGCGATCCTTCGGGCCCGCCTCCGGCGCCATCTCCGGCCGCGCGCTCTCGAGCAGCGCCCGCCCGCCGGCCGCCGAGCCCGTGCGCTGCTCCACGCGCGGCTCACCCGTACCCGGCCTCGGCCCCGCCACGCGCCCGCCCTCGGTCCGCGGCGCCGCCTGGATCTCCGGCGGCGCTGCCGCCCGGTCGTCCCGCGCCGAGCGGTCCACGTAGTTCGCCGGCAGCTTCCGCGGCGCCGGCCGCGCCGAGACGCTCCCCGTCACCGACTCGGGCAGGTTCCCGATGTAGTACGTCGTCCCCGCCGGAATCTCCGCCCCGCCCGCCTCCGAGTACTGCGAGCGCGGGAACACCGCCGTCACCCCGCCCGATTGCCGCGCGAACATGTCCCCCAGCGGACGCCGCCGCGACGCCGACTCGAGCTTGTACACACGGTCAAACCCGATCGGCAGCCGAAGGTCCGCGGGCACCACCCGACCGCTGCTCGACAACGGCCCGCGATCCGCAACACCCGCCTCCACCGGCTTGAGCCTCGGATCCGGCGAGGAACTCTGCGCCCCGGCCACCCCCGCCGCGCCCCCCAACCCACCAACCGCCGTCACCGCGCACAGCCACACCCCCGCCCAACGACCCGACGCACGTTCACCACGCCCACGCCCCATCAGATCCCCCTCAGCGTGATCCGCATGACCACCGTGATCCCCGCATCCGCCCGGTCCGCCAGCCGCTCCAGCGCCGCCCCCTCCGCACGCCACTCGTGGATCGCATCCAGCAGCGGACCATCCACATCAGGCGCCCCCGCGTTCATGCCCTTCACGAACACCACCTTCGACACCCTCCCGTTCTTCCCGAACGTGATCGCCACCACCGGATTGCGCGCCGAGCTGATCAACTGCGTCGTGATCCCCCACTGCGGCGGGGTCGTCTTGATCTTCAATCCCTTGGCCGCCGCCGGCCTCCCCGGCACCACATCCACCGCCTCGCGCAGCATCGATGTCGCATCCGCCGATTGATCCCGCCGCTCACCGGGCCGGCCCGCCGCGCCCGGCCGGGTTCCCGTCGTCTTCGCCGGCGCCGCCGCCGCCGCGGGCGACGGCCGCGACGCCGCGGTCTTCACCGCCGTCGGCGGCTGCTCGGCCGGCTTCGAGGCCGCGGCCTTCACCTCATCATCCTTCACCGCCGTGTCGCCCGCCCCGTCGGCCCGCTCCGGCCCCGCGGGAGCCACGCTCCCGGCATCCGGCCGAGTCCCGCTCGCCGGCGGTTCACGGTGCGCATCCGGCGCAGGAGTTTCAGCCGCAGGCGACTCGGGCGCCTTCGCCCCCGCATCGCCCACCGGGCGATCGGGCTCGGCCTTCTCCGCGACCGGCCTGGTCAAGTCCGCATCCGCCGGCTTGACCTCATCGGGAGCATCCACCGGAGGCACCGCCGGCGCGGCCCGCGGAGTCACCGGACCCGGCGCGGCCGGAACCTCCGCCGGCGCCTCGGTCGGCGCGGGAGATTCCGGCGGCGATGTTCTCGTCGGTGTTGAATCCGGGACCACCGGCGCCGGCGTCGCGTCGCTCGCCGCCTTCTCCGCCGGCCTCTGCTCCTCCGTCCGCTCGCCCGGCTTGCCATCCACCGGATTGGCCGCGCTCTCCGCAGCGCTCTGGCCCGCCGCCGGATTCGCACGCTCCTCCAGCACCGACTCGGCCGCGCTCGCCGGCGGGATCGCCACGCTCGCCGACGCCACCGACCCCGCGCTCGCATCACGCGGCGCCTCGGGCGGAGACTCATCCCCGCCCACCTTGTCCTCCGTCACCGGACCCGACGCGATCGTCAGCCCCGCCTGGTCGGTGGTCGCCGGGGTCGCCGAGTGCGGCGTCGGGTCCTTGAACCCCAGCCACGTCTCGGTCTGCGTCACCCCGTCGGCAATCCCCAGCTTGACCTCTTCCTCATGCTCCGGCGGCGGGCTCGCCAGGTCCTTCCGGGCCGGCGGCTCGGGCTCCAGCGGCACCAGCACTCCCCCCGCGCCCCGCTCCGGGCCCCGCCGCGTCAGCAGATCCCCCACCGTCGACAACCCCACCGCCAGCCCGGCGTGCAGCAGCAAGCTGACCACCAGGCCTGTCCCCAGCGAAGTTGTGGGAGGGTTGGACATCACATCAGCGCCCGTTTTAACGATTGTTGGCACACCGCCGGCCCCACGCACCCAGGGACGAATCCCTGTCAGCGTTCCGTTCGGGCGTAGACCCGCCCGCCCCACACCGTTGGAACGCCCTCCTCGAGGTCCCGCGCCGCCTCATCGAGTATCGACGCCGCCATCCACGTTCCCAACGGATGCGCCAGGATCGCCCACACCGGCGTGTGGCCCGTCCGGTACACCCGCACCAGCGCCGTCAGCCACACCAGGATCGCCGCCGCCCCGATGCACGCCGGCCAGATGTCCGACGGGCCCGGCAAGGGCAGGCTCACCACCGCCCACGCCGGCAGCAGCACCACCACCGACAGCGGCGCGATCGTGCCCGTCAGCCGCAGCGTCCGCGCCGCCTTCTTGAGCCGCGACACCCGCCGCCGCGCCGACTCGGTGAAGATCCGCTTCCACCCGCGCCGGAACGCCGCCAGGTCCGGGTACATCCGGCAGTGCATCACCCCGTCGGCCAGGAACACCCCCGCGCGGATCTTCCGGTCCGCCGCCAGCCGCGCCAGCGCCAGGTCCTCCAGCAGCTCGTCCTTCACCGCCCGGTGGCCCCCGATCTCCCGGTACGCCTCCGACGTGATCATGATGAACTGCCCGTTGGCAAACGGCCGCTTGCGGTCGTCCCGGTTGGCCTGCACCAGCGGGTACTGGTGCACCAGCTCGAACGCCGCCGCCGGCTGCACGATCAGCTCGTACCAGCTCGTGTGCGACAGCGTGCTCAGCAGGCTCAGCATCCCCAGCCCGCGCTGCTTCATCAGCGCCAGGTTCCCCGACACGCACTCGGGCGAGAACGTCGTGTCCGCGTCCGCGAACAGCAGGATCTCCGCCCGCCGCGCCGCCTCCACGTTCTCCACCGCCGACCACAGCGCGTGCACCTTGCCCGCCCAGTCCGCCGGGCACTGCGTGATCTCGTGCACGATGAACCGCGCATCCCCCGCCGCGATCTGCTCGATCACCCCCCGCGTCCGGTCCGTGCACCGGTCCAGCGAGAACACGAAGCTCAGCCCCGGATAGTCCTGCTTGCGCAGCGATTCCACCAGCGCCCCGATCACGCCCTCCTCGTTGTGCGCCGGCACGATCACGCACACCGACGGCCACGGCTCCCCCGCCTCTCCCCCCGCCCCGATCCCCATCTGCCGCGCCAGCGCCACCCCCGCCCGCGCCGTCGGCACGCGCCGCATCGTCCGCGTCAGCTGGTAGTGCACCGCGCCCCAATACCCCAGCATCGCCGCCGACCCGACGGCGAGCAGGATGGTGACGATGTAGGCCGACGTGGAATACATCGCGTGGGACCGCTGGCGTTCTGGGGACGACACTGCCGGACCGCGGCGGGGGCACACGGCGCTCCGCGCGGCCGACGCAGAACTTCAACTCGGGGCGGATCTCAATCGGAATGAGGCGACTGCGGGGCGTGCGGAGCGTGGGGGTTGGGCACCGGAGGGGGGGCCTGCTCGACCGTCTCCGACCGGCTCACGCGGGCATCCTGCCCGCCCGCGTTCAGCGGCGGACGGTACGGAGGCTCCTCGAACCGCCTCTCGTCCCGGCGATCATCACGCCGCGACGACTGCGTCTCGATGTCCTCCTCGATCCCCTTCAGGCCCTTCTTGAACTCCACGATCCCCTTGCCCAGGCTCTTGCCCACCTCGGGCAGGCGCCTGCCAAACAGGAGGAGAGCGATCAGGAGGATGATGATCATCTCCCAGCCGCCCAGGTTGTTCAAAAAGGCAAGCGACACCATTCAAACTCCGATCCGGCCGGCATCCTGACGACCGCTCAATTGAAGGGGTGCGTGCCCGGAGAGTCAACGACAAACCCCCCGGCCCACCCCGCCGGCCCTCCCAGGCCCCTATCAAGTCTCGCTTTCACGCCCCCAGGCAGTGCTCGGCCGCCTGCACCACGTTGTGCAGCAGCATCGCCACCGTCATCGGGCCCACCCCACCCGGCACCGGGCTGATCCACCCCGCCAGCGGCGACACCTCGTCGAACGCCACATCCCCCACCGTCCGCGTCTTGCCGTCCGACCCCTTGATCCGGTTCACGCCCACGTCGATCACCACCGCGCCCGGCTTGACCATCGCGCCCGTGATCAGCCCCGGCACGCCCGCCGCCGCGACCAGCACATCCGCCCGCGCCGTCAGCTCCCCCAGCCCCGACGTCCACTTGTTGCACGACACCACCGTGCAGTCCTGACGCATCAGCAGCACCGCGATCGGCTTGCCCACCACATCACTCGCCCCCACCACCACCGCCACCTTCCCCCGCATCGGCAGGTGCGTGCTCTCCACCATCTTGATCACCGCCAGCGCCGTGCACGGCGCCAGGCTCGACCGGCCGTACACCACGTTCCCGATGTTCGCCGGGTTCACGCCCTCCACGTCCTTCTCCGGCGCGATCAGACGCTGCACCCGGTACGGCTCCACCTCCGGCGGCAGCGGCATGTGCAGCATGATCGCCGAGCACCGGTCCTCGGTGTTCAAGAACAGCACCCGCCCCGCGATGTCGTCGTACTTCGCCCCCGCCGGCAGCACGTGCAGCTCGTACTCGATCCCCAGCTCCCGGCACGTCTTGCCCTGGTTCTCCGCGTACACCCGCGCCCCGTTGTCACCCGACTCCACGATCACCGCGTCCAGCCGCACCGCCGCCCCCGCGACCCCGCGCGCCCGGATCCCCTCCACCCGCGCGCGGATCCGGTCCCGGTACTCCTTCGCCAGCGCGTTGCCGTCGATGATCTGTGCCGCCATGACCGCACCTTCTCCCCGCGGAATCGACCCGGAACCAAAGCACCATAGCCGCCCGCGCCGCCGTCTGCGCACGCCCCTTCCCGCCGCCGCTCCTCCCGCGCAGATCCCGGTTACCCTTCCCCCCGTCCCCCACCCTACCCCGCCATGCCAAGCCACCAGCCCAAGCCGCCCACGCCCCACGCACGCGCCCTCGAACTCCGCGCCCTGCTCCACCGCGCCAACCGCGCCTACTACCTCGACGCACGCCCCATCATGCCCGACTCCGAGTTCGACCGCCTGCTCAACGAGCTCGCCCAGATCGAACTCCAGCACCCCCAGCTCGACGACCCCGACAGCCCCACCCACCGCGTCGGCGGCGAACCCATCAGCGCCTTCCGCTCGGTCGCCCACGCCGTCCCCATGCTCAGCATCGACAACAGCTACGACGAACAGGCGATCACCGACTGGTACGATCGCTGCCGCCGCGGCCTGGGAATGGACCAGACCGACGGCTCGCTCTTCACCGCCGATCCCCGGGACAGCCACTCCTCTCTCGCCGCCGTCTGCGATCCCAAGATCGACGGCCTGGCCGTCTCCCTCCGCTACGAACGCGGCAGGCTCGCTCACGCCGTCACCCGCGGCGATGGCATCCGCGGCGACGATGTCACCCACGCCGCCCGCGTCATCCGCGCCATCCCCCTGGAACTCCGCCCCGACGACCGCGCCCCCAGGGGCTCGCCCGTCCCCCCCACGCCCGACGTCCTCGAAGTCCGCGGCGAGATCTACTTCCCCCTCTCCGAGTTCCAGCGCGTCAACACCCAGCGCGAGGCCGCCGGCGAGGAGCTCTTCCGCAACCCCCGCAACGCCGCCGCCGGCACGCTCAAGCAGCTCGACCCCAAGGCCGTCGGCTCGCGCAAGCTCGCCTTCTGCGCCCACGGTCGCGGCGAACTCTCCCCCTCCGACCCCCCCTTCGCGCCCACCTACTCCCAGTTCCTCGCCAACATCCGCGCCCTGGGCGTCCCCACCAGCCCCCACGCACGCACCTGCCGCTCGCTCACCGAGATCCACGAAGCCATCCGCGCGTTCGCCAAGACCCGCCGGGACCTCGACTACGCCACCGACGGCATGGTCGTCCGCATCGATTCCTTCGCCGTCCAGGATCGCCTCGGAACCACCGCCAAAAGCCCGCGCTGGATCATCGCCTACAAGTACCCCGCCGAACGCAAGACCACCCGCCTCATCCGCGTCGAGCACCAGGTCGGAAAGTCCGGCAAGATCACCCCCCGCGCTGTCATGGAACCCGTCGCGCTCGCCGGCTCCATCGTGCAGCACGCCACACTCCACAACTACGGCTGGATGCGCAAGATCCGCACCCAACCCACCGACATCCCGCCCGCATCTTCTTCCTCTACCCCCTCTAGTGGCACAGGCGTCCCGCCTGTGTCTACCTCCCCTACCCCCTCTAGTGGCACAGGCGTCCCGCCTGTGTCTACCTCCCCTCCTACCCCCGAACCCACCACCGCCCTCCACGAGCACGACACCGTCGAGATCGAAAAGGCCGGCGAGATCATCCCCTACGTCGTCCGCGTCCTGCTCGACAAACGCCCCAAGGGCGCCAAGCCCATCACAGCCCCCGAGCACTGCCCCCAGTGCCGCTCCCCCATCGAGATCGACCCGCCCGAGGCCGCCGACGACCCGCTCCTGGAAACCGAGCGCCGCTGCCTCAACCCCGAGTGCCCCGCCCAGGTCCGCGAGAAACTCATCTGGTTCGTCGGCCGCAAGCAGATGGACATCGAGGGCCTCGGCGAAAAGACCATCGACCTCCTCCGCGCCACCAACCTCGCCGCCTCCGACCCCGCCCGCGCCCAGGCCGGCGTCGGGCCCGACGCCCGGCCCATCCCGCTCGCCGCGTTCGCCGACATCTTCCGCCTCCGCCACCACCGCGACACCATGCTCGCCCTCGAGGGCATGGGAGAGAAGAAAGTCACCTCCATCCTCGAAGGCATCGAGCAGGCCAAGTCACGCGGCCTGGCCAAGGTGCTCGCCGGCATGGGAATCCTCCACGTCGGAGACGTCACCGCCAAGATGCTCGCACGACAGTTCAAGGACATCGACCACCTGCTCGCCGCCGAAGAACCCCAGCTGCGCCCCAAGTCCATGTCCAGGGAAGAAGCCGCCCGCTACGGCCTCAGCGCCGACGCCGCCGATCGCCCCGAGACCGGCCTGGGAAAAACCACCGCCCCCGCCGTCCACGCCTACCTCCACTCCAACGCCGCCCGCCACGCCTTCGACGAGCTGCTCGCCGAGGGCGTCGATCTCACCAGCCGCGACTTCCAGGAACCCAACGCCGCCTCCGCCGAGAAACTCCCCCTCACCGGCAAGACCTTCGTCCTCACCGGCACTCTCGAGTCCTTCGACCGCGAGACCCTCTCCGCCAGGCTCGAATCCCTCGGCGCCAAGGTCAGCGGCTCGGTCTCCAGGAAGACCTCCGTCGTGATCGCCGGCGAAAGCCCCGGCTCCAAGCTCGACAAAGCCCGGGAACTTGGAATTGAGGTCTGGGACGAGCCCGCCCTGCTCCGCCAGCTCAACGCGCTGAAGTAGGATGCTCCCACGGCCGATCCACCCTCGGGCGGCCGAGGTGCCGCTCCCCGTACACGGTTCTCGGAACACCCCGCCCGCGGTTATCCGGCCGGCGCTTTCCACGCGAGCAACGACATGCACAACGTCGAGTTCAAGGCCGAGCTGCGCGACATCCAGCTCGCCCGCTCCCTCGCCCGCACCCACGGCGCTGCCTTCATCGACGCCGTCGACCAGGTCGACACCTACTTCCGCGTCCCCACCGGCAGGCTCAAGAAACGCCAGACCAGCGGGGAGCCCCTCGAGTACATCTTCTACGACCGCGACGACAACTCCCGGCCCAAGCTCAGCCACTTCATGATCTACACCGAATCGCAGGCGATCGAACGCTTCGGCGCTGCGCCCCTGCCCGTCTGGCTCACCGTCAAGAAGGTCCGCGAGATCTACCTCCTGGGCAACGTCCGCATCCACCTCGACACCGTCGAGAAGCTCGGCTCGTTCCTCGAGTTCGAAGCCCTCGTCGGCACCAACCACTCGGTCGCCAAGTGCCGCAAGTCGGTCGCCGAGCTGCGCGAAGCCTTCGCCCCCGTCCTCGGCGAGCCCATCTCCTGCGGCTACTCCGACCTCATGGACCAGGCCCTCGAAGAGTCTCCCACCCCCACCACCCCCACCACCCCCACGACCCCCACCGACGGCACACCCAGCGCCTGACCTCTGCCCCGTCTCGTGGCAAAGGCTTCCCGCCCGCGTCGCCCAATCTCCCTCCCGTTCCTCCGCGCACGCACACCCAGCCCGTTCCCGACGGGCCTGCCCCGCGACCAGCCTTGGCCACAACCTCACGTTCTCAGATCACCCCGCCGAGCGCTCCCCGATCCCCGGCGACCTGAAGATCGCCGCCGAAACCGTCTGCCCGTGCAGGTAGCTCTCGCCCCCCAGCGGCCCGATCTCACCGGCCGCGAAGAACCCCGCCATCGGCAGCGGGTGCTGGCGCGCCTCGATCGGCACCCCGCCCTTGGCCTTGCTCTCGCCCGGCGCCGGCGCCTGGAACGCCCTCACCATCGCCGTCGCATCGTGGTTCGGACGGCTGAAGAGCTTGGACCCCCGCCCGTTGCACGTCACCAGCAGCGCCCCGTGCGGACGTTCGTGCAGCTTCTGCGCATCGAGCAGCAGCGCCAGGTCCTCGTGCGCCGTCACCGCGTCGCGCAGGTGAAGCTGGATCGTCTGGCCCACGCGGATCATGTCCCCCACCGCCAGCGTTCCGGAGTTCTGGTCACCGCCCACCACGTTGCGGATCAGGAAGTCGTCCCGCCCGAACCGCTCCTTGTACTCGCTCACCGCCCGCCCGATGTACAGGCCCTGCTCCAGCAGCGGACGGTGCTCGTCCTCCAGCGCCTCGATCGCCTCCTGCACCGCCTGCAGCGCCGGCTTGCCGCCCAGCTGGAAGATGATGTTTCCCCGCGCCTTGGTCACCACCATCGTCGGACCGAACGGCCGGCACCCCTGCGACACCAGCGTGTCCACCCGGATCGGGCCGCGCATCGACACGCCCACCGCCCCCGACCGCATCAGCCGGCCGTCGAGCATCAGCGCGTTGCCCCCCGCCGCGCGCCCCGCCGAGGCCAGCCCGCCGATCACCGGCGTGCGCCCTCGGCCCGGCACCCCGCTCCCGCGCACCAGCGCACGGTTGATCGCCGGCAGCAGCTTGATCATCGGCGTCGTGAACGGATCGGCGAACATGAACACCGCCCGCAGCGACCCGATCCCGTCGGGCACCCCCAGCGTCGCGCCCAGCCGCTCGATCCCCTCATCCGAATCGTCCACCGGCATGAACTGCTCGGACGCAAAGGGCGTCAGCGACACGCCCGGCAGGCGCATCGCCAGCACGCTCACGCCCGGCGCGTTCTCCAGCTCGATCGACCCCCCGATCACCCCCACCGCGCTGGTCCCCACCAGCACCCCCGCGCGCAGGTCCCCGCGCACGATGTCGGCGATCGCCGACGCGTGCTCCACGTGGTGCGGTGAGATGAACACCATCGCCAGGTCGGCGTCGTGCCCGGCCAGCCCCTCGGCGCACGCCGCGCACGCGGCCTTGGCCGCCGCCATGTGCTTCTGGTCCGCCGAGACACCCGCCGCGATCCTGATCTGGTGACGCGCCGCCGCCCCCGTGGATGGGGATGGCACGCCGGTGCGTTCGTCCGGGGTTCGTCGCGGTGTGTCGGGCACGGGAGCCAGTGTAGGTCGCCGCCGCGCCGCGCGGTCCGGGCCCGAGTGAACACAGGGCCCGGACGTCCGGCCCTCTCAGCAGGCCCCGACCTCCTCGGGGACCAGCGTCTCTTCCACCGCTCCGGCGGCGACTCCCGTTTCTCCCGTGAGCTCGGCCTCGCTCCGGACCGCCGCCCACATCCGATCGGCCGCCGCAGCGCCCGCGTCCTGCGCATCGGTCAGCGCCGACCTCATCATCACCCGCAGCGCGGCCTTCTCCCTCGCATGGCGCGAAGTGACACCGTCCGGTTTTCCACCGTAGTTCCTCTGCATGATGACCGTCCTCTCTTTGCCCCGCTCAGTTCGTCCGTCGCAGCGGTCACTTCCCTCCGGGGACCTGATCACTGCCTTCCCAACATCGGCGCACACCTCAGGGGTGATAAGCCCAATCATCAGTATCTCGACAATTTCTTTGAAAGGTGTGAAGTCGATTTAACGCCTGCGGGAAACCCCCGTGGTCCGAGAACGCCCCACCCCACGCCCCGGGCGCAGGACCTGCGTTCTCCAGCTTCACACCCGCCCACGCCAGCGTCCGAGAACAGCCGTTATCGGGACGCCGGCGCCGCCGGGATCCGCTGGAGCGTGTAGTACGCCTCGGCGTGGAGCAGGTGCAGTCCTTCCGCGGATTTCACGCCCGAAGCGTGAAGTTCGTGCACGTACCCCATGCCCCCGTCGCGCATGCCCTCGACCCGTAGCCGCACCGTCCGCGCACCGACCAACTCCGCGCCTGCGATCCGCGGCGTCCGCGTCTCCATCTCCGCCGACCCGTACTCGGCGTGGTACTCGTACGTGTAGCTGCGCATCCGGTACGACCCCGGGTCCGCGGCGCCGGCCCGGTCCACATCCTGCGTGAAGACCAGCTCGAACCCGTCGGGGCGCGCCGACATCGTCCTGATCTCGAAGGGCGACTTGCCCGTCCAGACGATCCGCTCCAGCCCGTAGCGCTGCCGGCCGATCGAGCCCCAGCCGCGGTCGGTCTGGCCCACGAACATCGAGCCGTCGCTCCCCCACGCCAGCCGGTTCACGCCGCACTGCAGGCCCTTGCGGAACGGGAAGACCGCGCCCTGGTAGATCACCTCGCCCGCCGCGGTCCCTTCCACCTTCTCCAGGCACACGCGGTTCACGCAGCACAGCGTCTGATCGCCCACGAACACCTGCCCGGCGAACGGCCCGAACGGCCCGTCCTCCCCGGGCCGGCCGGCGTACAGCAGGAAGTCCGCCGCGGACTGGCCCGTCGCCGGGTACGGGAACCAGACCGCCGCCGGCTGCACCCTCGGCGCGGCGTCGCCTTCCTTGTATCCCTCGCGCCACCGCAGCCCCGAAGGGTGGCCCATGAACGCGCCGGGCGCCAGCGGCTGCATCCGGTTGGTCCCCACGTAGTCGCCCTGGTTGTCCAGGTAGAACATCTGCCCGTCGCTGAACTCCCC
This sequence comes from Phycisphaerales bacterium, assembly GCA_044221545.1. Lineage (GTDB taxonomy): Bacteria > Planctomycetota > Phycisphaerae > Phycisphaerales > UBA1924 > JAEUJB01. The sequence continues at coordinate 133,768 of JBGAOZ010000009.1, forward strand.
GATCCCGTTGGGCGACCGCATGCCCCCGCACACCGGCGTGATGCCGCCGGCCGGGTCGATCTTCAGAGCCCAGCCGCGCCACGGCACGATCGACTTGCCGATCGAGCCGCAGAACCCCACGTTGAGCGTCACCCAGAAGTTCCCCTCCCGGTCGATCTTGGGCCCGAAGGCAAACTCGTGGTAGTTCCCGCTCACGCCCCAGCCGTCGCACACCGTGCGGTACTCGTCGGCGATCCAGTCGCCGGTGGTGTCCACCAGGCGCGTCAGCTCCCCGCGCTGCACGCAGTACACCGCGGCGATCTCCTTGCCGTCGGCGCCCTTCTCCGCCCGCGCCGCCAGCCCCAGCGGCTCGTGCAGCCCCTGCGCAAAGCGCGTGAAACGGCACGAGAACGCCGGCCGGTCGTACGCCCCGTCCACGATGTAGATGTCCCCGCGCCGCGTGCTCACGATCGGCCGGCCGTCGGGCAGGGTCGCCAGCCCGCCGACCTCCATCACCACATCCTCGGGCAGCAGCACCGATTCGATCTTGTAGTACGAACCCTCGTCGCTCGAAGGGAAATCCAGCTCCAGCGCGTAGTCCAGCAGCGCCTGCGCGTACGGGTCCAGCGGCCAGCTGGTGATGATCTGGTACGTGAAGTCCACCCCGCCCTGGCTCACCTTGGCGAGCACGTGGTTGGTCCCCTTCTTGAGGTCCAGCCGGATCCTGTGCTGCCCGGGGTCGAGGCTGCGCTGCTCATCGGCGTCGATCACCAGCCTGCCGTTGACCCAGAACCGCAGCCCGTCGTCCGAGCCCATCGAGACGTTCACGCTGTGGTCCTGCTCGGCGATCACCGTCGTGTACAGGTAGCTGGCCGTCCACTCCGCCGACCCGCCCTCCTGGTACCTGTTGAGGTCCACCACCTCGTCGCTCACCGGGCCGGCCTTGACCCATCGCGCGGCGCGTCCGTCCTTGCCGGTCATCGCGCCGGCCAGGTCGGGGCCGGGTCCGCCCGGGACCATCCTGGGAAGCTCATCCTCCGGCGCTCCCTTGATCGCCAGCTCTCCGGGCTTGTCGTAGCGGAAACCCGCGGCGATATACCAGTCGCCCCAGCGCGCCCGGGAGGGGAAGGCCGTGTCCACGATCCGCCGCCGGGTCGCCTCTCGGGTCTCCTTCTTCTCGTACGGCACGCCGGCGATCACGAACTTGCCGTCCCGCGCAAACGACGCCGGCGCAGCGCCGCGATCGGGCTGCGCGGGCGACACCGATGCGGTGGCGACCACCACGGCGGCCGCCCACCGCGCGCACGCACCGATCCCGCTCCTTGCCCACGAGCGCTGGAAGGAACCCATCATCGCCCCGTCCTTTCGCGCTGCGGCCCGGCCGCCGGGCCCGGAACTACTTCCCCGGCGCCACGTGCAGCGTGTAGTACGCCTCGGCGTGCACCAGCGCACCGCCCTCGGCCGCGTGCACGCCGTCGACGTGCAGCTCGTGCACGTACCCCATCCCGCCCGTGCGGATCCCATCGACCTTCAGCTCCACCGTCCGGCGGTCCGCCCCCAGCGTCGCCGCCGTGACCGCGAGCGTCCTGGTGTCCATCTCGCCCGAGCCGTAGTCGGGGTGGTAGTCGTACGTGTAGCTGCTCATGCGGTAGCGCGCCGGATCCCCGGCGTCGGCCGCGAGGTCCCTGGTGAAGATCAGGCGGAAGCCCCCGGCGGTCGGCGTGATCGCCTGGATCTCCAGCGGCACGCGGCCGGTCCACGCCACGCGCTGGAGCCCGGAGCGCTTGGGGCCCGTCGAGCCCCACCCGCGGTCGGTCATCCCCGCGTACAGCGAGCCGTCGGGCGCGAACGCGACCCGGTGCACGCCCGAGAGCAGCCCGCGCCGGAACGGGTAGCACGCGCCCTGGTAGAGCACCTTCCCGCCCCCCAGGTCGACCTTGTCGAGCGTGACGCGGTTGATGGTGCAGTGCGTCTGGTCGCCCACGAAGAGCTGCCCGTCGAAGGGCCCGAACCGGCCGCCGGCCGCGCAGCCGGCAAACCCGCAGGAGCTCTGGCCCATCTTCTGGTACGGGAACCACACCGCCGGCCAGGTGATCTCGGGGACCGGCCTGCCGTCGGTGCGCCACCGCGGGCCGTAGCCCTCGCGGAACTTCAGGCTCGCCTGGTGCCCGTGGAAGCTCCCCTCGAACAGCGGGCTGAGCTTGTTGGTCGCCACGAAATCGCCCTGGTTGTCGGTGTAGAAGAGCTGGCCGTCGGGCGCGGTCCCGATGCCGTCGGGGGAGCGCAGCCCGTCGGCGTAGCGCGTCATCGCCCCGTCGGGGGCGATCTTCACCGTCCAGCCGCGCGTCGGCACGGTGGCGCCCATCACCGTGTCGCCGCCGGTGTGCGCGAGGTTGAGGTTGACGTACGCGTTGCCCGCGGCATCGAACGCCGGCCCGAAGGCGTACTCGTGGTAGTTGCCCGAGAGCTGCCAGGCATCGCACAGCGTCGTGAGCCGGTCGGCGGCGCCGTCGCCGTCGGTGTCGGTCAGGCGCGTCAGCTCGGCCCGCTGCGCCACCACGAAGCTCATCTTCCCGGGCGCCGCCGGGTCGGGCCGCGCGACGATGCCCAGGGGCTCCTGGAGCCCGGAGGCAAAGAGCGTCCAGGCCGCATCCACTGGCGGGACCTTCTCGGCCCCGGACACGAGGTAGACATCCCCGCGCCGGGTGCACAGCGCCACGCGGCCGTCGGGCAGCACGTCCAGCCCGCCGACCTCGGCGATCACGTTCCTGGGCGCCGGCACGGTGTACAGCCGGTAGCCCGCCGACTCGGCGTCGGGGAAATCCTCATCCAGCCGCCACTGCAGGGCCGCCTCGACGCGCGGGTCCAGCTCGAACGCCGGCGTGAACGCCACCGACCACTGGCCGGCACCCTGGCTCACCTTCACGAGCAGGTGGTTGATCCCCGGCCGGAGCATCAGCGCGAGCGTCTGGGACTCGGGGTCCAGCGGGCGCTCGGCGTTCACATCGCAGACCAGCTCGCCGTTGAGCCACACGCGCATCCCGTCGTCGGACCCGCAGGCGACCTTCACCTCGCTCGCGGCGGTCGCGACCACCTGCCGGTAGAGGTACGCGACGCTGTTCCTGATCGCCTGATCGCCGACAAAGCCCGCCAGGTCGATCACGCGCTGGCCCATCGCGCCCGGCGCCGAGGCCGCGTCGGGGAGTTCCTTCCACGTGATCGGTCCGCCGCGGCCGTTGCCCGGCGCGGGCGCGAAGGTCCTGTGCAGGTCCGGCCCCTTGGCGCCGGCCGCCATGCCCGGCAGCTCCTTCTCCGGCTCGTACACCGTGGCGATGTCCTTGCCGCCCTTGGGATGCGCCAGCGGCGCGAGCACCCACCACCGGCCCCACTCGACGCTGGTCCCGCCGAGCGTCCTGAGGAACGCCTCGCGGGACTGATCGGCCGAGTCGAGCTTCTGGTACCTGGTCAGCAGCGCGGCTGCGGATGCCTCCTGCGCCAGCGCCGGACCGGCGCCCAGGCACACGGCCAGCACGCCCGACGCCAGCGCCACGGTTGATTGGTTGGTTCGCGTCACGGTGTGCTCGCTCTTGCGACGAAGGCCCGGCGACGTTGCGGTACGGCCGCCCTCGCGTCGTTCACTGTTCACTTTACGACCACCGCAAACTCCACGGCCTTGCCCGCGTCCTGCGCCGTGATCGCCCACACGTTCCCGCCCCCGGCGCTGGCATCGGCGACGTTGGCGAGCTTCTCGATGGTCACGTTCCCGCCCCCGGCGTTGCAGAAGATGCTCGCGCCGGCCGGCACGCCGGTCACCTTGAAGGCCCGGCGGATGCCGCCCGAGACCGGCGTGAAGGTCTCTTCCACTTCCACCGCGCCGGCGTGGTACATGAACGTGGGCACGCCCGCGGCGTCCAGCCGGTAGCCGCCGAACTTCATCGGCGACGACCCGGGCGCGGCGGCGGGCCAGGGCGAGGGCGCCGAGTTGCCCACCAGGATCGCCGGGCCCGGCGGGGCGGTCCACACGACCTGCCCCTGTCCGTCGGCGACCGTGCCGCCGCGGTTGGCCCACGCGCCCGAGGCGTCGATGAAGTCGCCCTTCCACGCGTCGACGAGCCGGCAGGCGCCGGCATCAAAGCCAAAGTGCGTCCCGGCGGGGAAACCGACGGCGATCCCGCGGCTGCCGGCGTCCTTCATGAACGTGCGGAAGATGCGCGGCCGATCGCCGACGCTCAGCGCCAGTCCCTTGCCGGTCTGCACGCCCGAGGGGGGCGGGGCCGAGGAGGCGAGGTTGAAGTAGGCCCAGAGGGCGTCGATCTGCCTGTCGGGATCGCCGTCGAGCACGTCGGTCTTGGTGCTCTTGCCGGAGGCGAAGAAGAACGGCATGCGGGTGCCGGGCTTCTGCCGGGCGGGGCCCAGGGCGTAGGTGTGCCACCACTCGTAACGCAGGCGACCGGCGAACGCGGCGATGTTCGGCCCGGGCGCGCCCGCGGGCGGGAGCTTGCCGAAGGCGTGGCAGGAGATGCAGTTGAGGCCGCCGTCGCCGACCAGCCGGCGGCCGTCGAGCACGGTCTGGTCGGAGGTCTTGGGCTCGGGGCGGTCGCTGTCGGGCCAAACGCCGGCGACGGCGGCGAGCTGGGCGGGCAGGGCGCCGATGTTCGCCGCGCCGAACTGGGGCATGCGTGTCGCCATGTAGGGGCGGGCCCGGCCGCCGGCGGTCAGGACGTCGCGGAGCCAGGGCGTGCTGAGCTTCCAGCCGACCAGGTTCACGTGCGGGGGCACGCGGGCCTCGTCGCCCAGGTCGATCTCCATGGTGGTGCGCAGGTAGGCGCGCAGCGAGCCGGGGACGCCGCCCTGTCCGTCCTTGACGTGGCACCCGCGGCAGTTCATCGCGACGATCCTGCGGTTCTCGGCGTCGATGGGCGCGGGCGTGCCGGTGGCCTTGAGCGCCGACTCGAGGCCGGCTTTGATCTGCGCGGCCTGGGCCTCGTCGAAGTGGTAGCGGGGCGTGCGCGTGTCCTTGGGATCCAGGCAGCCGCGCGCCAGCGCATCACCGGTGAGCGCGGCCAGCGGCGGGGCCTTCAAGGTCGATGCGATGTCGGGCAGGTTGCCGCCCATCTGGTGGCAGCCGGCGCACCCGCGCGCCGCGAACGCCGCCATTCCCTCCTGGACCTTCGAGGGCTCGGGCTTGAACGGCGCCCGGCCCTCGGCCGCGGGGGGGGACTTCCACACGCTCAGCAGGTAGTTGGCGAGCATGTCGGCCTCTTCGTCGCCGAGGCTCATCGAGGGCATGCGTCCGGAGGGCCGGATCTTCATGGGGTCCTTGAGAAACGCGGCGAGCTCGGAGAGCTTCCACTTGCCGCCCATGAGCCCGTGCACGAGCGGGACCTTGACCTTGGGCACGCTCGCGGAGAGGCCCTGCTCCCCGTAGACGGCCTGGGGGGATTCGAGGGCGCCGTGGCACTCGATGCAGCCGATGGTGTGGTAGAGCTCGCGGCCGCGCGACAGCACCGACTGCTCCTGCGCCGCGGGCTGGGTCCAGTCCGAGTCGCTGTAGTAGGGGGCGACGAGGAACTGCACGATGGCCTCGGCCTGGGCGCGGTCCTGGGGCGTCTCGCCGAAGACATCGGGCATGTACGAGCCGGAGCGCAGCTCGTGGGGGTTCATGATCCACTGGAGCAGCCACGCGGGGCTGGCGCGGCGGCCGATCTCGCCCAGGTACGGGGAGGTGCGGCTGGCGATCACCGTGTCCTGGGTCTTCTGGGCGCTGTGGCAGTGCAGGCAGCCGGCCTCGCCCAGCAGGACGCGGCCCTGGAGCGCGGCGTACCCGGCGGCGGCGAAGGGCGCGCCGAACTTGGGCGCGCTGACCATCGAGGTGGGGATGGGCTCGGGGTAGAACCCGGTGCCCAGGCTGCCGCGCTCCATCTCCCACATCGACCGCAGGCGGGCGCCCTTGCCGGCGCCGGCGGACTTCGTGAACTTGACGGTCAGCTGCACCTTGCCCGCGGGGAGCTGGAGCCACTCGGTCTGGAGCGAGCCGGGCGTGACGGGCTTGGCCTTGCCCAACTCCTCGGTCCCCAGGTCGCGCACGCTCAGGCTCGCCGTGCCGCCCTGGCTCTCGACCATGAAGCGGTACTTGCCGGGTTCTTCGATCTCCACGACGCCCGAGTAGGAAGCGGTCCAGCCCGAGGCGGTCAGGGCCGGGTCGATGGACTCGTCGGGGCCGATCGCGAAGCTCGCGTACGCCGAGTAGGTGCGGACCTCGGCGTTGGCCGCCGCGCCGGGGCCGGAGTAGACCGCGTACCAGCCGGGGGGCAGCGTCACGGGCGTCACGCCGCCGGGGGTTGCGGGCGCCACGGCCTGCACATCCGTCGCGCCGGGCCTGGGGGCCGAGGGGGTTGGCGCTGGTGGCGCGGCCGAGGGCGGAGCGGATGATGGTGCGGGGGCCAGCGCGGGTGTAGGTGCGGTCGCAGGTGCGGGCGATGCTTCGGGCGTGTCCTTGCTCGGCGCGGCCGGGGTCCGCGGCGCGGGCGCCTGGGGCGCGGGGGACTTCTCGCAGGCGGCGAGACCGAGCAGAGAACCGGCGCCGAGCAGGCCGAGCGCGGCGAGCCGGGCGGTTCGGCGGTGCCGGCGCTGGGGCGTCGGGACGCCGGGGGTGGTGGGGGTGCGGAGCGCGGGTGCGCCCGGATCGGATCGGCGTTGGGTGTCGATGGAGCGGTTCACGGGCGGTGGCATCCCGGGTGGAGGTTGGTGCGGGCCCCGAGGGTGGAGGGCGGGCGCGGATGGATGGGAAAACGCCGCGATCATACAGGATCACGGCGGAAATCACAGCGCCCGAGCGTTCCCCGGGGTGGGCGATGGTCCGGTGTGGGATCGCGGCCGCGGCGCGGGGCGGCGGGGGATCAGAGGGCCTTCTTGAGGGCCTCGGCCTTGTCGGTCTTCTCCCAGCTGAACGTGTCGTACTTCTTGCCGTTGTAGGTGGTGGAGCCGGGGGCGCGGCCGAAATGGCCGTGGCGGGCGGTGGGCGAGAAGATGGGCTTGCGCAGGTCGAGGGTCTCGATGATCTTGCGGGGCGTGAGTCCGAAGGTGGCGCGGACGGCCTTGGAGATGTTCTCCTCGTCGACGCGGTGGGTTCCGAAGCAGTCGACGTAGACGCTGGTGGGCTCGGCGACGCCGATCGCGTAGGAGAGCTGGATCTCGCAGCGGTCGGCCAGGCCGGCGGCGACGACGTTCTTGGCGATGTAGCGGGCCATGTAGGCGGCGGAGCGGTCGACCTTGGTGGGGTCCTTGCCGCTGAAGGCGCCGCCGCCGTGGCGGCCCATGCCGCCGTAGGTGTCGACGATGATCTTTCGTCCGGTGAGGCCGGTGTCGCCGTGTGGTCCGCCGATCTCGAAGCGTCCGGTGGGGTTGACGTGGACGGTGATGCCGGGGTTCCACCACTCCTTGAGGACGGGCTTGAGGACCGACTCGGTGATCTGCTTCTTGAGGTCTTCCTGGCGCTCGTTCCACATGGGGTCGTGCTGGGTGGAGAGGACGACGGTGTCGACGCGGACGGGCTTGTTGTCCTGGTACTCGACGGTGACCTGGCTCTTGGCATCGGGGCGCAGGCCGGGGACCTTGGACTCGCGCCGCACGTGGGCCTGCTGCTCGACGAGCTGGTGGGCCAGCTGGATGGGCAGGGGCATGAGCTCGGGCGTGTCGCGGCAGGCGTAGCCGAACATCATGCCCTGGTCGCCGGCGCCCTCGCGGTCGACGCCCATGGCGATGTCGGGGCTCTGCTTGTTGAGGGCGACCAGGACGGCGCAGCTGTCGGAGTCGAACCGCATGTCGCCGGAGGTGTAGCCGATCTCGCGGACGGTGCGGCGGACGAGCTCGGGGATGTCGACGTAGGTGCGGGTGGTGACCTCGCCGGCGACGACGACCAGGCCGGTGGCGCAGAGGGTCTCGCAGGCGACCCGGGAGAAGGGATCGTCGGCGAGCATGGCGTCGAGCACGGCGTCGGAGATCTGGTCGGCGACCTTGTCGGGGTGGCCCATGGAGACGGATTCGGAGGTAAAGAGCTGGGAGCGAGCCATGGACGAGTTCCTTCTGGTGCGTGGATTCGGAGGGAGGTGAGTTTAGGAACGCCCCGGGCCCCGGGCGATGGGCGGAGAGGGGGAGAGGGAAGAGGGGAATGGGAAACCGACCGCGGTCCGGCGCGCTGTGGGCGGGGAGCGGGCGGGCCGGCGGAGGGGTGGGCCGGTGCTCGCGGGTCTTTGATGTGGCTTGACCGAGCTGGGCGCGTGCTGGTGGCGCGGGGTCCGGGCTGGCGGTGCGCGGGGCGGCCCTGGGGGGCCGGTTGCGTTGCCGGGGCCGGGCCTTGCGCTCTGTGGGACGCCGGGCTCAGACGGGCGGTGCGGAACGGTGCAGGGTTCGCGGGAACGGATGCGAGCTGCCGCCGTGCGGGCGTACCCCGCGAGCCTTGGGGTGACCGGGGCCGTCGCGCGGAGTGTTCACCTCCTTTCGAGCGCGGGGCTTGCGGGCACCGTGGGCGTACCGGCCGACCGTAGAGGGCTCGATCGACGGGCGCACCGGAGCGCGGGACGTGCCTACCAGCCGGCGGGGTCGCGGGCGATCGTCGTGATCGCGCCTGCCGCCACAGGGGCGTGTCCGTGTCCGGTGGGCCTGTGATGCGGGCCCTCTACATCTACGGGCCGCGCCCGCGTCTGTGCGCACAAAGGGTGTCGATGCGCGCGCGATAACGCGGCGCGGACCGCGCGTGCAAGGCGTTGCGGGGCTGGCGGTTAGGCGCGATCTGGCGGGTTTTTTCGTGGAAACGCGCCCGGGCGGGGGCCGGGGTGTGATTTTGTGCGCGCGGGGATGGTCATCGGCGCGTGACGCGGGCGGACGGGGTGCTCGCGGCGGCGCTCAAGAGGCGCGTGAGGCCGGGCAGAGCGCGTCGAGCGGCAGAATCCGGGGGCACAGGCACGGGCCCGCGAGCGCGCGAGGGCGGCGCGGGTGTGTCATTGGAAAAACCCGGCCGAGGGGCCGGGTCGTGTGGTACGCGGGCGGGGCCTTTGCGCGGTGGGCGGGGGTGCGGTTCAGCACCCGGCATCGAAGGCGAGCACGAAGGCGGTGAAGTCGTCGGTGTCGACGAAGCCGGAGCGGTCGAAGTCGGCGCGGGAGGCGCCGGATTCGAAGGCGAGCACGAAGGCGGTGAAGTCGTCGGTATCGGCAAAGCCGCTGGCATCGAAGTCGGCATCGCAGCAGACGGTGGTGGGCCGGGTGTCGGCGCCGGGCATGAGGGTGCTTTGGTTGCCGTGTCCGGTGGCATCCTGGCCGGGGTTGAAGTCGTTGTTGAAGCAGTAGCAGGCGGCGAGGCCGCTGGAGTTGCCGGCGACGCTGCCGTTGTAGTTCAGGGAGATCTGCTGGGCGGTGCGGGCGGTGTTCCAGACGCGGACCTCGTCGAGGCGACCGGCCAGGGGCGTGGTGAGCGCGGCGTCGCCGCTGGTGGCCGCGCCGATGCCCATCGGCCAGGGGGTCTGCTTGACCGTCAGGCCGGTGAGGGGCTTGCCGTCGGCGGTGGTGGTGGTCTGGCCCTTGAGCTGGCCGTTGACGTAGCCGCGGAGGTAGCCGGCCTGGGTGTCGAGCGTGATGGCGATGTGCGTCCACTGCCGGGGCTCGCCGGCGGGGATGGGCAGGAAGGCGTACTTGCAGCCGGAGGCGGAGTTGAAGGTGAACTCGGCGATGCACAGGGGCGCGGGGAAGATCGCGGCGCCGTCGTACTCGACGGACCAGGAGTGGTTGGCGCACCAGTCGGAGCCGCCCTTGCTGAGGATGGTGGTGACGCCGTTGAGCTCGGCGGCGTGGAGCCAGAACTCGATGGTGCCGGCGGTGGTGAGGTGGAGGTCGGGGCCGTCGGGGACCTTGGCAAAGCCGGTGGCGCCGTCGAGGAGGAGTTCCGAGCCGGGCATGGGTCGGCAGTCGGGGTCGACGAAGACGGAGGCCTCGTCGCTCTCGAGCGTGCCGCACAGGCCGGTCACCTGCACGGTGTAGTGGGCGGTGTCGGCGGGCGTGGCGTTGCGGATCTCCAGGGCGCGGCCGGTGGCGCCGGTGATGCGGCCGTCGTCGGCGAGCGGCTGGCCGTCCTTGAACCACTGGTAGGCGGTGGCGTGGCCGGTGTTGGTGACCGAAGCGCGGATGGAGTGATCGGCGATCACGGTGGAGGCGGCGGGCTGGGCGATGATCGCGGGGCAGTCGCCCATGTCGCCGGTGAGGATGGGGAGTCCGGGCTGGGTCTGGAGGGCGCAGTCCAGGACGCGGAAGCTGGTGTGCTGGCCGGTCTGGTTCTCGATGCGAGCCCAGCCGAAGTGCACGCCGTCGGGGAGGACGAGCTTGATGCCGATGTACCTGGTGGTCTGGCCGAGCCAGTCGCCGGTGAGGTAGGTGTAGACGCCGTCGCACGCATCGTCCTGTCCGGACATCATGTCGGCGGTGGGCTTGAAGTTCATGGCGGGTCCGACTTCTTCGGCGGGCGCGAGCCCGCGGGCGAAGAAGCCGTTGGCGTGCGCGGCGATAAAGGCGCGGTCGACGGCGGTGCCGACGAAGACATCGGAGTACTCGTGGATGGGGAAGATGTCGCAGTCGGCGTAGAAGCGGGCGAACACATCGGGGTTGCCGTCGAGGTCCATGTCGAGGGGGACATCGGCGTAGTCGGCGGTGATGGGCAGTCCGCCGAGGTCCTGGTAGATGATGTCGGCGTGCGCTGCGGTCGCGTGGCCGCAGACCCCCAGCAGTCCGGCGAGTGTGCAGACGGCGATGAACGAATCGTGGATCCGCATAAGACCTCCTCCTCCGCTCCAGCGTTGGTGCCACGGACAGCGCACGGGCCGCGGGCCGCGAACGTGAGAATCCGGGTTGTAAGGACTGGTTTCGGCGCGGGCCTCTCTCAACCCGCGCGAACTTGAACAGCGAACCGGCGTCCGGCGAGGCCGGACTGTTTTAACACACCCCAATGACCGGTTGAGTTTGACCCAACCCCGATGTGGGCGCCCTTAGAAAGGGATATCGTCCTCGCCCATCCCGCCCCCGCCCCCACCCCCACTACTACTACTGCTGCTGCCACCGCTGGCTCCACCGCCCCCGTTTCCGGGATCGCCCCCGCCCGAGCGTCCGGCATTGTAATTACCGCGACCGGAACCTCCAACAGCACTTCGCGCATAATTGCCGCCACCGGACTCGCCGCCTTCGCCTCCGCGACCCTGACCGCTGTCGACGAACTGGAAGTTCTCGACGACGACCTTGAGCTTGGAGTGCTTCTGGCCTTCTTTTTCCCACTGGTCGAGCTTGAGGCGGCCCTCGATGAAGACGGGTCGGCCCTTGGCGAGGTACTGGCACATGACCTCGGCGGTTTTGCCCCAGGCTTCGCAGTCGACGAAGGTGGTTTCTTCGCGCTGCTCGCCCTCGGGGGTTCGCCAGCGGCGGTTGACGGCCAGGCCGATGTTGGCGACCGCCTGACTGCCGCCTGAGATGTGGCGGAGCTCGGGATCGCGGGTGAGGTTCCCAAGGAGGATGACCTTGTTGAAGCTACCGGCCATGGGTGTGACTCCGGAGTGAGGATGACCCCGCCGTGGGGCCCGCGCACAGTGCGCGGGGCACGACGAACGCAGGATAGCAGCGTGCGCGCGGCGACGCCAGACGGACACCAACCGACAGGCAAGATTTTCGTGAGGGGACTGGCGTCGATCAGGCCAGCGCCGCGGCGCCGGAGATGATCTCGGTGAGTTCGGTGGTGATCTGCGACTGGCGGGCGCGGTTGTAGATGCGGGTGTAGCGTTTGCCGGCCTTGCCGGCGTTGTCGGTGGCGGACTTCATGGCGACCATGCGGGCGACGTGCTCGGAGACGATGGCGTCGTTGAAGGCCTGGAAGAGGCTGGCTTTGACGGCGGCGGGGAGGAGGGCGTTGAGGAGTTCGGCGGCGTCGGGGCTGAACTCGTAGACGGGGACGTAGCCCTTGGCGGGCGTGGCGCCTGGCGCGGCACTTGGTTGGGGGGCCGCCTTGGGGGCGGGCTTGAAGGGGAGGAGCTGGAGGATCTCGGGGGCCTGGCGGGCGGCCGAGAGGTACTTCATGTAGATGACGCGCACGGAGCGGAGCTGGCCGGTGCTGAACCGATCGATGTAATCCTGGGCGAGCGCCTCGACCTTGTCGTAGGTGGGCTTGTCGCCGAACTGCTGGTGCTGGCGTGCGACGGGGATGCGGTTGAACTTGACGAAGCCGGCGCCCTTCTTGCCGACCAGTTCGATGTCGCCGGCGCGGATCTCCGGATTGGCGCGGAGGAACGTGATGGCAGCGCGGAGGACCGAGCCGTTGTAGGGGCCGCAGAGGCCGCGATCACTGGTCATGACCAGGGTGAGGTCGCGGGCGGAGGGGTCGGCCTTTCCTGGTCCGGTGACGAGGGGGTGGCTGACATCGCCGACGCCGGCGGAGAGCTCGCTGACGAGCTGGAAGAGCGTGGTGGTGTAGGGCTTGCTCGCGGTGGCGGTCTGCTGGGCCTTGGCGAACTTGCTGGTGGCGATCATCTGCATCGTTTTGGTGATGCGACGGATGTTGCCGACCGCCTTGATGCGCTTCTTGATCTCGCGGGTCTTGGCCATAGGGGGGAAAGGATAGGCGGGGGAGGGGCAAAGAG
>JBGAOZ010000047.1:0-19820 GCA_044221545.1 Phycisphaerales bacterium
CAAAACGAAAAACGGGAGACCCTAACAAGTAGAGTCTCCCGCTCAAGCGGAGAGGGGGAGATTCGAACTCCCGATACGGTTGCCCGTATACAGCATTTCCAGTGCTGCTCCTTCAGCCACTCGGACACCTCTCCGGCGAAGGGAAGGCAAGTTTAGCCACCGATGCCGTCGCGATCCGCGTTCGCGGGTCATGTTCGAAGCGCTTGGCCTCAGGGCTCGACGGATCGCCGAGTCACCGCGTGATCGATTCGGGCTGGTCCTTCTGAGATTCCTGCGGCGAACCGGCCGCGGGGCGGTCGGCCGGCGGCCGGGCCGCCGCCGGTGATCGCGAAATCCGGTCCGCCCTTCTCGCGCTGGTCCTTCCGGTCAAGAACAGCCGGTCCAGGAGCGCAGATCCCAGGGAGTATCGGACCACAAATCCCGAGCCGAGCCACCCGATGCACGCCCCGGCGATCACATCGCTGGGCCAGTGGGCGGGCGGGTCTCCGAGCATGGTCCGACCGATCATGACGATCCCGATCATTCCCACTCCGAGCCACCGGAGCCTCGGGTACAGGGCCGAGACGAAGACGGTCAGTGCCGCCGCCGCGGAGGTGTGGCTCGACGGCATCGACCACAGTTCAGCGCTGGATCCTGGGCTCAGCGTCGACATCATCACCGGGTGCCCGCCGCGCACGAGCGGGTACTGGTTCCCCGGCCAGAGGAACGTGAACGGGTCGTTGTACTTGGGTCGCGGCCGGCCGATCACGACCTTGGCGAGCAGCGTCAGCAGCCCGGCCGAGCTCATCGCCGCGGCCAGGTCGGCGATCCGCCGGCCCCGGGGCCGGTCCAGAAGCAGGATCAGCAGCGACACGATCACCAGCGAACCGATCCCGCCGTACTGCTGCCACGCTTCTATCTCGCGCTTCACATCCCCGCCGACGGGGTTCAGCCACGCCGAGGTCGCCGCACGGATCCGCGGGTCCCACGGCAGCACCAGCGGCACGAGCACCGCTGCGAGGAAGATCGGGGCGGCCCAGAATCTGCGAGAGGGCTCGAAGAACCAACCCACCAACGCCCACACGGGCCCGATGATGGCCGCGCACACCAGGTGTGCCCAACGCACCGGGAGCCACAGCGCCCGGTTATAGTCGCGTGCGATGCGGATGGGCGAACGGTGGATCATTCCGGGAAGGTGCAGTCGGTGGGCCCGCGGCCCCGCGGGAGGTCTTGCGCTGGTGGTTCTGTGCCTGTCAGTGTATCTGCCCGGCCTGGGGACAATCCCGCCTATCGATCGCGACGAATCCAGGTTCGCCCAGGCCAGCCGGCAGATGTTCGAGGCCGCGGTCCTCCCCGAGTCGCAGAAAACCACCGCATTTCACGATGGAGGCTGGGCGATTCCAAAGGTCCAGGACCGCCCGCGGCTCAACAAGCCCCCGATGGTGTACTGGCTCCAGGTGGCCTCGGCGTGGGTGTGCACGGGGGGGAATCCGCTGGGGGATGCCATCTGGATGTACCGCATCCCCGGGGTGCTCTGCGCCACGATCGCCGTGCTCCTGACATGGCGGACCGGGCTGACCATGTTCGGGCCGCGGACCGCGTGGCTGGCCGGGGCGATGCTGGCCGTGTGTCCTGTCGTCGTGTTCGATGCGCACCAGGCCCGCGCGGATCAACTCCTGCTCGCCACGGTTGCCGCGATGCAGTGCTGTCTCTGGGAGCGATGGAGGACCCGCGCTCCGGCACCAAGGCCCGCACGACCCGACTTGGCGTGGACCTTCGGCTTTTGGGCGTGCATGGGCCTCTCGGTGCTCGCCAAGGGCCCCATCGGTCCCATGATCGCCGTCCTCACCTGCACGGCCCTGGCCTTCGCGGCCCGACGACTCCCGGGAGCGCCGGGAACCGTGCTCGCCTGGTTGAAATCGCTCCGGCCCGCTATCGGACTGCTCATCGTCACCTCGTGCGTTCTGCCGTGGATCTGGATCGTCGCCGATCAGATCGGCTGGAGGTCTTACCTGGGCACGGTGTACGACGAAACTCTCGGCCGGAGCGTCGAAGCCAAGGAAGGCCACTGGGCGCCGCCGGGGTATCACACGCTTCTCTCGGCCGTGCTGTTCTGGCCGGGCAGCGTCATGACGGCACTGGCCATCCAGAGAGCTTGGCGCGCCGGGTTCCCGCCGGCGATCCGCGAGGCCCGACCCGCCAGGCCCGTCCCGGGCGCGAAAGAAAGTCCTCTGGGCCGGATCTGGTCAGGTCTGCTCGATCGCCGAGCCGGTCGCAGCGCCGAGGTGTTCTGCCTCGCGTGGATCCTGCCCGCCTGGGTCGTGTTCGAGCTCATCGGCACCAAGCTGCCCCACTACACCCTTCCGATGTACCCCGCGCTGGCCCTGCTCAGCGCCCGCATGCTCGTGACGGCCTCCCGCGCAGGTGCCGTGCGAGTCTTCTCCAGGCTCGACCGGTTCGGCTTCGGGGCTTGGTGGGTATTGGGCCTGGCGCTCCCGGTCCTGGTGATCGCCGCGCTCTTGTCGAGTGCCACTTCCGGCGGGCCCGTCAACGGTGTGTCGATCGCCGGCATGGCGATCGCGATCGCGGCCCTGGCCGCCGCATGGAGGATCCGGCTCAGCGCAGCGCACACGCCCAGCGTGCGAACCTGCCTCACGATGATGATGGTCGCCGTCGTCACCTGGGGCATGTTCTTCCAGTTCATCGCCCCACAAGTCCTTCCGGGGTCCGCCACGCCCCGGCTCGTACAGGTCATCCGCGATCAGGGACTTTGGGATTGCCAGCTCGCCAGCGAATACCACGAGGACAGCCTGATCTTTGCAACCCGCGGGCGTGTCGAGCGCCTCGACCGCAGCGCCACCCCGGCGTGGCTGGCCGCAGCGCCGGATCGGGTGGCGATCGTCCGTTCATCGGGACCGCCATTTTTCGGTGATTCTTCCGACCAGGTGGCCCGCCCGTATCACGTCATCGGCGCCGTCCCGACCCTCTTGGGTCCATCCTGGACGGTGTTGACGCTCGAAACCGAGGGTTCTCCGAAGCAGGCGCACCCGCGATGAACCCTTCCCCCTCACCCTCCGGCCTGCTCATCATCGACAAGCCCCTCGGCCGCACGTCGATGAACATCTGCTCGGTCATCCGCGCCAAGCTCCGCCGCGGCGGATCGCCCAAGGGCATCAAGGTCGGCCACGGCGGCACCCTCGACCCGCTCGCGACCGGGGTTCTGGTCATCCTCATCGGCAAGGCCACCCGCCTGTGCAACCAGATCATGGCCGGCCGCAAACGCTACCTGGCGACCATCGACCTGGCCCACACCTCGGCGACCCACGACCACGAGAGCGAGTTCGTTCCGGTCGTGCCCCAGCGCGATCCGCCCGCGCCCACTCCCGAGGAACTCTCCGAAGTCCTCAGGGGGTTTGTGGGGGAGATCGAGCAGACGCCCCCGGCCCACTCGGCGATCAACGTCGGCGGCACGCGAGCCTACGAACTGGCGCGCAAGGGGCACGATGTGCCCGTCCGCGCCCGCACGGTCCGCATCGATTCGATCGAGATCTTGTCGTACCGGTGGCCGTACGTGCAGATCGATGTCCGCTCGGGCAAGGGGACCTACCTGCGCAGCCTTGCGCGGGACCTGGGCGTGGCGCTGCGGACCGGCGGAACGCTCGAAGCGCTCGTGCGCACCGAGGCCTCGCCGTTCACGATCGACGCGGCCCGCTCGTTCCACGACCTGCCCGAGGCGCTGGTGCAGGCAGATCTCCTGCCCGTCCCAGCCGCGAGCGACCTGCCCCCGCCGCCGGCGATCAGGGGGCCGTCATTCGGCGGGGAGCGCCCGTAGCTTCTCGGCCATGAGCCGTGCCGCCGCCGCGCGATGGCTCAGCGAGTTCTTCTGTCCGGGCGACAGTTCCGCGCTCGTCGATGTGAACGCCGGGCCAATGAGAAAGAGCGGGTCGTAGCCGAAGCCGTTGGTCCCCCTGGGTACCTCTGCGGGCATCCCGATGCGCCCCTCGAACGTCCCGCGCACGCACAGCGGTGATTCCCGGATGTCCAGAATGCGCCGAGGATCCTGCTCCCCACCGGCCAGGCACATCGTGCAGACGAACCGGGCCGTCCGGCGCAAGGGTTCCACGCCTTCCAGTTCGCGCAGCACCCGCTGGTTGTTCGCCGCATCGCGCTGCGCCCTGCTCATCCCCTCTTCTCGGCCGTCGGTGCAGTAGTGGCTGCTGATCACGCCCGGCCCGCCCCCCAGGGCGTCGATCTCCAGCCCCGAATCGTCCGCCAGGCACATCCTGCCGGTCTGCCGCGCGTACGAAACCGCCTTGATCCGCGCGTTTTCCTCGAAACTCGTCCCCGTCTCCTCCGGCTCGGCGGTCCCCACCCCCAGGTCACTCAATCCCGCAAACCGGAACATCCCCGGCGGGAAGAGACGCCCGAAGATTGCCGACATCTCCTCTACTTTGTGAGGGTTGCCCGTGGCGATCACGATCTCAAAGGGCCCGGTGCCGCTCATCCCCCATTGTTGCCCGTAGGATTGCTCCGTATGAGCTCAGCCGCCAGCCGATCCGACACCGCCCGCGCCGCCGCAGATGCGCTCGCCGCCGCGGCCCCGCGCCTCCGCACGCTCCAGGCCGTGGTCGGCTTCGATGCCTTCATCGATTCGATCATCTCCGTCGTCGACCAGCGCACCGCGATGACCCCGGAGGGCTACACGCCCATGCGCACGATCGCACAGTTCGCCGGCCGCGCCGCGGCCGCCGCCGGCAAGAGCACCAACCTCGAGATGGTCATCCGGGAGGAGCGTTTCGGCGGTAACGGGCCCCTCATGGCCGGCGCCCTCGGCCAGACCGGTTTCCAGGTCGTCTACATCGGCGCCGTCGGACAGCCCCGGGACCCCCGCCAGCTCCACCCGATCTACGGTGAGTTCGCCGCCCGCTGCCAATTGGTCATCCCGGTCGCGCCCCCGGCGTTCACCGACGCCCTCGAGTTCGACGACGGCAAGATCATGCTCGGAAAGCCCGCCAACATCCAGGCGGTGACGTGGGAACTGCTCACCGAGGTCATCGGCCTGGACGAACTGGTTCGCCACCTCGACCGTGCCTCGATCCTGGGCATGGTCAACTGGGTCATGATGGGCGGGCTCGAGAGCATCTGGCAGGGCCTGTGCCGGGATGTCTTCCCGCGCCTTCGCGGCCCAAGAGCCAAACGCATCTTCATCGACCTGTGCGACCCTGCCAAACGCACCGATGTCGATGTCCGACGCGCCCTCTCGCTCGTCAAGCAGATGGACGAACACATCCCCGTCACCCTCGGACTCAACCAGGCCGAGGCCGAGAGGATCGCCGCCGTCCTGGGCCTGCCCGCGATCGCCGATGATGACATGTCAACCCTCGGCGCGGCAATGGAGCAGGACGCCGTGAACATCCGCCAGCGCATCGGCATCGACTGCGTTGTGATCCACCCGCGCGAGGGTGCCGCGGCCTCCACCGCCGCCGGGGACCGCGGCTGGTTCGACGGCCCTTTCACCCGGACCCCCAGGCTCTCGACCGGCGCTGGAGACCACTTCAACGCCGGCTTTGCACTGGCCCAGGGCCTGGGATTCCCTCTCGCGCAGTGCCTCTCGGTAGGCTGCGGTCTCAGCGGCGCGTACGTGCGGGACGCCGCATCCCCGACTCTCGACCGCCTGGTCGAGTTCCTCCGAAGCCTCCCGGCCGGAGAGCCCCACGCATGATCACCCTCGTCCGCGAGTGTCCCTGCGAACCATGCACGCGAGCCCTCGGGCTGGGCCTGGCGGGCCTGCTGCGCGGCGGCGATGCCCTGGCGCTCACGGGTGACCTCGGCGCGGGAAAGACCACGCTGACGCGGGCCATCGTGCAGGGCATGGGCGGCCACCAGATGCAGGTCTCCAGCCCCACCTTCGTCATCATCAACCAGTACCCGCTCCCGGTCCCCGAACCCGGTGAGCCCCGCGAACAGCCGCCCCGCAGGATCGCCCACATCGACGCCTACCGGCTCTCGGGAAACGACGACCACGAATCCCTCGGCTGGGACCGCTACTTCGACAGCGCCAACCACCCGCTCCCCGACGTGCTGGCGATCATTGAATGGCCCGAGAGACTCGGCTCGCTCATCCCCCCGGGCGCCGCGACCATCTCCATCCAGGCCACGGGCGCTGAGGCGCGCCGGTTCGCGATCTCGTTCCCCCCGTCATGGCTCGCGCGCCCCGCCACCGAATCGTTCTTGGAACGGGCACCCGTACGCTGCCGGGTCACCGGAGAGTGGGTTTCCCCGCTCCATCCGACCTACCCGTTCGCCAGCGCCCGCGCCCGGGATGCCGATCTCCACCGCTGGTTCAGCGGGGATTACCGCATCAGCCGCAGCGCCACCTCGGAGGACTTCGAGCAGCTCTCCTGAACCCGTCCCCCCGGCCGCGTCCCCGCACGCGGGCCCGACCATCGTCTACCATCGCCCCATGCACGCAGCCGGCACAGGAATCCGGTCCTGGAACATCGTCATCGGCGCCGCCGTGATCGCGGTCGTTGCCGTCGCCGGCTACTCCTACGCCCAGGCCGGCGCCGCCCCGCCCACGGCACCCGCCCCGGCCGGCCCCGCGAGTCCCTCCGCCGGAGGCGCCTCGGGCCTGTGGTCCCTCTTCCGCCAGTCGTTCGATCTCTTCACCGTGCTCCTGGTCGGCGGCTCGGTGATCGCCATGGCCGTTGCGATCAGCTGCCTCATCGACATCCGCGAATCCAGGATCCTCCCCCGCGACACCGTCAACCGCATCCTCGACCTGGCCGCCGCCAAACGCTGGCAGGACCTGCGCGAACTCGCCGCCAGGGATGAGTCCTTCGTCTCCCGTGTCATGCGGGCCGCCCTGGTCGCCGGCGGCACCCGGGACGCAGTCCGCGAAGCCGCCGAGCTCGCCGCCGCCGAAGAAGCCGCACGCTGGTTCCGGCGCATCGAGCTGCTCAACGTCATCGGCAACCTCGGCCCCCTGGTCGGGCTCGCCGGCACGGTCTGGGGCATGATCCTGGCCTTCACCAGCCTGGGCGCCTCCGGCGGACAGGCCGGACCCGCCGATCTCTCGCTGGGAATCTCCAAGGCCCTCTTCCACACGCTCCTGGGCCTGTGCCTGGCGATCCCCTGCCTGTTTGTCTTCGGCCTCTACCGCTCGGTCGTCGACCGCATCTGCACCCGCGGCACGGTCGTGTGCGGCCAGGTGGTCGAGCAGGTGCCCACCGAGTTCAAGTAGGGCTCCAGCGCCGGCCCGGCGCCGGGATCACTCATCATCGCTGAACCGCCGCGCCGGGCGGTTGCCGTTGCCCCAGCGGTTCGGCGTCTCGAACTTCTCCGCCCACACCCCGCCCACCAGCTTCACGTTCCCCGGCCCCAGCCAGTGCTCGAGCTCCTGCAGGATCCCCGCATCGAACCGCATCCGCGTCGTCGATGGCAGCGCCATGTACCCCGTCCGGTCCGCCGACGCGATCGCCACCTCGATCGGGAACATCACCGGCCCGCCGTCGTCCCGCCCGCCCGTTGTCTTCCTCGGCGGCGCGCCGCTCACGTCCCGGATCATCCCCGCCACCTTCGCGAGCACCGCCGGCGCCCCGCCGTTGAGGCTCACCTCGTCGATCGTCACCTGCAGACGTCCCGGCTGCAACGGCACCCCGTCGATCGCCACCATCCGCTCCACCAGCACCTGCACGTCCCCGCGCGACGTATCGATCCGCCCCAGCACGAACACGATCCGGTCCGGCTCGGCAAAGTGCCCGAACTTCGCGTACGCATCGCTGAACATCACGCACGCCACCGTCCCCGTCTGGTCCTCCAGCGTGATCGCCGCCATCTTCTGCCCCGCCGACCTCCCGTTCTTCACCACCATCGTCCGCACGCCCGCCACCAGGCCCGCCAGCACCACGCGGGCGTCCTTCCCCAGCTCCTTGGCCGAGGCCGTGCTCGCCGTCGTAAACGTCGACGACCAGCTCTTCCACGCGTCCAGCGGGTGGCTCGAGACGTAGAACCCCAGCACTTCCTTCTCGAACGCCAGCGCCTCGCTCGTGCTCCACGCCGTCGCCTTCGCCAGCGTCACACCCGGCGCGGCGCTGGCCGCCTGCCTGGCCGAGGCCGGCTCCCCGAACCCGAACAGCGCCCCCTGCCCCGACGCTTTGTCCGCCGCCGCCTTCTGCCCCGCCGAGATTGCCTGCTCGATTGTCGCCATCATCGAAGCCCGCGCGTTCACCCCGTGCACGCTGTCGAACGCCCCGCACTTGATCAGCGCCTCGGTCGTCGCCTTGTTGATCACCCCCGGCCCGCGCGCCATCAGACGCTCGCAGAAATCAAACAGCGACAGGAACACGCCCCCCTTGGTCGATCCGCCCACGGCCGGCACGCCCTCGCGCTCCGCGATGATCGCCTCGATCGCCTTGTCCCCCGACCCCTTCACCGCCGCCAGCCCGAACCGGATGTGCCCGTGCCGCGCATCGTGCGGCTCCCCCTCCTCGAACACCACCGAGAACGCCGCCTTCGAGCGGTTCACGTCCGGCGGGCGGACCTCCAGCCCCGCCCTCACCACCGCCCGCGTCCCCGGCTCGATCGTCCGCGCCTTCTTGGCGTCCTCCACGTACGGGATCCAGTCCGCCACCGCGCTCGCCGCCGATTCGTACGTCAGGAACGCCGCCATGTACTGCGCCGGGAAATACGTCTTCAGGTACGCCGTCTGGTACGCCACGATCGCGTACCCCGTCGAGTGGCTCTTGTTGAACCCGTACCCCGCGAACTTCAGGATGTTCTCGAACAGATCCTCGGCCCCCTGCCGGCTCAGCCCTTTCTTCTGCGCCCCCTCGATGAAGATCGGCCGGTTCTTGGCGATCTCCTTTTCCTTCTTCTTGCTGATCGCCTTGATCAGCGAGTACGCCGCCCGCAGCGGGATCCCGCCCAGCTCATGCACGATCTGCATGACCTGCTCCTGGTACACCATCACGCCGTAGGTCTCGAGCGTGAACCGGTCGGCGATCGGGTGGATCGTCGGCACCGGCGCCTGACCGTGCTTGCGCCGGTTGTAGTCGGGGATCAGGTCCATCGGCCCTGGCCGGAACAGCGCGTTGGCCGCGATCAGGTCCTCCAGCCGGTCGGGCTTCATGTCGATCAGCAGCCGCCGCATCCCCGGCGATTCGAACTGGAACACGCCCGTCGTGTCCCCCCGCCGGAAGATGTCGAACACCGCCTGGTCCTGGAAATCGAGCCGGTCCAGGTCCAGCGGGTGCGCGATGCCAAGAGCATCCTTCGCCCCCGCCGCACGCCGCCGCGCAAACTCCTCCCCGCGACCCACCGCCCTCCAGACCTCCTCCTCGGCCAGGCCCTCGTTGATCAGCGCCTTGCAGCGCTCCACCACGCTCAGCGTGCGCAGCCCCAGGAAGTCCATCTTCAGGAGGCCCATCTTCTCGCACGTCGGCCCGTCCCACTGCGTCACGATCTCGTTGGCCTCGCTCCCGGCCTGCCGGTACAGCGGCACGATCTCGTGCAGCGGACGCGTCGCCACGATCACGCCCGCCGCGTGCACGCTCGCGTGCCGCGCCTGGCCCTCGAGCGTCCGCGCGTTGTCGATCAGCCGCCGCACCTGCTCGTCAGAGTCGTACAGCTTCCTGAGGTCCGGCTCCTGCTCGAGCGCCTTGTCCAGCGTGATGTGCAGCTGCTCGGGCACCAGCTTGGCGACCTTGTCCACGTCCGGCAGCGTCATCCCCAGCACCCGCCCCACGTCCCGGATCGCCGCCTTGGCCTTCATCGTCCCGAACGTGATGATCTGCGCCACGTGCCCGTACTTCTCGCGCACGTAGTTGATCACCTCCGCGCGCCCGTCCTGGCACAGGTCGATGTCGATGTCCGGGTACTCGCTGCGGTCCGGGTCCGTGAACCGCTCGAAGAGCAGCCCGTACCGCACCGGGCAGGCGTTGGAGAGCCCCAGCACGTACCCCGCCATCGTCCCCACGCCCGACCCGCGCGCGTTGGCGGGGATCCCGCGCTGCCGCCCCCAGTTCACGAAGTCCCACACGATCAGGAAGTACGCCGAGATGTTCTTGTCCGCCAGGATCTTCAGCTCGCGGTCCAGCCGCGCCCGCCGCTCGGCCGCCTCGCCCTTGCCCTGCGCTGCCTCCGGCCCGTACCGCCAGGTGAATCCCGCCTCCGAGAGCCGCCGCAGCGCAGCATCGCACTCGGCCTTGGCCTCCGCCAGCAGCCGGTCCCGCTCGGCCTGCGTCGAGGTCTGGTCCACCAGGAACGGCACCACCTCGAACTGCGCGCAGTACGCCCGGTACCACGCCGTCAGGTCACCCCCGAACGCCGGATCATCCCACGCCGGCAACCCTTCCCAAGAACTGTCGCAGCCGCCTTTTCCTCTTTGCCCTTTGCCCTTTGCTGTTTGCCCGTTTGCCCGCCTCACCCGTACCATCGGCGCGTTGTTCACGCCCAGCGGCAGTTCGACATTGCACCGCTCGGCGATCTTCAGCGTGTTCTCGAGCGCCTCGGCCCCCGCCTCCCCGTACGGCTCGAAGAGCTCCCGCATCTCCCGCGGGCTCTTGACGTACACCTCCGGCGGGTAGTGCATCCGGTTCTCTTCGCTCTTGAGCTTGCCGGTCGAGATGCAGATCAATGTGTCGTGCGCATCGTGGTCCTCGGCCCGCAGAAAATGCGAGTCGTTGTCGCAGACCAGCGGGCACCCCGTCTCCTTGGCAAGCCTGATCACATGCTTGTTGATCGCGTTCTGTTCCGGCACGTGGTGCTGCAACTCCACGAAGAACCGCTCCACGCCGAACACCTTCTTGTGCCACCGCGCACTCTCGAGCGCTGCCTGCCAGCACTTCTCATCCCCCGTGCGCTCGTAGTCGAGCAGGTGCTCCCCGATCTCGCTCCCTAGATGCCCGTTGATCGCGATCAACCCCGCCGAGTGCTTCTCGAGGATCTCCCGGTCGATCCGCGGCTTGTAATAGAACCCCGTGAGGTACGCCTCCGAGCACAGGTAGAGCAGGTTGTTCCACCCCTGGTTGTTCTCGCATAGGAGCACCAGGTGGAACCCGCCCTCGCCCCCGCCCGAGTACGTCCGGTCCGTCCGCGGCTTGCCCGGCGGAGTGACATACGCCTCCACGCCCAGGATCGGCTTGATCCCCTTGTCCTTGCACTGCTGGTAGAACGCCACCGCCCCGAACAGGTTCCCGTGATCGGTCACCCCGACGGCGTTCATCCCCAGCTCGGCAACCCGGGCGATCAGCTTGTCGATCCGGTTGCCGCCATCCAGCAGCGAGTACTCGGTGTGCAGGTGCAGGTGGACGAACTGCTGGTCGGCGGGCACCCCGGCTGTCAAGCCGGGGCCGGATTTGGCAGCACTGGTGGGCACCTTCAAAGGTACCCCGGCTGTCAAGCCGGGGCCAAGCCCCGACAATACGCGCAGCTCTCTTTACAGCACAAACCCCAGGAGATAGCCTGCATCTGTGGGCTGGCCTCTTGGGTTTTCCTCTCCTTCCGCACCTACGGCACATGGCTCCACGGCGATGCTCGCGGCTCGGTAGACGATCTGCACAACCAACCCGGTACGCCGCTGTTGACCACCAATAGCCGCCGGGAGCAATACGAGCAGTCGCTTCTGAAGCACCCCGCCGTCGAGCTGTGCCCTCATGGCCGATTCGTTGTCGACCGCGCGATCCGCGCTGTGTGCGAGCATCGAAAGTGGGCCCTCCACGCGTTGCAGGTCCGGACCAACCACGTCCACATCGTCGTTTCGAGCGATCGTGGACCATCGCGACTGCTCCATGACCTCAAGTCATGGCCGACGCGCCGATTGATCGGGTGCAACCTGGTGGCTCCCGGCGCTCGCGTGTGGGGCACGCACGGCAGCACGATCTGGCTCTTTACGCCGACGCAGTTCGAGCGGGCCGTGCAGTACACCCGCGATGAACAGGGTCCGCCTCTGCCGATGAGCCGACCGCCCGCGTGGCGAGATGAATGGTGACCGCGGACGACACCGCAAGGGTCTCCGCAGGTACCCCGGCTGTAAAGCCGGGGCCTCCTTCCGTGCACGCGCCGACCCCAGCCCTACAAACCCGCCCCGGCCTTTACAGGCCGGGTGCCTGCGAGCGCTGCAAGCGCCGCCTCAACTCCTCCCCCAGCCTCTCGATCCCCGTCCGCCCCTGATCCTGCTCCCCCGTCTCCAGATTCTTGATGGTCGCCTCCATTCCCGACTCCAGGATCACCGCAAACCGCGCCCGCACATCACCCGCCTCCCGAAGCAGCTTGCCGACGTTCTTCGTTGCCTTGTACGACCGCCGCACATGCAGCCCGGAGTCCTGCCTGTCTGCCAAAGCTCGTGGCACAGGCGTCCCGCCTGTGTCTACCCCCTCTACTGCCTTTGCATTGCCTCTCCTCAATGTGGCCACCACCGACCCCAGCTTCGCATCCGCCTCCGGCGTCCCATTGGAAATCACAAACACATCCGGCCGCTGCCCGGCGATCTCGAGCAACTCTCCATCCGTCGGCATCAGGCCCTTGTCTTGCAGCACCAGCGATAACACGACATCCCCCATGCCAAAACCCACCGCGGGAGTGGGGGGACCGCCGAACAGCTCGATGAGATTGTCGTACCGGCCCCCGCCGGCGACCGCCCGCTCGCCATCCACGATGATCTCAAACACCGTCCCGGTGTAATACGCCAGACCGCGGGCGATCCCCGCATCGATCGAGCACCATTCGCCCATCCCCATCGCGTCGAGGCGCTGCGTCAGGAGCCGCAGGCTCCCCGCATCCCCCGGATCGCCGCCCCCCATCCGCGCCGACTCGATCGCCCCACGCATCAGCTCGTCGTACTTCCCCGCATCGAACCCCATCCCCGCGCACGCCGCGGCGAACTCCTTGGCATCCATCTTCGCGCGCTTATCCAAGAGCACCAGAACCCTGGTCGCGTCCAGCCGGTTCCCGCACCGCTCGATCACTTTCGCCGCAACCGTACGGTCGTTGAACCGGCACATGATCTGCGATGAGGTCAGCCCCAGGCTCTGGAACAGCTCGACGCAGCAGGCGATCACCTCCGCATCCGCGGTCGCCTTCGCCATAGCGATGTCATCGGGCGTCGGCTTCTCCGGCACCGCCAGCCCAATCACATCACAATTCCACTGCAAAAACTCCCGCAACCGCCCCCGCTGCGGCCGCTCCGCCCGAAAGAACGGCCCGCACGTGAACCACTTCGTCGGCTTGGGCAGACTCCCCGCCCGCGCGGCGTACATCCGCGCCAGCGTCGGTGTGAACTCCGGACGCAGCGCAAAGTCCTTCTCCCCGCCCTCCCGCCGGAACGAGAACAACTCCGACACGATCCCCTCACCCGACTTGACCGTGTACAGCTCCAGGTGCTCGAACGTCGGGCCATCAATCTCCTCGAACCCATGGTTGATCGCCACCCGCCGCCACGCCTCGGTGATGAACCGGCGCCGAGCAGCCTCGATGGGGTACAGGTCTCGCGTTCCGTTGGGAGGTTGAATCACCGGCATAGGAGCCAAGCGTAGGGATTCCAGCTCGCCCGCCGCCAAAGGGCCCCGGCCCACTCACTCGCTCACCCCTCGCTCGCTACTTCCTCATCCCCTCCATCACCTCCGGCACCAGATCCGCCAGCTCGCTCGCGAGCAACCCCGACTCCCCATGCCGCGAGGCCCACACCTCTCCCGCGATCCCATGGACCTGCACTCCCAGCCGCGCCGCATCGAACAGGTCCAGCCCCGCGCTGCTCGCGGACGCAGCGCCCGCTCTCTGCTCCGCCACCTTGGCCTGCGCCTTCTCCAGCGCCCCCCGGAACTTCTCCGGGATCCCCTTGAGCAAGGGATCGTGCGCGGACTCCCCCACGAACTGCCCCACCAGCCCCCCGATGATCCCCGACAGCACATCCCCCGTGCCCCCGGTCGCCAGGCACGCGTGCCCGCGCTCGCACACCCACGTGCGGTGCCCATCGCTCACCACCGTCCCCGCACCCTTGAGCACCACCACCGCACCCACCCGCTGCGCCAGCGCCTCGGCCGCCGCCGGCCGGCTCCGCGGGTCCACCGGATCCAGCGCGATGCTCAGCGTGCTCGCCAACCTCCGGAACTCACCCGGGTGCGGCGTCATGATCACCCGACCCTTCAGATCGCGCCAGAACTCCGTGACCCGCGACAGCAGGTTCAGCCCGTCGGCGTCCAGCACCACCGGCACATCCGCCTGCTGGATCGCACGCAGCACCAGCGCCGTGGCCCCGACTCCCCCCACATCGCCCCTCACCTCGCCACCCCCGGCCGCCCCCCAACCCCGCCCCCAACCCCGCCCCCAACCCCGCCCGCAGCCCCGGCCCCAGCCCCGGCCCCATCACGATCGCCCGCGACGAACCAAGCTGCCGGTCCAGTTCCGCCGCGCTCTCATGCCCCAGCACATCCCCCATCGCATCCACCGCCAGCGGCACGCCCGTGACCGAAGGCAGCGAGGCGATCCCCGCATCCAGGATCGGCGCTGGCATCACCAGCCGCACCAACCCCGCGCCCGCCCGCAGCGCCCCGCGCGCGGCCAGCACCGGCGCCCCGATCATCCGCAACGCCCCCGCCCGCTCGCTCGCGCACCCGCCCACCACCGCGACCGTCCCGAACGTGCCCTTGTGGCCCGCGGGATCACGGCGTGGAAGAGCAGGCAGCGGTGTGTCATCCATGCAGCACATCTACCTTTGGGATCGCACACGTTCGAGCGAGCACATCAATCTCCGGCCCCTGAAACGGGCCCGCGGAGGTTGCCAGCGGCGCCGCCGCTGGATCGCGGCCTCTTCCTTCCTCTTTCCCCGCGAAACGGAGAAGCGAGCCCTTCATCCCGCCGCGGCGCCCGGCTGCGCCATCAACTTGTGACCAGCTTGCTGCGGCGCCGGTGCGGGGCTGCGATCCAGACCCCGCAAACACCCACCGGCTCAGTTCGTCCCCAGCGTCAGCCCCACCGGCTGCGGCCTCACCACGTGCGTCGGCTGCACCGTCAGCCCCAGCGGCACACGCGTGCCCCCCTCGGGCGGCAGACCGTCACGCTCGATGATCCGGTGGATCGCCATGATCCCCTCGAGCAGCTGCTCCGGACGCGGCGGGCACCCCGGGATGTACACATCCACCGGGATGAACTGGTCCACACCCTGCACCACCGCGTACGTATCGAACACCCCGCCCGTCGAGGCGCACGCCCCCATCGAGATCACCCACTTGGGCTCGGTCATCTGCTCGTAGATCCGCTGCAGCACCGGCATCGTCTTGATCGCCACCCGCCCCGCGACGATGAGCAGGTCCGCCTGCCGCGGGCTGAACGCCATCCGCTCCATCCCGAACCGCGCCATGTCGTACCGGCTCGACGCCGTCGACATCAGCTCGATCCCGCAGCACGCCGTCGCAAACGGCATCGGCCACGTCGATGACTTGCGGCACCAGTTGATCAACTTCCGCAGCTGCGTGGTCACGTAATAATCGTTCGAAAGGGCGGCTTCCAGACCCATGCGTGCATCCTCAGATCTTGCCCCGAGCCCGCCTTCAGTGGCAAGTCCGGGCCAAACACCCACCGTCCACCACGCGGCCTTCGGCCGCCTCAAACGATCCTAGGCATCAGTCTCAGACCGCCTCACCCGGGCCCGACGCCGGTCGCGGTGGATGCCCCGGGCAGCGGCGGTGCATTCAAAGCCGCCGCCTGCACCGCCGGCACCTCCGACCTCACGCTCTCCGGGGTCCCCGCATCCGGCGCTTCTGCCTGGATGCTCAGCAGGTCCGCGAGCGTCCGGTTCTTCGCAGCCTCCTCCCGCGCCCGCTCCAGCGGCCTCATCAACCCCGCCAGCGGTCCCTCCGCCCCCGCACCGCCCGGCCTGCCTTCGGGTTGATCGCACAGCTCATGGCTGATCGCCAGGCACTCCGCGACGCCGATCGACTCCGGCGGACGCGCCAGCGCAAAGCGCTCCTCATCATCCCCGGTCGCCACCCGGTGCAGGATCCCCCGCTCCACCAGCGCCTCGAGCATCACCACCACCACCCCACGGTCGATCCCGGTCGCCTTGGCGATCTCACCCGCATCCGACGACTTGCCCGACCGGAACTGCCGGCCCACCGCCCCCGCGACCAGCACGATCGACGCCGGATCCACGATCGACTTCCCGCCGTCGCTGAGCACCACCACCGGCCGCGAGCCGCGCGTCTGGATCAGGTAGCTCAGGAACAGCCCCAGCAGCACGATGATCCACCCCAGGTAGATCCACAAGAGGAACAGCGGCATCAGCGCCAGCGCCCCGTACAGCCGCGTGTACCCCGCGCTCTTCACGTAGAACGCAAACGCCCACTTGGCCGTCTCCCACAGGATCGCCGCCACGAACGCGCCCCCGATCGCCGCCGTCAGCTTCACCCGCGCGTTGGGCACCACGCTGTAGATCACCGTCATGAACAGCGTCGTGATCATCACCGTCGCCGTGTACCCCAGCACCGTCCGCAGCGAGAACACATTCACCGCCCCGTCCGCACTCCCCGCCGCCGCCGCGCTCCCCGAACCCTCCCCGGTCCCCGCCTTCGCATCCCCCGCCGGCGCCCCCGGAGCACCAACGCTCCCCGCCCCGGCCGCCGGCGACTCGGCCGCCCCACCGTGCAACAGGCTCCCGATGCTCCACGACTGCACCTGGTCGATCCGCGAGATGAACGCATCGGTCGCGTAGAACGTCGCAAACAGCCCGATGCTCCCCAGCGTCAGGAGCGTCCAGTACCGCGTCACCCGGCTCCACCACGCACGCCCCGCCGGAACGCGGTAGATCTGGTTGAACGCACGCTCGATCTCCACCAGCATCGAGATCGCCGCGTAGATCAACGCCCCCAGCCCCACGAAACCAATCGTCCGGAACGGGATCGACCTCACCTGCTTGACCAGCTTCCCGATCCACTCATCCAGCCGCTGGCTCGAGGCCTTCCGCGCCGCCGCCTGCTTCCCCGCCGCGCTCCCCGAATCCGCCGCCGACTCCGCGGCCGGCGGCGTACCGCCAGCCGACGGGTTCACCAGCGAATTGTCGTCCTCGCCCGCCGCCGGGCCGTCCGTCGAGTCCGCCCCCGAGTCGATCGCCACCTGGTCCAGCCCCGCAAACTGCATCAGCCGCGTCACTGTCCGCGAGATCTCCTTCTCCTCCGCGTACGCCCCGATCACCATCAGCCCGATCACCAGCATCGGGATCAGCCCGAAGATCGTCCGGTACGCCAGCGCCGCCGCCATCGCCGGCAGCTGCGATGTCAGCACCTCCCAGCTCGAAGGGGTCAGCATCTGCGCCGCCAGCTCCCGCGGAATCCCGATCGGCCGCGAGGGCGAACCATTGCCCGCGAGCGACTCCCGCAGCCGCCCGCTCGCGAACCGCTGGATAATCCCCGCCGGCGCCTCGGGCGGTCGTGATGTCCTGTTGGAACGCTTGGCGATCATGCGCTGTCCCGCCGACCCGACCGGCGATCCCCGCGCTCGCCCCGCACCGGACCCGCCCCCCGCACCGGACCGGCCCCCGGCCGCCGGCCCGTCCCCGGCAACGCGCGCTCCGCCGCCCGCGCCGGCCGATCGGTCCGCGATCCCCCCGCGCCCCCGCGCCCCGCCCCCGGCGGTCCCTTCTTCGTGCTCCCCGCGCCCGGCTTGCACGCGCTGCGCAGCAACCGGATCTCATCCCGGTCAAGCTCGCGCCACGCCCCCAGCGGCAGCCCGCGCAGCTGCAGAGGGCCCACCGAGATCGCCGCCACCTTCCGCACCGGGAAACCCGCCGACCGCAGCACGTCCGCGACGAACCGGTTCTTCCCCTCGCGCATCGTCACCCGCAGCGTCGTCTTCCCCGCCTCGCGCTTGGCGATCTCCATCTCCACCCGCGCGCCCTTGACCCGCCCCGCCCGCCGGCTCTCCAGGCGCTGGAGCTTGAACATCTCCCGCCCCATCCGGTGCAGGTCCCCCTCGTTGATGTCCCCCTTGACGATCGCCAGGTACGTCTTGGGCACCCCGTACCGCGGGTGCGTCAGCCGGTTGGCAAGCTCCCCGTCGTTGGTCAGCAGCAGCAGCCCCGTCTCGTCCCACCCCAGCCGTCCCACCGGGAACAGCCTCGGATTGGCCGGATGGTCGATCAGGTCCAGCACCGTCCGCCGCTCCATCCCCGGCTCATCCGACGCCGCCGTCAGCGTCCGGTCGGGCTTGTGCAGCAGGATGTACAGCTTCCGAACCCCGCGGCCCCCCTGCCGCGCGATCGGCTTGCCATCCACCACGATGTGGTCCTGCCGCGGGTCCACGAACACCGGCAGCGTCGTCACCACCACCCCGTTGACCTCGACACGCCCTTCCTCGATCAGCTTCTCGCATACCCGACGCGCGGCCACCCCCGCGTCGGCCAGCACCCGCTGCAGCCGTACCCCTGGCCCGGACCCCTGTCCCTCCGACGGCGCTCGGCGTGTGTGCGGTTCTTCCACTGTTCCAAGTCTAGACCCCACCCTCCCAACGGAATGCTCCCCACCGCTGCGCCCGCCGACCCCACGATCTTTCATCGGTTGACTACCCCGCCGCCGATGTTCTCATGTGAGCGCCCTCCGGCCTCTCGGGAACCATTCCATGCGCACCTCATCCACCGCCCCACTCGCACTCACCGCCGCCCTCGCACTCGCCGGCTGCTCATCCCCCGAGCCGACCCGCCCGCGCACTACCACCGCCGGCGAAGCCCCCACCGCGCTCTCGCACCCCGGCCCCGCCGAGTACGGCGTCGTCTCGCGCGAACTGGCCGCCCTCGAGAACGCCCCCATCGACAACGTCTACCAGGCCACCCAGGAAGCCCTCCGCGACCTCGAGCTCCGGCTCGTCGACAAGACCAAGGACCGGCTCAGCGCCACCGTCGGGGCCCGCACCGCCCACGATGATCGCGTCACCATCGCGATGTCCCGCGTCACCAGCGGCGTCACCGACGTCAAGATCAAGGTCGGCTTCTGGGGCGATGAGGCCCAGTCCCGGGCGATCCTCACCGAGATCCGCCGCAAGCTCTCCACCCCGGCCACCGGCTCCAAGGGCGTCGACCCCGCGCTGCTCAACGAGCCGGCCGTGCTCGCCGCGGCCCCCAAGCCCGCCAGCGCCAAGAAGCCCCCCGCGACGCCCGCATCTCCCACATCCTCCAAGTCGCCCGCGAGCCCGGCGGCTCCGGCCGCCAAGACCCCGGTCAAGCCGCCCGCTTCCGACCAGCCCAGGCAGTAGGTCCCCGGCCAAAAACGCACACCCGGGCCTCTCCTCCGAAGCCCGGGTGCGTGCCATGAATCGATGTGCCTGCGGCGTCAGCCCAGCGGCGCTGGACCCGCCGCGACTCACTGATCCGAGTTCTTGCTCTCCGAGGCGACCGCCTGCTTCTCCGCGGCCTTCCGCGAGGCCATCGCCATCGCCGTCGCCTCGCGCTTGTTCGCGATGCTCACGCCGATCGAGTCCCCGACCGCCCATCCCGATCGCGACGTCTGGGCCGCCAGGCTGTCGCACGCCGGCGAGTTCTGCGAGGCGCAGCCGCCCGTGAGCAGGGCCGTCACGATCGCGGCGGTCCCGGCAAGTCCCAAGCGGCGCAGGTGAGTGTTCGATGCCATGCGGTGTCTCCGGTCCGGCGCTCGTGCCGGCTCCCAGGACTTCGGCATTGCATGACCCAGGCTCGCCCACTCGGGACGCCAAGGCCCCCGATCCCGTGATGCCTGCGCCGACGGTTACACCCGTGCCAGCGGCACCACCGCCGGCACGCGAGTTGTCGGTCCACACCCGCTCGATCGATCGTGGTTACAGGACATCCCGCCCGCCCGCCCGCCCGCTACGCCCGTTGGCCC
>JBGAOZ010000010.1:0-142473 GCA_044221545.1 Phycisphaerales bacterium
GGCGGGGGCGGGGGGGGGGGGGGGGGGGGGGGGGGGGGGGGGGGGGGGGGGGCCGCCCCCCCGGTCTCTTGGTTCGTGCCGGCGTGGGTTTGCGTTGGACCATGTGCGGGATTCTCCGGGGCGCCCGGCGCCCCGGGCACGGAAATCGCGTGCAGAGGAGCGGCTACCCCCGCCCCTTGCCCTCGACCGTCACCTCGACGGGCTCGGCGCCGTACTTGTCCCTGGTGACCACGGGCATGGCGATCCGCGCGGGCTCGGGCTTCATGCCGCGGTCGAGCATCACCTTGCGCAGCGCGCCGGGGAGGTGGAACTCCACATCTTCCTCGACCAGCTCGCGCTGCTCGATGGTGGCCCCGTGGCGGCGGACCAGCTCGCGGCAGATCTCGGCGACCAGGTCCTCGGGCGCGCTGGCGCCGGCGGTCACCATGACCGTCTCGCCCCCGCGAGCAAACCACGCCGGGTCCAGTTCGGAGACATCGTCGATGAGGTACGCGGCGGTGCCGGCGTTCCTGGCGATCTCGGTGAGGCGCACCGAGTTGCTCGAGTTGCGGGAGCCCACCACCAGCACCACATCGCAGTCGGGCGCCACGCGGCGCACGGCGTGCTGGCGGTTCGTGGTCGCGTAGCAGATATCGCTCGACGGGGGCTCCTTGACCTTCGGGAACGCCGCGCGGATCGCCTCGATGATCACGCCCGCATCGTCGGTCGACAGCGTCGTCTGCGTGAGGTACACGAGCTTCTCGGGGTCTGAGATTCTCAGGAGCGCGATGTCCCCGGGGCTCTCGACGACCTGGATCGCCGCCGGCGCCTCACCGGTGGTCCCGATGACTTCCTGGTGGTTGCGGTGGCCCACCAGCAGGATCTGGTAGCCCTGCCGCGCGTACCGCACCGCCTCGGAGTGCACCTTGGTCACCAGCGGGCAGGTGGCATCGATGGCGAACAACCCCAGTTCCTCGGCCCGCCGCCGCACCCCCGGGCTGATCCCGTGCGCGGAGAAGACCACGATCTTGCCCCGGGGCTGGGGGATCGCCTCGAGGCTCTCAACGAACTCCACCCCCCGCCGCGTGAACCGCCCCACCACGTGCTTGTTGTGCACAATCTCGTGGAACACGTAGATCGTCTCGCCGGGGAAGAGCTCCAGGACCTGGTCCACGACGTCGATCGCCATGCGCACACCCGCGCAGAAGCCTCTCGGATGGACCAGGATCAGTTTCACGCCGGATCGTAGGGGTTGGTGCCCGCGCCCCTTGAGCCGGCCGTGGCGGGGTACCCGGCCGCGGCTTGCCCTGCCCCGACGGCCTCTGCGTTGGAGCCTGTCAATTGACAGACCCGCCGGGATTTGCAGTCTGCTCGGGGGCGGCGTACCCTCTGGTCCTTGAATTTTTTTGACCGAATCTCGCGGAAAGTCGATGTACGTGCAGGGGTCCGAGTGCCACAATGGGTTGTATGCGGATCTCCCACATTGCCCTTCCTGTAGCGGCCATCCTTCTGGTCGCGGGCGCCAGCGCCACCGCGTGGCTCCCTCGCCTTTCTGAAGGCGCTGATTCGCCGTCACCAATCCAGACTTCGATCGCCCTGATTCAGGGCGAAAATGCGCCGGCCGCGGGCCCTGAGGATCTCATCCGATTCGGGTCCAAGTCGGTCAAGCCCAAGCCCGACGGCTCGATCCGGCTGGCGACCTACAACGTCGAGAACCTCTTCGACGACAAGGACGATCCGGCCCTCTCGGGCAAGAACGAGGACAAGGGACAGACCAAGCCACTGTCGGAGTGCAAGGGCGCGGCCGCGGCGATCCGGGCGCTGGATGCCGATGTGCTCGCCATCGAAGAGGTCGAATCCCTCGAAGCCCTGACATGGTTCCGGGATACCTGGCTGAGCGATCTGGGCTATACGTATATCGCCTCGGTCGATGCGGGGGACCCGCGTGGGATCGAGCAGGGCGTCCTGAGCCGCTACCCGATCGAGCACGTGCAGAACTGGCCCGGCCTCCCGCTCGCCGGCGTGCATCCGGACAAGGTGCCGGACGCCGAGCCCGGCTCGCCGCTGGCCCTGCACCGCTCCCCGCTGAAGGTCGACATCGTGATCGGGGATCCGGGCGGGAAGTCCACCCCCGCCTCGATGCTGACGCTCTTTGTGGTCCACCACAAGTCGGGGGCCAAGAGCGCCTACTGGCGCGAGGCCGAGGCCAAGAAAGTCCTGGAGCTGGTGAACGCCGAGAACGCCAGCCATCCGGGTTGGCCGATCGCCGTGCTGGGTGATTTCAATTCAACGCCCGACCAGCCCACGGTGCAGACCTACCTCACCGGCGGCTTGTTCGATGTGTTCGCCGACCGCGTTTCCGGTGATCCTGCGTGGATCACGCACGAATCGGGGCGATCTATCGATCAGATCCTGGGGAACAAGGCCCTGGTGGAGCACATCGCTGGCGGCTCGCACTTTGTGATGGGCGTGCCGGCCCGCCCCGAGGGTGTCGATTGGCGAACCACGCCCCCGCCCGAGGGGTACGGCAGCGATCACTACCCCGTGGTGGTGGACCTGAGTTTCCCCGGGGTCAGGGTCAGGCCGAGCCATCCAGAACCCAAGCAGTCTAAACCAGAGCTTCACGGTCCCGGGAGTGGTAGCCGTTGATGCGTCCGCATAACCTCATCACCCCCTCCGGTCGGTGGTTGGACGGATCCGGGTCCTTCCCGTCAGCCGTTCGAGCCACGGTGGATGGCAGCGGGGCGAAGGTTGCTTCCAGTTCATTTCGGCGAACTTCAAATCGAGTGCGGTCGGTGGTCGTATCCGAGGCTGGCCGCGGGTGTTGATGAATCAGGTGCTTGATCCCGTCGCGGCGACCGATTGCCGGCGGGAGCGTCCGGAGGAGCGATCGATGGCAAGCTGCCGAG
Source organism: Phycisphaerales bacterium (assembly GCA_044221545.1). Classification (GTDB taxonomy): domain Bacteria; phylum Planctomycetota; class Phycisphaerae; order Phycisphaerales; family UBA1924; genus JAEUJB01. Next base: position 2,889 of record JBGAOZ010000010.1, read on the forward strand.
CACTGAACGCGAACACGACCGGTCTTCCCCGCCGCCGCGCCGGCGTTGGTTCCCGCGGCTTCACGCTCATCGAATTGCTGGTAGTGATCGCGATCATCGCCCTGCTCATCAGCATCCTGCTGCCGGCGCTGGGCGAGGCGCGTCGCCAGGCGCGCATCATCGTCTGCCGCAGCAACCTCCGGCAGCTCATGACGGCCTTCAACACGTACGGCGCGGAGCAAAAGGACGCCCTGGCGGGGTCGCCCCTCACCAGCGGGTACGACGCCCTGTTCAACGCCCGCTTCAACGGCATCGCCATCCAGCCGTACGACTGGATCGGGCCGATCGCCTCGCACATGGGCTACGACCGCGGGCCGGGCGAGGGCGAGTACTTCTCGGGCGATGATGAGGCGACCCGGGGCCGACGCCTCGACTACTACCGCACCACCGTCAAGGTCGCGACCTGCACGGAGAACAACATCCTCGCCGTCGGGTATCCCAACAAGAGCAGCACGATCTGGACCTCCGGCCGGATGATCTCGTACAACATGACGACGCAGATCAGCTCAATCCAGGGGGATCCCGCCGCGGGCGGCACCGGCAAGTATGCCTATTACGATCGCGGCGGCTACAAGCCGTTCCTGAGCAATATCGGCACCCCGTTCATGAAGGGGATCCTGTTCGAGGGCGGCCGGTACTCCGACCCGGGAACAGCGCCGGACTACGATTACGCACTGAAGGCAAACTACGGCGGCATGTTCGGCGACACGGGCCCGTGGTTCGTCGACAGCAAGTCCTTCTGCCGCCTGATGGCCCCGGGAGAGGATCTGGCCGGCATCCTGCCGGTCTTCGACCCCCGCCGCTACGCGTTCCGCCACGGCGCCAAGGTCTCGGCCGCCAACGGCGGCACCTCCGGCGTGGCATGCCTCGGGCACGTTGCGTTTCTGGACGGGCACGTTGAACTCATGGACGACGGCAAGGCAACCAACCCTAACTACTGGATGCCCACCAACACCAAGCTCAACATCAACAACAAGAAGATGCCAACGTGGCACTACACGCAGAACAACTTCAAAGACGCCGCGGGAACCAGCGGCAAGGGTGTGTACGTCGTCCCCTGAGAATCCCCGTCAGCCCCAGGCAGCCGTATGGAGCAGCAGAACATGAACGCCGCGACCGCCGCAGTCCCAGTGGCTCAGCAGCCGCTTGATCGCCGCAAGGTGATGCTCGCGAGCGGCGGCCTGGCGCTGTGCCTGGCGCTGGCGATCTTCGTCGTGCTGCGCCTCACGATGTGGGCCGAAGCGACGGCCTCGGATGCGTCCCGCTCCCGCGTCGTCGTGGACGCCGAGACCGGCGAGGTCGTCCAGGCGTTCCACATCGAGGACAACTCCGCGTACCCCTGGGTCAATCCCAAGACCGGCAAGAAGACGCTCTACCCGCCCGAGCACTGCTACTGGACCAAGGATGGCAATGCCAAGCTCGAGCCCACCTACGTCCTGCTCAACGAGATCGCCGGCAAGCCGGGCAAGACCTTCTGCCCCGACTGCGGCCGGGAAGTTGTGATCCACAACCCGCTCCCGCCTTCCAAGCTCCTGCAGGAAGCCGCGGCGGCCGCAAAGAAGAAGTAACAGGCCACCGGATCCTCGCGCCGCCATGAGCAACGCTCGCGGACTCTACCGCTCCGCGCCGGCGCCCGCGGCCTCCCCGATCTGCCGCGCCACCACATGAAACACGTGCCAGTGCTTGGGATTCCCCTCGGCATCCGCGCCGTCCTTCTCATCCTCCACTAGCTGCTCGATCTCCAGGCCCTCGACCAGCGCGTGCACCTGCTCCCGTGAGTGGTGGCTCCGACCCGGGATGCTCGCCCACGAATCACGCGGGCCGAAGAACTGGCCCGCGAACCGGCCGTCGCGGGCGATCACCGAGCGGATCCACGACCACACGCCCCCGAACGGCGCGGGCGGCACGAAGGGCAGCACGAAGCTCGCGTTGACCAGGTCGAACCCCGCCGGCGGGGCGAACTCCGGCCGCGCCGCCGCCCGCTCGAGCGTCGACCTCATGAACACGCACCGCGGATGAAGCCCCGGCGCGGAGAGTGGATCCTCATCCGCTCCCTCCCGCCCCATGGAGGATCCGAACCGCCGCGCGGCATCCGGGTGCGGGTCGATCGCCAGCACGCTCCAGCCGCGCCTCAGCAGTTCGCGCGTGTCCCGGCCCTCCCCGCACCCAAGGTCGATCGCCGACCGCCCCCGCGCCGGCCCGCCCACCGCATCGAACGCCTGGAGGGCCCGCAGCAGTGTGTCGCGCGGCGGCTTGCCGGCGACCGCCTGGTAGTACGTGGTCCAGTCCCGGCCGCCGAACTCCGTGGTGCCGGGCGGAGGCGTTGGCGTGGTCATCGGCACGAGGGTAGAAGCGCCCGGCGCTGCGCTCAAGCGGCGCCCGAGCCCGCGCCGACCGCCCGTGCCGCCCGGCACGCCGGCAGATACGCTCAGGGCGATGTACCACGACCTGCGGGAGTTCCTCACCGCCCTCGATCGCCACGGCGAACTGGCCCGCGTGACGGGCCCGGTCTCGCCGGTGCTGGAGATCTCCGGGATCGCCGACCGCATGAGCCGCCAGCGCGCCCCCGGGGCGCCCTCGGACTCGACCCGCCGCACCGATCCGAACTTCTGGCACCTGGGCGGCAAGGCGCTGGTCTTCACGCACGTCGAGGGCTCGGAATTCCCGGTCGTCATCAACGCCTTCGGGAGCTACCGCCGCGTGGAGATGGCCCTGGGATGCTCACCCGGCGCCGCGCCCGGTCACGGCCCCGCGCCAAACGGCCTTGAAGCGCTCGCCGCGCGCATCGGGGACCTGGTCAAGCCGGAGTTCCCCCGCACCATCGGCGAGGGGCTCGCCAAGGTCCGCCAGCTCCTGCCGCTGCTGCGGATCCCGCCCAAGCGACGCCGCGGGCTGGGCATCTGCCAGGAGGTGGTGCTCACGGGCGAGCAGATCGACCTGCGGCGGCTGCCCATGCTGCGGTGCTGGCCGCTGGACGGGGACCTGGGGAGCGTGGGGTACCCGGCGGATGTGAACGATCGCGTCCCGGGCGTCGAATCGGGCCCGGAGTGGGAGGACCGCTACCGGGGCCGGTATGTCACGCTCGGGGGGGTGCACACGATCCACGCGAGCGATGCGGGCAACCCGCGCCCGCCGTCGCACAACATCGGGATGTACCGGCTCCAGCTCATGGGCCGCCGGCACCTGGCGATGCACTGCCACATGCACCACGACGGCGCGAGGCATTGGCGGTCGTGGAAGGCCCGCGGCGAGCGGATGCCGGTGGCGATCGCGCTGGGCGGCGAGAGCGTGCTGCCGTACGCGGCGACCGCGCCGCTGCCGCCGGGGCTGAGCGAGCTCCTGCTCGCGGGCTTTCTGAACGGTCGCGGGATCGAGATGGTGATGGGGAGGACGGTGCCGATCTGGGTGCCGGCGAATTCGGAGATCGTGATCGAGGGGTACGTGAGCGCGGAGGCGGGGGGCGTGGGGTGGGAGCCGGGAAACTACAAGAGTGAACAGAAAACAGCGAACAGCGAACAGCAAGACAGGAAGGCAGAGCCGTTGGGGCCTGGGGGAGTCTTTGAGGGGCCGTTCGGGGATCACACGGGGTTCTACTCGATGCCGGACCGGTATCCGCTGATGGAGGTGACGGCGATCACGCACCGGCGGGGCGCGATCTACCCGACGACGATCGTGGGGCTGCCGCCGCAGGAGGATTACTTCCTGGGGAAGGCGACCGAGCGGCTGTTCCTGCCGCTGCTGCGGACGCTGATTCCGGACATCGACGACTACGACCTGCCGATGTTCGGGGCGTTCCACAACTGCGCGGCGATCCGGATCCGCAAGGAGTACCCGATGCAGGCGCGGCGGGTGATGCACTCGGTGTGGGGCGCGGGTCAGATGGCCTGGACCAAGACGATCTTCGTGGTGGATGCGGATGTGGATGTGCACGACGCGGCGGCGGTGCTCAAGCGCGCGGCCGAGCGGTGCGTCCCCGGCCGCGACACCGAGAAGGCCAGCGGGCCCCTGGACATCCTCGACCACGCCGCGCCGCGGCTGGGCGCGGGGATGAAGATCGGCTTTGATTGCACGAGAAAAGTGCCCGGCGACGGCGGGGAGCATCCCGATGCCGGGCCGGGCCTGCCCGACGCGGCGCAGGCCGCGCGGCTGGTCGAGCGCCTCCGCGCGGTCGAGGGCATCGCGGGCGCCGAACTGCCGGGGTCCTGCGGGCACGGCTGGCTGCTGGTCAAGATCCGCAAGACCGCCGCGGGCCAGGGACGCGCCGCCTGCCGGCGCGTGCTCGCCGAGCTGGCCGCCGGGCCGGCCTCCCAGCCGGCGGCCGGTCCCCGGTTCGTGGTGGTGCTCGGGGAGGCGGTCGAGATCACCGACATCAACGATGCGATGTTCCACTTCTGCGCCAACTGCGATGTGAGCCGCGACCTGGTCGAGCCGGCCGCGGGTTCGGCGGTCGTGGCGTTCGATGCGACCCCGAAGCTGCCCGGGGATGAGTACAACGGCCGGCCGGTGCGGGTGTGGCCGCCGATCATCCGCGTGAATACGCAGATCGCCGAGCGGATCGAAGCGCGGTGGGCCGAGTACGGGCTGGCCTGATCCCGGCCGGATGCACGGCTCCTTCGGCGCTTCGCGCAGACTTAGCGCGGTCGCGCAAAGGGCACGAAACGGCGCTGGCCGCGTGAGCGCACGCGACCGTGCATCGTTACTCCCTTGCCGGGGCGGTCAATCCCGGCCAGCAAGCACACACTCGAACGGTTTGATACCAGGAGGAATCCCATGTCCGGTTCCAGGTTCATCGGTCTTTCCACGGCGGCGATGTTGGCGATGGCAAGCGGGCTCCCGGCTCCACAGGCACGGGCCGACGGCGGCCTGACGGCGGGGGCGATCTTCGGGATCGTGGTCGCCGCCGTGAAGGTCTCGGACTACACGTACGGCTGCCGCGCGATCGCGCTGAGCGACGCGGACGGGGATTCGTGGGACACCGACCCGGCGGGAATCACGTGGAACCAGTACAAGACGACCAGCTGGTCGTCGCTGCCGCACACAGGCGGGTGGTTCACGGCCAACACGCTGGCCAAGGCGTCCTCCAACGGGTCCAAGGGGAGCACGATGGTGACGCGATCCTCGGGCAGCGCGTTCGAGAACGGGGTCGGCAGGGCGGAGGTCGAGTACACCCCGAGCCTGGCCAACGTCAAGGGCGCAAGCTACTGGGGCGACGGCTGGTCGGACGCGAGCCTGCTGGCGCGGCACGCCCCGGGTCCCAAGAGCAAGGGACCGAACGGGGGCGGTGATCCGACGCTGGTCCCGTGGTCGGCGTCGATCCCGATGAGCCTCGAAGGGCTTAACGCCCTGGTGTCGGGCGATGCGGGCAACCACCACACCGACATCAAGCTGAGCGTGTACGCGTTCAACTCTTCGGACAGCTCCGGGGACCCCGACTACGTGCACCCGCTGGACACGGCGATCTGGAGCGGCGTCGTGCTCTCCCAGACGCTCGACCTGACGCTGGCCTCGGGAGGTCAGGCGTCGTTCAGCCTGAACGGTCCGCTGCTGAGCGAGGGAATGTTCTCCGGGAGCGGCGCCAGCCGCACGCTGATCTCTCCAGTGATGGCGAACATCGACTTCACGATGATGATCCCGGCGACCACGGCGGACATGGACATCCGGATCGAGCTCGAGGTCGAGCAGCAGGCCGCCGGGGTCGCCGATGCGCCGGCGCCGGGCGCCCTGGGCCTGCTCGGAGCAGCGTCCGTCTGCTGGCTGCGTCGGCGCCGGGTGTAACTGGCGGCGGACCGGCGCGGCCGGGATCGCCACATCTGTGCGCACGGGAAGCGAAATGCACGCACGTGCCCGTGGATGGCCCTCCCGGGCGTCGGATCGGGGGAGGTCCAAGAGGGCCCCACCCGTGCGGCCCGCACGCTTCCTGGGCCATCGTGGTGCGAATCGCTTTTCGTGCGCACACAAACGTGACATGCGCCACCCGGAGGCTGTGAGGGAACGGAGGGCGCCGGGGATCGAAGGACCCCGGCGCCCGTTTTCGTGCGGGGCGCGGTCGGGCCGGATCAGATCTCGGTGGCGACCTGGGTCATGTTCTGCTCGGCCCAGACGTTGGTCGAGACGCTCCACCAGTAGCGGATGACATCACCGGCGTCGGAGGTGCTGATGAGGTTGATGGTGAAGGTGCCGTTGGTGGTAAGGCCGACGATGGGCCCGGTGAGGGCGGTGGAGTTGGGGATGGCGTCGCTGATGCGGGCGATCTGCCACTGGTTGCCGACCGGCTCCCACCAGTAGACGCTGACGGTGCCGTCGGGCTCGCGGCCGGCGATGTTCATGGCGCCCCAGGGCGTGACGAAGCTCGACACGCTGTCGGACTGCAGGGTTGGGCCGCCGATGAGGTCGGTCATGTTGGTGGTCTGCCAGCGGTTCTCGTTGTAGTCGGCGATCCACCAGGTGACCGAGAGCTTGCCGTCGGCGTCGGTGCCGCCGATGTTGATGGCGTTCCACGCGGTGAGCCAGACGGTCAGTCCGCCGCCGAGCACGGGGGCGCCGGTCTGGGCGCTGAGGTTGTTGGTGGTCCACTTGGCGCCGAGGGACTGGTGCCACCAGACGGCCTGGATCTGGCCGCCGGCGTCCAGCCCGACGACGTTGAGGGCGTTCCAGGAGGTGACGAAACTGGTGATGCGGCCGGCGAACAGCGGCATCGTGAGGCCCTGGGATCGCAGGTCGTCGGCGCGGTTGACGGCCGACCAGCTGTACGCGCCCGCGGCTCCGCCGGACTGGAAGTACTGGATGAGGTCGCCGTTGGCGGCGACCCCGGCGAGGCTGACGATGCCGTCGGTCGCGGTGAAGACGGTGAGCTCCCCGCTGATGAGGGTGGCGCCGGCGATCTCGGAGGTGAGGTTGCGGAAGGTCCAGGCCGAGCCGGAGGTGTTGGTGAACAGGCCCAGGCCGGCGGTGGTGCGGGCGGCGGCGTAGTTGCGGCCGTCCTTGGGGTCGACCCAGGAGACGACCTCCCCGACGACGGCGGGGGACCCGGTCTTGGCCTGGAGGTCCGAGCCGGTCCAGGTCGTGACGCCGGCCTGCTGCTGGAGGACGACGGGGTTGCCCAGGGTGTTGACGGTGGTGACGTTGATGCTGCCGGTGGCGCCGGCCGAGGCGCCCAGGAGCTCCCCGGGGGCGGAGCTGAACTTCCCGCCGGAGATGATCGAGAGCACGTACTGGCCCGTGCCCGAGGGCGTCGCGCCGGCGCCGGTGATCACGCTGTAGTTCTGCGCCGAGGAGCTGCTGGCGCAGATGCCGATGTAGTAGGTCTGGCCGGCCGAGACGGTCAGCGAGAGTCCGCTGTCGAGGGTCGCGGTCGAGATGTCGTCGTTGAGCGCGAGCTGGTTGCCGGCCGCGTCGAAGACGCGCAGGTAGGTGTCGACGCCGTGGTCGTCCTGCGTGCTGGTGCGGATGACGACGCTGCCGCCGGTCGAGGGCGTGAAGATGTACACGTCGATGTCGGACGTGCCGACGACGTAGCTGTCGTCGCTGCCGATCGCGGCGCCGATGGACTGGCCGAGCGAGATCGCCGTGGGGGTGCCGGTGTTGACCGAGTCGTTGATCAGGGACTTGACGTCGGTCTTGGCGCGGAGGGTGGAGGCCAGGGAGTAGTTCCCGGTGTCGCCGCCGGCGCCGGTGGCGGTGGCGAACCAGCTGAAGCCCGAGTTGCCCTTGCCGGTGACGGCGACGAAGTACATCTGGCCGGAGGTGACCGGCGTGATGAGCCTGGGGGCGGTGCCGGAGGCCTCGCCGAGGCGGACGGTGTCGCCGAGGTCCGAGTCGTAGACCCAGACCGAGAGGGAGCCGACCAGGGAGCCGTCGGGGCTGGAGAGGCCCAGGTCCAGCAGGCCGTCGGAGGCGGGCTCGTAGAAGTAGAAATCGACGTCCTTGGACCCGTCGGCGCCGACGGGGGCGTCGTCGGCGCCGATGCTGCCGGTGACGGGGGTGCCGATGGAGGCGACGGCGGAGCTGAGCACGGTGCCGTCGACGTCGTGGTTGTTGAACTGCAGGCTGATGTCGTAGAACCCGCCGATGCCCTGGGAGCTGCGGTCGAAGGGGTCGGCGGGGTTGAAGTCCTTGTTCCAGAAGTCGGCGACCGCGACGTAGACGTGCTGGCCGCGGGTGAGCGGGACGACGAGGTAGCTGTCGATGATGCCGGCGCTCTCGTCGTCGTTGAAGGCGATCTGCTGGAGCTGGTCGTTGAAGACGCGGACGTAGGTGTCGACGGCCTGGGAGCCGTAGGGGATGGCGGCGTCGATGTCGACGATGAGGCTGCCGTCGTCGGGGGCGTAGACCTCGAAGAAGTCGACGTCCTGGGAGCCGACCTGGAGGCCCAGGTCGGCGCCGATGAAGCCGGGGTAGGAGTTGGGGAGCCCCTCGAAGGGGACAGCGCCCTGGACGACGCCGTTGGGATCGGGGTTGGTGAGCTTGAACTCGACCTGGAAATCGCCGGTGGAGCTGCCGTCGATAGCGCCGGCGCCGGAGGTGACGAGGTAGCCGGTGTTGCCGACGCTCGAGACGCCGACGTAGTACGTGCCCGGGCTGAGGCGCGCGGTGGTGAACGCGGGGTATCCGGCGCCCTGGGAGCCCTCGGCGCGGGAGAGTTCGGCGCCGTTGGTGTCGAACAGGCGCAGGGCCATCACGCCGGGGGCGCCGCCCTGGACCGCCGAGGCGGTGATGACGAGGTTGCCGGGGGATTCGAGGGAGAGCGCGTAGAGGTCGATGTCCTTGCCCGCCAGCGCCACGGTGCCGTCGGCGCCGATGTTGCCGGAGTAGGTATAGACGCGGGTGCCGTCGATCGGGGTGACATCGACGGCGTTTGCGATCGTCGAGTTGGTGTCGGTGTTGGGGGGCGGTGGGTTGTCGATCGTGCCGCCGTGGACCTGGGCGACCACCTGCTTGATGGCCTTGTAGATGTTGACGCGTTTATAGGTCTGGCCGGTCTCGGGGAGGGACTCTGCCTGGCCGAGGAAGGCGCGGCCGGAGCCGTCGTGCTCGATGGGGGCGCGGGCGTTGGCCTCGGTCGAGGTGTCGACGATGTCGTCGGCGGTGGAGCGCATGATCGAGAGGACATCGGAGGGGGAGAGGTAGACGCCGCCGAAGGTGAAGGCGGCGTCCTGCATGAGGGCGACCATGCCGGCGACCAGGGGCGAGGCCATGCTGGTGCCCGAGATGGTGTTGTAGAGCTTGCCGCCCTCGCCGTTCCAGGTGGAGTAGATGGTGGAGCCGGGCGCGGCGACCTGGTTGGGGAGCGTGCTGCGCTGGCTGGTGGCGGCGAACTGGTCGGCCTGGGGGTGGTAGTCGATGCCGGCGAACTGCGAATTGGAGCTGCCGGCGCCGACGCTGGGCAGGTCGTCGCCGGCGCCGTTGTCTTCCCAGGTGTTGGCGACCTGGATGGTGGAGTAGACGGCCGGGACGCTGGCGCCGGCGACCCCGAAGTCGGCGTAGCCGTTGCCCGAGGCGGTGACGACGGTGATGCCCAGGGACTCGAGCTGGGCGATCCGGGAGGCCTCGGCGTCGGTGCGGGCCTGCGGGGTGTTGATGTTGACGCCGGGGACGCCCAGGGACATGTTGATGACGCGGATGTTGTAGGTGGAGTGGTTGTTGATGACCCACTGGAGGGCCTCGGCGACCGTGTCGTACTGGGGCTGGGACTCGCCCTCGGCGGGCAGGGCGCGGATGGAGATGAGGCGGGCGTGGGTGGCGACCCCGATCGCGGGGTTGGAGGATCCGACGGTGCCGGCGACGTGGGTGCCGTGACCCTCGGGGTCGAAGGGAGTTCCCGAGGAACTGCGGGTGACGGCGTCGTACCAGGCGGCGAAGTTGGTGGTGATGTCGGGGTGGGCGGCGTAGAGGCCGGTGTCGATGATGGCGACGCCGATGTCGCTGCCGTCGACGGCGGAGTAGCCGGCATCGGCGCGCAGGGCGGTGAGGCCGACGACGTCGAAGGCGGCGCTGAGGACGTAGCGGCGCTCGAGGGGATCGAAGCTCCGCGCGGTGGCGGCCCGGGCACGCCCGCTGCGTTGAACGCGCAGCCGATCGGATTCACGCATGGCAATTCTCCGCGGGGCCGCCGCGATTTGGGGGGCGGCGCTCTCGCCGGGGTTCATGGTACCACGGGCGGCCGAACGTGGACCCGGGAGGGAAGGTGCGGCGGCAGCGGTCGGGCTTTTGTCGGTATCGACGGGGATCGCGCGGGGACTGCCGTGGCGTGCTGGGCGGGTTGTTCTACCATGCCCGCGCCGGGGTCCGAGCCATCGCCGTGGATGGCGGGGCCGGGCGAGCCGGAGGGTGCCGTGTCCCGGGTGCAGGCGACGTTGCAATCCGTCCAGCAGCTTGTGGGGCAGGGCCGGGCGGATGAGGCTCGGCAGCTGCTGATGCGCGCGCTGCAGAAGGAGCCTTCGAGCGGGCCGTTGTGCAACGCGATCGCGGTGTGCCTGGTGATGCTCAAGCAGCACGAGCAGGCGTTGTTCTACGCGCAGAAGGCGGCCAGGCTGATGCCGCAGGAGGGGGAGGTCGCCTCGACGCTGGGGGGGATCCTGGGGCTGATGGGCCGGCACTCCGAGGCGCTGGCGGTGCTGGAGAGGGCGGTGGCGCTGGATCCGAGGTCTTCCAATGCGCGGCTGGGGCTGGCGAACACGTACGGGGCGCTGAACCGTCACTCGGCGGTGGTGGAACAGTGTCGCGCGGGGCTGGAAGTGCGGCCGGGGGACCAGGAGCTGTCGGTCAAGTTGACGCTGGGGCTGCTCAACTGCGGGCGCGCGGAGGAGGCGGTCGGGGTCGCGACCGGAGCGCTGGCGCAGAACCCGGCGGACCAGACGCTGGCATCGTGGCGGGCCTTTGCGCTCAACTACCTGCCGGACCCGGATCCGGCGGAGATCGCGGCGGCGCACCGGCACTACGGGGAACTGGTGGAGGGGCTGGGCGCGGCCGGGAGCGGGCCGGTGCGGGGGGCGGCGGGGCGGGCGGGAGCGCCGATCCGCGTGGGGCTGGTGTCGCCGGACCTGCGCACGCACTCGGTGGCGTTCTTCGTCGAGCCGCTGCTCAGGCACATCGATCGCTCGCGGGTGGAGGTGTACTGCTACAGCACCGCGAAGAAGGAGGATCAGACCAGCCAGCGGCTCAAGGCGATGGCGGGGAGCTGGAGGTCGGTCGGGGCGCTGTCGGAGGCGGAGCTGGCGGCGCGGATCCGGTCGGACGGGATCGAGATCCTGCTGGACCTGGCGGGGCACACGAGCGACAACAGCCTGCCGGTGTTCGCGATGCGGCCGGCGCCGGTGCAGGGGACGTGGTGCGGATACCCGGCGACCACGGGGCTGCGGTCGATCGGGTACCGGCTGGTGGACAGCCTGACGGATCCTCCCGGGAGCGAGGGGAACTGCGTGGAGACTCTGGTGCGGTTGGACCCGTGCTTCCTGTGCTACCAGCCGCCGGAGAACGCGCCGGCGGTGGCGGGGCCTCCGTCGGTGGGCGCGGGGGTGGTGACGTTCGGGTCGTTCAACACGCTGCTGAAGCTCAACTCGCGGGTGGTGAAGCTGTGGGCGGAGGTCCTGGGGCGGGTGGCGGGCTCGCGGCTGCTGCTCAAGGCAACGCAGCTGGCCGATGCGCGGGTGCGGGCGGACACGGTTGAGCGGTTCGTGCGGGCGGGGGTGGATGCTTCGCGGGTGCGGGTGGTGGAGGCGACCGCGAGCCAGGCGGACCACCTGGCGCTGTACGGCTCGGTGGACATCGGCCTGGACCCGTTCCCGTACGCGGGGACGACGACGACGTGCGAGGCGATGTGGATGGGGGTACCGGTGGTGACGTTGCGGGGGGCGTCGCACGCGGGGCGGGTGGGGGTGTCGCTGCTGACGGGCGTCGGGCTGGAGGAGTTGATCGCCCGGAGCGAGAGCGAGTACGTCGAGATGGCGGTGTCGCTGGCGAGCGCGCCGGGGCGGCTGGCGGAGCTGCGGGCGGGGATGCGGCAGAGGTTGGCGGGGTCTGTGCTGTGCGACGGCGCGGGCTTTGCGAGGCGGTTCGAGGCGGCGCTGGGGTCGATGGCGGCGCGGTGAGCGGGGCGCTGCGGGGTGGTTTGCGGGACGGACCCTATATTCCCCGCATGGGACGAACGCGGATCAAAGTGTGCGGCATTCGGGACGCGGAGCACGCGCTGGCGGCGGCGGAGGCGGGGGCCGACGCGATCGGGTTCATGTTCTACCGGGAATCGCCGCGGTACATCGACCCGCAGGAGGCGCGGGAGATCATGGATGTTCTTCCGCCGCTGGTGGCGACCGTGGGGGTGTTTGTGAATCCATCGATCGAGAAGTTCTGCGACTGCGAGGAGCTGTGCCCGACCAACTACGTGCAGCTGCACGGGCAGGAGGACGAGAGCATGGTGAGGCAGTGCGGGCCGTGGCTGATCCGGGCGATCCGGTACGACCCGGGGACGATTGCGGCGGAGCTGGCGCGGTGGGATGCGGTGGATGAGGTGGATGCGATCCTGGTGGACGGGTCGCTGGGCGGGCAGGGGACGGCGTTTGACTGGAAGGGTCTGGCGGGCGCGGTGGAGGGGGTGGGGACGCCGATCTTCCTGGCGGGCGGGCTGACGCCGGAGAACGTGGGGGAGGCGATCCGCACGGTGCGGCCGTACGGGGTGGATGTATCGAGCGGGGTGGAGAGGGAGCGGGGGGTGAAGGATGCGGGGTTGATCCGCGCGTTCTGCGGGGCGGTGCGGGAGGCCGACCGCGGGGCGTGAGGTCACACCTGGACGGTGAGGGACTTGCGCAGGTAGGCCTCGATGTCGGGCGGGTCGCGGGCGAGCACGGACTCGATGAAGGCGTTGCGCTCGAACCAGATGATCTCGAGGTCCCAGACGCAGGCGGATTCGCCGTCGCCGGCGGGGCGCCAGGCGGGGGCGGAGAACTCGCGGACGAGGATGCGTGAGAAGAGCTCGTTGTGGCTGGCCCACCAGTTCAGGACGAGGTAGTGCATCCCGCGGCCCTGGTGCATGATGATGAATCCGGAGCCGAAGCGGCCGGGGGCGATCGGGGGCTGTGGGAGCTGGCCGGCGACTTGCGGCAGCGCGGCGTCGTAGACGGCGCGGTCGAGCGGGGCGGGGCCGTAGAGGACGGAGTAGAGCTTGAGCCGCCAGCCGGACAGGAGGGTGATGCCGTGGGGCTGGATGGGGCGTGGGCTGAAGGGCTCGCTGATCGGACCGTTCACGCCGGCCTCCGGTGTTGCAAGCCGCCCACCGGCTCGCCGAATGACAGTATGATGGCCGCGGGCGGCGTGCGGGTGGGCCGCATGCACGGCGCGGTGGATTCGGGAGTTCCGATGGCACGCAGGACTGCAACGCGGACCGACTCGGTGGTCGCGACGCTCGCCGAGCGGATCGTGCGCCAGGGGGGCGAGGTGCGCCGGCGGATCCGGGATCTGACGGTGCAGACGTACCGGCAGCGGCGTCTGGATATCGACGGGCTGGCGCCGCTGGTCGAGGAAGTGCTGCTGGGCGTGGTCGCCGGGCTGGCGGGCGTTTCCAAGCCCCAGCGGGATGAGCTGCTTCGCCAGGTGTTCGAGGGGCTCGCCGACGCGTACGCGGCGACCGCCGAGCACAGCCGCCGCACGCAGCGGTGGGAAGAGATCGAGGATCGCATTACATCCGCCGTGGGGCAGTTCGCACACCGTGCCGGGGAGGAAATCATGAGCGAGTACCGAAACGTCGGCAGGCAGATCCGCGAGGCCGGGGAGCGGCTCAAGCCCAGGGCGCAGGCGGCGATCCACGCGATCGATGAGAAAGTAGTCGAGCCGGCGAGCGAAGTGGCGGCGCAGGGCGCCAAGAAGGTGAGGCGGACGCTGGGGGTGCTGCTGGCGGCGGCGGGCGAGATGCTGCACGACCTGGGCGACACGATCAAGGATGTGCGTGCGTCCGAGGCACCCGCTGGCGGTGGCAAGGGCTCGGGCGGTGCGGCGGGCAAGGCGGCACGCGGCGCGGCGAGCAAGGGCTCGACCGTCCGGCCGACACGTACCGCGAAGAAGCAGCGGGCCAAGCCCGCGAGGGCGGCTTCCGGATCGGGGAGCGAGGGCGGGCCGGCGGGCGGCAAGAAGGCGTCGAGCAAGGTCGCGAAAAAGTCAGCGCGGCCGAGCGGAGCTCGGGGCAAGCGCGCGCGGGCTTGATCGGCGTGGGGCCGATCAGCGGGCCGCGGGCGCGGGGGGCTGATCGGGGGAGGGCGTGGGGGCGGGAGCAGGGGCGGGGGTTGGGGCCGGCTTGGCGCTGGCCTTGAGGACGCGGTCGGCTTCTTCCATGATGAGCCTGGCGATCGCCTGATCGCCGAGCATTCCGACCCTGATCTGGATCGTGGTGACCACGGAGGATCGGCGACGCAGGCGGATGGAGATGTCGTCGCCGGAATTCTGCTTGGCGATCACGCAGGCGTAGCCGTCCTGGTCGTTGGTGTAGTCGACGGGGAAATCGAGGGCGGCGAGCGCTTCGATGATGGCGGCGCGGACATCGGCCAGGGGTCGTTTGACGCCCGATCGGAGTTCTCCTTCGATGAACGCGGAGGTGCCGGCCTCGGCGAGGCTGAGGCCGGCGTCGGCGAACAGGACGGGGGGAGCGCAGCCGCAGGGGCCGAGCATCTGCAGCGCCAGGAAGGCGGCGGCGAGCGGAAATTGTGGCCGTTTGAACACCCGCATAAGACCCTTCCAGAGTGATCCGCCACTTGGAGCCGGACTCAGGATACATATAGTTGGGAGTGCGGTCCGGCCCTGCGAAGGTGTTCTCAGGAACATTCCGGGGCGCGAGGGGGTTGATGGTTTCATCGGGCACGCGGCCGGGGGAGGAGCGTGCCCGGGTCGGGGTCCGGCGGTATCTTGGGGGGATCTTGAGCGAGCGAGACACACTTGCATCCAAGGGCGGGCTGCCAGACGCAAGTCCCGGCGATTCGAAGCCGGGGAGCGGGGAGTCTGTCGCGCGTCTGAAAGAGACGGTGACGTCGCTGGTCACGACGGTGGCGGCGAGTGACATCACGCTCCCGGTGGAGGGGGGGACGTCGGTCTCTCATTCGAAGATCGCGGATGCGGAGACGGTGGCGTACGCCACCGGTTCGGTGGTGGATCTGAAGGGCCACCGGATCGGCAACTACCGGCTGGGTGAGAGGATCGGCGGCGGGGGCATGGGCGTGGTGTACCTGGCGCAGCAGGACAGCCCGCGTCGGCAGGTGGCGATCAAGGTGATGCGGCACGGGATCGTGTCGCGCAGCGCACGGAACCGGTTCAAGCAGGAGGCCGACGTGCTGGGCCGGCTGGCGCACCCGGCGGTGGCGCAGGTGTACGAGGCGGGGATGCACCTGCCGCCGGACGCGTCGAACCGGGAGCAGGAGATCCCGTTCTTTGCGATGGAGTACGTGCGGGGGGCGCGGACGCTGACGGCGTACGCGGCGGCGAACCACCTTTCGATGCGCGACCGGGTGAAGCTGTTCGTGGAGGTCTGCCGGGGGGTGCAGCACGGGCACGAGCAGGGCGTGATCCACCGGGACCTCAAGCCGGCGAACATCCTGGTGAACGATTCGGGTCAGCCCAAGATCATCGACTACGGGGTGGCGTTGTGCATCGGGCAGACGGAGAGCTCGGCGCGGCACACCGAGACGGGGCAGATCGTCGGGACGATCCAGTACATGAGCCCGGAGCAGCTGGGGGGCCCGAGCCGGCGGCTGGACGTGCGGTCGGACGTGTACTCGCTGGGGGTGGTGCTGTACGAGTTGATGTGCCGGAGGCTGCCGTACGACGTGGACGGCAAGTCGTTCGCGGAGGCGACCCACATCATCCTCAACGACCCGCCCTCGAGCCCGGTGCGGCACATCGGGACGATCGACCACGACCTGGAGACGATCGTCCTGCGCGCGCTGGAGAAGGACCGGCACGCGCGGTTCCAGTCGGTGGAGGAGCTGATCGCGCAGTGCGAGAAGTACCTGCGGGGCGAGGAGCTGGACATCTCGCCGGTGTCGAAGCTGACCAAGACGCTGCGGTGGTCGGTGGACGCGGCGACCCGGCGGTGGGAGTGGGCGATCCTTGGGATCGTGGCGGCGGTGACGGTCGTGGTGGGGATCCAGGTCGACTGGCTGCTGTACCGGTACACGAGCCTTCACGAGTGGACGCTGTACCAGACGCTCAAGCACGCGAGCCGGTACGGCGGTGGAGTTCCGCTGAGCGACGTGCGGATGATCTCGGTGACGCCGGCGACGCCGCTGAAGGAGCTTGGGGAGTCGCTGGGTCTGCCGGGGGTGGGGCTGGATCCGCTGTATTCGCTGCGGCCGGTGTACGGCAAGCTGCTCCAGCGGATCGCGGGGCTTCCGTCGCGGCCCTCGGTGGTGCTGCTGGACAGCCGGTTCCGGGACGACCGGCCGGGGTACGACGGGCCGCTGGCCGACGGGATCCGCGCGCTGGCGGCGCCCGATCCGGTGCGTGCCCGGGTGGATGTGATCTGCGCGCTGGCGGGGTGCGACCTGGACGAGCAGGGCCGGCCGCGCGTGGCGACATCGCTGCTGGAGGCGGGGATCAAGCCCGCGGCGGCGTCGGCGCACATCGGCAGGGTCGCGAACCGGTGGATCGATCCGAAGGTCGACCTGGTGGTGAAGAACCCGGAGATGCTGCCGATCCCGGGGCTGGCGCTGCGGGCGTACATGAGCGCGCTGTACCCGGGGTGCGAGCTGATCTTCGATCCGCCGCCGTCGTCCTCGATCGTGGTCTCGGCGCACGATCCGGGGCTCACCGCCTCGATGGGTCCGGGGCGTCGACGGGGCTCGCACGAGATCTACTACATCAGCACGGCGGACGTGTCGGACGAGGATCTCGAGTACGGCATCGACAAGAGCGCGGTGGTGCCGATCTACGAGGTTCACATGCCCGCGGAGGACCACCTGCGGGCGTGCGATCTTGACATCGCGCAGGCGTTTGCGATGTCCGACGAGGAGCTGGCCAGGCGGCTGGGCGGGAAGGCCCTGGTGATGGGGGTGCGGAACATCCCGGCGGAGACGTTCGACATTTCCGACCGTCGGTCGGCCGCGGGGATGGAGATCCACGCGTCGGCGATCGCGTCGATGATGCAGGGGTTCGATGTCTCGCAGCGGGGCTGGTCGCTGGGCGGCGGGATGGGGTTTGACCGGAGCCTGTCGTGGGCGGGCCTGGCGGCGATCCTGGGCGTGGCGATCGGGCTGACCTGGGCGAAGAAGGACGTGCAGAGGTGGTGCGTGAACCTGGTGGTCGCGATCGGCGTGGTCGGGATCACCTGGGCGAGCATGAGGTACGCCGACCGCTATTTTGAGCCCATCCGGTTCCTGCTGGCCACCGTGATCGCATCGGAGCTGGCGGCGGGGCTGCACCGCCTCCGGCTGATCCGCCGGGAGCACCTACCTTGGAGATTCGCGTGAAGATGAGATTCATCCCAGCCTTGTCGCTGATGCCGGTGTGCGTGCTCGCGGGGTGCGTGAGCGGGCCGAGCGGTCCGGGGGTCAAGCCGATGGCCAACCCGGTGCTGCATCCTTCCCGGTTCGGGTCTTCGGTTTCACTGACCAACCCCGCGGGCTCGAACACGCGGATCCCGGCACCGGTGTTCAAGGTCGTCCACCACGCCGTGGCGACACCGGCGACGTTGACGTATTTCGCGATGGTCTCGCCCTGGCCGGTGGACTCGATGGGTGTTGGCCGGCCGTTCGCGGTCCGGATGCAGTCGCTGCGGACACAGTGGTCGGCGGTGTGGGGGCTTGAGGGTCTGCCGCGGCTTCCGCGGCCGGCCACGGGGATCGGGTTCTCGACGGTGCACGAGGGCTTTGCGGCCGGCGCGGCGGATTATGACGCGGTGGCGACCACGACGAGCGATGCGTGCGGGTGGGTCTACTTCACGGGGGACAAGCCGATCTGCCAGACCAAGCGCGTGATCGGCGGGGCCGACGGCACGACGTTCGTGTGCGAAGTGGCGAGCCAGGGCGGCATGGAATATCACCGCTTCGCGCTGCTGTTCCCCAACGGGGCCCCGACGACATCGACCGTGCACCTGACATCCCTGGACGCGACTCCGCTGGACCACACACTGACGGCTGCCGAACCCTTCGCGGTGTACTCGTGCACGACGGGGGGGACGGGCGGTGCGTGGACGGGCGGGAGTTCCATAGGTTCTGGTAGCCTGTGGGGGGATTTCCAGGAGGCGCTGGACAACGCGCTGGACAACGCCCGCTACGCGGGACTTCCTTCGATCCCTTGAACGGGTGACGGCGCAGGAGAATCTCATGGCGGATCACAATTCAGACTCTGGTCAGGGCCAGCAAGCTCCGCAGGTTTTCTCGACGGTCGGCTGGGGCGGCGGGCCGGTCAAGGTGATGTTCCAGCCGCTCAGCGGGGGGGGCGGGCGCGCGGAGGTGGTCACGATCCCCGGCGCGGACCAGTTGCTGGCGCGCGGTGGTGGCCCGGGACCCGGGAGTTCGTCGGGCGCGCCGCCGTCGGGCATCTCGATGCACATGGGCTGGATGTGGGTGATCGGCCAACGTCCCATCTGCCGCACGCGGCGGATCATCGGGGCGTCGGACGGGACGGCGTTCTTCGTGAGGTCCAACGCGACGATAGACCAGATCTACTTCGTGGGCCCGCACACCAGCCGCGTGCACCTGAGCACCGTCCCGGCGACCATCGGCCGGGGGAACACGACGATCGACGCGACGCACCGCTACGCCGAGTGCGACGGGTCGGTCATCACGGTGAGGAACCTGGACCTGACGCGTCCGGGGGATCAGGAGTTCTGGGCCGCGTACAACCAGGCCAAGAACGCGGCGGGCGCCGCGGGGCTGGGCTCGGAGTGATGCGGTCCGGCGGGAGTGCTCAGGCCACGGGCACGATCAGCGGGGCGATGAACTGGATGAAGAGGTAGATCGCCGCGCCCAGCGCGATGATTCCCAGGACGATCTGCACGCTCATGACGGCGACCTGTCGCCAGTAGCGGTCCAGCTCGGGGAGCCTCACCGCCTTGTAGACCATGGTGATGAGGATCGCCATGGGGATCAGGAGCAGGTACCAGGACCTGTGGGCGTTGATGGGGTCGACGAAGGGGCGCCACTGCGCCAGGGTGTCGACCAGCCCGCCGCCGGAGGCCAGGAGCAGAGTGGTCATGC
Source organism: Phycisphaerales bacterium (assembly GCA_044221545.1). Lineage (GTDB taxonomy): Bacteria > Planctomycetota > Phycisphaerae > Phycisphaerales > UBA1924 > JAEUJB01. The sequence continues at coordinate 22,097 of JBGAOZ010000010.1, forward strand.
CGCACCGCCGGCCGCGACGGTGGTCGCCTCGAGGGGACGCCTGCCCCTGGGGAATGCCGCATCGATGAGGACGATGATGTTCATCATGCCGGCGACGGCGCTGAAGAGCGTGCCGAGCTCGTTGACCTTCGCGAGCGATTTGATGTTGGGCGGCGGCGGGTACTTGCCGGTCACCGGGTCGGGCTTGGCGGGGATGGGGAGCTTGAGCTCGAAGAAGCCGGCGTCGGGGTCCCGGATTTCGCCGGGCATCGCGGACCTTGGCTGGGCGGCGCGGAATCGCTTGGGGTCGGAGTTGCCGGGGTCGAGCACCTTGAAATGGTGCTGGTGGACGTAATCGACGCCGAAGGCGACCGGACCCACCATGGCTTGCGCCATGAACCAGAGGCCGTCTTCCTGGCGGTCGACGACGTCGATACCTCCGATGAAGATCCCCCCGACGAAGAGGCCCAGGATGCCGGCGCCGATGAGGATTCCGCGGCGGGTCTGTCCCTGGGCCAGGTGCCCCAGGCCGGGGAAGACCAAGGCGAGGATTCCGTACTGAGGCCGGAACTCGACGGGGGCTCGTGGATCGAATGCGGATTGGTCCATGATGTCGCTGTGGGGTCCAGGCTTCACGGAACCGCGACGCGACGAGCGCCGAAGGTTCGGATGAGGCGGGAGTGGGTGGTCGTCCTGCCCGGCGAGAATTCCCCGGGGGGCGTTTGACACGGCGCACCGGGCGGTTACTTTACCGCCGTTTTGACCGGGAGGTAGGGAGAGCCCCCTTTGAACCGCGCCGGCGGTGCTCCCCACAAGAAGCCGTGGAAGAGTGGACGCGGCGGTTGAGCGGGGAACAATCGGGCGGACGGGCGGGCCGGTCCGAAGGCGCCGTCGGCGATGGTCGCCGGCGGGTCTCGGAGAGTGATGCTGACCCGGATCTGGACACGACATCGGCGCAGGATGGAACTTTGGAGCGTGCGGTGGAACCGGTGGATACGGGCGCGACTCCAAGCAGCGGAAGGGTGAACCGATGAGCAACTCGACAAATCTGATCCGGTCGCTCTTGCAGGCCGACGAACCCATCGCCCCCGGCCGGGACGCGTCGCCGCGTTCGGCCCCGGGGTCTGGGGCGGACCCGGCGTGGTATCCGACGTGGGCGCCGGAGCTGGCCTACGACGAGGACGACGACGACGAGGACCTGGACGAGGATGAGTTCTCAGACGATGAATTTGAGGACGATGAGGATTTCGAGGATGATGACGAGGATTTCCTCGAAGACGACGAGGAAGAAATCGAAGGGGAGGATGAGGCGGAGGAAGGGGACGATTCGGAAGAGGACGAGGATTTCTGATCGGGCCCGACGCCTCCGCCCAGGTCCGTAAACCTGCGGCGCGGGCGGTTCTCGCCGGGCCGGTCGGGATTGGCCCTCGACCTGGAAGCGCACCCCATGCCCGCGAGCACGACGCCCCCCGCGACTCCTTCTCCATTCAACAATAAGTCCGCGGGCCGACCGGAAGGTCCGCCGACGGACCACGCGGCCCCGCCGCTCGAGGGGGTCCGCATGCCCGACGGATCGGTGGTTGACCGCCGTGCGATCCCGGATCGCCGCAAGCTTGCGGAGAAGCTCTCTCCTGACGCGTCGCGGTCCGGCCTCGAACGTCGGCGCGGGCCCGGGAGAAGGCTGTCGGATTTCCAGCGCGCCGCCGAGGAGGGAGAGCTGACGCAGGAGCAGTTCCTGTTCGTGGTGGCGATCGACGAGTTCAAGAAGGGCAACGCCAAGACATTCCCGTCGTGGACCGACGTGCTCGAGGTCATCCGGCTGCTGGGGTACCGCAAGACGCGGCCCAGCGAACTGAACCTGCTCCGCGCCGAGGACTGGACCGAGGCGGCCGACGCCCCGGCGCAGGTGCGCCCGCATCGCTGGCAGGAGCGGTTCCGGAACCGCCCGGAGTCTGAAGCGGCCTGAAGTTCATTCCGTGGCGCGGAGCACGGTGCACCGACCCGGGCCGACGCGGCGCGCGGGGGTTATTCCAGCTCGCGCAGGGCCAGGGGCGGGCCGAGGACTTCGTTCATGACGAACGCGCGGCGCACGTCCTGGGGGGTCATTTCCCTGCCGAGGATCACGGCTCGCCGGGCGGGGCGGTCGTGCAGGCCCGCGGGGGCAGAGGCCTGAGCCGCGGCCCTGGGCGCCTCGATGGTGTCGACCTCGCGTACGAGGCGCTTGGTGTTTGATTCGCCTTCTTCCACCATGCGCTGCTGACGGAGGCGGGCCTGCTCGCTGGCGGCGCGGGCCTGCTCCTGCGCGGCGCGCCTGGCCCGTTCCTGTTGTCGGCGGGTCGCTTCGCGCCGCGCGGCCTCCGCGGAGGCTTGATCGCCCGTTCGCTGCGGCGCGGGCCGGGGCTGGCCCGGCCTGGGCGGGGATCTCATGGGCATGGGGACGGTCGGCCCGGAGCTTCCGGGGATCGACGAGGGCATTCGCGGAAGTGCTGGAGGCCTGGGTGATCCCGCGGAAGGGATGCCGATCAGCACCCCGGGACCGCCAACGCCCCCCCCACTTCTCCCACCTGCCCCGCCTCCCGCACTTCCCGCTGCTCCGCCCTGCTGGCGGGCCATCTGGCGGCGGCGGAGTTCCTCGAGCTGGCGCCGGCGCCGTTCGGCGATGTCCATAGGGCTTCCGGGCGCCGGGGCGCGGGCGGGCGGGGCTTCCAGGGGCATGGCGATGGGCTGGCCCGTGGCACGTACGGAGGCTGAGTCCCGCCCCGTGCGGAAGGCTTCGAGACGCTGCCGTTCTGCTTCCTGTTCCATGGCCCGCTGCTGGGCTTGCTCACCGAGCTTGCGGAGGATCCAGCCGATGCCGGAGGCTCCAACGAGAAGGACAGCGACCAGGAGTTGGACGTACTGCGGTTGCACGGGAGCATCATGGTACGGTCGGGCGGGGATTCACGCTGGACCGTGGGCGGCGGGTCCGATCAGCCGGGATCCGCCGGGCTCCGCGGCGCTGGCCAGGGCGATCCCCAGGACCGGGCCGAGCACGGAAGGGGTGAGGACTTCCTCGGCGGTCCCGTGGGCGGCGACCGTGCCGTCTGCCGAGAGCAGCAGGGCGCGATCGGCGATCCGAGCGGCGAGGGTGAGGTCATGCAGGACCACGACAACGGCGACGCCGGCTTTGGCGGCCTCCCGGAGCAGTCCGAGGGTCTGGACGGCGTGCTTGAGGTCCATGGCGGAGACGGGCTCGTCGGCGAGCAGGGCGATGGTGGGCGGCGGGGCGGAGGAGGCGACGGCGGAATTCCGGGCGGACATCGCCAATTCGAGCTGCACAATCGCGCGGGCGAAGGTGACCCGCTGTTGCTGGCCGGCGGAGAGTTCCCCCATGGAATCGCCGGCTCGTTCGGCAAGCTCCACGAGGGTGAGGGCACGGCCGATGCGCTCGGCGGAGTCGGGGGAATCGCCTTCGCCGGCGGCGTGGCGGGCCATGGCGATCACCTCGCGCGCGGTGAAGGCAAACGCGAGCTCGGATCGCTGGGGAACGAACACGATCCGGCGGGGGCGGGTCCGGCGCGGGATCTGATGAATCGGAACGTCATCGAGGAGCACCTCGCCGGCGCGGGGAGCAAGGACTCCCAGCGCGGTGCGGACCAGAGTTGTTTTCCCGGCTCCGTTGGGTCCGACGATGACGGTGACTGCTCCGGCGGGGAATTCGGCATCGACGCCCCGGAGGACATGCCTTGCGGCCCTGCCGGATCGGAAAGAAACGTGAATCTGTTGCAGCCGCAGGGACACGGGGCTGATGCTACCATCGCAGCCCGGGCATGGTCAGAGGTTCAGGCTCGGGAATCGTTCGGTTGCGAGGAACGCGCGTGAGCACCACCAACACCATCGCCGTCACCGGTTCGACCGGCTTTGTCGGCCGCGAGATCGTCCGCGAGCTGCTGGCGGGCGGGTACACCGTCCGCGCCCTGGTCCGGGACCGCTCCAAGGCCCGGGACGTGCTGCCCGCGGGAGATCCTCGGCTGGTCATGGTCACCGGAGATGCGCTGGACGGAACAACACTCGCGCCGCTGATGCAGGGGGCCGTGGGGTGCATCCACCTGATCGGCATCGTTCGCGAGCAGGGCGGGTCGACGTTCGTCAAGGCGCACGTTCGGACGACCGAGGCGGTGGTGGCGGCGGCGGGCGCGGCGGGATGCCGCCGGCTGGTGCACATGTCGGCGCTGGGCGTGAGCCACGACGGGGTGAGCGACTACCAGCGGACCAAGTGGGATGCCGAGCAGATCGTGCGGGGGAGCGGGCTGGACTGGACGATCTTCCGGCCGGGCTTCATTCACGGGCCGGAGGGTGAGTTCATCAACACCGCGGCGGGCTGGGCGGCGGGGGAGCGGGCGCCGTGGCTGTTCTTGCCGTACTTCACGCGCCGCGTGCCGGACCCGACGTGCCCCAACGGGGTGGCGCCCGAGGTGGACCCGGTGATGGCGCCCGTGGCGGTCGAGGATGTGGCGGTGGCGTTCATCAAGGCGCTCTCGACTCCCCAGACGATCGGAGAGATCTACAACCTCGTGGGCCCGGAGCAGATCTCCTGGCCCGAGTTCCTGCGGACGGTGCGGGACGGTGTGCCGGGCGCCAACTTGAAGCTCCAGCCCTGGGGCGTGCCGGGGGATCTGGCGGCGTGCGCGGCCAAGCTCGCCAAGGTTGCGAGCCTGGGGTGGATGCTGCCGTTCGACGAGGGGATGGCGCGGATGGGCACGCAGGACTCGCTGGCGAGCATGGACAAGGTCAAGGCCGATCTGGACCTGGAGTTCCGGCCGTTCACGGCGTCGTTCAGGAAGTACGCGGGGGCGCTCTGAGGCGACCCGGGCGGGCGGGCACTGAAGGTGCGGCGTCGCGCAGACATTCCATTGGATAGAACCGGTCGATCGCAACCTCGGCCACTTCTTCGGGCCCCTGACTCCCAGGCAGTTCACCCATGCCCTACCGCTTCCGTCGTCGACTCATAGAGCACCTCGGTCACGAGGGGTACGTGCCCTCGCGGATCGAGACGCTGTGGGAGGACCTGCGGATCGCCGAGGCCGACCGCGAGGCGTTCGGGGCCGAGGTCAAGCAGCTCGCCGAGCACAAGGGCGTCGAGATCACCGGCGGCGGCCACGTGATGCTGCCGTCGCTGGCGAGCAAGGGGGGGATGATCGTCGGGAGCTTCCGCAAGAACGCGCGGGGATTCGGGTTCGTGGAGCCGCTGGAGCCCTGCCGCGAGGGGACGGTGTTCATCGCCGCCGATGACGTGGCCGACGCGATCTCGGGTGACACGGTAAAGATCCAGCTGATGCGGGACAAGCGCAGCGACGGGTTCGTGGGGCGGGTGATCGAGGTGGTGAAGCGCAAGCGTTCGAGCTTCAGCGGGGAGCTGGCCAAGCGGGGGGACCAGTGGGTGGTGTACCCGGATGGGCGGGCGATCACCGAGCCGATCATCGTGCGCGACGCCGAGAGCAAGAACGCGCGGGCGGGGCTGAAGGTCGTGGTCGAGGTGACGGTGTTCCCCGAGCAGGGGGACGACGGCTCGGCGATGCTCGCCGAGGGCGTGATCACGAAGGTGCTGGGGGAGGCGGGGCGTCCGGACGTGGAGACGGCCGCGATCATCGCGGCGTTCGGGCTGCCGGGGGACTTCCCGCTCGAGTGCGTGGAGCAGGCGCGTGAAGCGGCGGCGGACTACGACGTGCAGATCGAGGCGTTCCACGGCAGGGGGATCGAGGCGTTGCCGGTCCGCAAGGACCTGAGCGGGGACTTCATCCTGACGATCGACCCGCCGGACGCGAAGGACTACGACGACGCGATCAGCATCAAGCGCACCGAGAAGGGATGGGAGCTTGGGATCCACATCGCGGACGTGGCGCATTTCATCCCGCCGGGTTCCCCGCTGGACATGGAGGCCAAGGAGCGGGCCAACTCGGTGTACCTGCCGCGGCTGGTGATCCCGATGCTGCCGGAGGTGCTCTCCAACGGCATCTGCTCGCTGCAGGAGGGCGTGTACCGGTTCTGCAAGTCGGCGTTCATCCGCTACGACCGTGACGGGGGCGTGACGGGCGAGGGGGTGGGGAGCACGCTGATCCGGAGTTCCAAGCGGCTGACGTACCTGGAGGCCCAGGCGCTGATCGACGGGAACATCGAGGAGGCCCGCCGGCACGCCAAGACGCCGCCGAAGTACACCGACGAGCTGCTGAGCACCCTGCACGAGATGGACCACCTGGCCAGGGCGATCCAGTCGCGCCGGCAGCGGCAGGGGATGATCACGCTGGAGCTGCCGGACGTGGTGCTGATCTTCGACGAGAACGGGCACGTGGTGGACGCCGAGCGCGAGGATGATGCGTTCACGCACACGCTCATCGAGATGTTCATGGTCGAGGCCAACGAGGTGCTGGCGCGGCTGTTCGAGAAGCTGAACGTCCCGCTGCTGCGCCGCACGCACCCCGAGCCGACGCCCGGGGAGGCCGAGGGGCTGCGGAAGGCGGCGATGGTCGCGGGTTTCAAGATCCCCAAGAACCCGACGCGCGAGGAGCTGCAGGGGCTGGTCAACGCGACCCGGGGCACGCCCGCGGCGCGTGCGGTGCACATGGCGGTGCTGCGGACGATGACCAAGGCGGAGTATTCGCCGGCGATCGTGGGGCACTTTGCGCTGGCCAGCGAGGCGTACGCGCACTTCACCAGCCCGATCCGGCGGTACGCGGACCTGACGGTGCACCGGGCGCTGGCGGAGTACCTGGTGCACACGGACAACGGGACCCGGAGGCCGCGGGACGACCAGGAGGCCGGGAGCCTGGGGAGCAAGCTGCGGGAGAGCCGGATGTGCCCCAGCGAGATGGAGCTCTCGGAGATCGGCAAGCACGCGACCCGGCAGGAGGAGAACGCCGAGGAGGCCGAGCGGAGCCTGCGGACGTTCCTGGTGCTGCAGCTGCTGGAGAAGCACATCGGGGAGGAGTTCCCCGGCGTGGTCACGGGTATCAACCCGCGGGGGCTGTTCGTGCAGATGGACAAGTACCTGGCCGACGGGTTCGTGAAGAAGGAAGACCTTCCGGGGGACGTGACGCGCTCGAACCTGCCGCCGTTCTGGAAGATCGACGACCGATCGGGAGCTTTGGTGGATCAGCGCTCCGGGCGGAGCTTCAATATGGGGGATTCGGTCAGCATCCGCGTCGTGGCGGTGGACCTGGCACGGCGCCAGATGGAGTGCGTGCTCGCCGACGCCGAGGGCCGCGCCGCGGGCAAGGCCAAGAAGATCGGACCGCTGATCGGCGGGGGACTCGGCGGCGGGGGCGCGGGATTCAAGGACTGGGACTCGCGCAAGATGGACGGGGGGCAGCGCCGCAGCCACAAGAGCAAGATGCGGGACAAGGGCAAGGGCAATCCGAGGCGCGACAAGTAGACGGACTCGCGGCGGACCGGCTTGGCCGGGGCCTCAGGCCCCGCAGTGGGCTTTCCAGGCTTCGGTCAGCGCGAGCTCGAGCCGCCGGGTGAATCCCGGGCCGTCGCACAGGCTCGACCCGGCGAGCCGGCCGCGGAGGGTCGCACGGTACTCGGAGATCTTCTGCGGCTGGCGGGCGAGCGCAACGGCCTTGGCAACGTATTGGTCGAGGTTCGCGGCGATCAGTCCCGGCTCGCCCAGGGCCGTCAGGATGCTCGTGCCGACGCGTCCGGCGTGCGAGACGCCGGCGAGCGTGATCACGGGGACACCCATCCACATCGCTTCGTAGGTGGTGGTGGTCCCGTTGTAGGGGAAGGGGTCGAGGCCGATGGCGATCCGGGAGTAGAGCGCCAGGTGGTCCTTGAGCGAGGGGAGCAGTCCGTAGAGTTCGACACGGTCGGGGGAGATCCCGAGGGCCGCGAGCGCGGCCGAGAAATGCTCGGCGACCGAGGGTTCGTTGAGCGAGCGGGCCTTGAGGATGAGCCTGGATCGGGGGGTTTCCTGCAGGATCCTGGCCCAGGTCTCCAGGACCCTGGGAGTCACCTTGGAGAGCACGTTGAAGGAGCCGAACGTCACGGGCGCGGAGGTGTCCCAGGGCGCGGGCTCGGGCATGTCGGGCGGGGGCTCGTAGCAGCTGAAGCTGCCCGGGCCGGGGATGCGGAGGAGTTTCTCGACGCACTGGGATTCGGAGCCGGGCGGGTCGGTGACCTGGTCCACGAGGCGGTAGTCGACGGTCGGCAGGCCGGTGGTGCCGGGGTATCCGCAGTAGGTCATCTGGACGGGCGCAGCGCCCAGGGCAAGGACCGAGAGCCTGTGGTTGTTGGTCAGGCCGGCCAGGTCGATCATGATGTCGATCTGGTCTTTTCGGGCGAGCATGGCTGCTTCCGTGTCGCTCATGCGGGAGATGTCGCGCCACTGGTCGACCAGCGGCTTGAGCTGCTCGGTCTTCTTGTCGGTGGAGGCGGCGTTGGAGTAGGCGTAGACCTCGAAGCGTGAGCGGTCGTGGTGGCGGAACAGCGGGGAGACGAAGTAGGCGACCGAGTGTTCGCGCAGGTCCGGGGACATGTAGGCGATCCGCAGCCGCCGCGCGGGGTCCTTGGAATTGGAAAACGGTGGAAGGGCGGCGCGGGCCTTGGCGGCACGGCGGAAGAGGTACTGCCCGAACGCGCGGTGGGCGCCGACGCGTTCGCCCGGAGCATCCTCGTCGAGGTAGTTGAGCATGTTGGCCAGGCACCGGCTGACCATCGGGTCGTCGGGTCTGGCGATGATGTGCTTGCGGACGGTGCCCACCGCTTCTTCGGCTCGCCCGCACTCGGTGAGGAGCAGGGAGAGGTTGTTGATCGCGTCGAACCGGTCGGGACGGAGGGCAACCGCCTCGCGGAGCAGTTCCTGGGCCTCGCGGAGGGATCCCTTGCGGACGAGGATGTTGGCGAGATTGAGGCGATTGGAATAGGCGGTGCGATCGGCGAGCACAACCTGGCGGAAGACCTTCTCGGCGGCCTCGAGCTTGTGGGACCGCATCAGGGCCTCGCCGAGGACCGAGCGGGCGCTGATGTTCGCCGGGTCACCGGCGACCGCACGCTCGAGGAAGTAGATCGCCGTCTCGGGCTGGGCGAGCTCGACGAGCACGCCGCCCATGAGCGTGTTGAGATCGACGTCGTTGGGGGACCGCTGGAGGGATCTCTGGAGCGAAGCGCGGGCCTCGGCGAGCTGCCCGTTGTCGTACAAGCGCCGCGCGGCGAGGTATGCGGGTGAGGATAATGACATCGCGGGTGCCTGAACGGAACCGTGCCGGTACGGGCGGATCGGCGAATGACCTCAGGGCTTGCGGATGCTGTCGATCAGGGCCTGCCATCCGGCGGCGGCGGGCTGCATGGAGGCCTCGGGCCCGGTCATCTTGATGAACAAGGGCTGGTCCGCGGTCTCGATGATCGCGCCGCGGAGCATCCACCCGGTCTTGGGCGCCGGGTCGGTCATGCCCTTGAACGAGCCCTTGATCTCCACGGTGTGGACCTTGAAACCGCCGACTTCCTTGTCGACGATCGGGGCCGCGGGGACCTGGCCGCTCGCATCGGCCATCTGCGTGGCCCATCGGGAGACGTTGGACTGGACATCACCTCCGGCGCTCGAGAAGGTGATCGAGCAGTCCTTGGAGGCGTCGCCGGAGGGGTCCGGGACCACCATCTCCGCCAGTCGCATCTGGTTGGCAGGCGGAACCTGCTTCCAGCCCTCGGGCACTTTGAAGCCGACGCCGGCGATCATGGTCTCGCCACCCGCGGCGGTGGGCCCGGCAGGTTGGGCCGGAGGGGCAACGGCGGGATTGCTGCCGGTGGCGGCAGGAGTTCCGCTGCCGGCAACCGGTGTGGGTTCGGGCTGCTTCTCGCAGGCGCAGAGACCGAAAACAGCGGCGGCGAGCAAGATGGGAACGAGCCGGGTCTGGATGTGCATGGGCGGATCTTATGTCCGGGCGGAGCGGGAATCGGGGTCTGGGGGGTTGAAGAGCGCGGACGGGCTTGACATGGGGGCTGCGGTGTGGTTGAATGATCGCTCAAGTTACTTGAATGTTCGTTCAACTCGATCGCGGACGGGAGGGCGGATGACCAGGGGAGAGCCGAGCACGCGGGAGAAGATCCTGGACGCGGCGGCCCGGCTGTTCCACGAGCAGGGGTACAACGCGACGGGGATCGCGACCATTCTGCGCGAGTCGGACACCAATGCGGGGAGCCTGTACCACTTCTTCCCGAGCAAGGAGGCGCTGCTGGAGGGCGTTCTGGAGCGGTACACGCGGCTCCTGAGGCCGGTGGTGATGGACCCCGTGGAGGCCGGGAGCCAGGACCCGATCGGGAGGGTCTTTGCGCTGCTGGAACAGTATCGCCGGTGGCTGGGGCCGATCGGGTTCTCGATGGGGTGTCCGATCGGGAACCTGGCGCTGGAGGTCGGGGACAACAACGCGGCGGCGCGGGCGCTGATCGAGCGGAACTTCGTGGGGTGGGTGGGTGTCGTCCGGTCGTGGCTGGAGAGCGCCGGGAACCGGCTCCCTTCGGGAACGGACCGGGGTCAGCTCGCGGCGTTCGTGCTGACGGTGATGGAGGGGAGCGTGATGCGATCGCGGGCGGCGGCCTCCGCGGCGCCGTACGACGAGGGCGTGGCGCAGCTGCGGAAGTACTTTGACCTGCTCGAAACGCAGGCGGTGCAGGAAATGCGGGGCAAGGAAGCGTCGCTCGCCGGTGGGAGTGCGCGGGGAGCGGTCAGGAATCCCGGATCTGGGGCAACGGCGGCGCGGGGTCGTTCGGGTGCGAACGGCGGGGAAACTCAAGCTTGAAGGGAGTTGCCATGAGAGTGCTGTGGTGCGTGGTGTTCTGCGCGTGGATGTGCGTGGCGGCGTTGGGAAACCCGGGCGCGGGCGGCGACCTGCCCGGGAGCGAACGGACGCTGGTCACCGAGGCGATGGTGGAAGGGAGCCTGGACGAGGTGTGGGCGGCGTTCACGGTGAAGGAGGAGATCGAGTCGTGGATGGTGCCGCTGGCGGAAGTGGACTTCCGCGTGGGCGGCACGATGAGGACCAACTACAGCAAGGAGGCGGGGATCGGAGGGCCGGGGACGATCGTGCACCACATCCTGGCGTACGAGCCGGGGAGGATGATCACGACGAGGTTTGATGCGCCCCAGAGCGCGGGGGACAAGAAGCTGGCCGAGAAGACCTGGGTGGTGACGCGGATGGAGCCGGTATCGCCGACGCGCACGCGCGTGACCGAGACGATGGTGGGTTGGGGCACGGGAGAGGAATGGGACAAGGTGTACGCGTTCTTCGAGAAGGGCAACGCGTGGACGATGGACAGGCTCGTGAAGAAGTTCGCGGGCCGGCACCCGGCCGATGAAGGGCGCGCGATGGAGTTGATGCGCACGATGGTCGGCGGCGAGTGGATCCACGAGCACAAGGACCAGACCGGTCGGGTGGCCCGGGTCCGGAACATCTTTGAACTGGGGCCCGACGGGTCTTCCATCCTGGCCCGCGGGTGGCTGGGGAACGACGAGCGGATGAAGCCCCACGCGCTGTTGACGGCGAGGCTCGACCGCACAACGGGGCGCGTGGTGTTCGAGAACATCGCCGACTCGGGCGGCCACGCGACCGGGCCGGTGACCGTCGAGGGTCAGGACACAATCGTGTGGGACTGGAACGAGACGGATCCGGACGGATCCATGGTGCGGCTGGACATCCGCATGGTGCTGCAGGGCCATGACCGGTACCGCATGGTCGTCCGGCCCGTGAACGATGGTGTTCGGGGCGATGTGATGCTGGACCTGGAGTACGCACGCGTGGCGCGGGCGGTCACGTCCCCAGAGGAGGCTTCGAACATGGGCGATCGGGTGGATGCGGGGCGATTCGTCGCCTCCGGCACAGAGCTGCGGGAGATCTCCAAGGAATCGCTGATCGCGGCGAGCCCGGCCGAAGCGTTCGGGGCCTGGACGACATCGGAGGGGCTCAAGGCGTTTCTCGGGATCGATTCGAAGATCGAGCTGCGCATCGGCGGGAAATTCGAGCTGTACTTCGGGAACGTGAATCCCGAGGGCCAGCGCGGATCTGAGGGGTGCCAGGTCCTGGCGTATGTCCCCGGCGAGATGCTCGCGTTCTCCTGGAACGCGCCGCCGAAATTCCCGCGCGAGCGCGAGCTGCGCACGTGGGTGGTGCTGACGTTCCACCCAGAAGGGGACAAGACCCGGGTGCGCCTGGTGCAGGCCGGCTTCGGGACCGACGGCGAGTGGCCGCAGGTGCGTGAGTACTTCGACCGCGCGTGGGGCAACGTGCTCAAGGCGCTCGAGGAGCACTACGCGGGACCGAGCCGGTAAGACGTTCCGGCCGGACGGGATCGGCGGCGGGCGCGGTTCAGACCACGCTGCCCTTCCAGCGCACGAAGCCCTCGATCGCCTGGTACTCGGGGAGTCCCAGGGCGTCGTAGAGCTCCGCGGTGGCGCGGTTGCGTTCCTCGGCGCGCTGCCAGAATTCACGGTGGTCCGAGGGGCCGGGGAACAGCGCCGAGTCCTTCTGGCTCTCGTGCTTGAAGATCGCCAGGCGCTTGCGTTTCACCTCGTCGGGGGCGAGCGGGACGGCCATCTCGATCTCCTCGGGGGCCCATTCCTGCCAGGCGCCGCGGTACAGCCAGAGGATGCAGTGCTCGGCCCACGGGGCGTGGGAGAGGCGCTTGAAGGCCTCGATGATGCACGAGAGGCAGACGCGATGGGTTCCGTGGGGGTCGGAGAGATCGCCGGCGGCGTAGATCTGGTGGGGCTTGACTCTCGCGAGCAGTTCCATCGTCAGGCGGATGTCCTCCTCGCCGATAGGCTTCTTTTTGACACGACCGGTCTCGTAGAAGGGCAGGTCGAGGAAATGGATGTTCTCGGGGCTCACGCCGCTGTAACGAGCGCCGGCGCGGGCCTCGGTGCGACGGATGAGAGCCTTGATCTTCTGGAGCTCGGGGGTGTCGGGGATCCCGGGGACCTTGCGGGCGATGAAGCTCTCGATGTTCTGTTCGAGCTTTTCGGTGAATTCCCGGCCCAGCTGCGGGAAGGCCTGCGCGAACTCGCGGACGAAATCGACGTGCCGCAGGGCATCGTCGTCGAAGACGGCGATGTTCCCCGAGGTCTGGTACGCGACGTGGACGTCGTGCCCCTGGTCGCAGAGGCGGATGAACGTGCCTCCCATGGAAATGACATCGTCGTCGGGATGGGGGCTGAAGACGACGATGCGCTTGGGGAAGGGCTCGGGGGTGGCTCCCTGCTGGTCGGCGGGCTTGCCGCCTGGCCATCCCGTGATGGTGCGGTGCATCGCGCGGAAGACCTCGATGTTGAGGTCGTAGGCGCTGCCGCGGGCGGCGAGCAGGTCCTGGAGGCCGTGCTCGTTGTAGTCCTCATCGGTGAGCTTGGTGATCGGCTTGCCGACGGTGCGGGCGAGCCAGATGACGGCCCGCTTGGTCATGCCGGTGTCCCAGCGGAGCCCGAAGTCCTCGATCGGTCCGAGCAGCCACGGGGTCTTGTACCGGGTCAGCTCGGCGGCGGAGGCGGGGTCGAGGATGAACCTGGCGCTGGGGTGGCGCTGGAGGAAGCTGGCGGCGATCGTGCTGGTAATCTCACCCTCGACGGCCCGGCGCACCACGGGGGCCTTGTGCTCCCCGAAGGCCAGGAGCAGCACCTGGCGGGCGTCGAGGATCGTACCTACACCCATCGTGAGGGCCTTCTTGGGGACGTTCCACTCGCCGAAGAAGTCGCTGGCCGCGTCCAACCGCGTGACCTTGTCCAGCGTGATGAGCCGGGTGCGGCTGTCCCTGCCCGAGCCGGGCTCGTTGAACCCGATGTGCCCGGTCCGGCCGATCCCGAGGAGCTGCAGGTCGATGCCGCCGGCCTCGCGGATCGCCCGCTCGTAGCTCTCGCAGAAGTCAGAGACGCGCTCCCGGGCGAGCGTGCCGTCGGGGATGTGGATGTTCTTTGGATCGATGTCCACCAGATCGAAGAGGTACTCACGCATGAACCGGCGGTAGCTCTGGAGCGAATCCGGAGCCATGGGCCAGTATTCATCGAGGTTGAAGGTGACCACGTTCTGGAACGAGAGGCCCTCGCGGTGCAACTGGACGAGTGATTCGTAGACCCCCTTGGGCGTGGATCCGGTCGCCAGCCCCAGGACGGCCTTCTGGCCCTTGGAGGCCTTGGATCGGATGAGTGAGGCGATCTCCTCGGCGATCGCCCGGCTTGCGGCCGAGCTGGTGGGGTACACGGCGACGGGGACGTGCTCCATCGCGGTGGCGGTCGAACGTGCCTGCGTTTGGTGGGGGCTGCTGGCCATGCGGGGGTGCTCCCTAGGAGTTGGGACAAGAGCGTATTCGCGGACGGGGCCGATCGCCCGTAAGTAGAGGACCGGACCGTTGCGGTGGCGTGGCGTTGGTCATAGACTCCGGCGCTCGGCGGGTGCCGCCGTGGGGTGGGATTCGTGATGGGCGTTCATGAAGGCGTGAGCGAAAGGAAGCCTTTGACGACGATGGGCACGTATGAACTCGAACCGGGCCGGGCGGATCGCGTGGCGGCCGTGGTGCTGGCGTCCGTCCTGTGCGCGACGGGGGGGCTGTGCCATGCCCGGCAGGCGGCCGAGGAGGCCAAGCCCGCGGAGCTCAAGGCATTCAGCCAGGAGATCCCCGGCGCGGCGTACAAGATCAACATGACGCCGATCCCCGGTGACGCGGCCCGGAAGATCGACCCGGTCTGGTTCTCGACGACCGAGGTGACGTGGGATGCGTTTGATGTGTATGTGTACCGGCTGGACGAAGAGGGCGGGGGCGAGGCGCTGCCCAAGGGAACGCAGGGGGCCACCAGGCCCACCAAGCCGTACCTTCCGCCCGACCGCGGCCTGGGCCACGCGGGCTTCGCCGTGATCAGCATCTCGTACTACAACGCGCAGACGTTCTGCGACTGGCTCAGCGAGAAATCGGGGAAGCACTACCGGCTGCCGACCGAGGATGAATGGGAGTACGCCGCGTTGGCGGGCGTCAAGGGTGGCTTTTCGTTCCCGTCCGAGGATGTGGCGCCCGAGTACGCCTGGTTCGTCGACAATTCCGATTCACGCCCGCACCCGGTGGGAAGGCAGAAGGCCAACGCGTGGGGCCTGTTCGACATGCACGGGAACATCGCCGAGTGGGTCAAGGGCCGCGACGGCGAGCGGTGCATCAAGGGCGGGAGCTACCTGGACCCGATCGAGGATCTGAAGGTCACAGCGCGCAAGCCCTACGACTCGGCGTGGAACGCCGGGGATCCGAACATCCCCAAGAGCAAATGGTGGCTGACCGACGGGCCGTTCATCGGGTTCCGGATCGTGTGTGATCCCAAGCCGCGGCCGGCCGACCAGGCCGCGCCGCCAACGCCGGGCACGCCCGCGAACACCCCGGCCGCCACGCCGGCGAGCCCACCTCCAACGCCCGCCGCGCCGAAGTAGCTTTCACTCCAGAGTGTGCAGCAGCACAAACACGGGAGGCGGATCGACAGATTGGAACCCCGAGCGCACGCCCGGGAGAGAACCTTGAACCCGAGCCTGCGTCCGTGTCTCTCTTGCGAGTCCCGAGCTCTCAAAGTCCCCCGGCAAGATCCCGTCCCTTTAATGCCTGTCCCGGAGCCATCCATGCAGCGTGAACCGATCGAATCCGTTTCCCGTCGCGAGTTCGTCAAGTCGGCCGGCGCGGTGACCGCGGCGGCAACGCTGGGCGGGCTGGTCGTTCCCCGTACGCTGGCCGGAGGGGTGTTCGCCGGCGCTGCCGACAAGATCAGGATCGGCCTGATCGGTTGCGGCGGCCGCGGGACCGGCGCGGCGATGCAGGCGCTGGCCGCCGACCCGGGGGTGGTGCTGGTGGCGATGGGCGATGTGTTCAAGGACCGCCTCGACAGCGCGCACGCCGCGCTCAAGACGCCCTCCGACGACGTGAAGAAGGAATGGACCGAGCGTGTCCAGGTGAACGACGATCACAAGTTCGTCGGCTTCGACTCGTACAAGCAGGTGATCGACAGCGGCGTGGATGTGGTCCTGCTCACCAGCTACCCGTGCTTCCGCCCGGCCCACCTCAAGTACGCGATCGAGAAGGGCAAGCACGTGTTTGCGGAGAAGCCCGTCGCGGTGGACGCCCCGGGGATCCGCTCGGTCCTCGAGACGGCCAAGGCGGCCAAGGCCAAGAACCTGGCCTGCCTGGTCGGGTTCTGCTGGCGGTACAACGCGGCGATGCGCGCGGCGTTCCAGCAGGTGCACGGCGACGCGCTGGGCGAGATCACCAGCGTGCACACGACCTACCACGGCGGCACGCTGAACAAGAACCCGCGCCAGGCCGGGTGGAGCGATCTTGAGTTCCAGATGCGCAACTGGTGGCACTTCACGTGGATCTCGGGGGACCATGTGGTCGAGCAGGCGGTCCATTCGATCGATCGGCTCAACTGGGCCATGGGCGACAAGCTGCCCACGAGCGTCCAGTGCCTGGGCGGCCGTGCCGCCCGCAGCGGGCCCGAGCACGGCAACGTTTTCGACCACTTCAGCGCCATCTACGACTACGCCGACGGGACGCGGTGCTTCCATTCGTGCCGCCAGATGAACAACTGCCCCTCGGACAACAAGGACTACATCTTCGGCACCAAGGGCAACGGCGTCATCGACGGCTGGACCGACAGCAAAACGATCAAGTCTCGCGACGGCAAGACACTCTGGTCGGGCAAGGGCACCCCCGCGGACGTCGGCCAGATGTACTTCGACGAGCACAAGGAGCTGTTCGCCTCCATCCGCGCCGGCAAGCCGATCAACGACTGCGAGCGCGGAACCAACTCGGTGATGACCGCGATCATGGCGCGGATGGCGGCCTACACCGGCCAGACGATCACGTGGGAGCAGGCGATGAACTCCAAGGAATCGCTCGTCCCGGACAGCCCCTCGTTCGACAAGCCCGCGCCCGAGGCCGTGGTGGCGATCCCTGGGAAGACGGCGTTCGCCTGAACGCGGCGATCAGACCGGCACGCGAGCTGACACATGGCCAAGAAACGCAAACCCGCCGCCGCACGCGGAGCCGCGGGCGGTTCGCGCAGGAAGGTCGCCGGGACCCGCCGGGGAGGCAGGGCCGGAGCGAAGACCCGACGCTTGGACGCCAAGCCCACGGCCTGGCACGCCACCCCGCCGTCATCCGCCAAGCCATCGGGGCCGGCGCCAGCCACTTTGGCCGGCTATGTCCCCGCGAGGCACGCCTACGACGTCCATCCGGGCATCGAGATGACCCTGTCGTGGATCGCAACGCTCGGGCAGAAGACCGGCCGGTCGCTCGAGGAGTGGATCTCCCTGTGCCGCAGATCCGGTCCGGCCGACGAGAAGGCATGCCGCGAGTGGCTCAAGCGCGAGCACGGACACGGCGCCAACGCGGCCTGGTGGCTCGCCGAGAAGGCCCACCGGCCCGAGACGCTCTCGGAAGACTCCGCGGCGGCGTATCTGAAAACCGCCGGGCAGTACGTGCGGGACATGTTCGCCGGGCAAAAAGCCGCGCTGCTCCCGGTCTTTGACCGCATCGTCGAACTCGGGCGCGCGTTAGGCACGGACGTCAAGATCTGCCCGTGCAAGACCATCGTGCCGATGTACCGCGGCCACGTGTTCGCCCAGATCAAGCCCACGACGCGAGCCCGCATCGACCTGGGGTTCTGCCTGCGCGGCGTCAAGGCAGGCGGGCGGCTGATCGACACGGGCGGCCAGGCCAAGAACGACCGCATCACCCACCGGGTCGAGCTGATGTCGGTGGCCGACATCGATGCGCAGGTGCACCGGTGGCTCCGGCAGGCGTACGACGCGGACAAGGCCTGACTGGTCCGGAAGCTCGCCGACCCGGGGCGCAGAAATCCGTCGGGCCGGGACGGGCTCGCCGAGGCGCGCTCGGCAGCGTCAGCACCCGGTCTCGAACTCGACGACGAACGAATGGAAGTCGTCCAGGTCGACGAATCCCGAGTGGTCGAAGTCGGCATCGTCGGTTCCGGCCTCGAACGCGTGCACGAATCCGGTGAAGTCCTCGAGATCGACGAACCCTGAGTGGTCGAAATCGGCCGGGCAGTCGACGAAATCAAGGATCGTGACACCGTCCCCCCACGGCTGCGGGATCGCCGCGATGTGACCGTTGGCCGAGAGTGCGAGCATCGCGCCCGAGCTGCCCGTCGGGATGGTCTGGGTGACCGTGTCGGTTGTCGTGCTGATGATCGCCGCCGAGCCGGTGGTCGCCGTGGAGTATCCGCCGACACCGAAGGTGATGCTCGACTGGCCGTAGGTGACATAGAGCGCCTGGCCATCGGGGCTCAGCTTCATGCCGTCGATGAACTGGCCCGCCGGCAAGGGGATCGTCTTGACCTGCACGTTGGAAGCCAGGTCGACCACGCCGATCGAGTTGGCGTTCCAGTTCACGACGTAGAGCTTGTTCCCGTCGGGCGTGGGCAGGTTGAGGAACGGACCGTCCCCCACCGGGATCGTTCCCAGCAAGGTGGAAGCCGCGCCCGCGCTGCTGATGCGGCTGATCGTGTCGGTGTCGCGGTTGCTGACGTAGATCCTCGAGCTGTCGGCGCTGAATGAGGCCTCGCACGGGACCGCGCCGACCACGAGCGTCTTCACGACGGACCACGAGGACGTATCGATGATCGAGACCGAGTTGCTGACCGAGTTGCACGTGACCAGCGTGGAGCCATCGGGGCTCAGGGCCATGCCGGCGAACTGCTGGTACCCGAAGCCCACGCTGCCCATGTCGCCGGTGGTGAGCTTGGCGCCCTGGACGCTGTTCGTGCCCAGGTTCACCCGCCAGACACCGTCGGACACGACCACCGCGACGTACGCGAACTGGCCGTCCGGCGAGATCTGCACCTGGTCGGCCCTGGTCGAGATCGGGATGTCGACCTTGGTGCCCGCGGCCAGGTTGATCACCGAGAGCGCGGTGCCATCGCGGCTGGCGACCACGGCCTTCGCGCCGTCGGGAGTGATCTTCACCTCGCCGGGCCGGCGGTCCAGGCCGATCCACGCGCTGACCAGGCCTGTGTACGGGTCGGTAATGGAGGCGGTCTGGCTCTGCTGGCTGACGACGACGGCCCTGAGGCCATCGGGCGTGACCGCGGCGGTACGGGCGCGGTCGGCCTCGGGCGCCGGCCCGCTGGGGCCGGCAGAGAGAAGCGATCCTGCGGCACCGTTCGTGGTCATCACGACCATGTCCTCCCCGAAGGTGTCGGAGAATTCGACCGCCAGGGGCGCTGTCGGGGAGACCGCGCCGACAGAGGTGGACACGAAGTTGTTCAGGTCCTTCACGAGGGTCTGGCTCGCGTACGAGATCAGGCTCCCCCGGAACCCCACGCAGACCGCATACAGGCCGTCGGCCGAGGTGTACAGCTCGTTGACTGAAGCGGTTGAGAGGCTGTCGGTCACCGCGCCGGACGACAGATTCACGACGCGGCAGGCGTTGAGCACGGCGACCACGGCCTTGGCGCCCGTGGGGTCGATCGTCACGGGTCCCTGGAGATCGGCTCCGATGGGGATCGTCTTGGCGATCACCTTGCCCGGCACATCTACCACGGTCAGGATGCGCGCAGTGCCAAAGTGCGTGACGACCGCCTTGGCGCCATCGGGCGTGACCGCAACCCCCATCGGCTCGAGCGTCGAGGGGAGCGACGTCGTCGTGCCGGTGTTGATGTCGACGAGCTTGATGCTGTCGGAGACCGAGTCCGGGAAGACCAGCGTGTCGCCGGCCAGCGCCGGGCCGTAGGCGCGGAACGCGTACGCGGCGGTCTCGGGATTCACGGACACCTGCGTGTAGACTCCGCCGGTTGCGAACGTGCGGACGACCGCGTTGGTTGAGAGATCGATCACCGACGCGGTCTGGCTCCCCGTGTTGCTGATGACCGCGAGGGAGCCCGCGGGGTTGATCAGCGCGGTGGAGGGCGAAGTCCCCACCGCCACCACGGCAATCTCCGTGCCCGCCACCAGGTCGACGATCGAGGCCGTGTTGTCACGCAGGTTCGCGGTCACCGCCCTGGTTCCGTCGGGAGAGATCGCGACGTTCTCGGGCCTTCCCGAGAGCGCGATCGACTTGATCAGCGCCCGAGTGCCTGGATCGAACAGTGCCAGGTTGCTGCTATCACGGTTGGCGACCACGACGGCAGAACCGTCGGGAAGGAACTTGGCCGACGAGTGGCTGTCGGCCTCCGGCGCCGCGCCCACCCCGAAGAAATCGGCCGACGTCCGCACTCCATCGGAAGGGGATTCGTCCCGGCAGGGGAACTCGAAGTACGCCCGGTATTCCTGCGGGCTCCCGTCCGGGGAATCCTCCAGGGCGCACGGCGGGATCGCCGCGGCCTTACCGCAAACCGCGACGAGAGAGCACAGTCCCAGACGCGTGAAGGCGTGCGCACGGATCGGCATGATGAGCATCTCCCTCGCGGCCCAAGTCTCCGGCCGCGGTTCGTGACGATCCACAGGCTATCACAACACGAGAGGTTGATCCACCCGGTTTTTCGGGCATCTCGGGGAGGCAATCGTCCGGCGGACACCGCTCAAACGGGGTGAATGTGCAGGTCTTCCAGCGTCGGCTCCACGCGAACACCACTGAACGTCGACACGCGCGGGGTCACGATGGCATCGACCGTTCTCCCCGCGCGGATCTGCGCGGCCCTCTCACCCCACCCCCACGCGACCATCCGCATGTGGACCCCCGCGCGGTCCTTGACCTGCAAGGCCATGTGCTTGCCCGCCCCGCCCATGGTCCGGGGATTCTCGGCGACCCGCAGCCCCGAGATATGGAGCTTCACGGCGGGATTGGACCGGCCGAAGGGCTCCAGGCGATCGAGCTGCCTGACGGCGTCGACGGTCAGTTCCGAGAGCTGCGCGTGCGTGTCGTACCGGAGCGAACCGCAGAGCTCTTCGGCGGCGATGTTCGCGTTGGCGAAGCGCGTAAACGCCTCAACAAATCCCGGGAGCCTTGCCAGATCGACCCGCAGCCCGGCGGCCATGTCGTGCCCGCCGAAACCGACCAGCCACTCCGAGCACTCCGCCAGCGCTGCGTGCAGGCTGAATCCATCGATCGACCGGCCCGACCCGTGGCAGAGCCCATCCTCGATCCCCATGAGGATGCACGGACGGGAATACCGCTCCACGAGCCGGGAGCACACGATGCCCACGACGCCGGTGTGCCACGATGCATCGGCGAGCACGATCGCTCGCCGATCCTCCCGCGTCATCCCGGCCGACTCGGCCAACTCGCAGGCCCTCTCAAAGATCGCCAGCTCCACCTTTCTGCGCTGCTCGTTCTGGCTCGTGAGTCGATCGGCGATCTCCGCCGCGCGGGCCTCATCCCCCGTGATCAGGAGTTCCGCGGCCTCGCGGGCGTGGCCCATCCTCCCGCACGCGTTGAGCCGCGGCGCGAGCTTGAATCCCACGCTCTGGGCGTCGACGTTCTCCCCGGCCAGCCCGGAGGCCTCCACAAGGGCTCGAAGCCCCACGATCGGAGAGTGCTGGATGCGCGACAGGCCATGCCGGGCGATCACGCGGTTCTCCCCGACCAGGGGCACGACGTCGGCAATCGTTCCCAGCGCCGCCAGGGCAAGCAGGTCGATCAGCAGCCCGCGCAGATCGTCGCGCACCCGTGCCGAACCGCTCGCGAGCGTCGCGAGCCGCCACGCGAGCTTGTACGCGACACCCGCGCCCGAGAGCTCCGTGAACGCGTACGCCGAGTCCGGCCGGCGGGGATGCACGACCGCGTACGCCCGCGGCAACGCCTCCACCGAGGCCGGCGGGTTGTGATGGTCGGTGATGATCAGGTCCACCCCGGCGGCGGCCGCGACCACCGCCGGTTCGATCGCCGTCACGCCGCAGTCCACGGACACGATCAACCTCGCACCGCCCTCGCAGATCTGGCGGATCGCATCGGAGTTCAGCCCGTACCCCTCCTCGACCCGGTGCGGGATGTACGAACTCACCGCCGCACCCGGAGCAATCGCGCGGACCATCCTGGTCAGGATCGCGATCGCCGTCACGCCGTCGACGTCGTAGTCGCCGTAGATGACGATCGGATCCCCCGCCCGCGCCGCGTCCAGCAGGCGGCCCGCGGCGCGGTCCAGGTCCGGGATTCCCGAGGGATCATGGAGCTGGCTCAGGCGCGGGTCCAGGAACGCCGAGCCCGCGACCGGGTCCGAGAGCCCCCGCGCCGCCAGCACCCGCTCCAGGAGCGCGGCCGTCGCTGGCGTCGACGCGGGCGCCCGGATGGCCGACCATCGCTTCAGCAGCCCGCGGCGCACTGAAACCGGGCTTTCGGAGGCCGGATGTGTGGTTGGGTCCGAGGGGTGAAGCACGAATGGCCAAACTCCGAATAAGTCGATCCCGGCCCGGGCGAACCCGACCGCCGGCCCACCTTCGGACTGCTTCCACGGTACGCTGATCGTCCAACAATGGCACGAACCGACAGATTCCCGGGCCGGACGGCCGCCCCACTCGCCAACGGATCGCGACGGAGAACACCGTGGTCAAGCTGAATCGCATCTACACCAAGACCGGTGACGACGGGACCACGGGCCTGGCGACGGGCCTGCGGGTCCCCAAGAACGACCCCCGGGTCGAAACCTACGGGACCGTGGACGAGGCCAACGCCGCCCTCGGGCTGGCGATCACGCTCGCCAACGCCGATGGCCCCGGCAGCACCGAACTCCGCAAGGCCGTCGTCGCGGTGCTCAGGTCCGTCCAGCACGACCTGTTCGACTGCGGGGCCGACCTCGCGACTCCCGTGGAATCGGGCGAAACCCCCGGAAGCCGCCTGCGAATCCTCGCCTGGCAGACCGAACGCCTGGAACGGCTCATCGACGAGTACAACGAGCCCCTGGCGCCCCTCACGAGCTTCGTACTCCCCGGCGGCAGCCCGTTCGCCGCCGGGCTCCACATGGCGAGGACCGTCATCCGCCGAGCCGAACGCCTCGCCGTGGCACTCCGCAAGGACGAACCGGACACGACCAATCCCGAAACCGTCCGATACCTCAACCGGCTGAGCGACCTGGTCTTTGTGCTCGCGCGCGTCGCCAACGACCAGGGCGCCGGCGATGTCCTCTGGTCGCCCGGGGCCAACAGGCCACGGTAAGCTTGCAGGCCGCACCGCACTCGCGGCGGCCCGGTCCGGGGATCGGCCGGCCATCAACCGGCCCAGCAAAGGGAAGACGTGGGAAACCCCAAGCAACAGTCCGGTACATTCACCTCGGACTTCCGCGCCGAGTTCGAGGCGAACACCGGCCAGTTGCTCCGCCGCCAGTTCGTCTGGTTCGCCGGGATCACCGGCGTCGGCGGCCTGCTGCTGTGCGTCTTTGACCTGACCCTCTACCTCGCCGCCCCGGTGATGCAGGACGCCCTGCCGATCGCCAAGATCTCCCCCGAGTCCCACCCGTTCCCTCTCCAGGCGATCCTGTTCTCCTCGCTGTTCGTCGCGGCGCACGCCGGCGCGATGGTCGCGGCGACCAAGCGCAAGTTCTCTCAGCGCGGCATCGACACGCTGACCTTCGGCCTGGTGCTCTTCGATGCCTTCATCCAGATGCTCGCCCGCAAGCTCGGATTCCAGCCCATGGTCGGCTGGGGCGTCTGGGGGATGATGTGGGTCCACATGCTCGCGGCGATCTTCCTGCCCTGGACGACCTGGCAGGCCGTGCGCACCGCCCTCGTCGCCTGGTTCGCGTACGCAGCGCTGACGTTTGCCCTGAACAAGGAAGATGTCGCCACCCACCTGGAACGGATCATCGCCTTCCCGCTCCTGGGAGTGCCCGGGTCGTTCATCGCCTGGCTCAAGCACTCCCGCCGCTACGAGCAGCACAAGCTGACCTTCTTCCAACGCCGCTACGCGGACGTGCGCCGGGAACTGGTCGATGCTCGCCGCATTCACGAGGCCCTCTTCCCGCCCGCCAAGGTTACCGGGCACCTGCGCTTCTCCTACGAGTACGAGCCGATGCGACAGATCGGCGGGGACTATCTCTACGCCAACTGGTTCGGCCCCTCGCACGAAAGGGATCGTGTCCTGAGCGTCGTGCTCATGGATGTCACCGGCCACGGCATCCCCGCGGCGCTGACGGTGAACCGCCTGCACGGAGAACTCGAGCGCGTGTTCGCCGAGGATCCCGAGATCTCTCCCGGAGAAGTTCTGCGCCTGCTCAACCGCTATGTCCACCTGACGCTCGCGACCCACTCGGTCTTTGTCACCGCGCTGTGCGTCAAGGTTGATGTGCGCCGCAACACCGTTGAGTACGCCAGCGGCGGGCACCCGCCGGCGTTCCTCCGTACCGTCGACGGCAAGATCCACGAGCTCAATTCCACCACCTTCGTCCTTGGTGCCTGCGGCGGCGATGAATTCCACTCCGACCCCAAGAGCCTGCGTTTCGGGCCCGGAGATTCGCTGATCGCCTACACCGACGGCGCGATGGAGGCGCGGGACCGCATGGGCAAGATGATGGGCGTCAAGGGCGTCCAGAAGCTCGTGGCCTTCGGTACGCCCGAAAGCCAGGGAGGCTGGGCCCGCACCGTCCGCAGGGCCGTCGAGACCCACCGCTACGGCCCGCCCGCGGACGACACGCTGGTGGTGGAGATTTCACGCTCGTTGCACGAGTGATCCGCGCATCGACCGCACATCGGAACCGTCCGGTCGCTACATCCGCTCGACGGTTGGTATCCCCAGCGTCCCCAGACCGTCCGCGAGCATTCGCGCCGTGATGCTGCACAGCCGCAGCCGCGAACGCCGCGTCTCGTCATCGGGCGCATCAATCACGTAGCACTGCGTATAGAACGCGCTGTACGCCGCGGCCAGGTCGTACAGGTACGCGCACATCCGGTGCGGCTCGAGCGTCTCGGCGACCGACCGCAGCGCCTTGCCGTAGCGCAGCATCGTCATCGCCAGCATCTTCTCCGTCGGCTCGCGCACCAGGATCGGCGCTCCCCGCCAACCCCCATCCTTCCCCACCTTCGCCGCCTTCCGGAAGATCGACCGGATCCGCGCCAGCGCGTACAGCAAGTACGGGCCGGTGTTCCCCTCGAAGGCGAGCATGCGGTCGAAATCGAAGACGTAGTCCTTGGCCCGCTCGGTCGACAGGTCCGCGTACTTGATCGCGGCGATCCCCACGGCCTCGGCGATCTGCCCGCGCTCGGCGGCCGGGATCTCGTCGGCCGGATCCTGGTCCGGCCGGCGGCTGCGCTCGATCGCCTCCTCCACCGCCCGCCGCGCCCGCTGCACGGATTCATCCAGCAGGTCCCACAGTTTCACGTTGTCGCCCGACCGCGTCTTGAAGGGCCGACCATCCGTCCCCAGCACCGTCCCGAAGGCCGCGTGCTCGAGCTTGGCATCACTTCCATCCGGCAACCTCGCGTACCCCGCCTTGATCGCCGCGCCGAAAACCTGCTGGAAATGCAGCGACTGACGGATATCCACGCCGTAAATCACCCGCGAGGCCCCCAGCTTCTGCACACGCCTCCGGATCGCCGCCATGTCCGTGGTCGCGTACAAAAACCCGCCGTCGGTCTTGCGCACCAGGCACGGAACCTCCAGCCCCTCGACCCGCACCACGATCGCCCCCTGGTCCTGCTCGGCGATCCCGCGCGCGATCAGGTCCTGCACCAGCGAGGCCAGTTCTTCGGCGTAGGAGGACTCACCCGCGGTCGCCTCGTTTGTCACGTTGGCCTTGAGCCGCGCGCACGTGGCCAGGCACGCCTTCATCGTGACGTCGTAGATGAACTTCCACACCGCGACCGTCGCCGGATCGTGCGACTGGAGCTTGAGCAGCACTTCCTTGGCCCGCGTGAACGCCTCGGTCGCCGTCGCCACCTGCGCTTCGAGCTCGGCCTGGGCCTTGGGCCCCAGCCCGTACTTGCGCACCGCCTCCAGCCCCTTCATGTCCCGCTCGCACTCGGCCTGCGCGCTCCTGTAGAGCACCTCGAGCGCATCCAGGGAGAGTGACTTGGGATCGATGCGCCCCGCCGCCGTCTCATCGATCAGCTTCGCCGTCGCCATCGCGATCGGCAGGCCCCAGTCCCCGACGTGGCTCTGCCGGATCACCCGGTGCCCCAGCCGCTCGAGCGTCCGGGCGATCGCATCGGGGATCACCGTCGATCGGAGGTGCCCCACGTGCATCTGCTTGGCCAGGTTCACGCCGCACAGGTCAACCACCACCGTCTGCGGTGTCGCCGCGGGGGTCACGCCAAGGTCCCCCGCCGACCCCTCCGCGTCGATCCCCATCACCGCGCCCGCCAGCGCCTCCCCGCGCAGAGTGATATTGATGAAACCGGGTCCCGCGATCGACTTCTCGGTGAGCGGCTCGGCGACGTCGGAGATGTCGACCGCCGCGACGATCTTCGCCGCCACATCCCGGGGCTTCATCCCCACCTGCTTGGCCAGCCCCATCGCCGCGTTGGACTGAAAATCCCCGAACTGCGGCTGGCGCGAGGCCGAGATCAGCGCCTCGGGCGTGCCCGCAAAGTCAGGAAACGCCGCGCGGATGCCCGCCTCGAAGCGCTGCGCCAGGACCTGCACCGGATCGTCGTAGGGAGTCGCCATAGGAGCGGATGGTAGAAGCCCGGACCGGCCACCCGCACCCGAGCAGCGCCAACCCGCTCCGATCAGCGCCGCGACGCCTCAGCCCACCCCTTGAGAAGCTCCGCCAGCTCATCGGCAAACTGCACCATGCTGCTCGCCGGCATCAGGCACAGCGGATCATCGATCACCGCAACCCGGCCCTTCTGTACCGCCGGGATCGGCTTGCCCGCCAAAGGACCCAGCAGCTTCGTCATCTCCTCAGCCGTCCGCGGCGTCGCCCGCTCGGGCGTCCCCGGCGCCCGCGGCGTCAGCAGTACGATCGCATCCGGAGCCAGATTCGCCACGTCTTCCGTATCCATCTCCTGGTAAGGTCCCCCCTTGCTCAGCGCCACCCGACCCCCGATCGCCTCCAGCACCTGCTGGTGGAACGACCCCGGCCCCACCGCCGCCGCCGGCGATGCCGACAGCAGCAAGAGCACCCGCCCCGCCCCCGCCAAGTCTTCATTCCGCCGCGAGAACGCCCGCCGCAGGCGATCCACCAGCGGCGGCGCTCCCCGCTCGGCGCTCGGAGCCCCCTTGGGCGGCCGATCCTCCGTCCGCTGCATGTCCGGCCCGGCGAGAAGGTCGTACAGCTCCACCGCGCTGGTCCGGATGTCGTTGAGGCTCAGCACTTCCTGGTCGCGCACGATCCACCCATGCTCGGCCGCAAGCTCGGTCAGCCGCGGCGGCAGCTCCCGCGCCCCCCACTGCAGGATCACGTGCGTCGGGTTCGCCCGGATCAACGCTTCGTAGTCGATCCCCGCCTGGTCTCCGCACACGGGGATCGCCTTGTCCAGCACCATGTCGTACCCGTGCCGCCCCACGATCTGGCCCGCGAGCCCCAGGTCCCGCAGCGTGATCGCCAGCGCCGGCGACAGCACCACAATCCGCGCATCCCGCTCCGGAGGCCGGCTCGCCGCCGGGACCGGCACCGCTTTCCCGGGCCCCGGCGCCGGCGAGCGGTCACACCCGGCGGCACACAGCGCCACCACGACCGCCAGCAGCAATGGCATCACCCGCATCACGTGAGTGTACGAACACAAGAGCAATCACGATCCGTAGGACACCCGCGACCGATCACGCACGCGACAGGTACGACCCATCGGCCGTCGATATCTTTAGCGCCTCGCCCTGCTTGATGAACGCCGGGACCCTCACCTTCAGGCCCGTCTCCATCGTTGCGTCCTTGGTCTGGTTCGTCACCGTCGCGCCCTTGATTTCCGGGGGACAGTCCTTGACCGTCAACTCCACCGCCGGGGGCAGTTCGATCGCGATCGGGTTGCCGTCGTTCATCAGCACGATCGTCTGCGAATTGGGCCGCAGGTACAGCAGCGACTCGCCCAGCACCTTCTCGGGCATCGTCAGCTGGTCGTAGTTCTCGTTGTCCATGAACGTCGCGCCCGACGAGTCGCTGAACAGATACTCCATCTGCCGGCGATCCAGGTCGACGACGTCGATCTCATCTCCAGAGCCCAGCCGGCGCTCCATCGTCTTGGCAGACAGGATCTCCCGGTAGGTAATCTGGATGAACGCTCGCAGGTTGCCCGGGGTCCGATGCTCGACGTTTGTAAGGATGCCGAGCTTGCCATCGATCTTCACACCAAGGCCAATTCGCAGCTGGGTCGCTTTCATGACTCGCCTCAAAAAGGGTCCGCGGGGTCAGACCGGGTCCAAGCCCAGGGATTACCCCAAGATGTTCGGGGAGATAAGGGGACAATGCTAGGCTTCTGGCCGCGGCCGTTCGACCCTCTGGGGGTCTCCAAACGTCCCGGCCGTGGTTATCACCCTCGCATGTGGCACGCGATCGCACAGGTTGAACCCCCACTCCGGAGTCCACCCATGATGCTCTCCCGACGCTCGTTCCTGACCGTTTCCACGCTCGCCACCGCAGGCCTTGCTCTTCCGGCTCGCCGCTCGCTCGCGGGCTTCTGGCAGCCGACCACCAAATCCCCCGCGGCCGCCCCGACCACCTACTTCGAGTGGTCCAAGGTCGCCGATGGCTGCCACGTGGCCATGGGCGAGGGTGGCAACGCCATGGCCCTGCTCGCCAAGGGCGAAACGCTTGTGATCGATGCCAAGAACGGGGGCTTCGGCGCTGTCCTGCGCCGCGAGGCCGCCGCCCTGGGCTCTCCCGTCACGATGCTCATCAACACCCACCACCACGCCGACCACACCGGCGGCAACCCTGCCTTCACCAGGGACCTCACCGTCCTCGGGCACGCCAACATGCTCCCCCGGATCGCCGGGAACGTCGAGCGCTGCAACAAATCCGCCCAGGGCGCGATCGCCCAGCTCAAGCAATCCCCCAAGCCCGCCGCCGCCCAGGTGATCGCCGACATCGAGGCCCTTCTCACGTCCGCTCCCGCCGAGAAGGACTTCCGCCCCACCAAGACCATCCCATCCAGCGGCAACATCTCTGTCGGCGGCGTCAACATCGAGCTCTACCACGTCGGCCCCGGCCACACCGACAACGACCTGATCGTCTACATCCCCGAGCACAACCTCATCCACTCGGGCGATCTGTGCTTCAACAAGATGTGGCCCTACGTCGATATCGCCAACTCAGGCGCCGATTCGGCCGGCTGGATCAAGGGCTGCCAGAAGATCATCGATCTCTGCAACGACAAGACGGTTGTCATCCCCGGCCACGGACCGGTCGGCGATGTCGGGATCGCCAAGCGCCAGATCGAGTTCTTCACCAAGATGCGCGAAGCCGCGAGCCAGGCGATCAAGAAGGGCACACCGCGCGAGGACTTTCTCAAGACCTCGCCCGATGAGTACAAGGACTACACCGCCGCCGACTCCATCCGCCCCATCACCCTCGGCGGGCTGTACGACGAGGCCAAAAAGGAAAACGGGAAGTAGTCTCTCCATCGCGGCCAAGGTCCATTCCATCCGCGCAGGAGCGACCCAGCCGCGCAGCAACCCCACCAGCTGCCCGTTACGATGGCGTGGCCGGTCCGGATACCGGTCGAAGGAGGGCGCATGGCCTCGCGAATGTGGCTGATGATCCTCGCAGCCGCCTCGAGCATTGCACGGGCTCAACCGGTGCTCATCACCGGGTCCACCGTGATCAACCCCGGCGCTACGACGATCGTCGATGATGCCACCGGCCGTGCGATCCGGCTCGAAACCGCGGACATCGACGTCGAAGGCGGGCAGCTGGAAATCAACGGTGAGCATCGGATCGCATCGCTTACGGTTGGGATCGAACCCGGCGGCTGGGGAAGCACGGTGACGCACGGGGTGCGTTTCATCGAAGATCGATCCGACGGTACGAAGGTCTACGGCATGCGCCTGACGGTCGACCGGTCCGTCAGGATCGGACCGAACGCCATGATCGCCGCGGGGGCTCGCGGATTCGGCATCGGAGAAGGCCCCGGGGCAGCGCCGCCATCGACATGCGGGCTCACGGACGCCGGCGCCGGCCATGGGCACCGCGGACGCAGCACCGCGTGCGGACGCCCCGGCGGAATGGAGTACGGCTCGCTCGAGGCGCCACGCGAGTTCGGGTCCGGCGGAGGCCTGCCCGACCAATGGGGAGGGCTCAGCGGGGGCGGCGGGTGCATCGAGCTTTGCTGCGGAGGAACCGTCACGGTCGATGGATCGATCGATGCCAGCGGGGGCGGGGCGTGCGGCGGCTCGTCGGGAGGATCGGTCCGGCTCGTGTGCGACCGGTTGGAAGGCGCCGGCGTCATCACGGCCGATGGTGGACGGGATGAAATCCGCGTCTGGGACGACGGCGCCGGAGGGGCAGGCGGACGGATCGCCGTCGAGTACAACACCAGCACCTTCTCAGGCCGCCTCAGCACGAAGGGTGGCAGCAACGGCTTGCTCGACAGCCATGCCGCGCCGGGAACCGTGCTCATCAAGGCCGCCGGCCACCGTCCCACGCTCAGAATCGAGAACCCGAGTGCACAGAACCAGTGGGTCGACATCTCATGCGCGCTCCCGCCGGATGTCGACCTGAGTTTCGGAGGCGTCGAGGCCCGCCTCTCCACGCCTGTCGCGATCCTCGGCGACCTGCTCATGGACTACAACACCTCAGTGACGGCGGCCGAGGGCATCCACTCCGTGTCGCTCTCGGTGGGCGGAGACCTGACCGTCCCGCAGGCTTCATCCATCCGTGCCAATGGGTGCGGCTTTGAACCCGGCCAGGGTCCTTCGCCCGGCGATGAGTTTGTGTGCGGGCCGGATGGGCGCAGCCGAATCGGCGCCGGTCACGGAGGGAATGGGTCGGAGAACTGGTGCACCGGAACGTGCTCGGCGGCCTACGGGTCGTACGCGCAGCCGGAAACTCTGGGGTCGGGCGGCCTGATCTCCTCGGGCGGCGGCGCGATCCGCCTGATCGTCGGCGGATCGCTTTGCCTTGCGGGGGACATCAGCGCCGACGGCCAATGGCAGTTCGGGGAAGACGATGCGGGCTCCGCGGGCGGCTCCATCTGGATCACAGCGGCCAAGATCGCCGGTGCCCCCGACTCAACGATCAGCGCCGACGGCGGAGCCGGCGGGGCCGGCGGACGGATCGCCGTCGAATACGAAGAGAACCTGTACGCCGGCCGGATCTCGGCCGACGCCGGCTACACGAACTTCGGCCAGTCCTCCGGCGCCGGCACGGTCTTCCTCAAGCCGGGCGACCGCCGGGGCACGCTCATCGTCGGTGAGGGCAGCGGCCGGACCGATCTCCTGTTGTCCGATTCCCCGTACGACGTTGACCTATTGGTCGGCTATGCACATGTGGGAGTTCCCGCAGGCGCACGGATCCTCGGTGATGTGCGGGTCGTCGGGACGGTCACTCCCGCTCAGGAATCGGAAGTCCTCTGGCTCACGGTGGATGGCAACCTCTCCATCGAGTACGGGCGACTCCGCGCCGACGCCCTTGGCTACGCATGGAACCAAGGGCCCGGCGCCGGCCGCAAGGGTGACTGCGGGGAGTCCTTCACCGGCGCCAGCCACGGCGGATCTGGGGGCACCGACCCATGCCAGGAACATCCCGCTCCGGCCTACGGATCTGTCACCAAGCCCACGATGCCCGGCTCGGGTGGGTACATGCCGTCCGAGCATCCGTGGGTATTCCTGCAAGGTCGCGGAGGTGGCGTGATCGACCTGACCGTCGGCGGAACGCTGTCGATCGCCGGGTCCATCTCGGCTGATGCCGGTTCCCTCACGGACTATTGGCTCGCGCACTCGGGCAGCGCGGGGGGTTCGATCGTGATCCGTGCGGCGCGCATGACCAGCGCTGGTCCGGGCTCGCAGATCCGAGCGGTCGGTGCAGGACTTCCCATGAACACCGGCAACACCTCGGGTGGCGGCGCCGGAGGCAGAATCGCCATTTTCAGTTGCGAGAACCTGTTCCCGTACTCCCAGATACGCGTCGACGGCGGCTGGGCCGCGGTGCACGGTTCCGCCGGCACGATCTTCTACGGCACTTCGAGCATCGAGATCGATCGCCAGCCCGAGTCAGTGTCCGCGCGCTCCGGCTTTACGACCGCGTTCTCGGTCGACGCCACCTCCAACCAGGCCGGCGGCATCCTCGCCTACCAGTGGCGCCGGCTCGACGAGTCCGGCGAGTACTTCACCCTCACCGATGGCGGTGGGATCGAAGGATCGCAGACCCCAACCCTCACCCTGCGTCCGGTCCGATGTTCGGATGCGGGTGTCTACGACTGCTTCATCTCCGATGCGTGCGGTGGTTTCCCATCTGCCTCCGCCACCCTCAAAGTCCAGCCGGGCGCCGACTACGACGGCTCGGGACAGGTTGATCTCGAAGACCTTGCAGCCTTCCTCGGAGATTTCCGGACTGGCGCGGACCGCGCGGATGTGGACGGGACCGGCTTTGTTGACACCGACGATTTCACGGCCTTCGTGATCTCCTTCCAGAGCGGATGCTGACGGCCGCGACCTCCCGCGGGAGTCGAAGCGGATTCCGGCACCCGGACCGGATTGGTCCGATTCGAGCGATTTCCCCCGCGGAGATTCCGGAACCGCCGCCCGACCCACGCGTCCAACCCAGACCGCAGCGCGGTGAGGGTGATGGTTCGGGTGTTCTGGGGAGCACCCGGCGATCTTTGCCGAGCGGGATGACTCCCCCACCGCCCCACAACCAAGGCGGGAGGGCATCAGGGAGCCTCCCGAGGCCGCCGGCCCCGCACCGCAGGCTCGCGGAATATCGCGCGAAGGAGATTCTCATGAAGGTGTCCCGCACACTCCCGGTGGTGATCGCCGCGCACGCGCTGGCGATCCTCTCGGGCCCGGCATCGGCCCAGTCCCAGCTTCAGCGCCTCACTCCTACGGGTCCCCTCACCAGCGACATCTTCTCCTACGACGTCGGTTTCAACGGCACGGTCGCCGTCATGGGCGCCCCGTTCGCCACGTACTCGGGAGTCTCCCAGCCAGGCCGCGCGTTCCTCTTCGAATTCAACGGTGCCGCCTGGACGCAGACCGCCAAGCTCATACCCCCCGTCCTCCAGTCCGGCGCCAACTTCGGCACCGAGGTCGCCGCGGGAATGGGCACCTCGGGCGACATCATCGCGATCGGCGCTGCCGCCGAGGATGGAGCCTTCGAGAACTCCGGCGCGGTATACATCTACGAAAAGGTCGGTTCCGTCTGGACCCTTACCCAGAAGCTCACCCCGTCAACCCCTGAATTCCACGGCAACTTCGGGGTCGGCCTCTCGATCTCCGACGGCGTGGTCGCCGTCGGTTCCAACGGCGCCACCGTCGACGGCTGGCAGTACGCCGGCACGGTGTTCCTGTACGAGAAGATCGCCAGCGTCTGGGCGCTCTCCGCCACCCTCGTCCCGCCCGACCCGGAATTCGCCGGCACCTTCGGCACACAGGTCGCGATCGACCACGGCCGCCTGCTGGTCGCCTCCCCGCAGAAGGACGTCACCGATCAGGCCGACGCCGGCGCCGCCTACGTATTCGAGAGGGCCGGAACGGACTGGAGTTTCGTCCAGGAGCTGCTCGCCCCCACGCCGGTTGCGTCCGAGCAGTTCGCCAGCGCGGTTGCCGTGCACGGGTCGGTCGCCGTCGTCGGCGCCCACCTGGCCGCGCTGCCCGTCGGGGATAAGGCCGGCCGCGTCGATGTCTACCGGCTCACGGGCGCCGACTGGGCGCACGATGCGGCCCTTACCGCGCCCGTCACGCACGCCGGGGACCACTTCGGCGTCGACGTCGCGATCGATGGACGCGAGATCCTCGTGGGCTCGTATCTCGAACCGGTAGCCGGTCGCACGGGGGTCGCCCACATCTACCGCGGTTCGGGCGAGGCCTGGAACTACAGCACCTCCCTCACCGCCTCGGACACCGGCGGCACGCTCTTGGGCTGGCGCCTGGGCCTCAGCGGCGACACCGCGGTCATCGGCGGGCCGTTCTACCAGACCAACCGCGGCGCGGCCTACGTCTTTGGCTCCATGCGGGCCTGCAGCGCCGACCTCGACGGCACGGGCTTTGTCGATACCGACGACTTCGATGCGTTCGTGGTCGCCTACGAAGCCGGTTCCCCGGCCGCCGACATGGACGGCACGGGCTTTGTCGACACCGACGACTTTGACCGCTTCGTACACGCCTACGAAGCCGGCTGCTGATCAAGGCACGGGGCGCTGGGCACCGGCGCCACCGCGCTCGCGCGCCGCCCGAACCCGCCGACGGGACCCCCGGGTCACCTTCCCATGCTCGCCGACCTACTCCTCCGGCCGCATCAGCGGGAAGAGCACCACATCCCGGATCGTGCGCTGGTTGGTCAGGATCATCGCGAGCCGGTCGATGCCCAGCCCCATGCCCCCGGCCGGAGGCATCCCCACCTTCAGCGCCCGGATGAAATCGGCATCGAACGTGCGGAACGTGCTCTCCTCGGCGTTCTTCTCCGCATCCGCGCCCTTGAGCTGCTCACGGAACTTGGCTTCCTGGATGTCCGGGTCGTTCAGCTCCGTGTAGTGCGGCGCGAGTTCCATGCCCGCGATGAACAGGTCCGCCCGGTCCGCCAGCGCCAACTGCCCCGGCACGTTGGTCCGCTTGGGGCGCGTGAGCGGAGAGATCGCCGCCGGGTAATCCGTGATGAACGTCGGCCGCGAGGGATCCAGCTGCGCCTCCCCGCCGTGCTGCTTGTCCTCGAACAGCTCGTTGATCACCAGCACATCGTCCATCTGGTCGATCGCCGCCGGGTTCTCACGCACCATCCCGGGGTGCCGGCGCCGGAGTTCCTCGCGCGCCCGCTTCAGGTCCGACACCGGGAACCCGTAGGCCTTCTCGAACAGCTGCCCGTAGCTCACCCGCTCGAACGGCCGGGAGTAGTTGATCATCAGCTCCCCGAAGGGCAGCACCACATCCTGCGAGCCGGGCGATACCGCGGCGAGCATCGTCGCCAGGTCCCGCGTAAGGCTCTCGGTCAGTTCCATCACCGTCTCGACATCCCCGAAGGCGTGGTAGGCCTCGAGCATCGTGAACTCGGGGTTGTGCTGCTTGTCGAGGCCCTCGTTGCGGAAGTTGCGGTTGACCTCGAAGACCCGCGGGAAGCCTCCCACCAGCAGCCTCTTGAGGTACAGTTCGGGGGCGATCCGCATGTACAGGTTGATGTCGAGCGCGTTCATCTTGGTGATGAACGGCCGCGCTGCGGCGCCCCCGGCGAGCGTCTGGAGCATCGGGGTCTCGACCTCGAGGTACCCGCGACCCTCCAGGAAGCTCCGCACCCGGGAAATGATCCGGGATCGCTGCTGGAACACCCCCACCGTCTCGGGGTTCGCCCACAGGTCCACGTACCGCTGGCGGTACCTGATCTCGATGTCCTGCAGGCCCGCGTGCTTCTCCGGCGGAGGCAGCAGGCTCTTGCACCCCGGCTCGACCGACGAGCACCACACCGTGATCTCCCCGCTGCGGGTCTTCATCACCCGCCCGCGGGCGATGAGAACATCTCCCAGGTCCGTGAGCTTCGCGAGCTTGAAGCCGCCCTCCCGGCAGTCCTTCTGGCTCACGGCGACCTGCACATCCCCCGACGCATCCCGTAGGTTGAACCAGATCAGTTTCCCGTTGTCGCGCAGCAGCATCACGCGGCCGGCGATCGCCACCTGCGCCCGCCGGTCAATGAACCCCGGCTCCTTGCCGTGCGCTTGCTGGTCCTGGTCGGCCGCCGCGTCATAGCGGTCGCGCGCCGCGGCGATCGATTCCAGGCCGTCGGTGCGGACGCCGTAGGGATCGAGCCCAAGCTCGGCGATCGCCGCGCGGTTGGCTCGCCGCTGGGCCTCGAGCTTGTGGAAATCCCCCGGAGTTTCCGGGCCGGTCACGGGCGTCGAGGCAGGACGGGGCGCAGGACCACCGGATGGAGGTGTGGAACCGGCCGGTGTTGCATCGGTAGGCATGGTCCGATCGTTGGCGCACCGATCCCAAATGGGAAACCGGAACTCCCGATCGCCGCCGGACTGTTGAAATCACGCGTCCCGCGTCAGACCCGCACGCCGTTGTTGGCCGTGATCCGGCCGCCGACCGTCAGCGAGGCGCTCCCTCCCGTGCCCGGAATCTCGCACAGGGGCTTGGGGCGCGACGGATCGTTCAGCAGATCCTGGAGCGTGGTCTTGCCGTACACATCGATCACCGTCGCGGCGACCTCGTCGACCTTGCGGTGCAGCGGGCACAGTACGCTGCCGTGGCTCGACAGGCCCAGCGGGCAGGCGGTGATCCGTTCCACCTGCGTCACGCCCCGGATCACCTCCAGCAGCGTGATCTGGTTGGCGGGCCGCGCCAGCTTGTAGCCGCCGCCGACTCCTCGCCGTCCCATGATCAGGTTGGACGCCGCCAGCAGCTGAAGGACCTTCGCGAGGTAATTCGGCGGCACTTTGGTCTGCGACGCAAGCGCCGGGGTCGGCACCAGTTGACCGGGCATGAGAGCCAAGCACGCCATCGCTCGAAGTGCATACTCAGCGGTCAGGGAGAACATCGGGCGACTCCTTCGGGTATCCGAACAGGTTGGCCCGGCTTGGACGCTCGGGACGCTAACCGGACATTCCGACGCGTTGCTCCAGTACAGATCAGCACCATCGGTGGATGTCTGAATTGTACCTCAAATCCAACGAACAGGCGACCATCGTGACGCAAGACGATACCCGTCGGATTCGCAGATCTTGGGGAATTCCAGATGAAAACTACTTCATCTTGTGTTCAACGCCGCTTCACACGGGCGCGCATGCGCGGTGACAAGCAACCCCAAGGAGCCCGGGGGAACGTGCGCACCGACCCACCTGAAGGGTGCACATCGTGCCCAAACAGGGCTTTTTGCGTCTGAGTGGTGGCCGGCTCAAGGAAATCCACCCGTTGCATCCGAGTTGAGCGCGTCGTCACGAGCCGGATGCGGGTTCTGTCAGCGTCAACTGACCGGATCGCTCTCCGTCGACCGACGCGACGTTCGGTGATCGCGGATCCCCCTCGGCCTCGCCGCGCGGGCGCAGGGATGCGACCCGCGACCTAGCCATCGGCATGCGCAGGAGCAGCAGGCTGTTGAGGACGACCAGCAGCGTCCCGCCCTCGTGGGCGAAAACCCCCAGCGAGAGCGGCACGGCGCGGCCCAGCAGCGATGCGGAGATGGTCGCGGCCACCATGACGATGATCACGCTCAGCGCAAACGTGAGGTTGGTGCGCACCTTGGCACGCGCGCGGCGAGCCAACTCCACCGACCAGGGCACGATCGAGAGATCGTCGCTCAGGAGCACGACATCGGCCGACTCGAGAGCGGCGTCCGAGCCGATCGATCCGATGCCGATCGCGATGTCGGCCGCGGCGAGCGCGGGAGCATCGTTGACTCCGTCGCCGATCACTCCCACGCCGCGCGGCCGGCGGCCGCCGGCCGCACGCAGCTGGTCCTTGGTGTTCTGGACGGCGGCGACCTTGTCCTGCGGGAGCAGTTCGGCGTCGAAGCGGTCGAGCCCCAGCCGGCCGGCGACCCGCTCGGCGGTGAGCCGGTTGTCTCCCGTGAGCATGCGGAGCGGGCGCACGCCCAGCTGGTGGAGCCTGGCGACCATCTCGGCGGCGCCGGGTCGGACGGTATCGGACATGATGAGGACGGCGGCGTCCCCGCCGCCGGGCTGGGCATCGCACGCGTGGGCCACCACGACTCCCAGGTCCCCGCGTTCCTGGATCTTCCCGAGGACTTCCTGGACGCGGTTGCGCAGGCACACGGGGATGAGCTCCTCGGTGTGGCGGTAGCTCCCCAGCCGGACGGGGCAGCCGCGATAGCGGCCGGACATTCCCCGGCCCGTGGTGTGATCGATGTCGGTAATCTCGGCCGCATCCACGCCGCGCACGGTCGCGGCCTCGATGATCGCCGTGGCGATCGGGTGCGTCGAATCGCGCTCCAGCCCCGCGGCGATCCCCAGCAGCTGCGGTCCGGAGGACCAGGCAACCGGGTGGACCTGCGTCAGCTTGGGGCGGCCGATGGTGAGCGTGCCGGTCTTGTCGAAGCACACAGCGCCCATGTTGGCGAGCCGCTCGATCGACTGGCCGCCCTTGAACAGCACGCCCGCCTTGGCGGCGCGTGCGATCGCCGCCAGGGTCGCGGTCGGCGTGGAGATCACCAGGGCGCACGGGGAAGCGACGATCAGCAGCGTGATCGCGGTGTACAGGGCATTGTCCAGCGTTCGCCCGAGGGCCAGCCACCACAGGAGGAAGACCGCGCTGCTGAGGGCCATGACGCCGATCGCGTACGGCTGGCTGAGCCGGTCGATCACCCGCTGCACGGGCTCGCGCTGCTCCCGGGCCTGCGTGACCAGGTTCAGGATCTTCTGCAGGCTCGACTCCTGCGCGGGGCGGGTCACAACCGCCTCGATCGGGTCGTCGACGTTGATCGTGCCCGCGAACAGATCGTCCCCGACGGCGACCTGCCTGGGCATCGACTCGCCGGTGATCGCCGACTGATCGAGCGCAGTGGCGCCCAGGGCGACCCGGGCGTCGGTGGGGACGCGATCACCCGGGCGGATGCGGATGCGCTCCCCGGTGAGCAGGCTGGTGGGCTCGCAGGTGGACCATTCCCCGCCGCGCCACACGATCGCCTCGACGGGCATGAGCTTGTGGAGCGCTTCGATCTCGCGGCGTGTGCGCTCCATCGCGAGGTCCTCGAGCGCGCCGGCGAGCACGAAGAGGAAGAGCAGGACCGCGCCCTCCTCGGCGTGCCCGATGGGGACCGCGGCCGCGGCGCCGACCACCATGAGGACGTCGATATCGATGATGCCGCGCCGCACGGAGTCCCACGCCGCGCGGACGCCGTGGACCATGCCGATCCCCAGGCTGCCCCAGGCCAGCACGTGCGCATGGTCCCATCCGAACGCAAACCGCGCCGCCAGGTACGCCAGGAGCAGAGAGGCGGAGATCACCGACGAGACCAGCTCGCCCCGGGTCGAGTAGACCAGACCCGCCAGCCCCGCGGGCGCTTGCGAACCCGTCTCGTGAAGGACTGCGATGGGCGCCGCGTCGGACATGGTCCGGAAGGCTACGGGGCCTTGGGCCGCGATTCGAGCCCCGTGCGAGCCAGATCGCCCGCTTGGCGCCGATGACCGTGAGTCTCAACGATCGGTTCATCGCCAGATCAGCAGGCTCATCGCGACCACGATGCCGAGGGACACGAGCACGAGGATGACCAGGTACCGGTCGAGCCGCGCCATGCGCCGGCGCGAGCTGGACCGCCGGTTCGCGGTCGCGGTCGAGTCCCATCCGCATTCCGGGCAGCGCGAGGATGCCAGGCCGCGAAGGTCGTAGCCGCACGCCGGACACCGACCCGTCCTCCCCTCGCGGGCCGTCCGCTGCTCCTGGCGCATCAGCCAAAGGAAGCGCCCGGCGATCACCACAATGGTGGCGACCGGCAGGGCGGCCAGGATGATGAGCAGAGGCATGGACAAGTGTTGGGGGGTGGCGTGCGGTCCGGGGCGGGCCGCCGGGGTTGTGAGCGGGTACAAACATCCGGAACCGCGCGAAGGGCCCGTTTGGAACAGCCGATGCTGGTAGACAACGGGTCGTTGCTCCATAGGATGAATCAGCATGGGATCCCCCGCGATCGAGCCACAACGCCAACCGGCGACGGACACCAAGGCGCAGGCCCAGGACGCCCGTCCGCGGCAGCAGCCGCTGTGGAACGTGATCCTGCTGGACGACGATGACCACTCGTACGAGTACGTCATCCGGATGATGCAATCGCTCTTCGGGCACTCGCCCCAGCGCGGGTACAAGCTCGCGTGCGAGGTCGACGGCACCGGCCGGGCGGTCTGCGCGACGTACCACAAGGAGCTCGCCGAGCTCAAGCAGGAGCAGATCCATTCGTTCGGGCGGGATCCGCTGATGGCCTGCAGCGCGGGGGCGATGTCGGCGGTCATCGAGCCGGCGATCGCGGGCGGGGAAGACCCCGCCGACGGCGCTTCGGGCGGAGAGAGCAAGTGAGTCAGCGACCGCTGGTCGTGCAGACCGAGGAACTCGAGCCTTCCGCCGCGGCATGGCTGGGCCACCGCTGCGAGCTGATGGTGTACCCCTGCGAGCGGCTCAAGACCCTCAACGGCGAGCTTTCCGCGGCGCAGGGCATGGTGGTGCGCACGTACACGCGTGTGGATGCAGCCCTGCTGGAGCACCTGCCGGCGCTGCAGGTCGTCGGCCGCGCGGGCGTGGGGCTCGAGAACATCGATGTGGAGGCCTGCCATCGCCGCGGCGTGAAGGTCGTGCACACGCCCGATGCAAATTCCTCCGCGGTCGCCGAGTACGTCTTTGCCATCCTGCTGGACGCGGTCCGGCCCCGGATGTTCCTGGACATGCCGGTCCCCGGACCGCGCTGGTGCGCCCTGAGGAAGGAACTGCGTGCCCCGCGCCAGCTGTGCGAGATGACCATCGGCGTGCTGGGCTTGGGAAGGGTCGGTTCACGGGTCGCCCGGGCTGCCGCCGGCTTCGGGGCTCGCGTCATCTACCACGACCTGGTCGAGATCCCGCCGGCGAGCCGCCACGGCGCTGAGCCGGTCGACCGCGAGACACTGCTCAGGACTGCCGATGTCCTGACGATGCACATCGACGCCCGGCCCGGTAACACGGGGCTCATGAACGGTCAGCTGCTCTCCCAGCTCAAGCCCGAGGCGATCCTGATCAACACCAGCCGCGGTCAGGTCATCAACGCATCCGACCTTGCCAGCCACCTGCGGGCCCATCCCGCCGCGCTGGCTCTCTTGGATGTGCACCCGGCCGAGCCGTTCGAAGCCGGGTATCCCCTCCTGGGTCTGCCCAACGCCCACCTCTCCCCCCACATCGCCGCGGCCACAGAACTGGCCAACCGGAACATGAGCTGGGTGGTCAAGGATGTATGGCGGGTTTTGTCAGGGGAGACCCCCGAATTCGCTGCCGAGACACAGAAGTAATCGCGCCCGCCGCCAAAGGGGATCTCGGGCGTTGTTTGTACGGAATAACCTAACAAATTCTAGCCACATTCCGTATATCTCTGGGAATAGCCTCGCCCTTCCGAGCAGATTTCCGTACACTCTGAGTGTCCGAATGGCCCGGGTCATGGATTTGCCGGGTCGATCGACCGCCATGGATGCTCCGGTTCCCAGCGACCTGCCCGACCCCGCAACGCCGATCTTGACGAGCGAGGCGGGTATCGGTGCGGGTGCACCGGGGCGGGCCTCGGATCGCGGAGCGCAGGTGAGCCTCGTGGACTCCACGGGCCGGTTGAGCGAGGCGGAACTGGGCTGGATCGCAGGGCAAGCCGTCGCGGCGCTGGAGAAGCTCGGACAGCCGGGCGAACTGCGGGTGCGGATTGTCGCGGATGCGGAGATGGCCGCGGCGCACATGGAGTACCTGGAAGTCGAGGGGACGACCGACGTCCTGACGTTCGACATGAGCGAGCAGGGGCTGCTTGATGTCGACATCCTGGCGTGCGTGGACGAGGCGCAGCGGAGGGCCGGCGACCTTGGGCACGACCGGGCCCGCGAACTGCTGTTGTACATCGTCCACGGCGTGCTGCACTGCCTTGGGTACGACGACCACGAGCCCGAGGCGTACCAGCGCATGCACGCGAAGGAGGATGCGATCCTCGAGGCGATCGGGGCGGGGGCGACCTTTGCGCGCTCTCAACCGCTTCCCGGGCCGGGAGGACCGACATGACCAGCGGCCTGTGGCTGGGAATCGGTCTGGCGGCGGTGGGGCTGGGGGCGATCTTCTCGGCCCTGTTCTATTCGCTGCACGAGCTGGCGCGGGGGCGGCTGGAGGAGATCGCGCGCGGGTGCAACGCCACCGTGCGGCGGCGGGTTGAATTGATCCTCGAGGACCCCGCGGGGCACGCGGTGGCGACCGCGCTGCCGCGGGTCATCTGCCACATG
This sequence comes from Phycisphaerales bacterium, assembly GCA_044221545.1. Taxonomy (GTDB): domain Bacteria; phylum Planctomycetota; class Phycisphaerae; order Phycisphaerales; family UBA1924; genus JAEUJB01. The sequence continues at coordinate 63,955 of JBGAOZ010000010.1, forward strand.
GTTGCGGTGGTCGCCGCGGTGCTCTGGATCACGCGCCTGCGGGGCGTGGCGACCCCTGAGTGGCTGGAGGTTCTTCTGGGGATCATCGCCGCGTCGCTGACGGTGTGGATCTTCGGCCTGGTGGTGCCGTCGAGCATCGCCCGGCACGCGGGCGAGGAGACGGTGCTGGCCTGGTCAGGCCTGGTGCGCGGGACGTACGTGGCGACCATGCCGTTCCGGCGCATCGTGCACTTCTTTGACGAGGTGGTGCGGCGGCTCTCGGGCCCTGCGGAGGACCCTCAGCAGGAAGCGCAGGACGAGGTGCTGTCGGTGGTGGACGAGGCCCAGGAGATGGGCCAGTTCGACCAGTTCGAGCGCGACATGATCGCCAGCGTGATGCGGTTCCGGGACAAGACGGTGCAGCAGATCATGACGCCGCGGACGGAGATCGAGGCGATCGAGCTGACCAACAACCTGGGGGAGATCACGGCGGCGATCCGGAGGATCAGGTACAGCCGGATCCCGGTGTACGAGGGGACGCTCGACCGCGTGGTGGGGATGTTCTACGTGAAGGACCTGATGAAGTGGCTCGCGGGGGACAAGACCCGCGCGGGGACGACGTTCGACTTCCGCAAGCTGCTGCGGCCGGCGCTGTTCGTGCCCGAGACCAAGACGATCCGGGAGCTGTTGAGCGACCTGATCGAGAAAAAGGTGCACATCGCGCTGGTCGCCGACGAGTACGGGGGCACGGCGGGCCTGGTGACCATCGAGGACATCGTCGAGCAGATCATCGGGGACATCCGGGACGAGTACGAGCCGACGCTCGCCGACAGCCCCGACGTGGAGATCGATCCGAGCAAGCGGTTCGCGGAGGTGGATGCCCGGGTCTACATCCACGAGGCGAACAACGAGCTGCGCGAGGTGGGTGTCGAGCTCCCGCCGGGCGAGGAGTACGAGACGGTCGGGGGGTACGTGACGGTGTCGCTGGGGCGGATCCCCCAGAGCGGCGAGGTCGTGCGGCTGGACGGGATCGTGATGACCGTGCTGGAGGCCGAGCCGACGCACATCGAGCGGCTACGGATCGAGAAGGACGAGACGCCGCTGAAGGAACCCAAGCCGCCGCGTGCCGAGCAGCATGTGTGAGTGCGGATCGCCGTCGAGCTGAAGATAGTCATCAGGCGGTTTGCCACACCTGGCCGTCGCGTCGGGGGCGGCGATCGGGGGCGTGGGGGATCTTGAGCTCGACGGGGGCTCGGTCGTGGCCGACGGGAACAACGCCGTGTTCACCAACACGGCCGCGCATTGGATTTCGGGGACCGGCACGCTCACCGCTACGAACGGTTCGCTCAAGAACGGCGGGACCATCGCGCCAGGAGCGCCGATCGGCCAGCTCACCACCTCGCTCCGGCTGGCGCAACTGCCGACCGCCGTCATCGAGATCGAGCTGGCGGGTGAGGATGCCGCCCACCGTGATCTGATCATCAACAAGGGCCTGATCACGCTCGACGGCACGCTGAGGGTGCGGTTCAGGGATGGGTTCGAGATGGCGCCCTGCTCGGAGCTGCCCATCATCTCCGGGGGAAAGTTCCTGGGGCGATTCGCGAGCATCGATGCGCCGCAGATGCCGCTGGGATCGCATTCGGTGAGGTACCTGCCTTCGGGAGTCATGGTGGTCTACAACGCCGCCGACCACAACGGCTCGGGGTGGGTGGATACCGACGACTTCACGGCCTTCATCACCGACTTCGAGGCCGGGAAGATCGCCGCGAATATCGACCACCTGGGCTCGGTCGATACCGACGACTTCACCGCATTCATGCTCGCCTTCGATGCGGGGTGCTGAACACGGGTCGGGGATATCACCCACGGGGCGATCGCTGCCACTCAGAGGATGTCTTTGTGTGATTTTTACACGCACGTTCCTGCGATCGGCGTGATGAGTCTGCATCGCCGCGACAATAAGTGCTATTTATATCTTGTTTTGGAATCGGACTCGATCGCGTGAATCTCTTGGCGCGAGGGGGGCAATCGAATAGCTTGATGTGCTGCGCCCCGTGGAGAATGCCGATCCAGATGCGGCAGGAGGCCCGACGATGCATCGTTCGAAGCGTGGATTCACGTTGATTGAGTTGCTGGTGGTCATCGCGATCATCGCGATGCTGATCTCCATCCTGCTGCCCGCGCTGGGCCGGGCACGGGCCACGGCACGGCAGGTCAAGTGCGGCTCGCAGGTGCGCAGCGTGGTGGAGGCGATGACGGTGTGGGCCTCGGGGAACAAGAACCGCTACCCGATGCCCAGCGAGATGGACAAGAGCGACCTGACGGTGAAGGAAGACCAGGTCACCAACCCGAACTTCGGCGCCAAGAAGGACATCACGCGGCACCTGATGTCGCTGATGATCTACAACGGGGCGATCACGCCGGACATCCTGATCGCGCCGGTGGAGAGCAACCCGCAGTTCCAGAAGTACGCCAAGTACGAGTACAACTCCCCCTCGATGACCGAGGGAAACGACAAGTCGATGGCGCTGTGGGACCCGGCGTTCACAGCGACCCCGGCGGACGAGAACCGTTTCGGGCGCAAGTCCGGGGACCCGGCGGGGTGCTCGTACGCGCAGCTGCCCCAGTTCGGGAAGCAGAAGCGCAAGTGGATCGACGTGATCGCCAACTGGCGGCCCTCGGACGCGCTCTTCGGTGATCGCGGCCCGATCTTCAAGGGCAACGCGACCGACGGGTGGAAGCTGATCGCCGACAACAAATACAGCGCCCAGTCCAACACGCTCCGGCTGCACGGCAACGGGACGGCGTGGAAGGGCGACGTGGGGTTCAGCGACGGGCACGTGTACTTCGCGCCCTCGGCCGATCCGATCCAGATCCCCGTCACGTTCATCAATTTCACCGACAACCGCACCCGTGGGGACAACATATTCGCCAACGAGCTGGACAAGAGCGGCAAGCAGAAGCCGGCGGACCCGCCCCCGGTGGTCGACAACTCGTCCCCCGACAGCGGCGGTTACTACGACGACTCCGACGGCGGCGACATGACTTCGGTCTACCTGCGCCCCATCTCCAAGTGCGACTGGACGACCAAGGCCGTGCCGCGCATGTTCGTGGACTGATCGCACCGGCAACCGGATCATCTTGGCGATGCGTTCGGGCATACCATGCGTCGCGCGAGAGATCGTGCCGCGCCGACGAGGATACCGATGCATCAGATTCCCAAGCCGCTCGCGATCATCGGCATTCTCACGCTCGGCCTGCTCCAGGCCTGCGGGTCGGACCGCGCTGCCGGATCACGGGAGCCCGCGCCGGCCACAACAGCGGCCCAGCCCGCCGGGGCGCCGCCGGCACCGAACAAGGAAGTGCAGGCCGCCTACGAGCCCCGCTCGGGGCCGGGCGAGGGGCAGGAGTTCCTCAAGCAGATGGCCGGCGAATGGGATGTCGTCAAGACGTTCTACCCGCGTAACGGCGGGACGCCGGGCGTAACCAACGGGACCTGCACCCAGAAGATGATCCACGAGGGCCGGTTCCTGGAGTCTGACTTCACGTTCCACGATGCGAACGGGGACTCGACGGGGACGGGGATCATCGGCTATGACTCCCAAACGAAGAAGTTCACGAGCTTCTGGATCGACTCGCGCTCGACGAGGTTCAGCGTCCGCCAGAGCGATGAGCCCTTCGACGGCAAGCAGATCACCCTGTCGGGCAAGGCGGTCGGCGATCCAGGCCCCAACGCGCGGCAGTCCAAGACCATCTCGCTCCTGCAGGATGGCGGCAGGACGCTGCTGCACCGGCAGTGGTCGGTCTCCCCGGATGGCGGCGAGCGGCTGGTCATGCAGATGGTGATGACGCGGCGCTGAGAGCCGGCGGGTGCGGCGGGCGATCGGGTATGCTGGCGGTATGAACCGTCGCACGCTCCTAGTGGTGGCTGCCCTTCCGCTGCTTGCCCCTGCGCTCGCGCCGGGCTCAGGAAGTCCGCCCGCGTCCATGGTGATCGTGACGCCCCGGTCCCTGGAGGCGGCGATCCGGCCCTACGCGGAAGCCCGGGGTGACACCCTGCGGACAACGGTTGCCGTCCTCGAAGATGCGCTGGCGCAGGGACCGGGCGTGGATGATCCCGAGAAGCTCAAACGCTTCCTGTACGGGCTGTGGAACACGTCCAGAAGTTCGGGGAGCCCGCTGCGGTATGTGTTGCTCGCCGGTGATGCCGATGTGCTGCCGGTGCGGTACATGTGCCTGGACCGCGTGACCGCGCCGGCCTTCGACTACGCGTTCTACCCCTCGGACCTCTACTACGCGGACATCGCCAAGGCCGACGGCTCGTTCGAGGACTGGAACGGCGCCTGCGATGGGTTCCACGCGCAGTACTTCGGGGAGGTCCGCGGGGAGAAGAACAAGTCCGACCCGATCAACTACGACCGGATCGACTACAAGCCCGAGCTGTGCGTCGGCCGCTGGCCGGTGAGCACGCCCGAGCAGGCGAAGATCGTCGCCGACAAGTCGATCGCGTACGCCAAGGGGCTCGCCGAAGGGTCCCGGCAGCACTGGGACCGAGCGGGGCTGGTCGCGGTGGGCGGATGGATCGAGAACCGGGGCATGATGGATGCGGTGGCGGGGAGCCTGCCCAGGAGCTGGGGGATCGAGAAGCGGTACTGGGGGATGGAGCACGGGAGCGCAGCGCCCGCCGGCGGAAACAGCGCTGCGGCCCCCGCAGCGCCGGCCCTGGGACCCGAAGAGAAGAACATCGTCGACCTGATGAACGACGGCGTGCTGGTGCTGCTGCACTCAGGGCACGGGGCCGATGACCTGTGGGCCGAATCGATCTCCACGCACTCGATTACCAAGCTCCACAACGCCGACCGGCTGCCGATCGTGATGTCGGCCGGGTGCTCCACCGCGCGGTTCGCCACGCTTCCGCCGTACGAGCCGTACGTGGATGTGGATGGCGGGGAGCACGCCGGCTCGGACCACGGGGAGGTGTTCACAGCACCCCCGCCGCCGCCGGCGTGTTACCAGAAGGGCAAGTACAACATGACGGGGCTGGGGGAGCGGCTGCTGCGCGATGGCCCGAGCGGCGCGGTGGCGTACATCGGGTGCAACACAGGGAGCCAGCCGTGCGGGATGACGCTCCTGACGGCGTTTGCCGAGGAGATCGGGCAGCGCTGGGGGATGGTGGAGCCGGGGATCGCCCAGCGTCTGGGTGATTGCTGGGCGGGGGCGGTTTCCAAGTACTACGACCGGGAGCACCTGGCGGACCTCAAGCCCAACGCCGACTGGTACCCGCCGAGCATCTTCTTCCAGGGGATGAAGTTCATGCTGTTCGGGGATCCATCGCTGCCGATCGGGCCGTCGCAGGTGGGGAAGTAGGCAGAAGCGGGCCTCAATGACCGGACCGCCCATTTCAACTTCGCCCCTTGATCCTCGATTCTGCCCGTGGTGCGAGTACGAACTGGCGGGGCTCGCCCCTGACGCCCGCTGCCCGGAATGTGGAGGAGCAACCGGTCCAAAGGCCAGAGCCAGCGCGGCAATCCGGCGCGTGCACAAGAACATCTGGGCACGAGTGATATTGCTCGTTTCCCCGGGTGCGGCCGCCTTTGGTTGCGGGCCGTTTTATGCGCGCTTCGGCCACCTCGGCCAGATCCCAGTCGCCGTCGCGATCGTGGCCGCGGGCGGTACCTTTGCCCTGTGGTATTCATGCCGGAGCCCAACGGGCAACCACATCGGTCGCGTGATGCTCCTTGGTCCGTTGCTGGGCCTGTTGTATTGCTTGGCCGTGATCGCGGCGGCGGTGCTCTCGTGCCTGCCGGCGGTGCTGATCGCGTCCCGGATCCCCAGTCTTCAGAGCCCGGATGAATCTCCCAGGCTCGTCGCGATCGCCCTGATCGGCGCCTTGGCGACCGCCTGGCCGGTGCTGTGGTTCGTCCAGTGGATCATCCGTCGCAAGGGGCCCACCGCACCGAAGTAGTCCGGTCCCCTCGATTGCCCGATGGGGCTGGCATGCCTTCGGGCACCAGCCGGCATTGAAAACGCAACGCACGCCGAGATCTGCGCGCCGTACCATGCGGCTCCGTTCAGGAGCACGCTGCATGGCTTCAGATCTCATCACCGGCAACGCCGTCATCGGCCAGTCCGGCGGCCCCACCGCCGTCATCAACCAGTCCCTCGTGGGGGTCGTCGAGGGGATCCGCTTCGGGCTCCAGGCCGCGGGGCATGTCAAGAAGGTGCTGGGCATGCGGCACGGGGTCCGGGGCCTGTGCAAGGGGGAGTTCGTTGACCTGACCAATACGCACCAGGATGTGCTCGACCGCTTCGCGATGACGCCGTCGGCGGGGCTGGGCTCGACGCGCGACAAGCCCGACAATGCCTACTGCGCGCGGATCGTCGAGGCCTGCCGCAAGCACGATGTGCGCTACTTCTTCTACATCGGCGGCAACGACAGTTCGGACACGTGCCGGATCGTCAGCGAGATGTCCAAGGCCACCGGCTACGACATGCGGTGCTTCCACCTCCCCAAGACCGTCGACAACGACCTGAAGGAGAACGACCACACGCCGGGCTTTCCCAGTGCTGCACGGTTCGTCGCCATGGCGTGCATGGCCGACTTCATGGACAACATCTCGCTCCCCGGCATCAAGATCAACGTCATCATGGGCCGGCACGCGGGGTTCCTTACCGCGGCCAGCGCCCTGGCCCGACGCTACGACCGCAACCTCAACCCGCACGTCGTGTCCGAGTCGACCGACGGGCCGCAGCTGATCTACCTCCCCGAGGTCGCCTTCGACATCGACCGGTTCCTTGCCGATGTGGACGCGGTGTATTCGAAGAAGGGCCGCTGCCACATCGCCGTCAGCGAGGGGATCCAGGACAAGGAGGGCGTGGCGATCGGCGCCAAGCTCATCAAGAACGCCCAGACCGACTCGCACGGCAACGTGCAGCTCTCGGGCTCGGGCGCCCTGGGTGATGCGCTCGCCGATTTCCTCAAGGAAAGGCTCACCCCCGCCGGTGGCAAGCCGCCGCGGGTGCGGGCCGATACGTTCGGGTACATCCAGCGCTGCTGGCCGGATTCATCGGTCATCGACCGCATCGAGGCCCGCCGGAGCGGCCGGTTCGGGGCGACTCTGGCGATGCAGGGCCACCAGGACGGGAGCGTGGCAATCAAGAGGCCGGGCACGGGCTCGGCCCTGTGGATGGGCAACGACAACGGGGTACCGTACGTCAGCGAGTACGCCCGCGTCGAGCTCTCCGCGGTCGCCGCCAAGACCCGCCACATGCCCGAGGAGTTCATCCAGGGCCACAACAACGTGAGCAAGAAGTTCGTCGAGTACTGCTTGCCGCTCGTGGGCGACCTGCCCGGTTTCGAGAGGCTGTGAATCGCCTGCCCAGCGCTCGCCCCCTGGTCACCGTTCTCTGTTGGCGGGTCACTCATTGCCCATGAACGTCTTCATCGTCCACGCCCACCACGAGCCGCGCAGCTTCAACGCCGCCCTGACACAGCGCGCCCGCGACGTGCTCGGGGGCCTCGGGCACGATGTGGTCGTTTCCGACCTGTACGCGATGAGCTTCGACCCGGTCTCGGATCGCCGCAACTTCACCACCACCAAGAACCCCGAGTTCCTCAAGCAGCAGGCCGAGGAGGGGTACGCGAGCGAGCGCGACGGCTTTGCCGCCGACATCCGCGGCGAGATGGAGAAGCTCGAGCGGTGCGATGCGGTGATCTTCCAATTCCCGCTCTGGTGGTTCGGGCTGCCGGGGATCCTCAAGGGCTGGGTGGACCGCGTCTTTGCCGCCGGACGGATCTACGGCGGGGGCAAGTGGTACGAGAAGGGCGCGTTCGCGGGCAAGCGGGCGCTGGTCTCGATGACCACCGGCGGTCCGGAGGCCATGTTCGACGGCTGGGGACTCAACCCTTCCCTCGAATCCGTGCTCGGACCGATCCAGCACGGGATCTTCTGGTTCACGGGCTTCGAGCCCCTTCCGCCGTTTATCGCGTGGGCGGTTTCGCGGGCGAGCGAGCCGCGGAGGGCGGAGTACCTGGACGCGTACGCGGAGCGGATGCGCCGGTTGTTCACCGACCCGGTGATCAGGTACGTCCGCGTGAGCGACTGTGACCCAGACATGCACGACCGCGTGCCGCGGTTCATGGTCTCCTGGTCATGGAACGGCCCGGATTCGCCTGAGGTCGACGCCCTGGTGCCGCGCGAGCGGGCGATCCTCGAGCAGTGGCGGCGTGAAGGCGCCCTGCTCGAGCGCTGGATCGCCGGGGATGAATCGCGCGGGTGGTTGATCGTGCGAGAGGCGAGCCTCGCGGCGCTTCACGCCCGGCTCGACACGCTCCCCCTCCGCGCGTGGCTGGTGGTGGAGGTCACGCCCCTGGGGCACCATTGACCCTACTCGGACGGTTCGCCGAAACGACTTTGCGATGCGCGGGAGGACCATGCAGCCGGACATCGAATCGGAGAAACGCCTAGCCGCCGCCCGGAGCCTCGAATTCATCGCCGACGGCATGGTTGTCGGCCTGGGGTCGGGCAGCACGGCCGCGTACATGATCGCGATGCTCGCCGATCGCGTTCGAACGGGCCTGCGCATCACCGGGGTGCCGACTTCCGCGACGACACGGGCCCTCGCCGCCAGAGCCGGCGTCCCGCTGATGAAATACGACGGCGCCGCGGCGATCGATGTGACCATCGACGGGGCCGACGAGGTCGATCCCCACGGCCGGTTGATCAAGGGCGGGGGCGGGGCGCTGCTGCACGAGAAGATCATCGCCAGCGCCTCGCGGAGCATGGTGGTGATCGTCGATTCTGCCAAGGAGGTGCCCACGCTCGGGAAGTTCCCTCTCCCGCTCGAAGTGATCCCGCTGGGGTGGAGGCGCGTTCAGGCTCGCGTGCGCGAGTTGGGCGGCGCCGCGAGCCTTCGCGTCGATCCGCGGGGCGAGGCGATCCGGACGGACGGCGGCAACTACCTGCTCGACGGCGTGTTCGGACCGATCCACAATCCCGAGTCCCTCGCCCGTGAGCTCGATGCCACGGTAGGAATCGTCGAACACGGCCTGTTCCTCGGCCTGGCGGATCGCATCATCGTCGGTCGGGGCGCCACGACGCGCCTGATCGAGTACCCCCGGAAGTAGTCGAAGTCACCCGCCCTCGAGCTCCTTGAACGCCCCCTGCGCGGCCTGCTCCTGCACGTACTTCTGGAAATCTCCCATCTTGTAGGAGATGAAGCAGAACGCGTGATGCAGCGTCACCCATTCCAGGTCCGAAGGATCCTCGTCCAAGTCCTTGCGCAGACGGTTGAGCTCGGCCAGCAGTGTTTCAGCCTTGATCGCCATGATTGAGCCTCGGGAGGCCCGCAGCCGGGCCGATGTTCATCACGCAGGGCCCGGATCCGCCGCGCCCGGGCCGCGTGAGCTGTGCCCCACCACCGACTCGAACACGCGGCACATCGCAAACAGGACCGTCAGCACGGCGACCACGCTCGAGCCCGGCGGCCATTCGAGCTCCATGCTCACCACAATCCCCCCCACCACCCCCAGCAGTCCAACCGCCAGCGACGCCCCGAAGACCTTCCACAGCCGGTCGCTCAGGCACAACGCCGAGGCCGCGGGAAGCACGAGCATCGCCGTCGCGAGCACGACCCCCGAGACCGTCATCGCCGTCACGATCGCCAGGCACAGCAGTACCAGCAGAACGTACTTCATCGCCACCGAGGGCACGCCGAACGCCGGCGCTGCCGCCTCATCAAACGCCCAGAACAGGAGCGGCCGCCGCAGCCACCACATCGCCGCAACAACACCCGCGGCCGCGACCGACGCCATCCAGGCCTGTCCGACTTTTACGTACAGAACCGATCCGAACAGGATCGATTCCCACCCCGGCCCGGCCGATCCCTGCCGGCGGACCGCCAGCGGCAGGAGGATGCCGCCCAGGCACATCGACGCGACCAGCACGATGCCGATCGCCGTGTCCGCCGAAGTAGAACCTCGGTTGGAGATCCACCCGATGATGATCGCCGCGGCCAGGCAGAAAGTGATCACCACGCCGAACTGCCCCACCGCCGAAGCGCCCACGAGCGTCAGGCCCAGGATCGCCGCAACGCCCATCCCGCCGAACGCGGCATGGCTGATGCCCTGGCCGATGAAGCTCAGCCTCTTGAGCACCACCAGCACGCTCAGGCTCGAGCACATGACCGCCATCGCCAGCGCGGTCACGATGCCGGGGATCAGCAGCGGCGCCAGGTCCGGGTTGGTGAGATACTTGATCGTGTTCACCGCTCACCCCCCGCGGCTGGCCGCTCGCCGGATGGAGCGCTGACCGAGATCGACACCGGCCCCGGCGCCGGGCGGCCGTGCGAATGCGAGGGGTCCGTGCACGAGGCCGCGGCGTGCGCGTCGATATGCACATCCCCGAAAATGCCCGAGACGTCGTGCCGGAACACCTCGGCGAGCACCGCGGGTGTCAGACCTTCAGGCGCATCGTGGAAGTGGACGGTCCGGCTCAGGCACGCGACCCGGTCGCACGAGCCGGCAATCGCACGGATGTCGTGGCTCACGATGACGATCGTCAGGCCGAGCTCCTCCCGCACGCGCAGCAGGAGGCTCGCGAACCTCTGCTGGCCCGCGACGTCGATCCCGACCGTGGGCTCGTCCAGGAGCAGCAGCCTCGGGCGCGAGGCCAGGGCCCGCGCGATCATCACGCGCTGGAGCTGACCGCCCGAGAGCTTACCGACAGCCCGCTCCGACAGGTCGGCCAGGCCGACCAGGGCGATCATGTGATCGACGTGCGCCGCCCGGTCCGACGGCAAAGACCTCCAGGGCGGCACACCCCGCGCGGCGGCCATCGCGACCACCTGCCGTACGCTCAGCGGGAAGGCCAGTTCCGCGCCGATCCGCTGCGGGACGTACCCCACCAGGCCGTCGCGACGGGATTCCAGCGGGCTCATGCCAAAGACGCGGATCTCTCCCGATGCTCCCTGCAGCAGCCCGAGCGTCAGCTTGATGAGCGTGCTCTTGCCCCCCCCGTTGGGACCGAGGATCCCCAGGCGCTCTCCTTCGCGTACCGAGAACGTGATGCCCTGGATCGCCGGGCGGCGGGACTCGGCGGTCGGCGCGGGCGAAGGGTAGGTGAACGTGACGTTGCGGTAGTCAACGGCGATCGCGTGGGGTTCCGGGCTTGGATGGGGCATGGCGTGGAGAGCGGCAGCGTGCCTCCGGCGGCGCGGTCAGACCCTTAATCGTCGGCGGAGATGGATCGCGGGCCTTCCTTGCCGGCGACCCGTTCCATGTAACCGTTGCCGCGACGCTCGTACTTGGTGAACCCCATCTGCTCGAGGTTCTTGTTCGACAGGGCGCTCTTGCCCTTCATGTCCGACCACTTGCCGGCGATGTTGGGCAGTTGGACCGCGCGCCGCAGGGGCTCTCCCGTCTCGGGATGCTTGACCAGCGGGGCGTCCTTCATCGACTGGAAGACTTCCAGCACGCGGCCGGTCGGCTCCCCCTTGCGATCGAGGATCTCGTACTCGTACATCGGCATGCGCAATGGTAAGCACCCCGGGCCGCCGTGCTTGTGCCCGGGGGGTTTCCCCGCGATGGCGCTCCCGATCCCGTGGAATCCGCGGACGCCCGCGTGATTCACGCGTTCCCCCCGCGTTCAGGGAATGCCCGGCCTGGGTCCCGGATCCTCGGCCGGGTCCGTGCGATCCACACGCATCTCGGCGGCATTCGCGCCCGCGCGGGCGCGGGGAGGTATCCCGTGAATCTGCGTCCTTGCAGCGTCCGATTGCACCGGCGGTTCGGACCCGTGTTCGGCGTCGCGCTGGCGTGCGGCCCGGCGGTCCGGCCGGCGGCCGCTCAGACGGTTGCGGACCATACCTACGTACAGCGTCACGACTTCTCCGTCACTCCCGGTGGCAACGTCACGCCCAAGGTCACCATCTTCTGGTTCGAGCACGCCTGGCTCGACGAGACCCTCGGCCCCGGCCACTACCTGGCCGCGGGCGTCGAGCCACCGAGCCAGGATCCGGGGTTCGACCTGCTGGGCACGGAGGCGTACGCGAACGGCACGCCTCACAACTTCCCCCGCAACTCGGCGCCGCCCGTGCCGTGTGCCTGGGGCAGCGTGCCCGTTCCGGATACGGGCAAGACCGATTCCGGTTGCATCACCGTCGTCAGCCCCAACTCCAACACCTGGTCGACCGCGTGCACCGACTACCTCGTCGCCCCTTACGGACTGGGGACTCCCGTGCAGGGCTACATCCGCGCGATGGGCGGCTCGCACGCCGTCGGCAGCATGTTCACGCAGGCCTACGCCTTCAGCGCCACTTCGGTGCTGATCGAGGCCGGCACGAAACTCGCCAGCGGCCAGATCACCTGGTCGCCGTGGACGGACATCGTTCACGGTTCCTCCCTCGCGCGGGCGATCCGAAAGGACCCGATCACGATCTCCTGGAACGGCAAGAACGCCGGAGAGCGGACGTTGTTCGACGCCGACTTCAACGTGGACGCCGACGCCTCCGCGCCGACCTCCTCCTGGAGCAACGACACCGTGGTGTTCGGCTCGGGCTCCGGAGAATTCCATGTGTTCCTGGATCCCAAGCTCACCAACGGCGGCGGCTCGGCCCTGCTGAGGGTCGACCACGGCGTGGTCGTGATCTCAGACGATGATGGGATCTTCGACGGGCTCCTCCCGGCGATCGGCACGCCGGCGCCCGTCGCCTTCAGGTTCCCGGTCAACTTCAACTTCGGCTACGACGTCACGCCCTTGCTCGCCAACGCGACCACCGTCCGATTGGACATGGGCGGAGGTGGCGGAGGCCCGGCGGTGGCCGGCTGCCGGGCGGATGTCGATGGTTCGGGTTTCGTCGACACGGACGACTATGACTTCTTTGTCGGGCTGTTCGCCGAGGGTGGGCCGGCGGCCGACTTCGACGGGTCGGGCTTTGTGGATCTCGAGGATTTTTCAGCGTTCGTGTCGGCGTTCGAATCAGGATGTTAAGGAACGCCCCTCCATACCAAACCGAACCTTCACAACCGGCCCGAAACGGCCGGTTTTTTCCTGCGCCGGCGCTGTTTCCTCTCGGCGCGCCGCCGATCACCTGTACACTGGACACAGTTCCGGGGTGGGGGACTTGCACGGCCCGGAGGATGCCGGACACCCAGATCCAGACAAGGGACTGAACCAGCCCCATCGGTTGGATTGCCGGGTGTAGCCTTCCGAGACCCGAGACGATGAAGGAGATCCAGATGCGTAGTCACACCGCGATGGCGATCGCCGCCCTGGCCTTGGCCGCCGCCGCAGCTCCCTGCCTGGCCCAGACTCTCACCACCACCAGGATCGCCAGCGGCCTGGCCCGCCCGATTTTCCTGACCCATGCGCCCGGTGATGCCTCGCGCCTGTTCATCATCGAAAAGCAAGGCCGGATCCGGATCATCAAGAACGGCGCCCTGCTCACGACCCCGTTTCTCGATATCGACTCGATCGTGACCGGCGGAACCTCGGCCTCCAGCGAGCAGGGCCTCCTGGGCCTGGCGTTCCATCCCAACTACCAGACCAACGGCAAGTTCTACGTCTACTACACCGCCGTCGCCGGCGCGGGTGACGAGGTGGTCGCCGAGTACACCGTTTCGTCCGATCCCGACGTCGCCAATCCGACCGGCACCACGGTCATCACGTGGGACGATCCGCAGAACAACCACAACGGCGGCTGGATGGACTTCGGCCCCGATGGGTACCTCTACCTCGCCGTGGGTGATGGCGGCAATGCCAACGACCAGGGCGCCGGCCACACCGAGCCCGGCGGAAACGCCCAGGACCTCAACAAGATGCTCGGGAAAGTCCTGCGCCTGGACATCAACGCGGACGATTTCCCCGCCGATTCGACCAAGAACTACGCGATCCCACCCACCAACCCCTATGTCGGGATCGCCGGCGCCGATGAGGTCTTCCACTTCGGCCTGCGCAACCCCTGGCGGCCTTCCTTTGATCGCCTCACCCACGACCTGTGGATCGCCGACGTCGGCCAGAACGTCTGGGAGGAGATCAACTTCATCCCCGCGGGAACCTCCGGGGGCCTGAACTTCGGCTGGCGGTGCTACGAGGGCAACACCACGTTCAATTTCGACTCGGTGTGCACGGGCAAGACGTTCACGTTCCCGATCTGGGTCTACGACCACTCGGCGGGCAAGTGCTCCATCACGGGCGGGTACGTCTACCGCGGCTGCGCGATCCCCGAGATGCAGGGCACCTATTTCTTCGGGGACTACTGCTCCGCCCAGATCTGGACGTTCCAGTACTCGACCTCAACCGGGATCGTCGGGTTCACGGAGCGGACCAGCGAACTGGCGCCCGGCGGGGGCCTCTCGATCAACAGCGTGACCTCCTTCGGGGAAGACGCCGCCGGGGAGATGTACATCTGCGACCAGGGTTCCGCGGCCGCCAACGGAGAGATCTTCAAGATCATCCCCCGCGTCGCCGGCCTGGACACCGATCACGACGGGATCGCCAACACGTGCGAGCCCGGCGGCTGCCCCGCCGACTTCGACCACAGCGGCTTTGTCGACATCGAGGACTACACCGCCTTCGTCCTGAGCTTCGAGGCCGGCGACGATCTGGCCGATGTGGATGGCACGGGGTTCGTGGACACCGAAGACTTCGACGCGTTCGTGATCGCGTTCGAGGCCGGCTGTTAGGGCTCGCCGAACGTCCAGGCTCTCCCCGGACCGATCCCCGCCCTCCACGCGGCACGTTCGGTCCGGTAAGTCCCCCGGACTGGGCCCTATGCCGCGGATTCTGAGCAACTGCCCGAGTTCTGGGACGAACGGACTCTCGGGGGTGCCGATATCGTTGTATCCGTAGCCGGGCCGCCGACGACGCAGGAGCCTCATGTCATGGATCGATGGATGAAGGAAACTACCCGCCGCGCCGGCCTGTTCCTGGCCGGAGCGATGTTGGCCTGCGCTTCCTCCTGGGCGACGGCCGCCGGCCCCGTGGCCGATGTCACCCCCAAGGCGCCCCCCAGCCTGCCGATCATCGCCCCCCCCGTCCCGGCGGACATGCCGCGGGCGGCCGAGACAACCCTCGACCGCACGACCGCCGTCGAGGGAAAGACCAGCCCCGCCAAACTGGTCAACACGCGCCTGCTGCCCCGGCCCCCGCGCCCGTACCCGGGACCGAAGATCGCCGTCGAGCACATCATCGAAGGCGAGGACGCCAAGATGGAGAAGCTCGAGATGCACGAGCAGCACGCGCTGCCCAAGCCCTCGACCCGCCATCGGCCCCTCGGCCCGCGCGGAGGCCCGGACGCGATGTTCCCGGGATCCGACACCCAGTCCTCGCCCTTCATCCCCCCCGACCCCACGGTCGCCTGCGGGACCCAGAACATTATCATGACCGCCAACTCCCTCTGCTCGGTCTGGACCCGGCAGGGAGAACTGGTCCAGGAATTCTCGCTCATGGGCCCCGACGGGCTCTTCGGCAGCCAGGGCGCCGGCTTCTTCGTGTTCGATCCCAAGTGCCTCTACGACGCCCTCGAAGACCGTTTCGTCATCGTCGCGCTCGAGTACTACGAGTCGACGGAGTTCTCCTCGATCCTCATCGCGCTGTCGGCCCCCGGGGACGCCCAGACCTGGACCACCTTCCGCTCCGACGCCAAGACGGCGATCTCGGGCGTGGGGAACGCCTGGTTCGACTACCCCGGGTTCGGGTACGACCAGAACGCCTACTACGTGACCGGCAACCTCTTCACGTTCGGTGACTTCGCCTCGTTCCGCGGCGTCAAGTTCCGGATCTTCAACAAGCAGAAGCTGATCGCCGGCCTTCCCGACAATTTCGCCGACCTCAACGACTTCTCGCGCTCCTTCAGTTCCGTGCAGTCCTCCCAGCACTTCGGCTCCACTCCCACGCCCTACTTCGTCTCGGTGGGCGGCACGAGCTCACAGACGTTCCTCCAGATCCACTCGATCCTCAGCCCCGTGGCCAACCCGTCGCGCGCCATGAAGGTCGTCGTCCTCTCGCAGAGCTACAACCAGCCCGATTTCATCTCGGCCTGCTGCGAGGACACCGACGACCCGGGTTGCGGCGCCGGGTTCATCAACACCGTCGACGACCGCGTCTTCAACGCCACCTGGCGCAACGGCCAGTTGTACACCGGTCACCACTTCACCACCGAGGCCGGCGTCGTCACCGCCCGCTGGTACGAAGTCGCCACCAACGGCTGGCCGACCGACAGCTCCAAGTCCCCCTCGTTCGTGCAGGGCGGGGATATCTCCGGTGGAACCACAGGCGACGGCCGGTCGATCCACACGTTCTTCCCGGCGATCCACGTCAACAGCCTCGGCCAGGTCGGTGCCGTGATCGGCATGGCCGTCGAGGGTGAGTGCGCCCAGGTCGGGTTCTGCGGCCGGCTCCCCTCGGACCCCACCGGCGCGATGTCCGACCCCGTCTCCGTCAAGACCAGCGACGGCACCGACCAGGACGACTTCCGCTGGGGCGATTACTACGGCATCGCCCTGGACCCCATCGACGGCAAGACGTTCTGGGCGATCGGCCAGTACAACAAGAAATTCGCCGACGGCGCGGGGCAGAACGACGGCTGGGCGACCTGGATCTTCAGCTTCGACATCGCCAACCCGCCCTCGCTGTTCGCGGTCGACGACGGGTTCGATCAGCAGATCGTCGCCAACGCCGGCGATCCGCTCCGTATCGACGTGCAGGCCAACGACTACGACACGCAGAACCTGACCTTCGACATCGACGCCTTCGATTCGACCACGCCCGCCGGCGGCACGGTGACACTCTCGATCGGCACCGGCCCGGGCGGCCGGGACGAGCTCGAGTACACCCCGCCCCTGAGCTTCGAGGGCGAAGACACATTTGACTACACCATCCGCAACAGCCAGAACGTCACCGACTCGGCGATCGTCAAGGTCAACGTGCTGCCGGCCCAGTTCCTCGACGCCGAGGACCCCGGGCTGACCGAGGGCGGCATCGACGTGCTCTATTACGTGGGCCAGACCAACGCCACCGACTTCCCGGACAACCTCCCGCCGCCCTACACCAAGACCTGGGTCCCCAACCTCAACTTCCCCCAGGCCGAGGGCGTGCCCTTCGCCAATTCCGGCCGCACGACCGACACGGTCGCGGTCTTCAGCGGCTACATCGTCGTGCCCCAGCAGGACATGTACGAGTTCTGCCTCCTGCGCGGCAGCGGCGCTTCACTCTTCATCCAGGACAACACCATCATCGACGACCACGGTGTGCACACGCCCGCCGAAGGACCGATCTGCGGGCAGGTCGGGCTCAAGGCCGGAGCCCACCGCTTCCGCGTCGAGTTCTTCCACGCCACGGGCCCCCACGGCCTCATGCTCCTGGCCACCGGCGGCGGCCTCCACAACCAGCTGCTCCCCAACGGCTGGTACCTCCGCGCCGCCGACTGCACCGCCGACTTTGACCAGACCGGCTTCGTCGACATCGACGACTACGTCGCCTTCGTCAACGCCTTTGAACTCGGAGATCCCGCCTGCGACGTGGACGGCACGGGCTTTGTCGATACCGACGATTTCGACTACTTCGTCTGCGCCTTCGTCGCGGGCTGCGATTGCGGATAACTATAGGTAGAAATTATCAGCGACCAGCACGAATCGTTGGTGAACCGGCCCGAGAATGAGGTAGATTGAGGTATCTGTGGGGTGCGTCGGCGCCGGTCGTACCTGTCACATCGCTGCGAGTGATCAACCGCAGGTCCATACCTCAAAGTCCAGAGGGAGTTTTGCATGAGCCGTCAGAGCCGAGTTCACAGCCCGGGGGGATCGTCCATCATCCGTCACGCCGCCGTCTGCCTTTCGCTCGCCGGGAGCGCTCTGGCCTTTGTCGCCTGCTCGGGCCCCCGCAACCAGGTTCCGGCCAGCGACGCCGGCCCGCAAGCCATGCCGGCCGTCATGATGCAACCGCGCAACGGCCAGGTCGCCAGGCCCGGTGCGCCCCGCGATCCCCGCGCGGTCACCGACCTGACCCAGCCCGGGGCGGTTGTCTGGGGCACCGCCAAGGCGATCGCCGAGGACATGAGCACGATCCCGCTCCAGCGCCAGGTCACCCAGCCCTGGAAGGGGCCCGTGACCGATATCGAGCAGGTGCTCGGCGAGCAGGATGAACTGATTCCCAACGTTCCGGCCGGCGGCCCCCCCAACTCGCTGCCCTTGGGCGGCATCAACATGGGCGGGATCCGGCCCGACATCAAGCCGATGTTCCCCGGGATCGGCCAGACCCCCTGGACACCCCCCGACTGCACGCTCGGAGTCGGACCCAGCCACGTGCTCTCCACCGTCAACATGGTGGTCGCTTGGTGGAACAAGACCGGCACGCTCCAGTTCTCCTCCAACCTCGACAACTCCGGCAGTCCCGGGTTCTTCGAGTCCGTCGGGTGCGGCAACTTCACCTTCGATCCCAAGTGCTTCTTCGACCAGTACGCCCAGCGCTGGGTCGTGATCGCCCCCGAGGTCTACGGCTCGACGGAGGCCTGGATCTGCATCGCCGTCTCGGACGATTCCAACCCCAACGGCACGTGGTACAAGTACCGCACCGACGCGGTCATCAACGTCTCGGGCAACACCTTCTGGTGGGACTACCCGGGCTTCGGCTACGACCAGAACGCCTACTACGTCACCGGCAACCTCTTCGGCCTCAACAACGGCGGCTGGGGCGGCGTCGGGTACCGCATCTTCACCAAGGCCCCGCTCCTGACCGGCCAGCCGGCCGTCTACTCCACGCTCCGCGACGGCGGCGCCGGGTCGGTCCAGATCGCCCACACCTACGGCGGGCCCGCCACGCCCTTCTTCGTCTCGGTCAACTCCGGCAACTCCATGAAGGTCCAGGCGATCACCAACCCGATCACCTCGCCGGCGATCGCGACCACCACGGTGACCGTGCCGACCTGGTCCGGGGAGACCAGCTCCCCCTCGGCCAACGGCAACTCCGTCGGCGGGATCGACTCGCGCATCTTCAACGTCGCGTGGCGCAACGGCAACCTGTACGCGACCCACACCGTCAACGCCGCCGGCACCAACGTCTCGCGCTGGTACCACTTCAACACCGGCAACTGGCCCACCAGCGGGGGCGTTTCCCTCGTCGAGTCGGGCAACATCAACCCCGGCGGCGGCAAGCACACCTACTTCGGCGCCATCGGCACCAACGCGTTCAACGACGTCGCCCTGGTCGTCGGCTCGAGCACCTCCGCCGACCGCATCAGCGTCAACGCCGTGGGCCGCAGGGCCACCGACGCCCCGGGCACCATGGGACCGCTCACGCAGCTGCGCCTCTCCGGAGCCGACGGCGGCGGACGCTGGGGCGACTACTACGGCATCGTGGTCGATCCCTCCGACGACGCCACCTTCTGGGTCATCGGCGAGACCGCCGAGTCCAGCGGCTGGGGCACCTGGATCGACAAGTTCACCATCACCACCGCGGTCGGACCCTACGCGACCGACGACGAAGCCGGGACCGTCATCGAGGGCGTCTCCAAGACCGTCGACGTGCTCGCCAACGACGGCGACACGGGCGGCCTGACCTTCATCCTCGACACCTTCCAGCCCGCCACCGCCCACGGCGGCACGGTCACGCGGTCGGTCGGCACCGGCCCCGGCGGCCGGGACCAGCTCATCATCCAGTCCGCGCCCGGCTACAGCGGCGCCGATTCGTTCACCTACACGATCAAGAACACCTCGAACGTCTCCGACGGCGCCACCGTCACCCTGACCTCCGCGGCCGCCAGCCAGTTCCGCAACCCGGAAAACCCCGCCAGCACCGAGCCGGGCCTGGATGTCTCCTGGTACGCCTTCGGGTCCACGCAGACCTCCATGCCCAACTTCTCCTCGCTGACTCCCTACCTCAAGACCTCGGTCGCCCAGCTGGATTTCACCACGCTCCTGGGTCAGTTCATGAACTCCACCCGCGTGGACCGGGTGGGCGGCGTCTTCACCGGATACATCGAGGTCCCGGCGATCGACTACTACACCTTCTACGTCAACTCCAACGACGGATCGAAGATGTACGTCGGCAACACGCTCGTGGTGAACAACGACCACATCAACTCGACCGCCGAGCAATCGGGGGTCATCGGGCTCAAGCCCGGCAAGCACCTGGTCAGGTTCGAGTTCTACGAGAACTCCGGCGAGGCCACGCTCCAGGCCTCGTACTCAAGCAGCACGCTCGCCAGGACGATCGTGCCCACGACCGCGTTCTTCAACGACGCCCCGTGCCCCGCCGACTTCGACCACTCGGGCTTCGTCGATATCGAGGACTACACCGCCTTCGTCCAGGCCTTCGAGGCCGGCGATGATTCGGCCGACTTCGACGGATCGGGCTTCGTCGACATCGAGGACTTCACCAGCTTCGTGGTGGCGTTCGAGGCCGGGTGCTGACCGCAGGCGGGCTCCAGCATCGGTGAAACTCACGGACGCCCGGCATCGGCCGGGCGTCTTTTTCTGCGCCCGTACCTCATCCCCGCATCGTCCCTCGCGGTTTCCCAGCCGCACCCGCCACCGTGCCCGCACGCCCTCTGATCCCCCATCTCCCCGTCTCTCCGTCCCTCCGTCTCCGTCTCTGTTCTCTGTTCCCCGCCCCCGTTCCTACCCTCCCCCATGCCCACCATCCAGGAAAACCTCCAGTTCTGGTCCATCTACGACTGGAAACTCGAGGGCAACGAGTGGAACATCGGCTACGGCGGAACACGCACCGCCTGGCAGTGGGGAATCCTGCCCCGCATCCAGCGCTTCATCCCCTGCGATCACATCCTCGAGCTGGCGCCCGGCCACGGCGTCTGGACGCAGTACCTCCGCCCGTTCGCCAAGCGCATGACGCTGGTCGACCTCACGCCCCGCTGCATCGAGTTCTGCCGCCAGAAGTACGGCCAGGACAACATGACGTACGTCGTCAATGACGGCCGCCTTCTCAACGGCGTGCCCGACGCCTGCGTCGACTTTGCCTTCTCCTGGCACAGCCTCGTGCACGCCGAGCACGAGGTCATGCGTTCCTACGCCGGCGAACTCGCCCGCGTCCTGCGCCCCGGCGGGATGGGGCTCATCCACCACACCAACTACGGCGAGTTCGCCTCCGAGAAAGACGGCCATCCCCCGCTGCCCAACGACCACTGGCGCGGCGTCGACATGACCGCCGAGAAATTCCGCAACGACTGCGCCGCCTTGGGACTCCAGTGCGTCTACCAGGAACTCGTCCCCTGGGGTTCCCTCGAGCCGGTCGACTGCTTCTCGCTCGTGCAGCGTCCGCGACCCGGCCAGGCGCTCAGGCCCACCGTGGTCGATGAGAACCCGTTCTTCTGGCAGCACATCCGCCTGGGCATGGCCCTGGACTGCCGCTACCGCGAAGATCCCCAGCCCGTGCCGGAGTTCTGAACCGGCCGTGTGCACGTTTCCGCGGACTGCGCAGATCCGCCGCGAGTCCCGCGGCGAGCGCGATCAACGAGGAGTCGCACGCACAGCGAACGCTCCGGGCTCGGATCCGGCCGGTCAATCCGTTCCGGACTCGTCCCGAGCGCGCGCTGGCGAGCAGGACCAGCAACATGCTGTCTCAGAACGTCCTGCGCAGCCGCGCCGTCGGGATCCCCATCTGCTCCCGGTACTTGGCCACCGTCCGCCGCGCGATCTCCAGGCCCCGCTTCTTGAGCTCCTCGGCGAGCGCTTCATCGCTCAGGGGCTTGGCCTTGTCCTCGGCCTCGATGACATCCTTCAGGGCCGCCTTGATCGCGTCCCAGCTGACGTCCTCGCCCTCATCGGTCTGCGTCCCGCCGGTGAAGAACTTGCGCAGCGGCACGATCCCCCGCGGCGTCTGCAGGTACTTCTCGCTCACCGCCCGCGAGACGGTCGCCACGTGGATCCCGAGCTGGTCGGCGACCTGCGTCATCGGCAGCGGCTTGAGCGCCTGCGGCCCGTAGTCGAAGAACTCGCGCTGGGCCTCCACCACCGACTTGACCACCCGCAGCAGCGTCCGCTTGCGCTGGTTCACCGCGTCGATCAGCCAGTTGGCGTTGCCCAGGCTGGTCTTGAGGAACTCGCGGCTCTGCTTGTCCACGCCCCGGTCCTTGGACATGTGGGCGTATTCCTGGTTGACCCGCAGGTTCGGAACCCGCCCCTCGTTCAGGTACGCCACGTACCGGTCCTCGTCGGGGTCGTACTCCACGATCGCATCCGGCACGATCGGCCGCGAAGGGTCGTTGACCAGCCGCCGCGCCGGCGCCAGGCTGAGCTTCTTCATCAGCATCAGCGCGGTCTTGATCTCGTCCATCGAGAGCCCCGTCCGCTCCGAGATCCGCGGGAGGCGGTTCTGGGTCAGGTCGTCGAGGTACCCCTCGATGATCCGACGCGCCGAGGTCAGCGTGCGGTGCGAGTCCTGGTCGACCGTGGGATCCTCCGACAGAGCATCCTCCATCGCATCAAGCTGCAGCAGCAGGCACTCCCGCACGTCACGCGCGGCGATCCCCGCCGGCTCCAGCAGCAGCTGCAGCGCCCGCAGCCCGTGCTCGAGCTCCTCGGCCGTCGGCTTGATCGCCGAGGAGGCCGGAACCCTGTCGGCGATCGTCCCCAGCGGCGTGCGGACGTACCCATCCTCCTCGATGTACGGGATGATGATCTCCCCGAGCGCCCGGATGCGGTCCTCGACGTCGCACAGCGCCCACTGGTCCTGGAGCTGCTCGGTCAGCGAGGCCGAGGGCGCCGGCGCCGCGGCCATCGCGTCCAGCTTGGCGTCCCGCTCCCCGTTCATCCGCGCCGGGGAGTACGAGCCGAACTCCTCCTCGCGCGACGGCGCCGCCCGGTCGGGGATGACCTCCGCGTCGCTGCGGTCCCCGTAGTCCGAAGCGGAAAACTCGTTCTCCGCGGCGTCGGGGTTGAACTCCTGGAACTCCTCGAGCCGCTTGAAGTCGTCCTTGGCCGACTGGTCGTCGACCTGCAGGGGCCTCTCGGCGTCGGCACGCGCTGCCTCCGCCTGCTCCGCCCGAGCCTGCGCGTCGGGCTCGTTCTCCACGATCTCCAGCGCTGCGTTGTTCTCCAGCTCCTGCTGGATGCGCTCCTGGAGGTCCGCCAGGGGCATCTGGAGAATCTCCATGGACTGGATCATCCGCGGGGCCAGCTTCATGTGCTGGCCGAGCTTCATCTGTTGGGAGTAGTCAAATCGCATAGATGTTGAAGCCCGCACCTTTCACCCAGAACCACACACCGGCCGTCACCGCACCTCCTGCCGGCACTGGATAGCATCGGCGAGCACGGCCTTGTTGGCGAACTCGAGGTGAGACCCGGCCGGCAAACCGCGGGCCAGACGCGTGACCCGGATCCCCGCCCGCCCGGAAACCTCCCCCGAAAGGTAGAGCGCCGTCCCATCACCCTCGACCGTGGGGTTCAGTCCGAGGATCACTTCTCGGACCGCAACACCCCCAGGGTTACCCGCGGGCACATCCAGCCGCCTGAAAAGGTCCGCCGCCGTCAGCTCCTCCGGACCGATGCCGTCCAAAGGTGATATCCGGCCCATCAACACGTGATACAACCCGCGGTACATCCCGGTCTGTTCAAGGGCGATCAGGTCTTTTGGCTGCTCGACCACCAGCACGCTGGCCCGATCACGGGACGGATCCCCGCAAATCTCGCACCTTGGCGATTCTCCGACGTGGTCGGTCAGGTTCCAGCACACGCCGCAATGCTGGACCCGCACCTTCACGTCGGCGATCGCCCTTGAAAGGGCCATCGCATCGTCCGGGGTGCTCTTGAGGATGTGGAACGCCAGCCGCTCGGCGGACCTGCGCCCCACACCAGGGAGCCGTGAGAGCTCCTCCATCAGGCGATCGACCACCGCAGGGTACGAACTGCGCTTGCCGGGCTTGACGCCCGATCCGCCCGATGCCGCCGTACGCCTACCACCCGCATCGGGCATTCCCGAGCCGGTCCCTGGCTGCGGTGGGCGGGTTTCGTCCGTGGACATCCGGGGATGGTAGCGTTGGGCACTATCATGACCTCGATGCCGGTCGCCGAGGTACACCCCCCAGTACAAGCCCCTTCCATGACGCCCGTCGAACCCCGTTCGAACAGGGCCCGCACAGGTGGCCGGCCGCGCCGCCTTGCACCCTGGATTGCTCTGGCCTGCCTGATCCTGGTGGGCTCGATCGCCGCGGTCGGGGCGTGGTCCAACTCTCACCCGAGGAACTTCGGGGTCGTCGTCGAAGGGAAGATCTACCGCTCGGGCCGGCTGACGCCCTCCTCGCTCCAGCGGATCGCCGACGAGCACCACATTCGGACGATCATCGACCTGGGGGCCTACCCGCCCGAATCAGGCGAAGAGGCCCGGGAGCAGCGGACCGCCGAAGCGCTCGGGCTTACGCGGTTCGTTCTGAGGCTGGAGGGCGATGCCACTGGCAACCCGAACTACTACGTCCAGGCCCTGCGGATCATGAACGAACCTGCCCGCCAGCCGGTCCTGGTGCACTGTTCCGCGGGCACTCAGCGCACCGGCTGCGTGGTCATGCTCCAGCGGCACGTCATCGAGGGCAAACGCTTCAACGAAGCGTTCGGTGAGGCCCGCGAACATCAGCACGACCCGGGGGAGAATCCGCAGCTGCTCCTGATGCTCGCCGACTGGGCCGACAAGATCGGCGAGTCCTACCGCACCGGCCAGCCCATCCCAGGAGTGGATGCCGTGCCCGAAGCCAGGCCCGTGAAATGAACTCTTCAACCGACCAGAGGCTCGACGGGTCGGGCGCTCCGAACCGGGGACGGGGGCTGGCCTCGTGGCGCGTGCATGCGCTGTTGGTCGTGCTCGTGTGCGCTGCGATCTACTGGCCGATGCTCGGGCGGGCCAGTTTCAGCGGCACGGAAGGCCATCGGGCGATCCCGGCGTTCCAGATGCTGGACGGGGGTGACTGGCTCGTTCCCCACCTTTTCGACCGACCCTACCTGCGCAAGCCTCCGGGCATGCCCTGGGCGATCGCGCTCTCGTCGATGGTCTTCGGCCCGGGAGAGCTTGCCGCCCGCGCGGTCTCGGCGCTGTGCGCGACGCTCTCGGGCCTGGTCGCCCTGTCGTTCGGGAGGCTCTGGTTCGGCGCCGGCGGCGGGTTGTTCGCCGCGCTGGGGCAGGTGCTGATGCCGGTGTTCTGGTCGTCGGCCCGCAGCGCCGACATCGAATCGCTCCACAACCTGGGTATCCAGCTCGCGTGCTTCTCCGCGGCCCATGTCCTGCTCGGCCCCGCGCCGGCCCGCCCGGTCTTCCGCGTGGGTATGTCGGCCCTGCTCGCCGGAGGGATCGCGATCGCCGCACTGGCCAAGGGCCCCGCGGGGATCACGGCGTTTGTCTCGGTCCTGATCGCCGCGGGGATCGTCCGTCGATCGGCCCGCATCTTCCTGCGGCCCGAACTGCTCGCGGCGCTGGGAGTCTCCGGCGCGCTGCTCACGTGGATCTTCGTTGAGATCGCCCGCCGCACCGCGAGTCTCCCGGCAACACCCGTGACTCAAAGCGTTGATGAGTTCCTGTGGGAGAACGGGCGCACCGCCCAGGTGCTCCTGCTGCTGCCCTCCAGCCTGCTCATGGCGATGCCCGCGTCGCTGGCGATGCTCTTTCCCTGGGGTCCCGATGCGATCGCCGAATCGCGCGGGGCGCCAGCGCAGCGCCATCCGTCGGCGTTCGCGATCGCTCGCGCCCTGTCGATCGCCGTGCTCCTGTCCTTGACGATCCTGACCGTCGCGGGCGTCAGCAACCCGCGGTACACGATGGCGACGCAGGCCGTCATCCCGCCGATCGTGGGGTACGTCGGGCTCGGCCTGTCGGGCTACTTCATTCTCAAGCGTCCTCCGATCGCCCGGGCGATGATGCTGGGCCACCCCGCGGTGCTGGGCGGCTGCATGCTCGCGGCCGCGATCGTCGCCTTGTTCATCGCCGAACCGAGGCGCGAGCGCATCGGGGGACGGGAGGCCGGACGCCTGATCGCGCAGATGGTCCCCGCCGGCGCCGAGATCTGGGCCGATCACCTGATCGAGGCCAGGCCCGATGTGCTCTGGTACGCGGCCAACCTGGAAGACTCGCCGACGCGCCGCATCGTCTGGAAGCCGCTGGCCACCTCGTGCCCCGTCCCGCCCGACGGCCGGTACCTCGTGCTGCGCGACGATCCCCAGGCCGGAGAACTCGACCGCTACGCAAAGGCCAACCTGCTCTCGGCGATGACCGAAGTCGGACGCGGGGCGGTGTACCAGTACACGTTCCGCGTGTTCCGCGCAGGCTCGGTCATGCCCACGGCGGATGCGGCCACGGGACAACGAGGGCCGCTTCTGCAACCGCTCTCAGCGTCCGGGGGCGAGCCGGTCAATTGACAGTCCGGCTGGGAGATTACCCATCTTCACACCCCATAACCGTCGCAGTTTGGTTAGAGGACGTCTCGGGCACCGAACAGAATAGTGAATCAGAATCCTGCCAATTCCTTGGCGAAACATTTGCACTTTTGGCCTTGAATCAAGGGTGGTTCACGGTTACCTTCTGCTTGTTCCGCCCGCAATGTCTGGCGCTTCTGGGGATCGACGGGAGTTCTTCCCGAGCGACGCGCACCAGGCAGCATTTCGGTTCGAGCGCGAGGGAAGAAGAGAGAGTCCTTGTGCTCCAATGAAGACGGCAGCCTCCGCCACCGGGAGAGAGAGTGGAGGCTGCTGATCTTCTTTTTGGGGGGCACGGACCGGCTTTTTGGGAAGAGCGGACCGGCGAGATCGGTGATCTCGAAATCGCGGTGTGGGGTCGGAAGATAGCAGGCCGCCCCCGGGACGGGCGTGGGTGGAACTCAGGACCTCCGAACCTCGACCTTGCCTCCGGCGACGTCCTTGATCGCGTATCCCATCCTGGCCAGTTCGTCCCTGATCTCATCGGACCGTTTGAAGTCCTTGGCGGCCCGGGCGGCGGCGCGCTGGTTGAGCTTGGCGATCACGGCGGCGTCGGGCGCCAGCCCGTCGCGGAACAGGCCGATCTCGGTCTGCGCCGAGGGGGCCTGCTGGAGTTCGAGGACGCCGAGCACCGAGTCGAAGGTGCGCATCATCATGCCGTCGTTGCGCGAGGGCTCGGGGGTGCGGGTGACCCATTTGTTGATCTCGGCGATCGCCTCGGCGATGTTGAGATCGTTGCTCATGGCGGCGGCGAACCACCGGCCGACTTCGGGATCGACGGACGAGTCGCGGGCGCCCTGGTCGGCGCGTGAGAGGAAGAGCCGCCAGCGGTCGACGATGCGCTGGCTGTCCTTGAGGCCCTGCTCGGTGAAGTTGGCGTTGCTGCGGTAGTGGGTCTTGACGATCTCGAATCGGACGGCGGCCGGTTCGATGCCGCGGTCGAAGAGTTGGCGGGGGGTGTAGAAGTTCCCCTTGCTCTTGCTCATCTTTTCGCCGTCGACCAGCAGGAAGCGGGGGTGGAACCACATGCGGGCAAACGTGCCGGCCTGGTGCTGGGAATTGAACGCGCCGCAGGACTGGGCGATCTCGCACTCGTGGTGCGGGAAGATGTTGTCCTCGCCGCCGGAGTGCAGGTCGATGATCGCCGGCTGGGGCGTGGGATGGACGAGGGCGTCGAGCAGCGCGGGGCCGACGCCGCCGGCGGCCTGGCTGGCGACGCCGCCCGCGCCGGCGCTGAGGAGCCGCTCGGCGGACATGACGGTGCACTCGATGTGCCAGCCCGGGTACCCGGTGCCCCAGGGCGAGTCCCATTTCATCACGTGCGATGCGTCGCTCTTCCAGAGCAGGAAATCCGCGGGGTGCTTTTTCTGGGCCTGGTTGGCGGCGCTGATCCGGCCTCCCTTGCCCTCGGCGAGCTGATCGAGGGTGTTGCCGCTGAGCTTGCCGTAGCCGGGGAAGCTGGGAACGTGGAAGTAGACGGTCTGCCCGCCGGGCTCCCCGACGGCGTAGGCGTGGCCGCGTTCGACGAGCCGGCGGATGACCTGGATCATGCCGGCGACCTTCTGGGTGGCGCGGGGCATGAGGGTGGGGTCGCGCTGGGACTCGATGGCGACCTTCAGGCCCAGGCGCCGGGCGTCCTCGATGAACCGGTTCGCGTAGAAGTCGGCGATCTGGTAGGGGTTGTTCGGATCGATGGCGACGTTCTCGGGCAGCTTGCCGGATTTTTTGGCCTCGGCGAGCCGGCGACCGGCGACCGACATGCGGTCCTCACCCGATTCGCCGCCCTCGGCGTCGTCGGTCATGTGCCCGACGTCGGTGATGTTCATCACGTGGGTGACTTTGCGTGGCCCGCGGTGGCGATGGCCCGCCGCGTCCTGCAGCTCGCACAGAGGTGACTCGATCCAGCGGCGCAGGACATCGGCGGCCAGGAAGGAGCGGAAATTGCCGATATGGGCGTCGTCGTAGACGGTGGGCCCGCAGGTGTAAAAGGTGACATTTCCCGGGTCGGCCGGGACGAAGGTCTCGATCTCTTTGGACAGCGTGTTGTAGAGGCGCAGCGGCATGGGTGCAATGGTATTCCGGCTCCCGGTCGGCACCGGAGGTCGGTCGGGCATCCCGCTCGGCGGGATCCGCTCTAGATCCGCGCGGTTCGTGCGTAGATGATCCACTCCACGGCCAGCAGCACGAGCACCGCCAGGAGCAGGTAGTGGCCGATCTCACGCGGGATCCCAGGCTGAGGGCCGCTCGCGGCCGCGCCGCGGGACCGCACGTCGAGGGACTCGGAGGTTGCAAGGCTGGATTCGGCCGGGTCCAGGAGATTGAGCGCGAGCACGGACGGTCTCGGCCGGGCCCCCGCCCCGCCGGAAGACGCCAGGATGTACGAGCCCACCCGCTCGAGCCGGCCGATGGAGACGGTGCGCTCGACCTGACCGGCCTGGGGATCATCGGGGATGCGGATCTGGCGGCGTGCCGGTCCCTCGATCGTGATCGCTCCTGCGTTTGCGGCCACGGCGACATCGATGGGGTCGGATGTCCGGTACGCGGCTCCCGACTGCTCGACGGCGCGGACCGTCAGGAAGTCGATTGCGTTGGCGAGGAAGATGGGGAATCCGACCTGAAGCCCCCAGTTGGAGCGCGCCAGGTCGAACGCGACCACGACATGGCGGACCCCTGCCGCTTCGACGGTGCAGATCATCGGTCCGGTGGCTCCCAACGCGATGTCGGTGCGTTTGACGGGTGATTCTCCCGCAGCCGAGCCCTTGGGAACGGGGACCGGGACGATCGCGGCCGGTCCCAGCGCAAAGACCGTGTCGAGCGAGACATCGCGCAGCAGCGGGTGGGTCCGGTCCCACGACATGACAAAGTCGCGGTCGGCCTGCGCTGCCGGAGGCTCGGTGGGCACACGGATGCCCGCCGCGGGCAGGCCTGCGCCCAGGAGCACGGCCGGGACCCTGGGGAGCACGCCGGGCGAGACGCGATCGAAGATGATCAGGTCGTATACACCCAGCGCCGCCCGGACGAGAGGATCGGACTGCGATTCCGTGACGGTGCGCAGGCTCGCCGGCCTCAGTTCGGTGAGGATGCTCTCGAGCAGCCAGGAGGGCGTCAGTTCGGTGTCGGTGCCGGAAGGCCGAGCCTTGGACTCGGCGGCGGGTTCGTCGGGCGTAACCAGCAGGATGGACGCCGCGCGGGGCGCGGCGATCTCAATGGATGCGGTGTCGTCGGCGCCCAGGATGTCCCCGCCCGGGAGCCTGAGCGTGATCATCCCGGCGTCCCTGGTCTGGAGCTCGAACATGACCGATTGGATCGCGGGCGCGCCGGGCTGGGCCGCCGGCAGCGCGACGGCCCGTGAGTGACGCTCGATCCCGGCCAGCGAGAGCAGGATGGGGACTTCTCGCGGTCGGCCGAGGGCGTTCTGAACCTGGCAGAAGACACGCACGATGCCGGGGTTGTCCGCATCCCGGCGCGCGTTGAGGGCGACGATGCCCAGGTTGTCGGTCCCGGCGTACTCCGCGGTCGGCGCAGCGGCTCCGTCACGGGCCACGGGGATGTGAGGAACCGGGCCGACGCGCTCGAGCCGCACGGCAGCGCCGGCGACGGAGAGGAGTGTTCCCTTGGGGACGCAGCCGTCGCTCAGGAAGATCACCAGCGGGGCCGGCCCGGCGGGGCCGCTCGATTCGGACCCGGAGCGATCCTGCTTGCCGAGAACCGCTTCGGCGAGCTTGAGCGCGGCCGGGAGGTCCAGGCCCTGGTCCGTGGGCTCGAGGGAGCCGACAACCTCGAGCAGGCGCCTGCGGTCGGAGGTCAGGGGAGTCAGGGGCACGGCCTCGGCGGCCACGGCGATCACGGCGGCCTCGATGCGACGTCCGAATCGCATCGAATCATCGATGATCGCCTCGGCCCGCTGCCTGGCCTCCTGGAGGCGGGAGAGTCCGCCGGCGCCGTCGGGGGCGTTCATGGAGGCGGAGCGGTCAATGATGAAGACCATCCTGGCGGCGGCTGGGCCGGCATCGCTGAGGGCGGGCCTGCCGATGACCAGCACCAGGAGCGTGACCAGGAGCAGGTGGAGGAGCACGAGCCACGACGGGCGGACCCATCGCCAGGGGATATTGGCTTCGAGGTCCTCGTAGGCCTGGCGCCACAGGAGTGTTGAACTTACGCGGACGGGCCGTCGGCGGAGCTTGAGCAGGTACAGCGCGGCCAGCGCGGGGAACGCGATGGCGCCCGCGATCACGGCGGCTGTAGGCGCCAGGAGCATCATCGCTCGACTGTAGAGCCCGCCGGGGCAGGGGTGGCGCGGCGGGGCTGTGCGGGGAGGGTCAGGCGCTCCATCCTGGCGGGGGTTTGGGGGCGGACGGAGCGAGCCGCGCCGATGCGGGAGGCCCAGCCGGGGGCGATTGGGGCCTGCGGAAGCACTCGCCCACGATGTAGGTTTCGCGTGACAGGTCCCTGCATGCCTTGGGCTTGAATCCCTTGACGTCCCGGAACATCGCGCGGGTTTCTTCGACGACCGCGGTGTATTCCGAGCCCTCGAAGATCTTCATGATCAGGTGGCCGCCGGGGCGCAGGAGCCGGGGGAGAAGCTCCAGCACGCGCCGGCAGAGGCGAGACGAGACGAGATCATCCCCGTGGCCGGTGGTGTTGGGGGCCATGTCACTCAGGACGACATCGAAACCGCCGGCGGGGTCGATGCCCGAACCCGCGGCGTCGAGGAGCTCGGCGGGGTCGATCTTGAAGGCGTCGCCGACGATCCAGCGGGCGTTGGGTCCCACGGACTCGCCCGGGAGCGGAGAGCATTCCTGGAGGTCCACACCGACCAGATGCCCGCGAGTACCGACGATCTCCGAGGCGACCTGCATCCACGATCCGGGCGCGCAGCCCAGGTCGAGCACGGCGTACCCGGGACGGATCAGGCGCCGCCGCTCGTTGATCTCGAGCAGCTTGTACGCCGAGCGAGCGACGTAGCCCTCGGCCTTGGCCTGCTTGAAGTACTTGTCGTGCAGTTTGCGCGGCTGGGCCATGGGGTTTGGTGCGGTCAGTCTTCCTCGGCCGCCAGATCCTGTTTCTCTTCGTGCCAGCGGGCCTGGATCGTCTCGAGGATCTTCTCGTTCACCGGATGGCCGGTCTCTTCCCTGAACCCCGGGAGCTGCTGGACCAGTTCGCGCAGTTCCGTGAACCGCACGGCGAACGGATCGCGCTGCGGGTGAGCTTCAGCGAGCTTCTCGCCGATCAGGTCCACATCAAGCCAGCCGAACGAGTCCTTCATGGTCTGACATCCGGTCCGTCGACTCGCGCCGGCGGTCGCGGGAGCCCATGATCCTGATCAATGCGGGTCTTCCTTGATCGCGTTGCGATTCCAGGACGGTACGCGCACGACCAGGGGGCCGTCTCCCTCGATATTGCACTGGCAGCTGAGGCGGCTGTTGCGCTGGAGGCCGGGAGCCTCCTCAACGCGATCTTCCTCGGCCTCCGTTGATTCCGAGAGGCTCTTCATCCCTTCCTCGACATAGACGTGACAGGTGGAACACGCGCAGACGCCTCCACAGGCGTGTTCGATGTTGATGCCGTGCTCCATGGCGATCTCGAGGAGGTGGCAGCCCTTGGACGCGAGGACCTTGTGCTCGCGCTGGTCTCCGGCGGTGAGTGCCCTGGGGTCCTCGAGGACGAAGGTGACGGGCACGGTGGGAGGCCCCTTGACGTTGTCCGACCGCTTCAGCGACATGCGCGGCTCCCGGCTTGGATTCAAATGCGACTCAGACTCAACCAATGATAGAAAGAGAGTTGCCGGGGGTATTCCGAGGACGCGAACCAACAATATCCGATCAAATACCGAATATCGAGCCGAACTCACCGGGTTCACCCTATCCTTGCCACCTCATGACCCGGCACGGAGCCGCAACCACCGCCAACTCCAAGATTCCCACGGCGATTCCATCTGGATCGGATTGGGATCGGGAATTGTCCGTCGTCGCGCCCGCTCACAACGAAGAAGAGAACATGGAACGGCTGGTCTGCGAGGTCGAGGCGGCCTGCGGTGGTATCCCCGGTGGGTGGGAATTTGTGGTGGTCAACGACGGTTCCACCGATGGGACCGAAACTCTCCTGCGGGCGCTCATGGAGACCCGCCCGTGGCTGCGGAGCATCCGCATGACGCAAACGCCAAAGGGACGCGGGAACGGGCAGTCCGCGGCGTTTCACGCGGGATTCCGGGCGACCCGGGGCCGCCTGATCGCCGTGCTGGACGCGGACCTGCAGAACGACCCGTCGGAGATCCCGCGGATGGTCGAACTGCTGCGGGAGCAGAAGACCGACATGATCCAGGGCGATCGCTCGCACGCGCGGAAGGACAACGCGGTGCGGAGGATCGGGTCGGTCGTCGGTCGGCTGTTCCGGCGGATGATCCTGGGGGATGCGATCCGGGACACCGGGTGCTCCCTGCGGGTGATGAAGCGGGAGATCGCGCTGCGGCTGCCGCTGGAGTTCGCGGGCATGCACCGGTTCATCCCGGCGTGCGCGCAGCAGATGGGCTACCGGGTGGTTGAGATGCCGGTCCGGCACCGGCCGCGCACGGCGGGTGTGACGAAGTACGGGCTGGGGATCACCAAGCGGGCGATCCCGGGCTTGATCGACTGCTTCGCGGTCCGGTGGATGGGCAAGCGCCGGCGCGCGGTCACATCGGCCGAGGTGGAGACCGGGGCGGGCGGTGCGCAGGCGGCAGGGTCGGACGCGCCGCCGCCGGCGGCGTGTTCGGGAGTGGGAGCGACCGAGGCGGCGAGGGGATGAGAAGTACCGCATGAGAATCCGGGGCAGGCGCATCAAGTGGGAACCGGGAGCGCTCTTTGCGTTCGTGCTGCTGCTGGGGATCTGGCTGGCGCTGGGCCCCGACCCGTTTAGGCGCATGCCGACACGGGAGGACGCGACGCTGTTTCCGATCCGGATCGCCGATTCGCGCGGGGTGCTGGAGACGACGAGCGATCCGGGGAGCGGCAGGCCGCGGTTCCGGATCGTGATGCGCGACGGGTATGTGTCGGGGGACATGACCGCCGAGCAGGTCTCGGGCATGTTCGGGGGGAGAGTCCTCGAGCAGTCGACGGCGGAGTCTCCGAACTGGGTGTTCCGGCGGCTGAACATCACGTCGTGGGCGAGCATGATCTGGGTGGCGATCGGTTTCGGCGGGCAGCTGGCGTTTTCGGGGCGGATGGTGATCCAGTGGCTCTCGAGCGAGAAGCGGCGCGAGAGCCACGTGCCGACGGCCTTCTGGGTGTGGAGCCTGGTCGGCTCGGTGATGCTGTTTTGCTACTTCATCTGGCGGCAGGATCCGGTCGGCGTGCTGGGCCAGTGCACGGGCGTGGTGGTGTACGCGCGGAACCTGAGGTTGATCTACAAGGCGCAGCGACGCAGGGCCCGCGCCCATCACGCGGCGGCGGCGACGCACGGGCAGCCGCAGCTGCAACCCTCCGGCCGTTCGTGATCCGAACGGCCGAAGCACAAGACAATCGCTCGCGAATGACGATGTGAGAACCCGGGATGTGAAAACGGTCGCATGAAGGCGTATCACGCAGGACATGGGGATGCAGGGGATGCGTGTGTTGTTGGACGAGATCGCACTTGAGGTACCGAACGCCACCCTTTCGGGTGCGATGGAGGCTGTGCGCGACGCCGCCGGTGCGCGCGGACGGATCGTGATCGAGGTGCTCTGCGATGGCCGCCCGGCGGACGAGGGCATGCTCGCCGGGACGGCGTCCGAAGGGGTGACGTTCGACGAGGTGCGGTGCCGTTCGGCCGACCCGCTGGATCTGGTCTGTTCCACGCTCGACGACGGCTGCGGTGAGCTCGACCGGCTGGTCGAGGCGCAGCGCGCCACGCGTGAGAAGCTCTGGATCGGCCAGACGCACGAGGCGCTCAACGACCTGCGCGGCATCCTGGACACCTGGCGGCTGGTGCGAGAGACGTTCGGCAAGTGCGTGCAGGCGCTGGGCGTACCGATCTCGGGCGTGCCGGCGGTGCGCGGCCGCCGGGCGAGCGAAGTGGTTGCCGCGCTGGGCGCCGATCTCGAGTCCCTGAAGCGCGAGATCGGCGCCCAGCGATTCGTGGAGCTGGCCGACCTGGTGGGCACGGACCTGTGCGCCCGGGCGAGCGAATGGCGTGACATGATGGCCGGCCTGAGCATGGCGGCGCATCGCGGACGCGGCGGGGCGCGGTCTCCCGGAACAGACCCGGCCGGCGGGCGGGGTTCGCCATGACCGCGCGATCTCGCACAACTCCGGGCCCCATCGACGAGCTGATGGACCGCGCCAGCGAAGCGCTGGTCCGCACGGCGTACTTCGAGGCCGAGGATCTGGCCCTCAAGGGCCTGCGGCGTGCGCTCCAGGCCCGGGACTATGAACGCATGTCGCGTATCTGCCTGCCGCTCCAGGAGGCCAGGCGCCAGAAGATCCAGCTGGCCCAGGACCCCGGGACGGTTGCGCTGGTTGACGCGCGGATCGCCAAGGCCGGCGTTTCGATGCCTGGCTGCTACCTGGTCCAGCCCCCGATGATCGCAGCGGAGGCACGCGAGTTCAGGCTCGCCGCGGATCGCAAGCGAGTGCCCGTCTTCGTGATCGCGAGGGAGCCCATGTCACGTTCCGGACCCCGGACGGGCAAGTGGCCGGTGGTCGCCGTGGGCCCGGGCCTGCAGGGCCGGGATATCTCCGTGAGGGCGTACGTGGATCCGCCCGCGGGTGTGACGCCCTCGGACAACGGCATGACAAGGGATGCCATGGCCGCGCCGCCGACGGTCCCTTGGATGCTCGCCGCAGGCGAGGCGATCGGCGATGCGGGGATCGCCCGGCTCGACCCCGCCGACCCTGCCGCGCACCGCGTGGAAGACCTAATCGAGTTCCTCGACGCCTGGCCCCTGCACGAGAAACTGCACCAGCGCCTGATGGAGACGTGCAGGGAGGCGGCGGGCCAGGCCGCTCCGCAGGCCGAACGGCGCAGGGGACTGCCGGACAATCCGTGGTCGTTCTGAGTCGTGGTCCGACGTTCCAGAGACGCCGACCGCTGGTCAGGCAAGCTCGATGACGAGCGACTGGCCTGCCATGACGGTCAGTTCCCCGCCCAGGTCAACCGTCACCCTGCCGTTGGAGGTGGCGACCGTGGCGGCGAGCTTGCGGTCGCCGAGCCGCGCCACGACGGACTTGCCTCCCGAGGCGAGCGCCACGGTCTTGAGCTTGAGCCGCCCGTATTTCACGGCGATCTCGGAGCGCTGCTTTCCCGCGGAGATCTTCTGCGAGTACGTGCCCCACCCCTCGGCGGCGGTGTAGGCGGCCTTGAAGTCCTCGGGCGTGAGGCGCGGGGCAAAGCCGATGTGCCCCCGCGGGCCGTGGTACTCAAAGCCACAGGCGGCAAGGAACGCGCCGTGGCTGGACATGCCGCGGGCGTAGTGGCTGGAGCACTCGACCTCGTTCCAGGGGTTGCGGCGCGAGGCGTGGTGGCGATCCTCGATCATCTTGACGATCGCCAACCCCTCCGTCAGGAGCCCCTCGTAGATCATGTGCCCGGCGACCTGGTGCTCGAAGCCGGTCCAGCACTCGTTGAAGTAGCCCGCGGCCCAGGCGTCGTTGCCCCTGCCGACGCACCGGTCGGCGCCGCCCTTGGGGAACGTGCACACGACCAGCCCTCCCTCGCCGGGCATCGCGTACCAGCGTCCGCCCTTGACCGTGTTCTTTATCGCCTCGCGGTAGGGACCGACATCGGGGGTGAAGCAGTACTTCCACAAGCTCTTGAGGGCCGTGATCGCGTGGTCACGCGGGACGATGCGGTCGAGCCCGACCTGCCAGCCCCAGGCCTGGCCCATGAGCTGATCGGTGTGGCAGCCGTCGTTGGTGTTGTTGGTCTCGGGGTGGGCCGGGTCGGTGTGGTGGATGAAGTACTCACCATTGAAGAGCCGTTCGACGATGAGCTTCGAGCCGCTGTCGGCGATCTTGCGGCAACGATCGGCGAATTCCCTGTCTCCCATGTCGCTGGCCATCTCGGCACCGGCGCGCAGGGCGGCGATGTAGTACGAGCTCATCCAGGCCATCTCGCCGTACCATGTGGTGTCGAGGGTGTTGTACTGGGCGCCCTCGAGCAGGCCGTCCTGGTTCTTGTCCTCGCGGATCATGTGCTCGATCGACTTCTTGACGCGAGGCCAGATCCGTTCGAGGAACGCGCCGTCGGCGGACACCTGGTGCTCCCGGTAGGTGCGGAGGATGGTGCCGCACTGGCCGTCGTGGGCGACGATCTTGTGGTGCTCGGCGCGGTAGTCCATCGCGCCGGTGTCCTCGTGGAACGCGATCCCGTAGTCGGCCATCTCGCGCGCGGAGCGTTCGAGCTGCGGGAACAGCCGGCCCACCGACTGCGCGTAGCTCCACACGTGCGTGCACGTCCCGGCGCAGCAGTAGGTCCCCTCCCAGCAGTAGAATCGGTTGTTGTCGAACCGCATGCAGGTCGAGGTCGCCAGCGCCGAGGCGCTGACCAGCGCGCGGTTCACGAACCACCAGGGGAGCGAGGAGTCGTACCAGCAGGCGTGCCAGTCTCGGGTTGCCGCCGCCAGACGGTCGAGGTCCCCCGCCAGGTAGTCCACCACCTGCGAAGCCCCGGTGAATCGGCCGGCGTAGTGGCGGCGGAACCTGTTGCCGCCCTGGAGCGAACCGAAGTACTCGCGGTTGACCTTCGCAAAGTGCCACCCGATGACGAACGTGCACGTGGCGCTCTGGCCGGCCTGGAGCGTGAAGCGACGGCCGACGCTCCCCATCGGTGCCGCGCCGGGCCCGCCGGAGGGCGGCGCGGGCGCGAAGGCCGAGGCGGGGAGGGCCGCGGGGTCGATCGATTCGCCGGCGATGATGTCCGAGGCTCCGGCTCCCGCGGGAACGACCATGCCGAGCGAGAGCGTGCCGTAGTCAGGCTGGTCCTCGAGCTTGCCAAGCTCCTTGCGCGGCGAATCGCAGAAGACCACATCGTCAAGACTTACCTGGCCCCAGGATCCCGACCAGCCGTCCACGGCCTGGAGCCGCGCCCTGCGGCCGGCGAACTCGGTAACATCCCAGTTGCACAGGTCCATGATGTTCGAGTCGCGGCCGGTCTGCGTGCGTACCGGCGCGCCGTCGATGAGGAGGTTGAGGCACGTCTGGCCCGGGTGCTTGCCCCCGCCCAACCGGAAGCTGATGAAGCCGCGCTCGATCACGAACTCACGGCTGGTGAGCGTGCCGAGGTACGTATCGGCCTTGCCCATGTCCTCGCCGTTCTGCGAGTGGTGCGTGTTGACGACGCGCTCGCCCTGGCCCTTGACCGGGCCCATGTAGCCGGGCAGTGAGTCGATGCGCCGCGGGCCGGAGCCGAACGCCTCACCGGTCGTCGTCCAGCCCTCGTAGGCCTCGGTTTCGAAGCGGTCGAACACGATCTCGGGGCGATCGCCGGCACGCTTCTGGGCGGCGCGGGGGTCGGCGCCGCCGGAGCAGTCCAGGCGAACAAGACCCTTGCCGCGCGCGATCTGGTTCTGGCGGACGACGTCGAAGTCCTGGTCGCTGGCGTGCAGGACCGCGTTCTGCATCCACCCCGCGACCGCGATCTCCGCGGGGCCCGAGGAGGTATTGCGCACCGTGAAGTTCATCACGATCGCCGGCAGCCCGGAATCGTCGGCGTCGAGGGGGCAGAAGGGAGAGAACGCTTCAAGGGTCGCCTCGACGGGCAGGCCGGGCTCCTTGTAGTCGACCAGCCCCACGGGGTACTGGCCGCGGAAGGAGATGTCCGACCAGCCGGTGATGTCGAAGGCGCGGGTGGAGTTCTGTCCGTTCCACGCGACCGAGAGTCCGAAGCCCTGGGCCATCTGCGCCGACTGGCGCACGGGCTTGGCGTAGTGCCCGCCGGAGCTGTCGGACCAGGTCGGCTGCGCCGGCAGGTTGAAGATGTCCCACAGCCAGAGCTTGCCGTCCCCGCCCAGGTACACGTGCCCGGCGCAGATCCCGCCGATCGGCATGCCGATGTAGCCGAGCTCGTCGCGCCTGGAGCTGTAGACGGTCGGTTCCCCGCGCGCGGTCAGGGAGGAGATCCACCGCGGGTCGAGCTTCTTGTCGACGGGGATCGGGAAGTCCTTGATGTCGTCGTAGCTGAAGGGCCCGGCGACCGCCCTGGGCGGGCGGACGCCCGTGAAGAGCCATCCGGCGGCGGCGAGCGAGGCGGTAACGGAGAATTCGCGGCGGGTGATGGTCATGAGAGTTCCTGGAAGGGAGCTCACCGCGGAGACTCAGGGGCACAGGGAGGGAAGTGCGGCCCGGCGTTCCGGCCGCGGCGCCGCGTGCGATCGCATCATCTTCGGGAGCCGAGTCGGGATTCCCTTTCTGTGTCCGGGCAGACTCCGCGGTGAAGTTCGCGTTCAGACCGTGCAGATCTCGATCGCCTGCTTGAGCGAGCCCATCGGGTCGCGCGCGGGGATGAACTCCTGCGCGAAGTAGCCGCTGTAGCCCTTGTCGGCGAGGGTCTTGCAGATCGCGACGTAGTTGAGCTCCTGCTTTTCGTCGATCTCGCGCCGGCCGGGCACGCCGGCGGTGTGGAAATGGGCGATCGAGTCGTAGTTCTCGGTGATGGTGGCGATCACGTCGCCCTCCATGATCTGCATGTGGTAGATGTCGTACAGGAGCTTGAAGCGCGGGGAGCCGACCTCCTTGACGAGGCCGACGCCCCAGCTGGTGTGATCGCACATGTAGTCCTTGTGGTCGCGTTTGCTGTTGAGCAACTCCATCACGACGGTCACGCCGAGCTTCTCGGCCAGCGGCGTGATGCGCTTGAGGCCCTTGGCGCAGTTCTTGAGGCCCTCCAAGTCGTCCATGCCGTTGCGGTTGCCCGACATCACGATCTGGTTGGGGATGCCCGAGTCCCTGCACTGAACAAGCCGGACCTCCAGTTCCTTGATGATCGCATCATGGTTCTCGATCCGGTTGAAGCCCGAGTGGATCGGGTTGCTCTTGACCAGCCCGCCCACCGCGCAGGTCAGCCCGTGCTTCTTGAGCGTCTCCCAGTGCTCGGGGCCGAGGAGTTCGACGGACTTGTACCCCATCGCCGCGACGTTCTTGCACAGCTCGTCCAGGGGCATGCTCCCGAAGCACCACTGGCAGACCGAGTGGTTCAGGCGTCCGGTCCCGGTCATTTTCTTCTCCTGGCCGCCCGAGGCCGACCGCTGCAGGGCCGCCGCGGCGGCATGAACCGAGCATGCGCTGGCCCCCGCGATCGCGGCGGACGATGCGATGAAGTTACGTCGGTTCATGGCCTGGGCTCCTTTCCGGCACGGGTTCGCCGCCGGGCCTGCCAATGTACCGCGCGCCGGGGTGCGTTGCCAACGATTCCGCCGAGGTCGGCCTATTCTTCCGGCGACCGGCCGGGGAGGGTTCCCGGGCCGAATCCTGCCCCCGCGCCGCACCACAACGGGCGTTTCTCGGCGAGCTCTCTCGCATGTCTGATCCCAAGGTTCGTCGCCACATCGCGCTGCGTGCCGCGCAGCTCATGTACGCGCGGGATTGCTCGGAGTAATTCACCGCCGAGCGCAAGGGCTCCCGGCAGATCCTCGGGGGCTTCGCTTCATCCCGGAGCCTGCCGTCCAACAGGGATATCCTCGTGGAGCGATTCGTCCGACTATGAAGACCTGCTGCTCCTGGGCGAGCTCGATCGCGCCGGACGGGTTCCGGGGGCGATCGCTTCGAGCATCGAGGAGGCCCTGGAGTTCATCCGCACCCTCGAGTATGAACCGTGAGGGCAGGCCGGAGGACCGTCGTGGGAGAGACGGGCCGGGTCATTGCCCGATCGACCGGAAAAGATCGAGCATGGGCTTCTGGTCGATGCGTATGAGTCCGGCCTGCGGGTAGTCCAGGTCGATCGTCATCCACAGCATCGCCGCGATCAAGATCGCCATGGCGATCGAGAGGGGGCCGTTGCGTTTCTTGGACTGCCCGGCCCCGTACCCGACCATTGCGACGGTGATCGCCGCGCACATCACGGTGCACGCGAGCACGGCACCGGGCAGGTGCCGAGCCTGAAGACTCAGGCGCACCGTGTGAAGATCGATCACCTCGTTCACGGGCGGCAGCACCGCCATGGTCGCCGCGGGAACGGCCTGCACTCCGAGCCTTGCGGCGTCCCACATTTCGCCGTGCAGGCGCTCGCATTCGGAGGCGATCCGAGCCCGGTCGGCAATGTTGTCGAACAGCTCGATGCGCTGGGCCGCGTACTTCCGGAGGCACGTGCGGAGCTGATCTCGGTAGGGGTCGGGCAGCAGGTCGGACCGCAGATACGCGGTTCCGATCGCGTTGGCCTCGCTCACGAGAATCCCTTGCCGTTCGGCAAACCGGCCGGCGGCGGCCGAGTAACTGAACCCGATGAGCAGCCCCAGCATTCCGAGCACCGCGGTCTGGATCGTCCCGAGCTGTGCCCGCTCGTCTCCACCGATCCGGACCGACCAGCGCCCGAGCCGGAACCCGACCTCGACGGCGATCAGGAGGGTGGAGATCAATCCGATGACGATCGCGATCTGCAGGACGACCACGTTCATGCGGAGGCTCCCACGGCCGGCCCCGGCGGGCCGGTGACCGGCATGGTACCTCCGACGTGAAGCGCCTGCGCGGGATGTCAGGACAGGACAGCGCGGAGCGCGGCCAGCTCGTGGCGATCGACTCCCGCGACCCCCGCTCGCCGCGAAGCGCTGTGCAGCTGCGTGGCCGAGGCCTCCTCGACGAATCGACTCGCGTTCGATGCCCGCACGCCGCCACACGGCAGGACCTCGATCTTCCCCCGGGCAGCCTCGACGAATGCCCGGATCCGCCGCAGGCGGATGCTCAGCCCGGTCGCCGGTACGTTGTGTTCGGCGCTGCGCAGAATCCCCATCGCCTCGGCGGTGCCCTTGGCGTCCAGCCCGCTGGTGAGGACGCGCGTCACACCTCGGTCGATGAGCGTGCCGATCGATCCGAGAGGGTCCTGCGTCATGTCGAACGCCCGGTGAAAGACGGTCTGGCGGGGTCCGGCCATCTGCACGAACATCGCTGTCGCATCGCGATCGACGTGGCCCCACGCGGTCAAGACCCCGAACACCACCCCGTCGGCCCCGGCCTCCAGAACTCCTTCGGCCTGATGGAGCATCCTCGCGACCATGCGCTGATCGGCCACCGGCGAGCCCGGATCGGGCCTGAGCATCGCCATCACGGGAATCGAGACGGCGCCCTTGACGTCCCGAACGAGCTCGGTGGGCGGCGTGGTGCCGTGCAGGTTCAGGTCGGCGACCAGTTCGAGGCGATCGGCCCCCGCCGCCGCGGCCGCAACGGCGTCGGGGAGATTATCGACGGCGATCTCCAGGAGTGTCCGCATCGGGGAAGGGCCGCGGGCGTCAGGGTGCGAGGGCCTGGATCGGCACCGATGACTCACATCGCAAACAGCCTGTCCATCTGCTCGGAGACCTGCTTGAGCCGCTTGCGATCACCGCCACCGACCTCGGCGGTCGCCCAGTTCCCGCCGGGCGCGGTCGAGTAACCCACCTCGTCGAGTGCCTTCATGGTTGCCGCCCATCCCGCATCGCCGTCGCCCAGCTCGACCTCGAAGCCCTTCCAGAGCCCCTCGTCGTTGCGCTTCTTGCGGCTGAAGTCCTTGATGTGCAGCTTGGCGATCCGCTTGTTCAGGACCCGCACCCACTGATCGGGATAGCCGTAGTTGATCACGTTGCCGATGTCGAAGTGGAACTTGACCATGGGGTCGTTGAACTCGTCGACATACCGGGCGGCCTCGAGAGGGCTGAGAAGGAAGTTGTTCCAGACGTTCTCGATGGCGATCTCGACGCCGCACTGGCGGGCCAGCGGGAGCACCTTGCGGATCTCGTCCTGCGTGAGCTTCCAGGCGTCGTCGTAGGGCTGCTGCTCGTTCACGACCGCCGGCACCAGCAGCACGCTGATGATCTTGAGTTTCTGCCCGTCCCGGAGGCACTGCTCAAGAGCTTCCCGGCCCTTGTCCCGGACTTCCTTCGAGGGGCTGTTGAGGTGCCACTTCCAGTGGACCGAATCCACCAGGCCGTGGACCTTGATCCCGCTCTTGTCCTGCGCCGCGAGCACATCGTCCAGGGGCGTGGGGGACGGGCAGTCCATCTCGACGCCCTCGAAGCCGCAGTCCCGCAGGATCTGGAACTTCTCGAGCACCGAGCTCCCCTCCCCGACCATGCCCGCCATGACCGCCTTCTTGAGCGTCCGCTTGCCCGGCCCGGGAGCGAGCGTCTCGACGGGCTTGGAAACGGGCTGGGGC
This sequence comes from Phycisphaerales bacterium, assembly GCA_044221545.1. Lineage (GTDB taxonomy): Bacteria > Planctomycetota > Phycisphaerae > Phycisphaerales > UBA1924 > JAEUJB01. The sequence goes on from JBGAOZ010000010.1 coordinate 106,628, forward strand.
TGAGAACCGGCCAGGCCGATCGATGCGGCGGTCGCCAGCGCTGCGGCTCCCGCGGAAAGGAACTCACGCCGAGATGCATGGGACATGACAAGCCTCCTGAGGTCGGCTCAGAATAGCACGAATCCGGGGAACGGAGGCGAGCGTCCCGATGCCGAGACAGGCACGTGCAGTCCAACGCCGGCGCACCGCAAGCTCCACCGATGCCACCGTCCCGAGCAGCTGCCTCAGCACCCAAGCTCGAAGGCCCGGACGAACGCATCAAAGTCGTCCGTATCGACGAACCCCGAACCGTCGAAGTCCGCATCGTCCGTCCCGGCCTCGAATGATCTCATGAACGCGTCGAAGTCGTCGGTGTCCACGAACCCGGACCCGTCGAAGTCCGCCGCGCACGGAGAGCACGACGGATAGAACCCCGTCAGCACCGTGTCCACCGTCCCCGGCGAGAGCAGTTCGGCGAGCCCCAGCCCTCCGATCGCTACGTCGGGCATCCCGGCCGAATCCGGCTGGTAGGCCTGATCCACGTTGGATCGCCGGTACAGGATGCTCGCGCCGCCGGAGAACGCCTGCCGCGCCCCGGTGCGGTAGGCCTGGTACGCCCCCACCGCCTCCACGCTCTGCGGACCGGCCAGCGCCGTGCCCGGCCCCGACCCGGCGCAGATCGCCTCCAGCGAAGTGAACGTCGTCACATCCCCGGGGTGGTTGGTCAGCGAATCGGCGTTGTACCCGCCCCACTCGCCCTTGGTCGTGCCCGCCGAGAACACCGTGCCGTACTTGGGGCCGTTGTCGTCCGTCCACGCCGCGTTGGAGATCCGCAGGTTCTGCACGTGCGTTCCCCACGCGGGGTCGTTGCGGAATGTCGAGATCAGCTGCAGCGGGTACATGCTCACGAACGCCGGCAGGAACGAGTTGGCGACGTTGGTCGCCGTCGCGTGCCCGTTGACCAGCGTCGCCGAGGCGAAGCTGCCCCTGCTCTGCCAGTACATCCACGCCGAGGCGCTCTGAGGCCCTCCGTAGGTCGCCGCCTGCTCTACGAACAGGATCCCCTCGTGAAATCCCGCCGCGAACGCCGTCGCGCCGCCGCCCTGGAACCCCTTGAGCGCCATGGCGTACGCAGGCCCCGTGAAGTAGGCGTCGTAGTTGCTCACCGCGCAGATGATCGCCGACGCCGCGTCCCGTACCGCCGCATCTCCCGGCCAGTACGCACGCGCTCGCGCGGCCGCGAGCACGATCTTCATCGTGCTCATGGTCGCGAACTCGGGGTCCCAACCGCTCTTGACCCCGCCGGTGTTCGGGTCGATCCAGTGCCGGAAGATCCCGTCGGCGCTGCGCGAGGGCCTGACACCGTCGGCCGCGAGCCCCCCGTACCGCGTCAGGATGGTCCGCACGGTCGGCAGGGCCGATGGATCGCCGGTCAGGCGGTCCGACGCGATCAGGAGCAGGACCGTCCACGCCGCCGCGTCGGGGGTTGCCGGGTGGAATCTCGACCAGCCGATCTGCACGTCGCCGTCGATCACCCATCCCGCCGGACCCCCGTTGCCCGGCCCCGTTGTCACCAGGCTCTTGCCGAAGTTCACTACCTGCGTGAATTCATCGTGCATCCACGCGGCGTAGTTCATCCGCGGATCGGTGGTGTCACGGACCACCTTGGTCCCCGCGGAGGATGACAGCAGCACCTGACCGTCGGCCGTCCCCGCAAGGTCGCGCCAGTCCTCCGCCGCGCTCAGGTACGAGGCCGGAGCAAACCCGGCGTTGCCTCGGGCCTGGTCCGGCGTCAGGAACTGCAGGGAGCCTGTCGAGCCGTCGCTCGCCAGCGCGTACAGCCCCGCGTTGAGCGGCCCGCCAAAGTGCTCGCTGTACGCCAGCGAACGGGTGTTCGCGATCACACCCACCGCCGTCCACGGCAGGGTCTGCGCGGCGGTGATCGGAGCCCGCGAGATCGTCCCGCCGGAGGAGGCGTACAGCGTGCTCTGCGTGCGATCGATCGCCAGCCCCGTCACCATCACGCCGGGCGTCAGCGCGGCGGTTGTCAGCGATATCCCGGTGAGGTCGTTCATCTGCGCCCGGAAGACCCGCACGCCCCCGGGCACCCCGACGTACAACCGGCCCTTGTAATGCGCCAGCGAGCCGTGGGTGGACGCATCGGACGAGAAGATCTCCATCCGCACGAACAAACCAAGCGAATCGGTCAGCACGTCGTAGCGGAGGATCGCGTCGCTGGGCTGGGCATCCCCCGCGGTCGCCGCATCGTGCACCGCAATGAACAAGAGCCTGCCCGAGTCCGAGAACGCGATCGCCCCCGGGCCGTCGCCCGAAGCGTCCAGGTTCATCCACGGCAGGAGCGCCGAGATCTCCGCCCGCGTGATCGCCCGCACCACCGTCTGATCGATATTGCGGATCACGACCTTGTCGCTCACGGTGTCAGCGCTCGCGTACCTGCCCGCGAGCGCCGCCGCGGCAACCGCCGTGCTTTCGTCCGGTAATCCCCACCCCGAGGTCACCGGCTCGGCTCGCGTGGATGCGGCGATCGCGCATGAAAGCGCTGCCAGTGGTGCGCGAAGCAGCAACAGATTCCCAATTCTGGGAGGAGTGCTCAAGTGAGTGCTCGCAGTTCCGCCCGGGCCGGCCCGAGCAGGTACACGCGCAGTTTACAGGATCGAAGGGCCGGTACAAGACCCCGCCGGCGGATTTCAGATTCCCCGTCCGTCGCCTTGCTCACGCACGACCCGCATGCACCCCGGTCTTTGACCGCGGCCGTGCCCGATCGGTCTGTCGCCGACCCGGTCTGTTCAGCACCCGGCCTCGAACGCGTGCACGAACGCGGTGAAATCGTCGGTATCGGTGAACCCGGTGCCGTCGAAGTCCGCATCGTCCCCGCCGGCCTCAAACGCCAGCACGAAGTCCGTGAAGTCGTCGGTGTCCACGAAGCCCGAGCCATCGAAATCCGCCGCGCAGCCGCGGGCCAGGAGCTGGATCTTGCCCGGCAGGTACTTGACCGCAAACCGCTTCGCGCCGTTGGGGTAGGTCTCGATGTCGAAGTAGCTGTACGAGCCCGTGCGGCTGGCGCCGGTAACCACGTCGTATGTCTCGCCGCCCACCGGCTCGTACCCGTTGGTCAGCCTCACGCGGATGGTCCCCCCCACCGCGACCGCGCCGGAGCAGGTGACGCGATCAAACTGCGAAGCGGCCGTTCCACCCACGTCCAGCTCGAGTACCGAGTCCTCACCCATCGTGTAGCTGCCCTGGCAATCAATGACCGCGACGGCGCCCGGCGCGGTCCCCACGGAGGTCACGCCGTTGTTGACGAAGCTCCCGTAGAGCCGCCCGCGACCCCGGAGCGTCTCCTGGCCGCCGAGCGTGGTAGTGCCCGACTGCGACTGGAGGTAGGCCGAGTCCAAGCTCGCCGGGTGGGAATTGAGGAGCAGTTCCCCGCCATCGATGGAGCAGGTCTGAGTGAATCGCATGAAGGTCGCGCTGCCGCCGGCGGTCTGGTTGATGGTCGTGACGCCCGAGTGCAGGCTCGACACCTGGCCGATCAGCAGAGCCTGGGCGTTGGGTACGTTGACCGGCCCGAACCAATTGACTCCCCCGGTGAGTGCCACCGACCCGGAGACCTGCACCGCCGCGCCGCCGGTGACTTCCATCTCTCCTCCGCTGATGGTCGCCCCGACGAGCGAGAGATTCGACCCCTCGCTGGTCAGCCGCCCGTCCGGCCCCTGCGACAGCGTGATCCCGCTGACCTGGAGGCTCCCCCCGCCCGTGGCCTTGATCGTGGCGTTGTTGGTCTTGTTCGTGCTGAACAGCTGCAGCGTCCGCCCGTTCACGTTCGCGTGCACCAGCCCGTTGTTCACCACCGGGAGGTAGATGTTCCCCGTCCCCCGGATCGTCGTGGTCGCCGGGATCGTCAGCGTCACGCCCCCAGCGCCCTCCAGGTACGCCGTGTCCAGGCTCGCCGGGTGGGCGTTGAGCACGATCTCCGTCGGCCCCACGATCGTCCCGGTCTGGTTGAACCGCAGGTACGTGTTGTTCCCGCCGGCCGATGTGTTCACCGTGACCACGCCGCTGTGGACCAGGTCCGCCTGGTTCACGACGATCGCCTGCGCGTTGGGGATATCCAGCGGGCCCACCGTCGACACCCCGCCCTGGAGCGTCAGCGCGCCGCTGGTCACGATGTGCGCCCCGCCGGCCGCCGACACCGTACCGCCGGCCACCGTCGCGCTGCTCAGCGTCAGATTCGCCCCGTCGCTGGTGAGGAGCCCGGAAGCGCTCTGTGAAATGGTGATCCCGGAAACCGCGAGGATCCCTCCCCCGGTGCCCTGCATGACTCCGTTGTTGGTCTTGTTCGTGTTGAACAGCTGCAGGACTCGCCCCGCCGCATCCGCCGACACGAGCCCGTTGTTGATCACGGGAATGTAGACATTTCCCGTCCCGCGGATCGTGTGCGACGCCGCGTTGGTCAACACCTTCCCCGCCGCACCAATGAGGTACGCGGTGTCGAGGCTACCGGGGTTGGCGTTGAGCACCAGCACCCCGCTCCCGCTCGAAGGTCCGATCGTGCAGTTGTCTTGGAACTGCATGAACGTGGCGTTGCCACCGGCGGTCGCGTTGATGCGGATCGCGCCGTCGTTGGCCAGCGAAGCCCCGTAGTACGCAAACGACTGCCCGTTGGCGACATCCACCAGCGCCGCGGCGTCGCTCAACTGAAGATCCAGCAACGAGATCGGGACGTTCATCGTCACCGTGTACGCGCCGGGTACCCCGATGACCGCCATAGCCGCGGGTCCGTTGGGGACGCCGGCGGTCCAGTTGCCCGCCGCACTCCAATTCCCGCTCGCGGGATTCAGCCACGACGACTGGCCCCACGCGGCAGTCGACGACAACGCCAGCCCAACGACGCTGAGGATCTTGAACGTACTCGACATGGCTGCGCTCCCTCGGCCGACTGGATCGTGTCGCGGACCCGACAACACTTTGGCCGGCAACGACTTGCGCACGCCGACCGGGCAGGTCGCCGCGCGCACCCCTTCCCCGCCCCCACGAGAGAACATGGGGAACCCGCCCGCCGCCGGACACAAAAATCGCGACTTGTCCAAGAACCCAGACGCCACAATCAGGCCGGCGGCCAGCATGGCTCATCTCGGGCTGGTTCAATCGTCTCAGCAACCAGCCTCGAACGCGAGCACAAAGGCGACAAAATCATCCAAATCTACAAAGCCCGTGTGATCAAAGTCGGCTTCGTCCCCGCCGGACTCGAACGCCAGGACAAAAGCGACGTAATCGTCCAGATCTACGAACCCGGACGCATCAAAGTCGGCCGCGCAGGGCTGGAATTCGATTGCGCCGATGTCGACGGTCGGTGCGCCGCTGCCCGTATCCAAGGTGGCCGGGTCGTCGACGATCCGGGCGTTTCCCAACACATCGTTGGCGATGTCCGCGGGCAGCGCTGCTGAATTGCCCGCGTCGATGCTCGCCGAGCCGGTAGCCAGCGAGTAATCCCCGTTGCCCGGATCGCCGAACAGAGGATCGGCGCCCGAGTTGTGTGTGCCACCGAGCGATCCGGTCCAACCCTTGACCCGCGAATACCCGACGGTACCGGTGCCGACGTAATACAGGAGTTGGCGATCCTGCTGGCTTGCGAGCCCGCCCGTGTTGCCCCAGAGGATCGAGTTGGTGACGTTCGCGGTGTCGAAATAGGCGACCAGTCCGCCGGTGTACGTGCTGGAGTTATGGGCGATCGTGCAATTGGTAACGGTCGCGAGCGTGTCGGACGCGGTCCACACGCCGCCGGCATCACCCTGCGCGTGGTTGTCGGCGATCAGGGAGTTAGCCAGCGCCAGCTGTGAATGATCCACGTCGAGAGCGCCGCCGTTGTACAGGTAGGCCTCATTTGACACCATCGTGCAGCCGCGGACGTCGGCGGACGCCGACGCGATCGCCGCCGCGCCACCCCAGGCACCCTGGTTGTCGTGGAATTCGCAACGATCAAGGGTGATCGCCACGCCGTCGTTGGCGGACACGCCTCCACCACCTCCGCCGGATGTTGCGTTGTACTGGAAAACGCACCGCGTGAATACCGGGCTCCCGCCCGTCCAAGCCGCCGCGCCCGCGCCGCCCCAGGACTGGTTGCTCTCGAACGTGCAGCCGGTCACATGGAGCGAACTGCCCTCCAGGTAGAGTCCCGCGCCCCAGCCGTCGGAGTATCCAGAACTGATGGCGAACCCATCGAGGATTGAGTGCGAGTCGGTGCCGTAGGCGGTCACCACCGAGTACGAGTTATCCAACACACTCTGCGGATCCCCGATCTCGCCCGAAAGCGTTGAAACGTACGTCGCTGGATCGCGCTGCCCCAGGCTGGTCTCTCCACCCCCCGGACCGCTCTTTCCCTGGAATCCGCCGTAGAGCGCAAGCCCGGATCGCATGCCGAAGCTCGCGTACGTGTAACCGGACCCCGAATCGGGCGTGTAGGAACCATCGGCGACCCACACCTGGCTGATGCTGCCGCAGGACAGGTCGGCGACCGCGAGGATCTCGGCCAGATCTCCCCCGGCGTTCGACCAAGTCCTTCCCTCACCCGGGCCCGGGGTCTGGGCATCGGCGTAGCGGCGTTCCTCGCACTCGTCGGGGCGGCAATTGCCGTTGGCGTCCAGGCTCGTGCCGCTCGCTATATCGCTGGCATCATCCACACCGTTGCCGTTGCAATCGACGATGCGGGTCGCGTCGCGGTAGTTGGCGAGCGTCCAGCGGGTCTGCTGGATGACGTACGCGTTGTAGGCCGCCCGCGGCTGACCGACGGCCACTCCCAGGGGCTGACCGGTCAGCGAATGGGTCAGGTGCGGGTTGGAGAAATACTGGAGCGAGACGTTGCCGGGGTAGGCCATGATCGTGCGGTAGGTATTGCCCCCGACCGTGAAGTAGTGACCCCACGCGTAGGAGAAGGGCGCCGACGCATCGTTCTCGTGATCGTGGGCGCACCCGAAGTTATGGCCGATCTCGTGGGCGAGCAGCAGGTCCCCGCCGCCCATCGTGCGCCAGTTCTCGCAGCTGAACGCCTGGCCCTGGTCCCAGATCGCCCACCATCCCGCGCCCCCGATGAAACGCGTGTCGTCGACGACGAGCATGACCGCATCGGCCTTCTGCTGGTCGCGGAGGGCGTGGACCTCGTCCATGAACCCGTCGTCGGGGTCGGTGACTCGCACCAGGTGATCGAGGAACTGCGGGGACTGCTCGTTGTACGAAGTCTCGGCGTACCCGGTGATCCGCAGCTGGAGGCGGTTGACCCCGCTCGAGTTGATGCCGCTGTTGGTGTACGCGCCGTTGGCGGCGTCGATCGCGTTCTGCACCCGCGCCTGCAGCGCGGCCGCGCCACCCGCGGCGTTCTTGGCGAGCGTGGTGTAGACGCACATCACATCGACGATCGACTGGTCGTCCGGGCACCCGCAGGCCCGTGTCGACGGCGCCACGCCGGAGGTCGAATCCGCCGGCCCCGCGGGCCGGGCCCCGGGCGCTGCGGCGTGCGAGCTCGCGCCGACGCCCTCATCCAGCCACCGCTCCCGCGCCTGGTTCCAATGCTCGGGGACCGAGTACCCCGGCGCCAACCCGGGCACGCCCTGGGACATCAGGCACCGGCATACCGCCTCGGGCGCCAACTGCTCGACCGCGTACACCGGCCGGCCCGCGGCATCACGCTCCCCCGTCCGTGCGGGCACGATCCCGAAGCTGCCGCGCTCGGACCAGAACCCCGCGCACAGGATCCCGTTCTCGACCGTCACCGTACAGGTCCCCAGCGGTTCACCGACGATCTTGCCGTGCCACGTGCACCCAGAAGGTCGGCGGATCACCGCCGAGACCGTGACCTCCAGCGAGACACCGTCAAGGAGGTCCACCCTCCTGCTCTCCCCGACCTTCACAGAAGTGAACGCCGCGGCATCGAGCCCGATCCGACAGGCCCGCACCACATCCTCCGCCGGCCGTCCGCTCAACGAGCGCACGTCCAGCGCGCCAGCGCCCGGGGTGGCGCCCGCGGCCATCGACGCCGACAACAGAGCGCACACCACACCACTCAAGCGAGCCCGCCGAGCAATACAACGCATCATGAAGAGTCCTCCGACGTGGGTCCGTAGCGTACCAGCGCTGCGGCCGGCGTTGAAGGTCAAATAATGAGTGAATTCCTCGCTCCGCTCATTGCGGATACGCCTCTCCGTCGCATCTTGACCAGGGAAACACCCGGCAGCCGGTTGGTTACCGGGCAGAGCACCGGCGCAACGGGCCCGCGTCCGGTTCAGCAACCGGCCTCGAATGCCAGCACGAAGGCGGTGAAGTCGTCGTTCCAGCGCGCGAGCTTGGCGACCCCGGTGCCACCGGCGTTGGAGAACAGGCCGCCGACGTAGAGCTGACCGTTGAACTCGTAGAGCGAGTAGACCTGGTTGTCCATGCCGGCGCCGTTCATCCATGTACCCAGCCAGCTGGCGCCGTTCCAGATGGCGATGTGGTTGCCCGCATCGTTGAAGTTGCCGCCGGCGAGCAGGAATCCGTTGATGGGCCGCAGTGTGTACACGTACCCGTTCAGGCCCCCGCCGACCGCGGTCCAGGCCGATCCGTTCCATCGCGCGATACTGACCGACCCAGCGATGGTCTTGGGGAATCCACCGGCGACGTATAGGTCTCCGTTGAAGGAGGCCATTGTCTTGAGCTCGATCCCCGGGCCGGCCGATGGCCAGCCGGCGTCATGCCAGGATGCGCCATCGGAGCTTGCGATGTTCTTGACATCCACATTCCCGGCCTTCTGGAAGATGCCCGATGCGTAGAGGGATCCGTTGTGAACCTCGAGAGCTTCAACACCCTCGAAGCCGCCCGCCGTGACCCCGCCCGAAACACCCTCCCAATCGGTGCCGTTCCAGCGAGCGATCTTGGCGCACGCGGTCGCGCCCGAGTGGCTGAACTGGCCGCCGGCGTACAGCTGGCCGTTGTAGATCTTGAGGGCAAACACCCAGCCATCAAAGCCGCTGCCCATCTGCTTGAACTTGACGCCGTCCCATGTGGCGATCCACGCCGCCGGCACGCCGTTGGCGCTCTCGATGTACCCGCCGACCACCAGAACCTACGGTTCCGGGCCCGGGCCCTCGGGGTCCCAGGCCTGCTGGGAATAGACACACGTCGTGTACGAACTCGAGACGCCCGGGCGGCCGAATCCCTCCTGCCATCCCTCAGCGCACTGAGCCTGTCCCACACTGCTCGAAGCGCTCACCATCGCCAGAATCGCAAAGGCTCCAACGCGAGCATGCACGATGGATCTCCTCGCCGCGAACGGTCCACGCGGCATGATGCCCCCTAAGCCCAAAGCGCAGAATCGCCCGAAGGAGGAAGGAAATCCTTCCCCGGGCGAAGATGCGACCGCTGTGATGGATGTCCAATCGTCGGAAGAACCGATCCCGACCGTCAGCAGCCAACCTCAAACGCGTGCACATAGGCGACAAAGTCGTCCAGATCGACGAACCCCGTTCCGTCGAAATCGGCATCGTCACCGCCTGCCTCGAACGCCTGCACGAAGGCCACATAGTCATCCAGGTCCGCGAATCCCGAGCAATCAAAGTCGGCCGGGCAGATCGTCAGCACGACCGGACCGCTGACCACCGTGTTGCAGTCGTTGGAAGCCACGCAGCGGATCCGATGAGCCGAGGGGTTGGTCGCCGAGCACCCCACGACACCGATCTGCGCGTTGGGAGTCGTTGCGCCGACCGCAACCGCCGCACCGCAGTCGAGCGGAACCGGGTCATCTCCCAAGTCCGCCCATGTGTCGGTGACCGTTTCGATCTGCCACCGGTACGCGATCGCCCCCGATCCGGCCGCCTGCACCGAGAACGATGCCTGCCCCGCTCGGCACGTCGCCGCATCGAAGGGCTGCTGCACGATCGCCAGCCCGCCCCAGTGATTGTCCACGATGCCCAACTGCACGCTGTTGACGGTGATGTGGGGCGGGAGATTGAAGACCTGCCCTGCGCACGGCAGCCGCAGCCGGACCATAGAGTCACCGTCGCCAAAGTCCGCCGGCGGCGCGTTGCAGTACATCGCCCACCCGTGGGCCCTCGCCTGCAGCAACACCTGATTCTGGGAGAGCAGGCTCGCCGACCCCTGCGGCGTGCTCATTATCACCTCGTCGCCCGTGTTGTCGTAGCCCACAAGCGCGCCCTCGTACGAGACACCGCCGCCACCGTTGATCAGCATGCTCCCGGTGGCCGACCCGCCGGAGGCAAAGACGTTGAACTGCGCCTGCGCGTAGGGCGACGACGGGTTGCAGTTGGATATCCCTGCCGTCCCGATCTGCGCGGCGAGGATGAAGTTCAGCGAGACCTGGATCGTCCCGGTCCGGGTCGGGTTCGATGGGTCGGTGAACACGACGTCGTCCGCCGTCAGGACGGCCTGGGCCATCCCCTCACCCACGCCGCCGTACGCGGTGGTGCCGAAGTTCTGGACCTGTCCGCTCGCCATGACGATCAACTGCCCGCGCGTGACCCGCAACAGGCACGAGGCATCGTTGATCGATGCGGGGCCCTCCCCGGACACGCACGAGCCGTGGTCGTGCTGCTCTATGTCGCAGCCGAAGAACGCGTTCTGCTGCGTGGTATTCCCGCACAGGGCCGAGGTGTAGGTGTTGCCCGTGACCGATTGGCCAAGCACGCCCGGACACACGCACGCCAGCAGACCGCAACCGATGATCGTTCCGCGCATCTCAGAGTCTCCTCGATACAACCGGGGCAACCCTCCGCCGCCCCGATGAATGATGTCCGGCCGGCCGGGACTCATTGCGTGGGCCGGGCGCTCGCCATGGAGTGCCGAAACGCGCTGAGCAGCGGATAACCGCCACCGCAATCGGGAGTTTGGGCACCGATTCACACGGGATACTTGCATCAGCGGAGCTGCCCGGCGGACTTGCCGGGCGGCTCCGTCAGGCGTGGATGACCCTTCCCTCGCTCGCCAGCGCCGCCTCGTGCAGCGCTTCGTGCATCGTCGGGTGCGCGTGCATCGTCACGATCAGTTCCTCGGTGGTCGCCTCGAGGCGCCGCGCCAAGCCCATCTCGCCGATCAGTTCGGTCGCCTGATCTCCCAGGATGTGCGCCCCGAGGATCTCACCGCGCGGAATCCCGCGCAGGATCTTGACCATGCCGATGTTCTGGTTCGAGGCGATCGCCTTGCCGTGCGCCTGCAGCTGATACACGCCCGTCGAGTAGTCCTTGCCCTTGGCCTTGCCCTGGGCGATCAGGTCGCGCTCGGTGAAACCCACGCTCGCCACCTGCGGGTGGCAGTACGTGCAGCCGGGCACCGTCGAGTAGTCGATCGGGATCGGCTCGTGGTGCAGCTTGCCGGCCTTGTGGGCGATCCGCTCGACCGCGATCACCGCCTCCTCGCTCGCCACGTGCGCCAGCCACGGCGGCCCGATGACATCCCCGATCGCGTACACACCCGGAAGGCTCGTCTTGTAGTCGATCGCCTCGTCCCGAGTCTTGCCGGGCACGAAGTCCGTCTTGATGTGGTCCTTCTCGGTGACCAGGCCCAGAGAAGCATCGAACAGCCCGTCGTAGCGGCCCTTGACGCCCACCGCGAGCAGGACCTTGTCGGCCTCGATGGTCTCCTTCTTGCTCTCGTCCCCCGTTATGCGGCCGTCGGCGCCCTTGACGACCGGCGCCACCGTCACCTTCACCCCGTTGGCGGTCTTCTCCACCGCGACCGTCGTCGTCGATGTGCGGATCTCCATCCCGTGCTTCTTGTAGATGCGCTCGAGCGCTGTGGAGATCTCATCATCCTCCACGGGCAGGATCCGCGGCAGCATCTCGATCACGGTGACCTTGGTCCCGAACGTGTGGTAGAAGTACGCGAACTCCATCCCGATCGCCCCGGCGCCGATCACCACCAGGCTCCTGGGCATCGACTTGGTGTTCATGGCCTCCCGGGCGCCCATGATCTTGTCGCCATCGAACTTGGCAAACGGCAACTCCCGCGCCACCGAACCGGTCGCGACCAAGATGTTGTCGGCCGTCACCGTCTCGCGCGGCGTCTTGCTCGTGTTCTCGCACGGGGCGTGCGTCAGTGTGTCCTGCACCGTGCAGTCGTAGACCTCGATGCGGCAGGGGGAGGTGCCCCTTTTGGCGGCGACGATCTTGGCGTTGCCCTTGAGCGCCTCGATCTTGTTTTTGCGGAAGAGGAACTCGATGCCCTTGTTGAGCTTGCCGGCGACGTCGCGCGACCGGCCGATGGTCTTGGCCCAGTCCACGTCGATCGTGCCATTGACCTTCAGGCCCCAGTCGGCGGCCTGCGTATGGAGCTTCTCGTACAGCTCCGCGTTGGCCAGCAGGGCCTTGGTCGGGATGCACCCCCAGTTCAGGCACACCCCGCCGAGCTTGTCGCGCTCGACGCAGGCGACCTTCAGGCCCAATTGGGCCGCCCGGATCGCCCCCACGTACCCGCCCGGACCACCGCCGATGACAACCAGATCGAAATGGCGCTCCGCCATGAAAAAGTCCTTTCCTGAATGAGCCGCACTATAGGGACAGTCGGTCCCGCGGCGGAGGGAGGCGACCCGCTGTCCGCGGTTCCTGCTCGCTCCCCGTCGCGGTCGCGGCACGCCCCCGCAGTCCGCACCTAACCGGGGCCCACGCATGGCGCTTCTTCCAGACTGGCGTACCAGCGGTACTGGTTGGCGCCGTCGAGCCCCGGGGCGCCTTCTCTCGCGACGGCGATCTGCCATGTGTCTTTGTTCCGCTCCACCGCCCCGAGCCGATGACTTGCGCCAATGGCCTCCGCCCGACCGCTCGTCACCCGCCGGCTCGCCTGCCAGGTCGCCGGCTTCGCGCTGGGGATCGCCCTGCTGGGCTGGTGCATCTCGATCGCCCTGCGACCCGACAACCAATCCCAACTCGCCAAACTCAAAGAAGCTTCCCCCGCCTCGATCGCCGCCCTGCTGGGCCTCTCGATCGCCACCCTCTTCTGCAACGGCACCCTCTTCTGGTCCCTCATCCAGCCCGCCGCTCGCCTTGGTTTCTGGCACGTACAGATGGTCAACTCGATCGCCACCTGCCTGGCCTACGTCCCCTTCAAGCTCAGCCTCATCTTCCGCTTCTTCATCCACCGCACCAGGGACCACATCCCCATCTTCACCATCAGCGCCTGGATGGCCGCCGCCGCCGCCGCTCTGCTCGCCGCGCTGGGGCCGATCGCCGCGATCGCCGCAGGTCGCTTCGGCCAGGGCCGCTCGCTCCTGGCCCTCTCGATCGGACCCGTGGTGCTCACAAGCCTCGTTGCGTGGCTGCTCGCCCGCGCCTTTGCCGGACCCGCGGGCCTTGCGCGACTCTCGGGGCTCCTCGCGCGCACACGTCTCCCGCTGATCCCTCGGCTGACCTCTTCCGCAGCGTTCGGCCATCTCCACGCCGGATTCGACATGGTCGCCAACCCGCGGGCATGGAGCCTCACGATCGCAGCTCGGCTCGCGGACCTCCTGGTGCAGGCATGGCGCTTCCAGGTCGCCGCGGGCATCCTGGGATTGCACCTGGATCCATCCCCCGCGCTCCTGCTCGCCCTCGCGTACTACTTCCTGGGCGCCGCCAGCCCCTCCGGAGCCCTTGGAGTCCGCGAAGGCGGAACAACGGGCCTGGCGATGCTCCTGCACATCGACCGAGGCGAGCACTTCGCCGCCGTGGCCCTTCTCGTGACCGCCGCCGACGCGATCCCAACCCTCACCGCCGCGGTACTGGGTTGGATCGTGCTTCTGGCCACCAAGACGCGGCCACACTCCCAGCCCCCGGTTCCCCTGGCCCCTCATCCGCCCGTCCAAACTCCGTGACCTCGAGGAGTCCGAGCTGAAAGTCCCGGTGAGCTCCGCGGCTTGTCTACGGGCCATCGGACCTCAACTCCCAGCGCCCGCGAAGCGCAATTCTTGCCGAATGCCCCGAAGGCCGGCGCACGCCCGGATTCTCCTGGCAGCCAGTTGCGATCAACGTCCATGCGGCCGGTTCGATTGGCCGATAACTGCTCAGCCATGACCATCAACGGCCGCCAGATTGCCGATTCCCCCACCAAGATCCTGACACTGCCCGAGCTGCTCGCCGCGCGGGGATCCGCCAGAGCCGCCGGCCGCCGGGTTGTGCAGTGCCACGGCTGTTTCGACATCGTGCACCCCGGGCACATCCGGCACCTGAGGCAGGCCAAGTCCATGGGCGACATCCTGCTGGTCTCGATCACGGGGGACCGGCAGATCAACAAGGGCAAGGGAAGACCGCTGATTCCCGAAGAGCTGCGGGCCGAAAACCTGGCGGCGATCGACTTCATTGACTGGGTGTACATCGATCCCAACGCGACCGCCGGTGACCTGCTCTCCCAGGTGCACCCGGACATCTACGTCAAGGGCAAGGAGTACGAGCACAACCGGGACCCGCGCTTCATCGTTGAAAAGGATCTGGTCGAGAAAGCCGGCGGACGCGTCGTCTTCTCTTCGGGCGACATCGTCTTCAGCTCCACGGCCCTGATCGCGGCGATGGAGCAGTCGGTCGATCCCTTCCACAAGCGCCTCTCCCAGTTGTGCGACAGCCCCGAACTCTCCGGACCGAGGCTCTTCGAGCTGATCTCCCGATTCCGCGGGACGCGTGTTGTCATCGTCGGGGATGTCATCCTCGACACGTACGTGCTCTGCGATCGCCCGGAGGTCGCCGGCGAGAGCCCGATCATGACGCTGCGTCCGATCGAGCACCGGCGGTACGACGGGGGCGCGGCGATCTTGGCCCGGCACGTCGCGGCGATGGGCGGTCGGCCGATCCTGGTGACCGCTCTTCCCGACGACGCCGAGGCTGCGGCCCTGCGCCAACGGCTGGCGATCGACGGTGTGGAAGTCCGCGCTGTCCCTTCGAGCACACCGATCCCCGAGAAGCAGCGGTTCCTGGTCAGCTCGCAGAAGGTGATGAAGCTCGACCTGGTCCAGCCCATCGTCCTGGACGCCGCGCAGCAGCGCAGGCTCATCGAGCTGGCGGCCGGCGCTGCTTCAGAGGCCCTGGGCACGCCGTCGGGCACGGGCTCGCACGCAGGGATCATCGCCGACTTCGGCCTGGGCCTCTTCTCGCCCGTCTCGGTCAGCCGGATGTGCACCGCCCTGCGTCCATTGGTCTCGGTGCTTGCCGGGGATGTATCGGGCAAGCGTTCCAGCCTGCTCTCGATGCACCACATGGACCTGCTCACCCCCAGCGAATCGGAGCTGCGCGAGTGCTTCCGGCTCTTCGGCGAGGGGCTGCCCCTGGTCGCGTGGAAACTGCTCGAAGAGAACATCTCCAAGGCCGCGATCGTCACCATGGGCCCCGATGGGCTCATCGGCTTCGAGCGGTTCCAGGGTGTGCCCGTCGGCGCCTCGGCCTCCGGCCGGCACCATGAGACCTCCAGCGGCACGGACGGAGCTTCACCTTCCGATGCTCCGCTCTTCCAGACCAAGCTCCGCGGGGAGCACGTCCCGGCACTGTGCCCGATGGGGATCGACCCGCTGGGGTGCGGAGATTCGCTGCTCGCCGCCGCGACCCTCGCGCTCGCGGCGGGCGGATCCCTGCTGGCGGCCTCGTTCCTTGGGGCGTGCGCCGCCGCCTCGCAGGTGCAGCGCCTGGGCAACGTACCGATCTCCGCAGGCGATCTTCGCCGCGCCATCACCCGGCTGCACGCCTCGCAGCTGGAGTTCTCGACCAGCGAGCACGTCGAGGCTTCGGGCGGTCCCCGGCGTGCGGCGAGCGAGGCGATCGTCGCCTGAACCGCCGGTCGGTCAGGCGGCCAGACCGCTTCTCGATGGAGACAACGATCTGAAGGTCGGGCTGTCTCGCTATACTCTCCGGACGGGGACAAATGCGTGCCGCGACAGTGTCGAGAGAGGTGTGATCATGCCCAGCCGGATGCCTCGTGGATGGCTGTTTATTGCGCTGATGGTGTGTCTAGCGTGCCCCCGAGCTGACGCCCAGCCCGCCGACCCGCTCAAGACGATCCAGGTCGCGCGCGAGACGTACGAGAACACGATCAAGCGAGAGCGGGACAAGGTGATCGCCGCGCTCCGGAGCCTGGAAGCCGCGGCGAGCAACGACCATCCGACCGCCGAGCTTCTCAAGGAGGATCGCGAGGCGTTCGAATCGGACCCATCCTCGCTCCCGCTCTCAACGCCGGACGCGAACCGTGTCTACCAGCAGGAAGTCAAGGGCGCCTTCAACGCGCTCAGCAGGTCCTGGCAGCACGCCATCGCCGAACTCCACAAGAAGGCCAGCGACGAACAAGCGAACATGTTCTCCAAGGAACTGGACGACATCGAGGCCAACAACCCGTTCATCGACGACACCGACCTGCTCGCCATCACGAAGTTCGAGAAGCCCGGGCCCGGAGCGTGGTCGATCGACAGCCGCTCGGCGGTCTTCGGCGGAGGGAGCCGCTGCGTGCTCAAGCTCAAGCAGCCGGCGGGCGCCGAGTATGAAATCGAGTTCGATGTGGCCCGGATCATCGAGGATCCGCGGCTGCGCCAGTTTCAGCTGGCGTTCAGCGGCGCCCAGCGCGGGCTGTTGATCGTGGGAAGCGGCGAGGACGGCGCATCGGTCTCGCTGCGGGATATCGGCGGGAGGGACGACGGTCCCGAGCTGAAAACGGCGGCGGCGGTCTTCGCGACCTCGCAGGAGTCGACGCATGTCGTGCTCTCCGTGCGCAGCGCCGGCGTCGATGTCGGTATCGACGGCAGGAACGTGCTGGAATGGAAGCCCGAGGCGGGCCGTCAGATGAAACTCCCCGAGGGGCTCGCGTCGGAGATGGGCGGCTCCTCGCTGGCGATCATCACCACCGGATCGAAATTCCGGATCGACTCGCTCACGCACCGCCTGCTCGATCCCGAGCCCGCCTCGTCGCCCGCGACCGCGGCCAATCCCCGACCCATCGCGGAAAAGCCCGCGCCCGCCGAGAGCGGCCCCGACCCGGCGACCGCGCCCAAGAACGGCAAGCCCGGCCGCAACGGACGGCGCGCCGCGAACACCAAGTTCGTCGGCGACTTCCACGAGAGCAAGCCCTCCGCCCGCGACGGAAAGGCCGAGGCCATCATCACCCAGCAGGACGACACATCGATCACGATGAACATCAACCTGATGGGCAAGCGTTGGCGGAACGATGTCATGTTCAGCATCAACGGGAACCGTCTCGAACCACTCTCGTCGGCTCCGGGCAAGAAGCGGCGCGAGGTGAGAGCCACGGACGTGGACATCAGCGGCACGCTCGACGGGAACAACCTCCGCCTGTTCTATTCGGGTATGGCCAATACAGGCAAGCGTCGGAAGCAGGACGGCAATTCCAAGAACAACCCGCTGGAGGGGACCATCACCCTGACTCGCCAGTAATCCCGGCCGTCATCGCGGCGCCGACCGCGATTCACTTGGAGGCCGGCGTCTCCTCCTTGACCTCCCGCGGCATCAGGCACGGCGCGCACGCCAGGTTGTACGCCGTGATCGCCGAGCAGGTCGACGACTGCATGAGGTACTCGGGGATCGCCAGGTCGATGCGATCGAACTGCGTGTGCCACCCGTGCCCGTAGTCGGCGCGGCCCTTGCTCTCGTCCCAGTAGAAGCCCGGCACCCCGACGCGGTTGAAGCTCGCGTGGTCCGAGCCCCCGCCGGTCCCCAGCGTGTCCACCGTCCGGACGTTCACTTCGAGAGTCTTGTGGTCCACGGTGTCGTAGAAGTGGCCGTTGACCGGGGCCGTCGCCGCGGCGAGCAGCTGGACCTGCGATTTCACGGCCGGCACGCCGCTCTCGTAGTTCGTGCCCCCGTCGTCGACGAAGCACGCCGAGACCTTGTCCAGTTCCCCGCGGTCCTTGAGGCCCTTGACGTACTCGGCCGAGCTGAGCAGCCCCTGCTCCTCGCCGTCCCACAGGATCACACGGATGGTCCGCTGCGGCCTGGCCTCGGCCGTCATGAGCAGGCGGGCCGCCTCGATCATGCCGGCGCTGCCCGTGCCGTTGTCGGTACATCCCTGAGACCCCGGGCCGTCCCATGAATCCATGTGCGCCGAGAGGATGACCACCTCGTCGGGCCTCTCAGTGCCGGGGATCTCCCCGATGACCATGTAGCAGTCGATCGGCCCGGGCGTGAACTTGTTCTCCAGGTTGATCTCGACCTCGACGGATTCCCCGTCGGCCAGGCGGGAGTTGAGGCAGTCGTAGTCCGACATGCGGACCTGGACGTGGACATCCGGGGGGAGCTTGGAGAGATCCAGCTCGCGCCAGTTCGGGATGGCGCCGGTCCACACGCGCTCGTCCCGCGAAGCGGTGATGTACCCGGCAACCCCGTCGAACGCCATGCGCTCGAGCACCGGGAACTCCTCGACCTTCTTGGCGCCGCTGGCGATCTTCTCGCGCGCCTCGGCCCGGCGGCGGTAGTCCTCTCCCAACTGCCAGCGCAGCCCGCGCATCCCCTCCCGTTCGGGCCGGTCCATGAGGATCCACGCGCCCTTGAGCTTCTCCTTCATCGCCGCGTACTCGGCCTCGTCCTTGGGCATCTTCAGGACCGGTCCCCGGACCGGTCCGCCGGTGCCCGCCGACCAGGAAAGCGTGGTGAGCTCCATCTCGCGCAGCATGATGTCTTCGGCCGGAGACTTCGAACCGTCCTCGTTGCGCTTCTGCGTCTTGAGGTAGATCTTGCCGTACGCGGGGCCGCGATCAAACCGCACGGGAATAGTGCCCCATTTCTCGAGCCGCACGTTGGACATTCCCCAGCTCTTGAACTGCTCGGCGACCCACAGGCGGGACTGGTAATTGCGGCTCGAACCCGTCAGACGCGGCCCGACATCCACGGCCAGGTGGTGGAGCTGGTCCATCACCTTGTTGTTGAACTTGCCCTCTTCCAGAATCCGCCGGATCGTCCGGGGATCTCCCATCCTGATGTCCGGCACCGGCACATGCTCCCCATCGACCACGGCGTACGGCGCCGCCTCGACACGCTCAACCGTGCCCGCGGGCGCGCTCGCGCGCGGCGAGCCGGTCTGGCAACCGGAAATCCACAGAACGCACGGGATCGCGGCGAGCATCGCCGAACCGAGCCCGCGGGGACGGACGGCGGCACGCAACGACACCGGGCACAGCGAAGCAACATTCATGGCGCAACAACTCCAGTCTTGCAACAGGCGACCCCGGCGGCCCACCGCTTCGCTCGGGGCGAACAGTGTATCAATTCCCGCACGCAACCGGGCTGAGAGAACGAAGCACTGGAGCTGCCCGAACGGTGCGGATCGGACTATGACGGGTCGCCGCCGCCGGCCGGGGGGCCACCACCGCCGCGACGCCGACGACGACGCCTCCTGCGGCGAGGTCCGTCGGCAGAGGGCTGCTGCCCTGGCTGGGCTTCTCCGGGCGTGGACTGAGACTCCCTGGGACCTTCCTGCTCACCGCCGACGAGCTCATCGATCTCGTCGGGCCCGAAGTCGTCGGCCTCTTCGGGCGGCCTGGGCTTGGGCGGGCGATCACGTGATGCGCCATCCCCCGGCCCCCCGGGAGAGGCTTGGCGGGGGTCCCTGGGGCCCGGCCCGCCGGGACCCGTACGCTCGGATCGCGGACGGCCCGCGCTGCGATCCCGGTCCTGCGGCCGGCCCGCGGTCGGAGAGCCCGGCACGTCGGCCGCGCCCGGAACCGGGCCGCGGTCGGGCCGTCGATCGTCCCTGCGCGCGGGCCGCGGCCCTCCCGGCCTGCCGCGATCGGGTTCGGTCCGGCGATCCCTGGGGCCCGAGTACCCCGCCCGGCCCTGGCTCTCCGGACCGCCGAAGACCGGGGGGGGCGGCGGCGTCTTGGAGACCGGCTCGGACAGATTCTCCACGGGGATCGCGGACTGCTTGATCTTGCCGTCGGGCTCGGTCTCGTCGAGTTGCACGAGAACGAGCTGCGTGAGGATCTGCGTGTCGACGACAAACCCGTCACCCTCGGGAGTGCCCACGCGCTGCTTCTTCTTGGGGAGGCGTTTGCGCAGCGTTTCGTACGTCTCGTCCTCGTAGCGCAGGCAGCACATGAGCCGCCCGCAGCGGCCGGAGATCTTGAGCGGGTCGAGCGTCGCCTTCTGGATCTTGGCGGACTTCATGCTGATCGGCTTGAGCACCTTGAGGAAGTTCTTGCAGCAGCAGTACTGACCGCAGCGCTCGTAGTCGGCGGTGATGCGAGCCTCGTCCCGGGCGCCGACCTGCCGGAGTTCGACGCGGTTGTGGAAGAGCCGGGCCAGCCGGGGCCCCAGGTCGCGCAGGTCCACGCGCTCCTCGCTGTAGTAGTAGATGAACAGCCGCTCGTTGCCCAGGATCGTCTCGGCGTCCACGATCTTGATGGGGATGCCCATCTCCTCGCTGACCCTGCGCGACTCCAGGCGGATACCGTGGCGCGACTGCTCGAGTTCCTCCTGGCGTTTGAGGTCCTCGGGCGTGGCGACCCGCTGGACGCGTCCCTCCTGGAAGAACGGGTAGTCCCGTCCCCCGGAGTTCTCGACGTACTCGAGCATCTGCTGGCGGCTGACGCTCTTGGAGCACCCGCTGTTGGGGCAGGTGCTGGTGAGCATCTCGCCGATCTCGGTCCCGCGATGGGTCCGCACGACGAGTTTGGAGCCGCACCCGGGCTTGGCGCCCGAGTCGTTGGGGAACTCGCCCACGAGCTTCATGACGCCGAAGCGGACCACGAGCGTCTTGGGGGTCTTGAGCGCCTCGTAGACCTTGCGGTCGGCCTCGAGATCGGCCTCGAATTGAGGCAACGGGACGATCGGCATGCAGAACTCCAGCAGCTCGGAGGAACCCGCTATCTTCGCCCGGGCCCTCGTGCGTGGGCCTCGGCGAAGATGTTGGGGAGACTGAGCTGCTGGTAAAGCTGCGGCTGGCTGTTGGAATCCAGGTGGTAGATCTTGAGCGTCTCGGTCCGGTTGTCGAGGACAACCGTCAGGTCTTCCTTGCCGGCCTCGCAGGTCATGACGACCAGCGGCCCGCTCGAGGAGACCATCCCGGAGGCATGGGCGGTGCGCGCATCGAACGGCTGGGCGTCCAGCCACGAGGTACTCTGCACGAACACCAGGATCGCGAGCACCGCGGCCGAAGCCCACAGCATCGCGGTCAGATACCGGCCGGCGATCGCGGAGCGGGGTTGGTTCACGGGTAGACTCGTCATCGTCGGGTCGACCGCTCAGCGGCCGATGTTCTCCATCGCGTCGGTCGACAGGTCCCGGTACCCCATCACGGTCAGCTGGCGGCGGGTCTTGTCCCATTCCAGGACCGCCATCTCCTCGTTGCGCGAATCCACGATGAGCAGCGCGCCCGAATTGCCGGACGGCGACTTGGGGGCCAGAAGCGTGTACTCTCCGCGTGCCCGCACCGGGGGCTTGTTCACCGGCTGGGGCTTCTCGCCGGCCTTGGTCCGCCCGCCCAGCGTGGCGACCACCAGCAGGAGCACCAGCACGGCGTTGACGACCACCAGCGTCGGCGTCTGGTTGGCCCTCGCCCACGCGATCCGCACGGTGGATGTCCGATCGCTGTTCATGGTTCTGCCCGCGGATGAACGCCCGAGCCCTGATTCGGTCAGTCCTGGTGACCGCGCTTGCTGGGGATCAGGTTGGCGCCGATGGCGGCCGCGCCGATCCCGACCAGCACCAGCAGCTGCATCACGTACGACGGATCCTCTTCCTTCGACGGCGCCGGGGGACGCACCACCGGGGCGGGCGCGGGCGCACCGGACTGAGCGATCGCCGCCGAGGGCATCGCCACGACCACGCACATGACCACGCCGAGACTGAACAGGGCAATACGTTGGAGCTGCATCACCCTCATGCTACCGGGACCGGGCCGGGAGGTAAAGCCGCCTCCCAACCCCAGAACCCCAAAGAGCTTGCGATTCGTTCAAACGTGCGCACAAATCGGGTCATAGGGGATCGAACAGTGGCTCACGATCAAGCCCGGCGATCCCGAGCTCCTCGAGCGCCGGGGTAAGCGGTCGGCTCACCCGCTCAAACGCGGCGGTAGGGACATGGACGGTCCGCCACCGCAGGCTACGGGTCCGCATCAGCCGCGCGTAGTCGTCCAGGGCGACGGTCCGGACGGCGTACCAGCGGCCGTTGTGGTCGAAGACCTCCTGGAACAAGCCGTCGGGGGGCTGCTCATCGCACCAGTACACGAAGACAAAGACCGCCCGGAAGTCGCGACCGAAGAGCTGTTGCCAGGCCTTGAGCGATTCAACATCTTCGATTCCCACCCACGATTGGAGGTGGGAGCGGGCCGGGCGTGGAGAAAGCCCCGGTTCCCGGCGAACGCCGTCCGACGGCTTGCGCCGCGACGCACGGGCCACGCGTCGGCCTTTGACTTCCACCAGGAGGTTGCCCCCGGAGCCGTAGATGACGAAGTCGAAGGACTTGAGGGCACACTCCTCGGGGACTTCCGCGCCAGCCTGATGCATGCGCACGCGGAACGTCGCGTCCTGAGGCACGAGGGCCTTCCTGGCCTCGTCGACGGCGACATAGGGAATCCGGCGCGCCCGCAGGTACCGCTCGAACGCCGACTCGTAGTGGTGGTGCCGCTGCGCCACGGCGGAATCCTAACAGGATCCTGCCTTGGTGGCAACGGGATCCGAGGCTCAGTTTGCTTCCTTGTCCGCCGCGGCTGTCTGGCTTGCCCCGGACGAGGGGGCGAGCGGGACAACCTTGATGGGCACGGCGGACTTGGACTTGGTGTTCTTGGCGCCCTTCGAGCTGATCGCCGTGAAGAACCCGGCCCGGTTCAGGGCGTCGGTTGCCGAGGACACTCCGCCGCCGGAGCTCTTGGCCAGGGCATCGCCGACCGACGATGGCCCCTTACCGGCGACCTTGGAGCTATTCACGATCGTGCTCACCCCTGCAGAGATGGTGCCCTGATCGGCGGTCTTCTGGGAGCCGGCGGTCTTGGGGACCGGGCCCAGGACCAGCCGCGAGAAGGTGCTGACTCCAGGTCCGCCGCCTCCGGAGTCACGACTCTCGCCGGGCGGGGTTTGGCGATCCGTCGGTCGGTAGGTGTTGCCCAGAGCGGTAGACGTCCCGGTCTTGAGCGGGTAGGCCGCGGGACTCAGGCGCAGGTCGGGGGGCACGGTGGTCTCCCAGGTGCGCGCCACCGCGATCGCGCCCGAGGCGCCCTGGTCCTCGAAGATCGCCGGTGTGTACCCCATGGCGGCGAACTTCTCCATGTCCTGGCGGACCATGTCGGGGTTGGGAGCGGTGTTGAAGTACTCGCGGTACCCGTTGTAGCGGAATCCCAGGACGGTCTCGTGGCCGGGCACGAGGAAGTCGGCCAGGGCGTGGGGAACGGTCACCCGATACAGGCCCTGGACGGTGTCGGGCTTCTTGTCGTCCTTCCATCCCGAGATGAACGACCCGGCGAGCGTGTGGAGCATGTCGCAGGCGTTGGGCTCGACGATGAAGCGGACGGTGGGGTAGCGCTCCCGCAGGTCGTGGAGCCAGTGGTAGAGCTTGGCCAGCTGCACCACGCCCGGGCTGAAGGTGTCGAGGCCCACGAAGGTGACGCCCGCCTGCACGGCCATGTCCATCTCCCGGAACGCCGCGGCGCGGTGCTCGGGGTTGTCGGGGTCGAGCCCGATCATCTCGGCCGGCTCCCACTCGTTGGCGATCTCGATGCAGCGGCCCCACCACAGGCCGACAGGCACGCCCGAATCGGCGACGGACCTGAGCCCGATGGACGGGTCCAGCGCGGTGGCGAGCTTGGCATCGGACTGCCAGTGGGAGGTCATCTGGAACGGGAAGTTCAGGGCGGCCTGCTGGTAGTAGAGCCCCGAGGGCGCCCAGAGCATCTGGACCTGCTGCTTGGGCGCGAGCTTGAGCGCATCGGTCCAGGGCTTCCATCCGAAGACATCGGGACGGCGCGAAGCGATGTACGTGAAGCCCATCGGGTTCGAGGGCTCGAGGTAGCTGGATTCGGAGATCACGACCGGCTGGATCGGTTTGCCTTCGCGGCGGTACGTGACACCGCCGTAGCAGTCACGGAAGAACTTGCGGTAGGGCAGGAGCGTGCGGGCCCACTCCGACGGGTTGTTCCACACGCGAACACACAGCACGTAGGTGCGTTCCTGGCCGGCGGGGATCATCGCCGGGAAGGGGAGCTGCTGGTCGAGAGGCTCGGTCCCCTTGTTGGAGATCCTCGCGCCGACCGCCCAGCCCGGACCGCCCTCGCCGGAGTTGCTCCCCGTGGGGTTCATGAGCCCGATGCGCACATCGTGCTGGTACTCGAGCATCGGGTACAGCAGGCTGACGCCGATCGCGTACTCGCCATTGGTCACGACCCACACGGGTGAATACTGCGAATCGGGGTAGTTGAACTGCTGACCGACGAACGTGGCAAAATCGGCCGGGACCGGCTGGCTTCCGTAGCGGAAGTCGAAGTACGTCACCGAGGGCCCCAGCGTGAACATGCCGGCGTACAGGCCGCCGGCCTGCCGCGCCTCCCCGGTGGGGTTGGTGAACGTCACGACCATGTCGTACCCGGTCGGCTGGGGCCGGATCTCGACGACGCGCTGCACCTGGGGATCAAAGCCGGCGGTCTCGGGAACGCAGTTGCGCTCCTGCATGATCAACTTGCCGGACTGGGCGTCGCGCATCTCCCACTTGCTGCCGACCTTCTTGAGATCGACCAGCTTGGTTCCGGTTTCCGGGGGCGGGATGTTGCTCGTGCTGCCCAGAGCTGCCGACACCGTCATGGCGCCGGCGAGCAACACCGCCGCGGCGCTGGGGGTCAGACGGGTTCGTAGTTCAAGACGGGTCATTCCTTGAGCCCTTCAGCCGGAGGCCCGGCGTGCCCCGCAAGCAAGTCGCCCGCGGATCGCCCCGCGAGACCCCCAACCGCGCCCTGGTCGCCGTCGCGTGGCACCCGGTGTTTCCGCTAGCCCTCCCGTGAACGCTCGTTCACACGGCGGGGCGTCCCGGAACGCGCCGCCATCCGCGACGGCATCTCCATCTATCGGATACCACGCACCTCTGTGCCTCGTGCATCGAGGCGCGGGAGCGTTCTTGGACGGGGCGCCGAACGCGCAGGCATTCCAGCTTGCACAAGGCTCGGCCTTTCCGGACCCGGCGGTGTCGTGTCGGCCCGCTGCGTCGGCCTCGCCGTCCGGCGCCGACTCGCATATGCCGGACGGCCGCTCTGATGGTCACACGCGGTGAGGAACTGCCCGGCCCGCCCGGCGTTTCCGGGCCCCCCGCGCCGCCCACGAGTCCCGATACGGCTGGGAGATTGCGTGAGTTCTGGGAATTATCGGTACGGCACGGAGCGTCAAGCCGTTCCCCCAGCCAAACCCCCTGCGAACGCCGCGCGCCGGGTTACGGGCCCTTGCCCGCGCCCGATAGCCCGCTGATCCAGAGACTCTCGATCCGACGGCACGTCCATGCGCCATCGGCGCCGCGACTCCAATCAAGCCTCCACCACGAGAAGACCGGGACGCCTTCGGCGTACACGCGCACATGCACCTGCGTCCTGCCGACGTTGCCACCATCCTGGGTCGCCTGGACCTCGAGCACCGCGTGATCGCGCACCGGCCCGCGGACCTGGGAACAGCGGTCCACGAGCGCGAGGATCGCCTCACGGCCGTCGGCAACACCCGAGAGCGGAGATTCCAACCTTGCATCGGCCGCGAGCAGCGCTGCGACAACGTTTCGCCGGGCCCCGGCGACGCCGAACACCAATTCCTCGGTCTGACGGGCCATGGTCTCGCGGGGGGTCTCGACGAGGCGACCGGTGAGCAGGACCGCCAGAGCGACCAGCACGGTTCCGCCGCCGATCCCCGCCGCTCGCATCATCTCACGGCGCCTGACCAAGATCACCGTGACCACCAGGCCCAGCAGCGCCAGGACCGTCGCGGTCGCCCACGACTGCTCGAGCAGCAGCCGCTCCCACATCGGCGGCGAGGGGAGGGGCGCCACTTCCGCCCCGCCGGAGAGCTGGAAGTTGGCCCCGGCGCTCACCAGGATCTTCGCGTGCACGCTCGGAGCGATCATCACTACAGTGTTGCCGGCCCAACCGCTGCCCACCACCCCTGATCCGGCGATGCCCGCAACACCTGCCCTGAACACCATCCTCCAGCGGAATCTCCAGGCGATCGCCCGCCAGTCGCCCGCCGCGGCGCGGGAGATCGCGGCCGCCGAGCCCGCCGCGGGTGTCGGGTTCGAGCCGGCGGGCGACGGGTCGTGGACCGTGCGGCTCGACGACCGACTTCTCGCAAGCCGGCACGAGCCGCTGCGCGAGGCGCGGATGCTGGCCGACCAGGCCCCCGTTGAATCGGCGGCCTGCATCGTGGTACTGGGCATGGGCGCGGGGCATCACGTCGCCGCCCTGGCCGATCGGATCCGCCGGACGGGCGCGCTGGTGGTCTTCGAGCCCGACGTCCCGCTGCTCCGATCGGTGTTCTCGGAGCACGACCACACGGCGTGGATCAACCGAACCAACCTGGTCATCATCACGACCGACGAGGTCTCGATGATCACCGCGGCGACCGGCGGCATGGAGGGCCTGCTCGCGGCGGGGGTGAAGATCCTCGAGCATCCCCCCAGCCGGGCCCGGCTTGCCGGATCCTCCTCGCGGTTTACCGAGAGCCTGACCCGCGTGATGCGGGCCGTCAAGACCAACGTCGTCACATCGTTCGTGCAGGTGGAGACCACCCTGCGGAACTTCGTGATGAACGTGGACCGCTACGCGACCGCGCCGGGGATCGCCGACCTTGCGGGCGCTGCCAGGGGGCACCCGGGCATCGTCGTGTCCGCGGGCCCGAGCCTGGAGCGGAACATCGATCTGCTCGCCAAGCCCGGGGTGCGCGACCGGTTCGTGATCGTCGCGGCTCAGACCGTCCTGAAGAAGCTCCTCTCGCGCGGGATCAGGCCGCACTTCGTGACCGCCCTGGACCACCACGAGATCAGCCGACGCTTCTACGAGGGGCTCACGGCGGCCGACGTCGAGGGCGTGACGCTCATCGTCGAGCCCAAGGCCAACCCCGCGATCCTCTCGGCGTACCCGGGCACGGTCCGCTGCCCCGGGGAGCGGATCCTCGACGACCTGCTCGGGCCCGAGCTGTCGCGGACGATGGGCACGCTGACGCCCGGTGCGACCGTTGCGCACCTGGCGTACTACGTCGCGCGGCACCTGGGGTGCGATCCGGTGCTGCTGGTGGGGCAGGACCTGGGCTTCACCGACGGCCAGTATTACCACGCCGGCGCGGCAATCCATCAGGTGTGGGCGGGCGAGCTCAACGAGTTCAACACGCTGGAGATGCTCGAGTGGCAGCGGATCGTGCGCTCCCGGCACATCCTGCACCGGGCGTCCGACCACCTGGGCCGGCCGATCTACACCGACGAGCAGATGGCGACCTACCTCGTGCAGTTCGAGCGCGACTTTGCGGCCGACGAGGCCCGCGGGCTCACGACGATCGACGCGACCGAGGGCGGGGTCGCCAAGCGGCACACGCGGGTTGCCGGCCTGGCGCAGGCGATCGAGGAACACTGGCCGGCCAGTACCCTGGCGCTGCCCAGTGCCGGGCCGTCCATCGACTCACCGCGCCGCCGCACGTCACTGCGGGAGCGCGTTGCTTCGGTCCGCCGTGACACGCAGAAGGTCGCCGACCTCTCCCGCCGCACCGCCGAGCGCCTCGGGGAGATGGTCGATTCCAACGGGGATCAGCGGGGCATCAACACGCTGATCGGGCAGGTGCACGCCCTTCGCGACCAGGTCGTCGGCCTCCAGCCCGCCTACGGGCTGGTCTCGTTCCTCAACCAGACCGGCGGGTTCAAGCGGTTCCAGGCCGACCGCGCCATCGAACTGGACCAGGCCCTCTCCCCCATCGATCGCCAGCGCCGGCAGATCGAGCGCGACCGCACGAACGTCACCTGGATCGCCGACGCCGCCGACCAGCTCGGCCGCATGCTCGACGACACCCTCCTGATGCTCGATGGCGGCCCGCGGATCACACGAGATGCGTCCGTCGAGCTTCCGGCTCACGGTGCGGGATCGCCGACAGGCGCCGGTTCCGCCAGGCCTCGGTGCCTCGCGGTCATTCCTTGCTTCGCGAGCCCCGGGGCGCTCCTGGCCGAGCCGGTGCGCGGCTCGGCGACGGCGCTGGAGCTCACGCTGCGGCGGCTGGTCCTGTGCAGCCAGCTCGACGGCGTCGTTCTCGTGCCGGATCCAGGCGGAACGGCGCGGGGCATCGTCGAGGGGCTGCCGCGGGATCTTCGCGAGAGGCTCGGCATCACCTGGTCGGACGCCGACGACGGCGCGGAAGCGTGGTGGTCCACCGCGTTCCGAGTGCGGCGGTGGTCAGAGCGCTGCTGGCGTGGCGGACCGGGGAATCTCACGATCTGGGATGAGCTCTGGCGGCCCGCTTCGCTCGCCCGGATCCTCGGGCTCCACGCGGCGGACGCGGCGGTCGTCCTCGGGCCGCAGTGGTGCTGCGTGGATCCGGGCCTGACCGATGCCCTCATCGCCCGCTACCGCGAGAATCCCGAGCAGCACCCGCTGACATTCTCTCCCGCGGCCCCGGGCCTTGCGCCGTGCGTAATCTCTCGAGAGCTCCTGACCCAGCTCGCCGAGAGCGAGCCGACCGCCCGCATGTTCGCGACCATCGGCGGCGTGCTCGGATACTCACCCGCCCTCCCCCGGCACGATCCGCTCGCCAAGCCGCCGTGTGTCGAAGCATCGCCGGCCATCCGCGACCTGGGTCGCAGAGCGATCGCGGACACCGCGGAGGCCCATCGCGCCATCCGACAGGTGTTCGCCGATCTCGACCCGACGTCCGCGAGCACCGATGCGGCCGCGATCTGCGCCCGGCTGACGCGGACCGCGACGGGGACCCGACACATCGTCTGGCACCTGGATCCGCAGACCGAGATTGAACGTGTCGACCTGTCCGGGCCTGGCGGTGCGGAAGGCGAACGCGGGCTCGACGCGCCGGGCCTGACGATCCGCGCCAACGAACAGGCGATCTGCTCGGGGCGCTTGGACGAAGCCCGCGCCGCCGCTCGGAGGGCCGGCCTGCCGGTGCACCACCTGCGCGTGGGCCTGGCGTGCGAGCCAAGGCTGGTCGACCCTCAGCGGCTGCTGGGGCCGGGGGACGATGTCACCTTGATCAGCGTGGACCTGCTCGCCTCGAATCCTGAGACGTTCTGCTCGCTCACGGGCGTGGATGGGCTTGCCGCGGCCGAGCACAACACCCGGGCGCTGCTGCGGCTGGCCCGCTCGCTCCCCGGGAGCCCGGCGATGCCGCGGCTGTGGGTCATCCCGCGCATCACCCGGCGGGACGAAGTCTACCTCGAACTCGAGCGGTTCTACGACCGATGGCTCATGGAAGCCGGCGCGTGCACGATCGACCCACTCCCGGCCGCGATCCCAGGCGCGAGGATCTCCCCGCTCCCCCGGCCGGTGTGGGTCGAGGCGATCGAACAGGAGTCCACGGCCCGTCTCGGCGGGCGCGGCAACAATCGGCCTTGACGTCGCAGTCCCGGCCCGACCGGCGCACTTCCGCATGCGAAAACGACTCCTCCATGCTCCCCACACGATCGGCAAGGTGAACGTCACTCCGATGATCGATGTGGTCATGTGCCTGATCATCTTCTACCTGCTGGTGGGCAAGCTCGCGACCGCGCAGCGCGTCAAGGACCTTCCCACCTCCGGCGAGGGAACGAGCGAGTCCCCCGCTTCCGCGCTGGTCGTGGACATCCTGCCGGGCCCCGGCAAGGACTCGGCGCCGCAGCTGGCGGTCAACGGCGCCGCCGGCGACGTCGCGGGCCTGGAAGCGGCCCTCAAGCGCCTCGCGGGCAACGCCGCTGGAAAGGCCGAGGTCCAGATCCGAGCGGGGAAGGACCTCCCGTACTCCCAGCTGGCCCCGGTGCTCGCCGCGTGCCGCCGCGCGGGGCTTACCAGCGTCCGCCTGGTCGCGGAGCGTCGCCAGTGAGTGTTCATCCATGAGACGCCGCGGTTTCCATCGCCGATTGAGCGCCAAGGAGCACTGGGACCTGCACTACGGCCCCAACATGACCCCCATGGTCGACGTGGTCATGGTGATCCTCGTGTTCTTCATGGCCAGCACCGCCGTCATGGGACCCGAGTGGATGCTCAAGTCCGCGCTGCCCGTCAAGGCCTCGGCCGCCCAGCCCCCCGGTGCCCGGGACCCCAAGCGCCTGGAGATCGCGATCACGCTCTCGGCCCAGGGGCGATCGGTGATCAACGGACCGGGGATCAAGGATGGAGATCTCGACGCGCTCCAGCGGAACCTGGCCGAACAGGCCAAGGGAACCGATCCGGAGAACCTCGCGCTGCTCGTGACCCCCGCGCCGGACATCCCGTACGCGGACATCGTCCGCATCCACGAGATATGCCACGGGCTCGGGATCACGAAGATCGGTCTGCTGGAGGCGCCGCCGCCCAAGTCGCCCGTGACCACTGGACGCTGAGCATCCGCGCGGCGACCACACGGCACACTATCAAGAACACATCGATCGCGCCCCACAGCAACTACGCCGACGGCACCGAGAGGCTCCAACGACGGCCGGCAACCGCCAGGATCCGCCGCCCGGGGCCGACCAAGGAATGCGTCGGCACCAACGGGGCCAGCGAGCCCGTCCGCCAGACGAAACGCGCGAACACGGAAGATCCCAACGCGACCGGACCCATCCGCCCGTTTACAAGCGCCGTCGGGGTCGGCCGAGATTCTGCCTATTCCACGCCGCCATCTCCCCGGCCGGAAGAGGGCTCGACCGATGGCCGCACTCCGCTCAGATCAGGAACACCTTGACAAGGTTGTCCCCGATCCCGATCAGGGCGCCGCCGGCGATCAGGCCGGCGCAGATCGGCTCGTGCGTGTCGATCCAGAGCCTCCAGCCAAGAGACTGCGTGCGGGCGGCATAGACCTTGCCCATCACCCAGAAGAAGAGCGATCCGAGGAACATCCACAGCACCGAGTCGGGCGTCAGCACGATCCCCAGGCCGAAGGCCACCGGGGAGATCGGGCTCTTGTTCTTGGAGATGATCCGCACGACCTCGAAGCCGATCCCGAACAGCAGGGCGGCGAACATCGCCCACTTGGCGGATTCTGGCAGGTTGGCCATCCCCTTGCTGATCAGGTCGCTGATCCCCTTCCACTGCACGGCGGCCGTGAAGGAATACTCCTTGGTCACCAGGAAATCCGCGACCGGCTGGGACGCCAGCGCCGGGTTGGCGGGCACGATCGGGTTGTCCTTGTGCCCCGCGAGGAACAGGATGTAGAACAGCGGCGTGCTCGCCAGGGCGCCCGAGAGGATCCCGATGCAGTGCCCGATCGCCTGCTGGCGCGGCTTGGCCCCCAGCATGTACCCGGGCTTGATGTCCATCAGCAGGTTCGACGCGTTGCTCGCGACCTCGGTCGTCATGCACGCGGTCATCAGGTTGGTCGCCGGGTTACCGCGGTCGAGCACCCCGAACGTCAGCTGCGTGATCTTCGACATCGAGCCCGTCGGCGTGATGCTCGTCAGCGCCGTCGCGTTCACGGCGATCAGCGTCAGCACGATGATCAGCGGGATCGCCAGCGCCCCCAGCGCGGGCTTGACGCCGAACCACTCGTGCCCCATCCACACGCCCAGGGCCCCCAGGATCGGCATCCCCACGAAGCTGATCCACAGCGGGAACTCGATGTGCCGTACGCAGTCCTGCCTGGACGCGTCGGCCTTGCCCCGGAACAGGCCCGTGAACGAGGAGATGATGACCTTCGGCTTGGAGAGAAAGGCCAGCAGCGAGGCGCTCACCAGCATCACCACCCCCGGCCACAGCAGCCAGGAGTTGAGCACCTCCACCCGCTTGAACTCCATCTCCGGCGTGATCACCACGCCCTTGCTGGTCACCGCATCGCCGGCGCGGATCACCAGCGGCGCCGCGAAGTAGTACGTCGCGATCATCCCCGCGAACATGTTGGCGCCGTAGCGGATATTCATGAGCCCGCCGGCCCCGAACATCGCCAGGTCCAGCGACGGGCTCAGGTCCAGCCGGGTCGCGGGGACGCCCCAGAGATGGAACTTCTCGAACAGCCAGTTCAGGGGGTTGTCCGAGAGCCACCTCACCGTCTTGAGCCCCAACAGCCGGCCCTGGATGTACGTCTGGTACGCCGTCCCCGTGCAGAACTTGAGCGTCCCGGAGAAGATCGCCGCCGCGGCCAGCGCCTTGGCCTTGAAAAGCCCCGTCGCCTTCGCCCCGCTGTAGAGCGTGTCCAGCAGCACCCCGCAGGCGCGGCCCTCGGGGAACGGCTGCTGCTCCACGTTGATGAACCGCCGCTTCATCGGGAACGCGACCAGGACCCCCAGCAGCGAGAGCACCACGTTGAACAGCAGCATCTGCCACCACGGGAACACCGCGTTCTTGACCATCATGTACGCCGCCAGGCCCGAGATCAGCGGGCTGGTCATGTACCCCGCGCTGGTCGCGATCGACTGCATCGCGTTGTTTTCCAGGATCGTCATGTCCCGCGCCCCCATCGCGGACAGGATCCGGAACATCGAGAACGCCAGGATCACGCTCGTCAGCCCCACGCCCAGCGTCCAGCCCGTCTTGGCCCCCACGTACAGGTTGGTCGCCGAAAGGAACCCGCCCAGGAGGAACCCCGTGATCCCCGACCGCAGCGTCAGCTGGGGCATGTCGCCCCGGAAGACATTCTCCAGCCACCACCGGTCCTTCTGGGCCGGCGTGAACGTCTCGACCTGCTCGGGGCTCAACTGCTGGATCGCCATATGGGGCGGCACTGTAGAGATTCGGGCGTTCGACCGCAAACATTCCCCCAGAGCCGCAAAGACCACTGACTCTGCCGACATCCTGTGGTAGGCTGTCTGTACGACGGAGAAACGAATATGTCCCGACTGCACGGATCCGTACCCAACCGCCCCGGCCGGCGTGCCGCCGCCGCGATCATCTCGCTGCTGGCCCTGTGCGGCACCCTGCCCGACGCGCACTCCCAGCCCCTGTGCCCGCTCGATTCCCCTGACCGCACGCGCTACGACGGGCAGATGCTCGTGCGCGTGACCCTGCGCGGTGCGCATGATCTCCTGCTCATCAACCAGCTGGCCCTGGATTGCTGGTCCCACTCCGCCGGCCCCGCGCAGGGTTCGGACTGGGGCACCCTTGACTACCGCGTCGACGCCCCGCAGCTCCGCGCGCTGCGCGGGGCGGGCATGGCCTGCGAGATCCTCATCCCCGACCTGCAGTCGGTGATCGACGACGAGGCCCGCCGGCTTTCCGGCCCCGCGCCGCGCGGCTGGTTCGACGACTTTAAGAACGCCGACCAGATCAGCGACTACACCAACCAGCTCGTGGCGCTGCGCCCCGACATCGCCCGGCGCCAGACCATCGGCTCCTCCCTTCAGAACCGGGAGATCTACGCCCTGCGTCTCAGCGGCCTGCCGGCCCAGCAGGGCGCGGTCAAGCCCATCCTGCTCCTCAACAGCGTCCAGCACGCCCGCGAGTGGCTCAGCGTCATGACCACGATGTACATCGCCGACCAGCTCGTCAACGGGTACGGCACGGAATCCAGGGCGACCAACCTCCTGGACACCTACGAGGTCGTGATCATCCCCGTCGTCAATGCCGACGGCTACTCCTACACCTGGACCAACGACCGCTACTGGCGCAAGAACCGCCGCGCCAACGCCGGCGGCGGCTTCGGTGTCGACCTCAACCGCAACTGGAGCTTCGCCTGGGGGTCCGACAACGGCTCCTCAGGCAGCGGCTCGAGCGACACCTACCGCGGTACCGCCCCGTTCTCAGAGCCCGAGACCGCGGCGATGCGCGACTGGACGCTCGCCAACCCCGGCATCGTCATGCACCTGGACGTCCACACCTACGGCCCGCTGCTGCTCTACTCCTGGGGCTACACCGCCAGCCCCGCCCCGGGCGCCGGCGCCCTGAACCGCCTGGGCCTGGGCATGAGACAGGCAATCCTGTCCTCCGGCGGCATCTCGTACACCACCGGCCAGTGCTACACCACGCTCTACCCCGTCAGCGGGGGCAGCATCGACTGGTACTACGGCGACCGAAACACCCTCAGCTGGACCCCCGAACTCCGCGGCCCGGGGTTCGCCCCGCCGCCCTCGACGATCCTCCCCACCGGCAAGGAGATCTACGCCGCGATCCTGTGGCTCGGCGAGAACTACTGCCCCGCCGACGTCGACCGCACCGGATTCGTGGACACCGACGACTTCGACACCTTCGTGGTCGCCTTCGAGGCCGGTGCGCCCGCCGCCGATTTCGATCACACGGGTTTCGTCGACACCGAAGACTTCGACGCTTTCGTCCGCGCGTTCGAAATCGGCTGTTGATCGCACCGCCGGGGCGCGCTCCAGCGCGTCGTCATGATCGGCACCCATCCGGATCCCGCTCGTTGGCCGCAAGCACCGCGGGAGGTGGCGCATCCTCGGACGTTTCGCGGCTCCAGAGCGCGACCCGTTGCGCTGCCGGACGTGGGGCATCCGCGCCCCCATCTTCGACCAAATCGCGGGTTGCCAGCGCCCTGATACCCTACGGGGGTATAGTATTGCGCCCGCACGCCGAGCACGAAGCCTCGCCGGAACAACCGATCGAACAAGAAAGACAACATGGAAGCAACTGCAAGGACGACCCGGACGCTCGAGATTGACGGCATGTCCGGTGATGCCGGCGTGCAGAAGGTCACGGCCGCCCTCCAGAACGTCCAGGGTGTTTCGACCCAGGCGGCCAAGGTCGGCGCGGCCACCATCGGCGCCGATCTGTCCGCGTGCAACGCCGCGTGCGCTGCCGTCGCGACCGCCGGCTTCAAGTCCCGCGAAGGAGTGCATGCAGACCAGGCCGGCTCGGCCTCCAACCAGACCGCTAGCCCCACGGCGCCGGGCCGCAAGTCCGGCCATGCGTGCGCCACCGCGGTCAAGCACGCGGCCGCCCACGCCGTCGCCGAGCCCAAGTCCTGCGGGACCGCCCAGCCCGCCGCTACCCCGGCGACCGTGGCGTCCCCCGCACCCGCCACCGCCAAGGCCTGAGCCCGGCATCCTGCTTCCGGAGACATCGGTTATGGCCCAGCGAGCTGTGAAAGCCACGGCGAGAGAGAGTGATGATGGCCGTTTCGTTGATCGGCTCGCCGCCGGGATCGACCCGGCGACGAGAGCGGCCAACATCCGCCAGCTACGCCGCGCCAGGGGACAGGTCGACGGCATCGAGCGGATGATCGAAGCAGACCGCTACTGCGCCGACATCATCGTGCAGATCACCGCGGCCCGCGCCTCGCTCCAGACGGTCGCCAAATCCCTCCTCGAATCGCACCTCAAGACCTGCCACAGGTTGGCCGTCAGCAACGGCGGCGCCGCCGCCGACAAGATGTACCAGGAACTGGTCGAGCTGATCGCCAAAATGTCCAAGTGACCACCGCGCCTTCCAGGATCCGATGCCGTCGCAACGGCAGGAAAGTCCCGTTGGGTACCATCATCCTCATCGTGCTCGTCCTCTTCCTGTTCGGAAGTCTCCCCACGTGGCCCCACAGCCGCAAATGGGGCTACCGGCCCACCGGTGGGATCGGCGTGGTGCTTGTCATCCTGCTTGTTCTCGTGCTCCTGGGCTACATCCGCCGAGGTTTCTAGCCCGGCTCCCCGCGCCGGCGCCGTGGAGTCCGGCGCATCGGCCTTCAGAACCTGATCTTGGGTGTCCGACCGTCAAGAAACCCTCATGCTCTGTAGACAACATCACACTTTGGAACAAGTGCCCTACACACGCACGGCGTAGGTGAGGACCTTGAGGGCGGCTTCGTGGAACAGCGTCCGCTCCTTGCGGGCGCCCAGCGTCGAGCCCACCGTGCGCTTCATCCC
>JBGAOZ010000048.1:0-18792 GCA_044221545.1 Phycisphaerales bacterium
TGGGGATCGCGGCCGTTGGGAACGACCGCGCGTGGGGATGTCCTGGCCTGAAGGAGATTCTCATGGCGCCGCATCGATTCGCCCGCGTGCGCGGCCCGGCCGCGCTGATGGGCCTGCCGTTTGGCCTTCTTTCGGGCCTGCCCTCGGGCCCGTGCGCTGCGGCGGAGCTGCACGTTCCGGCCGAGTATCCCACCATCCAGGCGGCGATCGAGGCGTCGGTGGACGGCGACGCGGTGGTGGTCGCCCCGGGCGCGTACGCCGAGGCGCTGCGGATGTCGGGCCGGCAGATCACGCTCAGGTCCTCGGGCGGTCCGGAGGTCACGACGCTGGACGGGGCGGCGCTCCCGGGCGATTCGATCCTGGTGGCGATCGACGGCGAGACGTTCGGCACGGTGGTCGAGGGGTTCACGTTCACCAACGGGCAGGGGAGCCTGCGTCCCAACTGCACCTCGGCCAAGCCGGTGGGCGGGGCGATCTACGTGGGGTCGTTCTGCGCGCTGGCGATCCGGGACTGCCGGTTCGTCCACAACGGGTTCGACCTGGACGTGATCTGGGGCGGGGCGATCTACGCGCACCGGGGCAGCCTGCGGGTGATCGACTGCGACTTTGTGGACAACGGGCTGTACGTGTCGGACCCCGACCTGGGGACCTCGCGCGGGGGGGCGATCGGGCTGTGCGGCTCGGGGGGCCAGACGCTGGAGATCACGGGCTGCTCGTTCCTCAACAACTACGCGTCGTACGGGGGCGCGGTGCGTGTGCAGGACACGGCGAGCACGCTGGTGAGCGGGTGCCAGTTCGCGCAGAACAATTCGTCCCAGGGCGGGGGCATGTTCATCGAGTCCTGCGGGGAGAACTCGGTCCTGGGCTGCGGGTTCAGCGACAACACGGCCTCGCACGGCGGCGGGCTGCGCGTGCAGTCGTGCGGGCGGGCGGACGTGGAGGACTGCGCGTTCACGGGGAACAGCGCGGCGTTCGGCGCGGGGCTCAACATCGGCCTGACCACCAGCGAGATCGGGGAGGACTCGACGGTCCGGGTCGAGGGCTGCCGGTTCGAGGACAACACCTCGGGCTTCGGGGGCGGGGTCTTCGCGCAGGGCTGGCACTCTGCGGGGCTGCCGGGGAGCCCGCCGGCGTTCACGCTCACCGGCTCGCGGTTCACGGGCAACACCGCCTCGGCGTGCTGCGACACGGGCATCTACTCCTCGCCGTGCTGGAAGGACGGCGTGAACTACGGCCAGACCTACTACGGCGGCGGGGCGGATGTGCGCGTGGGCGACGGGGCGACGGCGGGCATCTACGACTGCGTGTTCGCCGGCAACACCGGGGTCCGCGGGGGCGGGCTGAGCGTCTCGACCTGCGGGGAGCCGGAGTACAGCCTCTACGGCGGCGTCATCGACATCGCGAACACGACCGTGCACCAGAACACCGGCACCGGGCTGGACCTGCGGATCGGGCGCAGCGGCCAGATCCGGCTGGCCAACAGCATCGTGCGCGGCAACACCAGCGCCCAGGAGATCGCCACGCTCATCAAGAGCCCGGTCGCCAACCAGGCGCACCTGGATGTGGTGTACTCCAACGTCGAGGGCGGGTTCGCCGGCACGGGCAACACCGACGCCGACCCGCTGTTCGTCGACCCCTCCGCCGGGGACCTGCGGCTGCGGCGCGGATCCCCGGCGATCGACGCGGGGGACTCCACGGCGCTGCCGGCGTGGGTCACGACCGACCTGGACGGGCTGCCGCGGCGGACCGACGACCCGTTGGCGATCGACACCGGGGTGGGCGTGCCGGCGATCGACCTGGGGGCGCACGAGTTCCAGCCCCCGGCGTGCGCGGCGGACTTTGATGCCAGCGGCTTTGTCGACACGGAGGACTTCGATGCCTTCGTGCACGCCTTCGAGGCGGGAGATCCGTCGGCGGACTTCGACGGATCGGGGTTTGTCGATACCGACGACTTTGATGGCTTCGTGCACGCCTTCGAGGCCGGCTGCTGAGCGTTCCGGGGGCGGGATCCGGCCGCGCCCGCGGTGCGCCGGGATGAAAACCACTGGTATCCGGGGCGGCTTGCGTTTATGCTGAGCGTTCCGGCGGGCCGCGCCGCGGCCGGCGGTACCAGGGGGAAGGACATGAACATCCTGCGCAGGCTTCTTGGGACAGCGCTCTGGGCCGGCCCGCGCCGCGATCGGACCGCGTGGACGGGGGCACTCGCGGCGGCGGTGCTCGCGGGCGCATCGTCGATCACCGGGGCGCAGGCGATCCTGGGCACTCCGATCACGCTGGGCAACCCGGCGGCGACCGTGCTGGGCCAGGGGGGGATCGGGATCGCGCGGGCGGCCAACGGCCGCGCGCTGGCGGTGTGGTCGGACAACCGCACGGGCAACCAGGATGTCTACGGCGTGCTGCTGGGTCCGACCGGTCTGCCGCTGAGCCCGCCGGTCGGTCTCAAGCTTATCGGTGCCGCGGGCACGAACGAGGGCGACCCGCGCATCGCGGCGTGCGGGAACACGTTCCTGGTCGTGTGGGGCAACGGCGTGGGGGACGGGGACACCACGGACCTGTTCGCGACCCGGATCAACACCAACGGCGTGGTGCTCGACCCGACGCCGATCGTGATCAGCAACCAGCCGGGCGTGCAGCACAACCAGCGCCAGCCGGCCTCCGACGGGGTCGACACGTTCCTGGTGCCGTTCCGGACGGCGTCGGACTCGATCTACGGGGGGATCAGCACGATGCGGGTCAGCGCCTCCACGGGCGCGACGATGGACCTGCCCGGCGGGTACGTGCTGGCGATGGGCGATTCCTCGC
This sequence comes from Phycisphaerales bacterium, assembly GCA_044221545.1. GTDB lineage: Bacteria > Planctomycetota > Phycisphaerae > Phycisphaerales > UBA1924 > JAEUJB01. The sequence continues at coordinate 2,803 of JBGAOZ010000048.1, forward strand.
AGGGGCTGAAGAAGAACGCCTCGGCGTCGTTCGGCGCGGGGAAGTTCCTGGTGACCTGGGACGACGAGCGCGACCGCGCGGCGTACCCCGGCGAGGCGATCGACATCTTCGGCGCGTTCGTCGATCCGGCCCTGGGGACGATCATCGGCTCGCCGTTCGCGACCACGCGGGCGTTCTCCTGCCAGGAGGGCAGCCGCAGCGCCTTCGACGGCGCGAACTTCTTCGTCACCCACAACGACGAGCGGATCACCAACTGCGTGACCTCCGACATCACCGGCGAGCGCGTGACCCCCGCCGGCGTGGTGCTCGACCAGGTCGACCCCACGGGCATGGTCGGGGGCCTGTGGATCGCCACCGACCCGCTGGGGTTCCCCAACTCCCGCCAGGGCGGCTCGAACGTGACCGCCAGCCCGTGCACGCGCCTGCTGACCTACTACGACCTTGGGATGCCCAGCACGCAGGTGGCGCTGCGCATGAAACGCCTCTTCCCCGACGGCACCATCGAGGGGGGGCAGGGCCCCGCGCAGCCCGGGGCCCTGATCGCCCTCGGTTCGCAGAGCTCGGGCGTCTTCACGCGCGTCGAGACGGTCGAGGTCAGCCCCAACACCTACCTGCTCGCCTACGCCCTCTCGGCCCGGCCGACCGTGCGCACCGCCAAGTTCGCGGCCCCGATGGTGACCGTGATCGGCCAGGGCAAGCTCTCCGCACCGCGTGGCGTCGCGGTCGACGCCCAGGGCAACATCGTCGTCGCGGACACCCAGCACAACAGGATCCAGGTCTTCGATCGCACCGGCAAGTTGCTCTTGGCGTTCGGCACCGGGGGCACGGGAAACGGGCAGCTCATCGCGCCCTTCGGCGTGGCCCTCGACACGCTGGGGAACATCTACGTCGCCGACTCGAGCAACAACCGGGTGCAGGTCTTCAACAGCGCCGGGGCGTTCAAGTTCAAGTTCGGCACGCTGGGCGGCGGCAACGGGCAGTTCAACTACCCCCTGGGGATCGCGGTGGGCCCGACGGGGAACATCTACGTCGCCGACACGGACAACAACCGGGTCCAGGTCTTCAGCGGCACCGGCGTCTTCCTGTCCAAGTTCGGCGCCTTCGGCAGCGCGCTGGGCCAGTTCAAGGCGGCGCGGGCGATCTGCTTCAACGCCGCGGGCAACATCTACGTCGCCGACCGCGACAACAACCGCGTGCAGATCTTCACGTCCACGGGCGTACCCATGTCCCAGATCACCTCGAGCTTCAACGCGCCGCGCGGGGTCGCGATCGACCACGCGGGCCGGCTGTTCGTCGCCGACAGCAACAACAACCGCGTGGTGGTGTTCAACGCCCAAGGCCAGTACTACGCAACCATCGGAACGCCCGGCAGCGGCCTGGGCCAGTTCAACTTCACCCCGGCGGTCGCGGTGGACAGCGCCGGCAGGCTGCACGTCTCCGACGCGTACAACAACCGCATCCAGGTGTTCGGGTGCATCCCGTAGGCGCGTTCACGCCGCGGCGGGCGGGCCGCCGGGCTTCTTGGACTGCCCGAGGATCACGCCCCAGATCTGGTCGATCGCCTCGGTGGACCTGCCGCTGGCCTGGTGGAGCTCCTGGGCGCAGACCTGGATCTCGTCGGCGGCCTTGGCGGCCTCGGCGGCCAGGCGCTTGACCTCGCCGGCGACCACGCCGAAGCCCCGGCCGGCGTCGCCCACCCGCGCGGCCTCGATCGAGGCGTTGATCGAGAGCAGGGCGGTCTGGTCGGCGAACTGGTTGATCACGCGCGACATCTGCTCGATGCGCGAGGTCGCGGCGGCGAAGCCCGAGACCACCTGCCGCACGCCGGCGAAGTCGCTCTCGAGGGCCAGGCGCTGGCCCTCGGCGGCCTTGAGCGCCTCGCGCTCGTGCTGCATCTGGTGGGTCGCGGCGTTGATCGAGCCCGCCGCGCGGCAGAACGAACCGAGCATCCCCTCCAGCAGGACGCGGCGGAAGAACTTGCCCTGGCCGGCGAACTCCAGCGAGGCGGTCGCCTCCCGCACGAACGCGTCGGTCATGTCGAGCATGTGGTTGATGCCGTGGAGCAGCTCGGCCAGCGCGGGGGGCGCATTGATATTGAGGATCCGCGCCTCGAGGTCGCCGGTCGCGGCGGCCTTGCAGACGCGGACCGCCTCGGCGATCCACTGCTGGGTGCTGACCTGGGCGGCCGGGGGCTGGTCCACGGTGTGGTTCATCGCGCGTGCACTCCCTGGGCCGACGAACGCCGCGCCGCGGGCGGCTCGGTGATCGAGAAGACGAACTCGTCGTACGACACGCCCGCCTTGGTGAGCAGGTCGACCAGCGCCGGCAGCGAGGCCCCCCACTGGTCGCGGGGCAGGCGGTGCCGCCGCTCGATCGCCAGGAGCTGGTCGTAGATCGGCTTGACCTTGGCGACCGCCGAGGCGCACGGCACGCGGCGGCTGGAGTGATAGCCGATCAGGCGGTGGTTGAGGTCGTAGCTGGGGGTCACGTGGGCGAACACCCAGTAGTGGTCCCCGTTCTTGGCGCGGTTGACGACGTAGGCAAACACTTCGCGGCCCTGGCCGAGCGTGTCCCACAGGTACTTGAAGACGCAGCGGGGCATCTGCGGGTGGCGGATCAGGTTATGGGGCTTGCCCAGCAGCTCGGCCTCCGTGTAGCCCGAGACGCGCTGGAAGACGCGGTTGGCGTAGGTGATCCGGCCCTTGGCGTCGGTCTTGCTGACGATGATCTCGTCGGCACCGAAGGTCCGCTCCCGGCCGGTGAGCGCGGCGTGATCCCCAGCCCCAGAAAACGTACTCATGCGTCCAGTATCGACCGGGCGGGGATGCGGGTTGAGGGTGCCCGGCGAGCATCGGGGCGGGGCGGATCGCCAACGTCCGAGAGCGGTTGGTCGTGGCGGCCGGCGGCCTCAGCAGCCGAGCTCGAAGGCGTGGACGAAGGCATCGAAATCGTCGGTATCGACGAAGCCGGACTGGTCGAAATCGGCGTCGTCGCCGCCGGCCTCGAAGGCGTGCACGAAGGCGTCGAAGTCGTCGGTGTCGACAAAGCCGGTGCCATCAAAGTCCGCGCTGCAGGGGCGGTACTTGATCGTGGTGAGGTAGGACTCGGAGGACTTGCCCTCGGTGCCCAGCGTCACCACGCCGCCGGCGAGCGGGTCGATGGTCGCCGCGAAATTCGCGGCATCGGGCGTCGCGCCGCCCGGGGCGGTGCCCAGGAAGCTGTCGACCCAGCGTTCGGCGCCGTCGGCGTCGATCCGCCGCGTGACCGCGCGCTGCGGGCCGGAGAAGAAGATGTAGTAGCCGGTGGTGTAGACGTTGCCGTCGGCGTCGATCGCCAGCCCGTGCGCCGATCCGCCCGCGCGGTTGGCCGGGTGGGCCGTGTACGTCGAGTCCCACTCCAGCGCGCCATCAACGCGGGAGATCTTCCACGCCGCGTGCGATTCATCGCAGAACGAAGTGCCGATGCACACCGACCCGGCGATCACCACGTCCCCGTCGGGGGCGATCTGCAGCGCGTAGGGGAACGCGACCACGCCGCCGGGGCCCTGGTAGTCGTTGGACCAGACGGGATCGCCGGTGCCGGCGTCGAGCTCGTACGTTCCGTCGGGGTACTTGCTGCCGGTGATGACGGGGTTGCCGTTGCCGTCGATCGCGATCGCGACCGCCTGGCCGGTGTTGGCCTCGTCGCCGATCACGGTGAACCAGTCCCGGTCACCGGCGGGTGAGTACCGCGCGGTGCCGTAGGCGTAGAGGTTCACCTCGTTGTCGAAGTCGTACCCGACCTGCACCCAGCCGGTGACGTAGGCGTTGCCGGCGCTGTCCGAGGCGATCCCCAGCGCCGCGTCGTTGACCCCGTCGGGCCCGCCGCTGACGCCGTCCTGCGACACGTTCCATAGCAGCGCTCCCGTGAGGTAGTCCACCTTGATCGTGACCCAGTCGTAATCGACGCCCGACCAGGACTGCCCGGTCGCCAGCACGTTGCCGTCGGGGTCGAGGGTCGCGGAGATCAGGGCGTCGAAGTTGTTCCCCGGCCCGTCGTAGCGCTGCTCCCACATCTGCGTGCCGTCGGCGGCGTTGTACTTCACGATCAGGTAGTCGGCGAACGAGTTCCCGTTGGGCCCCAGGGTGCCGTCGGACATCCCGGCGACGATGATGTTGCCGTCGGGCCCGACCAGCACCGAGAAGGGCCTGTCGCTGCCGGTGGGCTTGCCGAGGTAGCGCTTGCTCCAGAGCTCCGCGCCGAAGGGCGAGTACTTGACGGTCGCCATCGCCGAGCCGGTCCCTGTCGCCGACTCGCCGATGACGTAGATGTTGCCCGCCGGGTCGGTCGTGATCGCCTTGGCGTTGTTGTAGAAGCCCGCGGGCCCGGCGTAGAAGCTCGTCCACGCGTGCACGGGCGGCGGCTCGGCGGTGCACACGCCCGCGGCGGCGGCGATCGCAGCGCACGAAAGCCCACCGGCCAGCCGACGGTTCAGGTTCGGACGCCTCGTCATGTCTCTGCTCCCGGGCGGTTTCCCGCCCCAAAGTCCCGCAGCGCCGTGCGATCCAACCACAACCACCACGACCGGCGGCCCCGTCTTTGGGGCGCCGATCTCCGGCGGGCATCACTCTCCGGGACCCGGGCACTGCGAGCGGGTCCAGTTTCGGGTCTGTGGACTATCGCGTCAAGAGTGCGCCCGCGAGGAACCGGCCCCGGGGCGCAAAGACTTGGCCAAGAAACCGTGCGGACAGAATGCGGACTTCCCGACCAGTTCATCCCCTGGTGGACCCGAGGGGCGGGGCGGTCCCCGCTCACGCCGCGGCATCGGCATCGCCGGGGTCGGGGATCCCGCGCTGTCGCTTCACGAGCACGGCCAGCAGCGTCAGGTCGGCGGGCGTGATCCCCTCGAGCCGCCCGGCCTGGCCGAAGGTCCGCGGGCGGAACTTCTCGAGCGCCTGGCGGGCCTCGGCCCGCAGGCCGTCCATCGAGGAAAAATCGGCGCCCGGCGGGATGCGCCGGTGCTCGATCTCCGCCTGGCGCCGGATCTCCGCGCGCTGGCGCACGATGTAGGTTTCGTAGCGGCGATCCGCGTACACGGTCTCCCACACCGACCGGTCGAACCCCTCGCCGCTTTCGGTCCCGGTGATCGCCCGCTTGAGGTCGGCGAGCCCGAACTCCTGGCCGCGGAGCAGCTGCGCCAGCGGCGCCGAGGCCGGTCCGGGCGCGAGCCCGGCCCCGTCGATCGCCGCGTTGAGCGTGCGCATCTGCGCGCGGCGGCGGTCCATCCCCGCGGCGCGGCGCCGGCCCAGCGGTGTGCCGTCCAGCAGCCCGAGGCGCTGGGCGATCGGGGTGAGACGGTCGGCGGCGTTGTCGGCGCGCAGGAGCAGGCGGTGCTCGGCGCGGCTGGTGAACATGCGGTACGGCTCAACGGGCGTCTTGGTCACCAGGTCGTCCATGAGCACGCCGATGTAGGCCTCGTCGCGGCCGAGCGTGAATTCGCCGCGAGCCAGCGCGTGGTGGGCCGCGTTGATCCCGGCGATCAGCCCCTGGGCCGCGGCCTCCTCGTACCCGCTGGTGCCGTTGATCTGCCCGGCCAGGAAGAGCCCCTCGACCATCCGGGTCATGCCGCCGGCCAGGATCTGGTGCGGCCGCACCATGTCGTACTCGACGGCGTACCCGTAGCGGTAGATCTCCGCCGCCTCGCACCCGGGCATCGAGCGCACGATCCGGTCCTGCACATCGGCCGGCAGCGATGTGGAGATGCCGTTGCAGTAGATCCAGTCGTCCCCCAGCGATTCGGGCTCGAGGAACACGCCGTGGGTGTCGCGCTGCGCGAACCGAACCACCTTGTCCTCGATGCTCGGGCAGTACCGCGGCCCCATCGACTCGATCTGCCCGCTGTACATCGGCGCCCGGTGCAGGTTCGCCCGGATCAACTCGTGCGCAGCCGCCGTTGTCCCCGTCTGCCGGCACTCGACCTGCGGCAACAGCGGGAAGCGGTCGAATTCGAATCCGCGGTCACGCCAGGCTTCCAGGATCGCCGTGACGCCCCCCTCAGAGCCCCCGGCTTCGGCCGGTGGTCCTCCCACTCCCGCCACTGCTCCTCGTGCTCCTGGTTCGGCTCGCTCCCCCTCCCCGTTCACTCGCTCACTCGCTCCCCCCTCACCCCCTCGCGTCAGCGCACTGAACGCCACCGCCGGATCATCCCCCCACTGCGGCGCCAACTCCTCCCACCGGATGCTCGATCGCTTCAGGCGCGGCGGCGTCCCGGTCTTGAGACGGCCCAGCTCGAACCCCAGCTCCTCGAGCGCACCGGAAATCCCGTTGGCCGCCGCCTCCCCGTGGCGCCCGCCCTCGGTCTTGCGCTCCCCCGTGTGCATCAGCCCACGCATGAACGTCCCGGTCGTCAGCACCACCGCCCGCGATACCAGCTCGACCAGCTCTCCGTGCGCCTTGACCACCACCCCCGCGATCTTCCCTCCCTCGACCACCAGCCGCTCCACCATCCCCCCCACCACCTCGATCTCCGCACGCGAGGCGATGAGCATCTGCACCGCGCCCGCGTACGCGTGCTTGTCGCACTGGGCCCGCGGTCCGTGCACCGCCTGGCCCTTCGATGTGTTCAGAACCCGGAACTGGATCCCGGTCGCGTCGGTGGCCAGCCCCATCAGCCCGCCCATGGCGTCGATCTCGCGGACCAGTTGGCCCTTGGCGAGCCCGCCGATCGCCGGGTTGCACGACATCACCCCGATCTTCGATGGATCGATGGTGACCAGGGCCACGCCCGTGTCCGCCGCGAGCAGATTGGCCGCCGCCCACGCCGCTTCCACGCCGGCGTGCCCGCCACCGATCACGATCACACCAAAGGCCCGGCGTTGCACCCGCAATGGTAAGTGCCGCCCCGCCGGCGGGCCTCTCTACCGCGGGTTGGCATCCACCTTCACCGTGACATCGCCCTTCATCGCCCTGATGCTCATCGGCGATGCATCCCCCGTGCCCCCTCCCACCCGCGCTTCGAAGGTCTTCACGGTCGTCCTGGTCGTCACCACCCGCGCGCTGCTGCTGACCAGGCTCGCCTTCCCTTCGCCGGTCTGGGCCGAGATCACAAGCTCGCTGCTGGCCGGGATGCTCGCCGACACCGGCCCGCCGCTGGTCACGATCGACACCGGCTGGTTCAACGCCCGGCCCGTGACCAGGACCACGCCCCCCGATCCTGATACGCACGGCCCGACCTCGATGTCGACCGCCCCGCCGACCCCGCTCACCCGCACATCCCCATCGGCGGTCCGCACCCGCAGCCCATCGCACGCCGGCACCCGCACCGTGATCATGCACCGCGGGGCCTTGCCCTCGGCCGTGTCCGCGCTCACCACCCGCAGCACCGAGCCGAACTCACCGGGCACCACCTGGCTCCCGACGAACCGGCCGACATCGGCCTGGCCCGCCTCCAGCCTCGTCACCGTGACCTCGGGCGCCTTGAGCGTGCCGACCGCGACGATCTCAACGGCCCCGCGGATGTTCTGGACATCCACCGCCAGGGCCCCCGACTGCGCGGCCTCGATGCCGGTGATCGGGACCATCTCGTGCCTCATCAGCCGGGCCGAGCAGCCTCCCAGGCCGCTCGCCGCCGACCCGACTACAAGCCCCCACACCAACCCCCCCACCAACCGCGACATAGAACCCAAGCCGACCCGAACGCCGCGCGGCCGATTGCTCATTTCTAGACTCCCAATGCCGTACATCTACCGATCACGCCCGCCAAGACCCGCCGCCAAACGTCAAGGTCCAGCATCGGCCGAGCCGGCCGGGATCCATGAACACCCCAACCTTGAACACCGCCGCAACATCACCGACGCTTTCGTGTAGAATCTGCTAAAGGCCGATCGCCGGGGCGATCGGTTTGGAATTTAGTCTCTCCGCGAGTGATCGCGGCGATTCGACGGGACCGATTGTTTGACGCCCGGTTCTTTCATCGGGCATCTCGGATAGTGTGGTTCGGGAGAATCCGGACCTTGGCCGGAGCATTGGCGGATCATGTTTTTCCCGGGTTCTTCCCGCCGCCCGGGCGGCCGAGTTCGGAATTCCTCCCGCATTCGATGCGGACTTTGATCTCTACCCCGGTCCTGACGGCCCCGCGGCCGCGCAAGACCGGGGCGCACGCGGGCACACGCCCGCGTCTGATGACCGCATCCGCACGTTCCTCGGTTCCTCCCATCGTCGCCGCCCCACCGCGGTTTATCTGGGACGCGGCGCGCCTTGGCTCGCCGCGAGTGGAGGACCGTCAACGATGCACCCTGACGTCGTCCTGCTTGCAGCGGTCGGAGCCGCCGAGTTCGGCTGGCTCGCCGGCGGAGTGGTTATTGGAGCGCTGGCCGCGCTGGGGATCTCCAAGGCCCTGGGCCTGGCGAGCATCTCGCAGGCCCAGACCGATGCGCGCCGCATCCGGGAACAGGCCCAGTCCGACGCCCGCACCGAGGGGGAGAAGCTCCGCCTGGAGGCCGAACGCGCCCTGATGGAACGCAAGGAGCGCGCCGAGAAGGAGCTCGAGCAGTCGCGCGGCGAGATCCGCGAGAACGAACGCCGGCTCGCCAAACGCGAGGACCTGGTCGACCGCAAGGAGGAGATGCTCACCCTCAAGGAGCAGACCCTCTCGCGCCAGGCCGATTCCTTCAAGCAGCGCGACGAGCGGATCTCCCAGAAGGAAGCCCAGACCGAGCAGGTCCTGCAGGAGCAGAAGGACAAGCTCTTCAAGATCGCCGACCTCACCCCCGCGGCCGCCAAGGAGCTGCTGCTCGAGCGGGTCGAGAGCGAGTCGCGCCAGGAGGCCGCCAAGGTCGCCCGCAAGATCATCGAGGAGGCCGAGCACGAGGCCAAGAACAAGGCCCGCGAGATCACCCTCATGGCCGTCCAGCGCTACGCGGGGGAGCACACCAGCGAGTCCACCGTCCGCACCGTCGAGATCCCCTCCGACGACATGAAGGGACGCATCATCGGCCGCGAGGGACGCAATATCCGGGCGATCGAGAAGGCCACCGGCGTCGACATCATCGTCGACGACACCCCCGGCGTCATCGTCGTCTCCTGCTTCGACAAGATCCGCCAGGCCGTCGCGGTCGAGTCCCTCAACCGCCTGATCGCCGACGGCCGCATGCACCCGACCCGCATCGAGGAAGTCGTCGAGAAAGTGCGCTCCGAGATCGGCGAGAAGATCAACAAGGCCGGCAAGGACGCGGTCCTGGAGGTCAACCTCCGCGGCATCCACCCCAAGATCGTCGAGGCGATGGGCAAGCTCCACTACCGCACCAGCTTCGGGCAGAACGTCCTGCGCCACTCGGTGGAGGTCGCGTACCTCTGCCAGATCATCGCCGACCAGCTCGGGCTTGATGGCACGATCGCCCGCCGCTGCGGGTTCCTCCACGACATCGGCAAGGCAATGGACCAGGAGATGGAGGGCGGCCACCCCAAGATCGGCATGGACTTCGCCAGGCAGTACGGCGAGAAAGAGCCCGTCCTCAACGCGATCGGCGGGCATCACGCCGACATCCCCTCGACGAGCTTCTACACGCCGATCGTCATGGCCGCCGATGCCGTCTCGAGCGCCCGCCCCGGCGCTCGCCGCGAGAGCATGGAGAAATACGTCCAGCGCCTCACCGAGCTCCAGGACATCGCCATGGGCTTCAAGGGCGTCCAGGAGGCCTACGCGATCCAGGCCGGCCGCGAAGTCCGCGTCATGATCGACGCCTCCAAGGTCGGCGACGATGAAGCCTTCCTGATCGCCCACCAGATCGCCAAACGCGTCAGCGAAGAGATGACGTTCCCGGGGGAGATCAAGGTGACGGTGCTGAGGGAGACGCGGGCGATCGAGTACGCCAGGTAGTTGCCCGCGGTCCCCGACTTCTGTCCCCGGTCTTCTGTGCGCAGGCCCGAGGCCTCCGAGGACCATCCGGTGAAACCGGCTTCCGCTCCAACTCCGCGCCCGCATCGGTCGGTGGCAAGGAGTGAAGACTGAGGCGTGCCGCCCGCCGCTCGCACGGGCACCACGCCGCCCGTGGCACGTGATCCAACCCGAACTCCGGCGCTCCGGCCACCGACGACCGCTACCGCTTCCGCCGTGCGACCAACAGGCCGCCCGCGGCGGCGATCACCAGCGCGCCGGGCGAGGGGACGATTTCCATCGAGGCGTACCCGACCAGGTCCGGATCGTCGGAATAGAACGAAGCGCCCACATCCACATCGCCGGTCCCGTAGGGGTCACCGGTCGACACATCGGTCACGCGCAGCAGGCCGGTCGAGGTCTCGAAGGTCGCCCGGCTCTGGTAGACCTGCTTGAGCTGCACCAGCAGCGCCATCTGGACTTCCAGCGGCGAGATCGCCTGGCCCGTTGCCTGCTCGAATGTCAGCGTGGTGTACTCCTTGCCCTCCAGCCCGATGGTGAAGAAGCCCGGGTCCGTGTCCGAGCCGGTCGCCGAGATGCCGAACTCCGCCGTTCCGATCGTCGGGTCGATGCCCCCGGAGCAGGCGATCGGGATGATCGCGCCCTTGGCGTTGATCTTGGTTTTGGTCTCGGCCGCGGGCTTGAGGGGCGTCTTGGGTGTCTGGCCGGGCTTGGGGGTCAGGAGCACGGTGTTGCCCTTCTCCTGGACGTCGTAGTCGGCCGAGACATCCTTGTCGGCCTTGATCTGCTTGATGAGGTCGGCGCGGACATCGGCGGCGCGGGTGGTCTTGGCGACGTCGATGGTGTACTGGGTCTTCTGGCCGATCTTCTTGCCGGTGGGCGTCCACAGGAGCGTGGCGACGATGGCGCCCTCGGCATCCTTGGCGGCCTTGTCCTTGAACTCCCAGTACGGGTTCTTGTCACCGCCGTGCGCGGGTCCGGCCAGCGCCAGCACGGCCGCAGCGCCGGCGAGCCACGTGAGACGGGTGCAACGATGCAGCGGATTGAGCATGTGAGTCTCCGGTGAAGTGCGTGGAGGGCGCTCCCCGCGCCGCTCGTCCCCATGAACGGAGCCGGGGCGGATCGCTCACGCGCGAGCGGCAGGTGGCCCCGGTTCGTGCGGCCGACCCGCCCCGGGCAGGCCGCCCTGGGCCTGGCCGTGCTCTTGGACCTGTGTCCAGTGCCACCGGCAGCTCGTCTGCCGGTGCGACGACTCAACAGTTCCACAGCCTCCCGGACCCGCGCTCACCCCGCGCGCACAGATCGCGCCCTCACCCCGATGTACCACGTTTGTGCGCCAATCTGCACCCCAGCGCCCCGATAACTCCCCATTCCAACAGAATCACCATTGAGCCCGCCCCAGGCCTCGAAATAGGCTGGCCTTCATGACCACCCTCACCCCAACCCCGCACCAGGAATCCCCCGTCAGCTCAAGAACGCACACCACAACCACCGCAGCCGATCCTCTCAACGCCGCACCACCATCACCGGTCTTCTACTCCGACCACCACCTCAACCGGATCCTCACCGCCCTCCTCGCCTCCGATCGCCCGGCCCCCGACCTGCTCGCCGAACTCGGCACCGATCTCCTCACCTTCGCCCGCTGGCTCCGCCAACCCGAATCCCGCGACCTGCTCGCCGCGCTCACCGAACTCGCCGAGTTCCGCGCACGGATCATCGCCGCGCACTCCCTCCCCGCCGCCGCCGAGGCGCTCGCCCGCATCTCCAGCTCCCCCATCGAATCCCCCAAGCACGCCGAGACCATCCGCAAAGCGTCCGCGGCGATCATCAAGCTCGCCCAACCAGCCGCCGGCCGCAACTCCCGTTCGCCCCGCGATCCCGAGCGCCTCCCGTCTGACGGCCCTGAGCGGGAATCCACCGCCGAGGGCCGCGAAGAGTCCCGGAGAAACACGCCAGCGGACCAGGTGGGCACGCCGGTTCGGCCGGGGTGTCCCGGCGGCCCGCTCCCGCACAATGAGAATTCGACGCCTTGCACGCGTCTTCTCGGCGGCACTCCGTGGTGCAATCGGCGTTGGGAAGTCAGCAGCCCGACTCGAACGCGAGCACGAAGAACGTGAAGTCGTCGGTGTCTACAAACCCGGTGCCGTCCACGTCCGCATCGTCGGTGCCCGCCTCGAACGAGAGCACGAACGCGGTGAAGTCGTCCGTGTCGACGAACCCCGAGCAGTCAAAGTCGGAGACGCACGGCGCGATCACCCCGGCCGCCGAATGCACCGTGGCGCACGGTCCCGTGATCCGGCACCGGTAGCGGCCACCGTCGGAGGGCGACGCGTGGATCACGGTCAGCGTGTCCGTCAGCGCCCCGCCGATCGTCGAACCCGCCGCCGTCGCCCCGTCGGACAGGTCCGCGTACTGCCCCGACCCGGCGGGGGACTCCTTCTGCCAGCGGTACGAGAGAGCCCCCGAGCCCGCGGCGAGCACGTGGATGCTCGTCGGAGTGTTCTGGCAGGCCCCCGCGCTGCGCGGCTGGGCGAGGATCACCGGCCCGCCGGTCATCGTGAGCGTGATGTTCCCGCTGAACCAGTCTTCGAAGGGCGCCCCGTTGTTGTTGATCACCATGAACACCGGCTCGTCCCCGCCGTTGAGCGTCAGCGGGAGCGTGCCGGCGCTGGCGGAGAAGCTCGAGTGCCCCGAGCTGGCGTAGGGAACGACGCTCGCCGGGATGAGGGTCGTGTCCGTGCCGGTCGCGTGCCGGTGGGCGAGCACCCGGATCGACACGCCGTCGCTGATGTCCCCGACGACCTCCCCGTCCACCGTGACCGCCGTGAGCGTGACGGGGGCGGTTGGCCAGAACGCCACGTTCGAGTCGTACCCGTTGTAGCCGGGGTGCATGAACACGGCGTTCATCGAGTGCGGCCGGTCGTGGTAGGGGTTCTCGTTGATGTCCCCGTCCGGCGAGCACAGCGGTCCCACCAGGGGAACCGAGTAAGGCTGCGGCGGATACCCCCACGCGGCCACCGGACCGGAAAGGCAGCCGGAGAGCATGTCGCCCGCCGTGCTGTTGACCCGGTACTGCCACGGCGCCGCCGGGTTCTGCAGTTCCCCGACCTCCGGCGTTCCAAAGCTCCGGAAGCTGTCGAAGAGGTTCACGCTGAACGGCTGGCTGCACTGGCCCATGGCGCGGCCGGCCAGCGCGAGGGAGGTCAGGATCAGCAGTCGGGGAAGTCGGTTCATGGGGCGGCTCCGTGCATCGTTGAAAGCACGACAGGATACCGCGAAACCACCTGAATTCCAAGGGTTTCTACGCAACTCCCCGCCGCTGTTGACACACGCTCCCGACGGTGGAAATTCGGGCGATCGTCCCAGCGATCTGAGCGATCGATCAACCGCCGTACCCGGGCCCCGGCCCGGCGCGCCCGGGACCGCGAATCGGGGTTTCCCGGTTCATTCGCCGGCCGGTGGCGTCGGTGCATCGAGCTCCGTGCCGCGGGCCGGCCGCCCCGGGCAGACCGGTGCGCCGGTGGATGCGGACCGACTCCACGTTTCGGGGATCGTTCGCAGGAAACAACCGGCAAACACTGCATCGCCGGCGGGGGCGAACTTCACGGGAAGCAGGAATGCAAGTCCGAAGTCCTGAGTCTGCGCTGTGACCATGTCCGCATCCCGGCGCCCCGTTGAAGCGCACCCAACGGCCGCATCCGACGACTCACCCACCCTTGCCGCGCAGCATCCTCTTCAATCCCCGCACCGCCCCCTCGATCTCTCTTCCCGCCTTGCTCAGCCCGCGCGGCGCGGGCCGGTACACGCTCACCAGCTGGTTGAAGTGCCGCTCCACATCCTCGCCCGCGTGGAACTTCTCCCGCAGCCGCAGCAGCTTCGAGCCGCTCTTGTTCACATGAAAGATCGTCCACTCCCTCGACTCTTCCCGCGCCAGCGTGCACAAGCCGTGCGCCCGGCAGTACCCCTGCCACGCCCACTCGATCAGGGCCCGCCGGTACTTCTCTTCGCACGTGATGTGCCCGGGGAACTCCCCGCGGAAGCCCGACTCGATCAGCTCCCCGATCTGCTCGGCCATCGCCGCCCGGAAGACGGGCCGCTTCATGAGCGCAAAGTTCAGGCTCGCGAAGTCGTGCACCCGGTACCCATCGCGCACCGCCGTCGGCGGATCGATCAGGTGCGTCAGCGTGATCGCCATGACCTCGGGCCGATCCAGCATTGCCAGATCCTCGGCGAGCCAGCGGTCGTGCCCCGCCCGCATCGGCAGCACATCGGGCTTGATGAAGAGGATGTACGGGAACCTCGCGAGCGCTCCCGATTCGTGCTCCTGGATGTAGCAGCGGTGGAAGCTGTTCTCCCACGAGGCCGGGTTCAGAAGTTCGAGCCGGTCGATCAGGCCGCGCTTGAGCAGCCCCGTCAGCGCCCGGACCGTCGAGGACCCCGACCCGCCATCCACGTACACCACCTCGCCCGGCCGGCCGCCGAGGAACGAGAACCAGTCCTCCAGCACCACCCCGATCGCCGAATCCCCGCCAAAGCCCGAGACCGCGAGCGTGATGGACTCCCACGGCCGCGCGGGGTCGAACGCGCCGCCGGTCGCTGTGGGCCGGGGGCTCGAGTCGGGGCCGGGATGGCTGCCCTGGGGCTGCTGCACGCCCCAGGAGCGTACGCCCGGCGCGGGAGCGGGCGGTGAGCCACGCCGGGCCGCCGCGGGCCGCCAGATCGATGCGCCAACTCCGCACCCAACCGCGGACCCACCCACGACCCACCCACGACCCGGCCGCGCATCCGGCCTCGGACCCGGCCGCGCAGCATGCCGCGCGCGATCGGACTTCGCGACCCGCGACCATCGGGCCGCCGCGGGCCAATCCGCCGCCCTCACCCTTCGGCAAGAGCGGCAGGATCATCCAAGATGCTGATCCCAGCGGATCGAATCTCCTGTGTTCACTGCGCTGCTGCCGTTCGCCGCATCACCCGCGCGCCGCCAAACCCAACGGTCCCGACCCAGCGGTCCCAATCGAGCGCTCCGGGCCCAGCGCGGCAACCCGCGGTTTCATCCTACAAACGCAGCGCAGACTTGCAACGGCAAAGCGCTGTTGAACCCGTCGCGAAGGCCGCGTGCCCGCTCTGCGTGAGCGCTCGATCTCGCGCCGCACGCGCGAGTATCTCGGATAGAGCAGGGATGTATCTACCCGTTGTGAGTACCAGAATGCGGTTGATTACCGGCACCCCTGCGCTGCGCACTAGGTGCCATAAGCGTCCGCGCGGTGCGCGGCGATCATCCTTGGTTGCGTTTGGATTTCTTTGCGCCACGCGACCGGGCGCGGGCTTCGTGCGCTCCCCCAGCGCGGCCTGCGGGGGTGGGTGGGGGCCGATGGGGGCTGGAGGGCCGGCCGGATCGTGGTTTCCGCCGGGGCTCAGCCCTCGGCGCTAAACTCTCGACCCTTCAGGAGTCCCTCATGCGCAGCACCCACGGCCTGGTCTTCGTTTCCGGTGTCGCCGCGGCGATCACGGCCGGAATTCTCGTCCATACCGCTGATTCGGCCGCCCTGGCCCGCACCCCCGCGGCCCCGGCGTTCGCCGAGCAGCGGATCGCCAGCCTCAACGCCTTCCAGGTCGTCGAGAAGATGGTCCAGAGCGACCGCTACCGGCCCGCCCGCGAGGCGCAGCTGGCCGAGCTCAAGGGGCGGCTGGAGGCCCCGCAGAAGGACATCGCGTCGATCTACAAGGAGATCATGAACGCCGGGCAGGAGACCGAGAAGGGCAAGGAACTCATCGGCCAGTTCCAGGCCAAGCAGCGCGAGATCCAGCAGCTCCAGCAGGAACTCGAGGCCAAGGCCGCCGAGTTCAACACCCAGCAGCTCGCCGAGGCCTACCGCATCGTGGTCGATACCGCCAACCAGGTCGCCGAGAAGCAGGGGTACTCGCACGTGATCGCGACCCGCGGCCTGGCCAACGAGCCGCTCAAGAGCAACAACGTCGCCGCCGCCGTCCAGGAGATGCTCGCCCGGCCCCTGGTCCGCTACCCCGCCGCCGATGACATCACCGATGCCGTCATGAAGGAACTCAAGGTCGACACCGTCGTCACCGAGCCGGCCGCCGAGACACCCGCCCCCATC
>JBGAOZ010000011.1:0-136189 GCA_044221545.1 Phycisphaerales bacterium
GGCGCTGGGGGTGGGGGGCTGGATGGGCTACCGGGAGGGGGCCGACAGGCACCTCGGGAATCAACCGTCGAGTTACGGGGCCCAATGCGGGAGTTACGGTGCCACTCCGCATCGCGCCCGCGCAGCGTTCGCCGGCGCTCGGGCACCGCCGGCGACCCCCACACTCGCCTTGAATCACCGCATCAATCACGTCTGGCGGCTCCTTGGAATCCGGCCTCTGTCCCCCTCGTGGGGGTTCTCCTCAAAACCCGTGAGTTTGCGTGCGTGGCCACCCACGCGGTCCCTGCGCAGCCTGGCCAGGATCCTGACCGGCTACCCCTCCTCTGGCGGCCTTGGGGAGGACGGTGAGGACAGTTGGGACAGGTGTTTGCATGAGAATCGCTGCCTGGTCTTGCTACTCGAAACATGCGGAAGTGGTGTCCCAGCTGTCCCGGGTGTCCAGTCGGCCCATCCGTCATTGAGGGAGCAATCGAATGCCAGCCCAGCCGCGTACCTGGGCGCGTTTCTTGTCCGTGCATCCCGCGGCCCGCAGCGCCGCGAGCACCCCCTTAACCGACTCGAAGTGCGATCCCCGCTGCTCGCACCAGTCGCAGAACGCTTGGTTCAATTGGTCGCTGCGTGTCCACGCCGCTGGATCCAGGATGCAGCGCTCGGCCAGGAATTGTCGCGCGGGTGTCGAATGTCTGCGGTACTTCTCGGTTGCGGTCAGAACGGTCGGCGGCTCGATCAACCCCGTGCGAACCCAGTTCCGGCACCCTTCGAGCAGCCACTGCAGTATCCCAGTTCGTTCCTCCCGGAGTGTCTCCAGGAGGTGTCGATCCCGCCGGTCTTCCGGAACGATGAACTCGAACGGAACGACCTTGATCCGACGCCACACTGCCTCGGAGTCCTCGTCGACTTGTGGTGGGTTGTTGGTCACCAGGATCAGCTTGAACAGTCTCGGGAACTCGACATAGTCCTCGCGCATCCGACGCGCCTTGAGCATCTTGTCGCCGGTCAGTCGCTTGACCCGTTGGAGCGCGAACCGGCCTCCCTTGTCGGTCTCGCTGGCGATCACCATCCGCCGGCCCATCAGGTCCGCGAGCTCGGTGGGATGCTCCTCGTGGCGACGAACGTTCAGCAGGTCCGGTGGGGCAACCGCCGCGTAGTCACCCATGATGTCGGCGACCACGTCGAGGAGGGTCGATTTGCCGTTGGCGCCGGCCCCGATCATCATCGCCAGGATCTGTTCGGATACGTCCCCAGTGAGGCACATGCCAAGCAGCCGCTGCACGTAGTCGATGAGCCCCGGGTCATTCCGGAAGATCTCTCGGACGAACTCGTAAAACCGGCGGCACCCTGCGCGGCTATCGAACTCGACGGGTGCGACGTGTGTGATGCGGTCCGCGGGAGCGTGTGCGCGAAGGATCCCGGTCTTGAGGTCGATCGTGCCGTTGAGCACATTGAGCATGTAGGGATCTGGATTCCATTCGACGGTCCCGAGCGCCATCCCTGGCTGAGATCGTGCGATTTCGACCATTGCCCGGAGCCGGCGGATGTTCTGGGATTGGTCAGCGAAGGCAACCAATCGATGTCTGCGAGTTTCGTCGGTGCATCGCTCCGCCTCGCGCTTGATCTGGCGAGCGGTTTCGATGGCCGGGACCAGGACGCGATCACTCGGATCAAGCGCCCAGCGACGGCCATCCCAGAGGCGCCACTTGCCGAGCGCCGTGTCGTACACCGCTCGCTCTTGGTGTTGGGCGGCAAACCGTTCTCCGTTTCCGGCGTCGGTGAGGTTGAACTCGAACTCCGGGTTGAGCAGTGGCCGTCCCATGCGAATCCCGGCTTCGAGCCCAGACTGGATCGTCTTTCGGGCTTCTTCCAGTGGGAGCGTCGAGGCATCCACCAGTGTCCTCTCCACCTCGTTGCGGTCGATTCGACCCTCTCGGATGAGCGGGCCCATGCTGTAAGCGGACTTGTTGAGCGTGTCGTTGCGGGTACCTTCAACCGCGCGCTGCACCTGTCGGGCCTCTGCCTCCAGGATCTCTCTGGCGTCCCCGGGATTCTGGACGCGGCGAGGTCCGGCCCCGTGGGCGTGCGCTCGCGGCGACCTCAATGCCGTCGCGATCACCGCCGGGAGCGGCGCGATCTCCAGTTCCCAGGGAGCGCAGCCCGGGGCGTACTCGTACATGAGCCTTGTCTCGGGGTGAGTCGACCCTGCCGCGACGACCTGCCCGCCCTCGCCCCGCACGTCCACATGATCCGGCAGCGCACCCCGCGAATTGCTCCAGCGGTCCTGGCTTACGAAGTACAGGTGCTTCCCTCCTCCGCCGGTGTTCACGGTGACGGTCTGGGGGAGATCGAACCCGTCCATCGACCCGCCCTTCTGAGCGTCGATGTCGATCACGATCAAGCCGCCGGACACCGAGCCAGTTCGCAGACCGATGTTTCCGTCAGTGGCCCATCGGACGGCTTCGTCGGCCGTCTCGCGAGGTCGGCTCGTCCAGCCCTTGAGCCTGGGCTTCTTTCCGTTGAGCGGGACAAAGGACCATCCCCGGGCGTGACCGTCTGTGACGCTCCTGAGGCGAACCTCCTGCGCCTTTCGTGGGTCGGCGGTGCCGGTCATTTGAAGAACTCCACGACGTCGTCGGCGGGCCGGCGAGAGCGGCGGGCAATTGGCGCGACGGACTGACCGGCTCGATTTGACCGGGAGGTGAGGAAGGCATCCAGAGCAGTCCGCGAGACTCGCCATCGAGGTCGGACGGCCCCGTCGGATGCGACATTCACGGCCAACAGGCGGCCGTCGTGGATCCAGCCCAAGACTTTCTCGAGCCTGATCCGGAGCAGCGCCGCGACCTCAGGCGGGGTTAGCCACTGCGTGTCGGCCACGATCGCCGCGGCCCGGGGCCGTACGGCTGGCTGGAGGATGGCGCGGCGTCTTGCCACGCCCGACGAATCGGGCCCCTGCGAGTCCACCCCGGCCGCGCCGCACGAATTCGCAAGAATTCTTGCGGGGGCCGGATCGGGCTTGGAATGGGAGTCCGACCGATCAAACACGCCGGTCGCCTCCCTCCGTATCCAACTGGTCGGGGGCGCGGACGGCATCTGCCGGCTCGGGCGAACCGTTCTGAGGATTGAGCGCGTCCAGGAAGCGGCGAAGGTCCTGCGGCGTTACGCCGGTACGGCCGCCGATCCGGGTCGTGGGCAGCCGTATTCCGCGGACGCCCTTGCCCGCCCACCGGAACACGGTGGCCTGATGCACGTCCAGCGTCGCCGCCAAGGCGATGAGCGTAACCCAGCCGCTGGGGAGGATTTTCCGAAGGCCTGCGGTGCCGTCCATGGCGTTGAACCCTCGCATCCTGGTGCGGATACAAGGAAGTCAACGCAGGTGGATTTCGACGGTGCCGGCTACTGTGTCAACGATTCTTGGCCCGGCGGATTCGTCCGTTCATGGCGGAGACTGACAGTTCGTGCGACCTGGCGATCCGTCTTCTGATCGACTGCATCTTCTCGTTGGGGCACCGCCGCTTCTCTTCCGCGATCGCGTGTTCGACCTGCCGAGCCTGTTCCTTGGTCCACTGGCGGCCGACGGCCCTCTGCTTGCCGCCCGTGCTCGAACGGGCCAGTTGCGTCGCGCCGAACGCGGCAACCCGCTCGTACCGACGGGCCAACATCCTGTCGAAGTGCAGGCCCAGGTAGAACCCTCGCCAGCCTGCCTCGTGCGGATCGGTGCCCTCCAAGGCTCTTCTAAGCCGTGGAAGGGACGACAGCACCTCGACCGCGTTCTCCACGATCAGCGGAGCATCCGCCTTGATGGAACCGTCGGGCGTTCCCATCCCGGGGTGCTGATCGAGAACCGCACGAGCTTGGCGCTCGACCTCGGCGAGCGTCCGGTCGAAGTCGCTGGACGCCGTGACATCCCGGATCATGTCTTCTATGAACTCTTGAATGTCCTCTGGCTTCCCTGAAGCCGGTTCGATGAGCTCCTGGGGGAACATCGCATCGCCGCTCCGCTTCCTTGAGATGGCCATGCTGAACTCCTTCCAGCGCCAAACCTATCCCTCTTGCCCCGGCCCGACAAGCACGTCTTCGCGATCTGCCGCGATGCGCAACACGTCCGCGCGAACCTCGACGAGCCGCCGCGATCGCCGGATCAGGCGACCGGTCCCAGCCATGCCCGCACATGCTCCGTGACCTTCCGCAGCCGTTCGTCGCTGATCTTCTCGACGTAGTGGGTGGCGATGTCGTTGCCGTCCTGGTGGCCCATGACCATGTCGATCGCCGGCCGGTCCCGGACCTCGTCGGCGATCGTCCGGAAGGTATGCCGCATCGCGTAGAACGACCGGCCGGGCTTTGCCAATCCCGTCTGCCGGGCGATCTTCCCGAACTCCAGCCCGATCGAGTCCACCGCGATGGTGGGGGCCTTGCCCTTGCTCCGGGGGCCCGGGGCGGTGTTGCGTACCCACGCCCGCCCGTACTTTGTCACGAAGACCAGATCCTCGGTCCCCGGGTCCTTGGGTTTGGGCCGGGCCTCGAGGGCCTGCCGCAGGGCGTCAACCGTCTCGGTCCACAGCGGGGCCCTGCGGGGGATCTGCGTCTTGGGCCGGGGGAAGTCCACGAACCCCCGCTTGAGGTCCAGCGCGGCCCGGGGCAGCGATGACAGGTCCGTGTTCCCCAGCCCCGCGTTGAGGCCCAGGAGGATCATCGCGCGCATCTGCACGCCGGCGCTGGTGAGTAAGGTCTTGATCTCCGCCGGCTCGAACATCCGGTTCGGGCGTTCGTTGCGGGCTTGGCGGACCGCCTTGCGGGTCGGCTTCTCGAACTCCGGCCCGAACCGCATCGGCCGCTCCATGAGCCCGGCCTCGAAGGCGAACTTGAACACCGATCTGATCCGCTGGATGTGGGCGCCCAGCGAGATCGGGCCCCGTCCCTTCGCCAGGTGCATCCGCAGCTTCCCGAAGTCGGCCTGGGTGATGTCGTCGGCCCGGCGATCCTTCCCCAGCCCCGAGAGCAACAGGCCCGCGGTGTGGAACAGGTCGTTGAAGCTCCGGGGTGACATCTCGCCCGCTTCCATCCGCCGCTGCTTTGCGGAGAGGAACCGGTTGGCCAGGTCGCGGAGCGTGAGCGCCTCGGCCGCATCGCGCACCGCCGCCGACAGCCCCGCCGGCGGCGCGGCCTTTCGACCGGGCCGCTTCTGCGCTGCGCCGGCGTCGCCACCATTTAGAACAGCGTGCGCGGGAGACGATGCTCTAACCGAAGTGCTCGCGGACCCCGCTCGCGCCGCGACCTCCGCCGGCGGTGAGGGAGTGCCGCGAGGAACCAGCCCCGCATGCAGTTGATCGCGCTGGCTGGTGTACCGATCGAGTGCGCCGAACGGGTCCTCCCACGGACCGAAGAAGACGAATTTGCCCCTGATTTTCTTGGCCCAACGACCTGTGGCGTGGGGGAAGAGGGGGAAGCCGTCGTACGGCTTGGCGGGCTTGGTGCGGGACGGTCGCGCGGCCTTGACGGGCTGCAATTCCCTTGAGGCTCGGCTACTCTTGACGCGGTCCAAGGACATGTCCTGGCCTCCGTCTGGGAGCGGGCGTGACACCCGAAAGACCCTAACGCCCGTTCGCAAGTGGTGTCACAACGGGTGTCAGAGGCATCCAAGGGCGGGTTTGGCGAAAGTCAAATCCGCTCGACAAATCTCGACGTTTGCCCGGGTAGCTCAGTTGGATAGAGCAGCGCTTTCCTAAAGCGCAGGTCGCACGTTCGAATCGTGTCCCGGGTGCTTGGCTCGCGGGGCGATCCGCCCTGAATCCGGAATTAACCCACCGATGAATGGCTCACTTCGGTCTGAGAAGCGGCGAGCTCTCTCGCGTATTTGCTTTCATTTTATTGAATTAGCATTGATTAAAACAAAAGACAATGTACGATTCATTCAACTGTGAGTTCGCAAAACTCAAATCTTCAGGACCACCCGCTCGGGGGGCTTTCCCGCGAGGACCTTGATCTGATCACTCAACTGGTGCTGCGATCCGGGTCGCTCAAGGACCTCGCGGAGGCGTACGGGGTGAGTTACCCGACGATCCGAGGCCGGCTGGACCGGGTAATCGAGCGGCTGCGCCTGGCGGTGGAGGGGCGACCGCCGGATCCGCTGCGTGACTTGATGGTCACGCTGGTGGAGCGGGGTGAGTTGACGGTCGGGGCGGCGCAGGCGATCCGGGAGATGGTCCGTTCGGTGGCTCAGCAGAACGGTCAGGCTGGGGGGCCCCGGCCTGTCCAGGTGTCTGGTTGACTCCCAGGAGGTTCATCATGGAATGGTGGTCTCAGCAGACGGGGATCCTGATCGGGTCGTTGGGCGGTGCGGGCGTGGGTGTGATCGGCGGTCTGTACGGGTCGCTGGTGGGTGTGTTTGCGCCGCGGGGCAGGCTCCGCGGACCCCTGCTGGGTTTCCACCTGGCGCTGATCGTGTGCGGCGCGATCGCGTTGATCGCCGGGATCGTGGCGGTGCTCATGGGCCAGCCGTACCACGTGTTCTACCCGCTGCTCCTGGGCGGCGGCATCGACACGCTGGTGATGGGCGCGCTGTACCCGGTCGTGCGGCTGCGGTACCGCCAGGCAGAATCACGGCGGATGGAAGCGCGCCTGCTGCGGGACGGCTGAGCCCGCACGGGAGTCCGTGGTGCCTGCGGGGCGGTTCAGGGCGCTGCGCCGGGTTTGGCGGGCGGTTCGGGGAGCGAGATGACCTGCGTCACGGCGTCGGTGCTGAGCAGGAGCTTGCCGTCGAGGAAGGCGATCTCCACGGCGTCGGGATCGCTGTGCACGACGATCGCGAGCGTGCGGACGAGCTTGGCGCTGTCGGCCGAGGTCAGCATGATGCGGATGGACGAGCGGCCGTCGGGAAGTTCGTCGGTCGACTGCTCGGCCAGCGCGATGAACTGCTGGGCGGCGACCGCCGGGCGGAAGGCCATGTGCGCGGGGACGGTGTTGGCGCCCACGAGCGTTCCCTCGGGGTTGAGCAGGAGCACTCCGAGGCGCGAGCTGAACGCGATGTTGGATCCGACGCGTCCGGCGATGATCTCTCCCCGGTCGGGGAGGCGGTCGATCGCGTGGGTGTCGACGGGGTGGTGTTCCCCGGTTCGGAGCGAGACCTGGTGGAGCTCGCGGCGGCCGGAGAGGACGTACAGGCGATCATCGAAGGCCCAGCCTTCGGCGGCGTGGAAGACCCATCCGTCGGGGGCGTGCTCGTCGTTCTCGATGATGTCGGCCCACGCGGGCTTGCCGGTGGCGAGATCGAACCCGCGGATACGGTCGGACTGGGAGACGGCCAGGATGCCCGCCGAGGCGCGCACCCAACGGACATCGGAATCAACGGCGGGGAGCTCGTAGACGGCGCGGCCGTCGGCGGGGTCCAGGACGATCACGACGGGCCTGGGCGTGGAGCGCGGGTCCCGGCGATCCCCGGGGTCGGGCTCGAGCGCATCGCGCGGGTCGGTGGCGCCGGCGAACACGAGGCGGTTGCCGGAGAGGACCATGTCGTAGACGCGGGTGAGGGGCGTGCGAGCGGCCCAGGCGAGCTGGCCGCCGGCGACATCGAAGACCGCGGCCGAGCCGTCGCGTTGCGAGAGCACCACGAAGCGCTCGCCGATGGACGCGATGATGTCGTTGGCGTGCACCGGGCCGTCCAGGGGCGTGTCGAACGAGCGGATATTCGAGGCGACGGCGGGAGGGAGGACCCTGGCGAGCGGGGCGGTGCGCCAGACGGCCTCGCCGGTGGCGGGGTCGAGGCGTTCGACGGCGGTGTCGTCGCGCCAGAGCAGGAAGATCGCGTCGGGACCCGAGTGCAGGAGGGTGGGGGGCTCGCCCTGGAACTGGCGGGCCCAGATGGGAGAGAGCGTGCCGTCCCCAGGGTCGGCGAACATCGCCAGCTCGCGACGCGCGGGGCTGAGCATGACGACCCACTCGTGGGAAGCGATGGGGGAGAGTTCGCGGTCCAGCGCGGGGCTCAGGAGCGTCCATCCGGGAAGGACGTCGACTTCGCGGGCGGGCTCGGACCCGACGCGGGCGCGGCGGGCGT
Organism: Phycisphaerales bacterium; assembly: GCA_044221545.1. GTDB lineage: Bacteria > Planctomycetota > Phycisphaerae > Phycisphaerales > UBA1924 > JAEUJB01. The sequence continues at coordinate 8,042 of JBGAOZ010000011.1, forward strand.
CGGTGATGGCGGAGTGCCGCAGCTCGGCGGCGCGGGCGGTGGGATTGATCGACGAGCCCCCGCAGGTGATGGGCATCCCCGGCTGGGTTTTGACGGCGCGCATGAGCAGCTGCGCGGCGGTCATGGGCCGGCCCAGGGCGGCCAGGGTTTCGGCCTGGCATCCGAGCACTTCGCCCAGGCGTGCCTGCTCGGCGCCGACGCCGACGGAGACCAGCCAGCCGGCGACATCGGCGCCCTGCGCGAGGGCGTGCGCGGCGGCGGCGAGCTCTCCGCGCGCGCGGTGAACCTTGGCGGTCCTGAGCCACAGTTCGGGGGTATCGCCGCCGACGGGGTAACGGGCGGCGAGGGCTTCGATCGCCCTGACGTCGGGGGCGCTTGGGAGCGCGGCGATCTCTGACTGGAGTTCGGAATTGAAGCGTGCGTAGGCGGGGAGCCCGAAGGCGCCGATCACGCGGCGGAGCCGGTCGATCGCCAGCTGGCGTCCGCGGACGGGCGGCGAGAGTTCCTTCCAGGGCGTCTCGGCCAGGCGCGGCTCTTCGAGGATCCGCTGGTAGGCCTCGCAGGCCTCGGGCGCCTTGCTCTGGAGCTCACGCACGGCGCCGAGGCTGATGAGCCACTGGAGGTTCTCGGTGGGAGTCTCGGCGACCCGCTCGAGCCGGCCGACCAGCGCATCGACGAGGGCCAGGTCATTGATCCGTGCGGGGGGATGGGCGTGGTCCTGGGGTCGCACGGGCGTGGTGGTCGCCGAGCGGACCATCTCAAGCAGGCTGAGGAAGAGGCGGGACTTGACCTGGAGCGTGACGGGCGATTGCGGCGCCGCGGCCAGGGCGCCCAGCGCCTGATCGGCCGCGGGGAGCAGGCGGTCGAGGTGCTGGGAGCGGTAGGCAAGCTCGGCCAGGGCCAGCGCGGGCCGCGGGTCGCCGGGGTCGGCCTTGATGCGTGCCGAGAGGAGCTTGTCGGCATCGTCCCAGGAGAGGAACGAGTGGAGGCGCCAGCTGTCGGCGATCAGGAGGTTGCTGCCGCTGGCGACCAGGTTGCCGGTGAAGTCCAGCGCGCGGAACTGCGGATCCCCGGGGGAGTTGATGTTGGCGAGCATGAGGCCGCCGGCGACGGGGGCGGCGATCGTGTCGCCCATGACGACGACGCGTCCCCAGAATCCCGACTGATCGGTGAGGGCGGGGATGAGCGCTGCGCGGCCCTTCTCGAAGCCCGAGAGGGGCAGGAGGGCCATCTGGTTGTTGGAGACGGTGACGAGCTTGCGGTTCTCGCCGCGGCCGGCCGACAGGAGGTAGTGGATGGGCAGTGGCAGCCCCCCGGCGGCCTCGCGCGAGCCGAGGATGGCGCCGCTCTCGAGCGACAGGCGGTGGATGAACTTCTGGGAAGGGGCGAGCACCACCATCGAGTCCCCGTCGATGATGGGGGCCTGGGTCGCGTTGGCGGGGCTGGACTCGGTCGCGCGCAGCTGCATCTCCGACTTGAGGATGCGGATCCAGTGGATCCTCCCGGTCGCCGACTCGATCGCGGAGACCAGTCCGTAGTCATCGGCGCGGTAGACGATGCCCTGGTGGGCCACGGGCGTTTCGCCGGGCCGCGTGCCGAACGAGCCGATGGAGCCGGCGCTGCCGACCAGCCGCACCCAGCGGGTGCGTCCGGTCCAGAGGTCCACGCCGGCCAGGTAGGTGCTGATGAGCCGCCGGGCGGCCGAGTCCTTGCGGAACGTGATGACCGCCGTGGACTGGTCGATGGTGACCGGCCCGCGGACCTCCGCCAGGCGCAGGGGGTCGGCGACCGCGCCGGGGGTGAGCGCCCAGAGGTCCCGCCCGGTGGCCAGTTCGATCGCGTGGATGCGGGTGTCCTCGCCCTCGCGGGCCTGCTGGGAGAGGATCCCCATCGAGGCGACCACGACCCCTTCGGCCGCGGAGACCGAGTTGGCCTCCTCGACGCGCGTCACGCCGATGGCGCCGCGCGGGAATTCGGTCCCGGGCTCGGAGGCCTCTTCGAGCGCGGCCTGGCTGAAGTCCTTGCGCCAGAGCGGGGAGAGGGTGAAGCGGTCGAACGCCGTGACGGCCCGGCCGTCGTTGACCACGACCGCATCGCCGACGATCGCGGGGAACGTCCAGGCGATCCGCCAGGCGGGCAGTCCGTCGTCCCGCGGGACTTCCAGGTTGGCGCGGAACTCGACGGCGGCGTCGGCCGAGAGGAAGACCGACTGGAGCGGGCCGTTGACCAGCGAGTCCAAGGTCGAGGCGGGCCCCGGGGTCACCGGATCGCGGCCGAGGGTCTCGTCCCAGGCCTTGGGCCAGGGGACGGGCGAGGAGTCCGCGGCGGGGAGGCCCGATTCGCTCGCCCAGCGCTGGGCGAGCTGGACCATGGCGGGGCGGGGCAGGTAGCGGGAGATCGATCGCGCCAGCTCGGCGGCCTGAGCGCCCAGCGCGGGCTCGGCGCGGTCTGGGTGCCTGTCGAGCTGCTCGAGGGTCAGGCGGGCGGCCTCGAACCGGGCGGCCTCGAAGTGCTCCTGGGCCAGCTGCATGGCGGCCTGGAAACCGCTGCGCGTGAGGAGACGGGAGCGCTCGACCTCGGCGGCGCGGCCTTCCTTGAGCATGGACTCGGCGACGGGTTCTTCGGCGCGGCGGTAGTGCTCGAGCAGCGCGGGGCGCGACAGCAGTTCGGCGTGCACGGCGGCGCGCACGCCGATGAACAGCTCGGGGTCGGTCGGCGATTCGATGACGCGGTCGGTCTCGGTGTCGAGAACGGCCTGGATGATCCGGGCGGCCTCCGCGAGGTTGCCCGTCGAGAGCAGGTCGGCCATGCGCACGAGCGATTCGCGCGCCAGGACGGAGTCGTCGACGTAGCTGGTGGTGATCTGGGCGCGGACGGGCCCGGAGGCCACGGTGATCGCGGCCAGGAGGAACAGCAGTCGTGCACACCGGGATCGTTGCATCGTGAGGATCCATGCCGCACGGGCCGCGGGGATGATGGCATCCCGGACCTTGCGTGCGAATTCCCCGCCTCCGGACCGACGAGAGCGTATGGGACGTACCGAGAACGTGCCGGAGGACCTCCGCCCGCGCGGGGGTCCGGGCGACTATCGGCCCGTTGGGCCGGCCTCCGAAGCTCCCGAGAGATCCGTACGTCAACTTGAGGTTACGAACACGTCAAACATGGCTCAGGTTGACCCCGAATGAGGCCGATGCCTCAAGATCATGCCCTGCGCTGCCCTTGCCGTCGGATCACCGTCGGACGTCCCCCTTGAGGCTTTCCCCCCCGCCGAGGGGACGGGCCGGCGTCCCTGGGCCCTGGCGGGCAGGCCCCTGCGGGTCTCCTGCCTGCTGATCGCCGCCCTGCTCATGAGCATCGCGGACCTTCTCATGACCTTGACGCACGCCACGACCATCGGGTTCGCGGAGGCCAACCCGATCGCCCGTGCCCTGATGGGCTCGCACACCTCGATGCCCGTGACGGTCTGGAAACTGGGGACCCTCTCGGTCGCCTTCGGCATCCTGTTCGTGCTCCGGCGCACCCGGACGGGGGAGCTTGGGGCCTGGCTGTGCGTGGCGATCCTGGCCTGGCTGATGATCCAGTGGTCCAGCTACAACGAGCACATCCAGAAGCTGACGGCCGAACTGGCGCTGGGGTCGGGCGGGTCGAACGTCTGCTGGGTCAAGTTCGATCAGTAGCCGGCCCGGCCCGATCGACGGCGATGAACGCTCCATGAAGCGTGTGTTAGACTGCCCGGATGAGAAGTTCGTCCCGGGCGTGGTGCGCGTTGATGTTCGGGCTGATTTCCGCGGGGGCCGCGCCGGTGTTCGCGGCGGCCCCGGGGGTGATTGTCGCCCCGTCGAATCCGGTCCGGGGCGTCGGCAGCCTGCGGGTCGTGCTCGACGCTTCGGTGGCACCCGAGGCCTACAGCGGCCGGGTGTACATCGTGCTCTCGAAGGGTGAGCAGGAGCCCAGGGCCCGGATGAACGACTGGTTCCATCCGCCGCAAGTCTTCTCCAAGGATGTGGAGGGTCTTGCGCCCGGCGCGGAGATCGCGCTGGACGATTCGTGGCTCGGGTACCCGTCGGCCTGGGCCGACGTGCCGGCCGGTGATTACTCGGTCCAGGCGATCGTGCGCAAGAACCCCGATTCCCCGACACCCGGGGGCCCGGGGGATGCGATGAGCAAGCCGGCGGCGATCAAGCTGCCGCTGGGCGAACCGGGCGTCGCCGGGCCCGGCACGCTGCACGTTGCGGAGGTCGCCGCCGGGGAGCCGTTCCACGAGACCGGCCGCATCAAGCTGGTGGAGATGACCAGCACGTGCCTGAGCGCGTTCCACGGCCGGGACTGCACGGTGCGCGCGGGGGTGCTCCTGCCCGAGGATTACAAGGACGACGGCAGCGTGTCGTACCCCGTGGTGTACTCGATCACCGGGTTCGGAGGGGATCACACGGCGATCAGCCACATGGGGATGCTGGTCCCCAAGCAGGCCGCCGCCCACGTGATCCTGGTGGTGCCCGATCCCTCGTGCTTCCGGGGGCACAGCGTGTTCGCGGACTCTGAGAACAACGGCCCCTGGGGGCAGATGCTGGTGCAGGAGCTGGCGCCGGAGGTTGAGAAGCGATTCCACGGGGCGGGCGCTGCGCAGCGGTACGTGACGGGCGTCTCGTCGGGGGGCTGGAGCAGCCTGTGGCTGCAGGTGACCTACCCCGACGCGTTTGCCGGCTGCTGGTCGCACTGCCCGGACCCGGTCGACTTCCGGGACTTCCAGCAGATCAACCTCTACGACCCGGGCGCGAACATGTACAAGGACGCGGCGGGCAAGCGCCGACCGATCGCCCGGCGCGGGGAGTCGGTGTCGCTGTGGTACGACGACTTCTGCCGGCGCGAGTGGGTGCTGGGGCCCGGAGGGCAGATCGGCTCGTTCGAGGCGGTCTTCAGCCCGAAGCTCTCCGACGGATCCCCGGCGCCGGTCTTTGACCGCCAGACGGGCGACGTCGATACGCGGGTCGCCAGGACCTGGGAGAAGTACGACATCCGGCTGGTGCTCGAGCGCGGCTGGAAGACCCTGGGCCCCAAGCTCGCCGGCAAGATCCACGTCTATGCCGGGGGGATGGACACGTTCTACCTCGACGGCGCGGCCAGGCTGCTCAAGCAGCAGCTCGCGAAGCTGGGCAGCGACGCGGTCGTCGAGATCGTCCCCGGGATGCCGCACACGCTGCACTGGCCCGGGAACGTGGCGATGTTCGGCACGATCATGGAGCGGGCGGGCCTCAAGGCCGCCCCCGCGGCGGGTGGGGAACCGGCATCCCGCGGCGGCGCGGGCAGGTGATGCGGTCGGCCGGGGATCAGTCCTCGAGGCTGAAGGGCGTGAAGTTGGTCGATCGGTCGAAGTAGTCCTCGTTCTCGGCCCGCTTGAGGAAACCGCAGATCGCGTAGGTCACGGGCGTGAAGACGATCTCGACGCAGACTTTGAAGATCCAGTTGAAGGTCACGACGCTCAGGACCGTCGCCTGGCTCCAGCCGCCCTGGAGGAACGCGGGAAGCTGGATGCCCATCGACTTGGCGAGCGGCTCGATGGACGCGAACGCCAGCGGGTAGAAGACCATGGAATCGACGGCCTGCCCGACGATCGTCGAGCCGATGGTGCGCGTCCACAGGTACCTGCCGCCGGTCCAGATCTTCATCTTGGCGAGCACGTAGGAATTCGCAAAGTCGCCCAGCCAGAAGGCCAGGATCGAGGCGCCGACGATGCGGGGCCCGGCCCCGAAGCAGGTCTCGATCGCCGGCTGCATGACCTTGTTGAACGGTTCGTTGGGATTGACGGGCAGGTGGATGACCACCTGACTCATCAGCACGTAGAAGAGCATCGCGCCGAAGCCCGCCCAGATGACCTTGCGCGAGCGGGCGTAGCCGTACACCTCGGTGAGGACATCACCGAAGATGTAGCTGATGGGGAAGAAGATGTTGCCGGCGCCGAAGACCAGGACGGTGGACCAGGCCAGTCCCGTGGTGGAAAACTGCGGGACCGGGAAGGGCAGGCTGACCCCGCACGATTTTCCCGGCCCGATCATGTTCGAGCACAGCAGGACGGTGACGAACGCCGCCATCACCAGGTCGTAGTACTTGTACGAGCGATGGGGGTGGGGGAGATCGTGGGGGAGGCCGTGGGGGAGGCCGTGGGGGAGGAGCGGGGTGGTTCCAGACGGGCCCGCGGCAGGCGAGATCGGGGTGGCGGGCACGGATGGCTCTGGCATCGGGCTGCTCCAGTGGTCCGGAAACCCATGCACATCCTCCCGGGCTGTGCTCACCCAGGGGGCCCCGGAACCGCATCGGACGACGGCACAGTCTACCGCGAACGCTCTATCATGGTTTGATGACGACCGCACTCCACGTCGCAACTACCGAATTCGAGAAGCTCGACCGCTGCGCCGGCCTTGACCACCGCCCCAGGGTGCTCCTGGGCAAGATGGGCCTGGACGGGCACGACCGGGGGGTCAAGGTGATCGCCCGTGCCCTGCGCGATTCGGGCATCCACGTGATCTACTCGGGTCTCTGGCAGACGCCGCGGTCCCTGGCGATCTCGGCCCGTGATGAAGACTGCGATGTCGTCTGCGCCTCGATGATGTCCAACTCGCACCTGGTCCTCGGGCCCAAGCTCGTCGGGGAGCTCTCGGCCCTGGGCCGCGCCGACCTGCCCGTGTACATGGGAGGCATCCTGCCCCAGGAGGATGTTCCCACGCTGATGTCCCGGGGCATCGCCAAGTGCTTCACCACCGGCGTTGGGCTGGTCGACATCGTGAACGCCGTCAAGGACGCGATCCGCCCGCGTGCGGCTTCGGTGCCGTTCGGGGATACGCCGGTGGCGCGGACCGCCCAGCTGGCGCGCGACATCTCCCTGGTCCACGACGGCAAGCCGCTGCGGCCCGGGACCCGCGCGCAGCGCCCCAGGCGGGTCATCGGCATCACCGGTTCCCCCGGCGCGGGCAAGAGCACCCTGGTCGCCCAGCTCTCGGCCGAACTGGTCCGCAGGAACAAGCAGGCGGTGGTCGACGGCGCAGCGCCCAGCCGCTGCGCGGTGATCGCCTTCGATCCCATGAGCCCGATCACCAGCGGCGCCCTGCTGGGTGATCGCCTGCGCGTCGACTTCAACAGCCTCGACGAGTCGGTGTACTACCGGAGCCTGGCCATCAGCGGCGAGGACTACCACGGCATCGAGGAGATCCTCGGGTTGATCGGCGGCGCGGTCGAGCCGGGCGCCACCGAGGGCGCGTTCGACACGGTGTTCGTCGAGACCGTCGGCGCCGGCCAGAACGAGACCAGGATCCGCAAGCACGTCGATCGCACCGTTGTCGTGCTCACTCCGGGCATGGGCGATGCCGTGCAGATGGACAAGGCGGGAATTCTGGAGATCGCTGACCTCTTCGCGTGCAACAAGGCCGATCATCCGGGCGAGAACGAGCTCGTGCGGGACCTGCGGGACATCGCGGGCAGGCGACCGATCCTGGAAACCGTGGCGACCCGCGGGCAGGGGATTCTGGAGCTGCTGAATGCCCTGATGAAATAGCAGAGCGCAAATGGCAAAGGGCAAATAGGAGCAGCGGTGTGGGGCGGTTCCGGGGTGATCTCAAGGCGCGCGTGGCGGCATTCATGGATCGAGCCGTCGATGTGGCGATGATGATGCCACGCGATCGCCGATTGGATCGCGTGGTTGATCAGTTGATGGGCGCTTCAACTTCGGTCGGCGCCAACCTCGCGGAAGCAGACGAAGCGATGAGTGCTCGCGGCTTCTGCAAATCGCTGGCAATTGTCCTGAAGGAACTGAACGAAACCCGATTCTGGTTCGAACTCATAGGCCGCAAGAACTGGATCGCGAATTCCCGCCTCGCTCCGGTTCTAACCGAGGCAGATGAAATGAAACGGATCATCGGAACGATCATCCGAAACACCAGACGCTCCGAACGTGCTTGCGGAGCGTCCGCCGGCGTTCGAAGGTCCTGATTTGCCCTTTGCCAATTGCACTTTGCCCTTTCCCATGCCCCCTACCCCACAAACCTCCCCCGACCCCTCCCACATCATGCAGTGCATGGAAGTCTGGGGCGGCAACCGGTCGATCGACGCCGGCGTCAGCATGTCCGGCATCGACGCCTGGGTCTACTCCAAGCCCTACGAGAGCCAAGGCAAGTCCGATGCCGGCGGCGGTGACATCCACTACCTGTCCAGCTGCATGACCGGCCGCATCTCGCGCATGCTGGTCGCCGATGTCAGCGGCCACGGCGCGGCGGTCGACAGCGTCGCCGTCAACCTGCGCGATCTGATGCGCAAGTACGTCAACTTCCTGGACCAGTCCCGGTTCGTCGAGAACCTCAATGTGCAGTTCGGGACGCTCTCTCGCGCGGGGCTGTTCGCCACCGCGCTGGTCGCGACCTACTGGGCGCCCACGGAGCACCTGGTCGCCACCAACGCCGGGCACCCGCGTCCCTTGCTGTACCGCGCTTCCCGACGTTCGTGGGAGTACCTCGAATCCAACAACGCCGAGAAGCACTTGCCCAATGGAGCCGCCGCGCCACGGGGCGATGCCCACGGCGACGACGGGCCAACCAATCTCCCCTTGGGGGTGCTCGAACCTACCAACTACGACCAGTTCGCCGTCCGGCTCAGGGACGGGGACCTGGTGCTCATCTACACCGACTCGCTGCTGGAGTCCCGCGGCAAGGACGGCAAACTGCTGGGCGAGGCCGGACTGCTCGAACTGATCTCGCGCGTGGATCCCACGCGGCCCGCCGAGTTTGTGAGATCACTGGTCGCCGCGCTGGGCCAGCGCCAGGGTACCAATGAGTTCAACGACGACGTCACGTGCCTGCTCCTGCGCCGCAACGGGATCCCGGCCAAGATGGGGTTCAAGGACATCGCCAACGGCATCGGCCGCATCCTCGGCCAGGCCCTGGGCGCGATCGCGGGCAGGACCTCTCCCCTTCCCTGGCCGGAGATCCGCCTGGAGACCGTCGGGGGCGTGCTCTTCGAGGGCCTGAATCGCCGCTGGAAGGGCGGGGGCGCTGCCTCCGCCGGTTCCCCGGGACCGCAAAAGTGACGACCGCGCGCGGGGCGTAGCATTCGGCGATGAGCGAGCAAACCGCAGATGTTTCCGGCGGCGAAACGACCTCCCAGGCGATCGCCGGTGCGATCCCAACCCCCGGCCCCGCGCCGGTCCCGGTGGGCCACGACCTCCCGGCGCCGGAGGCGATCTCGGCGGATGTCGAGGCGATGCTGCTCTCGGCGGGCCGGGCGGTCTCGGGCACGAAGCTCGCGGTGGCGCTGGGGCTGATCGCGCCCCCGATCGAAGCGGCCGGCGAGCAGGGCGCGGCCTCCGCATCGAGCCCCGTTCCGGCAACCGATCCCGATCCCGCGGCCACCCCCACCCCCACCCCCGCCCCGAGCCGCAAGCGCGGGCGCAAGGGTCCCGGTCCGGCCGATGCCGAGTCCGTGATCTCCAAGTCCATCGAACTGCTTAACACCCAGTACGAGCGCACCGGCAGGTCCTTCCGCATCGAGCAGATCGCCGGCGGGTACCGCTTCATGACGCTGGCCCGGCACGCCGGCGCCGTGGCGGCGCTGCACCAGGACCGCGAATCGATCAAGCTCTCGCGCCAGGCGATCGAAACGCTGGCGATCATCGCGTACCGCCAGCCGATCACGCGTGCGGAATTGGAGGCGATCCGCGGGGTGGCATGCGGCGAGGTGCTGCGCTCGCTGATGGAGCGGAGGCTGGCGGCGATCGTGGGGAGGTCGGAAGAGCTGGGACGCCCGATGCTGTACGGGACGAGCAAGCACTTCCTGGATGCGTTCGGGCTGGCGTCGCTGAAGGACCTGCCCTCGGCGGCGGAGCTCAAGACGGCGCTCTGAGTCCCGCACGGCGCACCGGGGCGCCGCAAGCAGGTCCGAGCCGAATGAAGCGGGGCCTCCACGGTTCTGCCGGTAGCGCTACCCTCCGTCCTTTCCCAGAAAGGACCCCCATGCGCTCCTCCCTCGCGTTCCTGGTCATTGCCGGTATGGCCTCGACGGTGCTCGCGGCCGCGAGCCTCTTCCAGCCCGGCGGCCAGCCGACCAAGCCCAGCACGCCGCCCCCGACCCTGACCCTCCAGCCGCCGGCCCCCGCACCCGCGGCGGTCCCCGTCCCCGACGGCCCGGCGATCAACAAGCAGGAGCTCGAGGGCGGTCTGGTCGTCGAGGACATCAAGATCGGCGACGGGTACGAGGTCAAGGAAAAGGGCGTGGTGGTCGCCCACTACCACGGCACGATCAAGGCCGACGGCAAGGTCTTCCAGTCTTCGTTCCAGACCGGCAAGCCTTACGCGACCACGCTCACGGACGTGATCGCCGGCTGGTCCAAGGGCATCCCCGGCATGAAGGTCGGCGGCGTTCGCAAGCTGACGATCCCGGCGAAGCTCGCGTACGCCGAGCATCCCCCGCAGGGCAGCGATATCCCGCCCAACTCCGACCTGGTCTTCATCATCCAGATCGTCGATGCTCTCGAGGTCACCGATGTGAAGGTCGGGACCGGGGAGGCGGCCACCGGCCGCTGCATCCCCGTCACGGCGCACGTCACCAAGGACGCCGAGGGCAAGGAGCTCGAGAAGTACGAGACCTCGTCCCCGTACGTCTGGCTCCCCGGAGAGATGAACGCCCCCGGCACGATGTTCGACACCATGCAGCAGGCGATCGAGGGCATGAAGGTCGGCGGCAAGCGCCTGGTCAAGATCCCGGCCGCGATGAACGGCGCTCCCCCGCAGCTGGAGGTCAAGCGCCCCAGCGGCGTGCCGATCTCGATCGAACTCGAGCTGGTCGCCGTCCGCAACCTCCCCGGTCAACCGGGTCGCCGCTGAGTTCGCCCGCTCCGATCGCACCCGATCTCGCAAGCCCGGCCCCTCGGCCGGGCTTTTTCGTGCGCTTCGGCCCCCCGCGAAACCACGCCCGGAAACACGCCGGCCGGGGCGGTGCCGCGCCGGGCCGCAGGTCCGAGATAACCCGCAGACCGCGGAGGCCGCATGTTCACGCCCGGCGAGCGCGCCCGCTCTCACCCCGCCGCCCGCGTGCGTCGATCAACTCCAGACGATGATGCCGTTCCCTCCTTCGCACGCGCCCGAGGGCGATAACCGCCCGGCGGACGCACCCAGCTCGGTGGTCCTGGTCTCGATGCTCGCCATGATCGGCGCCAGCGCCGTGGTGGCGCTCTCGTACTGGCTGGGCGTCCGATGGCTGGCCGACTCGGCGCTGGGGCTCCCGGCGGGCGTGTGGGTGGTTGTGCTGCTCTCGGCGTGGATCGCGCGGACCGAGCAGGTCCGCCAGCGGGCGAGTTCCACGCGAAGCGTGATCGACCGCGCCGCCCGGACGCCGGTCCTGCCGACGCGCCGCGGGGTGTTCGCCGCCGGACTGGGCGCCGGGATCGGCCGTGCCTTGGCGTCGGCCAGCGGCAGGCTCCTGGACGCGGTGGAGTCGTTCGACGGGTACCTGGCCCGCACGTCCTTGGGGGGGCTGGGGCTGGACCATCAGTGGCGGCGATCGTTGGGAAGCCGGCTCGCGTGGCTGCGGATGCCCGGCGCGCCGCTGCGCGTCGGCTTTGCGATGTCCCGGCACACCGCCGAGAGCCTGATCGACGAGGATCCCTCCGCCGCCGAGTGGTTCGTCCTTCCCCGCGCGATCGACCCGCTCGCCGCGGTCGCCGAGCACGGCCTGGACGTCGTGGTCGCCGAGCCCGCGCCGGGAGTGCTGCGCATCGTGACCCTCGAGCGTCCCGGCGCCGATGCCTCGTGGTTCGACTGGGGCCAGCGCCGGCCGCTCTCGTACGAGGCCGTCTTCCCGTTGCGGGTCGACCCCTCGCACATCCACCTGGACCTCTCCTCCGAGCCCGACAGCGCTCACACCGCCGATATCGTTGCCGATCTCATCCGCGCTGCGTGCGTGTGGTCGCGCCATCCCTCCCGGATCGTGCTCGAAGACCAGTTCCTCGGTCGGCGTCCCACCGTCGACCCGGCCCGCGCCGGGGAGCACATCGAGCTGTTCTGCACCCGCCCCCGCCCGGTCGCCGAGGCGATGAGCCGGCTTGCCGAGCGCGTGGATCGCCGCAGCCTGTCGGGGCGGCCCACCGCCGCCGACCGTGCCGCCGCCCGCGCGGTCAGCGCCTGGCTCTCGGTCTGGGACGATTCGATCCACGACGACCACCGCCGACGGTGGATCGAGGCCTGCGCACGCGTCCTGCCCGACGAGCCCGAGGTCATGCTCAGGCTCGCGGCGATCCGACTCTCCACGCAGGACGATCAGATGGGGATCGCGGCCCTCCGGGACGCCGACGCCCTGCTGCAGCACGAGGGCCTCGTCGGGGCCGATCCGATCGCGTTCCTCCAGGCCGAACTCGAGCACGGCCCCGAGAACCCCATGACCGTCGGCCGTGTTGCCGCGGGATTGTGCCTGGCGATCGGCGGGGTGCCCACGCAGCGCCTGGCCTTCCTCCAGGAGGATCTCATGGACGACATGCGGTTCTCGAGCTGGCTGGTCGGCCGGGATCAGGACCGGGCGCTGCTCATCCGCGTGCTCGCCGAGCTGCGGGAGGCACGGGAACCGCGCGAGCGGACCGGCGGCTCGCACGGTGAGATGGCAGGACCCTGCCGCCAACTGCCCCCGGCCCGGGCCGCCTGAAGCCTGCGATGCGCGACCGCGGCCACGGCCGGGCCGCACCGCGGGCCAGCGGACTCCCGGGCCGCGAAGCTCGATGGATGAGAAAGTGGATGCCGAGCAAGCGACCGGACAGCTCGCTCACCTGGCCATCAAGTACCCAGCGTCGGGTTGCTCGCCGAGGCCCTGGCAATTCCAACCAAAGCGCGCCGGGCGCTGTCATCGATGTCTACGAACCGCACCCCCGCGAGCATCTGGCGGGCAGGCGTGGGCGATTCGTCATCCTGGACGACCCACGAGACCTGGACCGTCAGGGGGATGGGCCCGTCGAGCCCGTGGATGGTCATCAACACGTGCTCGCCCGGGCAGATGCGGTCGAATTTCGTGCGGATCTTCGCTCCGGTCGCCGACAGATCGACAACCTCGCCCAGGGAGCAGGTCACGCTGTTACAGACGACACGGCCGCAGCGGCGGCGGTTGGCGCCCTGGGCTTCCATCGGCGAGGGGATGGAGATGTGGAAGGTCATCAGGATCGAGATCGGCACATCTCGTGGACGGTCCGCGACCTCTTGGGAGCCGCGATCCCGCCCTGGTCATCCGGGTTCCAACGGTTCGACGAGTGCGGTTTGCGACGGAGCGTCGACGGTCGGATAACCGCGTCGGGCGTCACCCGGGTTCATGACCCGTGGAGGCGGCGCTGCGTGCGAAGGGCGGCCCGGCGATCACGTCCGCCCTGCCGGCGCGCGGTATGCTGGTCCGGTGCCCGATCCGGTGCGGCCAGCCCCAGCCCAGATGGACCCGGCGGATCCGCCTCCGGGTGTGCTTGCCGAATTCCTGGCAACCCGTGATGCGCCCTGTCCCCGGTGCGGTTATAACCTGCGCGGACTTTCCGCGAGCCGCTGCCCCGAGTGCAACACCGAGATCCAGCTGGGCATCCTGCGGCCGGACCGCCCCGACCGGCGGATGTGGATGCTCATGCTGCTGGCCGGAGTCGCCGGGACACTGCGTGGGCTCATGGGGGTCTCGAACTACCTCTGGGAGGAGTTGGACTCCTGGCAGGGGTCGGTCCCCACGCGCTACCAGGTCCAGCGGCACGTCTACCTTGCGATCTTCATACTCCTGCTCATTGGCGCGGGCCTGGGGACCAGGGGCCTGTGGCGGCACCGCGGGGATGAGAGCGCGGGCCTGTGGGCGCGGAGGCTGCTGACGTTTCTCCTGGGATACTGGGTGCTGACGTTCGTGGTCGCCACCGTTTTCACGCTGGCGACGTGGATGGGATTCTGAACCAGCCCGCGACAAAGGACGACGGCCCTTCGATGGAATCTCCCGATCCCACTCCCATCCAGCCGCCATCGCGCGAAACCGGCGCTCTCTGGGATTACCTTGCCCAGCGCGACATCCCGTGCCCCGGATGCGGTTACAACCTGCGCGGGCTCCGGTCGGAGGTCTGCCCGGAATGCAGGCAGGAACTGCGACTGACGCTGCAACTCGCCGAGCCCAGGCTGGGTTCGCTGCTCGCGGTGCTCTCCGGCCTGCTCGCCGGGCTGGGGGCCTCGGTAGTGTGCCTCTCCATCGTGACCTGGGCATCGCTGGTCTGGGGCGGGCCGGGCCGGCGCATGCTCTTTCCGATCTTCTACCTGCCGGCGATCGTCGGGCTCATCAACGGCCCGGCGGCGGTGCTCCTGGGCCGCACCGCGGGGCGGAGGTGGTTCCGGGAACTTGCCCCCCGCGCCCGGTCGATCATCACCGTGCTGAGCTGGGGGCAGCTGCCGGTCTGGATCGCCGTTTTCATGAGCTGCATCCGGTGACGCGAACCGCTCTTTCGGGCCGATGGCCTGGTGCATCGGCGCTCGTGTGCCGGCCATGGCGGCAACGGAATTCCACCGCCGGCGTGCAAGGTACCGCTCCCGACTGTGAATTCCCTGAGAACAGGAGGCGATCGCCCCGCCGGCAGGCCGGCGCGGATCGCCCCGGGAGGCTTCCACATGAGATGCGCATCGATCGTTATCCCGTCGTTGGGCCTTGCTTGGGCGGCGATCCCCGCGTTCGCCGCGATCTCGGGGGTGAGCGGCGCGGTCCAGCAGATCTCCCCGCCCGCGCTCGTGATGCCCGGCGTCAGCTATGCCAGCGCCGTCGACACCGCCTCGGTCTGGGATGAGTTGCAGGGCGTGGCGGTCTCCGGGCTGGCGATGGACCTGGTCAACAACCCCGGCGACACCAGCTCTCCCGTCGCCGGGACGATCTCGGGTGTCGTCGATTCGCACTATCTCGACTACCGGCACACGACCATGGCCCCCGCCAACGGTTCGGTCAGTTTCAGCGGGAAGATCCTCGGGGTCGCGTACAGCTTCCTGACGCTGGATCCATCCGATGCGCCGCTGGGAGCTTCGGGGACGACGTACATCCCGGGACCGCCGCGCGGGATGTCCCCGTGGGGGCCGGATTTCTTCGCGATCAACGGCAACGTGCTCAAATTCAGCCTGGTAGGCGATCCGATGTACCTGGACACGGTGCAGGTGCGGGTCCTGACCGAGCACGTGCCCGCGCCGGGAGTGGTGGGGGCTGCGGGGGTGTTCGGCACGGCCGGCCTGACATTCCTGCGCTGCCGTCGGCGAAGGTAGACTCTGCACTCTTGGATCCCAAGCCCGATCCATCCGAACCGGTGAACATCCAGCGGAAGTTCCTGCGCGAGTACCTGTCCGATCGGGATGTGCCCTGCCCGTCGTGCGGGTACAACCTGCGCGGGCTCTGGGCGAGCCAATGCCCGGAGTGTCGCCAGCCCATCGAGTTGGAAATCAGGAACCAGCGGCGGATGCGGCCGTGGGTTCGCCGTCTGATCGGTCTGGCGGGCCTGATCGCCGCGGTCCGGTCGGCGCTGTCGATCATCCTGAACCTGCGGAACTGGTCGGGGTACGCCGGGGCTTCTCCCTCGACGGAGTTCGGGTTCGCCTCGGACATGGCTCTGGACGGTGTGCTGCTGGCCGCGGTGGTGTTCATCGGGATCAAGATGCTCATCTACCGCCGGGAGCTGCGGGGTGACCGCTGGGCAGCGCGGCTGGTGGGCCTGCTCGCGGCGTACATCGCGATGGAGTTTGCGGTGCAGTTCGTGATGATCGTGCTGGCGCTGTAGGCGGGGATGGCCCCAGCGGTCTCTCCCGGCGACCCAATGGTGTGCAAGATCGCCGACTTCGCATCCGTTTCGCCTCGGCGCGGTAGGCTTCTTGGGTGGAAGGACGACCCGCCGAACCCCTTGATCCGCAGGCGATCCAGCGGGAGGCGCTCCAGGGCTACCTGGCCGGGCAGGACATTCCCTGCCCGGGGTGCGGGTACAACCTGCGGGGGCTGGTGGGAGGCGTGTGTCCAGACTGCCGCCAGGAACTGGTCCTGCGGGTGAACCTCGCCGAACCCCCGATGGCGCCTACCTCACGGGGATCGCCGGATAGATGGCCGGGGCGGGTTGTGCCCTGGTATGCCTCGCCATCGTCGCATGGCTCTCGCTGAAGTACGGGGCACCAAGCAGAAGAGAATTCCTGCCCTTGGTGGTCCTGCCGTTCGTGGTCCTGGTGGTGGATGGCCTGCCGGCGATTGTGATGGGAACACCCCGCGGCAGGCGTTGGTTCCGGGAGGATGTCCCTGCGCGCTGGTTGTTCGCGGTCCTTTGCTGGCTGCAGCTGCCGGTGTTCGTCGTGATCTTCGTAGCCAACGTGAGTTGATTCCGCGCACCCGTGCTTGCGGTTGCGTAACTGGTTCTCCGGGGTGGTTGGGCTGGCATCCGGGATCCGGTTTGGGGGTAGGCTGATCGCCAGTGGATGTAGGGTGATCCTCCCGAAATCCGAACCGACGGCCATTGGCTGCGTAGAAAGGGTCGGGAGCAACCGATAATTCCATATGCCCTCGACCCCGCACACCGACCTCTCCCCCGAGCTGCTGGACCACATGCAGCGGATCAAGGCCAAGGCCATCGAGTACGGCCTGGATTTCTACGAGGTGGTCTTCGAGGTTCTCTCCTTCGAGACCATGAACCAGATCGCCAGCTACGGCGGGTTCCCCACCCGCTACCCGCACTGGCGGTGGGGCATGGAGTACGACAAGCTCTCCAAGCGCGATGCCTACGGCCTGGGCCGCATCTACGAGATGGTCATCAACAACGACCCCTGCTACGCCTACCTTCAGGAGTCCAACAGCGTCACCGACCAGAAGCTCGTCATGGCCCACGTCTACGGCCACGCCGATTTCTTCAAGAACAACTTCTGGTTCAGCAAGACCGACCGCAAGATGATGGACCAGATGGCCAACCACGCCACCCGCGTGCGCCGGCACACCGAGCGCCACGGCCTGGACACGGTGGAGGCCTTCCTGGATGCCTGCCTCTCCATCGAGCACCTGATCGACCCCCACTCCATGTTCGTCACCCGCGAGGATGACCCGCGGATCGCCCGGGATCCCGGCCGCGAGGGCTTCCACGCCGAGAAGCTCCCCGCCAAGGACTACATGGACCCGTTCATCAACCCGGCCAGCGAGATGGAGCGCCAGAAGCGCGAGTTCGAGGCCAAGCGCAAGAGCGAGAAGGACCGTTTCCCGAAGTCACCCACCCGCGATGTGCTCCTGTTCCTGCTCCGCCACGCCCCGCTGGAAGAGTGGCAGCAGGACATCCTGAGCATCATCCGCGAGGAGGCGTACTACTACGCGCCCCAAGCGATGACCAAGGTCATGAACGAGGGCTGGGCGACCTACTGGCACTCCAAGCTCATGACCCAGCACTTCCTGGAGGCCAAGGAGATCGTCCACTACGCCGACCAGCACTCGGGCGTCGTCCACATGCCCCCCGGCGGCTTCAACCCCTACAAGATCGGCATCGAGCTGTTCAAGGACATCGAGCGCCGCTGGGATCGCGGCCAGCACGGCCACGAGTGGGAAGCCATCGACACCCTGGGCTCCAAGCCCGCCCACGACGACAAGAGCATGAAGGGCCGGGCCAAGATCTTCGAGGTCCGCCGCATCTACAACGATGTCTCGTTCATCGACGAGTTCCTCACCGAGGAGTTCGTCGAGAAGCACAAGATGTACCGCTACCAGAAGGACCCCCAGACCGGGGAGCTCAAGGTCGTCTCGCGCGACTTTGATCGCGTCAAGCAGACGCTCCTGCACCACCTGACCAACATGGGCCAGCCCTTCGTCTACGTGGTCGATGCCAACTACCTCAACCGCGGAGAGCTCTACCTGGCCCACAAGTTCAGCGGCCTGGAGATCGAGGCCGCCAAGGCCGTCGAGGTCCTCCGCGCCCTGCGCCTCATCTGGGGCCGCCCCGTCCACCTCCAGTGCCGGGTCAACGACGAGATGTGCCTGATCTCCCTCCCCAGCCTTGAAGACAAGTCCCGCCGCGAACGCATCACCGAGGACACTCCCAAGCCCGCCCACCTGCTGGTCTAGCCGACCGGCCGGTCCGAGTGAACTTCCCGCCCCCACGCTCGTACCACACCCTGTGACCCCGCCCTCCCGAACCGGAGGGATGGGTCCCCAGGACCGAGCACGCGTATACAGTCTTGAAGCGGGCCGCCGGGCCCGCCCCCGGGCGGAACGATCCAGCGGAGGTTGAGAGATGTCCGGTCGGCCCATGTGGCGTGCCGTGCTGCTTGCGGCGTGGCTGCTCGCCGGAGCCTGGGCGCCGCCCGCCCGCGCCCAGGAACTCATCTCCCCGTACCTCGAAGAGGGCACCGAGCCATTCAGCCTCTTCGATGTGCTCGCCCTGACCCGTCGCGCTGCGTTCAACGACGAGAAGCTCGCCGCCGCCCGCGACATCCTCGAGGGCTCCCGCATCGAGCTGGCCATCGCCCAGCGCGTGCTCGACCGCACACGCTGGCGCATCGACCTCGAGCACCCCGAGGACGACCCCAAGCACGCCAAGCCCAGGGAGCAGGCCCTCAAGCATGCCCAGTCCACCTTCCGCTCCAAGAGCGAGGAGATCGAGAAGGGTTTCCTTGCCGACATGCGCATGCTCCTGGGTTCCTCCCAGGAGCCCCAGTGGGAGAAGTACCTCCGGGATCGCCGCCTCTACGCCTTCTGGATGACCTCGGGCGTCGGCGGAATCGTCCGCATCGGCACCGTCCTGGAGCACCTGGAGCTCTCCGACCAGGAAAGGGCCGGGATCGCCCGCCCCTTGGCCGAGCACGAGGACGAGGTCGACAAGGCGATCTGCGACTACCTGGCGATCCGCAGGCAGCAGCTCGCGGCCCAGGAAGCCGCCGACGGCGACCTCCCCGCCGACCAGGCCGAGTCCTACTCCACGCGAACCAAGGCCACGCTCGTCCGCGCCGCCGAGTCGATCGCCCGGGCCGTCAAGACGATCTCCGCCGAACTCACCCCCGAGCACGCGATCGCCTTCGCCGCACGCTTCGATGTCCAGCGCGCCCGCCTGCTGCTCAGCGCCACCGCCCTCGAGCAGGACCCGGAGGTCGGGGAGATCGTGCGCATCAGCACCCTGACCCGCGATCAGAAGCTCCGACTGCGCCAGCTCATCCGCAAGGCCGACGAGGAGATCGCCCGCAACTACCGGCCCGTGCTGGCGGCCTTCGATGCGCGGCTCGCCGGCAACGACTACAACTTCGACCAGGAGGCCTACGAGAAGGCCACCAAGGCCGCCGCCCCTGTCTACGCCAAGCTCCGCAAGGAGATGCTCGAGGTGCTCACCTCCGAGCAGCGCCGGGCGATGGACGAGGGCGCCGAGCCCCCGCTCCGCCCGTTCGAGAGCCGCTGGCGCGACCAGATCGATCGCCGCGACGACTTCCAGCTGTCCCGCTGACCCACGGGAGGACCGACCGCGATGCACCCCGCACGCTCCCTTGCTCCCGCCCTGGTCGCGCTGGCCCTCTGGCTGGCGGTGATGCCGGCGATCCGCGCCTCGGCGCAGGACACGCTGGCCATGTCCCAGTACAACCAGAAGGAGGTCGACTGGGGCGGGGAGCTGCGCCTGGTCCGGGAGCACTTCGGCCTGGACCGGGAGCAGTCGGCCGTCGCGCGCGAGCTGCTCTCGGGCGCCTTGTCCGAGCAGTTGATGCAGCGCCGGGTCTACGACCGCCGCCGCCGCGACTGGGAGAGCCAGGACGAGTCCGACCAGACCAAGGCGACCGCCGCCGCCGAGAACCAGCGCTACGCCGCCCGCAGGCTCCAGATCGAGACCTCCTGGCTCACCGAGATCCGCGACGTCGTGCTCAACGACTCCCAGCGCGCCAAGTGGCCCCAGTACGAGAGGGCCCGCCGGATCGCCGATTTCCTCCGGGAGCAGTCCGACCCCGGCCTGCTCATCCCCGACCTCATGCGCGACGCCAAATTCCCCCCCGAACTGCTCGCCGCCGCCCAGACCCCGATCGAGTCCCACCTCCAGGCCCTCGACGACCTGGCCCGCAGGTTCCTCGCCCTCAACGGGCAGTGGCTGGCGATCCGATGGGGCACCGCCAAGGGAGATGCCGACGCCGTCGAGCACCAGCGCGACGAGCTGGGCGGCAAGCTCTCCGAGGTCCTCAAGGCCGGGCTCCGCGCGGTCTGTGATGTCCTCCCGGCCAACGAGTCCCAGACCCTCCGCGCCATGTTCGAGGCGCGGCAGGCAAGCTCCGAGATGGGGATGGGCCGCTTCGCGACCATGTTCCCCTACTCGGACATCCTCAAGATCTCCACGCTCACCCCCGACCAGCACACCCGGCTCGACGCGGCCCTCTCCCGCGCCGATGCCGACATCATCAAGCTCGTCCGCACCTACAGCGAGGAACGCCGCAAGGTCGCCGGCGACCAGGCCGCGCGGTCCAAGCTCCGGGCCCAGTACCGCGCCGACCAGGCCAAGGTCCGCCGCCGGACCTCCGAAGAGGTCCGCGGTCTGCTCAGCGACGCCCAGAGAGACGCCTTCGACAAGGGCGCCGAGCCGCCGATCGACCCCGACGAACTGCGGGATCGCTACGGCGAGCAGGACGATCAGCAGGAATCCGCCTGGGAGAACGCCGGCTGACCCCCACGAGGATCTCCCGCCCAACCCTCTCGCCCGGCCCCGCCCAGCCCCCCCGCCGAGCGCCCGGGCGAACGCCGAGTCGTTCTGAAGCTGACTGTATCCGGGACCGCCGGGCCCCGGTATGCTCAGCCGGGCAACCGCGGCGCCGGTTTGCCGGGAAGGATGGATGCAGGTGCGCGTGCTCGCCCTTTCCTTGGTGTTGATGCTCGCCGCGTCGCTCGCGGTCGCGCGGTGGGCGCCCGATCGGCCGCCCGCGCGCCCCGCCGACGAGATCCTCTCCCCGTGCATCAATTTCTGGGCCTCCCCCTTCGGCGAGCCTGACGTCACCCGCCTGAAGCGCCTGGCCTCTCTCAACGCCGACCAGACCGCCGCCGCCTACGACATCCTCGACGCCGCGCAGCGCGAGCTTGCCATGGCCCGCCGCCGCCTGCTCATCGCATACGAACGGCTCATCGAGGAGAGGCCCGACGTCGAGAAGGACGCGGCGTCGCGCGCGGCCGCCAAGCCGCTGCTCACCAGGTTCCTCCGCGCGCGCGAGGAGGTCGAACGCAACTACCTGACCGAGCTCAAGCTCCTCGTCCCCGACGGCGCCACGCGGGCGTGGGATGAGTTTCTCATCGCCCGCCGCGGCGCCATCCCCGAGCTGCGCGAGTCGGTCCCCTGGCCCACCGTCGAACAGGTCATCGAACGCAGCGACCTGGACCCCCAGCAGCGCCGGCTCGCCGAGTCCGCCCTCCAGCAGTACCGCGACGACATCACGCCGGCCGTCTCCGGCCTGCTCACGGACATCGGGCAATTCCGCCGCGCCGGGGAGATGCGCTGGCTCTTCGACGAACCCGAGCCCGACGCCGAGGCCTTCCAGGCACGCACGATCGCCGCCAGCCGCCGCATCCGCGACGTGGTCGACCGCGGCGTCAAGTCCGCCTGCGCAGCGCTCCCCTCCGACGTCGCCGCGCGGCTCATGACCACCTACGAAACCGAACGCACCCTGCGCATCGGCCGCGTGCAGCGCGCCGAGCAGGACAACACCGTCCGCGAGGTGCTCACCGTCTCGACGATCACCCCCGAGCAGCGCCAGCGCGTCAGGGCGCTGGTCCGCCGGGCCAACACCGACCTGGGCCGCGTCTACCGCGAGATCGCCGACCAGCGCGCCGAGTGCCTGCTCGGGGATCCCCAGGCCGAGGAGCGGGCCAGCCACCTGCTCGACGCCGCCCAGAAGGCCGCCAACGCCGTCTTCCGTGAGCTCAGGGAGAAATCACGGGCCGTCCTGACCCCCGACCAGCGCCGGGCCTTCGATGACGGCTCCGAGCCCCCCCTCAGGCCCGATCGTCGCGGCCCCGAGCCCCTTCCGCTCGAACTGGAGGATGAGCCGTGACCCACCCCTGTCGCGCTGCATCCTCCGTCCTGCCGGTGGGCGTGCTCGCCTTGCTGGTGATGTGGTCGGCGCCCCCGCCAGCGCTCGCCCAGGATGTTCTCTCGCCCTACTGGGGAGATGCATCCCTGAACCTCACCGTGCGGGACATCCGGCTGCTCCGGGAACACGCCGGCCTGACCAAAGAGCAGCTCGCCGCCGCCGTCGAGCTCTTCTCCGGCTACCGCACCGAATGGGAAAACGCGCAGCGCCGCTGCATGCGTCTGCTCAACCGTGCGGGAGAGGACCTGGGCTACGGACTCATCGACCAGCCCGCGCAGCAGGAGATCTCCAGGCGCGAGAGCGCCCGCCGCCGGGCCGCGCAGGAGCAGGCCGAACGCACGTTCATCGGCGATCTGGAAATCCTGCTCACCCCCGAGCAGCACCAGGCCTGGAGGGATTTCCTCCGCGCCCGCCGCGCCGTAGCCCTCGATTCCGTCGGGGTGATCCCCGGCCCGACGCTCGAACCGATCCTCGGCAGGTTCGGGCTCACCGCCGAGGATCGCCGCGCCGCCGCGGAGACCCTCGAAGCCGCCCGCGAGGACATCGACCGCATCGTCCGCGTCCTCCTCCCGTTGTACAAGGAGCAAAACGAGATCCTCCAGGCCCCGAACCGAGATGAGGCCAAGGTCAAGGACGTCGGCGAGCGCCTCAGCGCCGAGTACAACCGCATCGTCGACCGCACCCGGCAGGCGATCCGCCAGATCGCCGGCCAGCTCCCCGGCGATCGCGGTGACAGGCTCAGGGCTTTCTACGAGGCGGCCGCCGGCGAGCAGCTCGCCCGCCTGCGGCCAGTGAAGTCCCAGCGTCCCATCTCCGAGTACCTCCGCATCTCGACGCTCTCGGCCGATCAGAAGGCACGCTTGAAAGCCCTCGTCGAGGCCGCCGAGGCCGAGCGCCTCCGCATCTACCGCCCCGTCATCGACATCCGCGGCCGCTCCAGCACGCCCGAAGACTCTCAGAAAGCCCAGCGCGACGAGAACCTCGCCATCGCCCAGGCCGACAAGGCCTGGCAGCCCGCGCAGGCGCGGCTGACCAAGGACATGCGAAGCGTCCTGACCGACCCGCAGCGCAGCGCCTACGACGACGGCGCCGAGCCACCCCTGGCTCCCAACGACATGTGGTTCGACGACCCCGACGAATCGATGCGGGAGGACCTCTCGGACCTCCCCGACTCCTGAATCGACCCCTGAAACCGCGGCCCGCGCGGCACATCAAACTGTCGTGTGCCCGAGGGAGTGACGCGAACGACGCCCGAACCAACGTGAGGTTTTGATAATGGTCTCCTGCAGTGCGATCAACCAGGGTCGACACACTCGCGCGTTCGCGGCGCTGATCATGGCGGCGTGCGTGCTCCTCGCCGGGTGCGGCGGACCGACGGCTCCCTCGGCCTCGCCGCAACCGTCGGGGGCCGCGCGATCGCAGACTTCGAGCGGTTCACAGGGCGATCCATCGGAAACGAACATGCCAATCTCATCCACAGACTCCAAGGTCCAGGCCGCCTCCCCGGGCCCGGGCGATCCGACAACCAAGTCCGAAGCGCAGTGGCGCAAGGAACTCACCCCCGAGCAGTACCACGTGCTCCGCGAGAAGGGAACCGAGCGGGCGTTCACGGGCAAGTACTGGAACACCAAGACCGCCGGAACCTACAAGTGCGTTGCGTGCGGCGCGGTGCTCTTCACCTCCAACGAGAAATTCGACTCCGGGTGCGGCTGGCCCAGCTTCTTCCGCAAGGCCGCCGGCGCGAACATCATCGAGAAGACCGACACCAGCTTCGGGATGACCCGGACCGAGGTCATGTGCGCCCGCTGCGGCGGTCACCTCGGGCACGTCTTCGATGACGGGCCCCAGCCCACAGGCCTGCGGTACTGCATCAACTCGGTCTCGGTCGTCCTCGAGCCCGCCGAGGGCGCCGAACATCCCTCAAAGGCCACCGGCGTATCCGATTCCACAGCGGCCGCCCCCGAAAAGAAGTAGCTGAAAGCGCTCGCCGACCTTCCCGAACAACTCCATGCCGCGCTGGGGCGGCGTTTGGAGTCCGGCCATGGGCATGATTGGATTGGCTTGGCGGATCGCCACGGGTCCGATTTGGATCCTATGGACCGGGTACAAGGGACTTTGGTGGCTGTTCGGTGATACCCACGAGAAGCCGCAACCGGCCGGGGCCGGGGCGAGCGCGGGGCTGGGAGTGGGGGCTGCTGTGAACCCGCCAGAGGACCGGATTCAGGACCAGAAGACGGCCTTTGAGGTGGTGGACAGCAGTCCCGTGCCGCTGCCGCTGCCCAGGCGGGCGCTGCGGGCGGGGTTCGCGGGCAGCCTGCTGTCGTCGCTTGGGTTGCTCCTGGCCTGCAACGCGCTGGGCGCGGCCGGGGTGATGTCGCACGACCGTGCGTTGCTCGCATGGGCGTGGGGTTCGGCGATGATCTCGGTGGGGAGCATCTTCGCCGTGCGGCGTGTAACCCGGGCGGACCGTCGCAAGCGCGGTGTCAAGGCGGTGCTGCGCGGGGCCAGGGACTCGGTGGCGCGTGCGTGCACGTGGGCGGCGGGCAAGACGGTCGGCGGCGTTCGCGACGGGGTGTGCTGGGGCGCTGCCCGGGCGACCGAGATCAACGGCCGGCACGGGGTCTCGCAGAAGGCCGGGTCGGTCTTCCGGGCCGCGGCGTTGGGGGCCCGAAGGGTGTGGTCGTCGATCGGCCGACCGGTGCCGGCGGCCCCCAAGACGGCTCCATGATGGGAGCCGCGGATCGGTTGCAAGAACCACAGCCTGTGGTGGAGGCAGACCCCGGCCCGCGTGCCGGGGCGATGTAGTGTGGCCGACTCGTGCAGGCCCAAGTGTCGAACCGGGGCGGCCGATTGAACTGGCCGGTGAGCGCGACGTTGCGTTCTGGTGCTCAGGTCGGCGGATCGGCGGGCCGATGGAAGGGTATCGGACGTATACTCGCCGCGATCCCCGCTCGGCGGTGTGTCCCTTGGCGGGGAAGCGTGCCCGTCCGGATCGGGGTGCGTCCGGGGCGGCGGGTGGGTGTTTGAACAGGAAAGGAACGGCCATGGCGGTAGCGATGAAGCGTTGGTGTCGTCTGAGCGCGGCGGTGCTCGTGGCTTCGTGCGGTCTGACGGCGGGCCTGTCGCGAGCCGACCTGCCTCCGTCGATGGACCGGGCCCCGGCCGACGCGGTGGGCGTGGTGGCGATCCGCAACATGGCCGCCTTCCACAAGCGGCTGGCGCAGTACATGGAGATGTTCGGCGTCGCGGTCGAGGAGTCCCCCCTGGCGCACATGGAGGCGGTGCTCGACACGCCCGGGCTCTCGAAGGAAGGCTCGTTCGCGGTGGTGATGCTCCCCGGCGCCGAGTCGGAGGAGAGCCACGAAAAGTTCACGGTGATGCTCGCCCCGGTGAGCGACGTCAAGGCGTTCGCGGCCGGGCTGCACGCCGAGGGCCAGGGTGTGATGAAGGTCCACCTCGACGAGAACGAGGCGTACATGAAGGACGCCGGCTCGGGATACGTGGTCCTGGGCGCCGATGAAGAGGTCATCTCGCACCTCACCCTGGGCGAGGGATCGGCGGCCAAGATCAAGCAGGCCATGGGCGCCACGGCCGCGCGGGTCTCCGACTCGGCCGACGTGGTGGTCTACCTGACGATGCCGGTCGTCAAGCCGGCGATGGCCGCCGGCCAGGCCAGCTGGCAGGAGCGAGCCAAGGAGATGGGCCAGATGGCCGGCCCGCAGGGGGAGCAGATCGCCCAGATGGCCCACGCCGGGGATGCGTTCATGGCCGACATGGACGCCGACGGCCAGGCGGTGGTGATCGCCCTGGGCTCGGACGACTCGGGCATCACGCTCGACCTGGTCACGCAGTTCAAGGAGGGCTCGCCGTCGGCGAGCAGGTTCGAGGTCGACGGCACCGCCGGGTCGGTCTCCGCGGCCCTGCCCGAGTCCAACTTCCTGTTCGCCGGCGCGATGGACACCTCCTCGCCGGTGATCAAGTCGTGGCTCAAGCAGGCGCGTGAGAAGGCCCAGCAGGCGGGGGTCAACGCCGGGCCGGACGCGGGCGCGATCCAGCAGATCATGGCGTCGATGGACAACATCGACGGCTTTGCGATGGTGATGGGGGTGCCCCCGGGCGGGTTGATGGGCGGGATGCTCAACGCCAGCTCGGTGTTCGTGAAGACCAAGGACCCCAAGGGCTTCGTGTCGGCCATGAAGGCCGGCATCGAGAAGATCGACGGTCAGGAGGTCGGCAAGTCCAAGATCAAGGCCAGCTACAAGCCCGAGGCCAGCGATGCGGGCGGCGCCAAGGTCGACTCCTGGCAGGTCATCGTACCCGTGGACTCGGCCGATCCCAACGCGATGATGGCCTCGCAGATGCAGATGGCCCTGTACGGGATGGCGCCCGGCCCCTCGGGGCTGGTGGGCTCGACCGAATCGGGCGTGGTGATGACGATGGGCATGAACACGGCGATGATGACGACCGCCATGCAGTCGGCCGCGTCGGGCAAGGGCCTGGTCTCGGCCGAGTCGTTCGCCGGCGTGCGCCCCAAGCTCCCCGAGCGCCGGCTGTTCGAGGTGTACATCGGCGCCAAGGGGATCATCGACATGGTCGGCCCGTTCATCGCGATGCAGACCGGCGGGGCCCCGATCAAGAGCCCCGACAAGCTCGGCCCGATCGCCCTGACGGGCACCATGACCGGCGGCGCCATGGGAATGCGGCTGGTCGTGCCCCAGGACGTGCTCCAGACGATCGCCGACATCAGCGCGCAGATGAAGGAGATGGGCGAGGAGCCCGAGCAGCCCGATCCCGACGCGCCCGACGCCAAGAAGCGTCCCAACCGCTTCTAGCGCCGGGCTTGGCTCACGCATCGGTTTGATCTATGAAAGGCCGCTCCCGCGCGGGATGGGGCCTTTTTCATCTATGCGCCCCAGAAGATCGGCGTGCATCGGCGGTCCGGCGACGCCGGTTGGATGGCACGGGAGATCGCGCGGCACTACCGTTGTGTACCGCGGGGTACCGACGAAAAGTGCGTCCGGGGTGTACGCCAGCCCGGGCGGCGGAGTGTTCGATGTTCTGGCTCTGGTCCGGCTTCATCTCCATGGTCCTGCTCCTGCTCGCCCTGGACCTGGGCGTGCTCAGCCGCAAGGCCGAGGCGGTGAGCGTGCGCCGCGCGATGGTGTTCACCGGCGGCACCGTGCTGCTGGCGCTGGCGTTTGCCGTGGGCGTGTACTGGATGTTCGAGCTGGACTTCCAGGGGATCTCGACCGGCCGGGCTCCCATACCCGTCAAGCACGGCTTCGAGGCCACCACCAAGTTCATCAACGCGTGGATCATCGAGTACGCGCTGAGCATGGACAACATCCTGGTGATGGCCATGATCTTCCGGTACTTCTACATCCCCGCCAGGTACCAGCACCGGGTGCTGTTCTGGGGCGTGCTGGGCGCGCTGGTCATGCGCGGCGCGATGATCCTGCTGGGGACCGCCCTGGTCCAGTCGGCCCAGTGGGTGCTCTACATCTTCGGCGTCGTCCTGCTCTACACCGCCGCCAAGCTCCTGATCTCCGACGAGGACAAGCTCGACCCCGACCAGACGATCGCCGCGCGGATCGCCCGCCGGCTCTTCCCGCTCTCCCCCGACCTGGACGGGCAGCGGTTCTTCACCCGGCGCTCGGGCAAGCTCCTGGCCACGCCCCTGTTCCTCGTGCTGCTGATCATCGAGGGGACGGATGTCATCTTCGCCGTCGACTCGATCCCCGCCGCGTTCGCGATCACGCAGGACCCGTTCATCATCTTCACGTCCAACATCTTCGCGATCCTGGGCCTGCGGTCGATGTACTTCGCGCTCGCGGCCGTGATCGACCGGTTCAAGTACCTGAAGATGTCGCTGGTGTTCGTGCTGGCGTTCATCGGCGTCAAGATGCTCATCAAGGACTGGGTCAAGATCGCCCCCGAGGTGTCGCTGGCGGTCGTGCTGGGGCTGCTGGCGACTGGGATCGCCGCCTCGTGGCTGGCCCCGGGCCGCAAGCGTTTGAGCCCCGAGGCGGTGGAGCTGGACGAACCGGCCGCCGAGCCGGAGTTCCAGAGCCAGATCACCACGGTCACGGTCTCCCCGCAGGCCGTGCAGTCGGTCATCAGCGCGCCCGCGCGCGAAGGCACCTGACCGGGCGGGCCGGCCCGGCCCCGGCGGTGGGCTCGCTGCATCGGCGGCGGCGGGGTTATGATGCCGCGATGAAGCCAATCCTGCTGACCGCCGTGCTGCTGACCATGTTCGGGTGCGCCTCGGTGAACCGCTCGAATTCCGACGCGACGACCGCCGACCCGCGCGGGGTCACGATCTTCCGCGGCGGCGGCGAGCCGGCCGCGTGGGCCGACGTCGTGAAGGCCGCGAGCGGGGCCGACGCCGTGCTGGTGGGGGAGAACCACGGCCACCCGCTGGGCCTGGCCTCGTGCGCGGCCCTGTGGCAGGACCTGCTCGCGGCCGGGGGCACGCCGGCGCTGGCGATGGAGTTCTTCGAGCGTGACGAGCAGGCCGGGCTGGACGACTACCTCGGGGGCCTCACCGACGAGGCCGCCTTCCGCAAGGCGACCGGCCGCACCGACGGCAGCTACCCGCCCGGCCATAAGGCGATGGTCGAGGCGGCCAAGGCCGGCTCCCGGCCGGTGATCGCCGCCAACGCGCCGCGGCGGTACGTGCGGATCGCCCGCACCGACGGCTACGACAAGCTGTCCAAGCTCACCGACGAGCAGCGCCGGCTCTTCCGGGTCCCCGACGAGCTCCCGACGGGCACGTACCGGGAGAATTTCGACAAGATCATGACCGAGAACGCCGCCGACCCCAAGCACGGGCCGGCCGGCGCGCCCGCCAAGGACGAAGCGACGCGGCTGGACTCGGCGTTCCGCAGCCAGTCGCTGTGGGATTGGACGATGGCCGACTCGGTGTCGCGGTGCCTGGGCTCGGGGATGCGGCCCACGATGCTGGTGATCGGGCGGTTCCACATCGACCAGCAGGGCGGGACCGTGCTGGCGCTGCGCAAGATGGCGCCCGGCGCCCGGATCGTCACGGTCAGCTACGTGAACGAGTGGTCGTGGGCCCTGCGCGATGAGGACCGGGACCGGGCCGACTTTGTGGTGTACGTCGGCCCGCAGGCCGACGAGCAGTAGCCCGCCGGTCCGGATCGACGGCGTGGGAGGGTGGGAGTGGGGGAGGAGCGCCCGGGCATCGCACGCGGGGGGCGCGTTCCAGATCGCACAAAAAAGGGCCCGGGATCCTGGTGGATCCCGGGCCGGGGTGATGCTCGCGATGCGGGAGCGTTCTCAGCGCATCAGGCGCCGGAGGATCTCTTCCTGCTCCTCGAAGAAGTCCTTGCTCAGGCCGCGGGCCTGGACGAAGATCGGGTACTTCTTGGCGATCTGGCGGAGCTGGTTGAGGAAGCCGCGGGCGCGGTTGACGAAGCTGCCGCGGGTGGTCTTGTCCTGGGAGCTCTGGGCCTGCTGGAGGGCGGCCATGTAGCTGGTGATGATCTCACCGAAGCGGGCCTCGGCGTCGCTGATGCCCTTGCGCCACTCGATCTGGAGTTCCTCGGCGGCCGAGACGGGCCAGGCGTAGCCCTTCTTGGGCTTGCCGACGATGGTGTACTCGGTGTAGCCCATCTTGTGGGCGAGCTCGTCGGCGGTGGCGGCGGTGCCGCGCGAGAACTTGAACTTCTCGGCCTCGATGGCATCGAAGGTCAGGATCTCGACCCCGTGCTTGGGGTTGAGGATGTACTGGCCGGACTGGTCCTGGTACCAGCTGACCTCGCCGGTCTTGGGGTCGATGTTCGCGGAGAGTTCACCGCTGGGGGGGGCGATCGCCAGCTCGGCCATGACGTCGCTGGCGCCGCGGATCTGCATGGCGCGCATGATCTTGGGGTCGCGCTTGGCCCGGGCGGAGATCTTCTCCATCATGTAGAGGACCTGCTCGAGCTCGGGTCCCTTGACGGCCGTGCCGCCGCCGGACCAGCCC
Source organism: Phycisphaerales bacterium (assembly GCA_044221545.1). GTDB lineage: Bacteria > Planctomycetota > Phycisphaerae > Phycisphaerales > UBA1924 > JAEUJB01. The sequence continues at coordinate 38,087 of JBGAOZ010000011.1, forward strand.
GTGCAGCCGCCCATGTTGCCGTTGGGCATGAAGTAGATCTCTTCGATGCAGTAGGGGCTCATGCACGCGGCGGAGATCGCCGACTGGATCCACGCGATCGTGCGGAACTTCTTCTTGTACTTGTTCTCCAGGACGTCGCTGATCTTCTGGATCTCCAGGAGGTAGCCGCCGCCGGAGTTGATCTTGTAGACCACGTCGGTGACGCCGTCCTTCTCCAGCAGGGGGATCGCCTCCTCGAGGGGCTTGGCGGACATCTGGATGCCGACGGTCTCCTCGCCGGTGAGGATGGCGATCCGGGGGATGCCGCTGGCCGGGGGCACGGCGTCTTTCTTGGCCTCGTCGGCCTGGCCCTCGGCGGGCTTGGCCTCGCCGGGCTTGGTCTCACCGGGCTTGGTGCCGTCGGCCTTGGCCGGGTCGGCCGTGGCGGGATCGGCGTCGGGCTTGGCGGGGTCGGTCTTGCCGTCGTCGCGTTTGAGCTCGATGATGTCGGCCGGGGCGAACATCTTCTCCTGCTTGAGCTCGCCGACGGAGTACTCGAACCAGACGTAGCCGTCGACCTCCCGGGTGACCTTGCCCTGGAGGGAGCGGCCGTCCTTGAGCTTGAGCGTGTCGGCGAACGCGGGGATCACCAGCGCGATGGCGGTCAGCGCGATCGCGGAGAGTTTGAACAGGTCACGAAGCTTCATCAGAAAACCTCCGGGGTGGGGTCGCGTGTTGGTGGCCAGGGTCGCGGCCCTGGGTCCGGTGCGGGCGGGGGCCTAGCGCTTCTTCTGCTCCTGGGAGTCGCGCTGCTGCTCCTGGTCGATGAGCTCGATCTGGGTGTTGAGCTCGGAGATCTTGGCGGCGGCGGCCTCCTCCCCGAAGATCTCGGCGAACTTGCGGTAGATCGCCTGCATCTGGCGGAGGATCACCTTGCGCTGGCCGCGGGCCTTGGTGCGCTCCTGGAAGGTGCTGCCGGGCTGGATCTCGGAGAGCTTCTGGGGCAGGCGGGTGCGCAGGTCGCGCTGGGCCTCCTGGAAGTCGGACTTCCAGCGGTCGAGGATCTGCTTGGACTTGGCCTCCTTGAGCTCGGTCCAGTCGCGCGAGTGTCCCATCTCGGTGAGCAGGTCGTCGAGGGTGTCGACGGTGCCCTTGGAGACGCGCAGGTCACGCGCGAGCTTGGGGTTGAGCGTGAGCACGTCGTTGCCCTCGCCGTTGATCAGCTGCTTGACCGGGTCGGCGTTGGTCTCCTTGCCGTCGTCGGTGAGGAGGATCTCGGTGGGGCCCTCGGGCATGCGCTCGAAGTAGTGCGGGCCGTCGGGGTCCAGGCGGACGCTCAGGATGTACTCGGTGACGGTCATCGCGTCGATGATGTGGAAGTCGTACCCGCCCTTGATCGCCACGCCGCGGGCGTGGCCCAGGCGCAGGGAGTACTGCTTCTCGCGGAAGACCTTGTCGCCCATGCCCTCCATGAGCTGCTTGAGGTAGCCGATGCCGCCCATGCGGCCCTCGGAGGAGAAGTAGATGTCCTTGCTGTAGAAGGGCAGGAACGCGGCGCCGCCCATGGCCTTCTTCACCCACACGACCACCTGCGGGTGCTTGCTCCACTGCTCGATCTCGTCGGAGATGATCGGCCCGATCTTCTCGGCGCGGAAGAGCTGGTCGAAGCCGCCGATGATGTTGTCCCCGCCGCCCTCGATGCCGCCGTCGTTCCACTCGGCGTTGAGGCCGACGATGATGATGTCGGCCGAGAGCTTCTGGGCGTCCTTGAACGAGTCACGCATGGGCGTCTCGGAGATGTCCCGGCCGAAGCGGCCGTTCAAGTCCATCACGTAGACGCGTTTCTTGCCCGCGGGGTCCTCGGGGGTCTTGGTGGTGGCCGGATCGGCGGCGACCACGGGCGCCGTTGCGGTCGCCGGGGCGGCGGGCGCGGGGTTCTTCTCCGCGGTCGCGGTGCCCTTGACGATCTTGAGGATCTCGCTCTTGTCGTACTCGGTATCCAGGGCGATTCCGTTGACCTCGCCCTTGAAGCGGATCTTGGTGCTGGTCTCGGAGACGATCTTGCCGACCATGGTGCGGCCGTTCCTGAAGATCAGCGTGTCTTTGCCCTTGCCGTCGTCCTTGGCCTTGGCGTCGTCGGGCCCTGCGCCCGTGCGGGCCAGCGCAGAGGGGGCCGGAGCGGTGAGCGCGGCCAAGCCGCACGAGGCGGCGATCAGGGCCGTGAGCGAGAGCGTGAGGACCGAGCGTTGTGACATGCGAACCTCCTGGCGATCGGCTCTGGCGAGCGATGTTTCAGATCATGACGGGCACGTGCGTGGCGGGCATCTGGGAGCTCGATCCGCGGCTGCGCGCGCGATCTTCCGAACCTGGTTGCGATCCCTCACCGGACCCCCGAGGGCCGGTCCTTTCTGCCCTGCCTCCAACCCAACCTCCAACCCAACCGTTCATCCCAACGCACCGACGCGGTCCCTAGAGCGGCAGAAAGAGGCACGAGTGCCGTGCGGCCAGTCCAGAACGGACCAGATATCCGCCGCACCCCCCTTTAGACGCCTAAGCCCCGCGCCAGTTCCAAGCCCTCATCCCGGGAGGCGATCCGGGATTCCAGCTGGGCATCGTAGATCTGTTCGAGCAGCTTGCGGTATCCCGGACCGGGCTTGTGGCCGGCGGCGACCAGATCATCTCCGGTGACGAACGGAGCCGGGCAGAGCGGCTCTCCGGCTGGGGTCAATTTGAGGATATCAGCATCGATTTGTTCGATGAGTGTTCGGTCTGTTTGGGATGCGAGAGCACGGGCTTCGAGCACCTGCCGAGCGGCGGGGAAGGACTGAAAAGCGGCCGTTCTCCTCCGATGAGCGACGGAGAGGGTCGGCCATTGGCAGACCAGCACTCCGACCCAAAGGAGCGTCCAGCAAAGGCCATCTCGCTCCTCATTGCTGAGGCAGAGCCCCTTGCGCCAGCGCGTGCACAGGTTGGCAAGCGGGGGGGCGGGCTTGCCGTGCCACTGCTCCCGGTCGGGGGCACGAAGGTCCTGCGGGGTCAGGTCGCGGTCGAGAGCCCAGGCCGAGAGGCAGGTGGAGAAGGCAACCTCATCAGGGAGCCCGGCGAGCACGGGAGGGGAACTGGGGCTCGCCGGCGGGCGCGCGGGGGCAGCGCCAAAGACGGCGACATCCAGGCCGAGGTCGGCCAGGGTTGCGGCCGATGAGGCGCGGGAGGGCAGGGCCATCATGAGGCGGATCTCATCTCCGATCCGTTCACGGCTGACGCCGCCCAGCTCGGCGGCGTGCCGGCGGATCGCATCGGCGGTGCCCGGATCGATGCGGAATCCGAGCTTGGCGCTCAGGCGGACCGCGCGCAGGGCGCGAAGGTGGTCCTCGGCGAGCCGCTGGTCGGGGACGCCCACAGCGCGGAGGAGCCGGTCCTTGAGGTCTTGCATGCCGCCGACGAAATCGACGACGGTGCCGCCGTGGGAGGGCGGGCCGGGGTAGAGCGATGGGGACCCGGGGAGGGAATGGTGCGCGGGCGAGTCGGGGTCGTTGATGGGGTCCAGGTAGAGGGCGTTGACGGTGAAATCGCGCCGGCGAGCATCGGCGGCGGGGTCGGAGAAATGGACCTGATCGGGGCGCCTGCGATCGGAGTAGGTCCCATCGGAGCGGAAGGTGGCGACCTCGACGGTGCCGGCGTTGCGTGAATCTCCGTGGCGGACCAGGACAACGCCGAAGCTGGCGCCGACGTGGTTGGTCTGCCTGAAGAGCGCTGAGATGCGATCGGGGATCGCATCGGTGGCGACGTCGTAGTCGTCGGGCTCGCGTCCGAGCAGTTCATCGCGGACGCAGCCGCCGGCGAAGTAGGCGATGTGGCCGGCCGCGCGGAGGGTGCGCACGACTTCCATCGCGGCGTGGCGCGGGTGCTCGGGGTGGAGGTGGGGGTGGTGGCGGGCGGAGTCGTCCATGGGAGGAGAAGGCACTGGGGGCTAGGCACTGGGCACTGGTAAGAGGCGGAGAAGAAGGCACTTGGCGTCGGGCAGTGGTGAAAGGCACAAGGTGAGGCACCGGGCGCGAGGCAGTATTGAAAGGCGGACTGATCTAGTCTTCCACCAGTGCTTCGTGCCTTGTGCCTAGTGCCCAGTGTCTTCTGGTTCGCCTACCGCCTTCCCTCGGGCCTGATCCAGGAACTCGATACCGCGGCGGAGGTGGGGGATGACGATCGAACCGCCGACGATGAGGGCGACGTCGAGTGCTTCCCACAGTTCATCGTCCGTCACGCCGAGCTTGATGCACTGATCGATGTGGTAGGCGATGCAGTCGTCGCAGCGGAGCACCGCCGACGCGACCAGGCCCAGGAGTTCCTTGGTCTTGATGTTGAGAGCGCCGTCCTGGTAGGTCTGGTGGTCGAGCGAGAAGAAGCGTTTGGTGACCAGGGTGCCGCCCTGGGCGATCGAGCCGTCGGGGCGAGCGGCGCCGGCGGCCGCGCGGGCGGGATCGTCCCCGAGGATGCGGCTGTTCATGCGGATGCGGTAGGCGTGGAAATGGTCGAAGCGGGTCATGGGGCAAGTGTACGGGAGGCCCGGGCGTTACAGCCCGGGTGCCGGGTGTGTAACGCGTGGGGCCTGATGCCCGCCGGTCTCGCCCCTAGCACCCGGCTTCGAAGGCGAGCACGAACGCCGTGAAGTCGTCGGTGTCGACGAAGCCCGTGCCGTCGAAGTCCGCATCGTCGGTGCCGGCCTCGAAGGCGAGCACGAAGGCGGTGAAGTCGTCGGTGTCGGAGAAGCCCGAACAGTCAAAGTCGGGCGGGCAGAGGCTGACCGGCGCGGGCTTGGAGGTCGCCTGGCCGCAGTCGTTGGACACGATCGCGTGGATGTTGAACGGCTCGCTCCAGGCGAGCTCCCCACGGTCAAGAGTCAGGTCGGTGGTGGCCGAGCCGGCGGCGTTGAACAGGAACGTATCCCCGTCGTAGTTGGGCCCCTCGGTGATGAGGAGCCACTCGCCGGCGCGGATCTCGTACTCCCAGCCCTGAGCCAGGGACGAGCCCGCGCCCTGGGCGTGCAGGTGCGCAGCGCCCGAGGGGCAGATAGTGACGGGCTGGGGGTCGCGGCTGATGTACGGGCAGCAGGTCCCCGAGACGCACTGGCCGGAGACCACCACGTTGTCATAGTTGTGGCTCCCGGCGGTGAAGTCGTACAGGCCGACGCGGCCGCCGGGGAAGTTCGCGTTGGTGAGCGTGGTGGTGGGGCTCGCCGAGCCGTTGATGTACGCCCGGAAGGTCGAGCCGGTGACCGTGATGCGCAGGTGCAGGTTCTGGCCGTTGGTGAACACACCGGAAGCCTCGGAGAGAGGGCCCGAGAAGTTGTTGTTGGTGACGGTGTGCCAGTAGGCCTTGTTGTGGGCGAGCACGAAGAGCACGCCGTTGGTGCCCTCGGGGTTGGTGTGAAGCCAGACGCCCCCGTCGATGGTCCCCAGCACGTCGCACTCGATCTCCATATCCGCGAGCGTGAACGGGAGGCTGGAGTAGGTGCAGGGGTTGTTGCTGGGCTGCATGGCCCCGTAAACACCGCCCGAGGCGACCCAGTTGCCGCGCTCGTTGCCCCAGAGCAGCGAGAGGCCGTTTTCGAAGTCGTCGGAGAAGATCGGCTGGGCCTGGGCGATCGCGGAGAGCAACAAGGACATCGCGGCGATGGTGAGTGAACGGATTTTCATGGCATGGCTCCGGGATCGGTGCGCGGCAGCCCCGCGGCATGCTCGCACACCCGAGGCTACGGGAAACCGCTCCATGAATCAATACGAAAGCTGGACCGGTAACCCGCGCGGATCGGGCCGATGGATCGCCACAGGTATTCTCGGGTTTGCGCGGCAGCGCGGCGCCGGCCGTTCACCAACGCCCGGTGCCTGATTCTCAGCGCCGAGTCTTAATCGTCGTACGCCTTCATCAAATAGTCTCGCAGCATCCGCTCGGTCGTGAAGTGCGAGCCGTTCACCGAGATCGCCGACTTCATCACATCGATCCATCGCTCGCGCTGGCGGTAGTAGAGGGGCACGATCGCGTGCTCGAGCTTGTCGTACATCTCGGCGGCGTCCTTGGCGAACAGGTCGGTGGCGGCGGCGACCCCGAGCTTCTGGCCGACGAGCGTGCCCTCGATCTTGGGGACCTGGCCGATGCCCCAGCCGGTGCAGCCCTCGACGCAGCCCTCGATCCACCATCCGTCCATTGTGGAGAGGGAGGGGACGCCGTTGAGGGCGGCCTTCATGCCGCTGGTGCCGGAGGCCTCGAGCGGGGGCTCGGGGGTGTTGAGCCACAGGTCCGAGCCGGCGACCAGCTTGCGGGCCAGGCCGATGTCGTAGTTGGGCAGGAAGGCGATCCGGATATCCCGGCCGGACCGCTCGGCGAGCTTCGTGATCGCGTCGTTGATCTGCTTGATGATGCCCTTGCCGACGCCGTCGTGGGGGTGGGCCTTGCCGGCGTAGAGGATCTGGAGGCGGCCGGCGGTCTTGGCGATCGCGAGCAGGCGATCGGGGTTGCTGATGAGCATGGCCGCGCGTTTGTAGGCGGTGGCGCGGCGGGCAAAGCAGATGGTGAAGACCTCGGGGTCGAAGGCAAGGCCGGTGTGGTCCTCGATCGCATCGATGAGTTCGTGCTTGGACTCCTGGTGGGCCTCCCAGAGCGCATCGGACGGGATGCCGCGGGCCAGTCGCAGGTCGGAGTTGACGGTGCGCCAGGTGGGGACGTACTCATCGAAGAGCCTGGTGATCGGCTTGCTCGCCCACGAGGCGGCGTGCACGCCGTTGGTGATCGAATCGACCTTGTGATGCGGGAACATCGCCCGGGAGACTTCGCCGTGCTTGCGGGCGACCCCGTTGGCAAAGCGGCTGAGATTCAGCGCGAGGATGGTGGTGTTGAGGGTGTCGTCCTTGCCGTAGAGGTCGGGGCGGTGGAAGACGGGATGGTCCCCGATGATGGCGCGGACGCGGTCGATGGGGAACCGGTCGTGCCCGGCCTCGATGGGCGTGTGCGTGGTGAAGACGCAGTGGCTGCGGGCGTGGCGCTTGCACTCTTCATCGATCTCCGACTTGTCGAAGCGGGAGAGGTGCTCGCTGAGCAGTTCGACGGTGAGGAAGACGGCGTGGCCCTCGTTCATATGGAAGCAGGCGACGTCGTGGGTGAAGGCTCGGAGCATGCGGCGACCGCCGATGCCCAGGACGGCCTCCTGCTTGATGCGCCAGTCGGAGTTGCCGGTGTAGAGGGCGCGGGTGATCTTGCGGTCGTCGGGCGTGTTCTCGGGGACGTCGGTGTCGAGGTAGTAGACCGGGACGTAGCGTCCGGTGGCGCCCCGGAGCATGAGGCGGAAGGCCCGGACGTGGACCTGGCGGCCCTCGATGGGGACGTAGCCGCGCTGGGGCATCTCCTCGAGCGTCTGTTCCGGAGTCCAGGTGGTGGGGATCTCGACCTGCTGGCCGTCGACCATTTTCTGGGTGAAGTAGCCGTCGCGGTAGAGGAGTGTGACGCCGGCGTACGGCAGGCCCATGTCGGCCGCGGCCCGCAGGGTGTCCCCGGCAAGGATGCCCAGCCCGCCCGAGTAGGTGGGGATGTGCGGCTCGAGGCCGATTTCCATCGAGAAGTAGGCGATCAGGCGGTTGGCGTCGCGCATGTTCTTTGATCGGTCCGCGGGCGTGCCCTGCCCGACCCGGGGAGGGGACGCTCGGCCGGAACGCTCCTTGGGTGGAGGATATCGGGCGTGGAGGCCGGGACCCGATGGCCTCCCGGTGGATCGGCGGGCGGACCGGCGGGCGGACCGGCGGAGGATGAGGCGCCGGCCGGGGGCGGGGCTCGGGAGCTCCGACTCAGTCCAGCCAGTCCTTATCGCGCAGGCGCTTGGGCACGTACTCCTCGGTCACGAAGCTGATGTCCTTGTTGGCCAGGGCTTCGACTTCCATCTTGAAGCCGTTCTCCAGCAGCATCTCGATCTCGCGGCGCCAGCCGCGGTGGCCGTCGAACCAGGGGTAGGCGGCGATCTCCTTGGCGCGCTTGATGTCGTTGTCGTTGAGGGTGATCTTCACCGCCTCGGAGAGCTTGCAGGCCTCGTAGTCCTTGGAGCGGATCCCCAGGAACTTGGCATCGGGGATCGCCAGGCGCGTGCTCTCGAACGCCAGGCTGATCGAGCCCTGCTTGATCACGCTGTAGATGTAATGGCCCCAGGGGTCGCAGTCCAGCACGCAGATGATTGGCAGCTTGAGCTCCTGGTTGAACCGCTGGAGCAGCCGACGCACCCCGCGCGGGGGCTGGCCGCCGCCGTGGGTCAGGATGCAGTTGTTCTTCTGCCAGAACCGGTCCTCGTTGAACCGCTGCCAGACGGTGTCCTTCTCGACGTGCAGGACGAACTTGGCCTCGCACCTGCCGAACTGGATCACATCCGGCTCGACGATCGAGGGGATCCCGAACCCGCTCGACCCGGCCCGCCGGCAGTCCAGCTCGTCCCCCTTGTCGACGATCGTGATGTTGCCCACGATGTTCCCGCGCGCCGAGGCGAAGATGTGCAGCTCCTCGCGCAGCACTCCCAGCGACACCTCCAGGTCCTCCAGGATCGGATCGCTCTCTTCCTGCGTGTCGAACGTGTTCTCCTTGGTCCCCGCGACCGTGTGCTTGGCCTGGTAGAACACACCGCGGAGGCTCGAGGTCTTCTGGCGGTCGATCAGGTCCTTGATCGTGCTGGCGTGCAGCATCGTCTGCATGAACTGCTTGGCCTGGTTGAGGTTGAACAGCTCGCGTTCCTGGGTCGCGGCGCCCATCTCCAGGATCCGCCGCTTCTTGTTCCAGATCGTGTTGGACTTGGCCCGCGTGGGGATCGGGATCCTCGGCTCCTTGCCGCCCATCGTCGTCTTGACGATCCCCTCGGCGAGCTTGACCAGCTTGCCCCGGGTCGCCTCGTCGCGCTGCTTGAGCCGCTTGGTCGCGGCGGCCGAACGGGAAGGATTGGCGGTGTCTTTGGCGGCCATCGGGCACTCCGTTGCCTGGGTCCGGTTCGCCGGAGGATACGCGGCAATTCCTGCCGCAACGCCGGCGATCGGCCGACGGCGAAATCCAACTTGCCTCCGGGCGTCGATACGGTACATTGCAGAATCGGGACGTCAAGAACGCCTTTGTACGGCGTGCCCGGCGCGAGGAGGGGACCGCATATGAACAGGTACGCGATCCGCTGGATTGGGGCCATCGTTCTTGGATTGATCGCCCTCGGGGTGCGGTACTACTCGGGAACCGATCGCCGGGCGGATGCGAGCAAGCAGGTGCTCAAGGCGTCGCAGGAGATGATCAAGGACGTCCCCGGCTACGCGGAAAGCGCTGGGTACATGGACTGGCTGGTCAAGGAAGGCCACAAGAATGTCTTTAATGACTCGTACAGCATCGACGTCGGCAGCCGGTATCGGGCCGGGGACGACTCGATGGAACTGGGCAAGTACGAGCACGACCTGTTCCAGTGGATGATCGACCGGGCCAACGCCGACGGGAGCAAGCACATCGCCGAGGCCTTGAAGAAGTTCGAGGATGGCCCCGCGCCCGAAGCGAACCCGGCGGACAAGAAGGGCTCCAAACAGCCCACGGACAACCCGTTCTCCAAGAAATAGGAAGCTCGCGGGCACCGGGCGCCCTGGATGTCGCGACGGCGCGGTGGCCTGCGCGGCCGGGGAGATCTCATCGGCGCCATCTGTCGGGAGATCGCCGGGTTCGCGGGCGCCGCTAGCATTGGCCCTCACAAGGAGCACCGACATGAGCACGCAAATTTCCCGTCGCCAGGCACTGGCGATCACCGCCTCCGCCGCAGGGGTTGCCCTGGTCACGCCGCGGATCGCCCGCGCCCGGCCGGGGATCCACGCCTGGCGCGACGCCGGGCTCGAGCTCGGCAACGCGGGGGAGTTCACGCTCCCGGCGCTGCCGTACCCGTTCAGTGCGCTGGAGCCGTCGATCGACGCCGAGACGATGGAGATCCACCATGATCGCCACCACAAGGCCTACGTCGACAACGCGAACAAGGCGCTCGCCGGCACCAGGTTCACCGAGCTGACCAGCGAGAAGATCCTGGCCTCGCTCGACGATGTTCCCGACGACAAGAAGGCGGCCGTCCGCAACAACGTCGGCGGGCACGTCAACCACTCCATGTTCTGGCTGATGATGGCCCCCGCGGGCACCGGCGCGGGCAAGGGCGGCGGCGGGGAACCCACCGGCGCGCTCGCCGATGCGATCAAGGCCACGTTCGGCAGCTTCGGGGACAAGGGCGGCTTCAAGGACCAGTTCGCCGAGGCGGCGACCAAGCGCTTCGGATCGGGCTGGGCGTGGCTGATCTCACGCGATGGCAAGCTGGCGATCGCCTCGACGGCCAACCAGGACTGCCCGCTGATGCCTGAGAAGTACGCGGGTGCCACCGGCACGCCGATCCTGGGCCTGGATGTCTGGGAGCACGCGTACTACCTCAAGTACCGCAACAAGCGGGCGGACTACATCACCGCGTGGTGGAACGTGGTGAACTGGACCAAGGTCGCCCAGCTGCACACGGCGACCATGGGCGGGGCGGAGATCAGCAAGTAAGGGTTGCGGGCCGCGATCACGGCGTCGCGACGAGCGTGCGGCACATCGCCCCGGCCTCTCGGCGGGGCGATCTTCACTTCTCCGCCGCGAGGTACGACACATGCACCGGGCACACCTTGGCGTGCTCGACCTCGCGGAAGATGCCGTTGCCGCCGCTCTTTTCCCCGTCACCCTCCCAGTACACCCGCACGCGCTTGAAACCGGCTTCCAGCAGCAGTTCTCGAAGCTCGGGGATCTGCCACATCCGCCAGTGGTAGGTGAACGCATCGCGGATCGCGGTGCCGTCCCTGAATTCGTAGTGGATCTTGCAGGTGGCGTGGAAGGTGATCGGATCGAAGCGGGCCTGCTGCCAGAGGTAGGTGAAGCCCGCGCAGCGGCGGCGGTCCGTCTGCTCCCGGAGCGCCTCCCAGCCCCCGTAGTGGTCGAGAAAGAACACCCCGTCGCGCTTCATGGAGTCCCGGACGGTCCGGAAGTAGCGCAGGATCTCGGGCCGCGTGCGGAAGATCCAGTAGCTGAAGTTCATGGCGAGCACGGCGTCGACGTTCGACTCGGCCGGGCCGGGTGAGAGGACGTTCCGCCGCCGCAGGTGCACGCGGGCGGCCTGGTCCGCGGAGAGCCGGCTCACGTGCCGATCCCGTCCCCAAGCCAGCGTCGGCGCGTGCAGGTCGAGCCCGTGGGCGATGTTCTCGCGGTGGCGCTTGACCCACTCGCAGCAGACGTTGCCGGTGCCGCAGAAGTCCTCGCGGATCACCCGCAGCGGCCGGCCGCGCAGGCGCATGAACTGGCGCGTGATGAAGCCGCACTCGGCCTCGGGGTTCTGCACCGATTCCTCGTACAGCCAGTGACGGTCGGCGGTGGCGGCCGTCAGTTTCGATGTCTTCCTGGACCGTCCTGTGGGCATGGGGCGGGAGAATAGCTGCCCCGGGAGGCGGTCGAATCGCGCTGCACCACGCGACCGCCGGGCCGCGCACGGACCCGGATAACGGTCTGTGACCGTCCGGGTCGGCAACCGATGGCACCCTTCCGAGCTTGTGCCGGGCGCCGGCCTTTCCCAAGCCCGATCCTCCGATCGCCGATGATCAGGAATGGTCCCCGGCCCCTCCGGCGGGGATATCCTCCCTCCCCGAGGTCTTTCCCGCCGGGTCAGGCGGTTGTTTTCGGCCGCGAAAGGACACGACAGATGCGTCTCACGATGGTCGGTACGGGTTATGTCGGGCTGGTCACGGGCGTCTGCCTCGCGAACACCGGCAACACGGTCACGTGCCTGGACGTCGATCCCTCCAAGGTCGAGAAGCTCAAGAAGAACATCTGCCCGATCTACGAGCCGGGGCTCACCGAGCTGATGGTCCACAACGCCCAGGCGGGCCGGCTCATCTACACGCTCGACAAGACCGCCGCGTACCGGGACGCCGACTCGATCTTCATCTGCGTGGGCACCCCCAGCGACGAGCGCGGCCACACCGATCTCTCGTTCGTGCTCGGCGCGGCCGACGACATCGCCGACGCCCTCAAGCAGCGCCCCCAGGCGGGAAAGCCCGGCGCCAAGCCCTGCATCGTCGTCGTCAAGTCCACCGTCCCGGTCGGCACCACGCTCGAGGTCCAGAAACGCATCCTCGCGCGGCTGGCCATGCCCGCCGACGCGGCCCGCAACCTCTTCAGGATCGCCGACAACCCCGAGTTCCTCAAGGAGGGCGACGCCGTCAACGACTTCAACAAGCCCGACCGCGTGGTCTGCGGCGTCGAGGTCGGCCCGGACGGCAAGCTCGACGAGTTCTCCACGCAGTTCTTCCGGGATGTGTACGACCCGTTCGTGCGCAACGGCCACCCGATCTACATGATGGACATCCTCTCGAGCGAGATGGTCAAGTACGCGAGCAACAACTTCCTGGCGACCAAGATCAGCTTCATCAACGAGATGGCCAACCTCTGCGAGGCCTACGGGGCGGACATCTCCAAGGTCCGCGAGGGCATGTGCGCCGACAAGCGCATCGGCAACCAGTTCCTCTACCCCGGCCTGGGCTACGGCGGCTCGTGCTTCCCCAAGGACACGCTCGCGTGCATCATGATGGGGGACAAGGCCGGCATGGAGGCGACCCTCTCCAAGGCCGTGCACAGCGTCAACGCCCGGCAGCGCGACCGCTTCTTCGACAAGATCCAGGGGCACTTCAAGTCCACCGGCGGGCTGCACGGCAAGACGATCGCCTTCTGGGGCCTGTCCTTCAAGCCCCGCACCGACGACATCCGCGAGGCCCCGGCCCTCACCCTCATCCGCAAGGCCGTGGGCTTCGGCGCCACCGTCAAGGGCTACGACCCGGTCGCCGCCGAGAACGCCGCCAAGGAGCTCGGGCCGGCCGCCCGGGTGGTCGCCGAGATGTACGAGGCCGCCCAGGGCGCCGATGCCCTGGTGGTCTGCACCGACTGGGACGAGTTCAAGAGCCCCGACTTCGAGCGGCTCTCGGGGGCGATGAAGAACAAGGTCATCTTCGACGGCCGGAACCTCTACCGGCCCCAGCAGATGAAGGAACTGGGCTTTGCCTACTACAGCGTGGGGCGGGCGCCGGTGAAGGCGCGCTGATCAAGTGCCGTCCCGGGTCGCCGTTCGCCGGCTACTTCTTGATCTTCCGCGCGTCGAAGACCATCTGGTACGCCGCGTTGGAGTACGACTCGGGGCCGTGGCCGGGCACGACGGCGATGTACGCGACGTGGCCGTCCATGAAGCCCAGGATCGACTTGTTGCGGTCCCCGTAGCCGTTGACGATCATCGCGTGCTCGTTGGTGTTGTTGACCACGACGTCGGCGTACTGGTCGTTGAAGATGACGAAGCGCGAGGAGAAGTACGAATCGGCCAGCGCCATGTTGCGCATCCCGGCCTTCCAGGCGCTCACGGCGTCCTTCTTCCAGGCCGCCTGCATCTCGTCGGTCTCCAGCCACTTCATGTTGGACTGGTAGCTGGTGCCCACGTCGTCGTAGGCCCCGCCCACGCCGTAGGTGGGCGTCGGGAACGGGGTAGCCCGCTGGTAGGTCACGATGTCCGTGGGGTCCTTGTAGCCCTTGAGCTGGAAGGCCTGGCGCGTGGTCGCCGCCTTGTCCATCGTCTGCGGCGCCGGCGGGGCCTCGCAGGTCTGCTCGGGGTACATGAACGAGTTGAGGGGCCGGTCGGCGGCCTCGACGTCGAAGGCCTTGCCCGCCCAGTAGCCATCGTTGTTCTTGCCGCCGTACGCCCAGGTGCACATGCCCTCGAGCGCGCCGCTGGTGGTGCTCTTGACCGTGCCGCGCTTGTACGACAGCGTGAACGGCAGCGTGCCCTTGAAGTTGTCGCGGTACATGGCAGTCGCCGTCAGGATTTGGCGCTGGTTGCTCAGCGAGACGGCCATGCGCCCCGCGAGCCGCGCCTTGGAGAGCGCGGGCAGGAGGATCGAGATCAAGAGCGCCATGATCGCGATGACCACCAACAGCTCGATAAGAGTGAAACCGCGCGAGACCCGCATGTTGTTCTCCTCGCTGGCATCCCGGCCGCCTGCGCCGGCCGGTCCCGGCCGCGCGCTGCCGCCTTTGGCCCAGCTCTCCGGCCGGGCCACTGCCAACACCTCTTTGATGCGAGATTCGTTGCCTCGCGGTTCGGCTATTCCGAGGGGGTCTGTTCCCCCTCTTGCGTGCGAGGTGCCCTGCGGGCGGTGCGACAGGCGATTCCGGGCGGAATCGCCGCGGCACGGAAACACCTCAATCCGGTCTGCAATAGTGGAGGAGACTATCTAGTAATCAGGCGCAGGCCGGATGGGAACCGTTGGCGCGGTCGGTCACCGCCCGGGCGGCGGTTCATCCGAGCGCGCTGGCCGCGATGCGTTTGCTACCGGGGCGCGACGGGTACCGGCGGCGATGACCGGCAGGTGTGCGACCGGACGGATGCGGCTGCATCCCGGATCACGGCTCGTGATGTCGGTGGATTCGGACCGGCGTCAAGGGGTTCGGGGCCGCAATGGCGGGGGATCAACCGCCGCCGGGGGCCTTGATGCCGCCGCCCTCGCGCTGGAACTTGTCGGCCTCAGGGACATAGCGCTCGGGGCCCTTCTTGCCGGTGTCCTTGGCGCCCGGCGCGGCGGGGGCCGCGGCGGTCTTGTCGGTGGGGGTGTTTTCCGGCAGCTGGGGCTCGCGGTACTGGAAGTACAGGATGATCCCGGCGGCCGCGAGCGCGACGATGCAGATCACGATCTTGATGCTGTTGCTTTTGGAACTCGGCGCTGCCAAGCGATCCTCGATTCTGTCCTGAGACTCGAAGCTGTCCTGAGGAGTGACGAAGTCCTGAAACAGAGCAGCCCGGGAGCGTACCCCGGGCTGCGTGGTTGCGGCGGTGGTTCGACTACTTTTTGATGGTTCTGGGATCGAAGATCATCTGGTAGCGGGTGTTGAAGAAGGCCTCGGGCACCGTGGGGCCGCCCGACAGGATCGGCTCGTAGGAGCAGTGGTTGTCCATGAAGCCGAGGATGGACTTGTTGCGGTCGCCGTAGCCGTTGATGGCGACGAACTTGGGGTTGGTGTTGTTGATGATGATGTCGGCGTATTCGTCGTTGTAGAGAACGAAGTGCGACGAGTAGAAGGTGTCGCCGAGGCGGAAGTACTTCATCCCCAATTCCCAGGCCTGCACGGGCTGGCCGCCGTTCCAGTACTTGCCAACCTCGTCGGTGAAAAGCCACTTGAGGTTCGACTGGTAGCTGGAGCCGACGTCGTCGTAGCAGCTGATGCCGTAGGTGGGGGCGGGCCAGGCGCGCTGGTGGGTGACCTTGTCTGTGGGGTCCCGGAACCCGCTCATCTCGAGGTTGACGCGATCAACGGCGTTCTTGTCGAGCAGGGCCGGGGCGTCGGGCGCCCAAGGCTTGATGTCCGGGTACATATAGGGATTCAGGGGCCGGTCGGCCGACTCGATATCGAAGGGTTTGTTGCCCCAGTACGTATTGCAGTTCTTGCCGCCGAAGGACCAGGTGCAGATTCCCTCAAGCGTGCCGCTGGTCGCGGACTTGAACCCGCCGCGCTTGTAGTTGAGCGGGAAGGGAGGTGTGCCCTTGCTGTCCGTTCGGTACACGTTGGTCGCCGTCAGGATCTGACGCTGGTTGCTCATCGAGGTCGCGAGCTTGCCCGCCAGGCGGGCCCTGCCGAGCGCCGGCAGCAGGATCGAAATCAACAGCGCGATAATCGCAATGACTACCAGAAGTTCGATCAACGTGAATGCACGGGTGCGCTGCTGCATGAATGGACTCCTCGATCCACGACTCTGAAATGTCGCCCCGGTCCGCCGCGATTCCGAAACACCTGTCCGGAACGCTCAGCACCAGAGCAGCCGACCGCCCAGAACGGGCGACGCACTCACCTCAGTGTAACACACATTTGGCCGGGCGAGCAAGATCCATGTGGATCCGTTCATTTGAAATCCATCGGTCCGATACCGATGGAGGTTCGATCTGGGTGCTCGGGTCGGATCGCAAACTCCGACATTTTGGGGTCATTACCTGGAAGTCGCTGGAGGATCGATCGCCTTGCGGCCCTCGCCCGGGGCGCCCGAATACTCCGGCTCCTTGGAGTTTGGATTGCGTTTGTATGCTTCTGCCTGCGAGGCTTTGAGCTTGGACGTCAGTTCATCGGAAGCTTGGCGCGCCTGGCTGGCGGTCGCCGAGTCTTCCGAAGCGGGGTTCGAGCCGCGAACCACGACCAGCACGGTCAACGCTGCACAGACGACGATGATCCCGACGAAGATCAGGTTGCGTTTGCTGTTTGGGCGGGCGGTGGAGCCGCCGTCCTGGGTGCTCATGCAGGGATCCTCCCGATGGTGCGAGCTCTCCACCGCATCCCAAGGCGCGGGGAGGCGGCTTCGCGCGGTGGTGGGGCAGATCTTACCGATTGGCGTCGCGTCCCTTGACGCCAAAGCGGGTGGACCAGAGCCACGCCGGCCACGTGAAGGTGTTGATGGCACCGTTCTCCAGGCCGTCGTTGCCCATGTCGTATTTCCCGAGCGTGCCCTGGGCGATATCCCAGAGTCCGGAGGGAGTGAACTGGTCCTTGGTCTTCTGGGTGCTGGACTTGCTCAGGAGTACCAGGTCCTCGATCTTGAGGGGGCCGGCGCTGTTGTCGCAGAAGACCACCTGCGGAGAGGCCGTGGTGGCGCAGAATCCCGGGGACATCGGCACGCTGCCGGCGGGCGTGGGGCGGGTGACCTTGGCGAAGTCAAACCTCTCGAACAGCATCGCCTTGGCGTTGGGGAAGGCGATGTCGGCGATCGAGTTGCGGCGGATGAGGTTCTGGGCGGCGGTGACCGGCACATCGGAGGCGTACCTGTCGGCCTGGAACCACATCGTCGGGGACATGAAGTAGGAACCGTCCCAGATGTAGCGCTCGATGTCCTTGTGGGTGTCCATGAAGATCTTGAACCGCTGGAGCACGGTCTTATCGAGCGGGGAGAACTGGACCGCCGAGGTGAGCCCGGCGGCGGTCGAGTAGGTCCAGTGCATCATGAGGCTGGCCCAGTGGCACGCGAACATCTCGGTGGAGCGGGCCCCGTCGGCGAACTGCCAGTACGACCCGTTGCCCTTGGGGACGAAGACCTTGTTCCAGTCCTTGGTGGGAGCGAACGGGTTGAAGAGCGTCTCTTTCTGCTCCTGCGAGTACGTGAAACACAGCTGGTTCAGCGACCTGAGGTTGTTCAAGCTGACCAGGCCCTTACCGATCCGGCGGGCCTTGCCGAGTGTCGGGAGCAGGATCCCGATGAGCAGGGCGATGATCGCGATTACCACCAGGAGCTCGATCAGCGTGAACGCTCTGCGCTTCATGGGAACCTCCAAGCAGGCCGATGCCCGGCTGTTGCTGCGCGGGAATGAAGACCTATGGGCAATCCGGGCCGCCGAGCGAAGAACTCGCCGCAGCGCCGGGGCAGGCCCCGGCCTGACACAAACCAGACGACAGAATACACTATCTGGGCTGCAGCGCGAAGCTTGTTATCAGGAAACCGCGTCCGCGAGCCGATTCCGAACATCCATCGGGGCGTGCGGTACGTTCTGGGAACACTTTGCGTGCCGTGCGCTGTTCCATGTCGTAGGATCATGGTGTTCGCCCTCTGATCGACCTTGATACAGGTGTTTCCCTTAGTCTTGAGATGACGCAGCCTTCCAAAAAGCAGGATCTGACCGAGACGTCCCCGATGACACCCCTACCCGATTCTTCGGGTTCTGGTCGTCATTCCGGGACGGCGGGGGGCCGGGCGAAGGATGAGCGGGCGCGGGCGGAGGACACCAAGCCGGTCCCGATGCCGGGGTCTGACAAGAAGCGCGATGCGCCGCCGCCGTCGGTGGCGGACGTGGAGGCGAGGATCCAGGAGAGCGCCAAGAGCGGGACGAACGTGGACACCCTGGTGGGCCGGTTCGTGGTCGATCAGGGATTCATCACGCGCGACGAGCTGGATGCGGTGTTGGAGCGGGCCAAGATGGGGTCGGCGGTGGGGGCGCCGGCGGGGGCCGATCGCAACCAGATGTCGCTGGCGGCGATCCTGGTGAACGAGGAGTACATCACCAAGCGGCAGCTCTCGCGGATCCAGCAGCAGATGGAGGCGGAGCGGTCGGGGCAGAAGATCCCGGGGTACGAGATCAAGGGCAAGCTGGGCGCGGGGGCGATGGCGACGGTGGTGAAGGCGCGTCAGCTGAGCCTGGACCGGATGGTGGCGATCAAGCTGCTGCCGCCCAAGTACACCAACCCGCAGTTCATCGAGCGTTTCTACGCCGAGGGCCGGGCGGCGGCGCAGCTGAACCACCCGAACATCGTGCAGGCGTACGACGTGGGGAAGGTGGGGGAGCAGCACTACTTCGTGATGGAGTACGTGGACGGCCGGACGGTGTACGACGACATCACGGCGCACAAGCGCATCGGCGAGAAGGACGCGATCGACATCGCGATCCAGATCGCCAGCGCGCTGCAGCACGCGCACGAGAAGGGCCTGATCCACCGGGACGTGAAGCCCAAGAACATCATGATCACCCGGGAGGGGGTCGCCAAGCTGGCCGACATGGGCCTGGCGCGGGCGATGAACGACCGGGAGGCGGCCGAGGCGGAGGCGGGCAAGGCGTTCGGGACGCCGTACTACATCAGCCCCGAGCAGGTGCACGGGAAGGTGACGATCGGGCCGCCGGCGGACATCTACTCGCTGGGCGCGACGCTGTACCACATGGTCGCGGGGGTGGTGCCGTTCGACGGCAAGAACCCGTCGGCGGTGATGCACAAGCACCTCAAGGAAGAGCTCAAGCCACCGGACCAGGTCAATCCGAGGCTGTCGGCGGGGATTGCCGAGGTCATCGAGATGATGATGGCCAAGAGCCCCAAGGACCGGTACCAGAGCTGCAAGGACCTGATCCTGGATCTCAAGGCGGTGCGCGAGGGCAAGCCGCCGATCATCGCCCACAAGGACGTCGCGGGGGTCGACCTTGCGAGCCTGGCGCAGGTGGAGGCCTCTTCCACGCCCGTCGAGATCGCCAGCGCGCCGGCCAAGGGTGGGGACATGATGTCGACGTTGACGCAGTGGCCGGTGATGCTGATCCTGGGGCTGCTGGTGTTCAGCGTGGCGCTGAACATCGTGCTGTTCCTGAAGGGATGAACCCCGCTTGGGACCGCGGCGGGCGGGCTGGGCGGATGGGGCGGGTTGCGGGCTCGCCGGTCCGGGACGGGAACTGTGCCCCGGAATCTCCAGTTTGTCTTGCACGGGTGGCTCTGGCGCGGTTAGGATTTGGTGTGGCAGGGTGGGTTGGGCCGGTGGGCGGCCGATGGGAACTGCCAAGAGCGCAACGGGCGGGAGTCCGATTCTGATGGCTGGTGTGGGCGAAAGGCGAGCGGCAAGTTCTCGAACGACCTCCGGGCGCGGGCGGACTGCCGCGCCGGTTGCCGAATGGCCGGGCTCCAGATGGATGGGCTCCGGGGCCGCCGCCGTGCACTATTGTTCCTGGCGATACTCATGAGCGTCGCGGCCGCACGAGCGTCCGGGCGTGGCAACGGGATCGCGGCGGCATCCGTTCGCGGGGATGTCCGGCGCGGGGAGTAGTTCTAGTGTCCGCGAGTTTGAAGGAGCAGGCACATCGCTTTCGGAAGATTTCAGCGTGAGGCGGGTCCCCCGAGGATCCGCATCAACCACATGATCCGGTTCAGCCCGATCCGCCTGATCGGGCCCGACGACGAGCAGATCGGGGTCGTGGAGACCAACGACGCGCTCAAGCGCGCGCAGGAGGCCGGGCTCGACCTGGTCGAGATCTCTCCCGATGCGCGGCCGCCGGTTTGCAAGATCATGGACTACGGCAAGTGGAAGTACCAGCAGTCGCAGAACCAGCGCAAGCAGCGGGCGGCGAGCAAGTCGACGGAGATGAAGGAAGTGCGGCTGGGCCGGTCGACGAAGATCGGGGAGCACGACATCCAGATCCGGATCGACCAGGCGCGGCGGTTCATGATGGCCGGGCACAAGGTGCTGTTCACGCAGCGGTTCAAGGGGCGCGAGATTGCGCACCGGGAGCTGGGGCTTGAGAACCTGGCCAAGTGCCGGGACCAGCTGGCGGATATCTCGAAGGTCGAGCAGACGCCGCGGTGGATGGGCAAGCAGGCGAGCATCATCCTCGCGCCCGACCGCGTGAAGGTCGAGGCGATCAAGCGCAAGCTCCAGAAGGAGCGTGCGGAGAAGCTGGCCCGCGGCGAGAAGGTCGAGGAAGAGAAGTCGATCGAGCAGGTCGAGGCCGAGGTCGAGGCCCAGC
This sequence comes from Phycisphaerales bacterium, assembly GCA_044221545.1. GTDB lineage: Bacteria > Planctomycetota > Phycisphaerae > Phycisphaerales > UBA1924 > JAEUJB01. Next base: position 58,399 of record JBGAOZ010000011.1, read on the forward strand.
ACGCGGCGGAGGTCGAGGTCGAGGGCGAGCACGACGAGGAATAGGCGCCGGTCGGGGCGGCCTCCGGACGGACAGAATTGCAGCGGGATTTCGGGCCCGGTCGAGCGACCGGGCCCTTTTTTCATGGATCGCCCGGCGCTACGGCATGTTCCATTCGGGGATCGATGATCGCGTGCGCCCGTTCATCACGTCGACGGCGCGGGCGACCATGTCGGGATGGGCGGCGGAGATGTCGGTCGATTCGCCGGGATCGGCGGCGAGGTCGTAGAGCTCGACGGGGGTGGGGGCGCCCTTGACCGAGTGGCGGATCGCCTTGAGATTCCCGATCCGCACGGCCTGGGCGCCGCTGGCCGAGGCGTACTCCCAGTAGAGCGGCGGGCGGGGGGGAGCCGGGGCGTGGGATGCCGAGCCGGCGAGGAATGCGCTGGAGATGTCGATGCGGTCGAGGTTGGGTGGCAGGCGATCGGCCGGGATCCTGCAGATGCTCGCGAGGGTGGGGAGCAGGTCCCAGTTGGCGGTGACGGCCGAGCAGGTGCCGGCGGGCGCGATTCTGCCCGGCCAGGCGGCGATCAGGGGCGCTCGGATGCCGCCCTCGTAGAGCTGACCCTTGAGGCCGCGCCTGCCCGAAGCGCTGCGGAAGAAGGCGCTGTCGGCGCCCCCGGCGTACGTGGGGCCGTTGTCGCTGGTGAAGATCACGAGCGTGTCTTGTTCGAGATCCAGCTCGCGGAGGCGGGCGAGGATCCGGCCGACATCCTGGTCGAGGCGGGAGAGCATGGCGGCGTACGCGGCGTGGGGTGTCGGGTGGCGGAGGTATCCCTTGGAGCCGTCGTACGGAGAGTCTTCGATCCTGCCGGAATACTGGGCGAGCGAGTCGTCGGGCACCTGAAGGGCCGCGTGGGGCACGGGTGTGGCGAAGTAAAGGAAGAAGGGGCGGGAGCGGTTGTCGGTGATGAACCGCTCGGCCTCCTGGCGGAGGAGGTCGGGCGCGTAGGTGGCGCCCGGCGGGATCGTGCCTGATTCCCAGTGTTCCTGGTTGCCCGTGAGGGCGACCCGCTCGTTGTTGCGGTAGAGATAGGTTGGACAGTGGTTGTGGGCGTGGCGCTGGCAGAGGTATCCGAAGAACAGGTCGAACCCGTGCCTGGAAGGTTCGCCCTCGGAGCCGGGAGGTCCCAGGCCCCACTTGCCGATCGCGGCGGTGGCGTATCCCTGCTGCCGGAGGAGCGTCGCGAGCGTGACGGTTCCGGCGGGGAGCGGCTGCTGGCCCTCGGGCTGGAGTTCCTTGTTGTCGCGGATCGCCGAGTGGCCTGTGTGCAGGCCGGTCAGGAGCGAGCACCTTGACGGGGCGCAGACGCACGAGCCGGCGTAGGCCTCGGTGAACCGGCAGCCGCGAGCGGCGAGCGCATCGATGTTGGGAGTCTTGATGATCCGCTGGTCGTAGCAACCGAGCTCACCGTCGCCCAGATCATCGGCGATGATGAGGATGATGTTGGGCTGGCGGGTCAGCGCGGAGCGGGCGCTGCGGGCGGCCTGATGGATGCAGCCGCTCAGGAGTGCGAGCACGAGCGCGGCGAATGCGAGCGTGATCCTGTGTACCACGCGGGCATGGTACAGCGTGGAAGCGGGAGCGTCCGTCGGGGCGCGGGGTCAGGGGGTCGGCGGGGCCGGTGGGGCCGGTGGGGGTGGTGGGGTCGGTGAGGGTGGCGTGATCGCCGACGGCTGGGGCGCCTCTTCGACGGCTTCTTCGGGGGCCACGGCGGCGGAGATGACGCGATCGGAGTCGTTGAGGCTGACGACGCGGACTCCCTGGGTGCCGCGTCCGACCTCGCGGATCGAGTCGGCGGCGGTGCGGACAAGCTGGCCGGCCTTGGTGATGACGACCAGGCCGTCGCCGGGGTGGACGAGCAGGGCGGCGACGGATCGGCCGTTCTTCTCGACGACCCTGATGTCGACGCGGCCCTTGCCGCCGCGGGACTGCGAGCGGATCGAGCCGTCGTCGGACTGCACGCGGTATTCATCGACGGGCGTGCGTTTTCCGTAGCCGTGCTCGGTGATGGTGAGCAGGCAGGCGGACTTGTCCTTGGTGGTGCCGGTGTCGGACTCGTCGCCGTCCTTGCGGTCCATGGGGATGCGGACGACGCCGATGATGTTGTCGGTCTCGGCCAGGTCGATGCCCTTGACGCCGGCGGCGTTGCGGCCCATGAGGCGTGCGTCGCGCTCGTCGAAGCGGATGGACATGCCGTCGGCGGTGACGAGCAGGAGGTCGTCGTTGCCGTCGGTGAGGGTGACGTCCAGGAGCTGGTCGTCCTCCTTGAGGCCGACGGCGATCAGCCCGGCCTTGCTGATGTTGCGGTAGTCCTTGAGGCTGGTGCGTTTGACGATGCCGCCGCGGGAGACGAAGCTGAGGTACTTGCTGCCCTCTTCGAAGTCCTTGATGGCCAGGAAGGCGCAGGTGCGTTCGCCCTCCTTGAGGTTGAGGAGGTTGACCATCGCCCGGCCCTTGCTGGTGCGGGTCATCTCGGGGACCTCGAAGACCTTGATCCTGAAGACGCGGCCGGTGTTGGTGAAGCAGAGCAGGTCGTCGTGGGTGCTGGCGACGAACAGGTGCTCGATGAAATCGTCTTCCTTGGTGTCCGAGGCGCGGATGCCCTTGCCGCCGCGGTTCTGTGAGCGGTAGGTGGAGAGGGGGACGCGTTTGGCGTACCCGGCGTGGCTGATGGTGAGGGCGATGTCCTCGCGGGGGATGAGCTCGGCGATCGCGATGTCGGCGTCGGCGTCGTCGATGCGGGTGACGCGTTCGCCCATGCGTCCGGCGCCGTAGCGGGCGCGCATCTCTTCGCAGTCGGCGCGGATGATCTGGCGGACTCTTGTCTCGCTGGCGAGGATGGACTCGTAGTCCTCGATCTGGGAGATCAGCTCGTTGTACTCGGCGACCAGCTTCTCGATCTCCAGGCCGACGAGCTGGATCAGCTGCATCTGGCCGATGGTCTCGGCCTGCTTTCGGGTGAGCTCGATGCCGCCCGCGGCCTCGGCCGCGGCCAGGTCGTTCTTGAGCCGCTGGGGGAGGGAGGCGTAGTGCTGGTGGGTCTGGGGGACGCGGAAGCGGCGCTCCATGAGCCGGTTGATCGCCTCGTCGCGGGTGCGGCTGGAGCGGATGATGCGGATGACCTCGTCGATGTCGCAGACCGCGAGGATCTTGCCCTCCTGGATGTGGGCCCTCTTGCGGGCCTCGCGGAGGAGGAACTCGGTGCGGCGGCGGATGACGTCGCGGCGGTGGTTGATGTAGAGGGAGATGAGCTCGAGCAGGCCGAGGGTGCGCGGCTGGCGGTTGACCAGGGCGATGTTGTAGATGCTGAAGGTATCCTGGAGGCTGGTGAACTCGTAGAGCTGTTTCTCGACGACGGCGGGGTCGGCGCCGCGTTTGAGCTCGATGACGATGCGGGTCGCGGCCTGGCGGCCGGACTCGTCGCGCACGTCGGAGATGTCGGGGATCTTGTCTTCCTCGTAGGCGTCGACGATCTTCTTGAGCAGGGCTTCCTGGCTGCTGTTGTAGGGGATTTCGTCGATGACCAGCTGCTGGCGGTCGGTCTTGCCCTCGATGGGCTCGACGCGGCAGGTGCCGCGGACGACGATGCGTCCGCGCCCGCCGGTGTAGGCCTCGATGATGCCGCGGCGTCCGAGGATGACGCCGCCGGTGGGGAAGTCGGGGCCCTTGATGCCGCGACGGACGAGCGTGCCCGCCTCGTCGGTGACGTCGTTCATGAGTTCCCCGAGGCTGATCTGGGGGTTCTCGAGGGTGCGGATGATCGAGTCGAAGATCTCGACGGGGTTGTGGGGGGGCAGGCTGGTCGCCATGCCGACGGCGATCCCGATGCCGCCGTTGATGAGCAGGTTGGGGAACCTGCCGGGCAGGACGCAGGGCTCGAGGAGCCGGTCGTCGTAGTTGGGCTGGAAGTCGACGGTGTCGAGTTCGAGGTCGGCGAGCATGTCGACGGCGGCGTAGGTCATGCGGGCTTCGGTGTACCGCATGGCGGCGGGTGGGTCGCCGTTGATGGAGCCGAAGTTGCCCTGCGGGTCGACCAGGGGGACGCGCATGCGCCACTTCTGGGCCATGCCGACCATGGTGGGGTAGACGATTGCCTCGCCGTGGGGGTGGTAGTCGCCGGAGGTGTTGCCGGCGATCTTGGCGCACTTGAGGTGCTTGCGGCCGGGGCGCAGGTTCAGGTCGTTCATGGCGACCAGGATGCGCCGTTGGCTGGGCTTAAGGCCGTCACGGACATCGGGCAGGGCCCGGTCCATGATGGTGCTCATCGCGTAGGTGAGGTAGCTGTCCTGGAGCTCCTGCCGGATGTCCTGGTCGAGGACCTGACCGCCGGTGCGGCCGTCGGCCGGCCCGCCGGAGAGGCTGTCGAACCCGGATGCGGGCGATCCGTCGCCGCCGGTGGGGCGGTCCTGCGCTTGGTCCATACGGGAGCGGTTCCTTTCGGTCCGGGGCGGGGAAATCCCGCCGGATCGGGGGTCGGCAAGTATAGGCTCCGCGGGCCGCTCCGGCCTCGATTCCGAGGCTTCCGAACTCTCGATTTCACGCACAAAAACACGGGAATTCCGTCGATCCGGCGATCTGCGGGATCGCGGGTCAGATGGGCTTGGCCCGGGCCGGGTCCGTGGTATCTTGGAGGGTCCGGCGGCGGAGAATCTCGGTCGGTCCGGGGGCGTGCGGGTTGGGAGAATCCGGTCATGAGAACATGTCTGTGCGTGGCGGCGCTCGGGAGCCTGTGCGCTTCGGCGGCGGCTCAGGTCTACACCTCAACGCCGGACTGGTCTTCGGCGGACATGCAGGTGTCCACGGGCGGGGCGCTGGCGGACATCAACGGGGACGGATGGCCGGACCTGGTGGTCGCCAACGGCAACGACATCTCCAAGCAGCGCGTGGTGGTCTACTTCAACACGGGCGCCGGGACGTTCCAGACCTCGCCGGGGTGGCAGTCGGGGGACATCGCGTACAACGGGCACCTTGACGTGGGGGATGTGAACGGCGACGGGTGGCCGGATGTCGCGGTCGCGGTGCTGCTGCCGCAGGGCGGCAAGAGCGCCAAGGTGTACTTCAACACCAACGGAACGCTGTCGACGGTTGCGGGCTGGACGGCGAGCATCACGGCCGACACGTTCGGCGTCGCGTTCGGGGACATGAACGGGGACGGGCGTCCGGACCTGGCGCTGGCGAGCGGGGACGCGTACAACAACCTGCCGGCGATCAACGTGGTATACGCGAACACGGGCTCGACGCTGGCCTCGGCGCCGACGTGGTCGTCATCCTCAGCGCGGAACTACAACAACTGCTTCTGGACGGATGCCGACGGCGACGGCCTGCTGGACCTGTGCATGTGCGGGTCCAACAGCCAGACGCACATCTACCGGAACACGGGGGCGACGCTCGCGGGCTCCCCCACGTGGAGCACCTCGGATGTCGCGGCACAGTTCTGCCTGATGGGGACGGCGGGGGATGTGACGGGGGACGGTCTGCCGGACCTCATCATCGCGGACAACAACCAGATTTTCGGCGGGTCGGGGCGGTTCCGGCAGTACAACGGCGTGCTCGCGGGCTACTTCAATACCAGCGCCAACTGGACGTACAACGAGGGGTACACATCGGCGGTCGTGCTGGGGGATATCGACAACGACGGGGACCTGGACCTTTGCACGGGGGAGTGGTTCGGGCGGACCCGGTACTTCCTGAACCCGGGGACCGGATTCCCGGCGGCCGCGACGTGGACCAGCGGGACCACGAGCACGGTGGAGAAGTTGTGCCTGGCGGATGTTGATCGCAAGGGGCTCCGGGTGCGGGTGGCGAGCTTCGCGGCGTCGGGCGCTCGCGAGCTTTTCTACCTGCCGCGCCAGCCGGTGCAGAAGGTCCTGAGCGTGACGCGGGACGGCGTGGACCTCTCGGCGAGCCAGTACATGGCGGACCTCGAGCACGGATGGGTGGCGATGGATGCGCCGCCGGCGAGTGGTGTGCAGGTGGTGTACATCGAGTCGCGATCGCTGGATCTGGCGGTGACCAACTGGGACGACTCCAAGCCCAATTACCTGTTCCTCAACAAGCTCTCGCCGCCGTGCCCTTCAGATTTCGATGACAGCGGGTTTGTGGACACGGACGACTTTGACCGCTTTGTGCAGGCGTTTGAGGCAGGGTTGCCCACGGCCGACTTTGATGTCAGCGGATTCGTGGATACCGAGGACTTCGATGCGTTTGTCCGAGCGTTCGAGGAGGGGTGTTAGGAATGCCGAGGAAGTCAGGCATCAGGCGGTAGGCGGGGGACACCGGGCGCGGGCGGGACGCCGTCACGCCGTGCGGGCGGCTGGATCGGGCACTACATTCAGACGAGATGGACGATCGATTCTCGCAGTTTCCCAAGGACCTTGCCCGACGGGCGCGCACGGTGAGGCTGGGGCCGACGGCGGTTCCGACGCTCCTGGCACACCCGGACTGGGAGAATCCTGCGCCGGTGATGTTCTGGATGCACGGGCGGACGGTGAACAAGGAGCTGGATCCGGGGCGATATCTGAGGTGGGTTCGGTCGGGAATCGCCGCGGTCGCGATCGATCTTCCGGGGCACGGTGAACGGTTCGATGAGGAACTCCAGCATCCGGCCCGCACGCTGGATGTGCTCGAGCAGGCGCTGGGGGAAATCGACCAGGTGCTCGCCGCGCTGGCGGGCTCGCAGTGGGGCGGCGTGTTCGACCAGACGAGGCTCGGGATCGGAGGGATGTCCGCGGGGGGCATGGCGGTGCTGCGGCGGTTGTGCGATCCGGCGCCCGCGCACGCGCCGGCGGGGTTCCGGGCGGCGGCGCTGGAGGGGACGACGGGCTGGCTGGAGGGGCTGTACTTCCCTGAGAAGGCGGGGGTGCCGCGGGCCCAGCGGTGGATCGTCGACCACCCGGCCGAGCGGGTCGCCCGGCTCGATGCGATGCGGCACATCGCGACGTTCGCGACCATCCCGCTGCTGGTGCTGCACTCCGAGGCGGACCAGATGGTGCCATGGCACGGGATGTCGGTGTTCATCGACTGCCTGCGCCGGAGCTACCGGGAGCGGCACGCGGATCCCGGACTGATCCGTGTCACGACCTGGCCGACGACGGGAGCGCCCCAGGAGCACGCGGGGTTCGGTCGGTTCGGCAACGAGGCCAAGAACGCGCAGGTGGAGTTCCTGGCCCGGCACCTGCTGGGCGCCGTCTGAGGCCGCGTTGCAGTACGATGCCCGGGACCATGGGCGATCCACCGGGAATGAACACGGCCGATGCGGCGAGCGGAACGGCGGTGCGCGCCGCCAAGGGTGCGCGGGCGGCGCTGATCCTGCTTCTGCTGATCAACCTGTTCAACTACATCGATCGCCAGATCCTGGCGGCGGTAGCGCCCGAGATCGGTGACCAGTTTTTCGGCAAGGGGTCGGCGGCGGACCCGGATGTCAATTTCAAGCTGGGCCTGCTGAGCACGGCGTTCCTCGTGACGTACATGGTCGCCGCGCCGTTGCTGGGGTGGCTGGGGGACCGCACGAGACGGTGGGCGATCATCGGGGCGGGCGTGGTGGCGTGGAGCCTGGCGACGGGCGGGTCGGGCTTGGCGGCGGGGTACGGGATCCTGATGGTGTGCCGGATCTTCGTGGGCCTGGGAGAGGCGGCGTACGGGCCGATCGCGCCCACGGTGATCTCCGATCTGTACCCGGTGTCGCGCCGCGGCGCGGTGCTGTCGTGGTTCTACGTCGCGATCCCGGTGGGCAGCGCGCTGGGGTACCTGCTGGGGGGCGTGCTCGCCAAGGCGTTCGGCACGTGGCACGCGCCGTTCCTGATCATGACGATCCCGGGGCTGGCGCTGGGGATCTGGGCGTTCTTCATGCGCGAGCCGGCCCGCGGCCAGGAGGACACCGGCACGAGGAGGTCCCACGCCGCGAAGCTGGGGGAGTACCTCGTTCTGGCCAGGACCCCGTCCTTCGTGTTCAACACCATCGGCATGACGGCGATGACGTTCGCGGTGGGAGGGATCGGGTACTGGATGCCCAAGATCGCCAACGAGCGGGCGCCGGGGGAGCCGAGCATGGCCAAGCTCGCCGAGGTCAACACGGTCTTCGGCGCGATCACGGTGGTGTCGGGGCTGACGGCGACCCTGGCGGGCGGGTACCTGGCCGATCGCCTGCGGGCGCTGTGGCCGGGCTCGTATTTCCTGGTGTCGGGCGTGGGGATGCTGATCTGCTGCCCGCTGGTGGTCGTTTCGCTGTACGTGCCCTACCCGGCGGCGTGGGTGGTCATGTTCGTGGCGATGTTCTTCCTGTTCATCGGGACGGGGCCGACGAACACGGTGCTCGCCAACGTCACGCACCCGGCGATGCGGTCCTCGGCCTTTGCGATCAACATCTTCCTGATCCACGCGCTGGGGGATGCCGTTTCGCCGCCGCTGATGGGGGTGATCAAGGACCGCACGGGGAATTGGGATGCCGCGTTCTGGCTTTGCGGGGCGATGATCCTCGCGGGCGGGATCGCCTGGCTGCTGGGGGCGCGGCACCTGCAGCACGACACGGAGATCTCCGGCGAACGGCTGGGGTGAGCGTTAGGTGCCCGCCGCGTCCGGCGGGACGGCCGGCTTGCCGTTGGTCCCGTTGCCGATCGGAGGATTGACGACCACGCGGACGTGTCCGTCGGGGCAGTCCTCGACGACCCCGAGCGTGCGCAGCGCGTTGAGCGCCGCCATCTGTTCGGCGCGTTTCTTGGACTGTCCCCAGGAGGCCTCGTAGCGGTCACCGGTGAGCTCCACGCAGATCTTGAAGCACTTGGCGTGGTCCGGGCCCTTCTCGTCGAGCACGCGGTAGAGCGGCGTCTGTCCCAGGGACTGCTGTGAGTACTGCTGGAGGACGGACTTGAAATTCTGCTGATGCCCGCTGGCGGCGGCCTGCTCGATGAGGGGGTCGACGAGCGGTTCGATGAAGTTCTTGGCCGCGTCGATCCCGCCGTCGAGGTAGACCGCGCCGATGATGGACTCGAGCACGGCGGCGAGCAGCGAGGCGGGCATGCCCTCGCCGTTCATCATCCCCTTGCCGATGATCAGGAGTTCACCCAGGCCCATCTGGCGGGCGATCGTGGTGCAGGTGGCCCTGGAGACCGCCATGGACTTGATCTTGGTCATCTCGCCCTCGAGGAGGGCGGGGTAGCGCTCGAAGATGCGCTGGCAGACGACCAGGCCCAGGACGGCGTCCCCCAGGAACTCGAGCCGCTCGTTGGAGTGGATCCTGGCCTCGACGAACGAGGCGTGGGTCAGGGCGATCGCGAGCAGTTCGGGGTCTTTGAACCGGTAGCCCAGTGCGGATTCCGCGCGGGTCCGAATGTCAACGTCCATGGGGCCTCCGTCGATGCACTCCAGCCGCCGCGGGCGGGTGCCCGCGGCACGAAACGGTCCGATGACCGGCGGAGGACGCGGAGGCTCGATGCTCGTCCCCCGGTGACGAACTGCGAGCCAGAGCGCACTCGACCGGCGCCAACGGTTTATTCTTCGACCGGATCTGATCCGGACCATCGTGAAAAACCGCGGGCGGTCCAACTCCCCCGAGCGAGCCCGGGGTGTGTTGTCACAACCCAAAGTCGCTTAAGGAGTTACAATTTAGAGCCTACCACGCCCGCTGGCCCCTGCCAACCCCTTTTTTCCCGTGACTCGTCCGACGGGCGGAGCCTGTCTAACATCTGGACCCTCTCCGGACCCGGGATTTCCCGGTGTCGCTGAGTGGGGTTCGTGAAAGTCCAACGCCCGGGCCCGCCGTCGCGGGGTCCGGTCCGTGCAGTTTCGGGTGCAAGACCATGCATTATCCACACCGCATCAGCCGTCGTAAGCGCAAGCGCAACCTCGGGTTCCGCGCCCGCATGAAGACCCGCAACGGTCGCAAGATGATCAACCGCAAGCGTGCCGCCGGCCGTTCGCTCAACATCGCGGACAAGAAGTACAGCTGATCGGGCGGGGTCCGCCGTCTGGAAGCAAGTCGAATCCACCGCCATCGGGACCGCCCGATGGCGGTTTGTTTTTGGGCCGTGCCCCGTCGGTCCCAGAACAAACCGATCCCGGGTGCGCGGGCACCCGGAATCGGCAAAGAGCGACGGTGCGGCAGCCCGCGGAACCGAGGCGCGATGATCTCGGATCAGCAGCCGGTTTCGAAGGCGTGGACGAACGCATCGAAGTCGTCGGTGTCGACGAAGCCCGAACGGTCGAAGTCGGCGGCGTCTTCTCCGGCCTCGAAGGAGACGACGAACGCGTCGAAGTCGTCGGTGTCCACGAACCCGGTGCGATCAAAGTCGGCGCCGCAGGCGCGGATGAGCATCGACGCGGGGATGACCTGCTTGGTGATCCCGCCGCCGGAGATCCGGGCGATCAACCCGGCGCCGCCGAAATTCTCCCAGAACTCAACGCGGAGCTTGTGGGTGCCTTTCTTGAGCCCGATCTGCCCGGACTGCTCGACCATGCCGTGCAGGCCGTCGTTGTCCACGATGGTCTGCGTGCCGATGAGCAGTTTCGAGCCGTCGTCGGACTCGGTGTACAGCGTGTAGGTGTCGGTGGCCGGAACATCGACGAAGCCCTCGAAGACGGCCCCGACCTCTTCGGCCCGTCCCGAATCCGCGAACGCGCCGTCCGTGGAGGGGTAGTCGATCTGGTCGGAGATGGTGTAGTCGTACGCGGTGAGCGATCCGAAGTCCGGGAGCAGCGACGCCCCGGTCACCACGTAGTACGAGGTAGCCAGGCCCGGTCCGGCGCCGGTGGAGTCGTCGGGGTTGCGGAAGAGCGAGCCGTCGGCGACACCGACCGAGACCATGCCCACGTCCGAGCCGGAAACCCCGTCGGTGATGGTGTAGCTGAATGTGTCGGAGCCGGTGTAGCCGCTGGGCGCCGAGTAGATGAGCTGGTCCCGGCCGCCCGGGCCGGTGCCGACGGACCGGGCGATCGTGCCGCCGTGCACGCTGGAGGCGTCGAAGGTGGTGATGGTGATCGTGTCCCCGTTGGTGTCGTAGTCGTTGGCGAGCACGTCGACGGTGCGGGGCTCGCCGAAGATCGCGACCGTGACGGTGTCGTCGATGGCGGTGGGGGGGGTCGGCCCGAGGGTGGCCGACGCGGCGAGCGCGGCCTTGTACACGTTCACCCTGCCCCAGCCGTAGAAGCTGTCGTTGCCGGGATCGCCCAGGTCGTCGCAGGAGGTGAAGAGGATGTCCTGGACCTGGTCGGGCTGGAGCGCGGGGTTGATCGACCAGATAAGGCTCGCGACGCCGTTGGCGACCGGGGTGGCCATGCTGGTGCCGCTCCAGGCTTCGTACCCGCCGCCCCAGGTCGAGGACCAGATGCCGTCGCCGGGTGAGAAGACATCGACCGCGTTGCCGTAGGCGCTGAACCAGGCGCGGTTGTCGGACGAATCCGAGGCGCCGACGACGATGACGTCCTGCCAGTCGAACCAGGAGAGGTCGCGCGAGTCGTTGCCGGCGGCGTAGAAGTACAGCCCGCCGATGGACTTGATGTACTCGCCGGTGGTCTGGATGGGCTCGTAGTCGATGCCGCTGTAGCTGGCGCTCACGGTCTTGGCCCCGTGCTCGATGGCCCAGCGGGCGCCCTGGAGCAGGTCGTCGTAGTACGCCCCGCCGGAGGAGTCGATCGCCACGCGGATCATCATGATCCTGGCCTCCCAGTTGACGCCGGCGACCCCGATGCCGTTGTTGGAGATCGCCGCCGCGCAGCCGGCGACGTGGGTGCCGTGGCCGTGCAGCTCGTAGACGCTGCCGCCGTCGACCTCGGCGATGTCGTTGTACGCGTCAAAGCCCGGGACGCGCTTGGCGGCCAGGTCGGGGTGGTCGTAGTCGATGCCGGTGTCGGTGAACGCGGCGGTGATGCTCGCGGAGCCGGTGGAGATGTTCCAGCCCAGCTCCGACTGCATGTTCTGGTGGTGCCACTGGCTGGGGAAGATCGGGTCGTTGGGCGTGTTGAGGGGGTAGCACATCCAGTTGGGAACCGCGTACTGGAACAGGCCGCTGTTCATGAGGCTCGCCGAGAGAGCGTTCTCGCCCACGCCCTTGGCGGCGGCCCTGTACTGGGCGGGGAGGACGATCACGTACTCGTCCACCTCGGGGTAGTGCTTGAGGACCAGGTCGTGGATCGTCGCGCGGGCCTGGCGGTCCTGGTCGGGCGCGAGCCCTCGCGCGGGACGGACGATGAGCTGGCCGGTGAATTCCAGTTCGCCGGGCCGCTGGGCGAAGGCCCGCGGTGCGGCGTGGGGGTTCTCGGACTGGGCCAGTGCGGGGACGCACGCGATGCCGCAGCACGCGGCGAGCATGAGGGCGCGGGAGGTACGCATGTTCGGCTCCGGGGGAGTTGCGAGGTAAGAAACGGGTGATTCCGAAGAGCGTGCAGCTTATCACGCGGCGGCGGATCCGTAAACGCCGTTTTCAGGCCTCAGATCGCGCCGAACCGGCGGGCCGGAGGACCGCGGCGCCCGGGCTGGCCGAGGTGATGAACGCTGTCGCCTGCGTGCCATGGATCCCCAGGTACTGGCGCCGCACCCGTTCGGCGATCCCGGGGCACTCCGAGGCCCGGCACAGGGCGACGATGCACCCGCCGAATCCGCCGCCGGTCATCCGGGCCCCGTGGACGCCGGGGCTGTTGCGGGCGAGGTCGACGAGCGTGTCCAGCTCCGTGCAGGAGACGCGGTAGTCGTCCCGGAGCGATTCGTGCGAGGCGTTCATCAGGGCGCCGAAACCGGCCAGGTCCGCCGCCAGCAGCGCTCGGGCGGCCGAGAGCGTGCGGGCGTTCTCCGAGGTGACGTGCCGGGCGATCGGCAGGAGGTCCGGCCGAGCCCGCAGCGCTGCGCTGCCCTCGACCTGCGGGAGCGTGGCATCCCGGAGTTCGGGGACGCCCAGGATCTCCGCGGCATCGGCACAGGCACGGCGGCGCTGGGCGTACTCGCCCGACGCCAGCGCGTGGCGCACGTTCGAATTGAAGACCAGCACGCTGGCGGTCCGCGCTTCGGGCATCGGAACGTGCTCGCACGCGCAGGAGCGGCAGTCGATCAGCACCGCGTGGTCCTTGCGTCCCATCGCCGAGACCAGCTGGTCCATGATCCCGCAGGGCACGCCCGCGAAGCTGTGCTCGGCCCGCCGGCACAGTTCCGCCCGCTCGACCGGCCCGGGATCGGCCCCCCAGATCGCCGCCGCGAGCGTGCACACGGCCATCTCGACCGACGCCGAACTGGAGAGCCCCGAACCCAGCGGTACATCGCTCGCCACGGCCAGATCGATGTTCTCGGGGGCTTGCCCGCGTTCTCGGGCGCGCTGGGCAAGGAGCGTCAGCACTCCGACGGCGTAACTCCCCCAGCCTCCCATGTCGAGCCGGCCGCCGTCGAGGGTCGGGCCGTTCGGGAGAATCGGCTCGCGCAGGTCGACCTGGATGACCCTGTCCCCGTGCTCGGAGACGATCCGGCTGCGTTGGCGATCGGCGGCGGGCCGGCCCGCCGCGACGCACACCCGGTCGATGGCGATCGGGAGCACGAACCCGCCGGAGTAGTCCGTGTGCTCCCCGATCAGGTTGACGCGTCCGGGAGCGGTGGCGGCGAGGGTCGGGCGTGCCGAGAAGTGTGCCTCGAAGAGCCCTTCGGCGCGCTGGAGCGCCGTCAACCCGCCACGCACCTGAGGCCCCGCCGTCGTCAAGGCTTGGCCCCCGCGACCGGCGCGGCCATGTTCGCCCAGGACGTGAGCTCCATCCCCAGCGCAAAGACCATCCACAGCAGCACATGGGAGAGGACCAGCATTCCCAGCCTCTGTCCCCACAGGCGGAAGAGCCCCGCGATGATGCCCGCGTACGCCGCGGCGGCGAGCACCAGTTCCTCCCACTTGGTTGTCCCGATGAGGTTGATGTTCAGGTTGAAGATGAGCAGGAACGCGCCGACGGCCGTCAGCATCCGTCCGCCGGCCAGCTCGAGCTGACCGACCGGCTTGGAGAGCAGCCTGGATGTGAGGTAGACCGCGACCAGCCCGGTGCCCGTGTGCACGATCCCTGTGTACAGCACCAGCAGGCAGGTCGCGAACCGGTTGCCCTGGGTGTTCATGGCGGCGGCGACCACCGCGCCGATGAGCAGGAACCCGCCGACCAGGCCCCAGACCTGGGCGTTGCCCAGTCCTGGTTGCACGAAGGCATCGGGAGTTGGGGCCTCCGCAGCCGGCGACCCTTTGGATGACTTGCCCAGGGCCTTCTCGACTTCCGGGTCCTTGTCGAAATCGGCGTCCTCGTCGAAGCCCTCGAGCACACCCTTGGCGGCGAGCTTGCCGGGAGCCTCGGCCTGACTCGGGTCGGCGGGCTTGGGGACCGAGCCGGGGGCGGCGGGAGTCTGGCTTACCGCGGGTTCGAGGTCGTACGGCTGCGGGCTGGGCTTGGAGCCCTGGGGCGGGGGCGAGGGAATTTCGCTCATCTCTGCCATTGTTGGACCGTTCGTTCCTCAGGGCGGCGCGGGCGGGCCGAAGTCTCTGCGAGTGCATCGGTGCACGCCCTCGGGGCCTCCCCGCGCGTACCGTTGGACCTTTCCAGGAGTTCACGGCATGTTCAATCCCGACGACGCCGCGGTCCCCGGCTCGGGCATCTTCGGCCTGCCTTCTGATCGCCGCGCCAGCCGCGTCGTCCTGCTCGCGGCGCCGTACGACGCGACCACATCCTATCGCCCCGGCACCGCCGCGGGGCCGGCGGCGATCCTGCGGGCCTCGCAGCAGGTCGACCTCCACGACGGCCGGTACGGTCCGGTGTACGAGCAGGGGATCTGGATGGACGCGAGCAGCCCGGGCTCCGAGCAGATCCGCGATCTGTCGGTGACCGCCGCGTCGCTGGCGCGGCCGCTGATCGAAAAGGGCGGCGCCTCGGCACAGGATCGCGCGGTGCTGGACCGGATCGATTCCAGCGGCCAGCGCGTCCGCGAGATCATCCGGGACCACACGCTGGCCGTGCTCAAGGAGGACAAGCTCCCGGGCTTGATCGGCGGGGAGCACGCCGTTTCCATGGGCGCCATCGAGGCCGTGGCGTCGCAGGGCAAGCTCGGCGTTCTCCAGATTGACGCTCACATGGATCTGCGGGACTCGTTCGAAGGCTTCGCCTGGTCCCACGCCTCGATCATGCACAACGTGCTCTCGCGCCTCTCGAACGTCGAGATGCTGGTGCAGGTCGGGCTCCGCGACTTCGGCGCCAGCGAGCTGGCCTTTGCGCGGGCCGAGGGTCCGCGCGTGCGCCAGCACTTCGATCAGGACTGGCACGACCGGCTCGCCGACGGCGACCGGCTTTGGGATCTCTGCCAGGAGGCGATCGAGCCCCTCCCCGACCGCGTGTACATCAGTTTCGACATCGACGGCCTTGACCCGGCGATGTGCCCCCACACGGGCACGCCGGTCCCCGGCGGACTGTCGTTCCATCAGGCGCTGACCCTGCTGCACACGCTGCGCCTCTCCGGTCGCCGGATCGTCGGGTTCGACCTGGTCGAGGTCGCCCCGGGCCCCAACGCCGACGAGCCGGAGTGGGATGCCAACGTCGGCGCCCGGCTGCTCTACAAGCTCTGCGGCGTCTGCGGCCCGCGGTGAACTGACTCGGCCGCGTCGCTTGGAAAACTGCACCGCCCGCTCGTGCTCCTGCGCTGCCGAGCGGGTCGCGAACGTCCCCAGGTTGCGGCGTTTGCCGGTTTGGGGGTTCTTCTTGCGCGAGTACAGCCGGTGCTTGCCCGAAGCGAGCTTCCTGATCACGGCGGTCTCCTCCAAACCCCGCGCCGGAAAGCCCCACGGATCTTGGGTATCGCACGCTCCCGGCCGGCCAACAATCCGCTCCATGTCCATGCCGATCCTCACCACGCCGTCGGAGCCCGCGGACGTTCCCACGATCGCACGGTTCCTCCACTTCGCGTTCGCATCCCCCATGGACCAGGCCCTGGTCTGGATCGAGCGGGCGGGCCTGGACAACTTCCGGATCCTCAAGGACCAGGGCACGCCGGTTGCCTCGCTCGTGCGGTTCCCGATGGGGGAGTTCTTCGGCGGCAGGTCCGTGCGGCTCGCCGGGATCGCGGGTGTCGCCGTCCCTCCCGAATTCCGGGGCCGGGGCTACGCCCTGCGGATGATGCAGCTGACCCTCCAGGAAGCCGCGGCAGACGGCTATGCGCTGTGCGGGCTATACGCCTCCACGCAGACGCTGTACCGCAAGGTGGGCTTCGAGCAGTCCGGGCACCGATTCCGCGTCGAGATGCCCATCTCGTCCTTGGCGATCCGTGAGCGCGACGGGGGAATCGTCCCCCTGGGCGAGCAGGACATGCCCGCGATCACGGAGTGCTACAGGACGTTCGCGCAGGCGCACGACGGGCTGATGGACCGCGGGGAGTACCTCTGGAGGCGCGTCCGAGTGCTCCGCGAGTCGGAGTACGCGCCCTTCGGCGTGCGCAACGCCGCCGGGGGCCTGGACGGGTACTTCTTCCTTCACCAGCACCGGCGGACGGACAACGGGAAGCAGAACCTGGAACTGAGCGATCTGGTCTTCAACACCCCCCAGGCCGGCCGCCGCCTGCTGGGGCTGCTCTCGGACTTCTCGACCATGGCCGAGACGCTGGCCTTCTTCGGCGGTCCAACGCACCCGGCGCTGCTGCTGCTCCCGCAGCAGAAGTACAGCATCACGGCGCGCGACAATCACCTGACAAGGGTGCTGGACGTGCGTGCGGCGATCGAGCAGCGCGGATTCCACCCCGGCGTGCGGGCGGAGGTCCACATCGAAATCTCCGACGACCTCATCCGCGCCAACAACGGGCGATTCGTGGTCCAGGTGCGCGACGGGTCGGGGAACATCCAGCCGGGCGGGAAGGGGTCGGTGCGGCTGACGAGCAACGCGCTGGCCTCGGTCTTCTGCGGATTCGTCACGCCGACCCAGGCCGCGATGCTGGGGTGGGCGGAGGGATCGGCCCGGGACCTGGAGGCCGCCAACGTCTTCGTCGGGTCCACGCCGTGGGTCGTGGATCAGTACTGAACTGCCGGCCGGCCCGGGTTACGCCCCTTGCGGCCGGTCGTCGGCGTCGAAGGGCGGCTCTTCGACGGACTCTTGGGCGACCTCATCCGGCAGGGTGCTCGCCTGCGCCGGCGAGCCTTCCGGGCCCTCGTGATCAGCGCCGGCCGAAGCCGGCTGCGCCGACGCCGGTTGCGGGAAGAGCTCGCCCTGCTCCGTACCGTCGCCCGTGCCCGACATGTCCACGCCCTGCTCGGCGGCGAGCTTCTTCATCGCTTCCCACTCGCCCTCGGAGATCAGCACATCGCGCGCCACCGATCCCTTGTGATCGGAGATGATCCCGGCGATCCCCATCAGGTCGATCAGCCGGCTCGACCGCGTGTACCCGATCGCCAGGCGCCGCTGCAGCAGCGAGACGCTCCCGCGCTTGGTCTCCAAGACAATCTCCACCGCCCGCGGGAAGAGCGGATCCTCCTGCGCGGCCGCCAGGCTCGCCGAGGAGTTGTTGGCGCGGGCCAGCGCCCGCTCCTCGTCGCTCAGGTCAGGCCGCCGCAGGCTCATCAGCGAGCGCTCGAAGCTCGGGGCCGCCACCTCGCGCATGAACCGCACGACGCGGCGGATCTCCTGGTCATCCACCAGCGTGCCCTGCGCCCGCGTGAGCTTGTTGGTGCGCGGATTGAGGAAGAGCATGTCGCCGTGGCCCAGGAGCAGCTCCCCGCCCTTGTGGTCCAGCACGATGCGCGAGTCCATCCCCGAGGCGACCCGGAACGCGACCCGGCAGGGCATGTTGCTCTTGATCAGGCCCGTGACCACGTTGGCCTGGGGCCGCTGGGTCGCCAGGATCAGGTGCATGCCCACGGCGCGGGCCTTCTGGGCGATCCGGATGATGTGGCTCTCGACCTCCTTGGCGGTCATCATGAGGTCGGCCAGCTCGTCGATGATGAAGACCATGTACGGGAGCTTGCGCGGGATGCGAGCGGCCTCCTCGTCGGTCTTGCAGTTGAAGCGTTCCTTGATCTCCTCCCACGAAAGGTCGTTGTAGCTGGAAATGTCGCGGCAGCCGGCCTCGGCGAGCAGCTCGTACCGCTCGTCCATCTTGACCGTCGCCCACTCCAGGATTGCCGCGGCCTTGGCCATCTCCGTCACGACCGGGCACATCAGGTGCGGGATGTCCTTGAACTGCGACATCTCGACCATCTTGGGGTCGACCAGAACCATCTTGAGCTCGCTGGGCTTCTTGGTGTACAGGAAGCCCATGATGATCGTGTTCATGCACACGCTCTTGCCCGAGCCGGTGGTGCCGGCGATCAGCATGTGCGGCATCTTGGTGAGGTCTTCGATCAGCGGCTCGCCCGAAGCGTCCTTGCCCATGAACATCGGAAGCTTCATGGACGAGAAGTGGTCGGTCTTGCTCATCAGCTCCTTGAGCCGGACCTTCTCCTTCTGCGCGTTGGGGACCTCGACGCCGATGGTGTCCCGTCCCACCTGGTTGGGGACGATGCGGATGTTCACCGCCTTGAGCGCCCGCGCGATGTCGCTGGAGACCGCCGACACCGCCGAGACCTTGGTCCCCGGGGCCAGCCGCACGTCGTACAGCGTGATCACCGGTCCGGACTCGATGCCCACGACCTCCCCGTCGATGTTGTACTGGTTCATCGCGGCCTCGAGGGCGACCGCCTGGTCCCGGACGTAGCTCTCGAGCTTGGAGTTGAAATTCTCCTCCGGGTTCACCAGGATGTCCAGCCCCGGGAACTGGTACGGCTTGCCGCCGGTGTACGCCGAGTCGTCCACGCCCGACGCGGCCTGGAGCTCCGCAAGGTCCGCATCGGTCGCGACCTGCTTGTTGTTCTGGTTGAAGAAGACCGGCAGCTTCTCGATCTTGGCCCGCAGTTCGGCCTCGCTGTAGACCTGCGGCGCCCCCGGGGCGTCGTCGTGCTCCTCGGGCTCGGCCATGGCGACCTGCTCGTCCTGGTCGGCCTGGTCGTCGAGGCGCGCCGCGTCGGCGAGCGTCGGGTACTTGACCGCGGCGGGCCTGGCCTTGCCGGACTTCTTCTCCGCGGCCGCGGCGGGCCCGGGATCTGCCTCCCCCTGCTCCGGCGCCGCGACCGCCTCCGGCGGAACCTGATCGGCTTCCTGATCGTCGCCCTCGGTCCGCTTCCGTCGCCGGGAGGGGCGATCTTCCTCCACCAGCGTGGCCGCTTCCTCGTCCGGATCGATCACCCCGACCTGATCGGCCGAGATCTCCTCGGCCGCCGGGCCGCTCTCGGCGGCCATGGCCTTGATGCTGCGCCGACGCCGCCCCGGATCCCGCACGGTCCCGGTCCGCGCGCCGCGCAAGCCCGACCGCAGTTCCAGGTCGTCGTCGATGTCGTTGTACCGCACAGGCTGCTTGCCCGGGAACAGCCGCCTCCACATCGTCGAGAGCACACCGCCCGAGGCTTTGGCGGTCGATTTGCCGGCCTCCAGAGCCATCGCGCCCGCCGCGGTGCCGGCGGTCTTGCCCGCCGCCAGCGCCACCGGAGCGCCCCGGCGCCACATCCAGCCCACCATCGCCGTCACCCACTCGTCCATCGCGACGATCGCGCCCACCACGGCCATCATCGTCAGGGAGAGGATCGTCCCCACGGGCCCGAGCGAATCGATCAGCCGCTGCGATCCCGCGACCCCGATCAGCCCGCCGGGCAGGTTCGCAAACGGACCGGAGTTGGGGAGCATGATCCGCTGGAACCCGCTCGCCGCCGCCGTGAGCATCAGCAGGCCCAGCGCCCGGACCACCCAGTGCGAGACCCGCTGCCCGGCCGCCGCCGACAGGATCCCGATCGCCCCGAAGATCATCAGCACCCACACGCCCAGACCCAGCAGCTTGTAGAGCGCAAAGGCGATGTGCGCCCCGACCGGCCCGCACCAGTTGGCAACCGGCTCGTTCGGAGGCCACACCAGGTGGCTCGGCGGGTCGGCCGGGTCAAACCCGATCAGGCTCGCGATCACGAACGTCCAGCCGGCCAGTGTCATCAGAATGACCATTCGGCGGAAAACGCCCCAGCCGGGCTTGGAAGCCAGGGTGCCGGTCTTGGGCGCGATGGATGTCGACCTTGCGGGCTTACGCATAGCTCGGCGATTATCGGCCGACACCTTGCACCCCGGTGAGAAAGCCGTCGGAGGCCCCGCCGCGAGGAGAAATACCCGCACACAACCCGATCACCGTGCCCCGTGGGTCCGGCGGTCCGTGTCGATCATCCGCTGGGGTCTCAGGTACGTCCACGACCGCCACAGCCACTCCATCGGCCCGAACCGGAAGCGGGCCATCCACCAGGCGCTCAATACCACCTGCGCGGCGTACACCACCACGACGATCCCCACGCACCCAAGCTCGGAAACGCGGTCGAAGAGACCCAGCCCGAACCAGTAGAAGATCGTGGTCGCGATCACCGTTTGCATCAGGTAGTTGGTCAACGCCATGCGGCCGGTTCTCGTGATCGCCAGGACGATCGGCCTGGCGATCCCCGAGTGCACGGCCAGCGTGACCAGCCCGATGTACATGAGCCCCATGAGCGGCCCGGCCAGGAACTGCGTGATGCCGCCGACCGTGCCGGCCAGGAACGTGCTCCGGAACAGCTCGGGTGCGAACGTTCCGACCACCGCCAGCGGCACACCCACCACCAGCCCCAGAAGCACAAACCGGCGGTGCCACGCGATCCGGGCGGGATCAAACAGTCCCGCCTTGAGCAGCCCCGCCCCCAGCAGGAACATCGCCAGCACGTGCCACCAGAAGCCCATCGCCTCCCAGACCAGCAGCATGGTCCACGTGACGAACCGGAACCCGGTCGCCTGCCAGAAATCGCCGTTCTGGTAGGCCTCCCGCTCCAACTCCATCCAGAGTCGAGAAGACGGATCCCCCGTGAACTGGGGACTCCCGCGTGCCCGGACGAATCGATCGAACGCGCCGGGGCGAGTCTCTTCGCCTGCCGCGGGCGGGGTGGGTTGTTCGCCGACGTTCGTGCCGCCGCCGGCGCGCGGCTGGACCTGGTTCACGCCGGGCCTATCCATCGCCCGACCATCGGGCTGGCCCGCCGGCGGCGAATCGTCAGCGGGCGCCGCCGCGGGATCTGACGTCGCCGCCGGGTCCGGCACGGTGGCGCTGCTCGGGGCGGGTCCCTGGGCCGACTGCATGGTGGCCGCGAGCGACATGAGAGCCGAGAATCCGGCCGTCAGCGCGCACGCCCAGGTGATCAGCACCGCGGCGCAGATGAACATCGTCCGCGGGCGGCACCTGCGCATCAGCAGCAACACCAGGCCCGTGGTCCCGTAGGTGAACAGGATGTCCCCGTACCACATGAAGTTCGCGTGGATCGCCCCCAGCACGATCAGGAACGCCAGGCGCCTCAGGTATACCGGCACGAACCGCCCGCCCGAGGCCTCGATCCGGGTCATCTGCAGGACCAGGCCCATGCCAAAGAGCATCGAGAACTGTGCGTAGAACTTGCCCGCGAAGAAGATCCCGGTGGCGTAGTGGGCCAGCACGTTGCCCGCGCTCGATCCGGGCACCACACCCGGCTGCATCAGATCGCCGAACGGGCGTGAGAACAGCCCGATGTTCACCATGAAGATGCCCAGCAGCGCAAAGCCGCGGCACGCATCGATTGCCCCGATGCGGTCGCGAGCCGGCCCGACCCCCTCGCCCGTCGGCGCCGGTGCCGTCCGCGTTCCCCCGACCTCCTCCGCGAGTTGCGCCATGACCCCGGAGTGTATCGGACCCGGCGATGGTCTCGCGGCGCGGTCCGGGATTCCCGCAGCCGGCCTCCCGCCGTTCTACGATCGGCTCGCATGGCCCCACCGAGCGACACGCCCCCACGCAAGCCCGAATCGATGGCCGCCCAGGTCCTGATCGTCGAGGACGAGCCCGGGCACGCCGATGTCATGGCCGACTCGCTGCGCAAGCCCGGGCACATCTGCACCATCGTCCCCGACGTCGACCGCGCCCTGGACGAACTCCGCCACGGCTCGTTCGATGTCATCGTCACCGACCTGCGCATGCCCTCCTCCGGCGGGCGCAACGGGGTCGCCGCCGACGGCTCGGACGCCGGGATGCGGATCCTCGACGCGGCCCGCCGCCTCCAGCCCCACGCCGAGACCATCATGGTCACGGCCCACGGCGATGTTCCCACGGCGCGGGCCGCCTTCAAGCACGGCGCGTACGACTTCATCGAGAAGCCCCTCGACCTCGAGGTCTTCCGCAGCCTCATCAACCGCGCCGCCGAGACCGTCCTGCTCCGCCACGAGGCCGACGAACTCGAGCAGGGCGGGGACCTGGTCCAGCACGAGGGCTTCGAGGGGATCGTCGCCGGTTCCGAGCCCATGCGGCGCATCCTCCGCGCCGTGAAGACCGTCGCCGCCAGCAGCCTCCCCGTGCTCATCACCGGCGAGAGCGGCACCGGCAAGGAACTGATCGCCCAGGCTATCCACCGCAACAGCCCCCGCGCCAAGGCAAGGTTCGTGGCGATCAACTGCGCGGCCGAGGCCGAGAACCTCCTCGAGGACCAGCTCTTCGGCCACGTCAGGGGCGCGTTCACCGGCGCCGAGCGCGACCGCGAGGGTGTCTTCGAGTACGCCAACCACGGCACGCTCTTCCTCGACGAGATCGGGGACATGCCGATGACCATGCAGGCCAAGCTCCTGCGCGTCCTGGAGACCGGCGAGGTCGTCCGCCTGGGCAGCAACGAGCCCCGCAAGACCGACGTCCGGTTCGTCAGCGCCACCAACAAGGAACTCAAGGCGATGGTCGCCCAGGGGAGGTTCCGCGGCGACCTGTTCTTCCGCATCAACGGCTCGACCGTGGCGCTCCCGCCCCTGCGCGATCGCCGCGAGGACATCCCGCGCATCGTCCGCCACGCGATCACCCGCTTTGTCGAGCAGATGTCCCCGGGCGCAGCGCCGCTGGACATCACCGACGCGGCGATGATGCGACTGACAAGCTACGCCTGGCCGGGCAACGTGCGCCAGCTGCTCAACGTGGTGCAGAACATGGTGGTGACCGCCGTGGGAGAAGCCCACGGGGACCTCAAGTCCGGCGGGCCCGGCGGCGCCCCGCCGACCCTCGACCTCCGCCACATCCCCGACGATGTCCGCTCCGATGACGATTCGGCGATCCCCGACTCGCCCGATGCCGGCTCGCTCGCCGGCGCCAGCCTCGAGCAACTCGAGAAAAGAGCGATCCGCGAGACGCTGCGCCTGACGGCCGGCAACCGCGAGCATGCCGCCAAGCTCCTGGGCATCGGGGAGCGCACGCTCTACCGTAAACTCAAAGAGTATGGCTTGCGTTAGGAACGGCGAACGCCCCTCGATTCGCACGGTGGCGGCATCTGGAGGGCAGGGCTGTCCGTATATCACCACGGCGGCGTCACCCGCTCGGTGCGGACGCGGTGCCGAAATAGAGAGAAGAGAGAAACACCAATGCGTGTATATATTGCCCCGTTGGCAGTGCTCGCGGGCCTGTCCAGCGCTGTCGTGGCTCGCCCGATCGACCTGAGCAGCTTCATGGATCGCCCGGGTTTCCCCGGCGATGGATTGGGCGCGGAAATCTGGGGTTGGGGCGGCCCCTCGCTGGATGAGTGCGACGACGTGATCGGGTCCCGGCCCGCCGACAGCGTGTTCCATGCATCGGTCGTGGACTACCCCGGCGGAGACTCCGACATCGTGAGCGTGAGCGACCCGCTGTCGACGTTCCTGGGAGCGGACGCCGCGAGCCTGGCGGGCACCTTCGGGCCCGACACACCCTCGTCCGGCCTGATCTTCCGCTTCAGCGGCTACCTGGCGATCGATCAACCCGGTGAGCACACCATCGGCGTGGCCTCCGATGATGGCATGCGGCTGCGCCTCCAAGGCGTCGACGTGGTCGCCTGGGATTCGGACCGTTCCTTCTCAGATTCGTCCGAGCTCGTCAACTTCATGAACGCCGGCCTTTACAGGCTCGACATGGTCTACTGGGCGAACGCCGACGGCGAGAGCGGCGTCGAGCTGTCCATGGACGGAGCCATCATCCCCCAGGATTCGCTCTACACGGTCCCGGCGCCCGGAGCGATGACGATCGCCCTCTCGTGCCTGGGGCTGGTCGTCCGTCGGCGGCGCTGAGCGTCGATTCCGTTCCATCCCGACATGAGTTCAATCCTCCCCACGCCCGCGGCGTGGGGTTTTTCTGCGCTCCGCGTACACTTTGCCCACGGATTACCAGATGCACGCCCCCTCCAACCACAATCTCGACGGGCCTTCACAGCCGGCAACCGGTGATCCGACGCACCCGCCGATCGTCCCCGGCCCTCTCGTGAACAGCCAGAGGTCCGGCTGGCCATCGGTGATCGGTGTCATCTCGATCGTCTTCGGAGTCATCGGGTTCATCGGCGGGCTGTGGCAGTCCGCGGGGATGATGATCTTCCGGTACATGGGAACCCGGATGGCAAGCAACACCCAGGGCGGAACCTCCACCGCGCCCTCGGGCACCGCCGCACCATCGCCCTTCCCCTTCGACTTCGGCGGCATGTTCGCCGCGATGGGAAAGTGGGCTCCGTACCTCGCGGTCGCCCACCTCCTGCTCGCGGCCGTTGCCGTCCTGCTCGTGATCTCAGGGGCGGGGATCGTCGGACGGCGTGCGTGGGGCCGCACATGGGCCATCCGCTGGGCGATCCTGAGGCTCCTGGGCGGACTTCTGGTCGCGGTGCTCACCGGCTTCATGCAGGTCGCCCAGTTCCATTCGATGGCCCAGTCGGCAACCTCCGGTTCATCGGGGGCGCCACCCGCGGCGTTCTTCACCGTCGCCGGGCCCTTGTTCGCCGTCTTTACGGGCGCGATCACCCTGCTGTGGTACAGCGCCTACCCCGTCTTCATCCTCATCTGGATGAACCAGGCCTCCGTCAAGTCCGAGATCGCCGCCTGGCGATGACGAACATACGGCGCACCCACCCCGCGTGAACTGCAAGACCTGCAACTACCCGCTCTGGAACATGAAGCAGCGCCGCTGCCCCGAGTGCGGCGCCGAGTTCCGGATCTCCGATTTCAAGTTCGTTCCCAACTCCGTGCAGTTCCGCTGCCCGCACTGCGAGCAGTCGTACTACGGCACCGACGCCGCCAACGGGCACATCATCCCCCGGCAGTTCACCTGCGTGCGCTGCGGCCAGGCGATCGGCATCGAGGAGATGGTCCTTGTCCCCACCGAGGGCGTCCCCGAGAAGAAGACCGTTGGAGACAAGCACCCCTGGCTCGACCGGGAGGGCTCGTTCTTCATGGCCTGGGCGCGCACGGTGTTCCGGTCCTGCTTCCAGCCCCTGCGCCTCGTCGACGCCACGCGCCCGCAGGCCTCCGTGATGCAATCCTGGCACTTCCTGGTCTCGACGCTCGTGCTCACCGCCCTGGGCGGTGGGGGGCTGCTCGTCCTGCTCATCTTCGTCATGAACTGGGGCGCCCGCCCTCCCAGCTTCGATGCGGTTTACCGCATGGGCCTCAACGTCGCCGTGGGCTTCGGAGCGGCGCTCGCGGCGACCGGCCTCTGGATCCTGGTCACGCACGAGACGCTCCGGCTCACCGGCCCCACCAAGGGCCTGCGCCGGACCACCCACGCCATGTGCTTTGCCTGCGGGCCGCTGATCCTGGGCGCGGCCCCATGCCTGGGCTTCTACACGTTCTGGGCCGGCGTGCTCTGGTGGATGGTGAACACCGCCGTCTTCCTCGTGAAAATGCACCACGTCCACTCCTTCCGCGCTGTGCTCGCGGCGATCTCGTTCCCCGGCCTGCTCCTGATCGCCCTGCTCCTGTTCCTGTACTACCGCGGGATCATCTGACACCGTTCGCCCCCGGCCATCCACACACCCACGCCGATGAAACGACTCGTCTGGTTCCGTGCCGACCTCCGGATCGCCGACAACCCCGCGCTCGCCGCCGGGTGCCGGGATCCTCACGCCCGGGTGATCGCCGTCTTCCTCCCCGCCCGCTCGCAGTGGGTCTCGCACGACTGGGCGAGCGTCAAGGTCGACCTCATCCTCCGCACGCTCGCCGAGCTCTCCGGGGCGCTGGCCGCGAGGAACATCCCGCTCCTGATCCCCCGGGCCGATCGTTTCTCCGATGCGCCGCGCGTGCTGCTGGACCTCGCCCGCGCCCACCGGTGCGATGAGCTCTTCTTCAACCGGGAATACGAGCTCAACGAACGCCGCCGGGACGATGCGGTCGTCGGTTCGTTCACCCGCGCCGGCCTGCGCGCCACCGCGTTCGACGACCAGACCATCCTCCCGCCCGGATCGGTCCTCACCGGCCTGTCACGGCCCTACACCGTCTTCACACCCTTCAAGAAGGCCTGGATCGCCCGCCTCCGAGACTCTGGCGATCCCAAACCCCTCCCCGCGCCGCGGGATCGGCCAGTCATGCCCTGCGCTCCCGACACCGTCCCCGAGGAAGTTCCCGGCTTTGCCGGGCTCCGCCGACCCGACCTCTGGCCCGCCGGAGAACTGCACGCTTGCCGGCGCCTGCGCCGCTTCATCGCCGATCGCCTCGAACCGTACAAGACCGCGCGGAACCTCCCGGCGATCAACGGTACCAGCGTGCTCTCGCCGTACCTGAGCATCGGCGCGATTTCCCCCCGCCAGTGCCTGGCCGCCGCGCTGGACGCCAACCGCGGACGCTGCGACTCCGGCCTCCCCGGGGCGGTGCAGTGGATCTCCGAGCTCATTTGGCGCGAGTTCTACAAGCACCTGCTGGTGGCGTTCCCCAGGCTGTGCATGCACCGCGCGTTCAAGCCCCAGACCGAACGCATCCGCTGGCGCGACGACCAGGCGGGCTTCCGGGCCTGGTCCACCGGCCGCACGGGCGTCCCGATCGTGGACGCGGCGATGCGCCAACTCACCAGCACCGGGTGGATGCACAACCGGCTCCGCATGGTCTCGGCGATGTACCTGACCAAGGACCTGTTCATCGACTGGCGCCGCGGGGAGCGGTTCTTCATGCAGAACCTCGTCGACGGGGACCTGGCCCAGAACAACGGCGGCTGGCAGTGGTCGGCGTCGACGGGAACGGACGCGGCTCCGTACTTCAGGATCTTCAATCCCTCCAGCCAGGGTCGGGCCTGCGACCCCGACGGCGCGTTCATCCGTCAGTTCCTGCCGGAGCTTGCGTCCCTGGATGCCACGCAGATCCACGAACCGTGGCGGCTTCCCGCGAGCATCCGCTCCACGCTGGACTACCCGCAGGCCCCCATCGTCGACCACCAAGAGGCCCGCCGGCACGCGATCGAGCGGTTTCGATCCCTGAACCGCCGTCCGGAGTGAAATCAGAATCGGTTACACTCGTTCATCCAGCCGGAGGGACCATGCCGCGATTCCCGCACCTCGTCGCTTCGATCATCCCCGGACCCGGACGGTGGCGTCGTGCCAGTGTCGGGGGGGTGAGGGGCGTGGGGGGCGTGGGGGGCGTGGGGGCCCTGATCCTGCTCGCCGCCGCCCCGTGGGCGTTCGCCGCCGATCCGCCGGCTTCAACCCCGCCCCGCTCCGAGCCCCAGTTCGCGCAGGTGGTCCGGTCCCGCTTCCAGTCGTGGGATTCCAACCACGACGGGGCCCTCTCCCCGGCGGAAGTCGATCAGTGGACGGTGGACCCGCAGACCAAAGGTGACGCGGCCGCCGCGATCGCGACCATCAAGCTCGCGATGCGCCGCAAGACCGATCCCATCAAGACCTTCACCCTCGCGATGATCGAGGGCCCGGCGCCCAAGGACCCCGGCGCCACCGATGTCGAGGAAGACGACACCGCGATGAAGGACCCGCGCACGCTCTCGGACCTCCAGAAACGATATCGCGCCTCCCTCCGCCGCATCGCGCAGGCCCAGCGCACGGTCTTCGCCGACGACCACCCCGACCTGGGGAGCTTCCACCAGGGACCCCTTGGTGATTGTTACTTTGTCTCCATGGTCGGCGCGCTCGCGTACCACGAGCCCGCCCGGCTCTCCGGCATGCTCCGCCCCGCCGCCGATGGCTCGTGCGCGGTGCAGTTCCCCGGCCAGAAAACCGTCGACGTTCCACCCCTGACCGATGCGCAGATCGCCATCTCCTCCACCGCGGGCAAAGACGGCCTGTGGCTGCCGGTCGTCGAGCAGGCCTTCGGCCTCCACCGCCAGTCCTCCCGCGCAGCGCCGCAAGCCGGGCACGAAAGCCCTCCGCCCGACCCCCGCGACGATGAACCCACCGACCTGATAGCCCACGGCGGCTACGCGGGCACCACCATCGAACTGCTCACCGGCCACGACGCCGCCCGTATCGGACTGGGCGGCGTCGCCACCAAGACCCCCGAACCTGCCAAGACCGGCCAGCCCTCCAAATCCGGCCCACCCGACAAGTCCGGCGAGCCCGCCAGGCCAGACTCCGCCGCCAAGACTCCCAAGCCCCTGACCGACGAACAGCTCCAGGAACGCGCCGCCAAGATGCGCGAGCTGCTCCCCGGCCTGCTCGAGAACAAGCGGCTGGTCTCCGTGGGCACCGCCAAGGAATTCAAGCTCCCGCCGGGCATCAACCCGTCGCACGCCTACGCGATCCTCGCGTTCGATCCCTCGACCGATCGCGTCACGATCTGGAACCCGCACGGCAACTCGTTCAAGCCCAAGGGCCCCCCTGGGCTTGAGCACGGCTACCCGACCCGCGGCGGCAGGTTCGACATGCCGCTCGCGGAGGTCGCCCGGGTCTTCCGCGGCTTCGTGTACGAGACCGACAGGCCCGCGGTGCCCGACAAGAGCCGCAAGCCCGAGAAGCCGTCCCGCAGTTGATGCCGCATCACGGGCGGCTTCTTGCCGCCGAACACAGCCGCCGCCGAGCCGCCGGCGCCGACTACTTCGTCCCCAGCGGTTTGTACTCCATTCCCAGCTGGCCCATGAAGAACGAGTAGATATCCACGTTCTGCTCGATCCGCTCGCTCAGCGAGCTCCCGACGCCGTGCCCGGCGTTGGCGCTGGTGCGCAGCAGGAAAGTCCCGTGGGGGTCAGCCTCCTGAAGCCGGGCGATCATCTTGCGCGAGTTCATGGGATCGACACGCGGGTCGTTGGCGCCGGTGAGCATGAGCACCGCCGGGTAGCGCGTGCCGTCGGTGACGTGGTGGTACGGCGAATAGGCGTGCAGCGCCTCGAACTGCGCCTTGTCCTTCACCGTCCCGAACTCCGTGACGTTGAACGCACCGTTGGGCGAGAGCTCGACGCGCAGCATGTCGTAGATCCCCACCGAGGAGACCACCGCCCTGCACAGGTCCGGGTGCTGCGTGAGCACCGCGCCCATGAGCAGGCCGCCGTTGGAGCCGCCCATGATCCCCAGCTTCTCCCGCGTGGTGTAGCCCCGGTCGATCATGTGCTGCGCCGCGGCGTAGAAGTCATCGAAGACGTTCTGCTTGCGCGTCAGGTTGCCCGCCCGGTGCCACTCCTCGCCGTACTCCCCGCCCCCGCGGATGTTCGCGATAGCGAACACCCCGCCCTGCTCCACGAACACCGCCCGCCGCGGCGAAAAGGTCGGGGTCTCGTTCACGCCGTACCCGCCGTACCCCCAGACGATCGTCGGCGCTGGAAGCTCCCACCCCGGCTTGCCGTCCTTGGCCGGCCGGTGGGCCTTGACGACCCGCGGCGATCCGCCCACGGAGACGCCCTGGTCGAGCGTCATGCCCAGCCCCCTGGCGCGGATGATGCTGATCGGGATCTTCGTCCCGTCCTTGCTGGTTGCGAACTCGCGCACAACCTCGAAGTCGGCAAAGTCCGCGGGTGAAGTCTGGCGCAGGCCCGTCGTGGAGAGCGCGTTGTGCCCGGCGTCGTACGCCATCCACGCCGGCGGCGTGATGAACGTCTCGGACTCCACCAGCATGTCATCTCCAGACACGTGCACGATCTCGTCGACCGCCGACACCGGCGGCAGCGGCACCTGCCCGGCCGGCCTGCCGTCCAGGTCGAACACCTTCAGCTCGTTGGGCCCGCCCACCTGGTACAGCACGTACAGCCGGGAGTGCCCGGCCTCCAGCCCCGCGTGCGAGGTGAAGTCCGTCGCGACCGAGCCCTCGCCCTGCGGGACGATCTCCACCGCCTCCGAGGCGCTGTGCGTGGCGTCGTCGCTGCCCAGCGCCAGCCGCAGGACCTTGCCCTTGGGCGCACCCTGCCGCGAAACCAGGAACAGGCTCTCTTCCCCGAAGTTGGCCTCCACGATCTTGTCTGCGAACCCGTCGAGCTTGGACCACCGGCCCTTGGGGTTGAGCAGGTGGTGCTCGAACTCCCCGCCGTCCCCGTTCTGCACGCTCACCAGCAGCCAGCGCCCGGACGGGTCGGTCTCCAGCAGGATCTCGGCGATCCGCACGAAGTCCTTGCCGATCACGTACGTGTCCCTGGCCGTCGGCTCCCCGAGCGTGTGCCTGTACACCTGCACGAAGAAGTCCATGTCCGACCCGGGCCTCTCCCCCTCGCGCGGGTAGCGCGTGTAGTAGAACCCCGATCCGTCGGCCGTCCACGCCAGCGACCCGCCCGCCGTCCCGCCGTGCGCCCGCGGGATCACGTCGTTGCCCCCGCGCTCCCTGCCGTCGGCGACCGCGAAGACGTGCACCGTCCCCGACTCGCTCCCACCCTTGGACATCGACACCGCCACCAGCTTCCCGTCGGGGGAGGGCACGTACCAGTCGATCGCCGTCGACCCCGTCGGGTCGATCGCGTTGGGATCGACGACCGCGCGGCCCTGCTCGGGGTGGCTCGCCGACGGCATCACCACCAGCATCGGCTGCTGCTTGCCCGGCTCGGTCTTGATCGCGAACAGCGCCCCGCCGCGCCACTTGAGCGCCGAGTGCTTCGCCGACGCTCCCTTCTCCAGCTCGCTCACCCTCTCCCGGATCCGGTCGACGCTGGGCATCTTGTCCAGCACCGAGCGGGCGCGGGCGTTCTGCGCATCGCTCCAGGCCTTCACCTGCGGGTCGGACCAGTCCTCCAGCCAGCGGTAGCTGTCGGTGACCGTCACGCCGTGGTACACATCGACCGCAGGGGCCCGGCGCGCGGCCGGCGTGGCGGGTTCAGAGGCGCATCCGCCGACGGCGGCGAACAGGAGGACAGCGGCAACGCGGGCGGTGTTCATGGTGGCTTCCCCGGACGAACCCCGCGCGTGCGTCCCACCGCCCGCCCGGAGCCGCCCCATCGGAAGCCAACAGTATCGCCGGGCGCTGCCCCAAAAAGCAACACGCGCAGCCGCTTGAGCTGCGCGTGCCACTCTCCCAGAAGATGAAGTTGGGTCGCCTCTGCGTGTTCGCGATCGTGCTATCCCGCACGCCGGGAACCCCTGGCAGGACTCTCTCTCACTCCGGGCGCTTGTTCGCGGTTACCGATCCTCCGCGTCGTCGGGATTCTCTTCGTTCGCCGGCCGGCCCTGCTGCTCGAGGAGCTTGCGCAGGTACTGGTTCTCCCGCCGGGTCGCCTCCAGGTCAAACACCAGGTACTTGATGCTCAGACGCAGGTAGTCGAGCGAATCCTGGAGGTCCGCGATCGTCTTCTTGACCTTGTCGTGCCGCGCCGCCGTCTCGCTCGCGAGCTTCTCCAGAGGCCCCCGCTGTCCCTCCGGTAGCTTCTGAATCTGGTTGATCAGATCCCCTAGCCGCGACTGGAATTCCTGCTCGTTCATGTCCTGTCCTCGTCTTGCGTTGTGGGGACCTGATCGCTCCGCGATCCGGGCACGGGAGGTCCCTTCGGACCGCCCAGGTCGTCATGCCTCTCTCCCGGCACTCCTGCCGGACCTCCGGACATGAACAACCGGGAAGCCGGAACCGCCGTGCGCGTCAGATCCGATGTGCCAGCGCCCGAGCGTCCCATAAAGCACAGCCCCGCGGCTTCCCGCGTGCGTTGGGCGAGGAAATACCCGCGGGGCCGCCGATGGCCGCCGATCCGGATGTTCGGAGTGTTGCCTGGAATCAACGCCCGTCGTCGACCCGACGCAGCGCCTGCTTCGCCAGGGGACGGGCCTGACCGATCACTTCGGGCACCAAGGCCGGCTCGAGTTTGCGGGAGTCCTTGAGGAGCCGGCGCAGGTGCTGGTCCACGTTGGCAACGAAGCGCTGGTAGATCTGCTCGAGTTCGTGGCGGCTGTACCGTGAGAGCGGGTCCTTCAGTCCCGTCTGACGCGCCGCCCAGTCGAGCAGGCCGGCCGGGGACTCCCCGTAGCGGTACAGGTCCAGAGTGGCGAGCAACCGCTTCC
Organism: Phycisphaerales bacterium; assembly: GCA_044221545.1. GTDB lineage: Bacteria > Planctomycetota > Phycisphaerae > Phycisphaerales > UBA1924 > JAEUJB01. The sequence continues at coordinate 90,634 of JBGAOZ010000011.1, forward strand.
TGAGGCTTGAGAACGGATCGGTCGCCGGTTCGGGCACCTTGATCAGCGCTTCCCTGACGTTTGCCTCGTCATGAGCCTTAAGGATCGGATCATCCGAAATATGCTCCGGGGCGTTGAAGAACTCGTCGGCATCCCGGATGTCGGCGAACGCCGTCGAGAGGGTCTTGCTTCCGGCGCGATCGAATCGCACGGTGAGCCGCTGGCACGGGCTGCCATCCTGGAGCGAGCCATCCGCCGCTACCACGCTGCCGACGCCCCATTCCGGCTTTCCGACGTGGCGGACCTTGTCCCCCGGCTTCCATTCCCGAATCATCTTGACCCTCATCCTGCAACGGGTACCAAATAGGACACGAACCATTCGCGCCTATCCACGAACCGGCATCCCTCCGGGGATCCGGTGAAGTACGCACGCGGCCTTGCAAGCCGACACACACAGTCTCGCCCGTTTCCGCAGAAGAAACAGGCGCCCCGTCCCGGCACGGAATCCCCAACTTCCAATAGGACCTACCACCGTCCCGAGCCCAGCCCGGTCTGCCGAGAGGAGCGCCTGTTCGGAGCACTCCGCCGCGGCTGCGGGGAGGACTATGAACCAGAACTGCAGTCAATCCTGCACGAAGTCGCGGCCCGAGACCCGAGCCGGCTGCACCGATGAGAGTCCACCGGTGCAGATGTCCGGAAGAGCCTACCATGCTCCGATACTGGACGCAAGCGTACCCTCTTACTGATGCCGGAATCCTGGCTCCGGGGCCCCTGGGCACGCGGCCGGGCCGCCGGACTGGTTGTCCCCGTACCCCGCGGCCCGGATCACCGGGCCCATCTGGAAGTTCCAATGATCGAAGCTCTCAAGAGTGACCACATCGTCGAGAAGGTCGGCGGCCGCTTCAAGCTCTGCACCCTGGTGCAGCGCAGGCTCATCCAACTGATGGAAGGCGCCCGCCCGCTCGTCGACCGCAACGGTCGCTCGGACCTCGAGGTCGCCATCGAGGAGATCATGCAGGACAAGATCACGCTGGAGTTTGATCCGTCCACGCTCAAGGTCGATTCGGACGTCGCCACGGTCGGCAGCATCGACGACTAAGCGAGCCTTGCTTCCAGCCCCGCCGAGCGCATGAACCCTCCAGGTCCCGATCCACCCGACGCACGGCCCGCCAAGGCGGGGTCCGCCGGCGAGGTTGATCTTCAGTCGCTGCGTGCCCGCAGGATCCTGGTGGGGGTCTGCGGCGGGATCGCGGCGTACAAGGTCGCCACCGTTGTCAGCCGCCTGGCGCAGGCGGGCGCTGAGGTTACCGTGGCGATGACCGAATCGGCGGGACACTTCGTGGCGCCGCTGACGTTCCAGGCCCTGTCGGGCCGGCCGGTGTATACCTCTTTGTGGGAGCACATCGAGTCGCAGGATCCTCAGCACATCGCGCTGGCGAGCCGGACGCACCTCGCGCTGGTGGCGCCCTGCACGATGGACTGCCTGGCGCGGCTGGCCACCGGGCGAGCCGATGATGTGGTCTCCCTGATCCTCTCGGGCATCGACCGGGCGGCGACGCCGGTCCTGCTGGCTCCGTCGATGAACTCGGCGATGTGGGCCCAGCCCAGCACGCAGCGCAATCTCCGCACGCTGCGGGAGGATGGATTCGAGTTCATCGGCCCCGACGACGGATGGCAGGCCTGCCGCACGGTCGGCTCGGGGCGCATGAGCGAGCCGGAGGCGATCCTCGCCCGGCTCGGTCAGATCGCCGTGTCGCGCTGAGCGTTGCCCGATCCACCGCCGTGCCGCCGCACGCGGCCTTGTGCTCCGCTTGAATCCTCTACCGCGCATCGGGTACGCTCGCCCCGCGCGTGCCCGGGTTCGATTTCTCCGGTCCGGCCGCGCCGCCCCGGGAGAGCCGCATGTCCAACCCCCAGTCCGGTTCCGAGCCGGGCGCGGGATCCGAGCGTTCCGGCGGGCCCGGGTTCCTCGGGTTGATCGAGCGGCTGGGGAACAGGCTCCCCGACCCGATCTTCCTGTTCATGGGCGCGCTGGTGCTGGTCATTACCCTCTCGTCGATCGGCGCCGCGATGCGCTGGTCCGTCCAGCCCCTGCGGCCGCAGGCCGTGACCGAGTCGGTCACCGACGGCGCCGGCCGGCGGGTGCAGCGCGCCAAGGTCGCTCCCGACGGCCGTCCGGTGCTGGAACTGGTCAGCGTGGGGGATCCCGTGACGCCGCGGAGCCTGGCGAGCGCTGCGGGGTTGTACTGGCTGGTCGCCAACATGATCCGCAACTTCATCAACTTCCCGCCCCTGGGCGTGGTGGTGGTGAGCATGTTCGGCATCGGGGTCGCGGAGAAGGTCGGCCTCTTCGGCGCGGCGATGAAATGGCTCGCGGGGCTGATGCCGTCGCGCCTGTTGACGCCCACGGTGATCATGCTCGGCTTCCTGTCGCACATGGCCAGCGACGCCGGGTTCATCATCCTGCCGCCGCTGGCCGCGGGGCTGTTCCTGGCGTACCGCCGGCCGCCGCTGGCGGGGATCGCCGCGGCGTACGCGGGCATCGGCGGGGGCTTCTCGGCGAACCTTCTGGTGGGCCCGACCGATGCGCTGGTCGGCGGGATCACCGAGACGGGGGCCCGCATCCTGGACCCCGGGTACACCGTCCTGCCGACGTGCAACTGGTACTTCATGGCGTGCTCGTCGATCCTGCTCATGCTCTGCGGGTGGGGGATCACGGCCTGGCTCATCGAGCCGCGGCTGGCCGCGCAGCCGCTGAGCGATCACGCGGCCGATGCGCGGGCGCAGCGCGGGGACCTGTCGCCGCTCGAGCGGCGCGGGCTGATCGCCGCCGGGATCGCGCTGCTGCTGGTGGTGGGTGTGCTGGCCGTGATCCTGCTGGTTCCGGGCGCGCCCCTGCACGGCCCGATGCCGGTGCCCGCGCCCGCGTACGGGCCGATCCCCGATGTGGCCTCCGCGGCGGGGATCCCGCCGGCCTCGTCGCCGACGCCCCAGCCGCGGTGGTCGGTGGCGATCGTCCCGATCATCGTCACGGTGTTCCTGTTCCCGGGGCTGGCGTACGGGCTGGTCACCGGTTCGCTGCGAACACAGGCGGACGTGAGCCGGGCGTTCGTGCACGCGATGTCGTCGATGGCGCCGGTGCTGGCGATGTCGTTCTTCGCGGCGCAGTTCATCGAGAGCTTCCGCTACTCGCGGCTGGACATCATGCTCGCGTACACCGGCGGGGAGGCGCTGGCATCGTCGGGGTTGCCGCCGATGGCGCTGCTCCCGGGCATCGTGGTGCTCACGATGGTGATCAACATGCTGATCGCGTCCATGAGCGCCAAGTGGACGGTGCTCGCGCCCATCATCGTGCCGATGATGATGATGGTGGGTCTGAGCCCGGAGCTCACGCAGTCGGCCTACCGCGTGGGGGACAGCGTGACCAACATCGTGACGCCGCTGAACCCGTACTCGATCGTGATCCTGGCGGCGATCCAGCGCTACCGCAGGGACTGCGGCATGGGCCGCATGCTGGCGATGATGACGCCGTACACGCTGGTGTTCACGGGGGTCTGGATCGTGTTCCTGCTGCTGTACGTGTGGCTGGCGGTTCCCCTGGGACCGGGGACTCCGATGTGGTACCAGCCGGGCAGATAATGCCCCCGGGAGAGGAAAAGAGGCCCGGCGGGCCGCCGAGAACATTCCTTTAGTTGATTTACTTACTCCGTCGTTGTACAGGTGTTCGCATGGGGCCGCGGCGGCGCGACACCGTCAGGGCGGCCCGTGGGCATCGCCACCGGAGGACCTCTTGGAGAATCGGCACCGCCCAACCAGAGCCGGGACCGGGTTCACGCTCATCGAAGTGCTGGTGGTGATCGCGATCATCGCGCTGCTCCTGGCGATCCTGCTCCCGAGCCTGGCGAAGGCGAAGATGGCGGGGCAGATGACGGTGTGCAACGCCAACCAGAGCCAGCTCAACAAGGCCAACCTGCAGTACATGAACGACAACAAGGACGTGGTCGCCGATCCGGGGTGGCTCTCGAAGATGAAGGCCGCGAACAAGAAGTACCCGTCGTGGCTGTACAAGGGCAACAACGGCGGCGCGGCGGACGACGTGATCAAGAACAAGCTGGGTCCGTCGACGGGCACGTTCTGGCCGTACATGTCGGGGGAGCCCGGGCAGGCCGATTCCACGCTGGCGCGGGTCTACCGCTGTCCCAGCCACAAGCCGCCGTTCACGAGCTCGCTCTCGACGGACAACATCACCAGCTACCTGATGAACGGGGGGGTGATCGGCTACGGGAACCAGGGCCCCAACGGGAAGATGTACTTCTCCTCGTTCCGCAGCGATCGGTTCCGGCCCGATGTCATCCTGCTGTGGGAGGCCTGGAGCAAGTCGTATTTCAACGACGCTTCGAGCTACCCCGAGGAGGATCGCCTGAGCGACCGGCACGGGCCGGGCGCCACGGTGGCGCTGATCGACGGGAGCTGCCGCTGGATCTCGCGCGTGCTGTACGACGAGGAATACAAGAAGCCGGTCGCCAACAGGCTGTACTGCAGCCCGGTGACCGAGAGCGGCCACTGACCGACGTTGCTCGGTTTGGTTTCAGCACCCGGGCGAGCGGATCCCGCGGGGTGACGCGGGCGCGCGAGCCACGGTGGCGTAGCCGGTCAGAGCAGGTCGTCGATCATGCGGTCCAGCGCGATGTCGAGCTTTTCGGGTGAGTCGTAGGTGCCGGCGGCGATCTCCCGGCGGACGCGATCGACCAGCCCGGTGCGGATGCCCTGCGGGCCGGTCCGCTCTCCGGCCTCGGTCTGCTTGCTGAGCATGCTGGCCATGGGGGAGACCTCCAGGGTGTCCTCGCCCCGGCGTACGGGGGAGGATGGTGCGCTCGAATCGGACTTGGCGCGCACCGACGCCGTGGCGGTATCCCGACCCGCCATCGCTGCACTTGCGGCAGAGACGTTCATCATTCCGACCTCCGCGCACGAACACCCCGCCCTGATGCCGACGCGGCCCACTTCCCCGCCCCGGCCCGATCGATGGCCGAGGGGGGCACCAGTTCACCGCCGACGTCTGCACTTCGAGGCACGCGAGGGTTCGCTCGCACAGTCTGTATCGGAGACGCATCCGGCGGGCCTTCAAAGAAGTCGGAGATTTCGCGGATTGTCTAAACTCTTGCAGAATCGATAGTTACGCCGTGTAACTCGCGGGCGGGCTCGCAGGATGCACGAACTGCTTGGGAATACGCTCATTGGCGATGGAACACCGAAAAGCGGACCTTGGCCGGCGCGGGGGCCACCGGGAACAATCCCCAGGCTGGCGGCGCGGGGCTGTTGCGGCGGGGATCGTGGCGGCGGTACTGGCCGGCTGCGCGGGGGATCAGGAAGCGCAGAAGGACGGTGAAGCGATGCCGTCGACGGATGTCTTCGGTCGTCCCGTGAAGCCGGGCACGGGCGAGTCGGGTGGGGGCGGGGGGGCAGAGAGCAACGCGTGGTCGATCGTGCTGGGCTCGTTCAGCCCGGACCGGGACAACCCGAACCCGACATCGCACGAGGCGGCGGCGAACACGGCCCTCTTCCGTGCCCACGCGATGGCGGGCCTGAACGGGGCGTACCTCGAGAAGCGAGGCAACGGGCTGGTGCTGCTGTACGGGAGCTTCGAGTCGGGGACGAGCGGGGATGCGCAGCGCGAGCTGGCGTACGTGCGGCAGATGGACGTGGGGGGAGTTCACCCGTACGAGGGAGCGTTCCTTGCGCCGCCCGGGGCGACCACGGGGACGATGCCCGACTACGACCTGACGACGGTCAAGGCCCGGCGCGGGACGCGCCAGCCGCTGTACACGCTGCAGATCGCCGTGTACGGCCGGCCGGACAACAGCGCGCCGACGAAGGAGGACCTGGTGCAGTTCCGCAAGTCCGCCGAGGAGGCGGTGCTGCAGCTGCGCCGGGACGGGGAGCAGGCGTACTACTACCACGGTCCCAACCGCAGCGTGGTGACGATCGGCGTGTTTACGGAGCAGGATGCCGGGTTCACCGGTCGGGCCCGGGGCGAGGGACCGGCGTTGATCATCGCCAAGCAGAAGTTCCCCAACAACCTTCTCAACGGCGAGGCGGTGCGCGAGAAGGTCCAGGGCCGGCCGGGCGGCTCGGCGTCGGATTTCCAGCTGCAGAAATCGCGGCTGGTGGAGGTTCCGGGCCAGTGAATCCGGTGGTGGACGGCCTCGAGGGCCGGGTGTCCGCGCGGCATGACCCGTCGGCGGACCAGGTGACCTGCACGTGACCGGCCGCGGTGCGCAGGATGGACCGGTCGCTCGATGGATCGGCATCGTGGCCCGTGCTGATGATGTAGAGGCCCGCGTGAGTCTGGCTCGCGAGCTGTTCCACCGCGTGATCTGAGACCGCCGGGCCGGAGGCAACGACGGCATCGAACCGGTGAGCGATCGCGGGCGGGTCGTGGGTGATGAGCAGGCGATCGGGGGCGGATGGATCGTCCGCGGACACGATGGCCCTGAGATCGCGGAGGCCCGGTTCGAATCGCATGTGCGACCCGTCGGCGAGCGGGAGCAGGTCGCCGGGGTGGATCGGGATGAGCTGCACGCGGCGAACTTCGAGGGACCGGACCAATCCCGCCTGCGGGCAGTGGGGATCTGCGCGGGCCTGATCCAGGAGCGCGGCGGGGATCAGCGCTCGCTGGAGGCCCAGGGCGCGCGCGGCGTCGGGGAGCGCCGAGAAGCAGCGCGGGTTCTCACCCAGGATGATCGCGGTGGGGATCCTCCAGCACCCCAGCGCGCGGGCGGCGTCGGGGATCACGCGGAGGCCCAGGCCCGAGCGCGAGGAGCCGGCATCGACCATGATGCTCTCGACGCCGCCGGGGCCGCGGATGCGCAGGATCGTGCACGAGCCCTCGCCGACGGCGAGGACGTCGGCGTGCATGATCGCTCCGGGCGCCATGCCCTGGGAGTCCCAGGAGCGGGCGGCGTGGATCGAGAGCCACGCGAGCAGGACGATGCTCGCGGTCCACGCGGCGGTGTGGCGGGAGTGGCCGCGCGCGAACCAGAAGAGCACGAGCAGCGTCGCGGCGAGCGACCATGGGAGGCTCATCGGGGGTGCGCGGAGGCTGCCCAAGGGGAAACGGTCGAAAAGGTCTACGAGTTGGAGTGTGAGGCGTGCGAGCAGGTCGAGGAGCGGGTAGAGGGCGTGCGGCGCCGAATCGGGGAGCATGGGGGCAAGGCCCTGGGCGATGAGCCCGGCCAGCAGCGCAACGAAGCCGGCGGCGAGCAGGAGAGACGAGACGGGCACGATCAGCGCGGAGGCGGCCAGGGTGATGGGGGAGCAGATGCCCGTCCACCAGGCGAGCATGGGTGCGGAGGATGCCCAGCAGAGGAAGGTCGCGGTCGTGAACCGAGCGGCGGCGCTGCGGGCCCGGCGCCACGGGGTGGGCGGCGGACGCAGGAGGCCGCGCAGGCGCGGGCGGGTAAGCCGTGCGTGCACGGGGTCTCCCAGCAGCATGAGCAGCGTGCAGAGCCCGAAGCTCAGGAAGTAGCCCAGGCTGAAGGCATCCACGGGCTTGAAGATCGCCAGGCCCGCGGCCGCCCATAGAAGGACGCAGACCGGGTCGTAGCGTCGGCCCAGGGCGCGGGTGAACATGATCGCGAGGATGCACACCACCGCGCGGAGCACCGGTGCCGACGCGGGCACGATCGCGGCGTACGCCAGGATTGCTAAGGTGACGGCGAGCGACTCGGCCCGGCCATGGTCGCCGCAGATTCGGACCATTCCGGCGACCATGCACGAGAGCACGACGATGTGGTATCCGGAGATCGCCAGGATGTGCACGATGCCCAGGCGTGTGAAGCGCTGCTGGACCTGGTCCTCGCGCTGATCGTCCAGCCCGAGGATCAGGGAGCGGACCAGGGCCAGGGACTCCTGTCGTGCGATGGATGCGGGGTCCTCCGGCATGACGGTGGCCGGTCGGGCGGGCGAGAGGGAAACGGCGGCGGCGTGGGCGAGGTTTGCCCGCCAGCGCAGCAGTGTGCGGCGCACCAATCCGGGGAGGTGGGCCTCGGGCTGGAGTGCGATCAGGTCGGGGTGTATGGCCGAGATTGAGCCGGCGATCTCTTCCTGGGCGGACCACGCGCGGGCATCGGGCTCGCCGGGGTTGAGCGGAGCAAGGACGGGTGAGCCGCGGCCGGTCAGTGTGATCTGGTCTCCTGCGCGGGCCGACCCGATCGAGCCGCGATCCAGGCCGTCGACGCCGCTGATGCGCGCGCGGAGGATGCCCGAGGCCTCGACCCAGCCCTGTTCGGTCCGCAGGCGATGGACCTCCAGGCGGAAGCGCGCCGCGGGTGTGTAGGGGATCCAGAGCGAGAGCTCACCGCGCGAGGTGTTCGAGACTTCGGGGCGGTCGAGGATGCGGCCCTCCACGGTGATGATCTCTCCGTCGTGCAGAGAGGTGGCCAGCGAGCCGGAGGGGACCTCGCGGATGCGGAGATTCCAGGTCGCGGCGCCCACGAGCAGCATCGCGGACCCGAGGAGGATCCGCCGGGCCAGCGGCGCGAGCGATGCGGTCGCCGCGATCCCTGCGAGCGCAAAGAGCACCGCGGACGGGAGCGCCACGGTCGAGCGAGCCAGGAGCATGCCGGCGAGCAGAAGTGCCAGCGCGCCCGCGACCCGGCCGCGGGCGGCGGAGATCGCCGCGCGGCGATTGATCGTTCGATCGGAGCCGTGAGGGGATTGTGGCGTGGTGGATCGAGTACTCCCCCGCATGGAGCGCGAGTCTACCGACCGGGGCTTGTGACTCGCCCCCGTGTGCGCACGAGGTTTGACGAGAAATCTCGGGGCGCGGAGTCTCGTGGAGCGGCTGCGGGGCAAGAGGAAGGGACGCGTGCGATCTGCAAGAAAAGGACCCGGATCGGCGAGAACAACCTCGCCGATCCGGGCCGTGGAGGGGGGGCTTGGGGGCCGGCGGCCTGGGTTGACCGCCAGCGATTTGAAGATGTGCGGCAGATACAACTCCGACGCACATCCGGGGCAAAGGCATCCCGGCGTAGTGAAACGGCGGGACGCGGTCGCGATCCACGGACCCGGGTACGGGCCATTCCGAGCTTCCGTGCGGTCACCCGGTCTGACCGCGTGTCAGGCCGTGGTTGCGACTCCCGGTTCAACCGCGGACGGGTTCACGGCTGACTCGGCGAGCTGCGTGAGGATCTTGTCGGTCGATCCTTCCTCTTCGATGGTCTGCTGGACCAGGTCGGCGACCTTGCGGAGGCCGAGCTGGTCGGCGAAGCTGCGGATGCACCCGTAGGCGGCGATCTCGTAGTGCTCGACGCGCTGCGCGGAGGCGATCAGGGCCGCGTCCATGACGCCGGGCTCGGCGGTCATGTCGAGCAGTTCGTTGGCCTCGGAGATGAGTCCCTCGATGGCTGGGCACCTGACGGCCTTGGCCGCGGCGCCCATGGACTTGAAGGCGCTCTCGAGGCGGGTGATGTGGGTCGCGGTCTGCTGGCGGTGTTCCTCGAACGCGTCGTGCAGTTCCGCGTTGGTCGCGGCGCGGGCGAGCTTGGGGAGCGCCTTGTAGATCTGCTTCTCGGCGTAGTACACATCCCGCATCTGGTGGAGCAGGAGATCCTGGAGCGTGTGGAGTTTCATGTGCTGTGGTTCCTGGCTGGGCGGTGTGCTCGTCGGCCGGTGGCCGGGACGGCTCGTCCCGGCCACCTCCTCCTTGTCCGTGTTCGGTTGCGGCTCGCGTCGGCGGATCGCGAGGTTCAGCTCTTGCGACCGCGGTCCTGGTCCCCGGCGCGGGCGGCGCCGGTCGACGCCGCGTTGGGGATGCCGCGGGCGGGTTCATCGGTCTTCTTGCGGTTCTTGTCGTCCTGGCCCGACGAGCGGTCGGCCGCCCTGGATTCCGGGTCTCCCGAGCATCCGCAACCGTCGTCCGAATCATCGGAGCGGCCGGGAGTCGACGAACGCTGGCCGGTCGGGCCCTGAGATTGGTCTTTGTGCTGGCCCGGCCCTGGCTTGTTCCTCATGGTGGCGCTGGTGGTATCGGTGCGGCGCGTCGGGGGAGATTCGTACTCGTGCTTGTTCTCGCGAGAGGACTGCTCACCGCGGCCCTGGCTCGTCGATTGGGGGTCGTTGCTCATCGTGAGGTCTCCGTACGACGCCGGGCGGCTCGCGGAACCAACCGGTCCCGCATCTGTTCCCGGCTCGGATGTTGCGAGAGTTTGCCGTCCGGACGTACCGGGCCGGTGAATCATCGGTGAATCGATGCTCATACTGGGGAGGGCTCGCGATTGGGCGCGGCGGTGTTCGCCTGGGAGCTCGCCGGTTGGGCTGCGCTCGAAGGACTGGGAGTCTCGTACGCCCGCCACATCGCGTACAGCCGAAGCATCCAGCGGACCAACCGGAACGGGCCCACGACCGCGGCCAACGCCGTGAGCAGCGGGAGCGCTGCCGAGATCACGCGGATGTACGGGCCCAGGTCCAGCGGTTCGCGCGGCGATTTCTGGGCTGAGGCCGCGGCCTGCGCATCGAGCCGGGCCCGGCGGAGGTCCTCCCGGGTTGCCGATTCGCGAGCGGCCAGGTACAGGAGCACCGCGATCAATCCCAGTGCTACCGCCAGCGCACCGAAGGCCGCGGGCCTCCCGAGCCGCTCGAGGGTCGTGATGAACAGCATGACCAGCAGCGACAGGGCCGCAGCGCCAGCGCACAGCGCCGCCGCGGCGCGCAGAGCAATGGCTCCGCGGCGCCGCGACGGCGTGGAACCGCGGGCAGGGCCCGGCGGGGTGTTCATGTTGGATCTCCCCATTGGATCGCGGATCAGTCGTGGCCGCCGCGGCGGAAAGCCCACGAGAGCGCCTTGCCCATGACCATCCCGGCGAGCAGTGAGACCGCGATGGTCGTGACCGGCCGGCTGGCGGCGATCTGCGAGAGTGATTCGTGGGCCTCGTCGTAGCGCTCGCGCGTCTGCTGCGCGACATCTTTGGCGTGGTCCGACAGGTCCGACACGGCCTGGCGGGCACGGGCCGAGACGTTGCCCGCCCCGTGGCCGATCAGCTGGGCAACGTCGCGTTTGATCGCCGCGATGTCGCCGGTGAGCATCGAGATCGGGTCTGACTTCTTCGTCGTACCGCGGTCGTTGTTGGAGTGTCGCATGTTCGGTTCCTTGGGCGGTGCGGTCGCAGGTAACCGCTTCGGCCGTGGGAGCTTGCCGCCGCGTCGTGATAAGGATCTGATGCGGGTGTGAATGCCTGTTCACCGGGGATCGGGTGCTCATCGCCTGGTGGAACGACCGGCGCCGAGGCGCGCCTGTGTGCGGCGATCCGTCGGTGGCGTCCGGATCTCGGGCGGCTTGATCTCGGATCGTTCGGCGTCCGTGCCGGCAGCCGTGGTCCGGTGGATTCTCGGGGGCGCCTCGGGGTCCTGGGATCGGGCGTCGCGCGAGATGGATGCGGAAGCGAGCTTGAGCAGGAAGACGACGCTCGAGACCAGGCACACGCCCATGGACAGGATGAACAGGGCGTCGACGACGATTGGGTTGCTTGGGCGGTCGCGGGAGAACGCGAAATAGCCCGCGGTCACGCAGGCCAGAGAGGAAAACACGATGATGGAACGGCCGCGAGCATCCATGGTCGGTTCGGGTGTCCGTTCATGCAGGGGGCACGGTTGCCGGACTGCATGGACTGGGAATGAACGGCGGATGAGCCCAAGTTCATTCTGGCGGCTCGGCGACAGGGGGCTGAGCGTGGGCATGGCGCGGTGCCTCGATTGCGGTGGCCTTGCGGTAACGATCAGAGCTTCATGGTCGTGCTTGAGTTGCCTCTGCGGATCAGGCCCGCGAGCAGCGAGGCGATGAAAAGCACCAGGAAGATGAAGAAGAGGATCTTGGCGATCGAGACGGCGCCGGCGGCGATCCCCCCGAAGCCGAAGATCGCGGCGACGATCGCGATGAGGAAGAAGACGACGGCCCAGTACAGCATGGCGGGGTCCTTGCGAATGCCGTTGTTACTTGGCGTCCTTGGCGGCATCCTCGATGCCCGCGCCGGCCGCCTTGATGTCCTTGCCCACGCCCTCGGTGGTGTTGCATGCCTGTAGCGCCAGCGCGCCGGCCAGCGCCGCCAGCACCACTCCACGCAAGAGGCCGCTCGCGGGCGCGGGAATCGGGCGGTTCGCGGACGCAGCGTTGTGGGGATGGAGCATGATGGGTTACCGTGCGGTCGGGAAGCGCAAGGGATGTGAACGGGAGGTGAATCGCACCTCATGGCGCGATCGTCCGGCAATGAAAACCGGGGCAGGGTCGCGAGGACCCTGTCCCGGTGCGCTGAGCTGGTGACCCATGTCCGCGGGCGTGGAGGAGTTGGACCGAGCGCCCGGGGCTGGAAGGGCGAGGGGGGTTTGGCCTCGCGGGTCACATCAGCGATGATCCCAGACGGGTTGGTTGGAGGCGTCGAGCAGCGATGTGGATGTGCCGCCCGATTCGATCCGCCGGGCGAGCAGGTACGGCTTGCCGTCCACCTTCACCTTGATCGCCTCGACGCTGACGCGGCTGCCCTTCTGGCACGGGGCCTTCTGAAGCTCCATGTAGTCTGCCGGCCCGAGCAGCACGGTCTGCGGGCCCTGGTCGGTGTTCACCGTGATCGCCTTGGCGGGCGGGATGCTGCCGCCGAAGCTCACCCGGGAGATGTCCGTGACCTGGCCCTCGAGCGTGGTGGGAGTGTCCGTTCCTGCACTGCGGAGGATGACGCCGTGCGAACTCCACACATCGTCCGACGGGGCCGAAGCGCGTCGATCACCCGGTTCGGCCGGCTTGCCGAAGGTCGGTGGCTCGACCTCGTAAGCCTTGTACACCATGGATGGAGTCATGCCCGAGTTGAGCTTGGAGATGTCCGAAGGAGTATCGGGACCGGCGAGCACCATGTCCTTGGAAGCATCGATGCGCAGGGTGCCGTCGACCGCGATCGAGGTGACGCTCCAGGGCACGAGACGCTTGGTGTCACCGATGCCCAGGAAGTTCTGGTTGGGGTCGATCGAGAGCATGGCGACGTGGCCCGACGGCCTGTCGATGATCAGGTCGTTGACCTTGCCGCATTCCTGGCCGCGGCAGTCGACCTTGCGGCCCTTGAGCTCGCTGGCGAGCACGGAGCGCCACGTGACCGAGTCGTAGCGGAAGTCGTTCTTGTCGGTCGGCGGACTTGCATCGGCGCCCCACATCGGCCGTCCCTGGTCGTCGCGCAGGAGCAGGTCGTGGCCGGAGATGGTGATGGTGCGGCCGACGTCGAGTTCGTCGGGGCTTCGCTCCAGCTGGTAGCTGTTGATCGTCACCTTGTCGCCGCGCATCGGGGCCACCGACGAAGCGCTCACGAACCAGGAGGGGCCGAGGGCGACGCGATGGCTCTGACCGGACTTGTCGCGTACGGTGGCGATCAGCTGCTCGCCGGAGGTTGTCTGCATGCGGTCGATGCGGGTGACCTCACCTTCGTACGTCTGCTTCTTGGCCTGGGCGAGGCTGCCGGCGTAGGGATCGGCCGACTCGCGGGTCTGATCCCGGGAGAGCCACTCGCGCAGGGAGCTCTTGGTGCTCCGGTCGCGGTCGGTGAGACCGGTCCACGCCTGCTCGGAGAATTCGGGGTACGTCTTGAGCTGTTCTTCGGTCGAATCCAGCACGAAGCGCTGCTTGGGCGTGTCCCAGCGGAACGAGTCGTACGGCAACGCGATCGTCCTGCCGCCCAGGCCCAGCGTGCTGCCGGTGGCGAGCACCACGTAATCGATCCGCCCGTTGCCTCGGTTGATGATCAGGTCCGAGACGTCCGCGACGTGATCGCCCTTGTTGTTGAAGACATCCAGACCGGTCATCCACTTGAAGGAGCGGAACTCGCACTCGCTCATTCGCGCCGGATCCTGACCGCGGATCTGCCGCTCCTGCCTGTCGGCGGGCTGCGCGAGGGTGTTCGCCGGCACCGTGGCGGCCAGACCGGCGACCGTCATGAGCGCTGCGCACGCGATCGCGCGCGGGCGGTGAAGGGGAATGCAATTCATGGGTATGGCTCCAAGGGTTGCCCGGACGCCCCTGCACGGCGCGGGGCTGCTGGCAGGGTGTGCACGCAATGGATTCGTCTGAAAGTGAGGGCGCGATGAAAGCCCGCTCATCCCCGCGGCCCCCTGCAACAGGGACCGCGTTGCGTACGACAAAGGCTTACAATGAAGCCGCCTTCGGGAGGTTCAGGAGCACGTTGCATGCGAGTCATGGTGATCGAGGACAACCCGAAAATGGCCTCGGCGCTCGAGCGGGGCCTGCGGGAGCATGGCTTGGCGGTGGATGTGGCGCACAGCGGCTACGAGGGGGAAGATTCGGCGGCGACCGGGAATCACGACATTATTCTCCTTGATCTGATGCTGCCGGACCGGGACGGCATCGAGGTGTGCAGGAACCTGCGCCGTCGCGGTGTCAAGGCCAAGATCCTGATGCTCACGGCGCTGAGCTCAACCGACGACAAGGTGCAGGGCCTGGATGCCGGGGCCGACGATTATCTCCCCAAGCCCTTCGAGTTCGAAGAGCTGCTGGCTCGCATCCGTGCGCTCCTGCGTCGCGGGGAGGCTTCCGAATCCCGGCACCTGCGGTACGACGATCTGGAGCTGGACCTGTACGCCCGCACCGCCCGGCGGGCCGAGGAGCAGATCGAGCTGTCGACCAAGGAGTTTGCGCTGCTGGAGTACCTGATGCGCAATCCCAACCGCGTGCTGACGCGGACGCAGATCGGTGAGAAGGTCTGGGACATGAACTTCGTGCCCACGAGCAACGTGGTGGACGTCTACATCTCATCGTTGCGCCGCAAGGCCGACCGCGGCTTCTCGAAGGAGTTGATCCACACGGTCAAGGGAATGGGCTACCGGTTCGGCGTGATGGACTAGGTGCATGACGACAGGACAGGGTGAATCGTCCCCCGGCGGCAGGCCCCCCAGCCCGTCCATGTCGCTGCGCCTCAAGCTGACGTTGTGGATCTCGGCGCTGGCACTGGTGATCCATCTCACGCTGTCGGTGGCGATCCTGCTCTACCAGCGGATGGCCGTGCAGGACTTCTTCGATACACGGTTCCACCCGCGCCTGGCGGGGATCGTGGCGCGGGCGCGGGCGGCGGACTTCCGTTTCAGCACCGTCGACTGGGAGAGCCTCGCCCACGAGTTCCTCGCGGTCCCGGCGGGGGATCCGTACTTCGCGGCGCTGTACCGGTTGCCGGGAGTCCTGGAGGTCGCAACGCCGGGCAAGCCGCCGTCCCCGGCCGAAGTGGCCTCGTGGCTCGCCGGGGACTACCCACACGTGGTGCGGCGCGGCTCGGGGCTGGAGATCGCCGGCGCCGGGGGCTCGAACACACAGACACGCACGTTCGTGGAGAAGCTCTACGCCTCGGACGGGAGCCAGCACGCCCTGGTCGTGATGGTGTCGGACGTCCCCGCGGCGTCGGTGCTCTCGGTGCTCTCCTCGGTCCTCCTGATGACCATCCCCGCGGGCGTGCTCGCCGCCGGAGTTTCGGGCTACCTGATCAGCGGGCTCATCACCCGCCCCCTCCTGCAGCTGCGCCGGCTCGCCGGCTCTCTCTCTCCCGACCAGCTGGACAGGCCCATGGCCGTCCAGCAGACCGTGCCCGAACTGGCGCAGCTCCAGGCCGAGCTCGAGGAATCCCGCACCCGCCTGCGGGCCGCGCTGGTCTCGCACGACCGGTTCATCTCCAACGTCTCGCATGAACTCAAGACCCCGGTCGCCGTGGTTCTCACCGAGGCCCAGACCATCGACCGCTCCGGCCTCGCCCCCGACCAGGCACGCTTCATCGACAGCGTGATGGACGAGATGCGGCGCCTGGGCAGGATGGTCGAGAGTTTCCTGACCCTCACGCGCGTGCGGGCCGGCAAGTCGATCGCCAACGCCGAGCGCTGCGATCTCAACGACGTCGTGATGAAGTCGATCGAGAACTGCTCGAACATGTCGCGCCAGCAGTCGGTGTACCTCGAGCCCGTGCTGCTGGACTCCCCGCGCGGCGCGGAGATCTTCGGGGACGCCGAACTGCTGCGGATCATGGTCGACAACCTCGTGCGCAACGCGATCCGCTTCTCTCCCGCCGGCGGGGCCGTGGTCGTGTCGGTCGAGGGCGGCGATCTCGCGTGGGTGGTTCGCGTCCGCGACGAGGGGCCGGGGATCCCCGCCGAGATGATGGACAGCCTCTTCGACCGCTTCACGCAGGCCTCGACGGAAGTGGTCCGCGGCCGGGGCTACGGCCTGGGCCTCTCGATCGCCCAGGGGATCGCCGAGCTGCACGCCGGAGTCATCGAGGTGCACAACCTCGAGGTGGGGTGCGAGTTCGTGATCCGCCTGCCGCGCGGCGCGGGGACTGACACCACGGTGTTCGCGGGCTCGGGGGCGCTGGGGAAGTAGTCCACGATCGGGTCCGGGCTCGCCGCAGCGATTGCGGCGTGCGCCCTTACACGTTGAAGTACTTGGCCTCCGGATGGTGCACGATGATCGCGCTGGTGGACTGCTCCGGATCGATCTGCCAGTTCTCGGTCAGCACGCAGCCGATCCGCTCGGGCTTGAGGAGCGCAAAGAGCTTCTCCTGGTCGGCCAGTTCCGGGCACGCGGGATAGCCGAAGCTGTAGCGGCTGCCGCGGTAGTGCTGGGTGAAGAGCTCCTTGATCCTGGGCGAATCCTCCCCGGCGATCCCCAGCTCCTGGCGCATGCGCTTGTGCCAGAGCTCGGCGAGCGCTTCGGCGGCCTCGACGCCGATGCCGTGGAAGTAGAGGTACTCGGTGTAGTTGTTCGCCGCGAACAGCTCGCGGGCGTACTCGCTGATGCGCTGGCCCATGGTGACGCAGTGCATGCCGATGATGTCGGCCCGGCCGGATTCGACCGGCCGGAAGAAGTCGGAGATGCACAGGCGGTTTTTGTCGGGCTGGCGGGGGAAGCGGAAACGCTCGATTTCACGTCTTTCACCAGTGCCCGGTGCCCAGTCCCCAGTGCCTACCCCCGGATCCCAGACGACCAGATCGTTCCCGTCGGAGTTGCAGGGGAAGTAGCCGTAGGCGACCTTTGGGAGCAGGAGCTGCTTCTCGCGGCAGGCGGTCTTGATGCGCTCGTAGATGGGCCGGACCTCGTCGGAGACCAGCCGCTCGTAGTCATCGTCGGAGAGGGCGCCCTTCTTGAACTGCCACTGCCCGCGGAACAGGGCGATCGGGTTGATGAACTGGAACACCTCATCCAGCCCGATGCCCTCGACGATGCGCGAGCCCAGGAACGGCGCGGCGGGGATGGGGACGGTGGTGGAGACGTTTGAGCGGACGGGGGCGGTCGTGGTTGCGGTGGATGAACCCGACCCAAGAGCGCCGTCGCCTGCGATCCGGGCCCGTTCCACGCGCGACTTGAGGAGGACTTCCTCGGCCGCGGTGCGCTTGCTCTGGCGCGAGTCGATCTCGGTGACCAACTCGGCGCTCCTGCCGGCCATGAGCAGGTCCATCGTGCGCAGGCCCTCGAAGGCGTCCTTGCCGTAGAAGCACTCACCCTCGTACGTGTCGCGCAGGTGGCTCTCGCAGTAGTGCCGCGTGAGGGCGGCGCCGCCCAGCAGCAGCGGGGGGGCGATCCCCGAGGCGTTGAGCTCCTTGATGTTCTCCTCCATCACGTTGACGCTCTTGACCAGCAGGCCCGACATCCCGATCGCATCGGCCTTGTGCTCTTTCCAGGCGTCCACCATCGCGTGCAGCGGCTGCTTGATCCCCAGGTTGATCACCCTGTAGCCGTTGTTGGTCAGGATGATGTCGACCAGGTTCTTGCCGATGTCGTGCACATCCCCCTTGACGGTGGCGAGCACGATCGTCCCCTTGGCCTGGCCCGCGACCCGCTCCATGAGCGGCTCGAGCTGGGCCACGGCCATCTTCATGACCTCGGCCGACTGGAGCACGAACGGCAGCTGCATCTTCCCCGACCCGAAGAGCTCCCCGACGGTCTTCATGCCGTCCAGCAGGTGGTCGTTGATGATGTCCAGCGGCTTGTAAGTGGTCAGCGCCTGCCGGATCGTGTCCCCCAGGCCCTGCTTCTCCCCGTCGATGATGTGGTCGCGCAGCCGCTGCTCGACCGTGAGCGCGGACTTGTCCTTCTTGACCGTCGAGGTCGCCTGCACATCCTTGAACAGCTCGATGTACGCCGCCAGCGGGTCGAACCCCTCGCGGCGGCGGTCGTAGATGAGCTCGATCGCCGCGTCCCACTGCTGGTCCGCGATCTTGTTGCGCGGCAGGATCTTCCCGGCGTGCACGATCGCCGCGCTGAGCCCCGCCCCGCGCAGCTCGTGCAGCAGCGCCGAGTTGAGCACCAGCCGGGCCGGCGGCGAGAGCCCGAAGCTCGCGTTGGAGAGGCCGACGACCGTCTGCGATTCGGGGAAGTGCTCGGCGATCTGCCTGACGCCCTCGATCAGCTCGAGCGCCGAGCGGCGGTCGGACTCCATGCCCGTGGAGATCGGCAGGACCAGCGGATCGAAGAGCAGGTCGGCCGGGTGCATGCCCCAGTGCCCGGTCGCCCGTTCGAAGGCCCGCCGAGCGATCGCAAACTTGCGCTCGGCGGTGCGGGCCATGGAGGCCTGCTTGTCCTCATCAATCGAGCCGATGACCACGGCCGAGCCGTAGGTCGTCGCGAGTTTCAGGATGGCATCAAACTTCTCTTCGCCATCCTCGAAGTTGGCGCTGTTGATGATGCACTTGCCCGGGGCGTGCTTGAGGCCGGCCTCGATGGTCCTGATCTGTGTCGAGTCGATCATCAGGGGCGCATCGGCCTGGCGCACGACGCGGCGGACGATCTCGGCCATGTCCCTCGCGTTGTCGCGCCCGGCGTAGTCGACGTTGAGATCCAGCACGTGCGCGCCCTCGCGCAGCTGCTCCCGGGCGAGCGAGACGATCCCGTCCCAGTCCTCGGCCTCGAGCTGCTTCTTGAACGCCCGGCTCCCCGAGGCGTTCATGCGCTCCCCGACGATCAGGAACGAGTTGTCCTGGCGGTAGTCGGTGGAGGAGTAGAGGCTGGTGACGCCCGCCGGGAAGACCGTCCGCTCGATCGCCGCGGCGCGGCGGCCCGAGACGGCGTCCGCGAGCAGTTTGATGTGCTCGGGCGTCGTGCCGCAGCACCCGCCGACGAGGTTGACCCCATCATTCTCGATGAATTTGAGCATGGCCTCGACGAAGGGCTGGGGCCGCAGCGGGTACTCGGTTCGGCCCTCGACCAGCACGGGCAGCCCCGCGTTGGGCATCACCGAGACCGCGCGGTGGTGCAGGCCCGGGAAGCGCCCCGAGTGCGAACCCATTCGCCCCCAGTGCTTGCCCAGGAAGTGCACGTGCTCGGACATCTCGGTGGGACCGGTGGCGCAGTTGAGGCCCAGCGAGGCGATCGGATACTGGGCCAGGGCCTGCGCGGCGGCCTCGATCGCCGAGCCCAGCAGCATGGTGCCGGTGGTCTCGATCGTGACGCTGACGAGGATCGGCACGTCGAACGGGGACTTGCGGGCCTCGTCCAGCGCGGCCAGCACCGCGTTGATCGCGCACTTGATCTGGAGCAGGTCCTGGCAGGTCTCGATGATGAACGCATCGGCGCCGCCGGCGAGCAGCCCGCGGGCCTGCTCGCGGTAGCTTTCGAACATCGCCTCCCACGTCGTGTTGCCCAGGGTGATGAGCTTGGTGCCCGGCCCCATCGAGCCGATGACAAAGCGCGGCTTGTCGGCGGTCGAGTGCCTGGCGGCGGCGGCCCGGCCGACCTCGGCGGCCTTCTTGGAGAGCTCGAACGCCCGCTCGGCGATCCCGAACTCACCCAGCACGAGCGTGTTGGAACCAAAGGAGTCGGTCTCGATGCAGTCGGCGCCGGCGAGCAGGTAGTCCTCGTGGATCCTCTGGATGACATCGGGCCGGGTTGCCACCAGGATGTCCGTGCAGTTCTCGCAGCCGCAGTAGTCCTGCTCGATCGTGAGCGGGACCTTGTGGATCTGCGTCCCCATGCCGCCATCGCAGATCAGGATGCGGCGGGAAAGGTGCTGGAGAAACTGGCTGGCCATCGTGGCTCCTCGAGGGCGGTCAACCGACCGCGGATGCCCGGACGAGTCTAGGCTCGGTCCCCAGATTCATCCATATATCCGGATACATGGATGAACTTCATGTCGGTACCCTGTCGATCCAGCACCGCCCCAGTGGGAGGGCCGTGCGGACCGAGGAGAATCGCCATGGGATGTCCGGTGGTGCACTTTGAGATCGGGGCGCGCGACAGCGGGAAGCTCGCCGGGTTCTACGGCAAGCTTTTCGACTGGCAGATGACCAGCTACGGCCCGACGGCGAGCATGATCGACACGGCCTCACCGCAGGGGATCAAGGGTCACATCAATCAGCTCGGCCACGAGCCGCACAATTACTGCGTTGTCTACGTTCAGGTAGAGGACATCGCCGCTCACATCAAGAAGGCGCAGGACCTCGGGGCCAAGCTGTGCGTGCCGGCGACCGAGGTGCCGGGGATGGGTCACTTCGCGTGGCTGCAGGATCCCGAGGGAAACAGCTTCGGCCTCTGGAAGCCCGCGCAGAAGTGATCCGGGTCGCGGCGCGAACGCAATCCCACGGCGCTGGCGTACGCGGGTGCAAGGTCCCCGCGGGGTCGCCGCACATCTGATGTTCGGCGCTCCGTGCTCGGGCAGGCAGGCCGCGATCAATTCGCCGCCGCTGCGCGGGCATCGGAGGCACGTGACCGGTGCCCGGTGCGTGGTGTGGGCCGAGCATGAAAGGACCCGCGATGGACAGCGCCGATTCCAACGCCGCGACCGTTCCCAGTCCCGCCCCGCGCCGGGCCGTGCCGCGGATGGGGGTCGCCGGAGGTCTGCTCAGCCTGATCGGCTGGGCCGCCAACACCGCCAGCGCGGCCCGCGCGGCCATGCTGGGGCCGATCCTCTTGATGGTCATGGCGATGGACGATTCGGGCCGCCTGTGGGCCCGGGTCTTCTCGGTATCCACGCTCCTGAGGCTGGTGCTCCCGCTGGTCGTGGGATCGTGCCTCGTGCTCGCGGGCAACTGGCTGTCGGGCAGGAAGCCGCTCAGGTGCTTCATCGAGGCGGCGGCCGCGCTGATCGTGCCTCCCGTGCTCGCGTTTGCCGTGAGCGTCGCGATCATCCGCCTGAAGCACTAGCCGCAAGCTCCTGGGCCTGGGTGCTGCGCTTCAGGATGAGATCCCCCTCGACCGGCTCGAACCGGGCCTGGAAGAACCGCAGGTACTTGGGCTCGTACGTGAAGCGCAGGCCGACGATGCGCCGGGGCTCCTCGTGCAGGGCGATCACGCTCTCGGCGGTCACGTCCATGTGCGCCTGCGTGTACACCCGCCGTGGGATGGTGAGCCGGACCAGCTCGAGCTTCGGGACGATGTTCTCCCCGGTGTCGGGGTGGCGGCCCGACGACACGGTGCCGCGCTCCATGGATCGCACCCCCGACTCGACGTACAGCGCGGCGGCCAGCGCCTGGGCCGGGTACTGCTCCCGGGGGACGTGCGGCAGGAATCGCGTCGCATCGAGGAAGATCCCGTGCCCGCCGATGGGCTTGACGATCGGGACTCCCGCGCCGGCCAGCTGGCGGCCGAGATACTCGACCTGGCCGATCCGGGCCCGCATGTGGTCGAACTGCACGGATTCGCCGATGCCGATCGCCATCGCCTCCATGTCGCGCCCTGCCAGCCCACCGTACGTGTGCAGCCCCTCGAACAGCACGACCTGGTTGCGGGCCCGCTCGGCAAGCTCGTCGTCGTTGACGCACAGGAACCCGCCGATGTTGACCAGGCTGTCCTTCTTGGCCGAGTTGGTGCACCCGTCGGAGTGCGAGCAGATCTCCCGCAGGATCTCCTCGAGGCTGTGCTGCGCGTAGCCCGGCTCGCGCATCTTGATGAAGTACGCGTTCTCGACCGCCCGGGTCGCGTCCAGCATCACCTTGATGCCGTGGCGCCGGCACAGGGCGCTGGTCCGGGCGATGTTCTCGAGGCTCACGGGCTGGCCCCCGGCCATGTTCACGCAGCACTGCAGGCACAGGTACGGGATCCTCGAGGCCCCCACGCGGGCGATCAGCGCCTCGACCTTGGCCAGGTCCACGTTGCCCTTGAACGGCGACTCGTCCGCGGGGTCGTGCGCGGCGTCGCAGATCACATCGACGAAGCGAGCCCCGGCCAGCTCCTGGTGGGCCCGCGTCGTCGTGAAGTACATGTTGCCCGGCACGAAGTCCCCCGGCTTGATGAGCAGCCGGCTCAGGATGTGCTCGGCGCCGCGCCCCTGGTGCGTCGGGATCAGGTGCTTGTACCCGTAGTAGCGGCGCACCACCTCCTCAAGGTGGTAGAAGTTCGCGCTCCCCGCGTACGCCTCGTCCCCGAGCATCATGCCGGCCCACTGCCGATCGCTCATCGCGCTCGTGCCCGAGTCGGTCAGCAGGTCGATGTACACATCCTCGCTCTTGAGCAGGAACGTGTTGAACCCCGCCGCCCGGATCGCCGCCTCCCGCTCTTCAAGCGTGCTCACACGCAGCGGCTCGACCATCTTGATCTTGAACGGCTCGGCCCAGGAACGCTTCCGCATGTCCAACTCCTCTGAATGACCTCAAATCGCGTTGTCACGACCGACGGCCCTCCGGCGGCCGGGCGGCGAATCGGCGTGAATCGCCGACAAACCGGACAATTGCGTGCACTATAGTCTATTTGAGGATACGCGAGTCAAGAATGAAACCCGCGCGGCTTGATCGAGCCGTCCTTCAGGGCCCTCCCGATGCGGCCCGGCAAGGTCAGGTCCCCCCGAAATCGGCCGGCTTGATCGCCAGCACCGCGGCGGGCGCTTCCCTGACGACACGCTCGGCGGTCGAACCCCATACAAAGTCGCGGAGGTTCCACTTGGATCGGGTGCCCAGCACAACGAGGTTGCAGCGCTCCCGGATCACGAACTCCACGATGCCCCTGCCGTGGCCGCCCCGGTCGAACTGCACGACGTGGAAGGCTGCCTTGAGCGCGTTGAGTTCGTGCGCGAGCGGTTCGCAGAACGAGCGCAGGTGGTGATGGACCGACCGGCGGTAACGGTTGGCAAAGTCGGGCATGTTGGCGCTGACCTCGTCGGGCGGTCCGACGCCGTTCCAGGGATCGGCGTACACGTGGAGGATGTGGAGTTCGGCGCTGTCCTGCGCCGCGACCCGGATCGCCTGCTCGAGGGCGGTCCGGGAGATGTCCGAGAAGTCGATGCACGCGACCACGGAACGGAAGGGCGCGGACTGGCCCTCTCGCACGATCAGTACCCTGGCCGGGGCGTTCTGGACGCACGAGGCGGCGATCGATCCCAGGCCGCGGCGGGAGTCGAATTCACCGTGAGCGCCGACCACCAGCAGATCGATCGCATCGCGCCGGACCCGTTCGATCAACTCTCCCCGCGGCGGACCGATGGTCACCTCGAACTCCACGGGCTGGGCCAGTTCTCGCGCGGGCGGCCACTGCGCCCAGCGCTCCTTGGCCGAGGAGACCAGGAGATCGACGGGGGGCAACTCGAAGGGAAGGAAGGTGCCGTTGGGAAGCGCGTAGTCGGGGATCTCGACGATGTGCAGGGCCCGGACGCGAGCCCGGCAGAGGCCGGCGATCCGGGCGGCCTGCCGCAGCGCGGCGGCCGAGCACGCCGAGAAGTCCACGCCGACGAGGATGTTCTTGAGTTGATCCACGGGCAGGCTCCTTGTGGCTCCGCGGTGCAGGCCCTCATCCCAGGAAGGGTCGTCACGGGGTTTGGTTCACCGGCGCGGTCCATCCGGGGGCGGCTGGGCGGACCCATCGGGCGGCGCCCGACGCCCGCGCAGGAACGGAACGACTATCTCAAGCAGGAGCGGCGCCAGGGCCACCCCTGACTGCGCGGCGATCCTGCCGACGGCGGCGATCGTGCGCTCGCTCCCGCGCTTTCCGAGCGAGCGTCCCAACAAGGCCCCGGCGGCCACCAGCGCGGCGGCGCGGACGATGGGGTTGCCCAGAAGGGTCGAGGGCGGCCGTTGACCCAGCTCCAGCACGCGCGTCTTGGCGTCGGCCACCGTGATCAGCTTGCCATTCGGCGACCCGTCCATGCGAGCAGACCTCCTGCGGCCAGGGCCAGAGCGCCCGTGACCGCCGCGCCGGAGGCGGTCCCGGCGCGATCGGCGATCGCGATGTAGACCGCGCCCAGCAGCAGACCGACCCCCGCCATGAGCGCGCCGGCGGCGACCGCGATCAGGCCGACCCCCAGCGCCAGCCGGAGGGCCGAGGTCCGCAGGGCCCGGCCCTCGGCCTCGGCAAGGTCAGCGACTCGGACGATGAGCTGGGTGACGGTTTGCACGGTTCAGTCCTTGCGGGACAGCCCTATTCCCACGATCAACCCGACGGCCAGCGCGCTGCCGAGCGAGACGAGCGGGTGCTGGGCCACCTGGTTCTCGAGAGCATCCACCGCTTCGCGTCCCTTCTCGGCGGTGGCGTGCGCGTTGCGGCCGATCCGCTCTTTGGCCTGCGCAGCGCCCGTCCTGACGGCGCGCAGGGCGTCTTCGGCGAGGCTGGACATGTCGTTGCGCAGGCGGTCCATGTCGGACCTGAGCCGGTCGATTTCGCGGCGCAGGAGTCTGGTGTCTTCGGTGGGCGCGAGTGTTGCGGGTTCCATGACGGTCTCCCGGCCCCTGCGGGCCTTGTGCCGATCAGCACTCCATCGTCGCGGGCGTTGCACGCCTCCCGACCGCGAGCGGAGCGCTTGCACGACGGTCGGTGTTGGCCGCGAGCGCGCCCGTCGCCGCCCGCGGAGCCGGTTCGGCCGGCACGCCCCCAGCGCCCGGGCATCCGAGCGCTTCCGGGCGCGTGCCGTTGCGGCGCGCGTTGGCCGGCTCATCCCAAGGGCCCGGGCCCCTGGAGCACGCCTCGATGGCCGGCGCTGCGTTCATGCCCAGATCGTGCGGGCCGCCGGCGATCTGTTCCACAGGGAAACTTCCCGCATCACCCCGCTCGCTCGGGCCGTGCGCCCGGCGCCGGCCCGGGATCGGGGATTCGACACCGCTGCGCGGTCGCGGTCCGCTCGAAGACCGATGGCGCACCCGTGCGGGCATCGGACCCCGGCCGGCGCGGGCGCCCGACGCACGGGGCGGCTCGATCAGGCCCTGGCCGCCGGCGCCGGCCACTTGATCGCATCCCTCACCGACGGGTGTTCGGCAAGTTCGTGCGGCGCCAGTTGCGCAAACTCGCCCTCGCAGAGGGAGACCATCTCGTCGACTTCTTCGATGAGGCCCCGCAGCAGGCCGAACAGACGCGGCGCTGCGAGCACGCTGATGCGGTCGTCCGCGAGACTCCATCCCAGGTCCCGGCTCGCCGTCTCGATCCAGTCCCGCACTTCGCGGGCGAAGCGCCGCTGCTCCTCGTCGACCTGGTGACCGACCGACGTCGAGTGCGGGGCGGGCCTGGCGCCCGACCGGCTCGCCGTTCCGCGCCGCTCGGCGCCCCCCAACAGCGTCGGCCTGTGCCGTTCGTGCTCCCCCTCGTGCTGGTTCTCGATCGCCCGCACCTGCTCCAGGTGCATGTCGCCGCTGGGAAGCCGCCGGCAGGCAAACAGTGTCGCGCGGCGGTTGTCGGCGGTCACGAGCCAGATCCTGTAGTCACGCATGGTCGTGTTCCTTTCGTGTGGTTGTGCCTGGTGTGGCGCGGCGGGGCAGGCCGCGAGCAGGTCCGCGTGCTTGGCGCGGGCGCACCGCACCCGCTGCGCTCCCGCGGGGCGACACGGCGACGACGAACCGGATGTGCTTGGCCACAGCGCCCCGGGATGTTCTCAGGGCCGGTCCATCAATCTCCACCGGACAGCAGCCGCTCTCCGCGGACCCGCGCCTTGGCCTCGACCTCGTCGGTCGGCCTGTCGGCCCGGTTGGGGGACTGGAGTTCGCGCTCGGCCGCCAGCCAGTCCGAGGTGGGATCCCCGGGCTTGCCCAGGCGGGCGCGGGCCTGGTAGATCTCAAAGGCCCTCGCCTTGATCTTCTCGGCCGGGACCTTGCCCACGGGTTCGGCCAGCGGCGCCGAGCGGTGGTTCTTCGAGGCCGCGATCGGGTTGCCCTTTCTTTCCGGCTGGGTTGACGGGTGGATCGTGTTCATGGCGGGCTCCTTTGGGTTCTGGGTGCGTGCGGTGGGGGGCGGGAGATCCCGCTCACGAGTTCGGGAAGGCGCTGAGCAGGTCCATGCTCGTGATGATGCCGATCGGTTGTTTGCGTTCATCGGCGACGACGACGCGGTGGACGCGGTTCTGGACCATGAGACGCGCTACGGCCGCCGCCGGCACGTCCGGGCTTACCATCAGCGGGTCCTCGGTCATGAAGTCCTCCACGCAGACCAGCGGTTCGGGCATGACCTCGCTGGCCTCGTCCTCGGAGCCCTGCTCCGAGAGGATCTCGAAGAGGTACGCGGGAGGAATATCGTCGGTCCCTTCGGAGCACCTGCGGATCAGGTCGGTCTTGGACACGATGCCGATCACGCAGCCACGGTGGTCCACCACCGGGGCGCCCGAGATCTCGTGGTCCTCGAAGATCCGCGCCAGCTCGCGGATCCGCGTCGCCGGGCCGACGCAGACGGGGTTGGGGGTCATCAGGTCCCTGGCTTTAGGCTCTGCTTTGACGAGTGGCATGCTTATCTCCGTTCTAGAGTTCTCGTCGGGCGCTGCGCCGGGCCGGCGCGAGCGTCCTCGATCGCCCCCATCCCCAGGGCGAGGACGGCCCGGATCAGGTTCTCCGGCGGGCAGGACTGGTCGTGGAGCACGCAGGCCCGGGCGCGGAAGAGATTCACATCGACTTCCCTCACGCCCGGGATCGACTCGAGGGCGTCGGTCAGGGCCTGGCGTCCGGCGCTGTCTTTCATTCCCCTGATCAGCATGACGGTTCTGGTGGGCCGGGGCGGAATCACACACACCTGTCCTTCCGGGCTTGATCGAACCGCCGGGCGAGTCTTCCCCGACGGAGCGGGCGTTTCATCCCGCGGTCGCGGCGGTCGCCGTGCGCCGCGCCCGTCCCTTCCGACCCAGAGTGTCGACGCAAGATCGAGCGCTGGTCGCCCAACGACCGCCCGCCGCTGGGGCGACGATCGGCAACGCCGATCCACCGCGTCCCCGCCTCGGCGTCCTGAACATGCGGTCAATCACCGGGGCCGCCTTCGGCGAACTGTGCGCGCTGCGCCCGCCCGTGCCTCTCGCGAGCGTTCTCAAGCGCGGGCGCGGCGCGTTCCAGCCCCCGGAGCGTCGGGCCCCGAAGATCCTGCCCAGATGCCGCTCGGCCTCGATCCAGTTGAGCTGGTCGTTGCCCCCGTACAGGCGCCACAATTCCTGCGCGATCGCCGAGACCAGGCAGCGCGTCACATCCACCTGGCGCCGAGGGTCGGCGATCGGTCGGATCAGGATCATCATGGCGAGCTCCCGGCTTATCCGAAGATTTCGTTGCACCGGGATGATGATCGGGGTCGGCAAGAGGCGTCTCCACGCGGAAACTTCCCTCATCGGCCCCTACCGCATGGGCCGGATGGGGGAAGTGCCCCGGCCGGTTTGTGGATAATCGGGATTATTGTGTCCGAGTTCCCGGTATACTTTGTTCATGCTCGCGCGACCTCCAGATCCGCTGAGCCGCGACTCGGTCATTGCATCCGAAGTGAGCCAGTCCCCGGATTCCGAGGTGGGCTATCCCGCGGCCCGTGACGCGCGGCCGCGGTCGGACTCCACACAAGCCGTCCGGGACCACGCGGTGCTCGCGGCGTGCTTTGACCCCATCGTGACGGTGGACGTCCGGGGCATCATCCAGTCGGCGAGCGATTCGGTGCTGCGTCTGATCGGATGGTCCCCCGGAGAACTGGTCGGCCGCAATATCAACATGCTGCTGCCCGAGCCGCACCACTCGGTGCACGACGAGTGCTTCGCGGACTATCACCGGACTGGCCGGACGTGTGTGCTCGACCGCCCGCGTCGGTGCGATGTGCTGCGCCGGGATGGCTCGCTGGTGCCGGTCGAGGTGTGCATCTCGCGGGCGCAGGCCGGAGGCGAGCCCCTGTTCGTGTGCATCCTCCGCGACATGAGCGGGTACGCCGCCGCGGAGCGCACGCGCGACCAAGAGCGGATGCAGTCCGAGCGGCTCTTGGCCGATCAGGCCACGGCGCTCCAGACCGCCCACCTGCGTCTGCGGATCGCCGACCGCATGGCGTCGATGGGCGCCCTGGCCGCGGGCCTCGGCCACGACATGAACAACGTGCTCCTGCCGGTGCGGGCGCGGCTCAACGCGCTGCGGGCCGCGTGCGAGGCCGGAACGCTGCCGGCCAACGAGCGCAAACACATCGGCGAGATCCGCAAGAGCATCGCGTACCTCCAGCAGCTGGCGGACGGGCTGCACATCCTTGCGATGGATCCCGACGCCGACCAGGACGCCCGCGCCGACGGGGCCGGGACGGACCTGCACCACTGGTGGTCGCAGACCGGGACGCTGCTGGTCAAGGCCGTCCCCAGGCACGTCCGCGTCAGCGTCTCGATCCCCGCGGACCTGCCGCTTGTGGCGATCGCCGCCCACGCCCTGACACAGGCGGTCCTGAACCTCGTGGTGAACGCGGGAGAGGCGATCCCCGGGCCGCCGGTCATCAAGCGCCGCCAGGGGCACGTGCGGGTGTGGGCGGAACTGCGGCAGGATTCGGGCGGCCCGTGGGTGCGCCTTGGGGTCACGGACAACGGCACGGGGATGTCTCAGGACGTCAAGCGCCGCGCGTTCGAGATGTTCTATACAACCAAGCCCCGTGGGCTGGGCACCGGCCTGGGCCTGGCCCTCGTGAGGAGGGTCGTGGAGCGCGCGGGTGGGCGGGTGGAAGTCGAATCGGAGGTCAACCACGGTACGAGCGTGGTGCTCATCGTGCCCGCGGTGCTCGCCACGGATCGCGCCGGCCCCGCGACCGCCGGTCTGAGCGCGGTGATCTCCCTGGGCGACGGCCGCGCGGCCTCGCTCGTGCGGCACATCCTGGAGGTCGCCGGCACGCACGTCCGGCCGGACCGCGATCCTTCCCGCGCGCTGATCTGGGTCGTGGACCCGGCCGTGACGGAGCCCGCAAAGGTAAGCCTGTGGCGGACGCAATGCCCTCGCGGCCGGCTCGTGCTGTTCGGCAGGCCGGACCAGGCCCTGGCCGGAGCGTGGCAGGCGCTCGAGCCACTGATGATCGAACACCCCAACGACCTGACGGCGATCCGCGAGGTGATCGACCGCGCCGTCCATGGAAGCGATCAAGGAGCGCAGCCGTGAAGCAAGCCCAGACCGAAGCGACCCTCATCCCGGGCGAGGCCGTGCGCGCGAGCGTCCCGGCCAGGCACGCGCCCTTGCGCCTGTCCGACCCGGCGTCCGCGGGCGTGCGCGTCCTGTGCGTGGACGACCACGCCGTGCTCGTCGAGGGCCTGCGGGCCCAGTTCGCCCTCGACGGCGCGATCCAGATCGCGGGCCGGCTGCCGACCGCCGAGCGTCTGATCGAAGAAGTCGCGAGCCTCAGGCCCGACGTGGTGCTGCTGGACATCGAGATGCCCGGCCCCGATGTCTTCGAGATCGCCGACCGCCTCCGCCACATGCACCCGGGCCTGCGGTTCGTGTTCCTCAGCGCGCACGTCCGCGATGCCTATCTCGCCGCCGCGTTCAAGTGCGGCGCCTGGGGCTACTTCGCCAAGAGCGACGAGCCGGAGGAGATCGCCGCGGGCATCAAGGAAGTTGCTCGCAGCACTTCGGGCACCTTCGTGATGGGCGCCAAGGTCCGCCAGCATTGCGTCCAGCCGTCGCACGGTGCAGGCCCGCCGGTCATGCGGGAAGACCCGCAGCCGCATACCCCGATCGAAGCGCTGACGTCCCGGGAGATGGAGGTTCTTCGCCTGATCGGCAAGGGACTCTCCAGGGTCGAGATCGGCAAGGAGATGTCCAGGAGCGCCAAGACCATCGATGGCCACCAGGAACGCATGATAAAGAAACTCGGCGTGCGGTCCAGGGCGGACCTGATGCGCCTGGCGATCCGCGAGGGGTTCGCCGAGGCCTGAGCGGGGCCCGCCCGCCGGAGCGTCCTCCCGATGCGGCCGCCCGAGCCCCTGCCCTGGTGCGGGCCCGGATACCGGGCCGACCGCATGAAGTCGCCACCGCGGCGAGCGCCGCGCTGCGAGCTACCCCAACGGAGGGGGGCATCGGGGTCTTTACCCCCAAGCCGTCCCGATCGGACCGTTCTGATCGACGCGGCAGGGGTGATGCGGAGATCGCGATCTCCCAGCATCGGGAACCCATTCCAGACCGATTCTCGGATTCGACACCTCGCCCGCAGGCCGCGAGAGCGGGTTGAGTAGGTCCGGTGATGCCCCGTCGCGGGCGCGAGCTCGAGAGTGCCCGCTTTCCAGCCTTCCACGCGATGGTGTTCGTCTGAGAATGGTTCTCAATCGCGCGACACCGGTTTTCGGAAGCTCCGGCCCGTCGTTTGCAGTCAGTATCCCGCAGGTGTCAGTCGCCAAGGAGGCCATCGTGTTCGAAGTGCGCATCCACGGGCGGGGTGGACAGGGAGTCGTGACCGCGGCCGAGATGCTGTCGGTTGCCGGGTTCGTGGAAGGCTACTGGGCCCAGGCGATCCCCAGCTTCGGATCCGAGCGCATGGGCGCGCCGGTGGTTGCTTTCTGCCGGCTCAACGAATGCGAGATCCGCTCGCGCGAACCGATCACCAGCCCCGACGCGGTGGTGATCCAGGACCCGACGCTGCTTCACCAGGTCAAGGTCTTCGAGGGGCTTTCACCCCAGGGTTACGTGCTCATCAACTCCGTGCGGAGCCTCGAACAGCTCGAGCTGGGCGACTTTCTTGCCAAGCTCCCGCCCGGGCACGCCAGGACGCTGTCGGCCTCCGAGCTTGCCCAGCGGCACACCGGGCGACCCACGCCCAACGCGGTGCTGCTCGCCGGTCTGTGCGCCATGACCGGCAGGCTCAAGCTCGCCTCGGTGGAGGCGGCGATCCGTCAGAAATTCTCCAAGCCGGTCGCGGAGAACAACATCGCGGCCGCCCGCGAGGCCTTCCGGATCGCCGGGGGCGAGCTCGCCGAAGGGACCAGGGCCCATGCTCAAGCAGTGTGAAGGATCTCAGGCCGTTGCCGAGGCGATCGCGCTGTGCCGCCCGGAGGTGATCTGCGCCTACCCGATCACCCCCCAGACGCACATCGTCGAGACGCTCGGCTCGCTGGTCAAGAGCGGGGCGCTGGCCCGCTGCGAGTACATCAACGTCGAGAGCGAGTTCGCGGCCATGTCGGTCGCGATCGGCGCCTCGGCCTGCGGCGCCCGGGCCTACACCGCGACCGCCAGCCAGGGCATCCTGTTCATGGCCGAGGCCGTCTACAACGCCTCGGGCCTGGGGCTGCCGATCGTGATGACCGTCGGCAACCGCTCCATCGGCGCCCCCATCAACATCTGGAACGACCACACCGACAGCATGGCCCTGCGTGACGCCGGCTGGATCCAGCTGTTCGCCGAGACCAACCAGGAGGCCGTCGACCTGCACATCCAGGCCTTCAGGCTCGGCGAGGAGCTCTCCATGCCCGTGATGGTCTGCATGGACGGCTTCATCCTCACCCACGCCTACGAGCGCGTGGACGTGCCGACGCAGGAGCAGGTCGACGCGTTCCTGCCCCCCTACGTGCCCCGGCAGGTCGTCGACCCCGACGACCCGGTCACCATCGGCGCCATGGTGGGGCCCGAGGCCTTCATGGAGGTCCGCTACCTGGCGCACGCCAAGCAGATGCAGGCCCTGGACCTGATCCCCGAGCTGTCCGCCGAGTTCAAGGCCGCCTTCGGTCGCGACTCGGGCGGCCTCCTGCGCACCTACCGCACCGAGGACGCCCAGACCATCGTGTGCGCGCTGGGCTCGGTCAACGGCACCATCAAGGACGTGGTGGACCAGATGCGCGACGAGGGCGTGCGGATCGGCGCGGTCAGCCTGTGCTCGTTCCGCCCCTTCCCCACCGCGGCGCTGCACGCGGCCATCGGGCACGCGATCCGCATCGTCACCATCGAGAAGAGCCTCTCGGTCGGGATCGGCGGCAAC
Source organism: Phycisphaerales bacterium (assembly GCA_044221545.1). Classification (GTDB taxonomy): domain Bacteria; phylum Planctomycetota; class Phycisphaerae; order Phycisphaerales; family UBA1924; genus JAEUJB01. Next base: position 122,696 of record JBGAOZ010000011.1, read on the forward strand.
CTCTCGCACAACCTCCGCATGGCGCTGCCGCGGCAGGACACGAAAGTCTACACGGTGATCGCCGGGCTGGGCGGACGCGCGATCACGCGGGCGAGCCTGGCCGGCGTGTTCCGCAAGGCGATCCAGGACCGGCTCGAGATGCTCAGCTTCCTCGACCTCAACACCGCGGTGGTCGGGCGGCAGCTCGAGCGCGAGCGGCAGGCCCGGCGCACCGGTCCGGCGGCCGAGGCGATCCTCAGGGACATCGGCGCCGGGGCCGCGAACCCGAGCTAAGCAGGAGAGGCCATGAGCGGCGCCCAGCAAGTCAAGTTCTACCAGACCGGCACCTTCACGGTGGGTAACCGCCTCCTGGACGTGTCCGTGCGCAGCGTGCAGTCCGACCAGAAGCGCAACAACTCCCTCAACTCCGGCCACCGCGCCTGCCAGGGGTGCGGCGAGGCGCTGGGCGCCCGCTACGCGCTCGACGCGGCGATGCGCGCCACCGGCGGCCAATTGGTGGTCGCCAACGCCACCGGATGCCTCGAGGTGTTCTCCACGCCCTACCCCGAGTCCTCCTGGCGCGTCGCCTGGCTGCACTCGCTGTTCGCCAACGCCTCGTCGGTCGCCACCGGCATGGCCGCCGCGATGAAGGTCAAGGGACGCGCCGGCGTCCGCGTGATCGCCCAGGGCGGCGACGGCGGCACGGTCGACATCGGCTTCGGCTGCCTCTCGGGCATGTTCGAACGCAACGACGACGTGCTGTACCTCTGCTACGACAACGAAGCCTATATGAACACGGGCGTGCAGCGCTCCTCCGCCACCCCCGCCGCCGCGCGCACCGCCACCACCCCCGCCGTGGGACCGGCGCCCGGAAACGTCTTCGGGCAGGGCAAGAACGTGCCGCTGATCGCCATGGCGCACGGCATCCCCTACACCGCCACCGCCTCGGTCGCCGACCTCCGGGACCTGGAGCACAAGGTCACCCGCGCGATGTCGATCCACGGCGCCCGCTACATCCACGTGCACGTCCCCTGCCCCCTGGGCTGGGGCAGCCCCACGGGCGACACCATCAAGGTCGCGCGCATGGCCGTCGAGTGCGGGCTGTTCCCGCTCTTCGAGGCCGAGCAGGGCCGCGTCATCTCGCGCCGGACCATCCGCAGCCTCCAGCCGGTCGAGGCCTACCTCCAGATGCAGGGCAGGTTTGCCCACCTGTTCGGGAAGGTCCGGGACGACGCGCGGATCGCGATGATCCAGTCGATCGCCGACCGCAACATCGAGCGGTTCGGACTGCTGTCGGGAGAAGCCCAGTCATGAACAAGCTGTACGCGATCACGCTGGACATGGGCTCGAGCCTGGTGAACAAGACCGGCTCCTGGCGCACCGAGCGCCCGGTCTACGTCGACCGCCTCCCCCCGTGCAACAACGCCTGCCCCGCCGGCGAGAACTGCCAGCAGTGGCTCTACCACGCGGAGGAAGGAAACTACGAGGCCGCCTGGCGGCAGATCATGAAGGACAACCCGATGCCCGCGACCATGGGCCGGGTGTGCTACCACCCCTGCGAGGGGGCGTGCAACCGCGGCCAGATGGACCGCCACGTGGGCATCCACGCGATCGAGCGGTTCCTGGGGGACGAGGGGATCAGGCGCGGCTGGAGCGTGCGCGTCGAGGCCCCGCCCTCGGGCAAGCGCGTGCTGGTCGTCGGCGCCGGGCCCTCGGGCCTGTCGTGCGCCTACCACCTGGCGCTGCGGGGCCACGCCGTCACGGTCATCGAGGCCGGCCCCAAGGCCGGCGGCATGATGCGCTTCGGCATCCCCAAGTACCGGCTCCCGCGCGAGATCCTCGACGCCGAGATCGCCCGCATCCAGGCCATGGGAGTCACCATCCGCTTCAACGAGAAGGTGACCGACCTGGCCGCGACGATGCAGGCCGGCGCGTTCGATGCGGTCTTCCTGGCGGTGGGGGCGCACCTGGCCAAGCGGGCCTACATCCCCGCCGGCGACGCCTCCCGCATCGTCGACGCCGTCGCCCTGCTCCGCTCCATGGAGTCGGGCGAGAAACCGCTGCTGGGCCGGCGGGTGCTGGTCTACGGCGGCGGCAACACCGCGATGGACGTCGCCCGCTCGGCCAAGCGCGTCGGCGCCTCCGAGGCGATCGTCGTCTACCGCCGCACCCGCGAGAAGATGCCCGCGCACGACATCGAGGTCCAGGAGGCGATGGAAGAGGGCGTCATGTTCAAGTGGCTCTCGACCATCACGTCCGAGAGCCAGGGCGAGTTCACCGTCGAGAAGATGAGGCTCGACGAGCACGGCAAGCCCCAGCCCACCGGCGAGTTCGAGACCATCCAGGCCGACTCGCTCGTGCTGGCCCTGGGCCAGGACGTCGACCTCTCGTTCCTCTCCAAGGTCGCCGGCCTGACCGTCACCGACGGCGTGGTCGAGGTCGGACCCGACATGATGACCGGCCACGATGGCGTCTTCGCCGGCGGCGACATGGTGCCCGCCGAGCGCACCGTCACCGTCGCGATCGGTCACGGTAAGAAGGCCGCCCGCCAGATCGACGCGTACCTCCGCGGCGCGGACGGCACCCCGCCCCGCAAGCACGAGCTGGCGCTCTTCCAGGAGCTCAACACCTGGTACTACACCGACGCCCCCGCGACCGAGCAGCCCGTGCTCGACCGGGCGCGCCGTGAATCCACGTTCGAGGAAGTCGTCGGCGGGCTCGACGAAACCAACGCCCTGTTCGAGGCCCGCCGCTGCCTCTCCTGCGGCAACTGCTTCGAGTGCGACAACTGCTACGGCGTCTGCCCCGACAACGCCGTGATCAAGCTCGGGCCCGGCAGGCGGTTCAAGTTCGACTACGACTACTGCAAGGGCTGCGGCATGTGCGCCGCCGAGTGCCCGTGCGGCGCGATCCGCATGGAGCCCGAGACCATCTAGCGGCGGACCGGCCGATCGCGCCGGAGCGGAGGTGGACGTTGACCGAAATCCCCAACTGTTCCCAGCTGGGCCCCGCCTTCCGGGATGCGCACGCGGTCATGCCCGACCGCGACGCCATCCTCGAAGCCGACGCGTGCCTGCAGTGCGGCGGCCCGTGCGCCCCGGCGCCGTGCTCGCGCGCCTGCCCCACCGGCATCGACATCCCCGGGTTCATCCGCGACATCGCCGAGAGCCGGCCCGTCGACGCCGCCGCCAAGATCTTTGCCGACAATATCCTCGGCGGCACCTGCGCCCGCGTGTGCCCCGTCGAGGTCCTGTGCGAAGGCTCGTGCGTGCTCCTCAAGGAGGGCCGCCGGCCGATCCAGATCGGCCGCCTCCAGCGCCACGCGACCGATCACGCCCTCGACTCGGGCTCTCACGTCGTCAAGGGACCCCCCGCCGAACGCCGCGGCGAGAGCGTCGGCGTCGTCGGCGCCGGCCCGGCGGGCCTGGCCTGCGCGGCCGAGCTGGCCCAGCGCGGCTACCGCGTCGTGCTCTACGAGCGCCGCGCCTTCGGCGGCGGGCTGGTCACCCGCGGCATCGCGCCGTACAAGCAGCAGTACAGGCCGCTGCCAGAGGAACTCGAGCAGATCCGGCGCCTGGGCGTCGACCTCCGCTTCGGCGTCACCGTCGGGCAGGACGTCACCGTCGAGCAGCTCCGCCGGGAGCACCAGGCGATCTTCCTGGGCATGGGCATGGGCGACGACATGCCCGCCCGCATCCCCGGGGAGGAGCTCGGCGGCGTCTGGGAATCCCTGCGCTTCATCGAGACGCTCAAGCTGATCGCCCACAGCCCGCTCAAGATCGGCCGCAGGGTCGCCGTCATCGGCGGCGGAAACACCGCCATCGACGTCGCCCGCGAGGCGCTCATGCTCCGCTCCAGCGAGGTCTCCTCCAGCAACACCGCCGTCGATGTCGCCCGCCAGGCCTTGATGCTCGGCGCCGCCCAGGTCATGATCCTCTACCGCCGCGGCGAGGCCGAGATGCCCGCCTTCGCCCACGAGATCGCCGCCGCCAAGCGCGAGGGCGTCGAGATCGTGCCCCTGGTCGCCCCCGTCGAGTTCGTCGGCACCGACCGCGTCTGCGGCGTGCGCTGCGTGCGCATGCGCCTGGGCACGCCCGACGCCTCCGGACGCCCGCGGCCCGAGCCCGTCCCCGGCTCGGAGTTCATGATCGAGGCCGACACCGTGATCAAGGCCATCGGCCAGAAGCCCCACACCGAGCTCATCGGCCTCTTCGGCGTCGACACCCGCGGCTCGGTCGTGGATGTCGACGAGGACCTGCGGACCGGCGTCCCGGGCGTGTACGCCGGGGGCGACTGCATCAACGGCGGCGCCACCGTCGTCCAGGCCGTCAGCGACGGCCGACGGGCCGCCCGCACGATCGACCGCTCGTTCACCGGCACGTCCAAGACGCCCGAACCGCCCGTCGTCCCCGCCCGCGTCGAGAAGGCCGACGGCACCGCCAGGCACTTCCAGGCCGACTACCGCCTCAACACCGCGCCGCGCCTATGCAAGGGGTGCAACGTCTGCGTGACCGGCTGCCCCACCCAGACCCTGGCGCTGGACCGCGAGAACCGAATCGTCGTCAAGGACGCCAACACGTGCGTCTTCTGCGGGCTGTGCGAGGCGCGCTGCGCCGACTTTGCGATCTGGGTCGTCCGGGGACAGACGCCCCCGGCCAGGTCGATCGCCCATGAAAGCGAGCCGGTAACATGAGCAAGCAGCGACTGGTCCAGGGAAACGAAGCCTGCGCCCACGGGGCGCTCTACGCCGGCTGCAATTTCTACGCCGGGTACCCCATCACGCCCAGCTCCGAGGTGATGGAGATCCTCGCCCAGGAGATGCCCGCGCGCGGACGCGTGTTCATCCAGATGGAAGACGAGATCTCCTCGATCTCCGCGATCATCGGCGCCGCCTGGGGAGGCTCCAAGGCGATGACCGCCACCAGCGGGCCGGGCTTCTCCCTCATGCAGGAGGGCCTGGGGTACGCCGCGATCACCGAGACCCCCTGCGTCATCGTCAACTGCCAGCGGTGGGGGCCCTCCACGGGACAGCCCACCAAAGGCGCCCAGGGCGACGTCATGCAGGCGATCTGGGGCACGCACGGCGACCACCCCGTGATCGTCCTCACCGCGTCCACCGTCCGCGACTCGTTCGAGATGACCGTCCAGGCCTTCAACCTCGCCGAACGCTACCGCGTCCCGGTGGTCCTGCTCATGGACGAAGTCCTCGCCCACATGCGCGAGAACATCGCCTGGCCCGAACCCGGGGAGATCCCGGTCGTGCAGCGCGCCGCCCCCGCCCGGGCCGCCGGCTTCAAGCCCTTCGCCGGCGATGCGTTCCTCCCCTTCGGCGCCGGCGCCCGCTTCCACGTGACCGGCCTGGCCCACGGCCCCGAGGGCTTCGCGGTCTCCGACGAGGCCGCCGCCCGCGAGCTCACACGCATGGTCGGCAAGGTCCGCGACAACGTCCTGGACCTCACCATGAGCGACCGGTACATGCTCGACGACGCCGACGTCGCGATCATCAGCTACGGCATCACCAGCCGCCCCGCGCAGAGCGCCGTCGACCAGCTCCGCGCCTCGGGTCTGCGCGCCGGGCTGCTGAGCCTCAAGACCCTCTGGCCCTTCCCCGACCACCTCGTCCGCGAGGTCGCCCAACGCGCCGAACTGATCATCGCCCCCGAGCTCAACATGGGCCAGCTGGTCCGCGAGATCGCCCGCGCCGCCGCAGGCGCCTGCGAGGTCCGCCCCGTCAACCGCGTCGACGGCCACCTCCTCACCCCCGCGCAGATCGCCCAGGCCGCCGCCTCCCCGCCCGTGCCCCAAGGAGCACGCCCATGAGCGAGACCTACCGCAAGTTCCTGCGCCTCAACCAGCTCCCCCACGTCTGGTGCCCCGGCTGCGGCAACGGCATGGTCGTCAAGGCCCTCCTCGAGGCCATCGGCGAGCTCGGCCTCGAGCAGGACAAGGTCGTCGTCGTCAGCGGCATCGGGTGCTCCGGACGCACCCCCTTCGTGCTCGACTTCAACACCATGCACACCACCCACGGCCGCGCCCTGGCATTCGCCACCGGCATCAAGCTCGCCAACCCCTCCCTGCACGTCATCGTCATCATGGGCGACGGGGACGCCTCGGCCATCGGCGGCAACCACTTCATCCACGCCTGCCGCCGGAACCTCGAACTGACCGCCCTGATCTTCAACAACGGCATCTACGGCCTCACCGGCGGCCAGCTCGCCCCCACCACGCCCCTGGGCAAACGCAGCACCACCTCGATCACCGGCAGCATCGAGCCGGCCTTCGACCTGGTACGCCTGGCCCTGGGCGCCGGCGCCGGGTTCGTCGCCCGCACCAGTTCCTTCGACCACAAGCAGATGGCCTCCTACTTCAAGAAGGCCATCACGTTCAACGGCTTCTCCGTCGTCGACGTGATCACCTCGTGCCCGACCTACTTCGGCCGCATGAACGACGTCGCCGAGCCCTACGACATGGTCCACTACGTCCGCGACACCACCTCGCCCATGCACGACTGCGAGTGCGACCACGAACCGACCCCCGAGACCGTCCTCCTGACCGGCATCTACCGCGAGGAGGCCCGCCCCGACTACGTCAGCCTCTACCGTGAAAAGGTCGCCCGCGCCACCGCGGGGAAACGGAGCATCGCGTGAAGGACCCCGTGCAAATCAGGTTCAGCGGCGCGGGCGGACAGGGCCTCATCACCGCCGGTGTCATCCTCTCCGAGGCCGCCATGCTCGACGGACGCAACGTCGTCCAGACGCAGACCTACGGCCCCGAGGCGCGCCTCGGCTCGAGCAGGTCCGAGGTGATCATCTCCAGCGCCACCATCGCCTACCCCGAGGTCACCGTCCCCGACGTGCTGCTGTGCATGTCCGCCGAGGCCGCCCGCAAGTACGCCACCAGGGTCGGACCCCACTCGGTCGTGATCCTCGACTCGACCAACATCGGGCCCGAGATCCCCGCCGCCGGACGCGTCCTGCGCCTCCCCATCACGCAGGCCGCCATCACCGCCGGCGGCAAGGTGGTCGCCAACACCGTCGCCCTGTGCGTCCTCAACGGCATCGTGCCGGTCGTCTCTCCCGGCAGCCTCGCCGCCGCCATCGCCGCCCGCGTCCCCGCCCGGTTCCGTGAACTCAACCAGCGCGCCGGAGAAGCCGGCGATCGCCTGGCCCTCGAGGCCATGTCCGCGGCCGGACTGCCGGCCTGAGCCGCCACACCCCGCTCCCCGCACCGCACGGACCATCCGCCCAAGGCGCCCCCGCGCCCATCGTCACCGATGCCCGAGCGCCGGCCGACGCCCGCGGCACGCACCGGACGCACGGACGCACGGACGCGTCGCGCGATCACCCCCCACGCGTTTCGCCACGCTCTCCCGGGGCCGGCACGTTCTCACTTCGCCGGCTTCTGCTCCCCCGCCGGAGACGCCACCGGCGCCGCCTCGCTCACGGGCTCATGGACGAACCTCCGCAGCGCCTCGCGGTAGTGCGCCAGCGCCTTGGCCTGGTCCCCCATCTGCTCGTAGATCTGCCCGAGGTAGTAGTGGGCGATCTCCGGGTTGGGGTTGAGGTTCAGCGCGTCCTCCAGCTCCGTTCGCGCCTCCTTGAGCTCCCCGCGCCGGAACAGCAGGATGCCCTTGACCTGCTTGGCCCGGCGGTGGTCCGGCTGCGCGATCAGCACCTTTTCCACCATCGAGCTCGCCCCGTTCAGGTCGTTCATCTGCAGGTCCAGGTCCGCAATGTCCAGCAGCACCTCGCGGTTCTCCGCGTCCTGCTCGAGCGCCTTCTGCAGCTCCGCCCTGGCCGCCTCCAGGTTCCCCTTCTCGCGCATCGCCCTCGCCAGCGCGCGGTGCGCCGACGCCTGGCTCTTGGGCGAACCCTCCGCCGCCGAGTGGTCCGCCAGCTGCTCCTGGAGCTGCTGGTCGGTGATCTTCCCCAGGCCGTGCTGGAGGTACGCCGAGAGCGTGTGCTTGTACCCGGCGCTGTGCAGCGAGATCACCTGCGCCAGCTTGCCGTCCTTGCCCACCACCAGCGTCGTCGGGAAGACGATCAGCCCCAGCTTGGCGTACCACTCCCGGTCCGCGTCGAACGCCAGCGGCGCCGAGATGCCCCGGTCGGCCCGGAACTTCTCGAAGTACGGCTTCTCGATCACGTCCGCCGTCACGTGGACCAGCTTCACCTGGTCCGATCCCAGGTCGTGCACCACCGCGCTCGAGTCCATCGCCGCCAGCTCCGATCGCCGCTGGTTCGCCGACAGGCACACCACCACCACCACCGAACCCTCCAGCGCCTTGCTGTCGACGACCGCCCCGTCGATCGCCGGGAGGTGGTACGCCGGCGTCGGCTCCCCGCGTTTGACGTTCCTCACGTCGTCGGCCCTGCACGGAAGGGCCAGCGCCGCGGTGATCGCGATCACCGTCAGGCCGTGCTGCACGAAGCGTCGGATGAACATGGTCTTCTCCTTGGTGTGTGCCGGCCCAGGGCCGGGTGCGTGCGGTGTCATGTCTCTTGGTGCGTTCATTTGGGCTGCCTGTTCTGCGGCTTCTCCGCCGGCGGCGCCAGCGCCCCCGGCACGAAGTCCTCCCCGTTCCACGCCCCCGGTGGCTTCTCCGGGTACGCCACCGGCCGGACCCGGTTGTACTCGTACGCCGCGTGGCACCCCGCGCTGCACCGGCCCCCGTCGGGCAGCTGCGCGTACTTGATCGGCAGCTTCCAGCCCCCCTTGCCGTACGGCACCTCGTCCCGGATGTGGTTCTCCCGGCTCGACGCGTGCGCGTCGTGGCACATCCGGCACGAACGGCCCTTCTTGTCGCGGTTCACGTGCACGAAGTGCAGGTTGGTGTCCCCGTTGCGGAACGACGTCGCCGACGACGTCCGGCTCAGCAGCACCAGCTGGCGGTCGTGGCAGCTGAAGCACAGCGCGTACGCCGTGTCCCCGAACGGGTAGTACAGGTCCGACGGGTACTCGTTGGTCAGCAGCCGCCGGTGCCCGCCGCCGTGGATCTCGTGGCACTCCACGCACCCCCGCTGCCCGATCGCCCCGTGCAGGCTCGTCCCCGTCTCGATCAGCTTCTTCATGTTCACCAGCGTCGTCCCGTCCGGCATCTTGATCGGCCGGTCGTGGCACTCAAAGCACAGCGTCTTGACCTCCTGCTTCAGCAGGCTCGCGTGGTCGCTCGCGTGCGGGTTGTGGCAGTTCAGGCACGCACGCTGCGTCGTCACCGCCGCGTGCTGCGTGCTCGCCGTGCTCACCGTCCGGCCGATGTCCTGGTGGCACTCCGTGCACAGCTTCACCGGCTCGGACACCAGGATCGCCGGGTTGTCCGTCGCGTGCGGCGCGTGGCACACCCCGCAGTCCCCCTTCGCCGGCTCGTGCACGAACGGCTTGCCCTCGATCTCCATCCCCGTCCGCACGTGGCACTTGAGGCACAGCTCCCGACCCTGCACGTTCAGCAGCCGCGGGAACTTCGAGGCGTGCGGCTGGTGGCACGCCCCGCACGCACCCGCCGAGGCCGGGCCGTGCACCTGGTCGTGCGCACCCGTGATGTCCTGGTGGCACGACGCGCACGCGTCCGCGTACCGCTCGCCCCGCAGGATCTGCGGCGACGTGCTCCCGTGCGGGTCGTGGCACGAGAGGCACTCCCCCCTGGCGAACGGCTCGTGCGTGAACGGCATCTCCGACGTCTGCGTGTCGTGGCACAGCGCGCACATCGAGCCGCGCTCGCTCGTGAACTCGAACTTGTGGCCCGCCGGGTCCGTCAGCCGGTGGCACCCGTCGCACCCGTTCACCCGCACCGGCCCGTGCAGCACCGGGCGGGACTTCACCCCCGGGTGGCACTCGGCCGTCACGCACCCCTCGCGCGGCGTCACCGTCGTCGGCGGCGCCGCCGTCGATCCCATCGGCTCCCGCGCCCCCGGCGGCTGCGCCCCGGCCACCCACGGGCCCGCCCCCCACGACGCCGCGACCGCCACCAGGACCATTGGCGTGCGAGATTTCACGGTGCACCTTCGTTCTTGACGCGGCGCACGCCCCCCGGCCGCCGGCTGTACGCCAGCAGCTCATGGCAGCTCGATGCGCACGCACCGCCCTCGGGCGTCAGCTCGAATTCCAGCGGCATCATCCACCCCGATCCCTCGAAGTTCACGCTCCGCGCGATCAGCCGCGGCAGGTCCCCCGAGTGCACCGCGTGGCACGAGGCACACCCCCGCGCCTTGCCCCCGGGCTTCAGGTGCGACGCGTGCAGGTTCGTGTCCCCGTCCCGGAACCGCGTGATCGCGTCCGCCCGCCCCAGGTTCGGGTCGTGGCACGCAAAGCACATCGTGAAGCTCCCCTCGTCCCGGCCACCCGTCAGCAGGCCCGGGTCCAGCTGCCCCAGCATCCGCGCGTTGGTCCCCCCGTGCACGTGGTGGCACGCGCTGCACTCGCCCTCCCGCACCGCCCCGTGCACCACCGGCGCGTTCAGCAGCACCCCGGACATGTCCGGCACCTGCCGCCCGTCCGCCGCCTTCACCGGCTTGTTGTGGCACGACAGGCAGATCCTCGGCTGCGTGTCCCGCAGCGTGTGCTCCAGCCCCGACCCGTGCGGGTCGTGGCACGTCACGCACTGCTCCCCCTTGAGCACCGCGTCGTGCGACACCGACGCCCCAGAAACCTCCCCGCCCACATCCGCGTGGCACGACGTGCACAGCACCCGCGGCTGCTCGGACAGCAGCCCCTTGTACTCCCCCGCGTGCGGCCGGTGGCACGCCATGCACGAGTGCTTCCGGAGCAGCCCGCTCGCCCGCGTCTCCACCGCCAGCCCGCCCGACGCTCCGCCGCCCCCGTGCGGACCCGCCCGCACCGCACGCACCGTTGCCGCGTGGCACGCCGCGCACGACTCGTCGCCCTCCCCCTCCGGCAGCAGCGACGCGTTCTCCGCCCCGTGCGGATCGTGGCACGCGTCGCACCGACCGCCCGCGTACGGGGCATGCACCGAGCTCCCCTCCGCCCGCGGGTGGCACTTCATGCACGTCTTCTCCAGCGTCGCCCCCGCCAGCAGATTCGGCGATCCCGTCCCGTGCGGGTTGTGGCACGCCAGGCACCCCTCCTCGCTCATCGCGCGGTGCTGGAACGTGCGGTGCTGGGCCGTCTCGTGGCACGACGTGCACATCTCACCCTTGGCGCCGCGCACCGGGAACGTGTGGTTCCCCGCGTCCGGCTCGTGGCAGCTCTGGCACGCCGAGGCCGACACCGGCGCGTGCACCACCGCCGGCTCGCTCATCGACGCGTGGCACCGCGACGTCATGCACCCGTCCGCGAACGTCACCACGCTCACCGGCCGCGCCAGCGGCTCCATCCCCCCCGCCCGCTCCTGCCCCGCCCCGATCGGGCTGAGCCCCACCCGGTCCAGGCTCGCCGCCCGCATCAGCCGCCACCCCTGCCCCGCCGCCGCCAGCAGCATCACCACGCTCGCCGCGATCGCCACCCGGGGGTGGCCCCGGATCGCCCGCGCCGCTCTGCTCAATGCCCGCGACAGGAACACGTCAACGCTCCGATCAGAAAAAGCCCCCCGCGATGATGAACCCCAGCAGCACAAGGCCGATCGCCACCGACACGATCGCGACCGCCACGATCGCCGGACGCCGCGCCGGGTCCGGCGCCTTCACGCGCAGCGACGCCAGCGCCCCGCTGTCCACCAGCCGCTGGTACTCCTCCGGCCTCTGCTCCGCCAGCTCGTGCTCCGGCAGGCTCCCCGTGAAGATCACCTCGTCCACCGGGAACGCCCCGGGACGCAGGTGCGCGTTGAAGAAGTGGATCGTGAAGATGAACCCGATCGCCAGCAGCGCCTCGTACCCGTGCACGATCATCGCGATGTTGAACAGCCACCCCGGCAGCAGCCTCGACGCCAGCTCCGGGAACCACAGCAGCAGCCCCGAGCCCCCGATGATGAACGAACCGCCCACCTCCGCCCAGTAGTCGAACTTCTCCCAGTACGTCCAGCGGTCGAACCTCGGCCGCCTCCCCAACCCCAGGAACCACCGGAACATCCCCAGGCAGTCCGTCACGTCCTTCCACCTCGGCAGCAGCGAGTTGGGCCCGAACAGCCACGCCCCCGCCGAGCACCGCCGCCGCAGGAACGTCCGCGTCAGCCCGTAGAAGTGCAGCCCCAGGTTGAAGATCAGAAGCGCCGCGAAGAACCGGTGCCACAGCCCCGCCGCGTGCACGCCCCCCACCAGGTCCGCCATCCGACGCGCCCACTCACGCTGCGCGAACACCAGCGGGATCCCCGTCGCCGTCAGCCCGAAGAACGTCAACGCCACCAGCAGGTGGTTGATCCGGTCCAGCGTGTTGAACCGCCGGATCGCCGTCCCGGCCTTGGCCGGGTGGTGCGGCCGGCCGTGCCGCGCCCGCTCCACCAGCGAACGCACGAACCACAGCGCCGTGTGCACCCCGAAGAACGTGAACACCGTCGACATCAGGATCATGAAGTACAGCCACACCCCGTGCAGCAGCGGGTAGTTCTTCGCGTCCCGGTGGTTCGCGTGCGGGTCGAACTCCACGAACCGCGCGTTGGCCGCCGGGTGGCACTTCCCGCACGTCGCCACCAGGTTCTTCCCCGCCACCCGCGACGCCGGGTCCTTGAGCGCCCGGATGTCGTGCGAGCCGTGGCAGTCCGAGCACCGCGCCGCCCGCGTCGTCCCCAGCCGCGTCACCTGCCCGTGGTAGCTCTCCGCGTACGTCTTGTAGTACGTCCCCACCCGCCCCGCACGCCCGTCCGGGCTGTCGTGGCACCGGCCGCACTCGTTGATCACGTCCAGCATGAATCCCGACGACGAGACCTGCGTGATCTGGTGCGCCGTGTGGCAGTCCGAGCACACCGCCGCGTTGCGGTTCTCCTGCAGGTGCTTCCGCCCGTGCACGCTCTGCGCGTACACCTCCAGCACGCCGATGTGGCACTTCCCGCACGTCTCCGGGATGTGCAGCCGGTTCACCGGAGAGTCCGCCTCCCTCGACGGCAACGCCCCGTGCGCCCCGTGGCAGTCCACGCACGTCGCCGACACCGCCAGCCCCCCCTTGGTCGCCGCCCGCGCGTGCGCCGAGTCCAGGAAGTCCGTCACCCGCTCCGCCGGGTTCGCGTCACGCGCCGTCGGCGAGTGCTTCTTGTGGCAGTCCCCGCACAGGAACAGCGAGTTGAGCTTGTTCGAGACCGACTGGCGGTCCTTGACCTTCAGCATCTCGTGCGTCCCGTGGCACGACACGCACGTCGGCGCCAGCGGGTCCTTGCGGTCCAGCGCCCTCTGGTGCGCCCCCCCCGTGTAGTCCTTCACCTGCACCGCGTGGCACGACGAGGTGCACGTGGCCCGCTCGAGCTTGGCCGCGTGCGGGAGTCCCGCCGCGTCCTGGTGGCAGTCCACGCACCGGCTCTCGGCGTGCGGGCCACGCTTGAGCGCCTCGGGCGCCACCAGAAGCTCCGGCCGCGTCGCCGGCTCGTCCCCCGTCAGCGGCGCCGCCTCGACCTGCGGCGCCGGCGCCGCCGCCGCG